>NZ_JBWVZL010000001.1:0-1364958 GCF_056676035.1 Piscinibacter sp. PDB5-1 | reverse complement strand
GACGGCCTCGTGGACTCCGAAGCCATCAAGTACGTGCCGGGCGAGAGCGAAGCCAGCTACGTGACGCGCATCACGCAGACGCTGCGTTCGACCATCAAGGACGCGAACCTCAAGCGTGTCAGCGCCAGCAGCACGATTGACTACATCCAGTCGGACGACATCCACCCCACCTACACCGGTGGCAACGCATCGACCGGTTTCACCGGAACGGCATCGGGCTCGGCTTCGCCGCGCTACACGTCGTTCACCAACGGCAAGAGCCCGATCTGGGACCGCTACGCCCACGAGCGCACCGGCTGGGCCATGTCGGTTGGCAACCCGACCGCTCCTTGAGCGCCGCGAGCTGAGCAATGAACGCGCGGGGTCGTGTTGACATCAAACAACCGGCCACTTCGGTGGTCGAAGGGCGGTCGTTCGGCCCGTCTTTCGGCTACCTCGTCATTGCTTTGCTCCTGGTCGCCGGCGGGGTGGCCTATTGGGCGACCCTGCCGTCCGACGAACCGCCTGCCGGGGTGGTGCTCAGCACCCCTTCGGCGTCCGCAGGCACCCAAAGTGCGTCTGCCCTCCCTGCACGCCCCACGGCCGCAGCCAGTGCGGCGCTGGCCGCGTCCAGCCCCAGGCGCGTGGCCATGAGCGAGCCGCCCGAGGGCGATGGCGACCTGACGCCCGACCTGCGCGCCTACCTCAACCCCGGCGAGAACCCGACGCTGGGCGAAGTCATCGATCGATTGCATCAAGCCGGTGTGCGAACCGGCATTGGCGCGTTCAACCCACCCAACACCCGCCCGAATCTGGTCGGCATTGCGGTGCCAGAAGACTATGTGCTGCCCGACGGCTACGTGCGTCACTACCAGACCACCGACGACGGACAGCCCATCGAACCCATCCTGATGTATGCGCCGGACCGCCCGGTCTACGACGCAGCCGGCCGGCCCATCGCGGTGCCGGCCAACCGCGTGGTGCCGCCCGAGGCGGCGCCGCCCGGGCTGCCCATCCGCCGCATCGTGATTCCCGCCGCCCTCGCTGCGGACAAGCCCACGAATTGACTGCCTCCACACTTCTTTCCCGGCCCGGCGTTCGCCTGTTGGCCGGTGTCTCGGTCAGCGCGCTTCTTCTGGGTCTGTATGCCCGAGGGGGCGTCGCCTGGGTTCTTGGTTTCGTGGCCCTGGCGCCCTGGTTGCTTGCCCTCGACGGCAACCGCAGCCTGCGCGGGGCCCTGCTGCATGGCTGGGCCCTGTGTGTCGGGTTCACGGTGGCGGCCTTTGCCTGGTTTGGCGTCGCCATCGGGTCTTATTCGCAGACAGGGTCTGCGGTGGGTCTGGCGGTGCTGCTGGTGGCCGCGCCCTTGTTCCAGCCGCAGTTCATCGCCTTCGTGTGGGTGCGCCACCTGGCTTCGCGCCGGCATGGCCGCTTGCTGAGTGCACTTGCCGCCGCTTCGGCCTGGGTGGCCACGGAATGGCTGTACCCCAAGATCCTCGGCGACTCCTTGGGTTATGGGCTCTACCCGTCTGCCTTCATGCGCCAGGCGGCCGACGTGGGCGGCACGGCCGGTCTGACCTTCTTGCTGCTGCTGGCCAATGAGGGCGTGGTGGCCGCCTGGGCACGTCGCGGCGACGGCCTGCGCGCTCTGGTCAAACCCTTGGCCCTGACGGCGCTGCTGCCGGCGGTGTTGGCCGCTTACGGGTATGCCGTGCTCCACACGGGCCTCTTCGAACCCACGCCGCCCGAAGGCGCCCCGGCCGCTTCGACGGCAGACAACAAGCCGCTGCGCATGGGCCTGGTGCAGTCGAACATCGTCGGCTACGACCGCCTGCGCAAAGAGAAGGGCGACGAGGCCGTGCTGCACGAGATCCTCGGCACGCACTTCGCGATGACCCGCGCGGCGGTCGAAGAGCAGAAGGTCGATGCGGTGCTGTGGTCCGAAACGGTGTACCCGCTGACCTTTCGCCACCCGAAAAACGAAGCCGGCCAGGAGTTCGACCTGGCCATTCTCGAGGCGGTCCATGCCGCCAAGGTGCCCTTCGTCTTCGGCACTTACGACACCGACGAAGACGGCGAGTACAACGCCGCGGCATTCGTCGCGCCCGGTCGTGGCCCGCTGGGCTTTTATCGCAAGACCCGGTTGTTTCCCTTCACCGAGTACGTGCCGTCCTGGCTCGACACACCCGCGCTGCGCGAGGCCTTGCCCTGGATGGGCACCTGGCGGCCCGGCAACGGGGCACGGGTGTTTCCGCTGTATGTGGCCGACGGGCGTGAGATCCCGGTGCTGCCGCTGATCTGCCTGGACGACGTGGACACGGGGCTCGCCATCGAAGGCGCGCGCCAGGGCGCTCGGGCGCTGCTGACCATGTCGAACGATTCCTGGTTCACCGACGTGCCCTTGGGCGCCGAGATGCACCGCACGGCCGCGGCCTTTCGCAGCATCGAGACCCGGTTGCCGCAGTTCCGCGTCACGTCCAATGGCTACAGCGCCATCTTCGATGCCCAAGGTGGCGTCATCGCCGACTCGCGCATGGGCGAGCGCACGCTGCTCATCGGCGACGTGTCGGTGGCGCCCCCTCGGGCCACGCTCATGGTGATCTGGGGTGACTGGGTGGGCCGCGCGGCGGCGGTCTTCCTCGTGCTGTTCACCGTGGTTGTGGCGCTGCGCCGTTGGGGGCCCGGCGACGAGGTGAACGAGGCCGAAGCCGATGCGGTGGCACTGCCGGCGACCGTGGTGCTGCTGCCCTGGGCTGCGCGCGTTGTGGCGAGTCTGCTGCGTGTCTTTGCCAGAGGCAGCTTGCTGGCCATGGTCGGGCTGTTCCTGGTGGGCGAGTTGACGACCAACTCGTTCGGCCACATGCGGCTGATCGGTGCGTTCTTCTTGCTGCCCGAGCTGCTGGCCTGGCTGGTGCTGCGCGCGTTTGCGGCACGGGCGACCCTGGAGGCCGGCTCGCTGGTGTTCACCCGTGGACGGCAGCGCATGGACCTGCCCTTGGCCGAGATCGAATCGGTGGTGCCCTGGCACCTGCCGCTCCCGGGGCAGGGTGCTTCGTTGCGGCTGCGGTCGGGCGATGTGCGTTCGTACGAGCTGATGCATGCCAACCCGTGTGCCTTGCGCCGCGCGCTCGCGGCGGCGGGCGGTGGCAGCGTGATCGCCCCGGAACCGGACGCTTGGCCACGTCGCGTGATGCAGCGCTATGTGCGACTGCTGGTGAGCCTGAAGCGCAATCGCCTCAATCACCCGGTGCCCAAGTTCGGCCTGCTCTCGCTGGTGCTGGCCATCCCGGCTTATCGCCTGCACCAGATCATCAACTTCGGCGACGGGCTGGGTGAGTACCGCGTGTACGGCCTCAAGGCCTACCTCGGTGGTTTTGGCCTGTGGTGGGTGAGCTGGTTCTTCGGCGTGCTGCTCACGGCGGCCGCCGTGCGGGCCGTGGTCGAAGCTGGCTCGCTGGTGGCCGTGGCCGTGAGCCCCGCCCGGGCCATCGGTGCGCGACGCTGGCTTGAACGCGTCGGCCTGACCCTGCTCTATCTCGGCCTGCCGGCCTGGCTGCTGATGCGCGTTGCCGGCAACTGAGCGGGGTTGAGGCCTCGCCACCGACCGGCCGGCGCCTCGACCCAGCGGTAGAACGGCAGCGCGGCCAGGTTGCTCAGCAGCCAGGCCGCCACCATCGCCCAGGCAGCGGCCGCGGGGTGGGTCGGGTCCTTGTGCTCGAACAGCGCGTTGACCAGCAGGCAGATCGGGAAGTGCACGAGGAACAGCGCATACGAGTGCGTGCCCAGGTGGCCGACCCAGCTGGCCGCCCGGCCGGGCCGCAGCATCGGCCGGCCATCCTGGTGCCGCCATTGCAGCAGCGCCAGCACCCAGGCCGTGGCCAGCGCCAGCGCGATGCGCTCGCGAAAGTCGAGCACCAGGGCCGTCAGCACCAGCAGGCTCAGCAGCGTCAGCCAGCGCACGCGCCACTGGCTCTGGCTTGACCAGTGCACCAGCGCGCCCAGGCCGTAGGCGCCGAAGAAATACGGCGCCCAGTCGTCGAGCGCCTCGATGCGGTTGAACCCCCACAGCGACGCCAGCATCGTGGCGAGCACGAACGCCGGGGCCAGCACCCGCGCCCGCGAAAACCGCCGCGCGCACCACAGCAGACCGAGCAGCAGCGCGAACAGCTGCAGGTCGATCGCCACGTACCACGCGCCCACGGTCAATGACTCGTGGCCCAGCACCCCGTGCAGCAGCAGCGCATGCGACAGCAACTGCGCAGCGCTGACCGAGGTCGGCACCAGCTCAGGCAACCAGCGCGCGACCAGCGCCGAGCACCCGAGCGTCAGCAGCACCGCCACGAAAAAGGGCACGGCCAACCGCAGGTGCCGGCGCACGAGCAACTGCCCCAGTTCGACGGCAGTGCCTTGCAGAGCCGCACGCCGGGGCGCCAGCGCGCGCGCGCCGAGAAACCCGCCCACCACCAGGAACACCTGCACCGCCATGCGCGCGTGTTCGTACAGCACGCCCATCAGCGTGGGCCAGACCTCGTCGAGGGTTTCAGCGATGGGGCCGTAGGCGGCCAGGTGATGCCAGACGATGGCCTGGGCGGCGAGCGCCTTCAGGGCATCGATGTGCAACATGCGGGAGTTCGAGACGGACATGGGCCCAGCGCGCGGTGCCGTCGAGACGAGGCAGCTTCATCCACCGCCCGACAGGCGGAATCGACGATTTTAGGTGGGGCAGCCTGGGGTGATCCCGCCGGTCGGTGCGCACGCTGCGCGCCTGTCGAAGCGCTCCAGCCCCACGCGCCACGGGCCGAAGGCCTGCAGTAGATTCACCTGCTCCGCCCACTGGCCACCTCTTGCCATGAACCGACTGCAGTCCGAGTTGCATCGCCTCTACCTGCCCCAAGCGCCCAGCGGCGGCGATGCCATGCCCCCGCTGATCGACCCCGAGGGGCGGGTGCGGGCCCTGGTGGTCGAGGTGGCCCGCCCGGCCGACTGGGCCGTGCTGTCGCCGCTTTGGCGCGGTGTTCAGCTTGATCTCGAATGGCCCGCGCCGGCCATCGCGGTGTCGGGCACCGACGGCCTGCAGCTGTGGTTCTCGCTCGCGCAGCCCCTCGCGGTGGCGCGGGCCGCTGAGGTGCTGGACCTGCTGCGCGCGCGCTACCTGGCCGACCTCGCCCCGACGCGCCTGCGCCTGTGGCCGGTGGCCTCGCCCGAGCCCCGCCACGCCCCGTGGGTGCCGGCCGAGCAAGACGCGACCGGCCACTGGTCCGCCTTCGTCGCGCCCGACCTTGCGCCCGTCTTCGCCGACACGCCCTGGCTCGACATCGTGCCCAGCCCCGAAGGCCAGGCCGACCTGCTCGCGCGGCTGGCCAGCATCCCGGCGCCGGCCTTCGACGCGGCCGAGGCGCGGCTGCAGCCCGCCGCAGCGCCCGAAGCGATCGCCCCGGCCGATCCCGGTCCAGCCCCGTCGGCGCAGGGCCTGAGCCCGCAGCAGTTCCTGCTGCGCGTGATGAACGACGAGCGCGTGGCGCTGGCCCTGCGCATCGAAGCCGCCAAGGCGCTGCTGCCCGGGGCCGGTGCGACCCCGCCGCGCGAGACCCGCTGAGCGCCATCCACCCCGACCGGGCGCCGGGGGCTGCGTAGTAGACTGCGCGCCCTTTACCGTTGTCTTCGACTGGCTTCCATGCTGAACGGGTCACCCCCGGACGTCGCCGGCTCGGAACTCACCCGCCTCCTGGCCCATCTGGCGGACGCCCCCCCGGCCGATGGCCGTCCGGCCTTCGCCGAGCGCCTGGGCCAATGGCTCAACTGGACCGATGCCATCGCGCTCTCGGGCGCCTTGAACACCGGCACGCCCGAACCCGCGCGCGAGCCGTCGTCGCGTCGCCCCGGCGGCGAGGCGGACGACTTCGAGCGCGTGCGCAGCGCCTTGCAAGCCGCCATCGCCGCCGGCCCCCGAGAACCCGTGAGCCCCACCGACTTCGGCCCCCAACACCGCCACTGCACCGGCCTGCAACAGGCCATGCAGGACGCGCTTGGCGCGCTGCGGCAACGCCTGCGCGACGCGCTCTCGCGGCGCTCGCCCGCCGGCGCGCGGCTGGCCGCACTCGACGCCGCGATGGACCAGGCCCTGGCCGCCCGCGAGCGCAGCCTGCTCGGCCTGGTGCCGCTGCGGCTGCAGGCGCATTTCGAGCGCATGCGCCGCGCGGCTGGCGACGACACCACCTGGCTCCACACCTTCTGCGAAGACCGCGACCACCTGCTGCAGGCCGAACTCGCGCACCGGCTGCTGCCGGCCCGAGGCCTGCTCGACACGCTTCGCTCACACGACACGACATGAACCGATCCCTTCATCACCTCGCCTTCGTGGTGGGCCTGCTGGCCATCGGCTGGGTGGGTGCCGGCTACTTTCCGGGCCACCCGCTGGCGCTTGCGATGGTGCTGCTCATTGGTGCCTTCTTCCTGATGGGCGCGCTCGAGCTGCACCGCTTCCAGCAGGCCACCACCGGCCTCGCGCAACGGCTCGCCAGCACGAACGAGCCGCCGGCATCGCTGGCCGCGTGGCTGGCGCCGTTGCACCCGAGCCTGCACCCCGCGGTGCGCCTGCGCGTCGAAGGTGAACGCGTCGCGCTGCCGGGCCCTGCGCTCACGCCCTACCTCACCGGCCTGCTGGTGCTGCTGGGCATGCTGGGCACCTTTCTCGGCATGGTGGTCACGCTCAAGGGCACCGGCCTCGCGCTCGAAACGGCCACCGACGTGGACGCCATCCGCGCATCGCTGTCGGCACCCGTCAAAGGCCTGGGCCTGGCCTTCGGCTGCTCGGTGGCCGGCGTGGCCGCATCGGCCATGCTGGGGCTGATGTCGGCGCTGGCGAGGCGTGAACGCCAGCGCACCGCCCAGCTGCTCGATGGCTGCATCGCCACCTCGCTGCGCGGCTTCTCTCAAGCCCACCAGCGCGAAGAGTCGCTGCGCCTCTTGCGCGCGCAGGCCGAGGTGATGCCCGCCGTCGTGACACAACTGCAAGGCCTGATCGCGCAGATGGAGCGCCAGGGCCAGGCCCTGCATGAGCGTCTGCTCGACAGCCAGGTGCAGTTTCAAGGTGACACGCAAAAGGCTTATGCGGGCCTGGCCGAGTCGGTGGGCCAGTCGCTGAAAGCCAGCCTCAGCGAAAGCGCGCGGCTCGCCGGCGCCGCCATCGAGCCCGCCGTGCAGGCCACGATGGCCGGCCTGGCGAGAGAGGCCGCCAGCGTGCACGCCACGCTGACCGGCGCCGTGCAGCAGCAGCTCGACGGCGTGACTGCCCGGCTCGACGCCAGCACGACGGCGCTCGCCATGCGCTGGCAGGCCGCGCTGGCCGAGCAGCAGCGCCACGGCGCGGCCGTCGCCGAGAGCCTGCACAGCGGCTTGGAGCGCTTCACGCACACCTTCGAACAGCGTTCGGCCAGCTTGCTTGACGGCCTGGCCTCGCGCATGGACCGCAGCACCGACGCGTGGACCGCCGCGTGGGGCCAGGTGCTCGCCGACCAGCGCCAGCAGCACGAGGCCCTCACGCAGCACACCCGCGAGGCGGCCTCGGCCACCGTGGCCGGCATCGACCAGCACGCGAGTGCGCTGCTGCGCGAGGTGGCGCAAGCGCAGGCCGCGTGGGACGCCGCCGCCGCCACGCGCGAGCAACAGCGCATGGCCGCCTTCCACGAGGGTCTGGCCGCGATGACACGCACGCTGCAGCAGCAGGCCCTGCACGAGGGCACGGCGCTGGCCGAACGCCAGCAACAGATCTGCACCACGCTCGCGCAGACCGCCGAGGCCATCACCGCGCAAGCCGAAGCGCATGCGCGGGCCACGCTGGGCGAGATCGAACGCCTGGTGCAGGCGGCCTCTGAAGCCCCGCGCGCCGCGGCCGAGGTCATCGGCGAACTGCGCGGTGCGCTGAGCGACAGCCTGGTGCGCGACAACGCCGCGCTCGACGAACGCAACCGCCTGATGGACACCCTGGGCCGCCTGCTCGACGCCGTGAACCACGCCAGCACCGAACAGCGTGCCGCGATCGACGCGCTGGTGCACACCGCGAGCGACCTGCTCGACCGCGCCGGCACGCGCTTCGCCGAGCGCGTGGCCCACGAGTCGCGCACGCTCGAATCGGTGGCCGCGCAGGTCACCGGCAGCGCCGCCGAAGTGGCCAGCCTGGGCGAAGGCTTCGGCGTCGCCGTGCAGCTGTTCAGCAGCGCGAGCGAGCAACTGATGGCGCAGCTGCAGCGCATCGAGGCCGCGCTCGGCCACTCGATGACGCGCAGCGATGAGCAACTGGCCTACTACGTAGCGCAGGCGCGCGAGATCGTGGACCTGACGCTGGGCTCGCAAAAGCAGATCGTCGAAGACCTGCAGCAGCTGACCCGCGCCCCGGCCGCCCTCGCGGCACCTGCCGAGGCCACGCCGGCATGAGCACGCACGACGAACTCGACGACGGCGTCGAGTCGGGCGCCACGGTGTGGGCCGTCTTCGGCGACCTGATGGCCGGGCTGCTGGGCGCCTTCGTGCTGATCCTCGTGTGCGTGGTGGCGATGCAGCTCGACCTGGCCGAGCGACTGAAGACCGAAGTGCAGCAGCGCCAGGCCGAGGCGCAGCGCCGCGAGGCGCTCGAACGCGCTCTGGCCGGCCCGCTGGCCGCCGGCCGCGTGACGCTCAACAACGGCCGCATCGCCATCAGCGGCAGCGTGTTGTTCGCGTTCAACTCGGCCGAGCTGCAGCCCGAAGGCCGGCAGGTGCTCAAGAGCCTGGCCGGGCCGCTGGCGGCCTACCTCGCCACGCGCAACGAGGCGCTCATGGTCAGCGGCTTCACCGACGACCGCCAGGTGCGCAACGACAGCCGCGCGAAGTTCGCCGACAACTGGGAGCTGTCGGCCCAGCGCGCGCTCACCGTCACCCGCGCGCTCGTCGAAGAGGGCCTGCCGGCCTCGGCGGTCTTCGCGGCTGCCTTCGGTGCGCAGCAGCCGGTGGCGTCGAACGCCGACGCCGCCGGCCGCGCGCTGAACCGGCGCGTCGAGATGGCGCCCACGCCGCGCTTGAAGCCCGCATGAGCACGCCGCCCGCTTCGACGCTGCCCGTGATCGCCGCGATCGACGCCTGGCGCGCACGCGGCGGGGCCACGGCCCACCCGGTGCGCTTCGGCATCGTCGAAGCCCTGGCGCGCCGCGCCGCCGGGCAACACGGTGAAGCGCGCGAGCGGCTGGTGCAACGTGTCGAAGCGCTGCTGGCCGAAGCCGAGGCGTCGCCGCCTCGCACACCCGCGCCCATTGCGCCGGCCTCGCGCACCGACGCACTGGCCGGTTTGTCGGGCCTGGTCGACCGGCTCGGGCGCTCACCGGCTGCGCCGGGCCTCGCGGCGCCCCCGCGGGCGGCGACCATGTCCACGCAGCCCGTGCCCCCCTTGCAGCCCGCGCGTGCGCTGTTGAGCGCGCCGCTGTCGCGCCACGCCGTGCCGCGTCCGCTGAAGGCCGTGCTCGCCTTCCAGGGCACCTGGTCGCGGCTGCGCGTCGAAACCCGCCTGCGCCAGGCCTTGGCGCAGGTGCCGCCGGGGGCCGGGCCCTTGAACACCTCGCACCTCATCAACCGCGCCCTGCAGACGATGCACGAGCTGTCGCCGGCCTACCTCGACGCCTTCATGTCGCACATCGACGCGCTGCAACGCATCGAGCAAGCCAGTGGCGTGGGCGAGCTCACACCGCGCGCCACACCCGCGCACGAAGGCAAGCGCCGCCCCGTATCGCGCGACGCGCGCAAGGCCTGAACCGCTGAAAAGGGCCCACGTGCAGTTTTTTGCGGGCCTGCACGCAGAAACTTCTGCCGAAGACGTGCGCGGGCTCCCTACAATCCCGGCCGCGCATCGCGCACTCACATCAAAGGATTGAAGAGAAATGGCAACTGCAAAGAAAGCCGCTAAGTCTGTGAAGACCGCGCCGGCCAAGACGCCCAAGGCCGCCCCCAAGGCCGCCCGTCCCGCCGCGAAGACGAGCGCTCCGCTCAAGCCGATCAAGGAAGCCTTCAACAAGACCAGCCTGATCGCTCACCTGGCCGGTCTGGCCGAAGTCGAGCCCAAGGCCGTCAAGGCCGTGATCGGCGCGCTGGAAGCCACGATGCTGGCTTCGGTGAACAAGAAGGGCCTCGGCTCGTTCACGCTGCCGGGTCTGCTGAAGGTCAACGCGATCCAAGTGCCGGCGAAGAAGAAGCGTGTCGGCATCGACCCGTTCACCAAGCAAGAGCGCACCTTCGCCGCCAAGCCGGCGTCGGTGAAGCTGAAGGTCCGTTCGCTGAAGAAGCTGAAGGACGCGGCGCTGTAATCGCACCGGGCAGGCATCACCTGCACACGGGGGCCGCTTTCGAGCGGCCCTTTTCATTGGTGGCGCGCGGTGCCGGGCAGGTGCCTCACAGGTCGAAGGTCGCGCCGCCGTCCACCCGCAGGTCGTGCATGGTGATGTGACGGGCGGCGTCCGACAGCAGAAAGCACACCGCCTCGGCGACGTCACCGGCACTGGCCAGACGGCCGAGCGGAATGCCCAGGCGATAGCCCGCGGCCGACCCCGCGATGACCTGCGCCGCGCCATCGGGGCCCTGCCACAGCGCGTGTTGCATGGCGGTGTCAGTCGAGCCGGGCGAGACGAGATTGCAGCGCACGCCCTGCGGGGCCAGCTCGAGCGCCAGGCAGCGCATGAACTGCGCGGTGGCCGCCTTCGACGCTGCATAGGCTGCCATGCCCAGGCGCGGTGTGGCCGCCGCGTTCGAGCCCACGGTGACGATGGCGCCCCGGCCGCGCTCGCGCATGTGCCGGCCCACCGCCTGGCACACGCGCACCACCGCCATCGTGTTGACCGCCAGGCTGTCGGCCCAGGCCGCGTCGGCGGTGGCGCTGTCGTCAAGCGCCGCGCCCGGCCGCAGCACGCCGGCCACGTTGGCGAGCAGGTCGATCGGGCCCAGCTGCTGCAGCACCGCCTGCACGGCGAGGCGCGTGGCGTGGCCGTCGCGCAGGTCGAGCGTGCACACGCGGCTGGCGGGGGCGTGCACGTGCAGCTCGCTGCCCAGCGTGTCGAGGCCGGCGGCGTGCTGGTCGAAGGCGGCCACGGTGGCCCCGCGTTGCGCGAGCTGCAGCGCGACGGCGCGTCCGATGCCCTGCGCCGCGCCGGTCACGAGGGCGATGCGCCCGCTGAAGTCGGTGGCCGGGTTCATCGGCCGGCCTCGGTGACTTCGTCCATCTCGTCCATCAGGCGATGGCGCTCGGCGTGGTACGCCTCTTCGGTGTGTTGGTCTTTCCAGTAGGGCACGGCGTACATCGCATGGCGCGGCACGCCGCGTGCGTGCAGCAGGTGGTCGCGGACGGCCATCACCTGCGTGCTTTCGCCAGCCAGGCTGACCGAGACGGCACCGGCGCGCCAGGGCAGCGCCTGCACCGCGCCCAGCAGCCGCGTGCTGGAGCCGGCGCGCGTGCCCCCGCGCGACACCCACTGCACCTGCACCCCGGGCGGCGCGGCCAGCGGCACCTGCTCGCGCAGGTCGGCGATTTCGACGAAGACGTGGCCCACGGCCGTGCGTGGCAAGGCGTCGAGCACGCTGGCGAGCATGGCCAGCGCACTCAGGTCGCCAACCAGCAAGTGCCAGTCGGCGCTGGGCTGCCACCTCGGCGGCCCGCCGGGGCCGGCCACGCCGATGGCGTCACCGGGCTGCGCGTGACGGGCCCAGCGCGAGGCCGGGCCGTCGTCGCCATGCAGCACGAAATCGACGTCGAGCTCCAGCGCCTCGGCGTCGTGGCCGGCCACCGTGTAGGTGCGCGCGATGGGGCGCAGGTGCGCGGGCGGCCACAGCACCACGTCGGACACCAGCGAGGGCAGCACCGGCTTGGTCTGGCCGTCGCGGGGCAGCAGCAGCTTGATGTGCGCGCCTTCGTGCGCGGGTGGAAAGCCGCGCAGCGCGGCGCCGGTGAGCGTCACGCGGCGCAGCGTGGGACCGAGGTCGCGCGTGCGGCGCACACGCAGCAGGCGCGGAGGGGTGCGGGGAACGGGGCTCATGGCAAGGCATTCAGGCGGTGGATGAACTCGGGGCGGGCGACGGCCGCAGGCGACCGGCCAGCACCTGGCCGATGGCGGCCAGCGGGGCGGCTTGCCCCATGGCGGCATGCGTGCTGTCGATGTCGACGACTTCGATGCGCCCGGCGATGTGCGGCACCCACGCCTGCCACGTCGGCGCATGCGGTGTGCGCTGCGTGGCGCGAAAGAACAGCAGGTCGCCGTCGAAGCGGGGGTGCCGGCCCTCGCGGTACAGGCGCATGGTGTGCAGCGCGGTGTCGGCCAGGCGGTCGAGCGCGCCGGCGGGCAGGCGGGCGAGTGCGCTGCCGGGGGCATTCAGCAGCGCCCACATGGCAGCCTCGCTCAGGGGCTGGCCGCCAGCGTCGAGCCGCGATGCGCCGATCACATCGAGCAGCGCTTCGAGCGCGTCGCCGCGGCCGGGGGCGGGCATCGCGCCAAAGGCTTCGGCGGGGTAGGCATCCATCACGGCCAGCAGCTCGACCCGGTGGCCGCGCTGCTGCAGCCTGGCGGCGATGGCTTGCGCCAGGCCGCCGCCCGACGACCAGCCGACCAGCCGATAGGGGCCGCGTGGCTGCGTTTCGAGGACGCGCTGCACCCCATCGGCCACCATCTCGTCGAACGAAGGGGCTGGCGGATCGCCCGTGAGTCCGCGCGCCTGCAAGCCCCAGATCGGCAGCTGCGGCATCGCGCGCGACAGCCCGAGGTAGCACCAGGCCAGCCCTTCGGCGGGGTGGACCGCAAAGAGCGCCGGCACGCCGGCCGCGCCGGGGTTCAGGCGCAGCATCGGCGCCAAGGCGGTGTCGGGCGAGGCGGCCATCGGCGCGGTGTTGGAAGCCGCCTCGTGTGCGAGCGCCGCGGCCAGTGCCGAAGCCGTGGGGTGCTGGTACAGCGCCGACACTGCGACCTCGCGTTGCAGGGCCAGCCCCAGGCGGCTGGCCGCCTGAATCGCATGCAGCGAGCGTCCGCCGAGCGCGAAGAAGTCGGCCCCTGCAGGCATCTCGGTCAGGCCCAGCACCTCTTGCCACACGCGCCGCACGGTGCGCTCGAGCGGGCTGTCGGCACCCGCCATGTCGCTGCCGTCGGGGCTGGCCGGCAGGGGGCGTTCGCGCAGTGCGGCGCGGTCGATCTTGCCGTTGAGGTTGAGCGGCAGGCGCTCGAGGGGCGCAAAGGCGGCGGGCACCGCGACGGCCGGCAGGCGCTCGGCGAGGTGGGCGCGCAGACGAGCCGCGGGCAGGGGCGCGTCGGCCACGACCCAGGCCACCAGGCGCAGGCCCGAGCCGCCCAGCGGCTGGCCGACCACCGCCGCGTCGCGCACACCGGGCACGCCGAGCAGCAGGGCTTCGATTTCGGTCGGGTCGATGCGGTGGCCGCTGAGCTTCATCTCGTCGTCGAGCCGACCGAGGTACACCAGCTGGCCTTCGGCGTCGATGCGCACGCGGTCGCCCGTGCGGTAGGCGCGGGGCTCGCCGGGCAGACCCGCCAAGTGCACGAAGCGCTCGGCCGTGCGCGCCGGTCGGCCGAGGTAGCCCTGTGCCAGCGCCGGGCCGATCAGGCACA
This sequence comes from Piscinibacter sp. PDB5-1, assembly GCF_056676035.1. Taxonomy (NCBI): domain Bacteria; kingdom Pseudomonadati; phylum Pseudomonadota; class Betaproteobacteria; order Burkholderiales; family Sphaerotilaceae; genus Piscinibacter; species Piscinibacter sp. PDB5-1. Next base: position 1,351,357 of record NZ_JBWVZL010000001.1, on the reverse strand, counting down.
GCTCGCCGCTCGCGCCTTGTGGCACGGGGCGCAGGGCCTCGTCCACCACCACCACGTCCACGCCGGCCAGTGGCTGGCCGATGGGCACGGCCTCGCCGGTGGGTGCGATGGCGCCGGGCCCGCTCAAGCAGGCGGTGGTGCAGATCACCGTGGCTTCGGTGGGCCCGTAGGTGTTGAGCAGGCGCACGTGCGGCGGCGCGTGGGCACGCCAGCGTCGCACGCGTTCGGCGAGCGCGGCTTCACCGCCGATGACCACCAGCCGCAGGCAGGGCGGCAGCGTGAGCGCGCCTTCGCCCACCGCGTGGGCCAGCTCGTGCCAGAACGCGGTCGGCAGGTCCAGCAAGCTGATGCGCAGCGCCGCGCAGGCGGCCACGAAACGGGGCATCGACTCGAGCATCGCGTCGGTGCGCAGCACGAGCGTGGCGCCGTGCGTGAGCGGCAAGAAGACCTCTTCGACGCTCGCATCGAAATGCAGCGGCGCGAACTGCAGCACGCGCTCGTCGGGCGTGAGCCCATAGCGCGCGCTGGCCGCCGCGATGAAGTGCGCGAGCGCCGACCGGCCGACCATCACGCCGTTCGGGCGGCCGGTCGAGCCCGAGGTGTAGATCACGTAAGCCAGCGCGTCCTCTCGCACCGCCAGCGGTTCGGCGAGGGGCGCGGCCTCGGGCGATGCCAGGTCGTCGTCGAGGCACAGGCAGGGCGGGTCATGCGCGAGCGCCTGCGCGTGCGTGCGCAGCGACACCACCAGCACGGGCTGGGCATCGTCGAGCACCATGGCCCAGCGCGCAGGTGGGCTGGCCGGGTCGATGGGCACGTAGGCCGCACCCGCCCACAGCACCGCGAGCAGGCTGGTGATGGCCTGCATCGAGCGCGGCAGCAGCACGGCCACCCGTGCCTCGGCACTCACGCCGCGCGCGTGCAGGCGCCCGGCGAGCGACTGAACCGCGGCCAGCAGTTCGTCATAGCGCAGCGTGTGGCCCTCGTGTTCGAGTGCGATGCGTTCGGGCGAGCGGCGGGCGATGCGTTGCAAGGCCTGCAATACCGGCTCGGCCGCGCGCGGCAAGGGCCCGCCCGACAGCAGTCCCATCGGCGGCGCAGCCGGCACGCGGGCCTCGGGCGCGGCCGCCCCTTGGTCGAGGCAGGCCAGCAGCGCCTCGCGCAAGCGGCCCAGGTGCTCGGCCGTGTAGGCGTGCGGGTTGGCGTCGAGGTCGAACTGCCAGCTGTCGCCGTGGGTGCCACCGCGCCGCGCGAGCGTGATCGACAGGTCTTCGACCGGGCCGGCGGCGATGGGCTGCGAGCCCACCAAGAGGCCGCTGCCGGCATCTAGCCGGCGCTCGAAGGGCATGAAGTTGAGCACCGGGCCGAACAGACGCGAGCCGGTCGGCAAGGCCTGGCGCAGCGTTTCGTGCCGGTGCCGCAGGTGCGGCCGCATGCGGCGCAGGCGCTCGCTGGCCTGCTGCGCCAGCGTGGCGAACGAGTCGCCGCCCTCCACACGCAGAGCCAGCGGCACGAGGTTCATGCGCATGCACGGGCGCCGCAGGCTGATCGAGCCCATTCGGTTCATGACGGGCCAGCCGAGCGTGAGCTCGCGTGCGCCGGTGGCCGCATGCAGCCACGCGGCCACCCCACCGGCCAGCCAGGCCGACACATCCACACCCGCCTCGGCCGCTGCCTGGCGCCAGGTTTCGACGCGCGCAGCCGGCACCTGCCCGCGCGCACGGCGCACGGTGGTGGCCAGGGGCGCCCCGGGGGCGATGCTCACCGGCGCGGGCCGCGTGCGCAGCTGTTCGTGCCAGAACTGCGCGTCGCGTGCATGGGCCGGCGACGCGAGGTAGGCGAGGTCTTCATCGACGACGGGGCCGAGCTCGCCATCGAGCCGCGCGGGCGGCGCGGCCCCGCCCGAGCGCAGGCTGCGGTAGCGCGACAGCACGGCCTCGGCCAGCAGCGCGTGGCCGAAGCCATCGAGCGCGATGTGGTGCGCGGCCAGAAACCACAGGTGCTGCGCCGGCCCGAGCCGGTAGAGCACGGTGCGAAAGAGCGGTCCGTGCGCGAGGTCGGCGGGCTGTGCCAGCGTGGCGTCCATCGCCTGCTGCGCGGCCCTCGCCGGGTCGGGCGTGTTGCTCAGGTCGACGTGCCGCAGCCCCCACGGTGCGTGCTGCACCTGTTGCCAGACGGTGTCGCCGTCGAGGTGGAAGCGCAGGTGCAGCGTGTCGCAGGCGTCGATCACCTCTCGCACAGCGCGTTCGAACGTGGCGACGTCGAGCGTGCCGTCGAAGGCCAGCGCTTCGGCCGTCCAGTAGGTCGGGTTCGAGCGATCGAGCTGCTGGCCCAGCCACAGGCCGAGCTGCGCCTGGGTGAGGGGCAGGGCGCGCGGCATCGTCATGCGGCTTCGGCTTGTGCGAGTGGTTGCAGGTGCGACCACCATGCGTCGAGCGTTGCCGCTTCGGCCAACTCGACGAAGCCCGCCGACAGGCCCGCGGCGCGCCAGCGCTCGACCAGCGTCATCAGGCGGATCGAATCGAGCCCGCAGTCGAGCAGCGCGTCGTCGAAGCGCAGCGCGTGCGGCGGCACGTCGAGCAGGGCGGCGACCTCTGCGCGCAGGGCCTCGCGGCTGCGAGGCAGGCCCACGGTGGTGGTGGCGGGCCGCAGCGCGTGCACCACCTGCACCGTGGGCAGCACGACGCCGCAGCGCTGCGACACGTAGCGCAGGGCGCGCGTGTGTTCTTCGAGCGAGAAGTCGGCCACCGCGTCGCCCACGAAGAAGGGCTGGATGTCGTTCATGAATGCATCGGCCGTGGTCAGCATGCAGCCGATGTGCGCATAGACGCCGCACACGATGAGCTGGTCTCGCCCCTGGGCCTGCATGCGCGCGAGCAGGTCGCTCTGCGCGAACGCGCTGTAGCGCCACTTGGTCAGCACCGTGTCGTGCGGGCGCGGGCTCAGCGCCCCCAGCACGGCGGCACGTTCGGGCTGTGCGGTGATGCCGGGCCCCCACCAGGCCTGCAGCAGTCCGCGCTGTTCGAGCGACTGCTGCGGCGGCTGCGCGGTGTAGACCACGGGCACGCCGGCCGCGTCGCAGGCCTCGCGCAGCACGCGGATGTGCCGCACCAGCGTGGGCACGGGTTCGGCGTTCGCGTCGAAGAAATCGACGAAGTACTCCTGCATGTCGTGCACCAGCAGAACGGCGCGATGCGGCTCGGGCATCCAGGCCACGCGGCGGGGCGGCAGGGCCTGTGCTTCGGGCATCGGGTAGGCATCGACTCGTGGAATGCTCATGGCGTGGTCAAACTTTCGGTGAGGGAAGGTCGGGCGGGGGCCGATGTGGCCTGCAGGCGTTCGCGCAGCGCGCGCTTGTCCACCTTGCCGACGCCGGTCTGGGGCAACTGGTCCACGAACACGAAGCGGTCGGGCAGCTTGAACGCGGCCATGCCGCGCGCTCGCAGGAAGGCCAGCAACTCGGGCGCGCGGGGCGGCTCGCCGCGTGCGATGACGAAGGCGCAGCTCTTCTCGCCGAGGTAGGCGTCGGGCATGGCGACGAGCGCGGCGTCGTGCACCGACGGGTGCGCGAGCAGGTGGTTCTCGACCTCTTCGGCGGCCACCTTGTCGCCGCCGCGGTTGATCTGGTCTTTCGCGCGGCCCTCGACCACGAGGTGCCCGCTGGGCAGGCGCCGCACCAGGTCGCCGGTGCGGTAGAAGCCCTCGCGCGTGAAGGCCCGCGCGTTGTGCTCGGGCGCCTGGTAGTAGCCGCGAATCGTGTACGGCCCGCGTGTGAGCAGGTGCCCCACCTGGCCCTCGGGCACGGGCTGGTCGTCGTCGTCCACGACCCGCACCTCGTCGTGCGGCGAGATCGCGCGGCCCTGCGTCGTCATCACCAGCGCCTCGGGGTCGTCGAAGCGGGTGTAGTTGACCAGGCCCTCGGCCATGCCGAACACCTGCTGCAAGCGGCAGCCGAGCGTGGGCGTGACGCGGCGCGCGGCCTCGGCCGAGAACTTCGCGCCGCCGACTTGCAGCAGCTGCAGGCTCGACAGGTCGTGTGCGCTGTGCCGGGCCGCGTCCATCCACACCAGCGCGAGCGGCGGCACCAGCGCGGTGAGGGTCACGCGCTCGGCCTCGATCAGCGCGAAGGCCACCTCGGGCGCGGGCCGCCGTGCCAGCACCACGCAGCCCCCGGCGTACAGGGTGCCGAGCGTGCCCGGCGAACTCATCGGGAAGTTGTGCGCCGCCGGCAGCGCGCAGAGGTACACGCTGTCGGGTGTGAGCCCGCAGATGCGCGCGCTCTCGCGCACGCTGTAGAAGTAGTCGTCGTGGGTGCGCGGAATGAGCTTGGGCAGGCCCGTGCTGCCACCCGACAGCTGCAGGAAGGCCACCTCGCCCGCGTCGGGCTCGACGGGGTCGCAGCGCGTGTCGCCGTCGCCGGCCTCGGCATCGCCATCGTGCGTGCAGAGGCTGTCGAGTGCGGTGAACTCTTGCGCGTCACCCACCACGAGCACGTGGCGCAGGCTGGGCACGTCGGCCTGCACCTCGCGCGCCAGCGTGCGAGGGTCGAAGCCCGCGTCGTGGTCGGCGATGACCAGCGCCACCGCTTGCGTGAAGCGGCAGAAGTGCGTGATTTCGGAGCGGCGATGCGCGGGCAGCGCGAACACCGGCCAAGCGCCGATCTGGAACAGCGCAAAGCTCAGCGCGAAGAACTCGGCCACGTTGGGCAGCTGCACCACCACGCGGTCGTGCGCACGCACGCCCAGGCGACGCAGCCCGGCGGCCAGGCGCGTCGCGCGCTCGTCGAGCATCTCGTAGGTCCAGCGGCGCTCGCCGCAGACGAGAGCAGTGCGATGGCGGTGGCGCAGCGCCGACTGCGCGAGCAGCCGCGACAGCGGTTCGCCGCGCCACAGGCCGAGCGTGCGGTAGCGCGCGGCCTCGTCGGCCGGCCAGGGCGTGAAGCTGCCCGGCGGCGCCTGCGTCGCGCGCCTCATGCGGACACCTCGACGAGGCACGGCTCGGGCAGCTCCACCGCCATCGCCTGCAGCATGGTGCGCAGCTTGGCGCTGGTCTCGGCCAGTTCGGCCTGCGGGTCGGAGCCCTTCACGACCCCGGCGCCGGCATACAGCGTGGCCGAACGTTCATCGACTTCGGCGCAGCGGATCGTCACCGCCCATTCGCCGTCGCCGCTGGCGTCGCACCAGCCCACGAGGCCTGCGAAGAAGCCGCGGTCGAAGCCCTCGTGGTCGTCGATGAAGCGCCGCGCGGGCAGCGCCGGGTGCCCGCACACGGCGGGCGTGGGGTGCAGGGCCAGCGCGAGGTCGAGCGAGCCGGTGTCGAGTGCCTGCAGCTCGCCTTCGATGCGCGTGCCCAGGTGCCACATGGTCGCGGTCTTCACGAGCGACGGCGCGGCCGGCACTACCAGCCGCCGGCAGTGCGGGCGCAAGGCCTGCGCGACGGCATCGACGACGAAGGCGTGCTCGCGCAGGTCTTTCTGCGACTGCAGCAGGCCCTGCGCCCGGCGCTCGTCTTCCGGCGCGTCGTCGCAGCGCGCGATGGAGCCCGCCAGCGGGTGCGAGCACACCCGCGTGCCGCGGCGCGACAGCAGCAGCTCGGGGCTCGCGCCCATCAGCGTGCGGCCGATGCGGCCCTCGCCGGCGGCCATCTCGACCGCGAAGGTGTAGCCGGCCGGGTTGCGCATGAACAGGCGCCGCAGCAAGGCCGCGCGGTCGATCGGTGTGGCCACGCGCAGCGAGCGCGACAGCACCACCTTGTCGAAGCACTCGCCGTCGATGCAATCGACCGCCTGCTGCACGGTGCAACGGTAGGCCTCGGGGCTGGGCAGGGGCTGCGCCTGCACGGCGCTGCGGCGCGACACATCGGCCCGGCCGCAGGGTGAACCCGGTTCGACGCCGTGGCCGAAGACCAGACCCTCGGGCACCACCAGTTCAGCGCACGCGTCGCTGCGAAACGGCACCGCGCCCACGAGCACGGGCCGCGCCAGGCCTTCGTGTTGCACCTCGGCAAGCAGGCGGCGCGCCGCAGGCGCGAGGCCGGCCTCGGCGGTGTCGCGCAAGACGGCGTGAACCCCTTGGGCGATGAGGCTGCAGCGCGGCGACGCAAAGACATGGGCACCCGGGCGGTACAGCCTCAGCAGGTCGCTGGCCCGGGGCGCGAGCAGCGACGTGTCACGAACCCGATCGTTCATCGGTTCCTCCTGGTGTGACGTTGGACGTGTGAAGAGCACCCCCGGGACCGGGCCGCGTGAGGGGCCCGGTCCCCGCGGAGGCGAAGGTCGAGCCGTGGCGTCGGCAGGCTCGACCGGACCGTCGCTGCGCACCTCGTGGCGAGTGCTTCGAAGCGATTCAACGGCTTGTTCGGGGATCGAAAACGAGGCTATAGTAAATGCCAATGCGAATGATTCGCAATAGCCACGAGCGCAACATGGATCGCACCGGCCGCTGACTTTCGTCGACGCTGCGCTGCGCCCTCCCTGGCTCGAAGCCCCCCGTTTGCTTTCGCGTGCTGCCAGCCGCTGCGCCGCCCGTCCGGCTGCGCGTGCGGCGTGCAGCCCGCGTGCGTGTCCAGCGGTTTTCCTTCCTGTCATCACCGGGCTTTCCCATGAAAAAAACCTCCATGAACAAGACCTCGGCCGCGACGCCATTGCGCTTCGTGCTGAACCACCTGGCGGCGGCCGCCGTGCTGGGCTTGGGCCATGCCCACGCGCGTGAGCCCGAGACGCTCGACCCCGTGCGCGTGACCGCCACGCGCGGCACCGACACCAACACCGTGGTGCGCGCCAAGCGCATCGAGGTCGAGCAGGCCGTGGGCGTGCAAGACCTGTTCAAGCAGACGCCCGAAGTCACCGCCAGCGGCGGCGTGCCGGTCGCGCAGAAGGTCTACGTGCGCGGCCTGGGCGAACGCATGCTCAGCATCACCATCGACGGCGCCGCGCAGCCCGAATCGGCCTACCACCACACGGGGCAGGTGATGATCGAACCCGACCTGCTCAAGCGCGTCGAGATCGAGGCCGGCACCGGCGCCGCCACCGCCGGCCCGGGTGCCCTTGCAGGTGCCTTGCGCTTCACCACCAAGAGCGCGCTCGATCTGCTGCGGCCGGGTGAACGTGCCGGGGCTTTGCTCAAGGCCAGCCACTTCAGCGCGAGCGACGGCAGCAAGCTGAGCGCGACCGTCTTCGGCCGCCTCACCCCCGAGATCGACCTCTTGCTGAGCGGCAGCGACCACGACGCCGACGCCTACACCGATGGCATCGGCAACACCGTGCCCACCAGCGCCACGCAGGTGAAAGACGGCTTCTTCAAGATCGGCGTGAAGTTCACCGACGACCAGCGCCTGGAGATCGGCCACGAGACGCGCCAGGACGACGGCACGCGCGCCCGCCGCACCAACCTGCTGCCGGCCGCGTTCAACGCGCCCGAGCGGCAGCTCGCCACGCGCCACTCGACGACCTTCAACCACACCTGGTCGCCCGACACGCCGCTCGTGAAGCTGCGGGTCACCGCGTTCAGCAACACCAGCAGCGCGCGCCTCGGCCTCGACAAGGCCGTGAAAGAACACGTCGGCACGCGCGGCCAGGGCCTCAACGTGGGCAACGTCTCGCGCCTGGGCGAGCACAAGCTGAGCTACGGCGTGGACTACCGCCGCGACGTGGGCTTCGCCGACATCACCGCGTTGACCTTCAACGACGAAGAAGCCAGCGTGCGCGGCGTCTACCTGCAAGACGACATCGCCCTCGGCGAGCAGTGGCAACTGGGCCTGGGCGCGCGCCACGACCGCTACGCGTACACCGACGCCGCGGGCCAGCGCCACGAGTCGAGCGGCACCTCGCCCAGCGCGAGCATCGCCTTCACGCCGGTCGACCCGCTGACGCTGCGCCTGAGCCATTCGCGCGCGCTGCGCGGCGTGGGCGTGATCGAGCCCTACCTCAAGCGCTTCCAGACCAACGCCGCGCACATCCGCCCCGAGAAGGCCCGCAACACCGAGTTCAGCACCACCTGGACGCAAGGCCCTTGGCATGCCACCGGCGCCCTCTACCAACTGGTGATCGACGACCACATCGGCTTCGGCGACGACGACCGCACCAACATCGGCCAGCTCAAGGCGCGAGGCTTCAGCGCGAGCGCGGGCTACCAGTCGGCCCGGTGGTCGGCCAGCGTCGGTGTGTCCGAAACCAAGCCCAAGCTCGACGGCCAACCGATGACCGACAGCGAATCGCTGCTCACCGGCACCTCGACCGGCCGCACCTGGGTGCTGCAGCTCGACCGGCAGGTCCCGTCGATGAACCTCGCCGTTGGCTGGACCGGCCGCCGCATCGACGCCCTGACGCACGTGCCCGCCGGCGCCGCCGAGAAGCCCGGCTACACCGTGCACGATGTGTACGCGCAATGGCAGCCGCTGGGCCGCGACGACGTGACGCTCGCGCTGACCGTGAAGAACCTGCTCGACCGCTTCTACTACGAGCAAGGCAGCTTCGCGTACCACCCGCGCTGGGGCACGGTGGCGGGCTTCCCCGAGACCGGCCGCGACATCCGAGTCAGCGCCAGCTGGCGGTTCTGATGGCCCCCGCCGCGCGCGTGGTCGGCCTGGTGGCCGTGCTGCAGTTCGTCTACATCGTCGACTTCATGGCGGTGTTGCCGCTGGGTCCCGACCTGGCCCGCGCCCTCGGCTTCGGGGCCGACCGGTTGGGCGTGCTGTCGGCGGCCTACACGGTCGGCTCGATCGCGTCAGGGCTGCTCAGCGTGCGCCTCATCGACCGCGTGGCGCGCCGGCCCGCGCTGCTGGTGCTGCTGACGCTGTTTGGCGCGAGCACGCTGGCCACCTGCTTCGCCACGGGCTACGTGAGCCTGCTGGCACTGCGCGCCCTGACCGGCTTCATCGGTGGCCCGATGGTCGCCATTGGCATGGCGATGGTCATCGACCGCACGCTCCCCACGCAACGCGGCCAGGCCATCGGCCGCGTGATGCTCGGCTTCTCGCTCGCGGCGATTGCCGGCGTGCCGGCGGCCCTGGAACTGTCGGCCCGTGGCGACTGGCGCTGGCCCTTCGCGGCGGTGGCGGCTGTGTGCGCGCTGCTGTGGGGGGCGATGGCGTGGGGCTTGCCGCGTGCCTCGGGGCCGTCGCCCACGGCGTCGTCCATGCCTTCGCCAGCGAGTGGCTGGCGGTCGCTATTGCGGCAGCCCCGCGTGCGCCGTGCCTGTGTGCTGCAGGCCGCGGCGCAGTTCAGCGCGTTCCTGGTCATCCCGAGCTTCAGCGCCTACTACCTCATGAACCTGGGCCTGCCGCGCGACGGGCTGGGCCGCCTCTACCTCGCCGGTGGTCTGGGTGCGCTCGTCATGCTGCAGGCGATGGGTCGCTGCGCAGATCGATACGGGCCGGCTGTCGCAGTGGCCCTCAGCACCGCCGCCATGGCCTGCGGGCTGCTGCCTTTTCTGGGCTTGGCGGCGTGGCCGCTCGTGCTGCCCTTCGTCGCCTTCATGGCGGGCAATGCCGGGCGCAATGTGTCGATCGCGGCGCTGAACAGCCAGGTGCCCGCACCGCACGAGCGGGCAGGGTTCATGTCCCTGCAAAGCATGGTGCAAGACCTCGCCATGGCGGCGGCGGCGCTGGTGGCTGCAGCGGTGGTCCGCGTGACCGACAGCGGCGCGTTGGCCGGCATGTCTGCGGTGGCCTGGCTGGCCTTGGCCGTGAGCGTGGCCCTCGCGCTGGGTCTGCGGCGAGAGTTCGCGCAACGCGAACTGCCTGCCGCGCCTTGAGCCGCCGGGTCAGCGGGGCGCGAGCTGCCCTTGCGTGGCAGAGACGACCACAGCCGTCAGCACTGCCGCACCCAGCCATGCCGCGATGCGCTTCAGCAGCGCCAGGTCGAGCCGGCCCTCGCGCTGCGCCGGCGCACGACCGAAGCCCACCACGAAGGCATGGGCGGGCAGCACGATGACCAGCAGCGTGCCCAGCACCAGCTCGACGCTGCCGGAGGCCCCGGGCCCCGCGAAGCGCGCCCACAGCCAGGGCCAGACGGCCGCCGAGAAGATGCCGGCGAGCGCGGCGGTGAGTGGCGTGGGGTTTGTCTTCAGCATGGTGATCGACGGGGGCTCGCGCAGTCAGGCGGGGGCGTAGGCACGGCTTCTCTCTTCGCTCGAGAGCGTGCGCACCACGACGCGCGGGGTTCCGGCCGTGCCGCCGAAAAAGGGCGTCTGCCGGTACGAGCCATTGAGCCTGCTGAACATCAGGCTGGGCATGAAGCCCGCGAGCGCCATCGCCGTGCGCAGCGGCATGCCCGGTGGCGTGTGCGTGGCGCTTTGCGTGTTCACCCGCATGCGAACGCGCGGGAAGTTCGCCTCGAAGGAGGCGTTGTCAGACCTGAGCGCCGTGTGGATCAGCCCCACGTAGGGCAGCTTCCAGTCGCGTGTGGTGTTGGCGATCGGCGTGCTGCAACACGCTGTGTACCAGCGCAGCAGGCCCGTTGGTGTCAACGACAGGCAGGCGAGGTGCTGCACGCCGCCGGTGAAGCTCACCTGCCTGGCATGTGCAGCGACGAACTCGGCGCCGCCGTTTGCATCGTGGGTTTCGGCGAGCTTTCCAAGGTGCCGCGCATAGGCGCGGCAGTCCTGGCAGTAGCAGACCCCACGCAGGGCTTTCTGAGGCTCACCGAGCAGGCCGTGAAAGGCGCCGCAGCGGCATTGAATTCGATGGGTCATTCGATCCTTGCGTGACAACGTGGCGTCGGAAGGGCAGGGCACTGCAAGCCCACCAGCCTGTAGGAGAACGCTGGCAAACGCGTGCGCGGTGATCCCACCGCCCCGGCCAAATGCCGGTCGCATATTGGCATCCCCCGATGGCGAAGGAGTGTGACATGCAGACAGCGACCCAAGCCCTGATGGACCTCGAACACCGGTTCTGGCAAGCCCTCGTGAACGAAGACGCCGACACGGCCATCGCCTTGCTGGATGAACCCGCGCTCATGGTCAGTTCACATGGCGCGATGAAGTTCGACCACGCCACCTACCGCCGCATGGCCGAAGAAGGCAGCATGGTGGTCAAGTCTTTCGACCTGCGCGACATGAACGTGGTGCGTCCCAACGAAGACACCGCCGTGCTCACCTACCGCGTGCACCAGGCCCTGTCGCCGCGCGGCACCTCCGAAGAGATCCACCACGACATGGCCGACTCTTCCGTGTGGGTCCGAAAAGACGGTCAGTGGCGCTGCGTGATGCACACCGAGACGCCCGTGGCGAATTGAAGTGGCCAGGCCGGCGCCGGCCTGGTCCACCTGCTGCCACGTTGCGGCAGCAGGTGGATCCCCGCCATCAAAAAAAGTTGATGCACGTGCTTGACGATGAAGTGAAGACTCTTTACAGTCCGCTTCCTCGCTGCAATCAAAGACGCAGCAAAGACCTGATTCATACCCACCATACCCAAGAGTTCATCGTGAAGACCCAACGCCACATCGCCAACCGTTCGCTGCCCCTGTCGGGTCGGTGCGCGTTCGTGCATGCGGCCGTTGTGGGGTCGCTCTTCGGTCAGCCGCAATCCATGCATGCGGCCGCCAGCACGATGAATGAACGGCATCCCGCCAAGGGCCTGCGACCGGTCGTGTCGCTTGGTGACGAGGATTGGGTGCATCCGGGCCAGGGAGGCGCATAGCGCGCGCACCCTTCCACTCGATCACACGTCGAGGCCCGGATTCCGAAATGGATCCGGGCCTTTTTGTTTTTCACCTTTCACATTCATTGCTTCGGCTTTGACCGAGGCGAGCCGGTGGGCAGCCGGCTTCGGCGTGTCCTGCGACACGCGAGGTGCAGTGCGCCTCATCGCTCTTTAAAAAGTTGCCGCGAGCCGCCCGCACCACTGGATGCAAGGCGTGCTCGCACACAAGCGGATGTAGCTCAGTGGCAGAGCAAGACCTCGCCAGGGTCAAGGCCCGGGTTCGACTCCCGGTATCCGCTCCAACCATCTCATTGCGGGTGTGCTTCGGCACAACGGCCGAGTACGTGCCCCTGAAAGCGCAGGGGGCGGCCGGGATGTGCGCTGCGGGGACGCCCGCACCGTGCAGCGAGACCGCGCTGAGCGGGGCCCTGCCCCGCGCTCGCGCTGGAACACAACCGCAATGGGACATCAGAACAGAAGCCTTCGTCGAGCTCACGCTTCGAAGGCGGAAATCGGCCGCAACGATTGGGCGGCACCGGAACCCGTCACCGGAAACCACACGGGGCGTTGACCACGGTCAGCGCCCGCATGCTCCGTTAACTCAGTGGCCAGAGTGCCGGCCTGTCTAGCCGGAAGCCGCGGGTTCGACTCCCGCACGGGGCGCCACCTGTTTGTTGCCGCGGTAGCTCAGTCGGTAGAGCGCCGGCCTGAAGAGCCGGGCGTCGGGGGTTCGAAGCCCTCCTGCGGCACCAACATGTTCATCCAAGCCTCTTTAGCTCAGTGGAGTCAGAGCGCCGGTTTACGAAGCCGGAGGTCGCGCGTTCGAGTCGCGCAGGAGGTGCCATTTTTCAGGGTGCGTGGCCGCGCGGTTGAATGCGCCGCGCTGTCAACCGGGCACTCATGGGCGCGATGGTTCGCTCAACGCGAAGCGTTGGTCGCGCTTGTGCCGCGGGTCGAAGGCTGAGCGAAGCGAGTCAACCATTCGCACCCGTCAGACATCGAAGGGTATGTAGCTCAACTGGCAGAGCACCGGTCTCCAAAACCGACGGTTCGTGGTTCGACTCCACGCATGCCCGCCAACGTTTTCTCGGGATGACCGAGCGGTCAAAGGCGACGGGCTGCAAACCCGAGGGCATTGCGCCCGCGCTGGTTCGAATCCAGCGCCCGAGTCCATTCCCCGGTAGCTCAACAGGTAGAGCGCCTGGCTGTTAACCAGGAGGGTTGCGGTTCGAAGCCGTGCCGGGGAGCCAACTTTTCTATTCATCCAGTTTCACTCGGTGTGGCGCAGCAGGTAGCGCGCGTGCTTTGGGAGCATGAGGCCGTCCGTTCGAATCGGACCACCGAGACCAGCATCGATCGGGATGTGGCGCAAGGAGGGAGCGCACCGGCACAGGGAGGACCTGAGGGAGGCCGGAGGTGCGGGTTCGAGGCCCGCCATCCTGACATCCAGCAGACGTGCGTTCAGGTGTGGCCGTAGCTCAATGGCAGAGCCGTGGGTTGTGGTCCCGCTGGTGTCGGTTCGATTCCGACCGGTCACCCCTGAGCGCATCGAAGCATCAACCCCTCGTGGCGGAAATGGCAGACGCGACGGTCTCAGAAGCCGTGGCCGCAAGGCATGCCCGTTCGACCCGGGCCGAGGGGACCACCCGGCGACATCACAAGCACAGGAGCACGTCATGAAGAAGCAACCGCACGACCAGCAGTTCTGGTTTCGAAGTCACCAGCAAGCGGCGCAAGGGCTTCCCGTCTGAGACGCAGGTCAAGCGAGGCGTTCGTGTCGTTCACGGCGACAAGCACCTGCAGGAAAAACTGGGTCGCCAGGACCCCTGCCCGTGTGGCTCGGGCCGCTGCTTGCAAGCGCTGCTGCTTGCGCAGCGGCTGCTTTCGACGGCGTCCTTCGCGATGACTACTACCGCGAATGACCCCGCCCGGGCCCGATCGCTCAGTGGCAGATCAGGGTCCGCGTGAGGATCAGGCGGGTGGATCGATCCCACATCGGACGACCCACCCCATGGAGAGCTGCCCGAGTGGCAAGGGGTCGGCTTGCTAAGCCGAAGCCGGTGCGCAAGCGCCGCACAGGTTCGAATCCTGTGCTCTCCACCAACCCAACACTTGTCTCGTTCGTCTAGTGGTCAGGACACGGCGCTTTCTACGCTGGAACACGGGTTCGAATCCCTTACGAGGCTCCACAACAGCGGGTGTAGCTCAAGGGTAGAGCAGCCGGCTTTTAACCGGCAGGCCACGGTTCGATCCCGTGCGTCCGCACCAAACAACAAGTCTGACGGGGCGTAGTCGAGTGGCCTCAGACAGCCGGCTTTGAACCGGTGCACGCAGGTTCGAATCCTGCCGCCTCTGCCAATCACTCTCAAGCGAGAAACGACCGTGTTCCAAGCGATGCGACATGCGGCGTTCGTGAACGCCATCCACACCCTGGGCTGAAGGATCCGCTGGTGCGCTCCTTCGGTTCTCAACACCGAAGGAAGAAAGGAGGAACCTCCGATGCACCAGCATGTTTTGCAACTCGACATCCAGGGCACGCCGCAGCGTTGGATCACGCTCGAACAGGCGGTGCTGCACTACGCCACCGGCACGGTGGCCTGGGTCGACGGCGATGAGCCGCTGCGCACGCTGCGGGGTGGCGTCAATGCCAGGACCGGCCGCCAGTCGCTGATCGACGTCCACCCCATCATCGCCCTGCGGGGCGCACCGCGCATCAACCTGTTCGACGTGACGCCCTCGTTCGCGAAGCACAAGCTGTTTCGCCGCGACCGTTTCACTTGCGCGTACTGCGGCCTGCGCTTTCACGAGAGAGACCTGCAATGCGAACACATCGTGCCCGAGTCGCGTGGGGGCGCTTGGACGTGGATGAACCTCGTCACCGCCTGCGCGGCGTGCAACGGCCGCAAGGCCGCCCGCACCCCGGACGAAGCCGGCATGCCGCTCGTCTACCTGCCCTACGTGCCCAGCCGCTTCGAGGACTTTCTGCTCGAAGGCCGCCACATCCGAGCTGACGTGCATGGGTGGCTGGCGTCGCGGCTGCCGAAGGGCTCGCGGCTGAGTTAGGGCCGCATCCCTTGAACCCCAGACCTTTCGGAGAGACCCATGGTCAACACCCAGCTCTTTCAAGCGCTGAAGGGTGTGCTGCTGCCGAAGGCCGACGCCGTCAACCGTGCGCTGGCCCCGGCCTACGCCTTCAGCCCCCGCCACCAGCTGGCGCAACTGGCAGCCACCGGCTGCCTCAATCACACCTTCTACGCGACGGCCGATGAACAGCTCGACCACGTGCTGGCACTGGCGCGCGAACTCGACCCGGCTTTCGTGGCGAAGACGGCGATCCATGCGCGCCAAGCCGGCCACATGAAGGACATGCCGGCGCTGCTGCTCGCGGTGCTGGCGGCACGCGACGTGAAGCTGCTCGAAGCCGCGTTCGGTCGCGTGGTCGACAACGGCAAGATGCTGCGCAACTTCGTGCAGATCGTTCGCTCGGGCGTCACGGGCCGCAAATCGCTGGGCTCGAAGCCCAAGAAGCTGGTCCAGCGTTGGCTGCTGTCGGCCAGCGAAGCGCAACTGCTGCAGGCCGCCGTGGGCAACAGCCCTTCGAGCCGGCGGCGCTGCCGCCGGTGACCTGGGCGTTCGAGCAGTTCAAGCGGGCCGTTCGTGACAACGCGGGCGACGGTGCACCGCTGCCGGCGCTGCCCGAGGTGCCCTTCCAGATGCTGACCGCGCTCGATCTCACGACCGAGCACTGGGCCGAGATCGCCCGCAAGGGCTCGTGGCAGATGGTGCGTCAGAACCTCAACACCTTCGTGCGCCATGGGGCCTTCACGGAGCCCGGTACCGCCGAGGCCGTGGCCGCGAAGCTGCGCGACTGGTCGGCGATCCGCCGCGCGCGTGTGATGCCGTACCAGCTGCTCATGGCCTTCAAGGCTGCGGGCGAGGGCGTGCCCGGCGTCGTGCGCGAGGCGCTGCAAGACGCGATGGAAGCGGCGCTGATCAACGTGCCGGTGCTGCAAGGCCAGGTCGTGGTCTGCCCCGACGTGTCGGGCTCGATGAGCTCGCCCGCGACGGGGTGGCGCGGCACCGCCACCTCGGCGGTGCGTTGCATCGACGTGGCGGCCCTGGTCGCCGCAGCGTTCTGTGCCAAGAACCCGCGCACGCAGGTGCTGCCCTTCGAGCAGGCCGTGGTGAAGGTCGATCTGAATCCGCGTGATTCGGTGATGACCAACGCCGCCAAGCTGGCCGCGGTGGGTGGCGGCGGCACGAACGTCAGCGCACCGCTGGCGCTGCTGAACCAGCAGCGTGCGGTGGTGGACCTCGTCGTGATCGTGTCGGACAACGAATCGTGGGTCGATGCCCGTCGTCACGGCGGCACCGAGACCCTGCGTCAGTGGTCCGAGATCAAGGCGCGTTGCCCGCAGGCCAAGCTGGTGTGCATCGACATCCAGCCCGGCGGCACGACCCAGGCGGCCGAGCGTGCCGACGTGATGAACGTCGGTGGCTTCTCGGATGCGGTGTTCGGCGCGGTCGCTCAATTTGCGAACGGCACGCTCGACGCCAACCACTGGGTGGGCGAGATCGAGAAGATCACGCTCGACGTGCAGTGAGTCAGAAGTAAGACGTAAGAAGCAAGTCGGAAGGCGCCGCATGCGAATGCACGCAGGAGTACAGCACCCTCTTGCCGTTGAAGGCTGGCTGGCCTTCAGCCGGGACACCGGCAGGCAGCTCTTGTGAATCTCGTCGCATGCGGCGCCAACCTTTTTATTCATCGAACCGCTTTCGGCGCGAATGCCGGCAGGACTACAGGACCTCTCAAGTTCGATTCTTGAACGCCGGGAAACCGGTGGAGTCTTGCCACTCTCGTCGCGCCAACCCGTTTCGCACAGAGCAGGGGGAATGCAGATGGAACTACAGACTGTCACTCTCGTGGTCGCGGGTTCGAGCCCCGCCGGTTCCGAGTCATCGGAGCCGTAGCTCAGTGGTAGAGCACGCACGTTTCATCGCCCCTTGTCCCCCCGCTCTTGGGCGGATCTTGTCAATGACCTGCATTGCGGTGAATGCAGGCGGGACTCCAGGTCAGAGCAGCCTCGCCCATCGCGGCGAGGCAGGTCGCGGGTTCGACTCTCGCCCAGCGTATGCCGGTAGCTCAGCACATGTCTCGTCGATCTTCGTCACCGCACCTCTATTCATTGGGCACCTTCGGGTGCCTTTTTTTTTTCGCATCGGGCGCTGAGCGATCAGCAATGGCTGACCGACGCACGGTGACCCCTGACGCGGGTGAAGCGGCAGGCTGCAACAGGCGGTTCGAGTGCTCGCCGAGAGGTGTCGTCGGCCAAAAAAATGCCCCTGTCGCCTCAGCAGGCAACAGGGGCAAGTACCGCATCAGCCTTTCAGCCCATCACTTCGGTCACGATGCCCGCGCCGACGGTCTTGCCGCCTTCGCGCATCGCGAACCGCATGCCGTTCTCGATGGCCACAGGCTTGTTCAGCTCGAAGCTGACCTGCGCCTGCGCGCCCGGCTCGACCAGGCCCGTCTCGGTGTCGACGCGGATGACACCGGTCACGTCGGTCGGGCCGAAGAAGAACTGCGGCTGGTAGCCCGAACCGAACGGGGTGTGTCGCCCGCCTTCGTCCTTGCTGAGGACGAAGATCTGGGCACGCCCCGTCCGGTACGGCTTCAGCGCACCGGGCTTCACGACCACCTGGCCTCGCACGACGTCGTCGCGCTTGACCCCGCGCAGCAGCAGGCCGACGTTCATGCCGGCGCGCGCTTCGGCCACGTCCTTGTGGAACGACTGCACGCCGGTCACGACCACCGCGCCATCGGCCGAGCTGAGGCCGACGATCTCGAGGCTGTCGCCCACACGGATCACACCGCGCTCGACACGACCACTGACCACGGTGCCGCGGCCCGCGATGGTGTGCACGCCTTCGACCGGCATCATGAACGGGCTGTCGTAATCGCGCACCGGGTCAGGGATGCGCGCGTCCAACGCGTTCACGAGTTCGACGATGCATCGCACGTCGGCCCCATCGAGGTCGCCGCGCTCGGCGGCGGCCAGGGCCTTCAGTGCGCTGCCGAAGACGAAGCAGGCGTCGTGGTAGCCGTGCGTGGCCAGCAGCGCGGCGATCTCCATCTCGATCAGCTGCTCGATGTCGGCACGGTCACCGTCGGCCACCAGGTCCATCTTGTTCACGAACACCACCATGTGGCGCACGTTCACCTGGCGGGCCAGCAGCACGTGTTCGATGGTCTGGCGAGCGGCACCTTCAGTGCCGTCCACCAGCAGGATCGCGCCGTCCATCTGCGACGCGCCGGTGATCATGTTCTTGATGTAGTCGGCGTGGCCCGGGCAGTCGATGTGCGCGTAGTGACGGCTGTCCGACTCGTACTCGACGTGCGAGGTGTTGATCGTGATGCCGCGCTCGCGCTCTTCTTTCGCGTTGTCGATCTGCCCGTAGGACAGCGCACGGCCGCCGATGCGTGCGGCCTGCACGAAAGTGAGGGCGGCCGTCAGCGTCGTCTTGCCGTGATCGACGTGGCCGATGGTTCCGACGTTCACGTGAACCTTGTTCATCATGGGTATCTCCAGTTGAGAGTGAAATGCCGATGCGATTCACGGGCCAGGCGAATCTCTCGGCGGGGTTGTCGGCGCGCGCCAGACTGGGGGTGCCCGCGATGCGGGCAGAAACAAAAAAGCCTGCGGGGTGGTCCACCCAGCAGGCTTTTCTGGCCTGGAGGATGGACCTCCAGGTACACGAAGGTCCTGGAGGCTCTACACGAACCGTTCCACGAGGGCGACGCACAGCACCGCGCGTGCAGCGCGTGCGGCGGCAAAGCGTTCTCGATTGGTGCTCATGTCCATCTCCAACTCGGCAAGCAGAAAACAAAAAACCCGGTGGCTTGCGGCCTACCGGGTCTTGTCGAACTCAGGAGGCCGAGCCCCCGGATATCAAAGGCTCTAGTAAAGCAATTCGGCGCAATAGGCGCGCAGCGAATCCACCGCGGCTGTGCGGGTCATCGATGCGTGTTGCGATGTCGGGAATTGCTTCATGGGTGTCTCAATCGGTGCAATGCAATGCGCAATGCACAGGGGGCGCGAGCCTACCACTGTGATCGCCATCAGGCAACCTGAGCCACGCACCCGTGTCGAATTGGCCAACACCCGCTCATGCCGAACCGGCGGCGTCGAGCTTGAGAATCTGGCCAACTGCAATGCGAAGAAATTCTTCTTCCGACAGCGGGTCGTCTCCGGGCACACCAATGGGCACGGGAAGGAAGCCGGGTTTGTCGCCCAGCAGCGCATCGGCATGGGGCACGCTGCCGATGGCACCGTAGATCGCTTCGGCGAAGCCCGGCTGCGGGTGTTCGTACGAAGTCTTGACGAAGACGACTGCTGTGAGCCGCGGCGGTTCTCGACCCCGATCCAGAATGCAGACGGCGTAGAGGTGCGGCAACGCCGCGACGAATGCGGGCTCGTGCGCGTGGCTGTAGTGCGTGATCGTTCCATCGCCATTGGAGACGACGTGGAACACCACCACCGAAATCCCTCGCTGATCAGCCATGGGGCCTCCTCTGTCCGTTGCGTTCGAAGTTCTGGGGTGAGTGCTTGTGTGGCGACGCCGCTGGTCCGCGGCTGCAACTGCCTCGAAGGCCGCGGGTGCACGCAAGATCACCCCCATCAATTTTGATGCACCCGCTCGCGCCGGCTGTCGCACGAACTCGTTGGCCGGAGGCGTCACTCGGGCGTCACCTACCTGCCGGAGTCTCAGTTGCCGAAGGGTCTGTGCAGGCTGATCGACACGCCAAACATCGGGGCCGATTTGCGCTGACTCAGCCAGTCGTCGCGGGCCGTCGCATCAGCAGACCCGCTGGCTCATGCGAGGGATACGAAGTGGCTTGCGCTGATTCGTACGGCGGATTTAACAAACCAACTGCTGCTCAGGCAGACGGAGTGCTGCAAATGAAGTGCCCTCACGCTGCGACGTGGTCTTCCCTGCGTAGAGGCCCGCTTCAGACTGAACTCGGTCCTTCGCGGATAAGGCTGCAACGGCCGCTCTGACTGGAAGCGGACATTGTGGATGCAATGCAGCTTGCTCCGCTGCTACTTCCTCGAGCTCACACCGTGGAGGCGGAGGTGCCTTCTGCTCCGAGGTCCGGGAACTGATGCAGCACGTCGTCCAGCCCGGTCCGTTGGTTTACGGGCATGTACCGCAGGCCTTCATATTCCCCGAAGAGGCGGTCAAGGAGCGCAGACTCTGAAGCATCACCCGTGAACGTTAGGCTCGCAGTTCGGCCCATGAAGAACAGCTCTGACTTGTGCAGCCTTCCACCAACGGTCGGAGCGCGGCTGCTAGCGATTTCCTTCCTTATCTTATTCTCTAGGTACTTGCGCTTTGACCGATACAGCATCGCCTCCTCGCGTTCCCCGGCCTCGCCTGCCAGGGAAATCGGTAGCCGGTCAAGCCGCTTGCTAATTCGCCGTGCGAATCGCGTGCAGTCTTTCTCGAGGCCAGGGCAATCGCCCGCTACAACAACACTACTCTCGTCCAGCGTGACCAATTCGTACTTGGCACCAGTCGCTGCGTAGTGATTAACCTTGCCCGCCCATGCCGCTCCGGCATCGGTGTACCCAAAGAGAACTAGCTCCAGGTCCTGCTCTTTGGGGAACGCATGTGCGCGGAAGAACTCCGAGCACAAGTCTCGAAGTAGAACAAGCAACCGATCTGGATCCGGTATCGGCTGTACGCCGCTCTCCGCAGCATCCACCAGCCGCTCTACGCACTTAGTGAACTGAGACACGACGGTCATAGCTTCCAGGCAATAGCCAGCGAAGCACAAACCAAGCTCAGTCGTGTAGTAGGCGTCTTTGAAGGCTCCCGTACTAGCGTCGAAACCCCGGAGCTCGTGGCAAGCGAGTCTGACGCGAAAGACTTTGGTCAGATCGTCACTTATGGTGTGCCGTTGGCCGCCAAGCTCCCTCGACGCACGCGAGTCACTCAGAGCGGTGATTCGACTCATGCCATCAGAGTTGTCCAGAAAGCAAACTATTGCAGTCATGTAAACAGTGCGCGGGCCGGCCCGCCGCCCTCGCCTAAAGTCACTGATCTTACGAAGCAGACTGAAGTCCGATTTCGGCAGTTACTGCCAGCTCGCGGATCGGCCAGAAGCAGACAACAGTATTTATATAGCACCCGCTGCTTCCCCTGCGCCGTCAACGAATTTCCTCCCTAGCCTTGAACTGCCATCAGAACTGGCCTTTGATGGCGCACCGGCCCGGATGGGCGGGTCACAGCGCATGTTCGACCTCCTAGACAAGTTCCGGCTAGGCTTGCACAGCGCGGCCGGCCTGTAGCTGGTCTATAAGACGTATCAAACGTGCTTTTAGAGGGAGTTTGGATTGATACATACGCTGTCAGTCGACGCCATGGTGCGCTCGATCGGGATGTCACGAGACCAGCCATTGCTGGTCTTCCTGGGAGCTGGTGCCTCCATGAGCTCGGGGATGCCTTCGGCGACTCAGTGCATCTGGGAATGGAAGCGCTCCATCTTCTTGACCAATAACCCGGGCCTCGAGCGTCAGTTTGATGAGCTCTCCCTGCCTTCTGTTCGACAGCGCATTCAGCGCTGGCTGGATGCTCAGCGTCGATATCCCGCGAGCGGCTCTGCCGAGGAGTACTCGGCATTCATTGAGGCCTGCTACACGCGTGGAGACGATAGGCGCCGTTATTTTCAAGAGTGGGTAAAGCGAGCCAAGCCGGGGCTGGGTTATCAACTTCTAGCAGAACTCGCCAAGCAGCGCTTAGTGACCTCAATCTGGACGACCAACTTTGACGGTCTGGCAGCGAGGGCAGCAATGACTGCTGGCGTCACCGCCATCGAAGTGGGGCAGGAGTCGAAGGAGCGCATTTCCCGCCCCATCGCCCTCGATGAAATCCAGTGTGTTTCCATGCATGGGGACTACCGCTACGACGCACTGAAGAACACCCAACGCGAGTTGAACGAGCAAGAGGCCGAACTGCGAGCGGCACTTGTCCAACAACTGCGAACGCGGCCCGTCCTGGTCTGTGGCTACAGTGGTCGGGATGCCAGCGTCATGGCTGCGTTCCTGGAGGCCTATCGCGAGGGAGCGCAACAGCGGCTGCCGCTGTTCTGGACCCAGTATGGCGATTCACCGGTGACGGGAGATGTAGAGACGCTATTGCAGACGGCTGACGGGACCGATCCCCAGCGGTTTGTCGTGCCGGGCGCGACCTTTGATGACGTTGTTCGCCGCATCGCGCTGCATGTGGCACCCGCTGGCGCCCGTACTGAGGTGGACGCGGTGCTGGACAGGTTCAAGGAATCACCCACGACCCGGCGTGCCCCCTTCCAGCTGCCAAACCTTCCCGTGACGGGACTGATCAAGAGTAACGCGTTCCCGATGCAACCACCGGGCGAACTGCTCGAGTTCGATCTGGTGCAGTGGCCGACGCGCGGAACAGTATGGTCCGAACTCAGGACCATCGGCGAGGGACATGGCTTCGTCGCGGCGCCCTTCAGGGGCAAGGTGTACGCAATTGCCTCACCACAGCAGATTCAGTCAGCATTTGCCCAAAACATCTCGGGCGAGGTCAAACGTGTCCCGCTCAACGATGAGGACCTGCGCTACGAGGACGGGACGGCCAACAGTCTCATGAGGCGGGCGACGGCCCTAGCGCTGGCATCCAAGGCAGGATTGAATTGCAACAATGAAGGATTGATCTGGGATCCGCAGGACACCACAGAGCAACGAGTCGAAGGGCGGCAATGGACGATCTATAAGGCCGTCCTCTTACAAGTCAAGACGGTCAGCAGCGCGTTGGTTCTTGTGCTCAAGCCGACCCTGTATGTCACAGACATGGCTGGCAATGAGGCGGCACGGCCGATTTCCAATGCGATCAAGGTTAAGGTTCTCGGGTATCAGCACAACGACAAGTTCAACGAGGCCCTCGAGTTCTGGCGCGCCCGTCTGCTTCCCGATCGCGATAACCCGTTGAGATTTCCTGATGTCGAAGAAGGCATTAAGTTCTCGGTCTCCGCACGCCCGATCTTCGCGAAGATTACCGATGAGCGTGAGGCATCGGTCACGCTTAGCGAGCGTAACGAGCGCTTGGCATCGCAGGTTGGTCTGCAGATCCGGGAGCCAAGGTTGTTGTTCCTGCCCAAGGCCGGACGGGATGTTGCCTTCGACACCCACCCGATTCGCGGGCTACTCCGCGAGAGGCCTTTCGACGCATTGCTGACGGAAACCGGCATGGCGTCGAACATCCGCGTTGGCCTAATCGCACCTGCAAAGGATGGTCGTCGGGTCAGCCAGTATCTAGGCCAACTGCAAGAGTCCGCCGACCCTACGCGATGGGACGCTGACTATCTGCTGCCGTTCCCAGGCTTCAGTAACGCTTTCAAGTGCGGGCTGGAGATCACTCAACCTGGCGGAAAGGGATTTGTGGGGCTCGATGAGCCGACGGAAAAGACGCCTGCAAGCGCCCGCGAGCTTGGCGCACGAATCGCCTCGGCTCTGGCGTCGCTGAAGGCCGCTTCCAACCCGAGCGTCATCTTCGTCTACATCCCTGCGCGATGGAGCGCCTTGCGGGCGTACGACGTCGACGGCGAAAAGTTTGATCTCCACGACTTCGTGAAGGCGTCCGCGATCCCGCAAGGAATTTCAACTCAGTTTCTCGAGGAGGACACGTTGGTGCACCAGCAACAGTGCCGGGTTCGCTGGTGGCTTTCACTGGCGACGTATGCGAAAGCGATGCGAAGCCCATGGGCACTGGACGGACTTGACAAGGATTCAGCTTACGTCGGCATCGGCTATAGCTTGCGTAACAAGCCAGGAGAGGACGGCAACATTGTTCTGGGATGCAGTCACCTGTACAGCCCCAACGGCTTGGGCTTGCAATTCCGGCTGAGCAAGATTGAGAACCCGATCATGCGGCGGAAGAACCCCTTCATGAGCTTCGATGACGCTCGGCGTCTAGGTGAGGGAATTCGAGAGCTGTTCTTCGAAGCGAATCTCCGGCTCCCGAGGCGGGTGGTAGTCCACAAGCAGACGCCGTTCCTTAAAGAGGAGCGAGCGGGTCTGCAGGCTGGCCTGGAGGGCGTCGATTGCGTCGAACTCCTGCAGATTCACATCGACGACACGCTCCGATATTTGGCTTCCAAGGTGAGCAGATCCGGCTCTCTTGAGATCGACGGCTATCCCATCCATCGCGGGACTACGGTAGTAGTCGATGACTCGACGGCGTTGCTTTGGGTGCACGGCGCCTCCACTGCTTTGAACCCCTCGCGCGCCTACTACCAAGGAAAGCGGCGCATTCCCGCGCCTCTGGTGCTTACCCGTCATGCCGGAACGAGTGAGCTTATGACGCTGGCCGAAGAAATTCTCGGGCTCTCAAAGATGAACTTCAACAGCTTCGACCTGTACGGACAGCTTCCAGCGACGATCGAAACTTCCCGACGTGTCGCGCGTGTTGGCGCATTGTTGGACAGGTATGCCGATCGGTCCTATGACTACCGCCTGTTCATGTGATTCGACCGCTTCGAAGAGGATGGAGATAAGGCGCCCGCCTGCTCAAGCCGACGTGCGCGGTGGCTGCTCGGTGGTTTCGTCGCGAGCGACGAGTGAGGCCTGCTGCGATGTACGAGTGGTAGCCGCACGGCTGCGGAGTTCTTGTTCACTAGCTACCGTATGCCTTAGGCGTCACGATCGTTCGGTCACGAGCAAGCTGCTTGCAAATCGACCAGACTACTGCGGGTCGTACGTGCCAGCTCGCGTGTGTAGGCAGCGGTCACTTGTCCGACCCTGACGGGCTGTCGTGCAAGCGACGTCTGCTGCAACGCTATGAGCGGTCATTCAGCAGGCGTAGGCGGCGGTGGGCCAAAGGTGGCTACAGGGTGGACACCGTGTTTTGAAGCTGCGGCGACTACTGACAGCAACCGCTGCATAGCCGCCGTCATCCGTTCTTGCCCACTGAAGTTCGAGGCCGTGCTTCGCAATCCGAAAAACGTCCGACGGACTCTATTTAGGCCCAACGGACATTGTTTGTGCGAGCGAGTCAGGCCAGCAGTCCCCCTCACTCCACCGTCACGCTCTTCGCCAAATTCCGTGGCTTGTCCACGTCCGTGCCCAGCGCACAGGCCGTGTGATACGCCAGCAATTGCAGCGGCACCACATGCAGGATGGGCGACAGCGCGCCGTAGTGTTCGGGCATGCGGATGACGCGCAGGCCTTCGCCGGGTTCGATGCGGGTGTCGGCGTCGGCAAAGACGAACAGCTCGCCGCCG
This sequence comes from Piscinibacter sp. PDB5-1, assembly GCF_056676035.1. Classification (NCBI taxonomy): domain Bacteria; kingdom Pseudomonadati; phylum Pseudomonadota; class Betaproteobacteria; order Burkholderiales; family Sphaerotilaceae; genus Piscinibacter; species Piscinibacter sp. PDB5-1. The sequence continues at coordinate 1,326,414 of NZ_JBWVZL010000001.1, read as the reverse complement.
CGGGCGCGCACCTCTTGCAGGTTGCTCTTGAGCTTTTCGAGCAGCGCGTCGTTGGGCGCGACGGTGACCACCGGCATCTCGGCCGTCACCAGCGCGAGCGGGCCGTGCTTCAGTTCGCCGGCGGGGTAGGCCTCGGCGTGGATGTAGCTGATTTCTTTGAGCTTCAGTGCGCCTTCAAGGGCGATGGGGTAGTGCAGGCCGCGGCCCAGGAAGAGGGCGTTCTGCTTGCGCGCGAATTCTTCTGACCACGCGATGACCTGCGGTTCGAGCGCGAGCACGGCTTGCACGGCCACGGGCAGGTGGCGCAGTGCCTTGAGGTGTTGTGCCTCCTGGTCGTCGCTCAGGCGGCCACGGACCTGGGCGAGGGCCAGCGTCAGCAGAAAGAGGCCGACCAGCTGCGTCGTGAAGGCCTTGGTCGAGGCGACGCCGATCTCGGCGCCGGCGCGGGTGATGTAGGCCAGCTCGCACTCGCGCACCATGGCGCTGGTGGACACGTTGCAGATGGTCAGCGTGTGCGGCATGCCCAGGCTGCGTGCGTGCTTCAGCGCGGCAAGGGTGTCGGCCGTTTCGCCGCTCTGGCTGATGGTGACGACGAGCGTGCGCGGGTTGGGCACGCTGTCGCGGTAGCGGTACTCGCTGGCGACTTCGACGCTGGTGGGGATCTTCGCGATGCTTTCCAGCCAGTACTTGGCGGTCGAACCGCTGTAGTAGCTGGTGCCGCAGGCGAGGATGAGCACCGAGTCCACTTCTTTGAACACGCGGTAGGCACCGTCGCCGAAGAGCTCGGGCGAGATGCCCTGCACGGCGTCAAGCGTGTCGGCAATGGCCTTGGGCTGCTCGAAGATTTCCTTCTGCATGTAGTGGCGGTAGGGGCCCAGCTCGGCCGCGCCGCTGTGGGCGTGCACGGTGCGCACTTCGCGTTCGACCGGTTTGTAGGTGCCTTGCGCGGTGCGCGAGGTGATCCACATCTTGCCGAGCTGCAGATCGACCACGTCGCCCTCTTCGAGGTAGACGATCTGGTCGGTGACGCCCGCGAGCGCCATCGCGTCGCTGGCGAGAAAGTGCTCGGTCTGGCCGTTGTGGCTGCCGACGCCCAGCACCAGCGGCGAGCCTTCGCGCGCGCCGATCACGCGGTGCGGCTCGTCGCGGCAGAAGACGGCAATCGCGTATGCGCCGCGCAGTTGCAGCGTGGCGCGCTGCACGGCGTCGAGCAGGTCGCCGTCGTACAGGTGGTCGATCAGGTGGGCGATGACCTCGGTGTCGGTCTGGCTGTCGAAGCGGTAGCCCTTGGCGACGAGTTGGGCGCGCAGTTCGTCGTGGTTCTCGATGATGCCGTTGTGCACCAGGGCGACCCGCCCCACGGCGGCGGTGTTGGCGTCGGCCCCGTGCGAGAAGTGCGGGTGCGCGTTGTGCACGGCCGGTGCGCCGTGGGTGGCCCAGCGGGTGTGGGCGATGCCGGTGCCGCCATGCACACCGTCCTGGTTGACGTTGGATTCCAGCTCGGCCACACGTGCGGTGCTGCGGGCCCGCCGCAGCTCACCGCCCTGGTGAACGGCGACGCCGCACGAGTCGTAGCCCCGGTATTCGAGCCGCTTCAGGCCCTCGATCAGGATGGGGACGATGTTGCGGTTGCTGACGGCGCCGACGATGCCACACATAGGAATGCCCGGAAGTTGGGTGAACAGGCGCGCATCGTAGGCAGGCTGGCGTGACGTTTGATTGCGAGATTCATGAAAAATAGAAATAAAACGCCAACATTGAGAGGGGTATAAATATTATTGCGAGATGCATGATGAAATGAAATCAAGCGTCGATGTGGTGCTCGACGCCATCGACCTGCGCCTGCTCGACTTGCTGCAGCGCGATGCCAGCCTCACCAACCAGGCGCTGGCCGAGCGGGCGCATGTGTCGCCGGCCACCTGCATGCGCCGGGTCAAACGCCTCGTCGATGTCGGGGTGATCGAAAAGCGCATTGCCGTGCTTTCAGGCCACCATCTGGGGGTTGGACTGACCGTGCTGGCCGAAGTCACACTCGACCGACAAGGGGCCGAACACCTGCTGGCCTTCGAGCGGCGGGCCACGGCCGACGCGGCGGTGCAGCAGTGCTACCGGGTGTCGCCCGGCCCCGACTTTCTGCTGGTGCTGTGTGTGCGCGACATGCCCGCGTACGACGCGGTGGTCCAACGCCTCTTCACCCAGGACGCCAACGTGCGCAACGTCAAGAGTTTCTTCAGCATCCACCGCGCCAAGTTCGACACCGCCTTGCCCCTGCCCGAGCCTTCCACGCGCAGCGGCTGACGCCCACGCGCTGAGCGCATCGGCCCCACTGGCCACCTGCAAGACCCGCTACACCGATGAAATCTCCGTCGCCGCCGTCTTCTTTCTCGCACTCGGTGCTCGATTCCGGCGCTGCGGCCACGGCCTTCCATTCGCCGACCGCGCGGCTGGCGCGTCGGCGGCAAGAGCGCATCCGCATGCTGGGCATGGTGCTCGCCAGCTACCTGGTCGATGGCCTGTTGCTGATGGCGCTGGCGTGGCTGGGCACCGTCGAGGTGGCGGTGCCGCTGCTGTACCTGTCGGCCGGGGCGGTGTCGTGCGGGCTCTTCTATTGGGTGATGCGAGGCGGCATGGGCGACCGGCTGCGCGACCACTACCTCATCGCGCCGCAGATGCTGTTCACCACGCTGCTCAACATCGGCTTCATGCTGTGGGTGCCGCAGGTGGGCCTGCTGTTCCTGATGGTGCTGTTCACGATCTTCGGCTTCGGCGCGCTGCGCATGAGCACCGGCTGGGTGATGACGGCGTGCCTGGGCATCGCCGGCGTGGTGGGCGCGGTGGTCATGCTGGTGGGCGACCGCCTCGCGCTGCCCATGGCCACCTGGCAAGAGCGGGTGGTGTCGGGCGTGTGGTTCGCCTTGCTGCTGGCGCGCGTGGCCTTGCTGGGCTATGTGAGCGCGCAGTTTCGACGCGCGCTGGCGCAGCGCAACCAAGAGCTGGCGGCCACCTTCGAGAAGCTCGCGCTGCTGGCCAACCGCGACGAGCTGACCGGCGCGCTCAACCGCCGCAGCATCATGCGGCTGCTCGAAGAAGAGCACCAACGCATGCAACGCACCGGCGTGCCCTTCAGCGTGGCGCTGATCGACATGGACCACTTCAAGCAGATCAACGACACCCAGGGCCACGCCACCGGCGACGCGGTGCTGCGTGGCTTCACCGTGCGTGCGGCGAACGAGATGCGCACCACCGACCGCCTCGGGCGCTATGGCGGCGAAGAGTTCTTACTGGTCTTCACGTCGACCCAGGACGAGCCTTCGGCCCTGGCCGCGGCCGAGCGCGTGCGCGCCGGCGTCGAGCAGCACGACTGGACGTCCATCGCCCCTGGGCTGCGCGTCACCGTGTCGGCCGGCGTGGCCTTGTGTCGCCGGGGCGAGACGGCCACGCAACTGCTCGGCCGTGCCGATGGCGCGCTCTATGTGGCCAAGCGCGAAGGGCGCAACTGCGTGCGCATGGGGTGACCCGGCCTCACCGGGTGGCAGGTGCCGGCGCGCGCGTCGGCGTCCGGCCGCGCGCCGTGGCGTTCAGACCTTGAACGTGCCCACCACCTCGGCGAGGCGCCGTGTCTGGCCGCGCAGGCTCTCTGCGGCGGCGGCCGACTGCTCGACCAACGCGGCGTTGGCCTGCGTCATCTGATCGAGTTGCGTCACGGCCGTGTTGACCTGCCCGATGCCGTTCGACTGCTCGGATGCGGTGCCCGTGATCTCGCCGATGATGTCGCTCACGCGCTGCACCGAGTTCACGATCTCGGTCATGGTCTGGCCTGCATCGGCCACCAGGCGCGAGCCCGATTCGACCTTGTCCACCGAGGCGCCGATGAGGCCCTTGATCTCGCGCGCCGCTTCGGCCGAGCGGCCCGCCAGCGAGCGCACCTCTGAGGCCACCACCGCGAAGCCGCGGCCTTGCTCGCCCGCGCGCGCCGCTTCGACGGCGGCATTCAACGCGAGGATGTTGGTCTGGAACGCGATGCCGTCGATCACGCCGATGATGTCGGCGATCTTCTTCGAGCTGGCGTTGATGTCGGCCATCGTTGCCACGACCTGCGACACCACCTCGCCGCCACGCCCGGCCACCTGCGCGGCCGAACTCGCGAGCGTGTTCGCCTGCTGTGCCGAGTCGGCCGAGTGGCGCACCGTTTGCGTCAAGTGCTCCATCGAGCTGGCGGTCTGCTGAAGGTTCGCGGCCGCCTGTTCGGTGCGGCTGCTCAGGTCCTGGTTGCCCACTGCAATCTCTTGGCTGGCGCTCGCGATCGACTGCGAGGTGTGGTGCACATCGGCCACCAGGCTGCGCAGGCGTTGCTGCATCTCGACCAGTGCCGTCACGATGCGCCCCAGTTCGTCGGCCCGCGCCGGCGGCATGCGCGTGGTGAGGTTGCCTTGCGCGATCTGCTGCATGGCTTCTTCGATGCCGACGAGCGGGTGCAGCACCGAGCGAGCGGTGCGCCAGGCCATGGCCGCCAGGCCGACCAGGCACAGCAGGGCCACGGCCACGCCGGCACTCAAGAGGCGAGCGCTGTTGCGGTGGGCGGCGTCGTGGCTCTGCTCGGCCTGCTGCTGCGTCAACGGAATCAGCGCTTGCAAAGGCTTGATGCTGGCCTGGTGCAGGGTGGCCCAGTCGTCTTCGAGCACGCTGGTGAGCAGGTTGCGGTCTTTGTCCACATAAGCTTTTTCGAGCTTGGCAAGCGTGCTCTCCACGACCGGCCAGCCCTTGGCCAGGCGATCGGCGGTGTCGCGCATCTCGCCTTCGGCGAAGTCTTGCGTGCCTTGTGCCGAAAGCTCGTCGCGCAAGGCGCCGATGCGCGCGCGCATCTCACGCACATGGTTGAGCGAGCCGGGAATGGGCAGCTGATCGAGCAGCACCCCTGCCGCGCGAAACCGCACTTCCAGCAGCGCGTTTTCGAGCCGCTGCAGGCGCACCAGCGTCTGGATCTCGCGGTCGTACAGCGAGTCGAGCGCGCGCTGGTTGATTTGGTTGGAGCCGATGGCCAGCGCGGCCAGGGCGCACACGCCCAGCAGCGCGAGCGCGGTCAGGGCCAGCAGGCGCCCCTTGATCGAAAGATGCAATCTCATGAACGGCCTCGGTTCGGCGACCCAGCGCCGGGTGCGGCGTGCAGCCGGCCCGTGCTGGAAAGAGCAGCGGTCAGCGCCTGCCGCTTACTGGGTGGGCAGACCTTTTTGCGTCCATTCGGGCACACCGCCGCGGAACCAGTGCACTTTCTTGTAGCCCGCCTTTTGCGCGGCCACCGACGCCTTGTAGCTCTTCCAGCATTCGCCCGCATTGCAGAAGAACACCAGCGGCGCCGCTTTGTCGGCCGGCAGCTTGGTCAGGTCGAATTGGTCGAGCGAGGCGTCGAAGCCGACGTCCTTGGTGCTCTTTTCCTTGTAGGGCACGCTCTTGGCGCCCTTGATGGTCTTTTCGGCGAACTCGGCCGCCACGCGGGTGTCGATCACCGGCACGCCGCTGTCGAGCATCTTCTTCACTTCTTCTGCGGCGACGATCTTCACACCGGCCAGGCTCGACGGCGTTTCAGCCGCCTGCACGCCGGCCACGGCCGCGGCACCCATCACGCTGCAAAGCAGCCACTTCATCCAATTGCGCTTGTTCATCTGGTTCTCCCTGTTTGACGACAGCTGGCCGGGTGAACCCTTCACCACGGCTTCGAGAACCCTTTCGGCCCGCCAGCCCCCGACTTGAGCGCGGCGCGTGTCAAGTATTTGGGGTCCGGCGCGGCAGACCGTTCAGCGTTTGAGAATCACCAAGCCTTTGAGGTATTCGCCCTCGGGAAAGGTCACCGTCATCGGGTGGTCGGGCGCGGCGCCGGTGCGGGCGTAGATCAGGCCATCGGCCCCGGCGTCGAGCCCGGCGCCAGCCACGATCTTGTGGAAGAGGTCGGCGCTGATGCCGCCCGAGCACGAGTAGGTGAAGAGCGCGCCGCCCGGTTCGAGCAGCAGGAAGGCCAGGCGGTTGATGTCTTTGTAGGCGCGCGCGGCGCGTTCGGCGTGCGAGGCCGTGGGCGCGAACTTGGGCGGGTCGAGCACGATGGCGTCGAAGCGCCGGCCTTCGTGCACGAAGCGGCGCAGCGTGTGGTTCACGTCGGCGTCGAGCGCGGTGTGCTGGGCCGGGTCGAAGCCGTTGAGCACCACATGGGCCGTGGCGCGTTCGAGCGCGGGGCCCGACGAATCGACGCTCGTCACCTCGCGTGCGCCACCGGCCAGCGCCGCGACGCTGAAGCCGCCGGTGTAGCTGTAGCAGTTGAGCACGCGCTGAAAGCCGAAGTGCCGCACCGTGTCGGCGAAGAGCTTGCGGCTGTCGCGCTGGTCGAGGTAGTAGCCGGTCTTGTGGCCTTCGGCGACGTCGAGCGTGAGCTGCCAGCCGTGTTCGTGGATGGTGACGGCCGTCGGCCCGTCGCCGCGCAACCAGCCCGTCACCTCGGGCAGACCTTCGAGGCCGCGCGCGCTGGCGTCGCTGCGTTCGTAGAGGCGACTCGCGCCGGTGGCGTCGAGCAGTTGGTCGGCAATCGTCGCCTTCCAGCGCTCGATGCCGGCGCTGAGAAACTGTGCGCTCAGCGTGTCGCCGTAGCGATCGACGATCAGCCCCGGCAGCCCGTCCGCCTCGCCGTGGATCAGCCGCACGCCGTCGCTGGCGATGGGCAGGCGCTTGCGAATGGCCACGGCCTGCGCGATGCGCCGCGCGAAGAAGGCGGCGTCGATGCGCTCGGCCTCGTCGAAGCTCCAGGCGCGCACGCGGATCAGCGAGCTGGGGCTGTACGCGGCCCAGGCCAGAAAGCGCCCATCGTGCGCCGTGACCTTGACCGTCTCGCCCGGGTCGGCCTTGCCCGACGCGATGCTGCCTTCGAAGACCCAGGGGTGGCGCTTGAGCAGCGAGCGTTCTTTGTTCTCGCGAAGACGAATGACTTTCATGGGCGCGATTGTCCGCGCAGCGCGACCGCGTCGGGGCCGTCAGTCTTCGGGGCGCCGCCACAGCCACACGCCGACCGCCAGCAACAGCAGCGGCACGGCGACCTTCACCGCATCGGGCGCGGGTGAGATGGCGATCCAGACCACGCTGGCCGACATGCCCACGGTGGCGAACCACTTCGCCTTGCGCGGCACCGAGCCGCGGGTGCGCCAGCGCACGATGGGCGGGCCATAGACCGGGTGGGCGAGCATGCGTGCTTCGAGCTGCGGCCAGCCCTTGCCGGCCGCCCAGGCCGCCAGCAGGATGAAGGGCACCGTGGGCAGCACAGGCAGCGCCACGCCGATCAGCCCCAGCATCAGCGACACGACGGCCAGCAGCCGCCACAGCAGCATCACGGCGACTTTTCTCAGGATGAGGTCCCTTCGCTGCGCTTCTTCGCCCTTGGGTGCGCGGCGTCGTACACCTTGCTCAGGTGGCCGAAGTCGAGCCGCGTGTAGACCTGGGTGGTGGTGATGTTCGCGTGGCCCAGCAGCTCTTGCACCGCCCGCAGGTCGCCGCTCGACTGCAGCACATGCGACGCGAACGAGTGCCGCAGCATGTGCGGGTGCACGTGCGTGGGCAGCCCGGCCTGCTGCGCCTGGCGCTTGAGGCGCGAGCGCACCTGGCTCGCCGTGAGCCGCGTGCCACGCCGGCTGACGAAGAGTGCGGGCTCACCGGCATCGGCCAGCGTCGGGCGCAGCGTCAGCCAGTGCGACAAGGCCTTCAAGGCCGGTGCGCCCACCGGCACGCTGCGGCGCTTGCTGCCCTTGCCCAGCACCTGGGCGCTGCCGTCGCTGGCGTCGATCCAGCCGGCGGCCTGCGTGCCGGGGTGCAGGTCGAGCCCGACCAGTTCGCCCACGCGCAGGCCGCAGCCGTACAGCAACTCGACGATGCAGTGGTCGCGTGCGGCGAGTGCGGGGTCGTCGGCATCGTCCTGGTGCTCGGCCAGCGCCACGGCCTGATCGACCGACAGCGCCTTCGGCAACGGCTTCGGCGCCTTGGGCGCGCGCACGCCTTCGACCGGGTTCAGCGCCACGCGGCCCTCGCGGCCCAGCCAGCGGTAAAAACCGCGCCAGGCTGACAGCACGATGGCGATGCTGCGCGGCGCGAGCCCCCGCCCATGCAGCGTGGCGGCCCAGCGGCGCACGTGGTGCGTCTGCACCTTCAGCAGATCGACCGGTGCTTCGGCGGCAAACGTTTGCAAACGAAAGAACGCCTCGCTGTACATCGCGCGGGTGCGCTCGGCGAGGCGTCGCTCGGTGTGCAGGTGCAGCAGGTGCTGGCGCAGGTCGTCGTGCAGCACCGGGGCGTTCATGCAGGGCCCGGCGGCGTGGTCAGTCTTGCGCGGGCAACAAGCGCGTGAGCCCGGCGCTGGCAAGTTCGCCGATGCGCGCCAGGAACTCGGTGCCCATGTCCACGGCAAAGCGGGTCGGGTCGGGCGAGGCCAGCACCAGCATGCCGAACGCGGGCGAACTCAGCTCGTTGCGCAGCGGCACCAGCGCCATCGAGGCCACGGTGGCCGGGTCTTCGAGCCACGACACCGCCTCGAAGCCCGAGTTCAACCCGCAATAGGGCAGCGACAGGCTGGACGCGAAGCTCTGCGCATCGGGCGTGACCGTCGTCTTGAAGGGCAGGCCGATGAACGCGTCATCGGCGCCCCACACGCGGATGGCCGCCTGCGGAATCATGAATTGGTGCTTCAACTGCCCGACCAGCACGCCGGGCAGGTCGGCCGGGTCTTGCGTCAGCAAGATGCTGCGCGTCCAGCGGTGCAGCTTGTCGGCGATGGCCACGTTGTCCTGGCCGTGGCGGATCATCTCGACGATCTTCAGTTCGAGTCCGCGGTTCTTCTCGCGCAGCATCTCCATCTGCCGCTCTTGCAGCGACACCGCGCGCTGCCCGTGCGGGCTCAGCAGCTGGATGCTCGCCAGCAGCTCGGCGTGGCGTTCGAAGAAGCCCGGCGTCTGCGCCAGGTAGTTGGCGATGTCACCTTCGGTGATGCCTTGGATGCCCAGGTCGGTGCTCACAGCTCAATCTCTCCTTCGAAAACGGTGACGGCGGGGCCGGTCATCATCACGTGACCGCCCTCATGCCATTCGATGGTCAGGCGACCACCGCGTGTGTCCACATCGACGCGTGCATCGAGAAGCCCTTGGCGGATGCCGGCGACCACGGCCGCGCAGGCCCCGGTGCCGCAGGCCAGCGTTTCACCGGCACCGCGCTCGTAGACGCGCAGCTTCACATGGCCCCGGTTCACGACCTGCAGAAATCCGGCGTTGACCTTGCGCGGAAAGCGCGCATGCGCCTCGATCAGCGGGCCTTGGGTTTCGACTGGCGCGGCATCGACATCGGCCACCACCTGCACCGCGTGCGGGTTGCCCATCGACACCGGTGCGACGTGCACCGTCTGCCCAGCCACGTCGAGCGGCCACAGCGCGAAGCCGTTCACCTCGTGGGCTTGCAGGCCGCTCGCATCGAACGGGATCTTCGCCAGCTCGAAGACCGGCGCGCCCATGTCCACGGTGACGCGACCATCGGTCTGCAGGCGCAGCTCCAGCAGCGTGTTCATCGTCTCGACGCGGATGGTGTCCTGCGCGGTGAGGCCCTTGTCGTGCACGAAGCGCACGAAGCAGCGGGCGCCGTTGCCGCATTGCTCGACTTCTTCGCCGTCGGCCCCGTTGAAGATGCGGTAGCGAAAGTCGATGCCGGGTGTCGCGCTCTTTTCGACCACGAGGATCTGGTCGGCCCCCACGCCGAAGCGGCGGTCGCCCAGGCGGCGCAGTTGATCGGGCGTCAGCGCGAGCGGTTCGCGCGTGGCGTCGAGCACGACGAAATCGTTGCCCGCGCCTTGCATCTTGGTGAAGCGCAATCTCATGGGCGGCGATTATCCGCCTTGGGGCTTGCCGTCACGGGGTGGGGCTTCCTTCGGCAGGCCGCACCCGCCGGTCAGTACAAGCTCGGCTCGCCCGCCGGCCGCGTCTTGAAGCGCTTGTGCACCCACAGGTACTGCGCCGGGTTGCGGCGAATCTCGTCCTCGATCCAGCGGTTCATCGCGGCCGTGTCGGCCAGCGCGTCGTCGCTCGGGAAGTGCGTCCACGGCTCGCCGAAGCGCACGCGGTAGCCCGCACCGCCGGGCAGCATCTCGGCGATCACCGGCTGCACCACCATGCCCAGCGACTTGGCCATGCGCGAGGGCGCGAGCAGGGTGGCCGCCTGCACGCCGAAGAAGGGCACGAAGGCGGCGTCGCGCTCGCCGAAGTCCATGTCAGGCAGGTTGAAGAACGCATGGCCGCGGCGGATGGCGCGGATCAGCGGCAGCGCCTTGTCGCTGCGCGGAAAGATCTCGGCATTGCCGAAGCGAAGCCGCCCCTGGCGAATGGCCGCGTCCATCGCGGCGTTGGTCTGCGCCTGGTAGATCGACGTGACCGTGCGGGTCTGGAACAGCTGCGTCGCCATGCCGGCCACGTCGAGCCCCATGAAGTGCGGCACCAGCCACATCACCGGGCGCTCGCTGCGCTCGGCGAGCTTCACATCGCCTTCGACCTGGATCAGTCGCTTCAGCCGCTCGCCCGAGGCGAACCACAACACGCTGCGTTCGAGGATGCTGCGGCCCAGCCACTGGAAGTGTTCACGCGCCAGGCTTTGGCGCTTCGCCGCGGGCCAGTCCGGAAAACACAGTTCGAGGTTGCGCAGCGCGACGCGGCGGCGCGAGCCGGCCAGCAGGTACAGCAAGGTGCCGAGCGTGCGGCCAAGCGCGGCCAGCAGCGGCAGCGGCAAGCGGTGGATCAACCACATCGTGCCCAGAAGAAGGCGTGCGCCCATGGTCCGTGACCTCTATTCCTTGTCGCCCGCATCGGCCTGCGGGCGTGGCGCCTTGTAGCGGTGGTAGCCCCACAGGTACTGCTCGGGGCACTGGCGGATCAACCCTTCCATCGCGCGGTTGATCGCCGTCGCGGCGGCCGTGGCGTCGTCGGGCAATGCCTCGGGAAAGCGAAAGAAGCGCTGCACATAACCCTGGCCCCGCGGCAGGCGGTCGCCCCAGGTCAGCAGCAGTTCGGCGCCGGTCTGCTGCGCGAGCCGCGCCGCCAGCGTCATCGTGTAGGCGGGCTGGCCGAAGAAGGGTGCCCAGACGCCCATGCCTTCGGGCGGCACCTGGTCGGGCAGCAGGCCGACCATCTCGCCCTTGCGCAGGGCGCGGATCATCTGCCGCACGCCGGCCAGCGAGGCGGGGGCGGCGGCGAGCCTCGGGCGTTCGCGCGAGGTGCGCACGATGTCCTTCAGCCAGGGCTGGCGCGCCGGGCGGTACAGCACCGTGATCGGCTGCTTGTGGCCGAAGCGCTCGGCGATCGCCTGCGCCGTGACCTCGAAGCAGCCCATGTGCGGCGTGAGCAGCAGCACGCCCTTGCCGCGGTCGAGCGCCGCGTCGAGCAGCTCGGCGCCTTCGAAGCGCATGCGGGGCAGGATGGACTGCTCGGCGGGGCGCATCCACAGGTAAGGCAGCTCCATCACCATGCGCCCGGCCGACGCGACCGCACCGCGTGCGCGCCGCGCGGGCACCTGCGCCATCTGCGCGTGGGCACGGAAACGTTTGCGATACGCCGGCGAGAGCGCGTAGCTCAACCAGCCCAGCGCGGCCCCGACGGCCTGCAGCAGCCACAGCGGCCAGCCCGAGAGCCAACGAAAAAGTCTCAGCATGGGTGCTTGTTCGTGCGATTCAGGGGGGCTGAACCGCCAATCCTTGTTCCTATAATCCGCCCGTCGCCGAGTTACTGAACTACTTGCGGGGCGACGCAGGGCCAGCGTGCTGGCACTGCCGGGCCGGTGTATGCCGGCTCCATAAATTCTGCTAAAGCGTTCGCCGCTCCTCCAGATTCATCAGGCCGGCAACGCGATCCGCAACCTGACTGGAGTTTAAGAGTGTCGAACGATTTCCTTTTCACATCCGAATCCGTCTCTGAAGGCCACCCCGACAAGGTCGCCGACCAGATCTCCGACGCGATCCTCGATGCCATCTTCGAGCAAGACCCCCGCTCGCGCGTCGCCGCCGAGACGCTGACCAACACCGGCCTCGTCGTGCTGGCCGGTGAGATCACCACCAACGCCCACGTCGATTACATCCAGGTCGCGCGCGACACCATCAAGCGCATCGGCTACGACAACACCGAATACGGCATCGACTACAAGGGCTGCGCGGTGCTCGTCGCCTACGACAAGCAGTCGAACGACATCGCCCAGGGCGTGGACCATGCCTCCGACGACCACCTCAACATCGGCGCCGGCGACCAGGGCCTGATGTTCGGCTACGCCTGCGACGAAACGCCCGAGCTGATGCCCGCGCCGATCTACTACGCGCACCGCCTCGTCGAGCGCCAGGCCCAGCTGCGCAAGGACGGCCGCCTGCCCTTCCTGCGTCCTGACGCGAAGAGCCAGGTCACGATGCGCTACGTCGATGGCAAGCCGCACAGCATCGACACCGTCGTGCTGTCCACGCAGCACAGCCCCGACCAGAGCGAGACTCAGCACAAGATGAAGGCCTCGTTCACCGAAGCCATCATCGAAGAGATCATCAAGCCCGTCCTGCCCAAGGAATGGCTGAAAGAGACGAAGTACCTGATCAACCCGACCGGCCGCTTCGTCATCGGCGGCCCGCAAGGTGACTGCGGCCTGACCGGCCGCAAGATCATCGTCGACACCTACGGCGGCGCCTGCCCGCACGGTGGTGGCGCGTTCTCGGGCAAAGACCCCTCGAAGGTGGACCGCTCGGCCGCCTACGCCGCACGCTACGTGGCCAAGAACATCGTCGCCGCCGGCCTGGCCAAGCAGTGCCAGATCCAGGTGGCCTACGCCATCGGCGTTGCCCGCCCGATGAACGTCACGGTCTACACCGAAGGCACCGGCGTCATCTCCGACGACGCGATCGCCAAGCTGGTCAACGAGCACTTCGACTTGCGCCCGAAGGGCATCATCCAGATGCTCGACCTGCTGCGCCCGATCTACACCAAGACGGCGGCCTACGGCCACTTCGGCCGCGAAGAGCCCGAGTTCAGCTGGGAGCGCACCGACAAGGCCGCCACGCTGCGTGCCGCCGCGGGCCTCAAGTAAACCGACCCCGCGAACGAACACAGGCCGCCTTCGGGCGGCCTTTTTCGTTGTGGTGCCCCGGCCTCTTTGAGCGGGGCCAGAGGTCAAGGCTGAACAGGACAGTCCCGGGCTCGCCACAAAAGAAAAGGGCTGCCGAAGCAGCCCTTTCGTCAAGCAGGCAGAGAGCCTGGACTTACATGTCCATGCCCATGCCACCCATGCCGCCCATGCCACCCGGCATGCCGCCGGCCGGGGCGTCGTCCTTGGCCGATTCGGCGACCATGCACTCGGTCGTCAGCATCAGCGAAGCGACCGACGCGGCGTTTTGCAGCGCGGTGCGGGTCACCTTGGTCGGGTCCAGGATGCCCATTTCGATCATGTCGCCGTAGGTGTCATTGGCGGCATTGAAGCCGTAGTTGCCCTTGCCACCCAGCACGGCGTTGATCACCACGCTCGGCTCGCCACCGGCGTTGGCCACGATCTCGCGCAGCGGCGCTTCGATCGCCTTCAGGATCAGCTTGATGCCGGCCTCTTGGTCGGCGTTGTCACCCTTGATCGAGCCAGCCGACTGACGGGCGCGCAGCAGGGCCACGCCACCACCGGCCACGATGCCTTCTTCAACGGCGGCACGGGTTGCGTGCAGCGCGTCTTCGACGCGGGCCTTCTTTTCCTTCATCTCGACTTCGGTGGCAGCACCGACCTTGATGACGGCCACGCCGCCGGCCAGCTTGGCCACGCGCTCTTGCAGCTTTTCGCGGTCGTAGTCGCTGGTGGCTTCTTCGATCTGCACGCGCACTTGCTTCACGCGGGCTTCGATGTCGGCTGCAGCGCCGGCGCCGTCGATGATGGTGGTGTTTTCCTTGCCCACTTCAACGCGCTTGGCTTGGCCCAGATCGGCCAGCGTGACCTTCTCGAGCGTCAGGCCGACTTCTTCAGCGATGACCTTGCCGCCCGTCAGGATGGCGATGTCTTCCAGCATGGCCTTGCGGCGGTCGCCGAAGCCAGGGGCCTTCACAGCCACGACCTTCAGGATGCCGCGGATCGTGTTGACCACCAGCGTCGCCAGGGCTTCGCCTTCGACTTCTTCGGCAATGATCAGCAGCGGACGGCCAGCCTTCGCCACTTGCTCCAGCGTGGGCAGCAGGTCGCGGATGTTGCTGATCTTCTTGTCGAACAGCAGCACGAAGGGGTTGTCCAGAATCGCGGCTTGCTTTTCCGGGTTGTTGATGAAGTACGGCGACAGGTAGCCGCGGTCGAACTGCATGCCTTCGACGACGTCCAGTTCGTTGTTCAGCGACTTGCCGTCTTCGACGGTGATGACGCCTTCCTTGCCGACCTTGTCCATCGCTTCGGCAATGATCTGGCCGACGTCGAGGTCGCTGTTGGCCGAGATGGTGCCGACTTGCGCGATTTCCTTGCTGGTCGTGGTGGCCTTCGAAGCCTTCTTCAGCTCGGCAACCAGGGCCGTCACGGCCTTGTCGATGCCGCGCTTCAGGTCCATCGGGTTCATGCCGGCGGCCACGTACTTCATGCCTTCGCGCACGATGGCCTGGGCCAGCACGGTGGCGGTGGTGGTGCCGTCACCGGCGTTGTCGCTGGTCTTGGAAGCAACTTCCTTGACCATTTGCGCGCCCATGTTCTGAAGCTTGTCCTTCAGTTCGATTTCCTTGGCGACCGACACGCCGTCCTTCGTCACCGTGGGGGCGCCGAACGAGCGCTCGAGCACCACGTTGCGGCCCTTCGGGCCCAGGGTCACCTTGACGGCGTTGGCGAGGATGTTCACGCCTTCGACCATGCGGGCACGGGCTTCGCCGCCGAAGATCACGTCTTTTGCTGCCATGTGTATTACTCCGAAATTCTTAGAGGGTTGAGCTGTTCAAGCGGGCGTCGAATTACTTTTGTCTCCGGTCGGGCCTGCCGCCCTTGACTTCGCTGTGCGAAGGGAGCCTCGACGAAAGCAATCGACGGTGCCGATTACTTTTCGACGACAGCGAACAGGTCTTCTTCGCGCATCACGAGCAGTTCGTCGCCGTCCACCTTGACGGCCTGGCCGCTGTACTTGCCGAACAGCACGCGGTCGCCGACCTTGACGTTCAGAGCGATGAAGTCGCCCTTGTCGTTGCGCTTGCCCGGGCCAACGGCCAGGACTTCGCCCTGGTCCGGCTTCTCAGCGGCGGCGTCGGGGATCACGATGCCCGAAGCGGTCTTGGTTTCTTGTTCGAGGCGCTTGACGATCACGCGATCGTGCAACGGACGAAGTTTCATAGCATCTCCTTGATGTCTCAGAACGAAGTTCTTTCGGGGAATGAAGCGCAAGTGTGCGCCCATTAACTTGTGCGGGATGCCGGATCGCCGGTGGCTTTCGGCATCGTTAGCACTCACCGGGGGCGAGTGCTAGCAGACGGAATTATAGGGACGAGGTGACGCGTTTCAAGGGTTGTCACCTCAACGCCGTGGCAACCAGCCCAGCCCATGCGCGTGCAGGCTCTGGATGTAGAGCCGGTCGGCGGTTTCGGCCACGCTGGTGGTTTCGGGGTAGGCGCCGTCCGGGTCTTGCAGGTCTTCGAGCACGCGGCCTTGTTCGTCGATCGCGAAGACATGGCCGTAGGCCGGGGGGATCGGCCACAACGCGCGCGGCAGCCGCAGCGTGACTTTGCGCAGGAAAGGCGTGTCGGCCATCTTGTCGATGGTGGGGTTGCGCGGCTTGGCCAGCCCGACCCACAGGCGCCCCTCGCGGCCGCGCATCAGGTTGTCGGGATAGCCCGGCAGGTTGTCGAGCAGCACCTGCGCTCGGGCTTGCGTTGCGCGAGACAGGTCGAGGTCGCGGGCACGGGCATCGAGCTTCCAGATGCGGTAGCGACCCGTCTCGTTGACGAAGAGGGCCTGGCCGTCGGCCGACAGTGCAATGCCGTTGGCGAACGCCAGGCCGCGCGCGACCACCTGCACCTGGCGCGTCGCCGGGTCGTAGGCCAGCACGCGGCCCGTGGCCGACTGTTCGAGGATGTCGAGCACGCTGGCCTCGAAGGTGCCGCCCCAGTCGCGCGGCGCAAAGCGTCCCGAGGCGTCGGTGAAGTAGACGGTGCCGCTTGGCGCCACCACCACGCTGTTGGCGTAGCGGATCGGGTCGTCAGTCGAGACCCGGTCGGCGAGGACGGCGACCGTGCCGTCGGGGGCGACGCGCAGCAAGCCCTTCAGCGCATCGGCGGCGACCAGGTGCCCCTGCGCATCGAAGTCGAAGCCCAGCACGCGGCCGCCGGTGCGGGCGATGACGGTCCGCTGGCTACCGTCGGGTGCCATCTTCAAGAGGGCGCCGCTCGCCACGGCGGCGTAGAGCTGGCCGTCCGGGCCGATGGCGACGTGCTCGGGGCCGACCTCGCCGCCCAGGTCGATGGTGCGCAGCTGCGCCAGGCGTTCGTTGCGCGCATGCGGGCCGACGTAACCCGGCGCTGCCGGCGCCTGCCAGCGGGCCGGTTCGATCGGCACCGGCCAGAGGGCGAGGTAGGCGGCGAGCGCCACAAGGCCCGCGAGGGCGAGGCGGGTGATGACTCGGGCGATGCCGCGGGTGCGGGCGGGTTTCATGGGACGCGTGCTCCTTCCGTCCGGCGCTGCCGGGGGTTTGTCTTGTGGTGGGTGCAGCGGCCGGCGTGGCCGCGCGGCGCCCATCATCGTTGACGGAAGGGGATCGCCCCGCGGGGGCGGCTACGCCGCGTTCAGGTGCTCGGCCACCGGCTGCAGCTCGTCGTCGGGCGTGGCCGCCAGCAGGCCATGGCGCTTGAGCAGCGTGCGCAGCGTGTTGCGGGTGATGCCCAGCGTGCGTGCGCTTTGCACCTGGTTCTCGCGGCACAGCGCATAGATGGCCCGCACCAGCGTGCCTTCGATGGCGTGGAAGAGTTCGGGCTGGCCCTCGCGCGCGAGCTCGGCGAACTGCGCGCCCAGCGCTTGCAGCGCCGATGGCGCTGGGGCGTCGATGGCCGTCGGCACCGGCGGGCTGGGCGGGGTGGCAGGCGGCGCCACGAGCTTCAGGTCGTGTGCGCGGATCACCTCGTCGCGGCAGACGATCAGCCCGAAGTGCACGACGTTTTCGAGCTCGCGGATGTTGCCGGGCCAGGGGTAGGCCAGCAGGGCGCTGCGCGCGCTGTCGTCGAGCCGCACCGGACCGAGCCCCATGCGCGCGGCGTACACGCGCACGAAGTGCTCGGCCAGCGGCAGGATGTCGTCGGTCCGCTCGCGCAGCGGTGGCAGGTTCAGCGCGGCCACGTTCAAGCGATAGAACAGATCGGCCCGGAAGTGCTGCGCATCCACCGCTTGCTGCAAGTCGATGTTGGTGGCGGCCACCAGCCGCACGTCGAGCGGGATGGCCTTGCGCGAGCCCAGGCGCACGACCTGCCGTTCTTGCAGCACGCGCAGCAACTTCACCTGCAAGGGGCGCGACAGGTCGCCGATCTCGTCGAGAAACAGCGTGCCGCCTTCGGCCGCTTCGAACCAACCCGCGCGCGAGCCCACCGCGCCGGTGTACGCGCCCGACTCGTGGCCGAAGAGTTCGGCGTCGATCAGGCTTTCGCTGAAGGCCCCGCAATTGACCGCGACAAAGGGGCCGCGGCGCCGGCTCGACTGGTGCAGGTGGCGCGCGACGAGTTCCTTGCCGGTGCCCGTCTCGCCCACCACCAGCACGGTGGCATCGCTGCTGGCGATGCGTTCGATCTGTTCGAGCAGGGCGCGCGACTTCGGGTCTTCGAACAGCAAGGCCTTGGCGCGGATCGAAGGGGCGGGGCTCGACCCCTCGGGCAAGGTCAGAACGGGGAGCGATGTCGTCATGCGGCCGATTGTTCCGTTCGCCTTTCACCCAAGGAACGAAGGAAATCGCATGAGCTTGTCGGTTCGCGTGCAGGTCGGGGCACGCTGCCTGCTGCGGGCTGCGCCTGCGTTCTCAAGGCGCGGCCGGTGCGCTGCCTTTATGCGGATTCTCTCGATGCAAAGCCGTTCTTCTTCGTTCCGCGATGAAGGGCGGCTTCGTATCGTGGGCTTCATTCGCATCGCCCCTGAAGCCCCTTGAGATGAAGATCGTTGGCATATCCGGCAGCCCCACGCCGACCTCGCGCTCGGCCAGCCTGCTGCACCTGGCGCAGGCCCGCTTGCAAGCGGTGGCGAGCAGCTTTCATGCGATTGCCGTGCGTGAACTGCCGGCCGAAGCGCTGCTGCACGCGCAGTTCGACCACCCCTTGATTCGCCAGGCCCTGCAGCAGGTGCACGAGGCGCAGGTGGTGCTGGTGTCCACGCCCATCTACAAGGCGGCCTACAGCGGCCTGCTCAAGAGCTTTCTCGACCTGCTGCCGCAAGACGGGCTGGCCGGCAAGACCGTGCTGCCGCTGGCCACCGGCGGCAGCCTCGCGCACTTGCTGGTGCTCGACTACGCGCTCAAGCCGGTGCTGTCGGCGCTGGGTGCGCGCGACATCTTGAGCCCCGTCTTCGCCACCGACGTGCAGGTGCCCCGGCACGATACGCGGGGCTACGCGCCCGATGCCGACGTGCAAGACCGCGTCACGCGCTCGCTGCAGATCCTGGTGGACCGGTCGGACACCTTGCGGCGCGAAGCCGAGGCCGCGCGCGAGCGCGACGCGCTGCTGGCGCGCCTGCAACCGCGCCCGGGCAGCGAGGCCGACCCGCCGGCGCCTTGGCCTTCGGCCGAGGTGCGCTGGTCGATCTGAGCGGCCGTGATCCATTCAACCCCTTCGTTCATTCACCCCCCCAAGGAAAAGCCATGAGCATCACCGCCATCAACGTTCGCAACCAGTTTCGCGGCAAGGTCAAAGAGATCATCGAAGGCCCGGTCGTCTCAGAGATCGACGTCGAGACGCCCTCGGGCCTGATCGTCACCTCGGTCATCACCACGCGTTCGGTGAAAGAACTCGGCCTGGCCCCCGGGCGCGACGTGATCGCGCTGGTGAAGTCCACCGAGGTCTCGATCGCCACGCTCTGAGGCCTCACCATGAGCGCGCGCAGCGACACGACCCGCCTGCTGGTGATCCCCGGCCTGCACAGCAGCGGGCCCGCGCATTGGCAGACCTGGCTTCAGGCGCAGGCGCCGGGCGCGGTGCGTGTCGAGCAAGACGACTGGGCGCGGCCCGACGTGCAGCGCTGGGCCGAACGCATCGACCAGACGATACGCCGCCACCCGGCCACGCGCTGGATCGCCGTCGCGCACAGCTTCGGCTGCCTGTCGCTGGCGCGTTACCTGGGGCAGGGCGGGCAGGGGGTCGAGGCGGCCTTGCTCGTGGCCCCGGCCCACCCCGACAAGTTCGGCGTCACGCCCTTGCTGCCGCTGTCGCCCTTCGGTCGGCCCACCGTGCTGGTGGGCAGCACGAGCGACCCGTGGATGGATGTGGGCGATGCCCGTGCCTGGGCCATCGCGTGGCAGGCGCACTTCATCAACCTCGGTGATGTCGGGCACATCAACACCGAGTCGGGCTTCGGGCCCTGGCCGCAAGGCAAGCAGCTCACGCAGCTGCTGCGGCAGCGGGTCGAGCGCACGCGTCGCATCGAGCGGGCCGACGCGAACGAGCTGTTGTTCGCCATCTGAAGCCCGTGGGTGCGGCGCGCCGGCGGTCAGGGTCGGGGCCATGCTGCATTCGAGGCATTTCCTGTGTGCATCACAGCAGCCCCGGCGCTGCGGCTGCTGGGTTTTCAGCAGCGTCGCGGCGTGGGTGAACGCAGGGCAACGAGCCGCGCCGGTCGTATCTGTTTTTCGCTCAAGCAAAAGCGAATCGCTTCGTTTTCAGCCGGCGACTTGCTGCCTAACGTGGGCCCCACTCACCGACGCAACACGGTGCGACTTCAGCAACCCAGGACTCAGACATGAACTCGAACTTCTTCTCTGCCACGCGCCGCCAGGCGCTGGCGCTCGCCTCGACCTTCGCATCGACCGCGCTGCTCGGACTTTCGCTCGCCAGCGTGAGCACGCCCGCTTCGGCGCAGGCCAACGTGCTGCGCATCGGCTATCAAAAATCGGCCAGCCTCTTCGTGCTGCAGAAGACGCAGGGCACGCTCGAGAAGCGCCTTGCGCCGCTGGGCGTGGGCGTGAAGTGGGTCGAGTTTCCGGCCGGGCCGCAGCTGCTCGAAGGCCTGAACGTCGGTTCGGTGGACGTGGGCTTCGTCGGTGAGGCGCCGCCGATCTTCGCGCAGGCTGCGGGCGCGAATTTCGTCTACATCGGCCACGACCCGGCTTCGCCGCAGGCCGAGGCGGTGGTGGTGCCGAAAGACTCGCCCATCAAGCGCGTGGCCGACCTCAAGGGCAAGAAGGTCGCCTTCAACAAGGGCAGCAACGTGCACTACCTGCTGGTGAAGCTGCTCGAAAAGCATGGCCTCAAGTACAGCGATGTGCAGCCCGTGTACCTGACGCCCGCCGATGCGCGTGCCGCCTTCGAGAAGGGCGCGGTCGATGCCTGGGCCATCTGGGACCCGTTCCTGTCGGCCGCCGAAAAACAGGTCGGTGCGCGGGTGCTGGCCGACGCGACCGGCGTGGCGCCCAACTACGCCTACTACCTGGCCGAGCGGGGCTTCGCCGAGAAGCGCGCGGATGTGATCCGCGTGCTGTTTCAAGACACCGCCGAACAGGGCCGCTGGCTCAAGGCCAACATCCAGCAGGCCGCGCAGATCATCGCGCCGCAGCAGGGGCTGGACCCGGCGGTGGTCGAGTCGTCGATCCGCCGCTACGGCTACGACGTGAAGCCGCTGTCGCCGCAGGTCGTGGCCGAGCAGCAGAAGATCGCCGACACCTTCTTCGAGCTGAAGCTGATCCCGAAGGCGATCCAGGTGTCTGACGCGCTGCCGGCACGCGCCGTCGCGGCGGCCCAGTGAGGCGGGCGCCATGAAGATCTTCTGGTTCATCCCCTCGCATGGCGACTCGCGCTACCTCGGTACCAGCAAGGGTGCGCGCGTGGCCACGTTCGACTACTTCAAGCAGGTGGCCATCGCCGCCGACAGCCTCGGCTACGAAGGCGTGCTGCTGCCCACCGGGCGCTCGTGCGAAGACTCGTGGGTGCTGGCGTCGAGCCTGATCGACGCGACGCGCAGGCTCAAGTTCCTGATTGCCTTGCGGCCGGGCGTGGTGCAGCCGGCGCAGTCGGCCCGCATGGCCGCCACCTTCGACCGCCTCTCGGGCGGCCGCCTGCTCGTCAACCTGGTGACCGGCGGTGACGCCGACGAGCTGGCCGGCGACGGTGTCTTCCTCGGCCATGCCGAACGCTACGAAGCGGCGCGCGAGTTCCTGACCATCTGGCGCGAGGTGCTGGCGCGCAGCCACGAGGGCACGCCCTTCGACTTCGAGGGCAAGCACCTGAGCGTGTTGGGCAGCAAGGTGCTGTACCCGCCGATCAGCCAGCCCTACCCGCCGATCTTCTTCGGCGGCTCGTCGGACGAAGCGCACGAACTCGCGGCGCAGCAGCTCGACACCTACCTCACCTGGGGCGAGCCGCCCGCGGCCGTGGCGGCCAAGGTGGCCGACATCACGCAGCGCGCCGCCAAATACGGCCGCAAGCTCGAGTTCGGCATCCGCCTGCACGTGATCGTGCGCGAGACCGAAGACGAAGCCTGGCGCGCGGCCGGCGAACTGGTCTCGCACCTCGACGACGCCACCGTCGAAGCCGCGCAGAAGAAGTTCGCGCAGATGGACTCGGTGGGCCAGCGCCGCATGGCCGAGCTGAACCAGGGCAAGTTCAACCGCCACGACATCCGCGAAGGGCTCGAGATTTCGCCCAACCTGTGGGCCGGTGTCGGGCTGGTGCGCGGCGGCGCCGGCACGGCGCTGGTGGGCAACCCCGAGCAGGTGGCCGCGCGCATCAAAGAGTACGCCGCGCTCGGGCTCGACAGCTTCATCCTGTCGGGCTACCCGCACCTCGAAGAAGCGCACCGCTTCGCCGAGCTGGTCTTCCCGCTGCTGCCGCTGAAGCTGCAGGCGCAACTGGCCGCGCAGACGCTGACCGGGCCCTTCGGCGAGATCGTCGCCAACACCTATGTGCCGCCCCAGCCGTGGCTCGTGTCGCAAAGCTGAGGGCGCCGGCCATGTCGCAAGCTTCATCGCGCCTCACGTCGAGCGCGTGGCGGCAGCGCCTGCTGCCCTGGGCCGTGCCGGTGCTGGTGTTCGCGGGCTGGGAGCTGGCCTCGCGCGCCGGCTGGCTTTCGACCCGCGTGCTGCCCGAGCCCTGGGCCGTGGTCCAGGCCTTCTGGACGCTCGCGGTCTCGGGCGAGATGTGGCAGCACGTGGCCACCAGCACCTGGCGCGCGGGCGTGGGCTTCGCCATCGGCGGCGGGCTGGGCCTGGTGCTGGGCTTGCTGACCGGCACCTTCCGCAGCGCCGAGACCCTGCTCGACACCACCTTGCAGATGGTGCGCAACGTGCCGCCGCTGGCGCTCATCCCGCTGGTGATCCTGTGGTTCGGCATCGACGAGACGGCCAAGCTCTTTCTGGTGGCGCTGGGGGTGTTCTTCCCGATCTACCTCAACACCTTCCACGGCATCCGTTCGGTGGACAAGGGCCTGATCGAGATGGCGCGCAGCTACGGCCTGTCGGGCTGGCGCCTGTATGCGCAGGTGATCCTGCCCGGGGCGACGGCCTCCATCCTCGTCGGCGTGCGTTTCTCGCTCGGCCTGATGTGGGTGCTGCTGATCGTGGCCGAGACCATCTCGTCGCAGGCGGGCATCGGCTACATGACGATGAATGCCCGCGAGTTTCTGCAGACCGACGTGGTGCTGGTGGGCATCCTGCTTTATGCGCTGCTCGGCAAGCTGGCCGACGTGGTCGCCAAGGGGCTGGAACGCTGGTGGCTGCGCTGGCACCAGGGCTACCAGCTCGCCGCCAAGACCTGACACGCTGAGACGCTGAGAAGACACGCCATGAGCGACAACATCCTGAAAGCCCCCGCGCCCCTGTGGGGGGCGGCACCGGCCGTCACGCGCAAGCTCACACCGCCGGTGGCGGGCGGTGCGGCGGTGCAGGTCGAGGGCCTCTGCAAACGCTTCGGCGAGCGCGAGGTGCTGAGCGACGTGAGCCTGCGCATCGGCGCCGGTGAGTTCGTCACCCTCGTGGGCCGCAGCGGCTGCGGCAAGAGCACGCTGCTGCGGCTGCTGGCGGGGCTGGAAAGCCCCACCGAAGGTGGCATCACGCTCGACGGCCAGCCGCTGTCGCCTGCGGGTGGGCAGGTGCGCATCATGTTTCAAGACTCGCGGCTGCTGCCCTGGAAGCGCGTGCTCGACAACGTCGCGCTCGGCCTCGCGGGGCCCGATGCCAAAGCGCGGGCCCGCGAGGCGCTGGCGCAGGTCGGCCTGGCCGAGCGCGCACACGAATGGCCGGCCGTGCTGTCGGGTGGCCAGCGTCAGCGTGTGGCCCTGGCGCGCGCGCTGGTGCACACGCCGCGGCTCTTGCTGCTCGACGAGCCTCTGGGGGCGCTGGACGCGCTCACGCGCATCGAGATGCACCGGCTCATCGAGCGCCTGTGGCAGCGCCACGGCTTCACCGCCGTGCTGGTCACGCACGACGTGGCCGAGGCGGTGGCCCTGGCCGACCGCGTGGTGCTGATCGAAGAGCGCCGCATCGCGCTCGACGAACGCATCGCCCTCGAACGGCCGCGCCACCACGGCTCGGCGGCCTTTGCGCGGCACACCGAGCACATCCTCGAACGGGTGCTGCAGCAACCCGAGGGCGACACCGGGCCGGCCACCGTGCCGCCCGACCCGTACCCCGCGCACGTGCTGCGCTGGGCGGTGTGAGCGCGGCCGTGGGCACCTGAGCAGCCGCAGCCGGGGGCGGTGAAGCAGAACGCAGCTGCTCGGCCGGGGGGCGCCGTGGAGGTGCGCCCGCGGCGCGGTGCTCAGAACGTGATGCGCACCGACGTGGCACTGCGCTGCGCCGCGCCGTGGAACACCGCTTCGATGTTGTGGCCGTCCGGGTCCAGCACGAAGGCGGCGTAGTAGCCGGGGTGGTAGGGCCGTTCGCCAGGCGGGCCGTTGTCGGTGCCGCCGTGGGCGAGCGCGGCCTGGTGGAAGCGATCGACCATGGCGGCGTCGCGGGCCTGGAAGGCGAGGTGGCAGCGACCGGTGAGCCGACCCTGCGCGGCCACGCTGTCGGCCGTCGAGACGAAGAGCTCGTCGGCCCAGAAGAAGTCGTCGCCGCTGCCGCCGATGGGCACGTCCAGTGCCTGGAAGACTGCTTCGTAGAAGCGCCGGCTGGCGGCCAGGTCGCGCACGACCAGTTGCAGGTGATCGATCAGGCGGCCACGGTGCAGCTCTTGGGTTTCCATCGCGGGCTCCTTTGGGGGTGGCCGGGCATCGTAGCCAGCGCGGCGCGGTGCCTGCGATTTCTCGCGCGGCCAGAGGGGACAAGGGCCGTGTTGAGGTGCGCCAGGTGCCCCCTGTGCCCGAGCGCCGCGCCGCCACGCCACTGCCTCGGCGCGGCCCTGCTGGCCGTGGCGCTGGCCCTGTCGATCGCCTCGCCAGGCGAGTCGTTCGGCAACTGCTGTGGGTGCTGACCGTGAGTGCCACAGCCTTCGGCGTGGCATTCACGCTCATCGCCTGGCCGCGTGCGTTGAGGCCGTTGCTGCGCCGGCGCGGGCTCGACAAACTGAAGGATGTGCGGCTCGGCCGGCCGCCCTAAGGTGCCTGCACCGGGCCTGCATCGTGCGGCCCGGGCCTTTGCTGCAGGAGCCCGCCGTGACCCACTCGCGCCTTTCGATCATGTTGCTCAGCGCGCTGCTGATGGTGGTGGCCGTCAACGCCTTCGCCGTCACCACCGACGAGGTGGACGAAGCCCAGCGGCAGCAAAAGCTCGCCGAGGCCCGGCAGGCCACCGCCGAAGCCGAGGCCGCCACGGCCAAGGCCAAGCTCGGCACGCTCGATGCGAGCCACCTCGCCAAGCCCAGCGGCGAGGCCAAGACGCTCAACGTCGAAGGCCAGTTGCTGGCCTATGCGGCCATCGACCGCATCGCCGAGGCCATCGCGGTGCGCGTGCGGCCGGCGATCGGCCAAGCACCGCTGGTCATCCACAGCGAGCGTGAGTTCCACGCGTTGGCGCAATCGCGCGCCTTCCTGACGGGCTTGCAGACGCTCGACAAAGACATGAAGGGGTTCGCCGTGCCCACGCTCGCGGCCGACAACGCCGAATGCCGCGAGCCCACCGAAGCCGGCAGCGCGCTCGGGGTGCTGGGCAGCCTCGACGTGCTGCTGCAGGTGCTGGCGGTGTTCAAGGCCGACAAGAAGATGGAAGGCGCCGAGGTCACCGTGGACAGCTTCGCGTTGAGCGCCACGGTGCTGGCCAAGCTGAAGGAGCAGGGCGTGTCGCGTGCGGTGTACCCCGCGCTCTATGCCGTGGGCGCGTTCGGCGGCGCGGGCCAGGACGCACTGGCGAATTCACAAACCGCCAAGCTGCTCGACGAGTTGCATCAGCGCAAGGCTGGCGTGGATGCGGCGGTGGCCGAAATCGCGCGGCGCAAGGCGGCGATCGAGCCGCGTGCGGCCGACAAGAAGAAGTTGACCGCGGCGTGCCGCGAAGCCTTCGCCGAGGCCCAGACCATCTACGCCAACCTCGAAACCCGCGCCCAGGCCTTGAAGGCGCGGGCCGAGCGCTTCAGCACGGTGGCCGCGACCGTGGACGAGAAGACCGGCGCCACGCTGCTGCAATGGCTGGCGCAGTCGGAGCTGATGTCGAAGACGCTGACCGACGCCTTCGTGCTGCAGCTCAAGCCCGTGGCCGCGGGCGGCACCACGCTCACCAAGACCAACACCTTCAGCACCGGCTTTCGTTTCAGCGGCGGCGCCATCGTGGCCTACATGCTGGCAAGGGGCAGCGACGGCCTGGTCGCGGCCAGCGGCACCGTGGCCGAGTACGGTGGCTACGTGAAGCCCGAAGACTTGCGTGGGCAGGTGCAGGCTGCATCGGGAGCTCGCCCGTGAGCCGCCTGCCGGCGCTGGTGCGTGCCTCGGCCGTGCCGCTGCGTGCGGCGCCGGCCCGTGCGGCCCGCGCACCCACGCGCAGCGGCCACTCGGTGGCCATCGAGGTGCCCCACCAGGAGCAAGACCTGTGGTGCTGGTGCGCCGTGACGGTGGGGGTGTCCAGGTTCTACGACCCGGCCTTCGGCCTCAGCCAGTGCCAGACCGCCGGCCGTGTGCTGCAGGTGGCCGAGGCCTGCAGCGATCCGTCACACGAGCGTGTGAACCGCCTGTTCGACCTCGACCGTTCGCTCCAGACCTTCGGCCGCCTCGACCGCATGACCGACACCCCGCTGCCCTTCGCGCAGGTGATGCAAGAGATCGACGCTGGCCGTCCGGTGTGCGCACGCCTGCGCTTCCTGGACAGCGGCATGGCCCACGTGGTCGCCATCCGGGGTTACCGGCAGGTGCCCCAGCAGATGCTGCTGATCGACGACCCGCTGTTCGACGAGTCCGAGGCCACGTACCAGGGCTTTCTCACCGCCTACCGCGGCAGCGGCCGTTGGAAGCAGAGCTACCTCACACGCTGATCCGGATTCGCACCGTGGCCCTCACCCTGCTCGACCCCCCTGCCGGCACCGGTGCCAAGGCGGCCCGCTGCCTGGCGAAGATGATCGACGACGGCGGCTTTCTGACGCGTGCACCGTTGTGTGGGTCCGAGTCGCGCGGGCTGTGCCTGGCCGCGCCGCACCCGGTCTTCAACCTCGCACTCGACGCGGTGCGCGAAGGCGGCTCGTTCGAGCCGGCGGTCATGACCGGCTGGCGCTACCTCGTGGTCGCGGGGGACGATGTGGTGGCCACGCTCGAACTGTCGGCCTCGGGGCCGGACGAGGCGCCTCGCTTCGCGCGCGTCGGCGCGGGGCGCACGGGGCCCTCGGTGGCGCGCGCGCTGCGCACGGCCGAACGCAGCCGGGCCCTGCACGCCCGCCCTTTCGCCCTGGGCATGTTGCGCGTGCCGTCGGTCCATGCGCAGGCACTGTGGCTGCGCGACGCGGCCGGCGAGGCGCGGCACGACCGCTTCGTGCCCCTGGCGCCCACGCCGGCCGGCCTGGCCGAGGGCCGCCTGCTCGGGCCCGAGCGCTGCATGACCCAGCTGCTGCGCGTGAAGCAGGCGTGGGGGCGGGCCCTGGCGTGAACCCGGGCGCGACGCGTCCCCGACAATGCGCGCCTCGCCAACCCCCTTGACGCCCCATGAGCGAAGACAAGACCCCGCCCGCATTGCCCGACCGCCTGTCCGTCGATCCGACCAGCCCGCACCATGTGGCGGCGGTGTTCGAGCACGACATCGGCATCCGCTTCAACGACAAAGAGCGTTTCGATGTCGAGGAGTACTGCGTCAGCGAAGGCTGGGTGCGCGTGCCCGCCGGCAAGACGGTGGACCGCAAGGGCCGCCCGCTGCTGATCAAGCTGAAGGGCAAGGTCGAGGCCTTCTACCGCTGAAGCTCCGACCGGACCGCGTGCCGCAGCCCGGCGCGAGGTTCACGCCACGGTCACGGATTCGTCAAACCCGGCGCCTAGCATCGCCGCGATGCCCGCCCCCGTGTCCTGCCGAGGCGGCCCCTCAACGGCGGCCGTGGCTGTGTTTCATTCGCCAGTGCGCGCGCCACAGCGCGGCGCATTCGAGCGCGCCACGCAACCAGGCGCGCAGGCGCTTGCGCAGCGGCGTGCGCCAGGGGGGCGAAGTCAGGGCGTGGGGCATGGGGCAAAGGGGCGTGAGCAGGCCGTCACGCTAGCCCCGCCGTGTGACGGGTTCGTGGCAGGGTGTCGATGACACCGCCGCCGCTGCTGGCCGAGCTGCACGCCTTGCTCCACGCTGCCCCGCCGCAGCTCGACGTGCACACCGCCTGCGAGGTGACGGCCGCCGGGCAGACGCTGCCGGTTTATGCCATCACGCTGGGCAACCCCTCGCCCGAGGTGCCGGCGGTGGGCTTCTTCGGCGGTGTGCATGGGCTGGAGCGCATCGGCGCCGAAGTCGTCATCGCCTACCTGCGCCACATCGTGCAGCGCCTGGCCTGGGACGAGTTGCTGCTCACCCAGCTCGAACGCCTGCGCATGGTCTTCATGCCGCTGGTCAACCCCGGCGGCCTGCTGCTGGGCACCCGCGCCAACCCGCAGGGCGTGGACCTGATGCGCAACTCGCCGGTCGAGTCGCCGCACGCCCTGCCCACGCTGCTGGGCGGCCAGCGCCTCAGCGCGCGCCTGCCCTGGTACCGCGGCCCGGCCGGCGCGCCCATGCAGCCCGAAAGCCAGGCCCTGTGCGCGCTGGTCGAACGCGAACTGCTCAGCCACCCCTTCAGCCTGTGCATCGACTGCCATTCGGGCTTTGGCGTGCGCGACCGCATCTGGTTTCCGTACGCCCACACGGCCAAGCCGATTGCGCACCTCGCCGAGCTGTCGGCCTTCGCCGGTGTGTTCGACGCCGCGCACCCGTACCACCGCTACCTGATCGAGCCGCAGAGCCACCAGTACCTGACGCACGGCGACCTGTGGGACCACCTCTACCAGCAGGCCTGCACGCAGCCCGGGCGCGTGTTTCTGCCGCTCACGCTCGAAATGGGCTCGTGGCTGTGGGTGCGCAAGAACCCGCGCCAGTTCCTGTCGCGGCACGGGCTGTTCAACCCGCTCATCCAGCACCGGCAAGAGCGCGTGCTGCGGCGGCACATCGGCGCGCTCGACTTCGTCGCGCGTGCGGCCATGAGCCATGCACGCTGGCAGCCGGGCGAGGCCACCCGCGCGTGGCACCACGAACACGCCCTCGACCGCTGGTACCGCCAGCCGCGCCGATGAACGCGTGGATCCTGCTGCGCGGCCTGGCGCGCGAGTCGCGGCACTGGGGCGACTTTCCCGAGCGCCTGGGCGAGCGCCTGCCCGGCCGGCCCGTGGTGGCGCTCGACCTGCCCGGCAACGGGCACCTGCACGCCGCGCGCAGCCCGGCCGACGTGCCCGGCCTGGTGGCCGCCGTGCGCGAGTCGCTGCATGCGCGCGGGCTGCAACCGCCCTTTGGCGTGGTCGCCATGTCGCTCGGCGCGATGGCCACGGTGGCCTGGGCGCAGCAGCACCCGCACGAGGTGGCGGCGGCCGTGCTCATCAACACCAGCCTGCGTCGCTTCTCGCCTTTCCATGCGCGGCTGCGGCCGGGCGCTTGGCCGGGCCTGCTGCGCGCCGCGCTTGCCCGCGACGCGCTCGTGCGCGAACGCGCCGTGTGGGCCTTCACGAGCCGCCGGCCGCTGGCAGAACGCGAGGCGGTGGTGGCGCAGTGGGCCGCCTGGCAGCGCGAGCGGCCGGTGGCGCGCGCCAACGCGCTGCGCCAGTTGTGGGCGGCGGCGCGCTTCATGCCGGCTGCCTACCGGCCGCAGGCACCGGTGCTGCTGCTCAGCAGCGCCCGGGATGCCCTGGTGCACCCCGCGTGCTCGGCGGCCATCGCCTTCGCCTGGGCCTTGCCGAACCAGCTGCACCCCTGGGCCGGGCACGACCTGCCGCTCGACGACCCGGCCTGGGTCGTGGACCGCATCTCGGCCTGGCGCGGCGGGTGATCGCGATCAGCCGCGGTCAGCCGCGCTCGGACGCCATCACCACCGCCGCCTGCACGCGCGAGCTGAGCTTGAGCTTGCGCAGGATGTGCTGCACGTGGATCTTCACCGTCGTCTCGGCGATCGACAGCGTGCGGGCGATCTCTTTGTTGCTGTCACCTTTGGCGATCAGTTCGAGGATCTCGCGTTCGCGCGGCGACAACTCGGCCAGGGCATCGGGCGTGGCCGGGGCCGCGGGCACCTCGGCCGGCGCGGGCTCGACGGTGGCGGCCGCGGGCTGGAACAGCGATGCGAGCTTGGGCGTCATGGCCGCGCTCACGCTGGCCTCGCCGCGCGCGGCGCGTTCGATGGCCTGGCCCAGCTCGTCGTTGTCGGCCGTCTTCAAGAGGTAGCCCGACGCGCCCCCGCGCAAGGCGGCGGCGAGGTCGCGCTCGTCTTCGCTCATCGTGAGCATCAGCACGCGCGCGCCGGGCGCGGCGGCGATCAGCGCCGGCAGCGCATCGACCCCACGCGCCCCGGGCAGGTGGTTGTCGAGCAGCACCACCTGCGGCCGGCACTGCGCGGCCACCCGCAGCGCCTCGCCCGCGTCGCCGGCTTCGCCGACCACCTCGAAGCGCCCATCGGCCGACAGCAGCGCGATCAGGCCCCGGCGGAACAGCGTGTGGTCATCGACCACCATCACACGCAGCGGCGGCGTCACGGCAGGCACGGGGGCATTCGTCATGGTCGGGTCGTCACAGGTTCAGGCGGCTTCGGCCAGTCGTTCGGGCAGGGCGATCACCACGCGCGTGCCCTGGCCGGGGGTGGACTGCACCTGCACATCGGCGCCGATGCTCGCGGCGCGCTCTTTCATGATGCGCAGGCCCACGTGGGTCTCGTCGGCGGCGGGTTGGGCGGCCACGAAGCCCTGGCCGTCGTCGCGCACCTCGATGCGCCACGCGGGCTGCTGCTGCACGTCCAGCCACACGGCCTGCGCGTGCGCGTGCTTGCGCACGTTCGACAAGGCCTCCTGCACCACGTGCAGCACCTGCACCTGCACGTCGGGCGGCAGCGGCACGCCGTTGCCGTGCAGTTCGAGGTGCGTCGCCAGGCCCGTCTGGTGCTGAAACTTCTGCAGCGTCGTCTTCAGCGCCGGGATGAAATCGTCGCCATTGGTGCGGGTGCGAAAGTGCAGCAACAGCTCGCGCACATCGGCCGTGCTCTCGCGGATGCCGGTGTCCAGCTCGTCGAGCGCACGTTGCGCCGCGCCCTCGTCGCGCTTGCGCAGCGCGCCTTGCAGCAGCTGCACCTGGATCTTCAAGAACACCAGGCCCTGCGCAATGGAGTCGTGCAGCTCGCGGGCGAGCAGGCCGCGTTCTTCGGCCACGGCGGCTTCGCGTTCGAGCGCGGCGGCGCGCAGCCCTTCCATGCCGATGGCCAGGTGCGAGGCCAAGCTTTCGAGCAGTACGCGGTCGTCGGCGGCCAGCTCGGCCTGCGCGTCACGAAACAGCAGGTCGGCTTCGGCCAGGCGCTGGTCGTGCAGGCGCACCGGCACCGTCACCACGCGCGCGAAGCCGAAGCGCTCGCAGGCGGTCTCGGGCCGATCCACCACCGGGCGGATGGGGATCACCCGCGCCTGCGTGCCGCTGTCGGTCTGGCCGCAATGGCACTGGCCGGCGTCGAGGCAGTGTTCGGACTCGATCATCTGCGCCGGCACGCCGTCGGCCGCCAGCAGCAGGTGCTGGCGCCGCGCGGGGTCGTACCAGCGCAGCAGGGCCGCGTCGGCCCGGCCCGCGCTGCGCAGGCGCCGCGCGAAACCCTGCGCCAGCGCGTCGATGGTGGGCGCCTGGCCGATGAAGGCGCTGGCTTCGTACAGCACGGCCAGGCGCTCGCGTTCGGCGCGCAGGCGCTCGGTCTTTTCGCGCACCTTGTCTTCGAGGTCGCGGTAGAAGCTTTCGAGCGTGGCCGCCATGCGGTTGAAGCCCTCGGCCACGCGGCCGAACTCGTCGGCCGAATCGGGCTCGACGCGCGCGCCGAGGTCGCCTTGTTCGACGCGTTCGAGCCCGGCCTGCAAACGCGCCAGCGGGTTGAAGACGAACAGGTAGGCCGCGTACAGCAAGGTCACCCCACCGGCGATGGCCAGGCCCATCAGGCCGAGCTGAAAGACGGTGAGCACGGTGGTCCAGCGCGAGAGCTGCGACTCGATGGCGCTCACGAAGCCGTCGATGTGCGCGACCAGGGCCTCGGCCCGCTCGGCCGCGCCCTGGGGCGAGGGCAATTCGCCGCGCTGCCAGTCGGTGCGCAGTGCGGCCCAGTCGGTCTGCACCTGCGCGAAGGCGGCGCGCGTGGTCGCGTCGTGCGGCACGAAGAGCGGGCGGGCCGGGTCGCCGCTGCGCAGCAGCGCGAGGCTCTGCTCGAACTGCCCGACGTGCGCGTCGAGCCGAGCCGGGTCGGCCGTGCCCGCGGTCTGCGCGAGTCGCCAGGTCTGCATGCGCAGGCGGCCGGCCTCGTTGACGGCGGCCGCACCGCCTTCGAGCTGCCACGTGACCCACAGCGTCAGGCCGATCGAGCCCAGCGCCAGCATCAACAGCAGGGCACCGATGGTGCCGAGCTTGGCAGACAGAGAAGCGGCAGGCAGTTTGGGCATGCCGTCACTGTGGCCGAGCCCGGCCCGCGCCGCCTTGACGGCGGTCAAGGCGATGGGCCAGCCCGGGCTCAGGCCGGGCGAGACGGCGGCTCGGGCAGCGGGGCGCCGCGCCGCTGGGCCATTTCGCGGCCCATGCCGTCGAGCTCAGAGGCGCTGCACTGCCGGCGAGCGGCCGGGAAGGCGCGCGACTCTTCGAGCGCGATGTGGTCGTGGTACAGCTGCGAGAACGCCAGCCAGCGCGCGACGATGGCCTCACCCTTGGCGCCGCGCGGCCATTCGCCCTGCGTGACGCCGTCGAGCGTTTCGCGAACGGCGGCCCATTCGTCGGTCATGCGCAGGTGGTCGGCGTGCAAGTGCTCGGCCAGGGCCTGCTGGCCGCAGGCCACCAGGCGCGGCAGCACGTGCCGTTCTTCGTCTTCGTGGTGGGCGGGGCCGGCCGTGTCGAAGTAGCGCATCACGTCGCGGGCGGCGCTGGCCGCTTGCGCGTCGATGCCCTGGCGCATGAGGTGCACGCCCAGCCGCTGCAGCAGGCCCAGCATGCGGTGCACGCGCTCATGGCAGGCGGCGAGCATCTCGAACGGTGCTTCGAAGCCGACCGCAGGGGGCGTGTGCAGGGCGAGGCGGGCCATGGTCTCAGGTCCCGGTGATGAAACGAACGGGGGCCCAGGCATCGTGCCGGCGCGCGATGAACGCCACCGCCGCCACGCAGGCCAGTGCGGCGACGAAAGCCAGCGCCTTGCCCGGCCAGCTGCGTGCGCGTTTCAAGGCCAGCGCGCCCAGCACGATGTAGACCACCACCAGCAGCAGCTTCACCCCCAGCCAGTGGCTGTGCAGCGGGTTCAGCGACAGCATCCACCACAGCGTACCCCCGGCGGCCAGCAGCAGCGAGTCGATCACCATGCTGGCGTTGCGTGCGGTCGGCTGCATCGGCCAGCGGGCACCGATCAGCACGCCCAGGCCGCGCACGGCGAAGAGGCCGACGCTGGTGACGGCCAGGCCGATGTGCATGTGCTTGAGGGCGGGGTAGAGCTGCAAGAGGGTCATGGATCGGAAAGACAGAGGTTCAGACGTTTCAGGCGGCTGTCACGCGGGGTAGGCGGCCAACCGCCGCGCGTCGAGGATGTGGATGTCGCGCTTGTCCACCTCGATCAGCCCTGCATCTTCGAGCTCGCGCAGCACGCGAGAGAAGTACTCGGGCGTCAGCGAAAGGCGCGACGCGAGCGTGGCCTTGCTGACGGGCAGCGAGACCGTGTGCCCAGTATCGCCGGCCCCTTCGCCCGGGGTGTCGCGCAGCAGATACCCGATCACCCGTTGCACGCCGCTTTGCAGCGCCTGCGCCTGCACGTCGTGCACCAGGCCGTGCAGGCGGCGCGACAGGCCGGCCAGCATGCGCAAGGCGAAGCGCGGGTCGCGTTCGAGTTCGCCCATCACGGCGTCGCGCTGCACGCTCAAGATGCGGGTTTCCACCAGGGCTTGCGCGTTCACGAGGCAGGGGCGGCCCAGAAACATCAGCGCTTCGGCGAAGCTGCCGCCGGGGCCGATCAGCTCGATGACCTTCTCTTGGCCGGCCGGCGACAGCCCGAACAGCTTGACCTGCCCGCTGACGACGACGTGGAAGGCCTCGCAGGGCTCACCGGCGCGCAGCACCGCCGCGCCGCGCTCGAAGCTGTGCAGCCGGCAGCTGTCGGCCAGGCGGGCGAGTTCGGGCGGGCCGAAGTCGGCGAACAGCGGCAGGCGCGCGAGAAAGCGCGGAATGTCGAAGGCGGTCGGGGTGTCCACGAGGCGGAGTTTGGGTCACGGCAGGCCTGTGGATGGTCGGGACATGCACGGGGTGGGGGCTTGAGGCGCGTCAAGTCTTGGGCCTGTGCGGTCGGCAGGGATTCACGGGTGAGGCGGGGCCTGTCGAAGGCCCTGCACCGTTGGTGGTGGGTAGGTTCGTTCTTCCCCACAGGGAAGTCGGCGCCGGGACATGCGCCCGGCAGCGCACCCACTTTCTTTCAGAAAGAAAGTGGGCAAAGGTCGCGAAGCGGGGGTGCGCTCACCTGGTGAAGCCAAGTTATGCGCACACCAAACGGCCCCGGGGCCGGCGGTCCCGCTGCGCGGGACTGCTCTGCGATGCTCGGTCTTGAGGGCGTGTCGCCGACAACTCCCTCCGTTCCCTGCGGTCACTGCGAGTCGAACAGTCGGCGAAGTCCGAGGTGGAAGCGCGCTCACGCGCGCCGCCCTCAAGCCCTGCGCTTCTCGACGCCTCTACGGGGCCAAGAGCAAAAGCTAGTCAGGCGCTTCGCGCTGGGCTGAATGCGGATGGGGCTTTGCCCCTTGCCCCCAAGCTGGTTGGACGTTTGTCCAACGCCGGCCCTCCGGTCGGGGTGACGCGCAGGTGTTGGCCTGACCAAAACTATGGCTGCCGCTTCCGCAATCCATAGAAGAAGACCCAAGCCGAACCGATGTAGACGAGTGGGTATGCCGCCACGCAGCCAAGAACATGGAGGTAGCCCGACGCTTCGGGCCCTGCCATCAAGATCGAATGGATGAGCGTGGCGATCAACAGCACGGTGTGGCCAAGCAACACCAGGTAGGCCGTCACGGTCGCAAGCAACAAGCCCATGCGGTCTTTGCCGGGAAGCTGCAAAGCCCCCGACAGGAGCCGCCGCGGAATCTGGTACAGGCGATAGATGCCGATGCCCAGCACCAGTGGCAACACGATGACCGGCAGAACGAACATCAAGCGCTCCGTCGCAGATGTTGGCGAACTTGCCTGCCCACGCCGCTCAGGGACTCACCACGGGCGGACTCATGCATACGCCCCCAGCGCAGCGAGCACCGCAACACCCAAAAGCCCCACCCAGCCCGGGTGCCTGCCCTTGGTGCCGATGAGCACGAGCGCGGCACTCACCAGCATGGCTATCGCCAGGCCGATCAGCGCCGGCCGTTGAACCCACGGTTCGGCCGTTGGCCGCGCCAGCCACATCAGCACCCCAGCGAGGCCCCAGCCCATGGCGGTGGCCACGTGCCATGTCGCCCAAAGAATGCGCACGTGTGGCTCGCGCAGCGCACTGCCGCCCTCGGTCGGCACGATCGAGTTCTTGCGCAACCGCCGGAAGATCAAGCGCTCGCCAAGAAACGAGTGAACAGCGCCAACGATCAACGCGAGCGCGCCGGCTGCGATCAAGTACCAGTTCATCAGAGGTCTCTGCCTTCAAGATCGAACGACGTCTCACGGGAGATCGCCGTCACGGGGCCACGGAATGCGTCTGCAGGAATTCGGCAGGAACGCTGAATGAATGAAAGACGCCGGCCAGTGCGCCGACGATGAGCGCTGAGAGCGCCGCGCCTGTCACGAGTGCGGCCCACAGTGTCAGCGTGCGCGAGCCGTCGTGGGCCGGAAGAACCTGGTGCGCCGCACACGCCAGATGAACGCTCAACGCAAGGATGCCCGCAGCGTAATACGGCCCGAAGAAGCCACGCACCGAGGCCACATGCAGGCCTGCGGCGGCGTAGTAGATGTTGGTGTCCAGGCCGAGCGCCATGCGCCCGTAGATCACAGCGCCCACATGCACCAGCAGAAACAGCGACAGCACAATGCCCGACGCCGCCTGGAGCCAGGCAACGAACCCGCGGCGACCCCGCCAAGCGCGAACGACCCGCCACAAGCCGCTGCCCACCTGAGATGCGACGCACACGAGCAGCACCGCTTCCACCCCCGGTTGCCGGTAAACGAGACGTGCGGCCTCCATGAAGGCGATGTGCGCCTCGACACTCGACAGGGCCGCCAGATGGTTGATCAGATGGACGGCGGCAAACGCTGCCACCAAACATCCGCTTGCGCGATGAACGAGGCGGGCATCCATGTGCGTCGTGATTTGGGCTCTTCATGAGCGGGTTGTGATGGGTGGCCCCTTGAGGGCCGAGCGATCGACAGCGCGCCTGCTGCCAAACACAATGTAGAGATGAAGGGCACCCGCGTATTGAACAAAACGGACACGCCACGGGCCGCAGCGTCCAGCGCCGCTTTGCGGCCGAGTGGTCAGTCGCAGTTCATCGCACCCCGGCTTTCGCTCGGTTCGTGCCTTCGCGGCTTTGTCGCGCGCAGCACCGTGGGGCGTGACCTGCGGCCTGATGAGCGCTTGAACCACCTGCCCGCCACGCCAGCGTGCGCGATCACTTGGTTTGTCCAGGGCACGGCCGAATGGTCAGACCAGCGGGTGCCGGCCCAGCGAATCTCGTTCTGCGGGCCCAGGACGAAGCCTGCGACCTCATTCAACCCTGGCCCCGTCGAGTCGCTCACCCTGCTGGTGATGCCCGACGCACTGCACGCATTGACCGGCTTCGATGCGGCCCGCTATGTGGACCGCGCGTGCGGTGACGTGGCCGAAGTGTTCGATACGGCGTGGCTCGGCATGCTGCATGCGGTGCTTGAAGAAGCCACCCTCGAAAGCCGCATCCGCCTGATCGAGAACTTCATCGAGCCCCGGTGGCGTGCGCTTCGAGCACCGGGCTGGAGCAGCGCGTCGAGCTATCGCGACTGGGTTGAAGGGCTGGCGGTGAGGGCGCTGACTGCAGGTGTCGGGCGGAGCGTGCGTCAGACCCACCGCCGAATTCGCGCTTGGGCCGGCCTGCCGCTCGGCACGCTCACCGGGCTGGCGCGGGCCGAACGTGCGTTGATTGATGCGCAAGCCGACCAAGCGCTTCGTCGGCTTCGATGGAGCGACCTCGCTGCCGAGGCCGGCTACGCAGACCAGCCCCACCTGTGTCGCGAGGTACGCCGCATTTCAGGCCTCAGCCCGAAACAATTGCTGGATCGGATCGACAGCGACGAATCGTTCTGGGTTTACAGACTCTGGCAGTGAGGGGGCGTGCTGTGCCACAGGACTCACGGGCCTTCAGGGCCTGAGTGTGCAGACCGCTCGCGGCAACTCGCCTTGGCGATCACTTGCGGTATGTGGGCCGAGTTCGCTGAGCGCCGGCTATGCAGCGAACTCAGCCATCACACACCATGGCGGATCAGTCGGACTACTGCGCGCGCTCTACCTTGATCAAGCCGTTTGCCAGCATCTGACGGCGCACCTCTTGAATCTCACGATTCAGTTGGGCTAGGTACTCGTTGGCGACCATGGAGAACAGGTCTTCGCCGACTTTTTCCAGTTTGATGTTGAACTCGCCGATCCTGATCCGCTGTATGAGCTTATTGAAAGCACTCTTGACGGCATTCGGACTGTCGTCGGATAGCGGGATCTCAACAGGGCCTTGCTCTACATTGATTTTTAGGAAGTACTTTTCCTCAACGCACTCCACTGTTGCATCAAGCGTGACCATAGATTCTCCCTCTCTCTCCAAATGCGTCTTTTCCGCCTTCGAGTGTGCGCATGCTGACCACCTTCCAATCACGCAGATCTTCACGCTTGGCCACGTTCACCAAATTGTTCGTGAACGGGTTACCCATGAAGGTGCTGTACCCCTCTGGTCCATGAGTTCGGTATATCGAGCAATACGGCAACGTCCTCACAGCGATGTTGGCATCGTGTGTTGAGATGAATACTCTCCGGCCTGACTTCGCTCGCTCCCTGATGAGCGGAACGATCACGTCGTTGATGTACTCGTTCCCGAGACTCTTCTCGGGTTCATCGAGAATGTAGACGTCCTTGTCGGTCCCGAGCTCCTTTTGCAGCATCACCATCGACGCCTCGCCACTTGAGGGCGTATAGGGCAGTCCATCCAGAGTGAAGTACCTCTTGAAAAGAAGCAACTCATAGACCGTTTTGACGTCATCAACTCCCTCGATGGCGTTGAGCTCGGAGACGTGGTGGAACAGGTCGTCTTGGAACACATGCTTGCCGACCTCTCGTAGAGCGTTGGCAAACTTCTTCTGGATCCCCTTCTTCACGGGCGTAAGGCTGGAGATGTCGCCGTCGGTAACTTTGCCGTTCTGAAAGAGGAACTGAGTAACGAACGTCAATTCGCCCTTGCCTGAGCCGAGATTGCCAACGATCTCCTCTTCATTTGCAATCGCTGACGATAGGCTCTTGCCGATCTCATTAATACTGGCCGCAATCTTGATGCGGTTCATCGCATAGTCACGAAAGCCCGTGGTGATGGGCTTCGCGGGCGAGCCTGTCTTGCGTTCTACTTCGATCCGGAAGGTCTTGATCGCCGAGTTGAGCAACGCGATCTCTTTCCAATCTACGAATCCCGACCACTCCTTCCCAATGAGCCGGTCAAGAAGCATCCCGAGGATGCGCTGAAGCTCAGTGAATTCGTCCTCCGTGAGCTCATTCTTCACGAGGGGATCACCCGTCACTAAGGCAGAAAATGCCCCGATCTTTGAGGCAGTATCGTGGTACTTAGAGAAGTTCCGCTCTGCCCCACCTTCCTCCTGAGTGTCGATGTTCTTTAGCAGGATCAGCTTGGCATTCTTGTTTGAAACAGTGGACTCGAAGAACGCCTTGAACTTAGCTACGCTTGTGACGTCCACTTCGGCAGCGCTACGAACCACCTGAATCTCATCCTGGCAGTAGCTGATGCCGTAACTGTTGAGATTGATGCTAAGGCCCTTGCCTTTGATATTGAACATCTCATCGAGACGCCCACTGGCAGACTCATAGACGTTGGCATCGATCCCGTTCGTCGTGTAGTGTTTGGCAATGGCTTCGAGGATGCGAGACTTCCCGGTGCCCTTCGGCCCAAAGATGATGTTGATGTCGTTGAACACCCTGATGTTGAGCGGCTTCCCGTCTTCGAAGGGGACCAGCGTGAGTTCCTCAGACGTCTTGCGATCCATTGCCGTGTTGATCGTCGTTGGGTCCTTCTTTAAAAGCAGGCAGAAGTGCTCGAAGCTATCGATCGGCAGACGTAGGTCAGGCAACGCATGAGCACCTTCGACATACTTTCCCCAATCATGGATGTCGGAGCCGTAGATCGATGACCGCCCATGCGAAATGTGAATTCCAGCGGAGATGGCATTGCTCACCTCTTTAAGGATGCTCCATTTGTTCCGCGCTCCCGCTTCAAGCACTGCAAGCATGTCATCCGAGACGCTCGGCCGCTTCTGCTTGTAGTGCGCGACATAGAGCGGTTCCATCGCATCAAATGTCGCGAGAACATCCGGAATCGTCACCTGGAACGAATCTGGCGTGTGGCCGCTTGTTAGCGCAGTCACTGCTGCGGCGAATTGCGTCGCCAGCCGGGGCGAGGTAATGACTAAAAGGTGGCCTCTAACGGGCCCGTCGTAGACGTCGAGCTCCACGCCTGGCCAGACCTGAGCCGCCGTTCCTATGCGCGTCTGAATTGACTTGAACTGAGAGAGGTCGAACACGTTGTGATTTGTGATCGCGACGACCCCGACTTCTGTCGATAGGATTGCGTCACAGAAGTCCTCTGGCGAAATCTCTCTCGTCTGCGCGTCACCGGATTTGCATTTCCTGGTGTGTGTGTGGATGTCAATTTTCACGGCGCGCATCTCCCTGTATGGGTTCCAGACGGTCTACTAAAAGGTCGCGGGATCATATTCCTGTCTCTTTAGTACGGACGTCAGTTCGATACCCAGCGCTTCTTTCTCATTCCCTTTTGGGGATGATTTCTTAGTTCTGCAAGGTCAGCCGCCCATAAGTCGCCCGTGTGGACACTCTGATCTAGCTTTGATGTATGTCCGCTCATGGCCGATTGCCGCCGGACCGGGGCGATGGTTTCGGGTGGCTGCGTCACAGAAGCGGCAAAACAGGAGCGTCGGAACGGGTTGCTCATTTGCGCCCGAAATGCGCAGCCTTTCTCTCGGCCTGCTGTCGCAGAGGCTCTCCCTGTTCGTGCCGAGCCTTTGTCTACCGAAACCTCGTACGGAAGCTGTGCTCACGTCAGACGCATTGCGCCGGTGACATGCCGGCGGCACTGCGTCACTTGTTCTCAAGTTGCCAGGACGCTGTGAACTCGCTGCGCTTGAGCGCTCTTGGCGCCACCCCACTCAACCCAGCCGGCACTCGATCTGCTCGAACTGCGGCCGCAGGGTGTCGGCGGCCTCTCTCAAGCGTGCGTGCACTGGCGCACCGGCCGGGCGCTCCGCCTCGCGGCAGGCTTGCAGCGCGTAGCGGCGCACGCCGGCGTTGGCGAGGTCTTGGCCCATCTGTTCGAGCACGCCGGGGGCGAGCAGGGCGCCGTGGGCGGTGGTGCGGCATTCGAAGGGCACCTGGGCTTCCTGGATCAAGCGCAGGCTTTCGCGCACGGCGGCGGCCGAGCCTCGGGCCGAGGCGCCGGTGATTTGCCGGTGCTGGGCTTCGTCGCCGAGCGGGGCTTTGATGTCGAGGCCGACCCAGTCCACCAGGGGCAGCACGCGGCGCAGGCGCAGGGGCAGCATGCCTGCGGTGTGCAGGCCGATGCGAAAGCCCATCTCGCGCACTTCGCGCGCGGCTTCGGGCAGGGCCGGGTCGAGCGTGGGTTCGCCGCCGCTGAAGACGATGGCGTCGAGGCGGCCACGGCGGTGGTCGATCCAGTCGCGCAGCTCGTGCCAGGGCAGGCCGGGCGTGCAGGGGCTGGGCGTGCGCGATTGCAGGTGCGGGTTGTGGCAGTACACGCAGGCCCACGGGCAGCCTTGCACGAAGACCACGGCCGCGAGCGCGCCGGGGTAGTCGAGCGTGGTGAAACGCTGCACGCCGCCCACGCGCAGCGCATCGGCGCGGGCGTCTTGCATCAGTGGCTCGCGGTGGTGGGGGCGGTGCTGGCCGGTGACGCGGCTGCGAGCCCGGCGCGCGACTCTTCGAAATGCAGGCGCTCGGCGAACTCGCCTTTCTTGCCGGTGTTGAACGAGGCGACGGGGCGGTGGTAGCCCATCACGCGGGTCCACACCTCGCAGGGCTGGCGTTCGTCGTCGCGCAGGGTGACGGGTTCGGGGCAGAGGAAGGTTTCGGTGCTCATGCGGGTCTCCGGTTGAAGGTGAATCACGCGGTCAATGCGAGGCGAGTTCGCGGCGCTTCTTGGCGAGCCGTTCTTCGTCGCAGGTGGGACAGAAGTCGTGGCGACCGGCCAGGTAGCCGTGCGTGGGGCAGATCGAAAACGTCGGCGTCACGGTCACGTACGGCAGCCGGTAGTTGGTGAGCGCGCGCCGCACCAGCTCGCGGCAGGCGGCGGCGCTCGACAGGGGCTCGTTCATGTACAGGTGCAGCACGGTGCCGCCGGTGTACTTGCGCTGCAGCGGCTCTTGGCGTTCGAGCGCTTCGAAGGGGTCGTCGGTGAAGCCCACGGGCAGCTGCGACGAGTTCGTGTAGTACGGGTGGTCGGTGGTGCCGGCCTGCACGATGGCGGGGAATCGCTTGCGGTCTTCTTTGGCGAAGCGGTAGGTCGTGCCCTCGGCGGGGGTGGCTTCGAGGTTGTAGAGGTGGCCGGTCTCTTCTTGAAACTGCACCATGCGGTCGCGCACGTGGTCGAGCACGCGTTCGGCGAAGGCCTGGCCCCAGGCCGAGGTGATGTCTTCGCGGTCGTGCGACAGGTTGCGGATCATCTCGTTGAGCCCGTTCACGCCCAAGGTCGAGAAGTGGTTGCGCAGCGTGCGCAGGTAGCGGCGTGTGTACGGGAAGAGCCCTTCGTCGATGAGGCGCTGCACCAGCTTGCGCTTGATCTCGAGGCTTTGCTTGCCCAGTTCGAGCAGCTCGTCGAGCCGCGCGAAGAGCGCGCGTTCGTTGCCGGCGTACAGGTGGCCCAGGCGTGCGCAGTTGATGGTCACCACACCGACCGAGCCGGTCTGCTCGGCCGAGCCGAAGAGGCCGTTGCCGCGCTTGAGCAGCTCGCGCAGGTCGAGCTGCAATCGGCAGCACATCGAGCGCACCATGTGCGGTTCGAGGTCTGAATTGACGAAGTTCTGGAAGTACGGCAAGCCGTAGCGTGCGGTCATCTCGAACAGCAACTCGGCGTTCGGGTGAAACCAGTCGAAGTCTTTGGTGATGTTGTAGGTGGGAATGGGGAAGGTGAACACGCG
Source organism: Piscinibacter sp. PDB5-1 (assembly GCF_056676035.1). Lineage (NCBI taxonomy): Bacteria > Pseudomonadati > Pseudomonadota > Betaproteobacteria > Burkholderiales > Sphaerotilaceae > Piscinibacter > Piscinibacter sp. PDB5-1. Next base: position 1,284,233 of record NZ_JBWVZL010000001.1, on the reverse strand, counting down.
GCCCTTGGCATCGCCGGCCGTCATGACCTCGATGTAGGCGCGGTTGATGAGGTCCATCTCGGCCTGCAGCTCGCCGTAGGTGAAGGGCATCTCGACACCGGCGATCACCGGCACCTGTTCGCGCAGGTCTTCGGGGCAGGTCCAGTCGAAGGTGAGGTTGGTGAAGGGCGTTTGCGTGCCCCAGCGCGAGGGCACGTTGAGGTTGTAGATCAGCTCCTGGATGCACTGGCGCACCTGCGCGTAGCTCATCGCGTCTTTGCGCACGAAGGGCGCGAGGTAGGTGTCGAAGCTGCTGAAGGCCTGCGCGCCGGCCCATTCGTTTTGCAGCGTGCCGAGGAAGTTGACGATCTGGCCGACCGCGCTCGACAGGTGCTTGGGCGGGCCGGCCTCGACCTTGCCCGGCACGCCGTTCAGCCCCTCGTGCAGCAGCGTGCGCAGCGACCAGCCGGCGCAGTAGCCGCTGAGCATGTCGAGGTCGTGGATGTGCAGGTCGGCCTGGCGGTGCGCACGGCCCACCTCGGGCGGGTACACGTGGTCGAGCCAGTAGTTGGCGACCACCTTGCCCGACACGTTCAAGATCAAGCCGCCCAGTGACCAGCCCTGGTTCGCGTTGGCGTTGATGCGCCAGTCGCGTTGCTGCAGGTATTCATCCATCGCGGCCTGCACGTCCACCAGCGACTGGCGTGCGTCGCGCAACTGCCGGTGCTGCTCGCGGTAGACGGCGTAGGCGCGCAACGTGTGGCGGTGGCCGGCCTCGAAGAGCGCGGCCTCGACCGCGTCTTGAATCTGCTCGATGTGCGGCAGCGGCGTGGTCATTGCGCGCACGCGTGGCAGCACGGCCTCGTCGGTGAGGCGCTGGGCCTCGGCGTCGCCGAACTCGCCGCTGGCGGTGCCGGCACGCCGCAGCGCGCTGACGATCTTGAGGGCGTCGAAGGGGGCGAGGCGGCCATGCCGCTTGAGCACGTGGCTGGGCAGAGAGGCGGTCATGCGGGGGTGTCCTTGATGAGGGGGCGGTGAAGGGGCAGGGCACTCATGCGCGACCGGGCCACAGCGGGCCGATCGCATCGAGCGTGTTCTTGATGGCGAGCGCGAACTCGGTGTCGCCTTCCATCAGCAGGGCCTGCTCGAAGAACAGGCGGTCGGCGTCTTGCTCGCCGCGCAAGAGCGCGTGCAAGGCGGCCACGCGCGCGCGGATGCGCACCACCGGTGGCTCGTGCGCCGGTGGCACCGAGAAGCCACGCGGCCCCATGCGCAGGCGCACGCGCAGGCCGGGTTCGATGAGGCCGATCTCGACGCAGCGGCCGGCGAGCAGCACGCGCTGGTCGGCGTCGAGGCGGGGCCAGAGCAGCGCGTCGAGCGCGCGGGCGGCGACGAACGAGGGCGGCTGCACCGGCAGGCGCTGCACCACGCGGCGCAGGCGGTCGGTGAACGGCCGCGCCCAAGACGGGGTCTGTGAGGCGGCGGCAGGGGTGGGGGCGGGGCTCATGCCAGCTCCAGGCCTGCGCGGCGGTGGGCGAAGCCATTGGCCCGCGCGCCGGGCAGGGGGAATGCATCCAGCGCGGCCATGGCCTCGTCGGCATCGGCGCCGTGGTTGAACACCGCGTCGAACAGCGCCACCACTTCAGCGAAGCCCTGGCTGCAGGGCGACAGCCGCAGGCGCTGCACGCCGGCCACCGTGAGTGCGGCCCGCGCATCGAGCAGGCAGTGCACCGCGGCCGACTGCGTCTGGATGCCGTTGAGCACCAGGAAGGGCTGGCCTTCTTCGGTGCTGAGCAGCAGGCCGTCGGTGTCGTCGTAGCAGCGGAAGGCGCATTCGTCCTTCTTCAAGCGGTGGTGGCGCGCCGTGAAGCAGCGGGCCGAAAACGCCAGCGGCATGCGGCCGAAGGCGAACACCTCGGTCACCAGCGGCCCGGCCGCACCCGCCACGCGCTCGTGCGCCGGGTTGATGCGGCCCACCGCGTCGAGGGACAGTTCGAGTGGCGGCACCCAGCGCGCAGCGCCCAACGAGGCCAGCTCTTCCAAGGCCGCGCGGTTGTACACATTCACGTGCGGGCCGATCACGAAGGGCGGCGCGGCGGGCGCATCGCGCCGTGCCAGCACGCCCAGCGCCGAGGCATCGCCCGCCTCGACCATGAACTCGTGCTGCTCGCACACCCGTCGCAACGCGCGCAACTCGGCCTCGCCCGCCACCAGGCTCTGCGTGGCCAGCACGACGGTCTTGCCGGCGGTGGCCAGCTCGCGGGCGAGCGCCAGCCAGTCGGCCAGCTTCACTTCGTGGCGGCGTGCGCACACCACCTCGCCGAGCACCACGGTGTCGGCCGGGCCATCGGCCATGTCGGCATAGAACTGCAGCGTGGTGCTGCGCGGCCAGGCGTATTGCAGCGGGCCGATCGTGAAGCCGGTCATGAGGTCGGTCCTGAGGCCCATCGCGGGCTGTGCGGTGTTCATCGCCAAGGCCTTTCATACGCGCCCAGCGTGTGCTGCTGGCCTTCGGCCCAACGCGCTAGCGATGCGTTCCAGCCGGGTTGCACCGCGTAGCGCGTGTCGGTGTCGAGTTGGTCGAGCGCGGCGCGCCACACGCGCGTCACCTCGGCCACATAGGCCGGGCTGCGCTGGCGGCCTTCGATCTTGATGGCGGCCACGCCCGCCTGCGCCAGTTGCGGCAGCAGGGCCAGGGTGTTGAGGCTGGTGGGTTCTTCGAGCGCGTAGTCGCGCGTGCCGTTGACGACGAAGCGGCCCTTGCACAGCGTGGGGTAGCCGCGCGGCTCACCCGCGGCGTAGCGGTCGATCAGCACACCGCCCAGGCGCGCGCTCACGCCGTCGGGGCCGTCTTCCCAGCGCACGGCCTTGGGGGGTGAACACACGCCGGCCGTGTTGGGTGACTGCCCGGTGGCAAACGACGACAGCGCGCAGCGGCCCTCAACCATCACGCACAGGCTGCCGAAGCCGAACACCTCGACCTCGGCCTCGGTGTGGCGCGCGACGTGCTGCACCTGCGACAGCGTCAACACGCGCGGCAGCACCGCACGGCGAATGCCGTAGCGCTCGCGGTAGAACTCGATCGCCTCGCCGGTGGTGGCCGAGGCCTGCACCGACAGGTGCAGGCGCAGCGTGGGGTGATGCGCGCGCGCGTAGGCCATCACGCCCACGTCGGCCACGATCAGCGCATCGACCTGCGCGGCGGCGGCGCGGTCCACCGCGCGTTGCCAGGGCGTCGTGTCGCACGCATCGGCAAAGGTGTTCAGCGCCAGCAGCACCTCGCGGCCGCGTGCATGGGCGTAGCGCACGCCTTCGCGCAGTTGCGCATCGTCGAAGTTGAGGCCGCTGAAGTCGCGGGCGTTGGTGGCGTCCTTGAAGCCGAGGTACACCGCGTCGGCGCCGGCATCCACCGCCAGGCGCAGCGCGCGCGGCGAGCCGGCCGGGCACACCAGCTGTGGCTTGCGTGGGCGCAGCGCGTCGCTCACCTCAGGCACCCCGGCAGGCGCAGCCGCAGCATTCGCCGGGTTGACCGGCCGCGGTGCCTTCGGCCAGCTTGCCGATGCGCACGCGCCACTGCGCGGGGCCGGTCTCGAGGTAGGTCCAGTCGAACCGGCCCAGGTGCCGTGCCTCGAACTGGCGGTACAGCGGCACCGGGTCGTGGTCGTTGAGCAGTTCGAAGCCGCTGCCCGCCGGCAGCGACTCGAAGGTCGAGAAGATGAACGCGTGGCGTTGCGGCGGGGGGATCTGGCGCACGTCGATCTGGGCGGTGGAAGCGGTCATGGGTGTCTTTCAAAGCGGTGAATCAGCGGGGCTCAGACTACGCAGCGCCCCCTGCACACGCCTTGAACAAGTTCAAGAAACGTGTTCGCCCCGCGGCCGCCAAGAAAGGCCCAGTTGATCGAGGGCAAGCTTCCCGCGTAGCCTTCGGTGGTCGTCCCTGGTGGCACGCCCGACCGTTGCCTGCGCCCTGCCCATGCCGATCCGCCTTCACCTGCGCGTGGTGTCCCGCTCGATGCGGGTCAAGCTGAGCCTCACGGTGGCGGCCCTGGTGCTGCTGATCTTCGGCACCCTCGGGCACGTGGCCGGGGGCTGGGTCCAGCAGCACGCGATGGAGCTGCATTCGAAGCGACTCACCGACACCGCCTTGCGCCTGGCCAGTGGGCTCGACTTCGGCCTGTATGAACGGCTGCGCGAGGTGTCGAACCTCGCGGCTTCGATCCGCGCGCTGCCGGTGACCGGCTTGCGGCAAGCCGACATCGACCAGCTCAAAAGCACCTACCCGCACTACGCGTGGATCGGCCTCACCGACGCGCAGGGCACCGTGAAGACGGCCTCGGGCCGCATCCTCGAAGGCACCAATGTCAGTGCGCGCGATTGGTGGCGGCGCGGCCGCGAGGGGCCGTCCGTGCTGGACGTGCACGACGCCAAGCTGCTCAAGCCCTTCATTGCCAAGGACCCCAACGACGAAGGGCCGCCGCGCCTGATCGACGTGGCCGCGCCAGTGGTCGTCGAGCAGCGCACGGTGGGGGTGCTGGGGGCGCACCTGCACTGGGAATGGGCCGAAGAATTGCACGCGCAGGTGAACGAGACCTTGCAGGCGCGCGAGGGCATCGAGATGTTCATCTACAACGCCGAGGGGGCCAACCTGCGGCTGCTGCCCGGGCAGACCGAACAGCTGCCCAGCGGCCTGGCCGGCCTGGCCAACGGGTCGGCCCAGGTGGTGACTTGGTCGAACGGCAAGCGTTACCTCACCGCCGCCGTGAAGCGCGCGGGTTTCCGTGACTACACCGGCCTGGGATGGACAGTGGTGGTGCGTCAGCCCGAGGCCATCGTGGGGGCGCCCGCGCGGGCGTTGGTGTCCCAGTCATGGATGGCCGGCGTGGCTGCGGCTGTGCTGCTGATGGGCTGCCTGTGGTGGGCGGCCGGGCGCTTGCTCGACCCCTTGCGCCGCGCGGCCGCCCTCGCCGAAGCGAACACCGACGACGCCACCGGCAGCGACGAGGCCTCGAAGCTGGCCAACGCGCTGACGCGGCTCGTCGGCCAGCTGCGCCAACGCGAGCAAGACCTCACCGCCCTCACGAATCAACTCGAAAGGCGCGTGAAAGACCGCACCGCCGAACTGGAGCTTCGCAACGCCGAGCTGTCGGGGCTGACGCGCGTGATCACGCACGACGTGCGCGCCCCGGTGTTGAGCATCGGCCAGCTGCTGGAGCTGTCGGCATCGAGTGCCGTGGTGGACCGCGAGCGTGCCCTGCAAGCGGCCACCCGCGAGTGCCGCCACGTGGCCGACGTGATCGACGCGCTGGGCGCGTTGATGTCGAGCGAAACGCAGCCGCTGAAGTCGGCACACATCGACATGACCGAGCTGGCCACCGAAGCGGCGCGGCGCCAGCGTGCGGCACTCGGCTACACAGGCGAGGTGTCGATCGACGCCCTGCCGCCGCTGCAGGGCGATGCCGTTCTCATGGGCGAGGTCATGGGCAACCTCATCGGCAATGCAATGAAGTTCTCGCGCGCGGCCGCGCACCCCAGGGTGCATGTGAGCGGCGGTGGTGACGGGCACACGCTGAGCTACCGCGTGACGGACAACGGCATCGGCTTCGATGCCTCGCGCGCGCACCAGTTGTTCACGGCCTTCTCGCGCCTGGTCAACGATGCGCGTTACCCGGGCACCGGCCTTGGACTGGCCATCGTCAAGCGCATCGTCGAGCGGCACGGGGGGCAGGTCCGCGCGCACAGCCGGCCTGGCGAAGGCGCCGAGTTCAGCTTCAGCGTGCCGCAGGCCAGCCGGGGCGCCGCCGCGACGGACTCACCCGAGGTCGGCGCCGAGGCCTGAGCCACGGTCGGGCGCCCGCGCGCCGATGAACTTTACAAAGGCTTTACCTGCGGGCGCTGAACGAGCGTCAACGTGCGCTGCGGCACACCGTTGAACCGTCTGCCTTCACCCTCAGGAGACATGACGTGAAATCACTTCAACGGGTTCTGCGCCTTGGCGTGCTGTTGATCGTTGGCGCGGCCGCCGCCGGCTGCGTGGTGCTGCCCTATGGGGGCCACCACCGCGGGCACGGCCATGGGCACGGCCACCGCTACAGCGAACCGCAGGCGCCCACGGTCATCATCGACGGGCACCACCACCGGCATCACCGGCACCGCTGAGCGGTCCTCGCGTGGGGCGCGTGCTCAGCCCGCGCGCCCGTCCACCCGCGCGCGCCCCAGCCACCCGCCATGGCGCAGGGCCCACACGGTGCAGGCCGCGCCCCAGGCCAGGGCCGCAGGCAACAGCAGCCACGTTGAGGCTTGCGGCCACAGCGCGGCCATCACCCGCAGCAGCACCCCGGCCTGCAGCACGCCGTACAGGCGCCAGGCGATGTCGTCGGCGGCGAGTGCCCGGCCGCTGTGGCCGGCGGCCACGCGCGTGATCATTGCGATCAGCGTGCAGCCCAGGTAGCCCATGGTCAGCGCATGCAGCGGCGCGAGGCCCAGCGAGGCGGCGTCGCCCCACAGCGCCACGCGCGCATGCGACAGCGCCGCGAGCCACAGCGCCACACCCAGCCACACGAAGCCGCCATGCAGCATGGCCAGCAGGCGAATGCGCAGGCTTTGCACCAGGCCCCAGCGCACCGCGAGCCACAGCATCAGCACCGAGGCCGGGGCGAGCACCAGCGCCAGCGCCGCATGCACGGTGGCCGGCAGCGGCCACCACATCAACTCGGCCACCTCGGCCAGCGTGAGCAGCGCAAACACCGCGCCCATCACGCCCAGCAGCCACTGCGGCTTCCACGCGTCGAGGCGGGGCAGCGCGGCGGCGGTGAAGAACGGAATCATGCGGTGCGACACCACGGCGAAGGTCGGTCCCAGAAAGCCCCACAGGCCCATTTGCGCGGCGGCGCGCGACACGGTCACATCGCCCACCGCCACGCCGACCACGCCGGCCGCCATGGCCAGCGCCCCTACCGCGCCGGCAAGGGCCACGCCCCGCGCATGCAGCGTGTCGGGCACGCGGCTCGCGCCGAGCAGGCGCACGAAGCGGCGCATGGCCGCGACCCAGCCCCCGGTGGCCACCGCCATGCCGGCGGCCGCCAGCAGCGTGTGCACATGAAAGCCCAGCAAGGCCACGACCCAGCCCACCGCCAGCGCCAGCACGGCGGGCAACAGCGCCCGGGCCGGCACCTCGGGCATGCCCAGCCACTTGGGGCCGGCGGTGAACAGGAAGCCGATGATGAACAGCGGCATGAACGCGAAGCTCATCGCGAGCCCGTGCGCCACCAGCGGCGGTGCGGCCCAGGGCAGCGCCAGGCCCATCTGCCGCGCAAACATCACGCCGGCCCACCACAGCGCGGTGGCCGCCATCAAGACCGCCGCGCTGAAGAAGCCCAGGCGGTGCGGTGCGGTGAGCAGGCGCGCCGCGTGCCAGCCCGCGTGGGCGGGTGGCAGGGGCACGGGGTTGACGGGCGGCAGCGGCCGCAGCGGGATCAGCGTCATCGCAGGCCCCTCGCCGTTCAGGCGGCCGCAGCCAAGATCGGCGCGGGCGGCGTGCCGAGTGCCACGCCCGGTGTCAGCAACCGGTCGATCAACTGCCGCACGGTGGCAATGTGCGTGCCGAAGGGCAGGGCCCCGGTGCCTCGGAAGAACAGGCCCTTGGCCACGTCGCCCCGCAAGGCGGCCGCGAGTTGCTTGTCGATGCAGAACTGCCCCCAGGCCGACAAGCCATCGCGCAGCCCGCATTGCGCGAGGCAGTCGAAGCTGAGCGTGCAGCGCGGCTTCTTGTGCGCGCTGGCCTGCAGGCGCGGCTCGACTTCGAGGTAGCGCTGGAGCCAGGGCGTGAGCACCGCGCGTGCGGGCAGGCCGGCGACGCTGGTGATTTCGACCACGTCTTCGTCGCGCGCTTCGGCGAGCACACGCTTGAACTCGGGCGCGGCGTCGCACTCTTCGGTCGCCACGAAGGGCGTGCCCAATTGCACGGCATCGGCGCCGAGCGATTGCACGCGACGGATGTCTTCGAAGCTGCGGATGCCGCCGGCGCAGATCAGCGCCACCTCGCGCTCGACCCCGGCCGCACGCAGCAGCGCGCGCACCTCGGGCAGCACGCGCTCGAAGTCGAAGCGCGGGTCGTGCAGGTCGGCGATCTTGGCCGCGCCGAGGTGGCCGCCGGCGTAGCGCGGGTGCTCGATGACGATGGCGTCGGGCAGGCGCTGCTTGCGTTCCCACTTCTTGAGCACGAGCGACACGCCGCGTGCGTCCGACAGGATCGGCACGAGCGCGGTGCGCGGGTGCTCGCGCGCGAGTTCGGGCAGGTCGAGCGGCAGGCCGGCCCCGACGACGACGGCGTCGATGCCGGCTTCGAGCGCGGTGCTGATCGAGTGCGCGTATTCGCCCACCGCGCGCATCACGTTGACGGCCAGCAGGCCGCGGCCTTGCGACAGCGTGCGTGCGGCGGCGATCTCGCGGCGCAGGGCTTCGAGGTTGGCGGCGTCGATGGTGGCCTTCATCTCGGGGCCGGGTTTCATGCCCTGGGTGCGCTGCATCAGGTCGGGGTGGTGGCGCCGCAGGTCCACCGACGAGATCGTGCCGACGGCACCGAGCGCGGCCACGCTGCCGGCGAGGCGGTGCGCCGACACACCGACGCCCATGCCGCCTTGCACGATGGGGAGCAGGGTCTGGCCTTGCAGGTGCAAGGAGGTGAGGCCGTGTTGCGTGACGGTGTCTTGCAGGGACGGTGGGGCGGAGGTGGTGTTCATGGTGGGGGGAACGTATCCCGGGGTGGGGGTGGGTGTCCTTGATCTGGGTTCAGGTTGTGGTTCCATGTGCTCCGTTCGCCCTGAGGTCTCGAAGGGCCTGTTCGTGGCATGTAGGACCCTTCTTCCCTCGCGGGAGTCGGCGCCGGGATGTGCGCCCGGCAGCGCACCTGCTTTCTTTTGCTTCGCCAAAAGAAAGTAGGCAAAGAAAAGGCGACCCGATTCCGGCGGTCCCGCTGGCGCGGGACTGCTCTGCGGTGCAGGCTCTTGAGGGCCGTCGTGCGAGAACTCGCTTCGCGCCTGCGGCGCTGCACTCAGACATTCGCACGAAGTCAGAGGTGGATGCGCGCTGCGCGCGCCGGCCCTCAAGAGCCCGCCCCTCCGACGCCTGCACACGGGGCCCGAATGCAAACGAACGAGATGCGCGCTTCGCGCGTGGGTGGGGTGGGGCTTGGCCCCTTGCCCCCAAGTTGGGCTCACGCCTTTCTTTAATCCCCGGTGGGGATGCCGCTGGCGTCCATGCGTTCGGGGTCGTCGAAGATGTACGGGTTGGTGCCGGCGTTGCGGGCGCTCGATGCAGGCACGAAGCCGCCTTGGTCCACGTCGAACACATGCACCTCGCCGTCTTCGATGACGTAGTGCCAGCCGTGCAGGCTCAGCGTGCCGGCTTCGACGCGGCTGCGCACCATGGGGTAGTCCATCAGGCGTTGCAGTTGCAACACCACGGCGCGCTGCTCGGTGCGGCGCAGCACGTCGGGGCCGGGTTCGGCCACGGGCAGTGCGGCGTCGCGGCCGAGGTCGAGCCAGCGGGCGAGGTTCTGCGCTTCGGCCGGTACCTCGCCATACAAGGCGCGGATGGCCCCGCAATGGCTGTGCCCGCACACGACGATGCGCTTGACGTTGAGGTTCAGCACGGCGAACTCGATGGCCGCGGCGGTGCCGTGAAAGCCGAACGACTGGTCGTAGGGCGGCACAAAGGCGCCGACGTTGCGCACGAGGAACAGCTCGCCCGGGCCGGCGCCGGTCAGCAGGTAGGGCACGAGGCGCGAATCGCTGCACCCGATGAACAGGGTCATCGGGTGCTGGCCGTCATCGACCAGCAGCCGGAAGTGCGAGCGGTACTGCGGAAACGCGTCGTCGTGAAAACTGCGCAGCCGCGCGAGCAGGTCGTCGGGCATGGCCGTCTCGGCGGTGGCTCACTGCACCAGTGGTGACGAGGCCGCTTCGAGATCGACCCCTTCGACCTGCGCCTGCGCGGCGAGCTGCTGCAGGTAGTGGCGCAGACCGGTGGCGAAGGTCTGCCGGTCGAGCGCCTGCTGCACGGCCGAGCGCACGGCCTCGAACGGCGGCACGGTGCCGGGCTGGCGCTCGCGCACTTCGACCACGTGCAGGCCGAAGCGGCTGTGCACCAGGCGCGGCAGCACGCCGACCTCGGTGTGGCCGAAGACCTCACGCGCGAACTCGGGCGCGCAGTCGTCGGCACCCAGCCAGCCGAGGTCGCCGCCCTGCTGGCCGCTGGGGCAGTTGGACCACTGCTGCGCGACTGCGCCGAAGCGGTCGGCCTCGTCGCGGTCTTTCGCGCGCAGGTCGATCAGGCAGGCCTCGGCGCGCTGGCGCAGCGCCACCACATCGACGCCGGGTGTGACGGCGAAGAGCACGTGGCGCAGCCAGACCTTCTCGCCCACCGCGTAGCGCGCGGCGTGGGCCGCGTGGTAACGGCGGCAGGCCTCGTCGTCGGGTGTGGGTCGGGTGATGGCGCGGTCGAGCAGCGCTTCGATGGCCGTGGTGGCGGCGGGGCTGGTGGCGCCCATCAGGGGCACCGGGTCGTCGGCGTCGAGCAGGCCGGCGCCGATGGCCGCCTGGCGCAGCAGCTCGATGTGGGCGCGCTGGCGCAGCTCGTCGTCGCTGAGGGTTTCGTTGCTGGCGACCAGTGGCACGCCGTTGATGGCGGCCGGGGCGAGGGTGGACGGTGTCATGGCGAGGCTCCTCAACGACGCGGCACGTTCAGGCGGCGCGAACGCACCATCTGGTACGGACGGAACAGGTAAGTGACCGAGGCGAAGCCGCTCCACACATGCACCAGCCGCGTGAACGGGAAGACCAGGAAGATCGTCATGCCCAGCACGAGGTGCGCCTTGTAGACCCAGTCGAGCGGGCTCAGCACGGCCGCGTCGGGCTGCAGCGTGAAGACCCCTTGCGCCCAGTGCGACAGCGCCAGCATCACCGAGCCATCGCTGTGCCCGAGCGAGAACGGCAGCGTGACGAGGCCCAGCGTGAGCTGCACCCACAGCACCAGGAGCAGCGGCAGGTCGGTGCCGTGGCTCGTGGCGCGCACGCGCTCGTCGCCCATGCGGCGCACGATCAGGCCGGTGAGGCCGACGAAGCACAGGCTGCCCGCCACGCCACCGGCCACGATGGCGAGCAACTGCTTTTGCGCCGGCGTGATGAAGGGCTCGTACACCCAGTGCGGCGTCAGAAGGCCCACCGTGTGGCCGAAGAACAGGAACAGGATGCCTGCGTGAAAGAGGTTGCTCGCCCAGTTGAGCTTGCTCTTGCGCAGCAGCTGCGAAGAGTCGCTCTTCCACGTGTACGCGTCGCGGTCGAAGCGCACCAGGCTGCCCAGCAGAAACACCGTGAGGCAGATGTAGGGAAAGATCGTGAACAGGAAGTTGTGCAAGGCGGTCATGGCTTCTTCTCCTCGTCAACCCGTGGCGCGCAGGCCGTCGGCGTTGCGCGCGGGGTTGCGGACGATGTGGATCGGCTGTGGCTGTTCGGGGCGCGACTGGCCGGCGGTCGAGCAGCCGCCGAAGACCTCGGGCTCGGCCCAGGCTTGGTCGAGTTCGGGCTCTTCGGGCAGCGCCACGCGTTCGGCCCGTTCGCCGGCCAAGTCGAGCACCGCGGCCAGCACGCTGGCGTAGGGGCTCTGGCGGTCGAGCAGGGCGCTGAAGATGGCGCGCACGATGTGGGCCGTTTCGCGCAAGAACTCGCGTGCTTCGCGTGGCGGCTGCGTGCTGGCGAATTCGAGCAGCACCGGCAGGTGGTCGGGCAACTCGCCGGGCGACAGGTGCAGGCCGGCGCGTTCGTAGGTCTGCGTCAGATCGACCATCGCCGGACCGCGGTCGCGGCTGTCGCCGTGGATGTGCTCGAACAGGTGCAGCGCGGTGCGCCGGCCCCGGTCGAAGAGGTCCACGTACTCCGACTCGCTTTTCAGGCCGGGCGCGCCGCGCAGGCGGTCGATCAGCACGTCGATCTCGGCGCGGCGGCCGCTGGTCAGCGCGCCTTCGTCGCGCATCGTGTCGCGCAGGTCGAGCAGGTGCATGCGCATCTCGGCGTCGGGGTAGCGCAGCAGCCAGGCCAGCGAGCGCAGCGTCAGCGCCATGCGTTGGGGTGAAGAAAGAATGCTCATGGTGTCGCCCCTTTACAGCTCGGCCTTGATCGGGATCGTGCGGCGCTTGGTGCTGCCGAACAGGCTGGTCTCGCTTTGCCCGTCGCTGCAGCCGTTGCCGAAGCTGAAGCCGCAGCCGCCGCGCACGTCGAACGCGTTCTCGGCGTACTCGCGGTGCGTGCTCGGGATGACGAAGCGGTCTTCGTAGTTGGCGATGGCCATGATCTTGTACATGTCTTCGACCATCGCCTCGCTCAGCCCCACCTGCTTCAAGGCGGCGTGGTTGGGCTTGCCGTCCACGTGCTTGCCGCGCTGGTAGGCGCGCATCGCGAGCATGCGTTCGAGCGCGGTGATGACCGGCAGCGTGTCGCCGGCCGTCAGCAGGTTGGCCAGGTACTTCACCGGGATGCGCAGCTGCTTCACGTCGGGAATCTCGCCGTTGGTGCCCACGTGGCCGGCGTGTGCGGCGGCGGTGATGGGCGACAGCGGCGGCACGTACCAGACCATCGGCAGCGTGCGGTACTCGGGGTGCAGCGGCAGCGCCACCTTCCACTCGACCGCCATCTTGTAGACGGGGCTGTTCTTGGCCGATTCGAGCCACGCGTCGGGAATGCCGTCGCGCCGGGCCTGCTCGATCACCTTCGGGTCGTGCGGGTCGAGGAAGGCGGCAAGCTGCGCGGGGTAAAGGTCGGTGTCTTTCTCGACGCTCGCGGCGGCCTCGATCTTGTCGGCGTCGTAGAGCAGCACGCCCAGGTAGCGGATGCGGCCCACGCAGGTCTCAGAGCACACCGTGGGCTGCCCCGCTTCGATGCGCGGGTAGCAGAAGGTGCACTTCTCGGCCTTGCCGCTTTCCCAGTTGTAGTAAATCTTCTTGTACGGGCAGCCCGACACGCACATGCGCCAGCCGCGGCACTTGTCCTGGTCGATCAGCACGATGCCGTCTTCCTCGCGCTTGTAGATCGAGCCCGAGGGGCACGAGGCCACGCACGCCGGGTTGAGGCAGTGCTCGCACAGGCGCGGCAGGTACATCATGAAGGTGTTCTCGAACTGGCCGTAGATGTCCTTCTGGATGTCGTCGAAGTTCTTGTCCTTCGAGCGCTTCGAGAATTCACCGCCGAGGATTTCTTCCCAGTTCGGGCCCCACTCGATCTTCTCCATGCGCTGGCCGGTGATCAGCGAACGCGGGCGTGCGGTCGGCGCGTGCTTCATCTCGGGCGCCGTGTGCAGGTGCTCGTAGTCGAAGGTGAAGGGCTCGTAGTAGTCGTCGATCTCGGGCAGGTTCGGGTTGGCGAAGATGCGCATCAGCAGCTTCCACTTGCCGCCCTGACGCGGCGAGATCGAGCCATCGGCGTTGCGGATCCAGCCGCCGTTCCACTTGTCCTGGTTCTCCCATTCCTTGGGGTAGCCGATGCCGGGCTTGGTCTCGACGTTGTTGAACCAGGCGTACTCGACGCCCTTGCGGCTCGTCCACACGTTCTTGCAAGTGACCGAGCAGGTGTGACAGCCGATGCACTTGTCGAGGTTGAGCACCATGCCGATCTGTGCGCGCACCTTCATGCTTGTTCTCCTTGCGGGCGGCGAGCGGCGGGCTCATCCAGCCAATCGACCTGGTTCATCTTGCGCACCACCACGAACTCGTCGCGGTTGGTGCCGATCGTTCCGTAGTAGTTGAAGCCGTAGCTGTACTGCGCGTAGCCGCCGATCATGTGGGTCGGCTTGGTCACGATGCGGGTCACCGAGTTGTGGATGCCGCCGCGGATGCCGGTGATCTCGGACCCGGGGGTGTTGATGATCTTTTCCTGCGCGTGGTACATGAGCGTCATGCCCGGGTTCACGCGCTGGCTCACCACCGCCCGCGCCGCGATGGCGCCGTTGATGTTGAACAGCTCGACCCAGTCGTTGTCTTCGATGCCGGCACGCTTGGCGTCGTCTTCCGAGATCCAGATGACGGGGCCGCCGCGGTTGAGCGTCAGCATCAGCAGGTTGTCGCTGTAGGTGCTGTGGATGCCCCACTTCTGGTGCGGCGTGATGAAGTTGAGAACGATCTCTTTCTGGCCGTTGGGCTTGATGCCCTGGATGCCCGAGGTCGTCTTCAGGTCCACCGGCGGGCGGTAGCTGCTGAAGCCTTCGCCGAAGGCCACCATCCACGGGTGGTCTTGGTAGAACTGCTGGCGCCCGGTGAGGGTGCGCCAGGGGATCAGTTCGTGCACGTTGGTGTAGCCGGCGTTGTACGAGACCTTCTCGCTTTCCAGCCCGCTCCAGGTCGGCGAGCTGATGATCTTGCGCGGCTGGGCCTGCACGTCGCGGTAGCGGATCTTCTCGTCTTCGCGGTGCAGGGCCAGGTGGGCGTGCTCGCGGCCGGTGGCCTTGCTCAGCGCCTCCCAGGCCTTCACGGCGACGTGGCCGTTGGTCTCGGGCGCCAGCTGCAAGATCACTTCGCAGGCGTCGATGTCGGTCACGATGCGCGGGCGGCCTTCGCTGTCCACACCGTTCAGTTCACCGAGCTGTTGCACCTCGGTCTCGGTGTTCCACGCGATGCCCTTGCCGCCGTTGCCGGCCTTGTTCATCAACGGGCCCAGCGAGGTGAAGCGCTTGAAGACATTCGGGTAGTCGCGCTCGACCACGGCGATCTGCGGCGCGGTCTTGCCCGGCACCAACTCGCATTCGCCCTTCTTCCATTCGCGCACGTCGAAGGGCTGGGCCAGCTCGGCCGGGGTGTCGTGCATCAACGGGGTGAGCACCACTTCTTTCTCGACGCCCAGGTGCCCCACGCAGACCTCGCTGAAGGCCTTGGCGAAGCCTTTGTAGATTTCCCAGTCGGACTTCGATTGCCACACCGGGTCGACCGCGGCCGACAGCGGGTGGATGAACGGGTGCATGTCGCTGGTGTTGAGGTCGTTCTTCTCGTACCAGCTGGCCGTGGGCAGCACGATGTCGCTGTACAGGCAGGTGGTGCTCATGCGGAAGTCGAGCGTCACCACCAGGTCGAGCTTGCCTTCGGGCGCCTGGTCGTGCCACTGCACTTCTTGCGGCTTCGCGTCGCCCGCGCCGAGGTCTTTGCCCTGCACGCCGTGCTCGGTGCCCAGCAGGTGCTTGCAGAAGTACTCGTGCCCCTTGCCGCTGGAGCCGAGGATGTTGCTGCGCCACACGAACATGTTGCGCGGCCAGTTCTCGGGGGCGTCGGGGTCTTCGCAGCTCATCTGCACCGCGCCGGTCTTCAGGCCCTGCACGACGAAGTCTTTCGGGTCTTGGCCGGCGGCCTGCGCGTTCTTCACCAACTGCAAGGGGTTGGTCTTCAGTTGCGGTGCGCTGGGCAGCCAGCCCATGCGTTCGGCGCGCACGTTGTAGTCGATCAGGCTGCCGCCGAACTTCTGCTTGTCGGCCAGTGGCGAAAGAATCTCGCTGACGTCGAGCTTCTCGTAGCGCCACTGGTCGCTGTGCGCATAGAAGAAGCTCGTGCTGTTCATCTGGCGCGGCGGGCGGATCCAGTCGAGCGCGAAGGCCAGCGGCGTCCAGCCGGTCTGCGGGCGCAGCTTCTCTTGCCCCACGTAGTGCGCCCAGCCGCCGCCGCTCTGGCCGATGCAGCCGCACATCATCAAGAGGTTGATGACGCCGCGGTAGTTCATGTCGGCGTGGTACCAGTGGTTCATCGCCGCGCCGATGATGATCATCGACTTGCCGCGTGTCTTGTCGGCGTTGTCGGCGAACTGGCGTGCCACGGTGATGACCTGCTCGCGCGGCACACCGGTGATGCGCTCTTGCCAGGCCGGCGTGTAGGGCGCGTCGTCGTCGTAGCTCTTGGCGCCCGAGCCCAGGCCGCGGTCGATGCCGTACTGCGCGACCTGCAGGTCGAACACGGTGGCCACCAACGCCTCGCGCAGGTCGCCTTCCTTGCCCAGACGCAGCCGCACGGCGGGCACCTTGGCGTGGTTCAACTCACCCTGCTGCGGGTTGGCGTGGAAGTGCGGCGTGGCGATGCCGGCGAAGTAGGGGAAGGCCACGTCCACGACTTCGTGCGACTGGCGGCCGTCTTCCATCACCGACAGCTTGAGCTTCACGTCTTCGCCGTGGCGCGCTTCCTTGGCTTCGAGGTTCCACTTGCCGGCGTCGTCGCGGCCGGCTTCACCCCAGCGGAAGCCGATGCTGCCGTTGGGCAGCACGGCGCGGCCGTTGCTGTCGAAGGCGACCGTCTTCCACTCGGGGTTGTTGCTCTGGCCGAGCTTGCCGTTGAAGTCGCTCGCGCGCAGGTAGCGGTCGGGCACGAGCGTCGTGCGGCCGTCCGGCAGGGTGTGTTCTTTCAGCGTGACGAGCAGCGGCAGGTCGGTGTAGCGGCGTGCGTAGTCGTCGAAGTAGCAGCTGCGCTCGCGGCCGTCGGTCGGGAAGTAGAACTCGCGCAGCGCCACGTGGCCCATGGCCATGGCCAGTGCCGCGTCGGTGCCCTGCTTGGGGTGCATCCACAGGTCGGCCAGCTTGGCGACCTCGCTGTAGTCGGGCGTCACGGCGACCGTCTTCGCGCCCTTGTAGCGAACCTCGGTGAAGAAGTGCGCGTCGGGCGTGCGCGTCTGCGGCACGTTGCTGCCCCAGGCGATCAGGTAGGTGCTGTTGTACCAATCGGCCGACTCGGGCACGTCGGTCTGCTCGCCCCAGATTTGCGGGCTGGCCGGCGGCAGGTCGCAGTACCAGTCGTAGAAGCTCATGCACACGCCGCCGATGAGGCTGAGGTAGCGGCTGCCGGCCGCGTAGCTCACCATGCTCATCGCTGGGATGGGCGAGAAGCCGATGATGCGGTCGGGCCCGTGCTTCTTGATCGTGTAGACGTTGGCGGCGGCGACGAGCTGGTTGACCTCGTCCCAGGTGCTGCGCACGAAGCCGCCCATGCCGCGCTGCTTTTGATAGTCGCGCCGGGCTTCGGGGTTCTCGACGATGGTGGCCCAGGCATCGACCGGGCTCTTGGCGACCTTCAGGGCCGCGCGCCAGCGCTCCATCAGGCGGCCGCGCACCATCGGGTACTTCACGCGGTTGGCGCTGTAGAGGTACCACGAGTAAGACGCGCCCCGTGCGCAGCCACGCGGCTCGTGGTTGGGCAGGTCGGCGCGGGTGCGCGGGTAGTCGGTCTGCTGCGTTTCCCAGGTGACGATGCCGCCCTTGACGTAGATCTTCCACGAGCACGAGCCGGTGCAGTTCACACCGTGCGTGCTGCGCACGACCTTGTCGTGCGCCCAGCGGTTGCGGTAGGCGTCTTCCCAGGTGCGGTCTTCACCGGTGGTGATGCCGTGGCCGTTGGAAAACGCTTCCTTCGGCAAGGTGAACGCGGTGAGGCGATCGAGAAAATGGCTCATGACAGCCCCTCGTCCGACGAGTACGTCGTCCGATCCCCCGAGGGGATGCGGGCCGGCTTGGGAGCGGCCCGGCGCTCGGCCCGCTCGATGTGCGTTGTGGTGGTCATGGTGTGTCTCGTGGTGTTAGCAAGGCATCGGTGCATTGCGGCGGCTGTAGAACCACCAGGTGACGGCAATGCAGGTGACGTAGAAGGCGATGAAGCAGTACAGCGCGGCCTCGGGCCCGCCCGTCATCGAGATCGAGGTGCCGTAGCTCTTGGGGATGAAGAAGCCGCCGTAGGCCCCGATGGCGCTGCTGAAGCCCAGCACGGCGGCGGCTTCCTTGTTGGCGTCCTTCACCGCTTGCTCTTGGGCCGCGGCACCCTTGCCGGCGGCGCGTTGCCGTTCGGTCAAGAAGATGACGGGGATCATCCGGAAGGTGCTGCCGTTGCCGATGCCGGCGGCGGCGAACAACACCAGGAAGCTGATCAGGAAGCCGTTGAAGTGGCCCGCCTGGCCTTGCGTGGGCAGGAACTGGATCACCGCGATCACGCCGAGCGCCATCACGATGAAGTTCCAGAAGGTGACGCGGGCGCCGCCGAGCTTGTCGCTCAACCAGCCACCCACCGGGCGGATGAGCGCGCCCACCAGCGGGCCGAGCCAGGCGTACTGCAGCGCGTTGACGCCCGGGAACTGGCTCTTGATCAGTAGCGGAAAGCCCGCCGAGTAGCCGATGAAGCTGCCGAAGGTGCCCAGGTACAGCCAGCACATCAGCCAGTTGTGCTGGCGCTTGAAGATCACGGCCTGGTCGGCGAAGCTCGCCTTGGCCTCGGCCAGGTCGTTCATGCCGAACCACGCGGCCAGTGCGCTCAGCGCAATGAACGGCACCCAGATGAAGCCGGCGTTCTGCAGCCACATCGACGTGCCCTTGGTCGTGGTCGCCGCTTCACCGCCCAGCGTGCCGAACACGCCGGCCGTGATGACCAGCGGCACGACGAACTGCACCAGGCTCACGCCCAGGTTGCCCAGGCCCGCGTTCATGCCGAGCGCGTAGCCCTTCTGCGCCTTCGGGAAGAAGAAGCTGATGTTGCTCATCGAGCTGGCGAAGTTGCCGCCGCCGAAGCCGCACAGCAGCGCCAGCAGCACCATCACCTCGTAGGGCGTGGCCGGGTTCTGCACCGCGAAGCCGATGCCCAGGGCGGGCAGCAAGAGGCTCGCGGTCGAGAGCGCCGTCCAGCGGCGCCCGCCGAAGATGGGCACCGCGAACGAGTAGAAGATGCGCAGCGTGGCGCCGCACAGCGCGGGCAGCGCGGCCAGCCAGAACAGCTGGTTGGTGCTGTACTTGAAGCCCACGTTGGGCAGGTTGACGACGACCACGCTCCAGACCATCCACACCGCGAAGGCGAGGGTGAGCGCGGGGATCGACAGCCACAGGTTGCGTTGCGCGACCGTGTGGCCGGGGCCGGACCAGAACGAGGTGTCTTCCGGGTTCCAGTGCTTGATGACTTGAGAAGCCATGGTGAGGTTCTCCGTGGGTGATTGAGGGGGTGAGGTCAGGCGCGGGCCGCGCCTGCGGTGGCGGGGCCGCCCATGAGGTCGGTGCCGCGCACTTCGGTCCAGTACATCCAGATGAGCGAGACCCAGACGACGCCGTACATGAACATGAAGGCGCTGGAGCGCACGCCGGTGAAGTCCATCAGCGCGCCGAAGATGATCGGCAGGATGAAGCCGCCCAGGCCGCCGGCCAGGCCGACGATGCCGCTGATGGCGCCGATGTTCTTGGGGTAGTCGTCGCCGATGTACTTGAAGACGCTGGCCTTGCCGAAGGCCCAGGCCACGCCCAGCACGGCCATCAGCGCGGTGAAGGCGTAGACGTTCAGGCCGATGTGGAAGGTCTTGGGGCCGTTGACCGTGACCACCGTGAAGTCGGTCTGCGGGTACGACAGCAGGAAGAGGCAGATCCAGCTCGCCCACATCACCCACCAGGTGACCTTGTGCGCGCCGAACTTGTCCGACAGCACGCCGCCGATGGCGCGCAGCACGCCGCCGGGCAACGAGAAGCACGCGGCCAGGAGCGCGGCCACGCGGATGTCCAGGCCGTACTCGCCGACGTAGTACTGCACCATCCACAGGCTCAGCGCCACGTAGCCGCCGAAGACGATGCTGTAGTACTGGCAGTACTTCAGCACCTTCGGGTCCTTGAGCGCCTTGAGCTGGTCGGTGAACTTGGTGTTGGGCGGCACCAGGTGCGCGGGGTCGGAATGGCTGAACAGCCAGAACAGCACCACGGTGCCGGCCATGATGGCGGCGTAGACCTGCGGCACCATCGCCCAGCCGAAGGCCACGACGAGCACCGGCGCGATGAACTTGTTGACCGCCGCACCCGAGTTGCCGGCGCCGTAGACGCCCATCGCCATGCCCTGGCGACTCTTCGGGAACCAGCGCGCGACGTACGGCGTGCCGACCGAGAACGAGCCGCCCGCGAGGCCGACGAAGAGGCCGATCACGAGGAAGTGCCAGTACTGCGTGGCGTGGGCCATCAGCCAGATCGCCGGCACCGTGAGCGCCATCAGCAGCGTCATCACGATGCGCCCACCGAAGCGGTCGGTCCAGATGCCCAGCGGCACGCGCACCAGCGAGCCGGTCAGCACCGGCATCGCGGTGAGCAGTCCGAACTCGGTCGCGTTGAGGTTCAGCGCTTTCTTGATCGGGATGCCGATCACGCCGAACATCATCCAGACCATGAAACACACCGTGAAGGCCACGGTGCTGACGATCAGCACCGACCAGGCCTTGCGGTTCGCGGATGTGTCTTGTGTGCCCATGTCCTCCTCCTTCAAAAGGGATGGGAGGACTGTCTTCTCGCCGGGCCGGACTGAACATCCGCCGGGCGAGCCATCGGCGGCATCCGCAAGAACGATGGGGGCTGGCGCCGCCATCGTTCGAAAGAACTACCCGCGCATCGAAATGCGCCGGGTTTGATGTGCGTCATCCCCCGAGGGGCGCTCCTCGGGCGATGGCGCAGGGGTCACGGCTGTCCGCTGTGTTGGGTTCGGACAGAGGTGCCGACGGTCCAACGGGCGCGCGCCCGCGAGGCCTCAGCGTCGGGCGGGCGCCGGCTGCCGGGCGTGCCAGGCCTGCACGGCGGCCAGCATGGCCTTCACGTGGCCGTCCGGGTCCATCGCCGAATGCACCTGCAGCACGCGGCCCTCGGGCGAGATGGCGTACGAGATGCGGCTGGCCATGCCGGGCATCAGCGCCATCCCGGCGTCGTACTTCTTGATGACCTTGGCATCAGGGTCGGCGGCCACCGCGAACTTGTTGCGGCAGGCCTCGACCGAGAACTTCTTCAGCGTGTCGAGGTCGTCGTTCGACAGGCCGACGACCGTGGCGCCCAGGGCCTCGAAGCTCGGTGTGGCTTCGGCGAAAGCGTGCGCCTCGATGGTGCAGCCCGAGGTGAAGGCCTTCGGATAGAAGTACACGACGACCGGGCCCTTCTTCAGTGCATCGGCCAGCTGGAAGCGAAAGCCCTTGCCGCCCAGCGCGGCGTCGGCCGTGAAGTCGGGGGCGGGCGCGCCCACCGGCAGCGCGGCCCAGGTGGGTGGGGCGATGAAGCCGAGCGCCAGCGCCAGGCCGGCCGCGCAGCCCAGGCGACGGCGCGAGGTGGCGGCGGGGGTGGGGGGAACTGCGAACGATTTCATGGCGGGGTGGACTCCTTGCGGGTGGGGGCCATGCGCGTGACGCTGGCATGACGAAAGGCGCAACTTCAAACGCCGAATTTGCTCAGACTTCAACCCCAGCGGATCGTTCGGCGTTGCCGCCGCCCGACTGCCGGTGTTCTCGGCGTGTGTTGCAGGCGGCCAGCATAGGCGGTGCGACGACGCCCCGCTCAGGAGTGCACGCGCATGGTCCCGACGTCATCTCTCGAACCGGCCCCGGCCCCCGCCGAAGGCGCACGCGCGCTGGCGTTTCGCACGCTGCTGTACCGCTACCTCTTCTTTGCGTGGCTGTTTCGTGACGTGAACCGGGGCAACCTGTTCGAGCGTGCCGCCGCGTGGCGGCACAACCTTGCGCAGGCGCACTGGCTGTTCGTCTACCTGCGCCGCTGGCTGGTGCTGGGCACGGGCTTCTACGCGTTGGGCAGCCTGGCCGAATACGGCCTGGGGCAGGCGGTGCTGTCGGCCTTTTTCTATGTGCCCAGCGCGCTGAGCGTCGCGGTGAACGCCGTGATCGGCGTGGCCATTGCCGGCTTCAAGATGCTGCCCGGGCCGGCGCCTTGATGGCCGTGCCAGGGGCTTTGCGCGTCGTTGTGGGGCAGAGCCCGCTGCGCCAAACGGACAGGGGCCGGATGCGACGTCGGGTTCAGCGTCGCCGGATGTTCTTGTCGATGATGGCCGCGAGGATGCACCCGAAAGTCACCAGCCGGACCAGGTAGAACAAGGGCTCGTGTTCCGCCGACACGTTGCCCAGCAGGCCGAGCGCGGCGCGGTTGAGGCTGTCCACCGCGAAGGCCAGCGCAAACAGCAGAAAGAAGCGGTCGCGTGTCTTGCGCCAGAAGCGCAGAAAGAACAGCGCCGCCACGAACGAGGCCATGGCGATGGCACCCAGCATGAGGTTTTGCATCGTGGGTGCCTCTTACTCTGAATCGAGGATCAGGCCGTACAGCAGCACGCACATCGCGACCAGTGCGGTGGCGCTGCGCCACATCGACAGGTCGACGCTGGTCGGGAAGATCAGCTTGTCGGCCACCAGCAGCAGGTTGTTGACCGCCAGCCCGACGAAGCACAGGCCGCTCCACAGCAGCAAGCGGTAGCCGCCGCGCCGGTAGGCCAGCAGCAGCAACACGGCGCACAGCGTGGCTGCAATCGCGCAGGCGGTGTAGACGACGCTGGGCATCATCGGCTGTCCTTTCGCAGGTGAAAAGCGTCGGCGAATTCCTGGATGCGGCTGCCGGCCTTGGCGTGGATGAGGTGGGTGATCGGGATCAGCTGCACCGAGTACAGCGTCACCAGCGCCGCGAGCGTCTGGGCGTCGCGCTCGTTGGCCGGCTGCAGTCGCCAGCGGGGCGCGACCCTCGTGGTCAGGCGCTGCCGTTCGAGCCGATCAAGCACCAGGGCGGCTTCGTCGGGCGTGATGTACAGACGCTCGGCCAGCGTGGCGGCGTCCCATTCCGCGTCGGGCTGGCGCGACATCAGGGCCAGGGCTTCCATGTCGGCGATCGACTCCACCCGGTGCAGCACGAAGGCGCGCAGGTCGGGCGGTATGGGGTCGGAAGCGGTGGGCTTGCCCTTGGGCGAAGACGTCGTCATGCGCGGCGTTGACAGGGCTCGGGGCGGGCAACAAAGCGCGGATGTTAAAGGTCGACATGTGAGATGTCGTCTTGTCAGACTTGTCCTACAACGCCTTCGGATCACCGTCCGACACGGTGGAGAAACCCCACGACACACAATACTTTTCAAGTGATCGTGGCCTTGCCATGCTCGCCACCCCACGCCTGCCCTTGCGGCCACTCGGAGAACCCCCATGGAAGTGCTGGACACCCCGGCCGTTGCCGCGCGCGACGAGCAGCAAGAACTGACGGCCTTGTTGGGCGCTCTGAACGCGCTGCGGCGTGGCGATGCGAGCGTGCGCCTGCCCCTGCATTGGGAGGGCATCGCCGGCCGCGTGGCCGAGGCCTTCAATGACGTGGTCGAGCAGAACGCCGCCATGGCCGAAGAGCTAACACGGCTGTCGCAGGTGGTCGGCAAGGAAGGCAAGCTCAAGCAGCGCGCTTCGCTGCGGGAGTCGCGTGGTTTCTGGGGCGAGTCGGTCGAGTGCATCAACTCGCTGATCGACGACCTGGTGCACCCGACCTCTGAAGTGGCGCGGGTGATCGGTGCTGTCGCCCAAGGCGACCTGTCCAAGAGCATGGCGCTTGAAGTCGAAGGCCGGCCGCTCGAAGGCGAGTTCTTGCGCACCGCCAAGACCATCAACAAGATGGTCGAACAGCTGGCCAACTTCTCGGCCGAAGTGACCCGTGTGGCGCGCGAGGTGGGCACCGAAGGCAAGCTCGGCGGCCAGGCGAAGGTGAAGGGCGTGGCCGGCACGTGGAAAGACCTGACCGACTCGGTCAACTCGATGGCCGGCAACCTGACCGACCAGGTGCGCAACATCGCCGACGTGACCACCGCCGTGGCCAAGGGCGACCTCTCGAAGAAGATCGACGTGGACGTGAAGGGCGAGTTCCTCACGTTGAAGAACACCATCAACACCATGGTGGACCAGCTGCGTTCGTTCGCCTCTGAAGTGACGCGCGTGGCCCGCGAGGTGGGCACCGAAGGCATCCTGGGCGGGCAGGCGCGGGTGGAAGGCGTGTCGGGCACCTGGAAAGACCTGACCGACTCGGTGAACTCGATGGCGGGCAACCTGACCTCTCAGGTGCGCAACATCGCGGACGTGACCAAGGCCGTGGCGGCGGGTGACTTGTCCAAGAAGATCACGGTGGACGTGAAGGGCGAAATCCTGGAGCTGAAGAACACCGTGAACACCATGGTGGACCAGCTGCGAAGCTTCGCCGCCGAAGTGACGCGCGTCGCACGCGAAGTGGGCACCGAAGGCATCCTGGGCGGCCAGGCCGACGTGCAAGGCGTGGCCGGCACGTGGAAAGACTTGACCGAGTCGGTCAACTTCATGGCCGGCAACCTGACCTCTCAGGTGCGCAACATCGCCGAAGTGACGACGGCCGTGGCCGCGGGTGACCTGTCCAAGAAGATCACGGTGGACGTGAAGGGCGAGATCTCGGAGCTGAAGAACACCATCAACACCATGGTGGACCAGCTGCGAAGCTTCGCGGCCGAAGTGACGCGGGTGGCACGCGAGGTGGGCACCGAAGGCAAGCTGGGCGGCCAGGCCGATGTGCAAGGCGTGGCCGGAACGTGGAAGGACTTGACCGACTCGGTGAACCTGATGGCGTCGAACCTCACGAGTCAGGTGCGCAACATCGCCGACGTGACCAAGGCCGTGCAGGCCGGTGACCTCTCCAAGAAGATCACGGTCGACGTGAAGGGCGAGATTCTTGAACTCAAGGCCACCATCAACACCATGGTGGACCAGCTGTCGTCGTTCGCCGCCGAAGTGACCCGCGTGGCCCGCGAAGTGGGCACCGAAGGACGACTCGGCGGCCAGGCCCAGGTGCCCGGTGTGGCCGGCACGTGGAAGGACCTGACCGACTCGGTGAACTCGATGGCGGGCAACCTGACCTCTCAGGTGCGCAACATCGCTGACGTGACCAAGGCCGTGGCGGCGGGCGACTTGTCCAAGAAGATCACGGTGGACGTGAAGGGCGAAATCCTGGAGCTGAAGAACACCGTGAACACCATGGTGGACCAGCTGAGAAGCTTCGCGGCCGAAGTGACACGGGTCGCGCGCGAAGTGGGCACCGAAGGCAAGCTCGGTGGCCAGGCCGACGTGCAAGGTGTGGCCGGCACGTGGAAAGACTTGACCGAGTCGGTCAACTTCATGGCCGGCAACCTGACCTCTCAGGTGCGCAACATCGCCGAGGTGACGACGGCCGTGGCCGCTGGTGACCTGTCCAAGAAGATCACGGTGGACGTGAAGGGCGAGATCTCGGAGCTGAAGAACACCATCAACACCATGGTGGACCAGCTCTCGTCCTTCGCCGCCGAAGTGACACGGGTCGCGCGTGAGGTGGGCACCGAAGGCAAGCTGGGCGGCCAGGCCGACGTGCAAGGCGTGGCCGGCACCTGGAAGGACCTGACCGAGTCGGTGAACTCGATGGCGTCGAACCTGACCTCTCAGGTACGCAACATCGCGGACGTGACCAAAGCCGTGGCGGCGGGCGACTTGTCCAAGAAGATCACGGTGGACGTGAAGGGCGAAATTCTCGAACTCAAGGCCACCATCAACACCATGGTGGACCAGCTGCGAAGCTTCGCCGCCGAAGTGACGCGCGTCGCACGCGAAGTGGGCACCGAAGGCATCCTGGGCGGCCAGGCCGACGTGCAAGGCGTGGCCGGCACGTGGAAGGACTTGACCGAGTCGGTCAACTTCATGGCCGGCAACCTGACCTCTCAGGTGCGCAACATCGCCGAGGTGACGACGGCCGTGGCCGCGGGTGACCTGTCCAAGAAGATCACGGTGGACGTGAAGGGCGAGATCTCGGAGCTGAAGAACACCATCAACACCATGGTGGACCAGCTGCGATCGTTCGCCGCGGAAGTGACCCGTGTGGCCCGAGAAGTGGGCACCGAAGGCAAGCTGGGCGGGCAGGCCGATGTGCAAGGCGTGGCCGGCACGTGGAAAGACCTGACCGACAGCGTGAACCTGATGGCGTCGAACCTGACCTCGCAGGTGCGCAACATCGCCGACGTGACCAAGGCTGTGCAGGCCGGTGACCTGTCCAAGAAGATCACGGTCGACGTGAAAGGAGAGATCCTGGAACTGAAGGCCACCATCAACACGATGGTCGACCAGCTCTCGTCCTTCGCGGCCGAAGTGACCCGCGTGGCCCGTGAAGTGGGCACCGAAGGGCGCCTGGGCGGCCAGGCGCAGGTGCGCGGTGTGTCGGGCACCTGGAAGGACCTGACCGACAACGTGAACTTCATGGCCGGCAACCTGACCTCGCAGGTGCGCGGCATCGCCAAGGTCGTGACGGCCGTGGCCGATGGCGACCTGAAGCAAAAGCTGACGGTGGAGGCCAAGGGCGAGATCGCCGCGCTGGCCGACACCATCAACTCGATGACCGACACGCTGGCCATCTTTGCCGACCAGGTGACGACCGTGGCGCGCGAAGTGGGCGTCGAGGGCAAGCTCGGTGGCCAGGCCAAGGTGCCGGGCGCGGCCGGCACGTGGAAGGGCCTGACCGAGAACGTGAACGAACTCGCGGCCAACCTGACCACGCAGGTGCGCGCGATTGCCGAGGTGGCGACGGCCGTGACGCAGGGCGACCTGGCGCGTTCGATCACGGTGGAGTCTCAGGGCGAGGTGGCCGCGCTGAAGGACACCATCAACGAGATGATCCGCAACCTGAAGGACACGACGCAGAAGAACACCGAGCAAGACTGGCTGAAGACCAACCTCGCCAAGTTCAGCCGCATGCTGCAAGGCCAGCGCGACCTGGTGACGGTGGGCCAGTTGATCTTGTCCGAACTCGCACCCGTGGTCGGTGTGCAGCAGGCCGAGTTCTATGTGATGAGCACCGTCAACGACGTGCCGCGCCTGAAGCTCTTTGCCAGCTACGCCTCGGGCGGGCAGCAGACGCACGGCAAGGAGGTGGACCTGGGCGAGGGCCTGGTCGGCCAGTGCGCCATCGACGCCGAGAAGATCTTGCTGACCAACGTGCCGAGCGCGGCCTTCCGCATCGCCTCCGGCCTGAGCGAAAACGCCGCGATGGACGTGATGGTGCTGCCGGTGGTGTTCGAAGGCGAGGTGCGTGGCGTGCTCGAACTGGCCTCGCTGCAGCGATTCAACCCCGTGCACGAAGGCTTTCTCGCGCAACTGACTGAATCGATCGGCATCGTGATCAACACCATCGAGGCCAACTCGCGCACCGAGGACCTGCTGAAGCAGTCGCAGTCGCTGGCCGAAGAACTGCAAAGCCGCCAGCAAGAGCTGCAGCAGACCAACGAAGAGCTGCAAGAGAAAGCCAAGCTGCTGGCCCACCAGAACCAGGAGGTCGAGCGCAAGAACGCCGAGGTCGAACAGGCTCGCCAGGCGCTGGAAGAAAAGGCCGAACAGCTGGCGCTGACCTCGAAGTACAAGTCGGAGTTCCTGGCCAACATGTCGCACGAGCTGCGCACGCCGCTGAACTCGCTGCTCATCCTGAGCGACCAGCTCTGCAAGAACCCCGAGGGCAACCTTTCCACCAAGCAGGTCGAATTCAGCAAGACCATCCACTCGTCGGGCAACGACCTGCTGATGCTCATCAACGACATCCTCGACCTGTCGAAGATCGAGTCGGGCACGGTGCAGGTGGACGTGAGCGAACTGCGCCTGGACGACCTGCAGCGTTCGGTCGAACGCGGCTTCCGCCACTTCGCCGAATCGAAGCAGCTCGACTTCTTCGTCAACATCGAGCAGCCGCTGCCCAAGTCGCTGGTCACCGACGTCAAGCGCCTGCAGCAGATCATCAAGAACCTGCTGTCGAACGCGTTCAAGTTCACGCACCAGGGGCGCGTCAGCTTCTCGATCGCCCCGGCCAGCGAAGGTTGGTCGCCTGACAACGACGAGCTCAACCGTGCCTCGCAGGTGATCGCGTTCTCGGTCAGCGACACCGGCATCGGCATCTCGGCCGACAAGCAGCAGATCATCTTCGAGGCCTTCCAGCAGGCCGACGGGTCGACCTCGCGCAAGTACGGCGGCACGGGTCTGGGCCTGGCGATCAGCCGCGAGCTGTCGCGTCTGCTGGGCGGCGAGATCCGCCTGGCCAGCGCGCCGGGTCGGGGCAGCACCTTCACGCTGTACCTGCCGCAGAGCTACAACCCCTCGCGCAGCGCGCGGCACGGCCGCCCGGTGAGCCCCGAGACCGAGAAGGACGAGAGCCCGCGCACCCTGAGCGAGGCCATGCGCGCCAACGTGCGCCGGGGTGAGTTCACCGGCATGGCCATCGCCGAAGCCTGGCCCGGCACGGCCAGCGAAAGCATGCCGCGCGGTGGCGACGACACGGTGTTCGCCAACCTCGCCGACGACGACCGCGACGAGATCGCCACCGGCGACCGCGTGCTGCTCATCGTCGAGAACGACCTCGCCTTCGCCAAGGTGCTGCTCGACGCGGCGCGCCAGGCAGGCTTCAAGGGGCTGGTCAGCGGCACCGGCGCCGGCGCGCTGACCCTGACCCGCGAGTACCACCCCTCGGCCATCACGCTCGACATCCACCTGCCCGACATGCAGGGCTGGCGCGTGCTCGACCGCCTGAAGGCCGACCAGGAGACGCGCCACATCCCCGTGTGCGTGGTGTCCACCGACGACTCGCGCGACCGCGCCCTGCAGGCCGGGGCGCTGGGTTTCCTGGCCAAGCCGCTGCAGTCCAAGGACGAGGTGGACGCCACCTTGCTCGAACTGCACGCCTACACGGGGCGCACGCACAAGAAGCTGGTGGTGGCGATGCCGGACTCGCCACAGCGCACGAAGCTGCTCGGCATGCTCGACGACGACATCGAGGCGCTGCTGGTCACCGACGCGGCCTCGGCCCGCGACGCGTTGGCCGAAGCCGATTGCCTGCTGGTCGATGCCGCCTCGCCGGTGTTCGGCCCGGGGGACGTGGCCGACGCCATGGACCGCCGCGGTGGGGTGCGTCAGCTGCCCGTGGTGGTGGCCGGCAGCGTGGTGCCGGGCTCTCGCTGGCGTGGTCGCCACGGCGGCTTCGCGCTGCGCGAGGCGGCTGACGAGGTGGCGGTGGTGGCGCAGGTCACCGCGATGCTGCACCGCAGCCCCGCCACCATGTCGGACGCCGAGCGCCAGGCGGTCGAAGCCGTGCTCAGCGCGCCGCGCGCCCTCGAAGGCAAGAAGGCGCTCATCGTCGACGACGACATGCGCAACATCTTCGCGCTGGCCACCGTGCTCGACAACGAAGGCATGGTGATCGTGTCGGCCGACAACGGCCGCGAGGCGATCCGCTTGGTCGAGAGCGACCCCACCATCGACATCGTGCTGATGGACATCATGATGCCGGAGATGGACGGCATCGCGACCATGCAAGAGATCCGCAAGCTGCCGCGCGGGCGCGAACTGCCGATGGTCGCGGTGACGGCCAAGGCCATGAAGGGCGACCGCCAGAAGTGCATCGAGGCCGGCGCCTGGGACTACCTCTCGAAACCGGTGGACCCGATGAACCTGCTGGCGGTGCTCAGGGGCTGGCTGTGCTGCTGAACTCGGGGTTTCTCGACCTCGAGCCCGACCCGTCGGAGACCAGCCGCATCCTCATCGTCGATGACCTGCCCGAGAAGCTGCTGGTCTTCCAGACCGTGCTGCAGGAGCTGGGGCAGGAGATCGTCTGCGTGCGCTCGGGCAGCGACGCGCTGCGCGAGGTGCTCAAGCACGAGTTCGCGGTCATCCTGCTCGACGTCAACATGCCCGACATCGACGGCTTCGAGACGGCCGCGCTGATCCGCCGGTACAAGCGCTCGGCGCACACGCCCATCATCTTCATCACCTCGTACGCCGATGAGGTGCAGACGCTGCGTGGCTACGAGCTGGGCGCGGTGGATTACATCCTCTCGCCGGTGGTGCCCGACGTGCTGCGCTCGAAGGTGCGCGTGTTCGTCGACCTGCACGTGCTGCAGCGCCGGCTGCGCCGCCAGGCCGACGAGCGCGTGGCGCTGGCCAAGTCGGAAGCCGCACGGGCCGCGGCCGAAGAGGCCACGCGCCGGTCCGAGTACCTGTCGCACGCGAGCCGCATCCTGAGCGCCTCGCTCGACGTGCGGGTGGGGATGCGGCGCCTGCTCGAACTGGTCGTTCCGCACCTGGTGAGCGTGGCCACCGTGGCGATGATTCCCGATCAGGTCGGCGAGCCCAAATCGCTCACGGCGCGTGCGCGCCTCGCGCCCGGCGGGGCGGACGACGCCCCCATCGAAGTCGAATGGATCGAGCACCCGTTTGAGAGCCTGCCCGAGGCCTGCCGGCGGGCCTTCGCCTCCGCGATGGTGTCCCAGCAGATCGAACGGCCCGGGCTCGACGGCTGCCAGGCCATGCTGCCGCTGGTGACCGGCGAGCGTTCGGTGGGGGGGCTGCTGCTCGATGGCCTGCACGAGCCCACCGACTGGCGCACGCTCGAAGAACTGGCCAGCCGCGCCGCCATCGCCTTCGAGAACGCACGCCTGTACCGCACGCTGCAGGTCGAGATCGACGACCGCCGGCTGGCCGAGGCGAAGCTGCAGCAGTCGAGCCAGCGCAAGGACGAGTTCTTGGCGATGCTGTCGCACGAATTGCGCAACCCGCTCGCGCCCATTCGCAATGCGCTGGAGGTCATCCGCCGCGTCGCGCCGCCCGACCCCAAGCTCAAGTGGGCGAGCGAAGTGACCGGCCGGCAGATCAACCACCTGACGCACCTGGTGGACGAGTTGCTCGACGTGGCGCGCATCAGCCAGGGCAAGATCGCCTTGCAGGCCGAGTTGCTGGACCTGCGCGCGGTGGTCGCGCACGCGGTCGAGACCGCGCGGCCCTTCATCGAGGCGCGCCGCCACCACTTCGCGCAACACCTGCCCGAGGCGCCGGTGTGGCTGAAGGGCGATGCGGCGCGGCTTGCGCAGGTGGTGGGCAACCTGCTGCACAACGCAGCCAAGTACACACCCGATGGCGGGCAGATTGGGCTCGACCTGCGCATTGAAGAGGGCCGCGCCGTGCTGAGCGTCACCGACAACGGCGTGGGCATCGAACCCGAGCTGCTGCCCAATGTGTTCGAGCTGTTCGAGCAGGGCAAACGGTCGCTCGACCGCAGCCAGGGTGGCTTGGGCGTGGGGCTCACGCTGGTGCAGCGCCTGGTGCAACTGCACCACGGCCGGGTCGATGCCTTCAGCGCCGGCCCTGGCCAGGGCGCCGAGTTTCGCGTGCGCCTGCCCTGCCTTACCGAGGTGCAGCCGGGTGAAGCCTCGGCGGCCGCGGCACCGGCCCCTTCAGCGCACGGGGGCTACCGCGTGCTGGTGGTCGACGACAACCACGACGCCGCCGAGACCACAGCCGTCTTCCTGCAAGTGGCCGGCCACGAAGTCAAGGCGGTGAACGATGCCTACGAAGCGCTCGGCTGCGTCAGCAGCTTCGCACCCGACGTGGTGGTGCTCGACATCGGCCTGCCGGGGCTCGACGGCTACGAACTGGCGCGCCGGCTGCGGCGCCTGCCCGAGACCGAACGCTCGTTCCTCATCGCAGTGACGGGCTATGGGCGCCAGGGCGACCGCGTCGCGGCCTTGGAGGCCGGCTTCGACGAACACCTGATGAAACCCGCCGAGCCGGCCAAGCTGATCGAGGTGATCGGCGCGTGGCGGCCGGTGGCCGGCGAACGCCTGCCGAACGCCCGCTCGGGGCGTCAGTAGACCCGGCCCTTCTTGAACTGCGCGCGCGTGGTGCGCGTGCGCTCGGTGGCGCGGTCGATGGCGGCGAACGATCGCGCCGCGTGCGCATGGCACACCGCCAGGCCCAGCGCGTCGGCGGCGTCCTTGCCGGGCAGGCCGGGCAGCTTGAGCAGGCGCATCACCATGTCCTGCACCTGCTCTTTGCGCGCGTGGCCGAGGCCGACGATGGCCTTCTTCATCTGCAACGCGGTGTACTCGGCCACCTCGAGCCCGCACGACACCAACCCGGTGACGGCCGCGCCGCGCGCCTGGCCCAGCAGCAGGGTGCTCTGCGGGTTGACGTTGACGAACACGATCTCGACCGAGGCACAGGTCGGCTCGTAGCGCGCCACCACCTCGCGGATGCCGTCGTAGATGACCTTCAGCCGCAGCGGCAACTGGCCCGCGTCGACCGCATCGGTCTTGATGGTGCCGCTGGCCACGTAGTGCAGCTGCGCGCCATCCACGTCCACCACGCCGAAGCCGGTGGTGCGCAAGGCGGGATCGATGCCGAGGATGCGCATGGTGCAGCGTGATCGAGTGCTCAGGCTTTGAAGTACCAACGCACCGAGTGAAAGAACACCGGTGCGGCAAAGCACAGCGGGGCGACGCGGTCGAGCAGGCCGACAGCACCGGTCACCGAGGCGCGGTTGCCCCAGCGGCGCACGCCGGCGTCCTTCTTCAGGGCTTTCATCACCAGCTCGCCCAGGCCGCCACAGGCCGCGGCGATGAAGCCGATCAGCAGCGACTGCGGCGGCTTGAACGGGGTGATCCAGTACAGCAGCAGGCCGACGACGCCTCCGGCCAGCGAGCCGACGAGCCACGAGCGCCACGAGAAGCTGCGGCTGATCTGCCGCGCCACCGGGCGGCGGCGAAACCAGTGGCTCGCCACCTCTTGCACGATCTGCGCGGCCGCGACCACGACCACGAGGTACAGCACCAGGAAGGCACCGCGGTCTTCATAGCCGCGGAAGGTCAGCAGCAGGATGGCCGGCGCATGGCTCATGCCGAACACGCAGACCATCGTGCCCCATTGGATCTTCGCTGTGCGTTCGAGGAAGCGCGTCGAGTCGTTGCCCAGCGCAGCCAGCATGGGCAGCACCGCGAAGGCATACACCGGGATGAACACCGTGAACAGGTCGAACTGCCGCACCCCCGCCAGCAGGTACTGGACCGGCAACACCACGAAGAAGGCCGCCAGCAGCGCGCGGTGGTCGCCACGCCGGGTGTGCGTGAGCGTGATGAACTCGCGCAACGCGAGAAACGACACGATGGCGAACAGCAGCGTGGCCGCCACCGCCCCCAGCACCCACGACACCCAGAACAGCACGGTGCCGATCCACACCGCGCGCAGGTCGCGCTTGATGCGCTCGTGCATCTCGATCTGCTCGGGCCCCGGCGGGCGCCAGACGGATCGGGCGAACACGCCGATGGTGGTCAGCACGAGCGCGCCGAAGATCAACACGAAGAGCAGGCCGACCTGCTCGGAGACGGTGAGTTGACGCAGCGCACCCATCAGGCAGCCACCTTGCTCATGGCAATGACGGCCTCGCGGGCACGCGCGAGGAACGCACGCTTGTCTTCACCGGCTTGCAGTTGCATCGGCGGCCCGAAGGTCACCGAACACAGGATGGGCACCGGCACGACCTCGCCCTTGGGCATGACGCGCTGCACGTTGTCGATCCACGCCGGGATGAGTTGCACGTCGGGAAACTGCTCGGCCAAGTGGTACAGCCCCGCCTTGAAGGCTTGCGGCTCGCCCTTGTTGCCGCGCGTGCCTTCGGGAAAGATCACCAGCGAGTCGCCATTCTTCAGCGCCTCCACCAGCGGTTCGAGCGGGTCTTCGTCGTCCTTGCGCACGCGGCTCACGTACACCGCGTTGAAGATCTCGCGCGTGATCCAGTGTTTCAGCGGCGACGAGGTCCAGTAGTCGCGCGCGGCGATGGGCCGTGTCTGCGCCCTCAGGTCGCGTGGCAGCGAGGCCCAGATCAGCACCCAGTCGAAGTGGCTCTGGTGGTTGGCGAAATAAATGCGCTGCTCGGCCTTGGGTGGGCATCCGTACCAGTGGCCTTGCGCGCCCGTGATGAGTCGGGCCAGAAACGAAAGAAACAGGCCCGCGAACTGAGGCAACGTCATGGGGGCGATGTTACGGGCGCCTCGCGCCTGCCCGACTCAAGGGAAGCCCGGGCTCCCTCCGGGCGGCGGCATCCGAGGCCGCCGCCCGCGACAGCCCTCCCTGGCCGTAAGTGATGACAGCGATGTTGTGTAGTGCGAAGGGGCGTGGGGGCGTCAATCTGTGTTGCGCTCGAACCCGTGTTGCAAGGCCCATTCGGTGATGAGATAAACAGGTGGGTAGGCCGCCGTGGCGACCAGCAGCCAGCCGCTGGGCCCGAGCGGCCCGGCGCTCGGCGGCCCGAGGTACACCACGAGGGCCGCCAGCAGGCTGAGGACGTAAAGCGGCAAGGCGATGCAGCGTGCAATGGCGTGGGGCTGCGACTCGCCGGGGCGGGGGCGCAGGCAGGCGCGCCACAGCCGGCACAGCGCCAATGCCATGACCCCATGAACGGCGAGCAGGGGCAGCATGAACACCATGGCGTGCGGCATCGACGCTCACCCCAGACGGCCGTGGCCGACGGCAATGAGCAAGGGCCCCAGCAGCAGCGGGCCCCACAGGGGCGACGCCGGGAACGCCGCCACGCCCACCGCGCCGACGACCAGCAGGTAGCTGCCGACAAGCCGCAGCAGCGGCAGGTCACCGCGGGACACCGCATGCACGGCCACCTGCCCCGCGAGCATCAGCAAGGGGCCGCACAACAGAAACCAGAACGCCGTGCGGCGCCCTTCGGGGTTGCCGAACTGGCCCGTGAAACCGGCCAGCACGGCCTCGGTCAACGGCAGCTTGAAGCGCACGAGACCGAACGCGATGTGCAACACACCGAGGGCAAACACAGCCCAGGCCAGGGTCTTTGACAACTTGGTTCTTTCGAAAAAGCAATGCGCGGTAAAAGATACGCATGCGTATTGTACGTTTGCGTACGTTATTGGCAAGCGCCAGGAGCGCCGGGTGCGGTTCGCGGCTGTGGAGCCTCGCTTCTTAGAATCGCGCTCACATGGGCCGCAACGTCAACATCAGCCGCGACGACTGGGTCGCGGCCGCCACGCAGTGGATTGCCGATCACGGCGTGAGCACCTTGGCGGTCGAACCTCTCGCCCGGTCGCTCGGTGTGAGCAAGGGCGGCTTCTACTGGTGCTTCGCAAGCCGCGACGAGTTGCTCGCGGCGGTGCTCGAACGCTGGGAAGGGCAGGGCACGAAAGAGATCATCCAGGCCATCGAGCAACTGGGCCCGGGCGCTTCGGTGCGCGACCTGCTCGTTCGCGTGGCGATGAAGACCAAAAGCAATAACCCCGCCATCGTGCGCCTGGTGCGCGTCGAGCATGCGTTCAACTGCGCGGCGACCGACCCCCGCGTGGCGCCCACCGTGCAGCGCGTCAACGCGACGCGCGCGGGCTACCTCGAACAGTTGCTGCGTCGCGAGGGCCTCACCGCCAAGACGGCCCGGCAGCGTGCTGCGCTCGGCAACGCCACCTACCTGGGCCTGATCCAGCTGCGCGCGACCGGCCACGACGACCCCCTGGCGGGCATGGACGGGGTGGAGTTCGTCGAGGTCTACCGCAGCATGCTGCTGGCGCCGGCCGCCGGCGAGGCTGAGGCCATGGCGACGAGCACGCCACCGAAACAGGTGGTGGCCGACCCGGCCCCGGTTCGCCAAGCGGTGGCGCGCAAAGCCCCTGCGCGCCAGTCACGCCCCGGCAAGACGCCCACCCGCAAGGGCACGGCGCGCAAGACCCCCTCGGGGCGTTGACCCGTCCGCAAGCGGCCGCCCTTGCAGCGGCCGCGGACCGGGTCAGTGCCGGAAGTGGCGCACGCCCGTGAACACCATCGCGATGCCGCGCTCGTTGGCGGCGGCGATCACCTCGTCGTCGCGCACGCTGCCGCCGGGTTGGATCACGCAGGTCGCGCCAGCATCGACCACCACGTCGAGGCCATCACGGAACGGGAAGAACGCGTCGCTCGCCACGGCCGAGCCCTTCAGCGTGAGGCCGCCGTTTTCGGCCTTGATGCTGGCGATGCGCGCCGAGTCGATGCGGCTCATCTGACCCGCGCCCACGCCCAGCGTCATGCCGCCCGCGCAGAAGACGATGGCGTTGCTCTTCACGTACTTGGCGACCTTCCACGCGAACAGCAGGTCGTTCAGCTGTTCGGGCGTGGGCTGCTTGGCGGTGACGACCTTCAGCTCACCCAGCGTCAGCTCGCGGTTGTCGGCGGTCTGGATCAACAGGCCCGAGCCCACGCGCTTGACGTCTTGCAGGTTGCGGCCCTGTTCCCATGCCGTGGTGCCGCCGGGCGGCAGCGCGATTTCGAGCACGCGCGTGTTGGGCTTGCCGGCAAAGATGGCCATCGCCTCGGGTGTGAAACTGGGGGCGATCAGCACCTCGACGAACTGCTTGGCGACCAGTTCGGCACCGGCTTTGTCGAGCTGCGTGTTGAAGGCGATGATGCCGCCGAAGGCCGAGGTCGAATCGGTCTTGAAGGCCTTGGCGTAAGCCTCGGCCGCCGTGGCACCGATGGCCACGCCGCAGGGGTTGGCGTGCTTGATGATGACGCAGGCCGCGCCGTCGTTCACCGCGTCAAAGCTCTTGACGCATTCCCAGGCCGCGTCGGCGTCGGCGATGTTGTTGTACGAGAGCTCCTTGCCTTGCAACTGCTTCGCCGTGACCAGCGAGCCCGGCGCGGGGTACAGGTCACGGTAGAAGGCGGCGGTCTGGTGCGGGTTCTCGCCGTAGCGCAGGTCTTGCAGCTTCACGAAGCGGCCGTTGCTCTGCGCGGGGTACTCGCTGCGCGAGCCGTCGTCCTGCAACGACGAGAGGTAGTCGCTGATCGCGGCGTCGTAGTTCGAGATGCGGTTGAACGCGGCGACGGCCAGCGCGAACTTGGTCTTGCTGCTCACGGCCTTGTCGGCCTTCAGTTCGGTGATGACTTGCGCATACTGCGAAGCGTCGGTCAGCACGGCCACGTCTTTCCAGTTCTTCGCGGCCGAACGCACCATCGCGGGCCCGCCGATGTCGATGTTCTCGATCGCGTCTTCGAGCGTGCAGCCGGCCTTGGCGACGGTCGCCTCGAAGGGGTAGAGGTTGACGCAGAGGATATCGATGGTGTCGATGCCGTGTGCTTGGATCGCCGCCACGTGCGCCGGCAGGTCGCGGCGCGCCAGCAGGCCGCCGTGGATCTTCGGGTGCAGCGTCTTCACGCGGCCGTCGAGCATTTCGGGAAAGCCGGTGTGGTCGGCAACCTCGGTGACGGGCAGGCCGGCATCCGCCAGCAGCTTGGCGGTGCCGCCGGTGGACAACAGCTTCACGCCCAGGCCATGCAGTTCGCGCGCGAAGTCGAGCACGCCGGTTTTGTCAGAGACGGAGATCAGGGCGGTGAGGGTCATGGGGGTTCTCGGTTGGATATGAATTCGGGGTTCGGAGCGGGCTGCGAAACCTCAGCCTGATGAACAGGCCTGGCTTCTGAGGATCGACCTGGCTTCAGCTCCGTTCGGCTCTGAGGTATCGAAGGGCAGCGCTCAGTGCAGCCGTTCGAGACCTCCGCCCGAACGGGCGGAGGCGTCACGCGTGGCTCACTTGACCAGCTTGTGATCGACCAGCTTGCGCCGTAGCGTGTTGCGGTTGATGCCCAGCCATTCGGCCGCTTTGCTCTGGTTGCCTTCGGCGTGCTTCATCACCACCGTCAGCAGTGGCTTCTCGACCACCTTCAGGATCATGTCGTACATGGCGTTGGGCTCGACACCACGCAGGTCCTTGAAGTAGCTCTCGAGGCTCTCGCGTACGCACTCTTCGATGTTTTTTTTGCTCATGCTGGTTCTTTGCAGGTGTCTTCGCGGGCCGCGTCGAGGCGGTCGTCCGTGTGCGGCAAGGCGGTGGGCAGCCGCAGGCAGCGGTCGGCCAGTTGGTCGAACCAGTCGCTGACCGCGCGCACTTGCGCGTCGCAACTGTCGAGAGTGTTCATGAAAGAGCGAAAGGCTTCACCGCCGGGCAGCGGCTTGACCGCCCAGCCGATGTGCTTGCGCGCGGTGCGCACGCCGGCGTGCTCGCCATACAGGCCGTAATGGTCGTGCAGGTGTTCGAGCAGCCATTGCTTGGCTTGCAAGACCTCGGGCGCGGGCAGGTGCTCGCCGGTGTCGAGAAAGTGCGCGATCTCGCGGAAGATCCACGGCCGGCCTTGGGCGGCACGGCCGATCATGACGGCGTCGGCACCGGTTTTCTGCAGCACTTCGCGCGCCTTCTCGGGCGAGGCGATGTCACCGTTGGCCACCACCGGGATGCGCAGCGCCGCCTTCACCGCCGCGATGGTGTCGTACTCGGCCTCGCCGCCGTAGCCTTGCTCGCGGGTGCGGCCGTGCACGGTCACCATGGCCACGCCGCTTTGTTCGGCCGCGCGGGCGATCGTCAGCGCGTTGCGTTCGCTCTGGCACCAGCCGGTGCGCATCTTCAGGGTGACGGGCACGCGGTGCGGCGTGCAGGCCGCGACCACGGCGTCGATGATCTGCAGCGCCAGCGGTTCGTCTTGCATCAACGCCGAGCCAGCCCACTTGGTGCAGACCTTCTTGGCCGGGCAGCCCATGTTGATGTCGATGATCTGGGCGCCGCGCTCGATGTTGTAGACCGCGGCCTCGGCCATCATGGCCGGCTCGGTGCCTGCGATCTGCACGGCGATGGGGTCGATCTCGCCCTCGTGGTTGGCCCGGCGCGAGGTCTTCAGGCTGTTCCACAGGTCCTTGCGCGAAGTGACCATTTCACTCACCGCGTAACCCGCGCCCAGCCGCTTGCAGAGCTGGCGGAACGGGCGGTCCGTCACCCCGGCCATCGGGGCAGCGAACAGGTTGTTCGCCAAAGAAATGTGGCCGATTTGCATGGGGTGAAGCGGGGGGAGGGGTGTCGCCGTGGGGCTGGGCGATGTGCCCAAAAAGGAGGCAGAGTATAGCCACTCGGCGGGCTTGCCCCCGCGCCGGTTCGGGCCTTGGGTGCTGCCGATAATCCCACGCGAATGAATGAATGGATCAACGCCGCGCTGAGCTGGCTGGCCCTGCCCGAGTTCGGGCTCAGTACCTTGTTCGTGGTGTCGTTGATCTCGGCGACGCTGGTGCCGGTGGGGTCCGAGCCTGCGCTGTACGGGCTGCTGACCCTGAACCCCGACCTGTTCTGGCCGGCCGTGGCTGTGGCGACCGCGGGCAACACCTTGGGCGGCGGCATCAATTACTGGATGGGTTATGGCGCCGAGCGCGCCTATGAGCGCGTCACCCACCACGAGCCGCACCGTGCGCACCTGCTGCGCTGGCTGCGGCGTTTCGGCCCGAAGGCCTGCCTCATGTCGTGGCTGCCCTTGGTGGGTGACCCGCTGTGCGCCGTGGCCGGCTGGCTCAAGCTGCCGTTCTGGCCTTGCCTGGGCTACATGATGATCGGCAAGCTGGCCCGCTACGTCGTGATGACGACGGTCCTGCTGTGGATCTTCCCGGGCCAGTGGGGCGCTTAGCGGTCACGCGGCCGGCTTGCGTGGCGCGCGCTTGATCGGCGCTTTCTTGGCCGGTGACTTCGCGGCGGCCTTGGCCGCGCCCTTGCGGGCCACTCGGGTGGCCTGGGTCAGTTCGGCGACTTGTTTGGTGAGCGCGTCCACGCGGGCGGACAACTCGGCGATGTCTTGGGCGGTGGGCACGCCCAGGCGGTTCAGCGCGCGGGCGGTGCGCTCTTCGAAGATGCCTTCGAGCTTGTCCCACTGCTGGCCGGCCTTGGTGCCCATCTCGCTGGCGGCGCTGCTGAAGCGGCTCGACATCTCGGCGAGCTTTTCTTCGGCGGCCTCCTGCGTCTTCTTGTGCAGGCCGCTGCCGTCTTTCACCAGTGTCTCGAAGACCTTGCCGCCTTCTTCCTGCGCCTTGGCAAAGGCGCCCAGGCCGGCGAGCCAGATCTGTTGTGCGGACTCTTTCACGGTCTTGGCGAACTCGCTGTCGAGCAGCTTGGCCGCGGCCTCTTCGATCGGGTCCTTGGGGCGGGTCATCGCGTCCTCCTGAAGAAATGGGTGCGGCGACTTTAGGCGGTGCACCGGGGCCGTCGGTGCCGTGTTGTGGAGTGCCCGCTCTAATTGATCGGCACGGCTTCGGGTTTGGCCTCGCGGCCGGGCATGGCCGGGTCGAGCCAGCGCGACAGGGCCGCGTCGAAGGCAAAACGCAGGCGCACCGTGAGGCCCTTTTTCAAGTGGTCGTCGAGTTCGAGTTCTCCGTCTTCGAACCCGCGCGGGTTGTAGCCAATGGCCAGCGCCACCTTGCGGCTGAGCTTGTAGCCCACCTCGGCACCGAAGCCGCGTTGCCGCGTCCCGCCGCTGTCGCCCAGGGTGGCGGCATGGGCGCTGACCAACCAGCGTTCGCCGGCATCACGCGATGCACGCGCGACCCACAGCGTGCTCTTGCGCACGGCGCCGCCTTGGAAGGACTCGTCCCGGTCCCAGCGCTGCGAGCCGCGCAGAACGGCGTCGTGCCGGTTGTCGATGTCGTAGCCCAACTGGCCGAACACGATGTGCGCGCGGCGGTCCGCCAGGTCGGGCGTGGTGATGTCAGTGCCCTGCGCGTTGCGACCGATCAGCGAGTAGCGCCACAGCGTCGTCCAGCGCCGGTGCTCGGGCTCGCGCCAGCCCCAGCCGACCGAGGCCTTGAGGTGGGTCGTGCCGAGCGTGTCTTCCGCCTTGGGACGGTTGTCGATGATCGACAGGCGGTAGGCGGTGAGGCTGTTTTCGGTGAAACGGTTGGTGAACTTGGCGCCGAGGTAGCTGCTGTGTGCGAGTGAGGAGTGCACCGCCTCGGTTTCGAGCAAGAGGCTGTGGCTCGGGTGCGCGCTTTGCGTCACCGACACGCCCATGGTGTGCGAACGCACGGCGGTGGCGCCCGACAGCGGTTCAGCGGTTTCAAGCGTGGTGTTCACGCGCCACTGCGGCGCCGGCTCGACCGTGTGTCGCCAGCCCAGCACCCACAGCGCGTCGTCGTCGCTCAAGAGGCTGTGGCGGCGCAGCTCGGTGTACACGGCGCCTTCGGGCGATCCGTCGGGCACGGCCGCGCCCCAGGTGCTGCGGTAGGTGCTGCGCTCGTCCACGCCCTGCGAAGAGAGCAGGCCCAGCTGCGTGGCATGCCGGCCGTAGAGGCGCAGGTCGGCCAGTGCGCCGCTCAGCTGGGGCTGGTACTCGGTGGTGAATTCGGTGCGGCCTTCGGCCAGGCGCTCATCGCCGGGCAGCATGTCGGGCTTGATCGCACGCTGCGTCTGCGCACTGAAGTTCAGCGTCGGCGAGGCCTGCCAGAAGGCGCGCAGCCCGGCGAAGTTGGCCGCAGGCTTGCGGTCCGCCCAGGTCTGCGTGGCGCCTTCGTCGTCGAGTGCCGCGTGGCGCAGCATGCCTTCGATCCACAGGTCTTGCGGACCGTAGCGCAGTGCGAATTCACTTTCGGCGCGGCGGATGCCCGAGCCCGCGTCGCGCTGGCGGTAGGTTTGCGCGCGCAGTGTCCATTCGGGGCGGAAGGTCCAGGCCACCGCGGCGCCGACCTCGCGGCCGGTGCTGTCGTCTTGCACATAGATGCGCGAGCGGGTGCCGTCGCCTCCGTTGATCACGGCCAGCGCCTTGCCGGGCGGGCCGGCGCTCACCGGGCCGACGCCCGCGCTGCCCAGCCGCACGGCGGCCTGTTCGTCGAACACCGCCAGCCAGCCGGCGCCCAGGCGCACGTAGCGGCGCTGCCCGTCCACGCGGTAGATCTGGCCGGGGTCGGTGCTGAGGGCGTTGTCTGAAAGCTCGTCGAGAAACTCGCTGAGCGACTGTTCGGCCCGCGGCTTGGGGGCTTCGGCGCCCCAGGCGTTGGCGACCAAGAACGCAAGCCCCGCCACCGTGGCACGAGGCCAGTGTCGGGGCCCAGGGCGAAGGGAGTGCGCGGGCGACATGGGACCCGAGTGTGGCCCGAAATGCAGGTGCCCCAGGTCGGCCCGGCGGCCGATTCGATGTCGGCAAAAGCCGATGGTGGGGCCGGCGCACAGGGCCGTCCCGACCGGCGGGGCCGACGCCTACAATTTGGCGCCTCTGTTTTCACCTTCTTCGGGACCGCCCCTGCCATGACCGTCGAACCACCCGCTGCGCACACCTCCGAGCTTGCCAACGTCGCGCCGCGCGACAAGGCCGAGATCCTGGCCCAGGCCCTGCCGTACATCCGCAAGTTCCACGGCAAGACCATCGTCATCAAGTACGGTGGCAACGCCATGACCGACCCGGGCCTTCAGCAGGACTTCGCCGAAGACGTGGTGCTGCTCAAACTGGTCGGCATGAACCCGGTGGTGGTGCACGGCGGCGGTCCGCAGATCGACGAGGCGCTGGCCAAGGTCGGCAAGAAGGGCACGTTCATTCAAGGCATGCGCGTCACCGACGAAGAGACGATGGAAGTCGTCGAGTGGGTGCTCGCCGGCCAGGTGCAGCAAGACATCGTCGGCCTCATCAACGTGGCCGGCGGCAAGGCGGTCGGCCTGACCGGGCGCGACGGCGGCCTGATCCGCGCGCGCAAGCTTAAGATGGTGGACCACAAGGACCCGAGCGTGCACCACGACGTGGGCCAGGTCGGCGAGATCGAATCCATCGACCCCTCGGTCGTGAAGGCGTTGCAGGACGACCAGTTCATCCCGGTCATCTCGCCGCTGGGCTTCGGCAGCGACAACGAGAACTACAACATCAACGCCGACGTCGTGGCGGGCAAGCTGGCCGAGGTGTTGAAGGCCGAGAAGCTGATGATGCTGACCAACATCCCCGGCGTGCTCGACAAGAACGGCAAGCTGCTGACCAACCTGTCCTCGCGCGAGATCGACGACCTGTTCGCCGACGGCACCATCAGCGGCGGCATGCTGCCGAAGATCGCCTCGGCGCTCGACGCGGCGAAGAACGGCGTCAACGCGGTGCACATCATCGACGGGCGCGTGCCGCACGCGATGCTGCTCGAAATCCTGACCGAGCAGGCCTACGGCACCATGATCCGCAGCCACTGAACGAGGCGTCGATGGACGCCGAGCGCCGGCCCGCGAAGGGCCGTGTGTGGCTTTTCGACCTGGACGACACCCTGCACGACGCGTCGCACGCGGCGATGCAGGGCATCAACCAGGCCATGACCGACTACGTGGCCACGCACCTGGGCCTGCCCAGCCATGAGGCGTCGGCCCTGCGTCAGCACTACTGGAAGCGCTACGGCGCGACGCTGCTGGGGCTCATCCGCCACCACGGCGTGAAGGCGAGCCACTTTCTCGAAGAAACCCACAAGCTGCCTGGCCTCGAAGACCGCTTGCGCACGCATGCGCACGACCGGGCAGCGCTCAAGCGGCTGCGCGGGCGCAAGTACATCCTGACCAACGCGCCTCGCAACTACGCGCTGCGGGTGTTGAACACGCTGCATCTGGGTGATTTCTTCGACGGCGTCATCAGCGTCGAAGACATGACCATGTTCGGCCACTCGCGGCCCAAGCCCGACCTGCGCATGTTCCGTTTCATCGCGGCCAAGCTGAAGGCCCCGCTGTCGCGCTGCGTGCTGGTCGAAGACACGTTGCAGCACCAGCGCGCCGCCCACGGCCTGGGCATGCGCACGGTGTGGATGCAGCGCTACCGGAAGAGCGCGCAGAAATTGGTGCACAGCCGCAAGTTGCGACAGGTCACACTGTCAATCCCCAACACCCCCGGCGAAGCACAGGACTCCGTGAAAAACACCCCGGAAGTTGGCGTTCACCACTGCCCAAAGCCCTCTTATGTGTATGCAAAAATTCGTTCACTGAAGGCCCTACACACCTTGTGACTACTGGTGCGCCCCCCATGACGGACTCCCTGCCTACCCCCGCTGCGAGCAGCAGCCCCCCAGCGGAAGCGGCGGAGCCGACAGCGGGCCGCAAGCGCCCCAAGCCCGGCGAGCGGCGCGTGCAGATCCTGCAAACGCTGGCCAGCATGCTCGAACAGCCGGGTGCCGAGCGCATCACGACGGCGGCCCTCGCTGGCAAGCTCGACGTCTCGGAAGCGGCGCTCTACCGCCACTTCGCCAGCAAGGCGCAGATGTTCGAGGGTTTGATCGAGTTCATCGAACAAAGCGTCTTCACCCTCGT
Organism: Piscinibacter sp. PDB5-1; assembly: GCF_056676035.1. NCBI lineage: Bacteria > Pseudomonadati > Pseudomonadota > Betaproteobacteria > Burkholderiales > Sphaerotilaceae > Piscinibacter > Piscinibacter sp. PDB5-1. The sequence continues at coordinate 1,240,564 of NZ_JBWVZL010000001.1, read as the reverse complement.
CAACCAGATCACCGAGCGTGAACCGCAGGGCGCCGTGCAGGCGCAGAAGATCCTCACCGTGCTGCTGCAGTTCGGCGAAAAGAACCCGGGCATGACGCGCGTGATGGTCGGCGATGCGCTGGTGTTCGAGAACGAACGCTTGGTGTCGCGCATGGCCCAGTTCTTCGACCGCATCGAATCGCAGCTGCGCCAGAGCCTGCGCCAGGCGGCGGAAACCGCAGGTTCCAGCACCCCGACCGTCGATGCCAACGCCCATGCCTCGGTGCTGACGGCGTTTGCCATCGGCCGGCTGCAGCGCTACGCCCGCTCGGGCTTCAAACGCCCACCCACCGAATTCCTCGACGCGGCGCTGGGCCTGCTGGTCAGCTGAACCCGCTTTCGCTTCGATGCCGGTCACGACGCAGGTCGGCGGCCACACGCTGACCCTTCTGCCCGAACGCGCCGGCTGGCTCGACGAATTCGGCACCTTGCTGATCGCCGATGCGCACATCGGCAAGGCGGTGTCATTTCGCGCGCAGGGCGTGCCCGTGCCGCGCGGCACCACCAGCGAAACGCTCAACCTGCTGTCCACCCTGGTGACCCGCTGGGCGGCGCGGCAGGTGGTGTTTCTCGGCGACTTTCTGCACTCGGCCCACGCGCATGCACCCGCGACGCTGGCGGCGGTGGCGCGCTGGCGCGAGGCCCACCCCGCGCTGGCGCTCACGCTCGTGCGCGGCAACCACGACGACCGGGCCGGCGATCCGCCCGCGTCGCTGGGCATTTCAGTGGTCGACGAGCCCTGGCCTTTGGGCGGTTTGCGTCTGTGCCACCACCCGCAGCCGCGCGACGACGGCTATGTGCTGGCCGGCCACTTGCACCCGTGCGTCACGCTCAGCGGTCGCACACACGACCACTTGCGCCTGCCATGCTTTCACTTCGGGCCTCATGTGGGCGTGCTGCCGGCGTTCGGTGCCTTCACGGGCATGCACCCGGTGCGGCCCCACCCCGGCGACCGTGTGTTCGCCATTGCCGCCGAGTCCGTGATGGCGATCCCGGGTTGATCGCCCCCGGCTGGCGGCTCAGGGCGCGGCGAGCCGCTCGATGCGTGCGGCCTGCCGCAAGGCATTCACCTGGGCCTCGACGCGTTCGTTGACGAGCTGCTGGCGCAGGCCATCGCGGATGGCGTCAAAGGCCGGCTTCGGAATGGTCTTCGAGCTCACCAACTGGATCACGTGCCAGCCGAACTCCGTCTGCACCGGCGTGGTCGTGTGGCGGCCGGGCTTCAGCGCGCGGGCGGCCTCGGTGTAGGGCGCGGCCAGTTCCGAGCCGAGCTGCTTGCCGATGTGGCCGCCCTTGGCCGCGCTGCCCTTGTCGAGCGACAGCTGCCGGGCCAGCGCGGCGAACGAGCGGCCGCGTTGAAGCTGCGCGATCACGCGCTGCGCGCCGGCCTCGTCGGCCAGCAGGATGTGCCGCGTGTCGATCTCGACCTCGACCGGCTCGCGCTCGTAGCGCTGGCGCAACTCAGCCTCGTCGATGCGCACCTCGGAGGCCAGTTGCTGCAGCAGGCGCTGGGCGAGCAGCCCCTTGTACTGAAGCTCGATCTCGGCCTGCACCTCGGGCCGTCGGTCGATGCCGTCGGCGCGGGCCTGTTGCGACAGCAGCTCTGACATCACCAGGTCGTCTATGAGCTTCTCGCGTGGCAGGTCTTTCATGCGCGGGTCGGCGCTGCGCAACTTGGCCAGTTCGTCGGCCAGGTGACGGGGCACCGGCTGGCCGTTCACGCGGGCCAGCGGCTCGGGCTCGCTCGCCGTGGCGGCCACCGCGACCAGCAGGGCGGCGAGGCCCAGACTCAGGGAGGACAGCAAGGACGTCTTCATTGCGTTTGCAGGCGCTCGTAGGCGCGCGCGGAAGGAATGTCTTCGGCCGAAAAGTGCTTGGCGAGCAAGGCGTCGACCTGTGCCTGGGTCGGTGCCCCGAGCGACTTCTTCTCTTGCAGGTAGGCCTGCAGGCGCCGCTCGAACTGGGCCCGTTGCTGCTCTTGCTGGGCGACGGCTTCAGCGCCTTCGGGGCCGAGGACCTGGGCGCGCACGCGCTGCACTTCTTCTTCAGAGCCACCGCGGGCACGCAGGGCGTCGACCTGCCGCTGCATGTCGCGCTCGGCATCCGACAGTCCCCCGCCTTCGAATGCGGCCACGTCGGGTGGCAGGCGGCTGCGCAGGGCTTCGATGCGTTGCGCCTTTTCTGCCGGCGTCAGGCTCAGGTTGGTCTCGATGACCTGCGCTTCGAGCATGTAGCGGCTGTGCGCGATCTGCGCGCCGAACAGGGCCTTGGCGGTGGCCGGATCGAAGTGGCGGCGCTGCAGCGCCTCTTGGCGGTCGAGCGTGGCGCGCATCTCGGCCAGATTGGCTGGCGGCTGCGCATTGGCGGTCTCGCGCGCGTAGGCGAGCGAATAGGCGCGGTAGCTGTGCAGCAGCGCAATGGCCTGCTGCGCGGCGGCCGGGGGCAGCCCCTTGCGCAGCGAGTTCTCGACGCGGGCGATGTCTTCGGCGCTCGGGTTCGGGCCGAGCTGCGCGAGGGTCAGGTCGAGCGCGGCCTTGGTGTCCATGTCGAGCCGCAGGTGGCCGGCCACGCCGAGGTCGAACATGCGCGCGGTGTCTTCGAGGCTGCCGCCCAGCGCCGCCATGGCGGGCGAGAGCGCGTCGCTGGCCATCGGCGTGGGCGCGGGCGCGCGGGCCACCGCGCCCGCCGAGGCGGCGCTGGCGATGGCGTCGGGCTCGTCGTCGGGCATCAGCAGGTACGCGGCGGCGCCCAGCACCGCGACAGCGGCCAGGGCCGCGAGCCATTTGTTGTCGAGGGTCATCGGGACTGTGCGGGGTTCGGGGAAGAGATGATTTCGATCTTCGCGGCCCGGCGCAGTTCGTCCAAGCGGGTTTGCACCTTGCTGTTCAGCAGCTGCTGCCTGAGCCACACCGAGGCTTCGTTGAGGCTGGGGCGCGGCGCGCTGCGGCGGCTTTCGAGCCGCAACACGGCCCAGCCGCCGTCCACCGGCACAGGCTTCGGGGCGACCTCACCGGGTTGGAGGTGCCGCACCGCGGTGGCGACGGCGGGCTCCAGTTGGTTGAACATCTGCCAGTCGGCGCCGGCCGCCGGTTGCGCCGGGCGTTGCGTGCGGGCGAGGGCAGCAAACGACTCGCCGCGTTGCAGGCGTTCGATCAGCGCGGCGGCTTGTGCGGCCGTCGGGCTCACGAGGCGCTGTACCTTGAAGTCGAACGGCGGCACCTGCTCTTCGTAGAGCGCCGCCACCTCTTCGTTCGACACGCTGACCTGCGGGATCAGGCCTCGCACGACGTGCTGGCTGAGCACGGTGCTCACCTGCAGTTCACGCTGGGCGCTGATGGAGGGCTCGCGGTGCAGGCCGCGCGTCATGGCTTGCTGGGCCAGCAGCTCGGTGAGCAACAACTCGTCGAAGAGCTGGGTGCGGTCCACCTGCAGGGTGGGGGCGGCCACGCCGGAGGCCTGGTCGAAGGGATTGGGGGCTTGGCGGCTGCGCACCATCTCGTCGAGCAGGGCGCGCCGCACGGGTTGGTCGTTCACGCGTGCCAGCACCTGGTCCGGTGGGCCGCCCTGGGCACTCGCGGCACCGGCCGACACCACCCACAAGGCGAAGACCCGCAAACGGGTCCGGGTGCGGGTCGAGGTCAACACAGCTTCGATTCGACGAAACATCGCGGGGCAGTCCTCCAAGAACGAATCGACAAGGGAACGACCAACGGAAAAGGCCGCCTGCAGGCGGCCCTTGGCAGGAAGGCCGGCGCACCGCGCCGGCGCTTCAATCAGCGCAGTGCCGCGCGGACGCTGTTGTACACGCTGGAGTCGGTCAGCAGCGAGAGGTGGCTCACCGGGGCGACCATGGTGCTGTTGCCGCACATGGCGCTGGTGGCGGGGATGATGATGCCATCCACGGTGGACCACAGCGAACGGTCGCAGCCGCGCCCGGCCAGACGCAGCAAGAAGAGCGAACCCGGGCGCATGTCGAAGCACGAGGGGCTGATGCAGCCGTAGGCGAAGGTCGTGCCGCTGTGCGGCGTGCCCAGCGTGACGAAGCGGCGCATTTGCGAGCTGCCACCGTTGAACACACGGTAGGCGCGCGAGACCAGGCCGCCGTTCGAGTGGGCCACGATGCTGACGTTTTCGCCGTGGCGGGCGCGCACGGTGCTGGCGTAGCTGGCGAGCTGCGAGCCGGCGACGGTGTCGCTCACAACCAGCGAGCTGTAGTTGAAGCCGTAGAGCTTGTTCGACGGGTAACCGCTCGCCGTGAAGCGCGACATCATCGTGCTGAAGTTCGAGCTGCTGCCCGAGTAGCCGTGCACGAAGATGATCGGTTCGGTCTGGGCAAGGGCGGAGCCGCCAGAGAGCATGCCGGCAAGGGCCAGGGCAGAGAGGGTGGTCAGTCGCTTCATGGTTATCTCCAAGGTGGGGTTGAAAGCTTGAGAGCTGTCAGGCCGGGGCCTGCACTTCCTGGGTCCCCCTCTGGATGGGTGGGGAGATGCCGAAAGTGCAACGGTATGTTCCAGTACCTTTGTTCATCTGACATCGGAAGTTTCCCGATTCAGGCTTCCCCTTAAGTGCTTTCTCTCGGCTGGGTTTGTGCGGATCTCCGGGTGTGCAATGCCTCACGCTTCGCGGGCGGGGGCGCCGCCTACACTGCCGGCCTTCGCCCGTCTGGCCGCTCGCCGGACGACGCCCCCGCTTGCCGCCGCCCCGAGCCCCGATGAGTTCAGACCCCGCCTTTCCCGCCGCCGCGCTCGCCCAGTTGATGCAGCGTGCCGAGCACGTCCTCACGCGCCTCGAAGCGGTGCTGCCGCACCCGCTGGCCGCGCCCGACTGGGCTGCGTCCACCGCGTTCCGCTACCGCAAACGCGGCGGCTCGGCGGCGTTGGAGCCGGTGCGGCATGTCGCGCCGATCCGCCTGGGCGAGCTGGTCGAGGTCGAGCCGCAAAAAGACCGCCTGCTGCGCAACACGGCGCAGTTCGTCGCCGGGCGCAGCGCCAACAACGTGCTGCTGACCGGCGCGCGTGGCACCGGCAAGAGTTCGCTGATCAAGGCCTGTCTGAACGAGTTCGCGGCGCAAGGCCTGCGCCTGATCGAGGTCGACAAGGCCGACCTGGTCGATCTGCCCGACCTGATCGACCTGGTGGCCGACCGGCCCGAGCGCTTCATCGTCTTCTGCGACGACCTCAGCTTCGACGAGGGCGAGCCCGGCTACAAGGCGCTGAAGTCGGTGCTCGACGGCTCGGTGGCGCAGGCCAGCGACAACGTGCTGATCTACGCGACCAGCAACCGCCGCCACCTGCTGCCCGAGTACATGAAAGAAAACCTCACCTACCAGCACACCGAAGACGGCGAGGTGCACCCGGGTGAGGTCGTCGAAGAAAAGATCTCGCTCAGCGAGCGATTCGGGCTGTGGATCAGCTTCTACCCCTTCAGCCAGGACGAATACCTCGCCATCGTCGCCCAGTGGTTGCGCGGCTTCGGCGCGAGCGAAGCCGCGATCACTGCCGCGCGCCAGGAAAGCCTCGTCTGGGCGCTGGAGCGTGGCTCCCGCTCGGGCCGGGTCGCCTTCCAGTTCGCGAAAGACTTCAGCGGGCGGATCGCCCCATGAGTCCGCCCGGCCGCCCGAAGGGCTCATACCGGAGTGCGCAGCACGAAGGTGCTCCAGTGCGCGCGCGGGCCGAGCGCCGGGCCGCTCCCAAGCCTGCTCGCATCCCCCGGGGGGATCGACCGATGTTCCCAGCGGGCGAGGGGCTGTCATGAGTACCGAGCGTGTGCCGGTGGACGTCGCCGTCGGTGTGCTGATCGACGCGCAGCAGAACTTTCTGCTCACCTCGCGACCCGAAGGCAAGGTCTACGCCGGCTACTGGGAATTTCCGGGCGGCAAGGTCGAGCCGGGCGAGAGCATCGAAGAGGCCTTGCGGCGCGAATTGCACGAAGAATTGGGCATCACCATCGGCGCCGTGCACCCCTGGAAGGTCGAGATGCACGACTACCCGCACGCGCTGGTGCGGCTGCATTTCTGCAAGGTCTACGACTGGACGGGCGAATTCGAAATGCGCGAACGGCAAACCATGGCCTGGCAAAGCCTGCCCGTTCGCATGGGGCCGGTGCTGCCCGGCACCATTCCGGTGTTGCGCTGGTTTGCCCAAGAGCGCGGTTTCGAGGGCCAAACACACGAAGAAGGGCCACGGGCCGCCGAGGCCTGATTGTTAAACTGCCTCGCCCGCCATCCACCCCGGCGGGCCCCTTGGGAACACACACTTTGAGCTGGCTGGACGACATTCGCTGGGACGCACAGGGCCTCGTGCCCGTCATCGCGCAAGAGCAGGGCACGGGCGACGTGCTCATGTTCGCCTTCATGAACCGCGAGGCGCTTCAACTCACCGCCGAGCGCGGCGAGGCCGTCTACTGGAGCCGCTCGCGCAACAAGCTGTGGCACAAGGGCGAAGAGTCCGGGCACATCCAGAAGGTGCACGAGATGCGCCTGGACTGCGACAACGACGTGGTGCTGCTCAAGATCACGCAACAAGGCCACGAACCCGGCATCGCCTGCCACACCGGCCGCCACAGCTGCTTCTTCCAGCTCTACAAAGACGGCGCCTGGACCACCGTGGATCCGGTCTTGAAAGACCCGGAGCACATCTACAAATGAGCAAGTCGCCGAACCTCCTGCAGATTTGCGAATGCTGGGTGCGACGCACCCCCTGGGAATCCACATGACTGGCAATGACTCGCTGCAACGCCTAGCCGAGGTGATCGAATCGCGCAGGGGCGGCGACCCCGACAAGAGCTACGTCGCGCGCCTCTTCCACAAAGGCACCGACGCCATCCTGAAGAAGATCGGCGAAGAAGCCACCGAGACCGTCATGGCGGCCAAGGACGGCGACACGCAGAAGATTGTCTACGAGGTGGCCGACCTGTGGTTCCACTCGATGATCGCGCTCGCGGCCTTTGGCCTGAAACCTGCTGATGTGCTGCGCGAGCTGGAACGCCGCGAGGGCCTGTCGGGCCTCGAAGAATTCGCCGCCCGCAAGTCGCAAACCCGAGACCACGAGGAACGCAAGCCATGACGACGAACGATGGATTGACGCCGAGCCCCGTGCCGGCGGGCCTGTCGCCCGAGGCGCGGCATGAGAACAACAAGACGCTCACGCTGATCCTGTACGCGCTCTACGGCGCGAGCATGTTCACCGGCTTCACCGCCATCGTCGCCATCGTCGTCAACTACATCAAGCGCGACGACATGGCGGGCACGATCTTCGAGAGCCACTTCACCTGGCAGATCCGCACCTTCTGGTGGGGGCTGCTGTGGTTCGTGCTCGGCTTCGTGCTGGCCTTCGTGGGGGTGGGCTTCGTGATCCTGTTCGCCAACTGGGTCTGGTTCGTCTACCGCGTGGTGAAGGGCTTCCTGTACGTGATGGACGGCAAACCGATGGAGGTGAAATGAGCACCAGCAGCGCAGCACACACCCACGACGCCAACTGCATCTTCTGCAAGATCGTCGAGGGCAAGATCCCCAGCCGCAAGGTCTACGAAGACGACGAACTGTTCGCCTTCCACGACATCGCGCCCTGGGCGCCGGTGCACTTTCTGATCATTCCGAAGGCGCACATCCCGTCGATGAACGAAACCACGCCCGAAGCACACCAAGCCCTGCTGGGGCGCATGCTGGCGCTCGCGCCGCAACTGGCGCGCGAGCAGGGCGTGACCAACGGCTTTCGCTGCGTCATCAACACCGGGGCAGACGGCGGGCAGGAGGTCTACCACCTGCACCTGCACGTCATTGGCGGCCCACGCCCCTGGGCCAAGGGCTGACACGTGGGCAGTTCTGCCACACACGTCGCCTAAACTTACCGATTCCTCAAGGAGAAAGTCATGGGTTCCTTCAGCGTTTGGCACTGGCTCATCGTGCTGTTGATCGTGGTGCTGGTGTTCGGCACCAAGAAGCTCAAGAACATCGGCTCGGACCTCGGCGGTGCCGTCAAGGGCTTCAAAGACGGCATGAAGGACGGCTCGGCCTCGGCCGCCGACGGCCCGGCCCAGCAAGTGGCCAACCAGAAGGCCAGCGACCCCAACACCGTGGACGTCGACGCCAAGACCAAGTCATGACACCCCCACGTCGTTGCGCGCCTGCCCTGCGACGGGCGCCGGCCACCGGACCGGTCAACCCGTGCCCGGGGCGTGGCGTGATGAACGTCGTTCGCTTCGACGCTGCCATCAGCGCATGACGTGAGGCTGCACCTTGATTGATTTCGGTTTCGACAAGCTGGCGCTGATCGGTGCGGTCGCGCTGATCGTCATCGGCCCCGAGCGCTTGCCCCGGGTCGCGCGCACCGTCGGTGCCTTGCTGGGCAAGGCCCAACGCTACGTGGCCGACGTGAAGGCCGAGGTCAACCGGTCCATCGAACTTGACGAGCTCAAGAAGATGAAAGACCAGTACACCGATGCGGCGCGCGAGGTCGAAAGCCAGCTCAGCAGCGAACTCCGCCAGGCGAGCGCCGCGATCGGCGGCGACCCCTGGGGCGTCAACCCCGAGCTGACACCGGCGGACTACAGCGGCGAGGCCTACACGCCCCCGCCGCCCTCTTACAAGCACCCGAAGAAGAACTGGCGCCTCAAGCGCGGCGCGATGCCCCAGTGGTACAAGCAGCGCCACGGCATTCGCGGCAAGGCGCAGTCGGGTGCGGCGCGGGTGGCGCGGTTTCGCCCACCGCGCAACCACGCCTGACCGGCCTGATCCATGAGCTCCTATGACGACAAGCCCGACGAACTGGCGGGCACCGAGCAGCCCTTCGTCGCCCACCTGATCGAGCTGCGCGATCGCCTGATCCGCGCGACGATCGCCATCCTCATCTGCTTCGGCATCCTGATGGCGTGGCCGGGGTCCGGCGCGCTGTACGACCTGTTGGCCGCGCCGCTGGTGTCGCACCTGCCGAAGGGCGCGACACTGATCGCCACCAACGTGATTTCGCCCATTCTGGTGCCGCTCAAGATCACCTTGATGGCCGGCTTCCTGGTGGCCTTGCCCTACGTGCTGTTCCAGGCCTGGGCGTTCATTGCGCCGGGGCTCTACAACCACGAGAAGAAGCTGGTGCTGCCGCTCGTGATGTCGAGCACGGTGCTGTTCTTCGTCGGCGTGGGCTTTTGCTACTTCCTGGTGTTGCCGGCCATGGCGCAGTTCATCCAGAACTTCGCCCCGCAGAGCATCACCGCCGCGCCAGACATCGAGCAGTACTTCGGCTTCGTGCTGACGCTGTTCGTGGTGTTCGGGCTGGCCTTCGAGGTGCCGATCGTCGTGATCGTGCTCGCACGCATGGGAATCGTCAGCATCGCCAAGCTCAAAGAGTTTCGCGGCTACTTCGTCGTGCTGGCGTTCATCATCGCCGCGGTGGTGACGCCGCCGGACGTGATCTCGCAGCTGGCGCTGGCGATCCCGATGTGCATCCTCTACGAGGTGGGCATCTGGGCGGCGCAGATATTCATCAAGCACACCAAGGCCCCCGACGCGGAGCAAGCCCCCAGCGACGCGGCGCCTTGACGCGGCGCGCGGCGGCTTCTGCAGGGATCTTCAGCGGCCTTCGCCGCCCGGTCGCATCTGACGCGGCCGCTGGGCGACCGTGACGGTCAATTCGAGCGCACGCTCGCCACGCTGCACGCCGATCACGGCCGGTGCCGCCGGCTTGAGTTCGGCCACGGCGGTCAGCAGCTGAGCGGTGTTGGTCACCGGGGTCGGGCCCACCTTCACGACCACGTCGCCGGGCCGCAGGCCGCCACGGCTGGCCGGGCCGTCCTGCAGCACGCCGGTGATCAGCACGCCTTCTTTGATGGGCAGGTTGAAGGTCTCGGCGATCTCGGGGGTCAGGTCGCGTGGCTCCACGCCGATCCAGCCCCGCGTGACCTGGCCTTCGCGGATCAGGCCTTCCATCACCTGCTTGGCCGTCGTCACGGGAATCGCGAAGCCGATGCCCATGCTGCCGCCGCTGCGCGAGTAGATCGCGGTGTTGATGCCGATCAAGTTGCCCTGCGCGTCGACCAGCGCGCCGCCGGAGTTGCCGGGGTTGATGGCCGCGTCGGTCTGGATGAAGTTCTCGAAGGTGTTGATGCCGAGCTGGTTGCGGCCCAGCGCGCTGATGATCCCCGAGGTGACGGTCTGGCCGACGCCGAACGGGTTGCCGATGGCGAGCACCACGTCGCCGACCTTGGCCGTGTCGGCGCTGCCGAAGGTGATGCTCGGCAGCTTGTCGAGTTCGATCTTGAGCACGGCGACGTCGGTCTCGGGGTCGGTGCCCACGAGCTTGGCGTTGGCGCGGCGACCGTCGGTGAGTTGCACCTCGATGTCGTCCGCCCCCTCGATGACGTGGTTGTTGGTGAGCAGGTAGCCCTCGGGTGAGACGATCACGCCCGAGCCGAGGCCCACCTGCGCGCGGCGCTGCTGCTGGGCCTGGTCACCGAAGAAGAACTGGAACCACGGATCCTGGTTGTGCGGGCTGCGCGGCGGGGCTTTGCTGGCCGTGATGCTGACGACAGCCGGCGTGGCGCGTTGGGCAGCGGCCGCATAACTCTGTACGACCACCACGCCGCTGGCGGCGAGCATCGGGGCGCTCGCGGCAGGCGCAGCCTCCATGATCGACACGATGCTGGGCAGCACCTCGGCGCTCGGTCCCCGGCGGATCCACTCGGGCTTGAGCGTCGCCACCACAAAGAGCACCGCCACGGCCACCGTGACGGCTTGCGAGAAAATGAGCCAAGTCTTGCGCATCCAACGAGTTCCTGTCCATGCCAGCCCTTCGCACCGAGCTTGAGTCGTACCTGAGCACCCTGCTGGACGTGGGGAAGTTCAAGGATTATGGGCCGAACGGGGTGCAGGTCGAGGGCAAACCCCAGGTGCAAAAGCTCGTCTCGGGCGTCACGGCGAGCCTGGCCTTCATCGAGGCCGCGGTGGCCGCGCAGGCCGATGCGGTGCTGGTGCACCACGGCCTGTTCTGGCGAGGGTATGACGGGCGCATCACCGGGTGGATGAAGCGGCGCATCGAGCTGCTGCTGGCCCACCAGATCACGCTGTTCGCCTACCACCTGCCGCTCGACGCGCACGACGAGCTGGGCAACAACGCGCAGTTCGGTGCCAAGCTCAAGCTGGTCGCCGATGCGCGCTTCGGCGAGCAAGACCTGGGCTTCATCGGCAACACGCAGCAGCCGCTGACCTCGGCCGCACTGGCCGCGATGGTCAACTACCGGCTCGGGCGCGCGCCGGTGCTGATCGAGGGCGAACCGGGGCGCGTGCTCAAGCGCATCGCGTGGTGCACGGGTGGCGCCCAGGGCTACTTTGAAGCCGCCATCGCGGCCGGGGCCGACGCCTTTCTGACCGGCGAAATCTCGGAGCCGCAAGCGCACTTGGCGCGCGAAACGGGCGTGACCTTCCTGGCCTGCGGCCACCACGCGACCGAGCGCTTCGGCGCACCGGCCCTGGCCGCGCACGTGGCCGACCGGTTCGGCGTCGAGCACCAGTTCATCGAGATCGACAACCCGGCATGAGTGCGTCGATCCGCCCCTTTCCGGCCGACGCGCGGCGCCCGTCGCGCGGCCGTTCGGCCAACGACGGCTGGACGCCCTTGGCGCTGACGATGGGTGACGCCTGCGGCATCGGCCCCGAGATCATCGCCAAGGCCTACCGCGCCGGCGAGGCCGCAGACGCGGTGGTGCTCGGCGACGTGGACGTGATGCGCCGCGCGGTGGCCGACGTGGGCGGCGGCCTGGTGGTCGCGCGCATCGACGCGCTGCGCGACGGCGCCGAGGTGCCGGCCGGCACCGTGCCGGTGCTGCAGGTCAAGGGCATCGCGCCAGGCCTGGCGACGGTGCCGCTGGCGCAAGTCGACGCGCGGGCCGGTGGCGCGGCGGCGGCCTGCATCGAGCGTGCGGTGCGCGCCGTGCAGGTGGGCGAGGCGCGCGCCATCGTCACCGCGCCCATTCACAAAGAGGCGCTGTCGGCCGCCGGCGTGCCGTACCCCGGCCACACCGAGATGCTGCAAGCGCTGGCCACGCCCGCCGGCGAACCGATGCTGCCGGTGCGCATGATGCTGGCCAACGACGAGCTGCGCACGGTGTTGGTGACCATCCACATGTCGCTGCGAGAGGCGATCGACGCGGTGACTTTCGAGGCGGTGCTCGACACGATCCGCATCACGCACCAGTCGGCACGGCGCTTCGGCATCGCACACCCGCGCATCGCCGTGGCGGGGCTGAACCCGCATGCGGGCGAGGGTGGGCTCTTCGGCGACGAAGAGCTGCGCATCATCGGCCCCGCGATCGAGGCCGCCCGCGCCGAAGGCATCGCCGCGAGCGGCCCGTATGCGCCCGACACGGTGTTCATGCGCGCGCGCCACACGAACGACCATCCGGGGGAGTTCGACCTCGTCGTGGCGATGACGCACGACCACGGCCTGATCCCGGTGAAGTACCTCGGGGTCGAACAGGGCGTGAACGTGACGCTGGGACTGCCCTTCGTGCGCACGAGCCCCGACCACGGCACCGCTTTCGACATCGCCGGCACCGGCCAGGCCGATGCATCGAGCCTGATCGCCGCGCTGCGCATGGCGCGCCAGCTCAGCGCGGGCTGAGCGCGGTCAGGGCCGCGTGGCGGCGCCTGCGGCGGCCTTGGCCGAGGCCGACAGCGCGGCCAGCTGCTTGCGCGCACGCGCGGTGGCGCGCTCCAGCAGGTAGGCGCGCTCGAAGGCCTTGAAGCGGCCGGTTTCGCACAGGCGCGACAGCATGCGCGCGGTGAGCGACACCGTCTCTTGGTGGCGCTTGCCACGGGTGAAGACGAAGAACGCCCGCCCCGGGCTGATGTAGCTCAGGCGCACCTTCTGCCACTGGTCGTTCACGTTCATCTGGTACGCGAAGCCGAGGCGGATGTGTTCCATCAGCGCGAGACCCTGCGTGGGCTCGGCCGGTTCGTTGGCCGAGAGGTCGATGTCCACGCCGCCGAGGTCGATGTCCAGCGGGCCGATGTCGGTGTCGCCGCCCAGGCCGCCCGGCTGGGTGTCGGGGCCGGTGCTGGCTTCGTCGGCGGTGAGGTCGATGTCCAGCTCGCCGGACCAGTTGACCGCCGACTCATCGACGAGGCCGATGCGCTTTTTCTCTTCCTCAGAGAACCGCGGCTCGATCGGCTGCTCGTCGCCGGCGAGCGGCACGTCGCGCAGCAACGCATCGGGTTCGGGCACCGGTGTGTTGAAGACGCCTTCGAGCTGCTTGGCCAGCAGGTTGTATTCGAGCTCGGACAGCGGCACGCCTTTGAGCGATTCGGCATGCGCCGGCAGCAGCTTGCCGAAGAAGTCTTTCTGCGCGGCCTCGGGCCAGCCGATCAGGGCCATGCCTTCGTTCAGGTCCTTCATCAGCGGCGGCAGCTGCAAGAGGAACTTCTTGCGCATCGCCGGTGAGCCCTTGGGCTGCACGCTGAGCACGAGTTCGCGGCCCGCGCGCTTGAGCCGCTGAGCCAGGTCGCTGTGGGCGCCGTCGCGCTTGGTGGCCTGGGCCAGCGCCTGGCTCCAGACCTGGGCCAGGAAGTCGCGCAGGTAGTCCTGCATCGACAGCGGAGCCAGCGCGGCGCGCAGCTGCAGCATGTAGCGTTGCTGCACGCGCAGGTCGGACTCCTTGTTGTCGACGATCGACACCGCCGCGGTGTTGCTCTCGACGCTTTGCCGCGACGACTGGGCGATGAACTGCTCCAGCTCGTTCAGCTTGGCGCTGTAGAGGTCCATCTGGTCGAAATCGCCCTCGACGATTTCTTGCACCAGGTCACGCACGCGGGCGAGGAAAGTCTTGCCGGGGCCGTCGTCGAATTCTTCGAACGCGCAGGCCAGCGAGGCCAGGCGGTTGACGAAGCGCCGCACCGGGTGCTTGCGCGACGAGAAGAAGGTCGGGTCGCCGAGTGCCACGCGCAGCACCGGCAGCTGCAGCCGCGCAATCTGCCGCGCCATCTGTGGCGGCACGCGCGGGTCGGACAGGATCTGGTCGAACAGGCTGCCGACGACATCGATCACCATGTGATCGAGCGCACCCGTCGAGGCCTGGCGCAGCTCGTCGCGGTGCGCGCGGATCATGTTCACCGCCATCAGCCCCGGCAGGCTGTCGGCGTAGCCGGCTCCGCCGCCTGGCAGCGAACCGGCGCCGGTGCCGAGCGGAATGTCCACCCCGCCGCCGGCTCCCGGCAGCCCCTGCGGCATCGTCAGGCCGCCCAGGTCCCCCGGGCGCGTGGCGATCGAAGTCAGGCGCCGCAGCAGCGTCATCAGCTCGGCGTCGGCCTGGGCCGACACGCCCGGGCGCGGCGTGAAGCGTCCGCTGCCCGAGCCCCCGACGCGCGCGCCCGGCACGCCGCCGGTGGTCGTGGGTGCGAACCCGGTGGGCCGGCCGGTCCGGCCCGACATCGGCCCGGCATCGAATTCGCTGACCGAGGTGGGGCCGAAGTTGCCCCCGGTGGACATGCCCGACTCGCGCTGCAGGGTCGAATAGCCCGAGATCACCCGGTCGCGTGCCAGCTCGTTGCCGGGGCCTTCGACGGTGCGCACCGACAGATTCACCGGCACGATGCCGCGCGCTCGCATGTCCTTCAGGATCTCGGCGTAGCAACTGGGCATCACCTTGCCCAGCGCGGCGCCCATTTCCCGGGCCAGCAGCTTGCGCACCTCGCTTTCCTTCGAGACCGCCTCGATCGCCTTGAACATGGCGGTGCCGATCACGTCCGGGCGGATCGGGTTGCGGTCCTGGTCGGCGCGCCCGATGCCCAGCAGGGCCCCCGAGAATGCGGCCACGTCGCGCAACTCCCATTCGCACTCGTGTGTGATGGTGGCGGCGATGCGGTCTGCGAACATGCGCTCTTCGACTTCGTCGTCGCCCACCAGGCTGAGCGATTGCCAATCGGTCTCGGCCAGCCGGCGGGTCGAATCGGCGGTGGGCTGCAGCTCGCGCGCCAGACGCTTGCTCAGCGAATCGCCGAACACCAGCCCGAAGGTGCCCATGTTGCGGCGCAGATCGAGCTGCGCGCCAATGAACGTGTCGCGCTCTTGCAGGCGGGTGGTGGACGAAGCCAGGGTGCCCAGGTGGTCGGCCATGCGATCAGCGACGGCTGCGGCCGTCGTCTTGATGTGGCTGATGGCGGCGGCGAAGGCCGCCTGGGCTCGCGGATCGATCGAGTTCATCTCAGGGGAAGAACCGGCCTGGGCATGCGCACGGGTCGCCCCGGCGGTCGAGTTTCAAGTATGAGCCCAAACCGCAGGCCGTCCGGTGCCGCTTCTGCCGCCGCGCCAAACGCGCGTCGGCCGTCCTTGGCCCGGGGCCCAGGGCTCACTTTTTCAGCGCGTCGCGGATCTCGCGCAGCAGCACGATGTCTTCCGGGTCGGCCGGTGGCGAGGCCGCGGGCGCTTCCCGCTTGAGTCGGTTAATTTGTTTGACCATCAAGAAGATGATGAAGGCCAGGATCAGGAAATTCAGCGCAACCGTGATGAAGTTGCCATATGCGAACAGCGGCACGCCCGCCTTGGTGAGCGCCTCGTAGGTCATCGGCCCGCTGTACCCGGCGGGCGGATCGGACAGCATCAGGAAGTAGTTCGAGAAATCGAGGCCCCCCACCACGCGGCCGATGACCGGCATGATCAGGTCCTTGACGATCGAGTCCACGATCTTGCCGAAGGCCGCGCCGATGATGACGCCGACCGCCAGATCGACGACGTTGCCTTTGATGGCGAACTCTTTGAACTCCGTGACGAATCCCATGTGATCGGCTCCTGGCTGGTTGTGTGTTGACAAGGCGGGACGGGCGCGCGCCGGCAAGTATGCCAACCCCCGGGTTGCGCGCGGGTGTCCAAACGCGACGCGAACGAGCGCCGCAGGGCTTCGGCGAATCGGCAGCTGCCGATGCTTTCGGCCCTTGACACGTCGATTAGAATTATCGGTTACCCCCGACCGTTCAAGTCTCAAGTCTTTCGAGGACCCTCATGAGTGACCAGCAAGTCGATCAAGGCCGCCGAACCTGGGTTGCCATCGCCTGTGGCGCCGGTGCCGTCGGCGGCGCTGCCGTCGCGGTGCCCTTTGTCAGCACCTTTCAGCCGTCCGAACGTGCGCGCGCCGCGGGCGCCGCAGTCGAAGTCGACATCAGCACTCTCAAGCCGGGCGAGAAGATC
Source organism: Piscinibacter sp. PDB5-1 (assembly GCF_056676035.1). Lineage (NCBI taxonomy): Bacteria > Pseudomonadati > Pseudomonadota > Betaproteobacteria > Burkholderiales > Sphaerotilaceae > Piscinibacter > Piscinibacter sp. PDB5-1. The sequence goes on along the minus strand of NZ_JBWVZL010000001.1, from coordinate 1,224,359 downwards.
ACGGTCGAATGGCGCGGCAAGCCGGTCTGGATCGTCAAGCGCACACCCGAACAGCTGGAATCGCTGGCCAAGCTCGACGCGCAAATGGCCGATCCCAAGTCCGAGCGCAAGCCGGCCGAACTGACGCCCGAATACGCCCGCAACACGCACCGCTCGATCAAGCCCGAGATTCTCGTCGCCGTCGGCATCTGCTCGCACCTGGGCTGTTCGCCGTCCGACAAGTTCCAGACCGGTGCCCAGCCCTCGCTGCCCGACGACTGGCAAGGCGGCTTCCTCTGCCCGTGCCACGGTTCGACCTTCGACATGGCTGGCCGCGTGTTCAAGAACAAGCCCGCTCCCGACAACCTCGAAGTGCCCCCGCACATGTACCTGTCCGATTCGCGTCTGCTGATCGGCGAAGACAAGAAGGCCTGACCCAGGCGCAACGGCATTTCAGGAGATTTCCCCCATGGCTGAGTTCAAGACCGTCCCCGCCGACGCGCCGGCCGCCCAGAAGCTGATGAACTGGGTGGACAACCGCTTTCCGGCGACCAAGCTCTACAAAGAGCACCTGTCCGAGTACTACGCACCGAAGAACTTCAACTTCTGGTACTTCTTCGGTTCACTGGCGTTGCTGGTGCTGGTGATTCAGATCGTCACCGGCATCTTCCTCGTGATGCACTACAAGCCCGATGCGAACCTCGCGTTCGCGTCCGTCGAGTACATCATGCGCGACGTGCCCTGGGGCTGGCTGATCCGCTACATGCACTCGACCGGCGCCTCGGCGTTCTTCGTGGTCGTCTACCTGCACATGTTCCGCGGCCTCATCTACGGCAGCTACCGCAAGCCGCGTGAACTGGTCTGGATCTTCGGTTGCGGCATCTTCCTTTGCCTGATGGCCGAGGCGTTCATGGGCTACCTGCTGCCCTGGGGCCAGATGTCGTACTGGGGCGCCCAGGTCATCGTGAACCTGTTCGCCGCCGTGCCCTTCGTCGGCCCCGACCTCGCCCTGCTGATCCGTGGTGACTACGTCGTGAGCGACGCCACCCTGAACCGCTTCTTCAGCTTCCACGTCATCGCCGTGCCGCTGGTGCTGCTGGGCCTGGTGGTGGCGCACATCATCGCGCTGCACGAAGTGGGTTCGAACAACCCCGATGGTGTCGAGATCAAGGCCAAGAAGGACCCGAAGACCGGCATCCCGCTCGACGGCATCCCGTTCCACCCGTACTACACGGTGCACGACATCCTCGGCGTCAGCGTGTTCCTGATGATCTTCACTGCGATCATCTTCTTCGCGCCCGAGTTCGGCGGCTACTTCCTCGAATACAACAACTTCATCCCGGCCGACCCGCTGAAGACCCCGGCGCACATCGCCCCGGTCTGGTACTTCACGCCCTACTACTCGATGCTGCGCGCCACGACCGACCAGATGGTCTACGTGCTGGTGGCGCTGATCGGCCTGGGTGCGGTGCTGGCCCTCGTGAAAGGCGGCCTGTCGGGCAAGGGCAAGCTGCTCGTGGCCATCGGTGCCATCGTGGGTGCCGGCCTGCTGCTGACCTTCGAAGCCAAGTTCTGGGGTGTGGTCGTGATGGGCGGCGCCGTCGTCATCATGTTCTTCCTGCCCTGGCTCGACCGCTCGGAGGCCAAGTCGATCCGCTACCGTCCCGATTGGCACAAGTGGATGTACGCCGCCTTCGTCGTCTGGTTCTTCGTGCTGGGCTACCTGGGCGTGCAGCCACCGTCGCCGGTGGGCGAGCGCGTCTCGCAAGTCGGCACGCTGTTCTACTTCGGCTTCTTCCTGCTGATGCCGTGGTGGAGCCGCATCGGCCAGTCCAAGCCGGTTCCTGACCGTGTCACTTTCAACCACTGACGTGCGGCTGCCCGGAATGCACACCATGAAGAAACTGATCCTGATCCTGCTGGCCTCGTTCGGCCTCGTGACCGGCGCTGCGGCGGCCGGCGGCGGCATCCCCTGGGACCGCTTCCCGACCAACAAGGTGACCGACATGGGCGCGCTGCAAAACGGCGCGAAGCTGTTCGTCAACTACTGCCTGAACTGCCACCAGGCGGCGTTCATGCGCTACAACCGCCTGCGCGACATCGGCCTGACCGAAGAGCAGATCAAGGCCAACCTGCTGTTCGCCACCGACAAGGTCGGCGACACCATGAAGGTCACGCTCGACCCGAAGCAGGCGAAAGAATGGTTCGGTGGCCTGCCGCCCGACCTCACCGTGATCGCACGTTCGCGTGCGGCCGCCGGCCAGGGCAGCGGCGCGGACTATCTCTACACCTACCTGCGCACCTACTACCGCGACGACACCAAGGCCACGGGCTGGAACAACCTCGCGTTCCCGAGCGTCGGCATGCCGCACGCGCTGTGGGAACTGCAAGGCCAGCGCGCCGCCAAGTTCGTTGACGAAAAAGACCCGCACGACGCCAGCAAGACCGTCCACAAGTTTGCCGGCTTCGAGCAACTGACTCCCGGCAAGCTGACGCCTGCCGAGTACGACGAAGCGGTGGCCGACCTCGTGGCCTACTTGCAATGGATGGGCGAGCCCCAGCAGAACTACCGCGTGCGCCTGGGCGTGTGGGTGCTGCTGTTCCTCGGCCTCTTCACCGTGATTGCGTGGCGCCTGAACGCCTCGTTCTGGAAAGACGTGAAGTAAATCGACGCGACGCCGGTGGCGCGGTCTTGCGACGCGCGCCCGGTTCGCTGGCGGAGTGGGGGCCCAGCATCGAGCTGCCCACTCCGTTTGTGTTTTAGACCCCGAACCCCAAGGAGCCGTCACCATGATGGTGCTTTACTCCGGAACCACCTGCCCCTACTCGCACCGCTGCCGTTTCGTGCTGTTCGAAAAGGGCATGGATTTCGAAATCCGCGACGTCGACCTGTTCGCCAAGCCCGAAGACATCGCGCTGATGAACCCGTACAACGAGGTGCCGATCCTCGTCGAGCGTGACCTCATCCTGTACGAGTCGCACATCATCAACGAGTACATCGACGAGCGCTTTCCGCATCCGCAGCTGATGCCCGGCGACCCGGTGGCGCGCGCGCGTGTTCGCCTGTTCCTGCTGAACTTCGAAAAGGAACTGTTCGCGCACGTGAACGTGCTCGAGTCGCGCGGTGTCAAGCCGACCGACAAGCAGCTGGAGAAGGCCCGCTCGCAGATCCGCGACCGCCTCACGCAGCTCGCGCCGATCTTCCTGAAGAACAAGTACATGCTGGGCGACGACTTCTCGATGCTCGACGTCGCGATCGCCCCGCTCTTGTGGCGCCTCGACTATTACGGCATCGACATGTCGAAGAACGCCGTGCCGCTGCTCAAGTACGCCGAGCGCATCTTCTCGCGTCCGGCCTACATCGAAGCGCTGACGCCGTCCGAAAAGGTGATGCGCAAGTAAGCGCACGGGGCATGCGGTTCATGTCTGTCCTCGCACAACGGGTCGATTCCGAACGGGCCGACATCCACCTCGGGTGTCGATCTCGTCGCGTTGCGGGCGAGGGGCTCGCATGAGCCAGATCCCGACCACGCCCGGCAGTGCGGGCACTTCAACGCGCCCATACCTGATCCGCGCCCTGCACGACTGGTGCACCGACAACGGCTTCACGCCGTACATCGCGGTGTTCGTCGATGCCACCGTGCAGGTACCGGCCGAGTACGTGAAGAACAACGAGATCGTGCTCAACCTCGGCTTCGAGGCCACCAGTGGCCTGCAGATGGGCAACGAGCAGATCGAGTTCAAGGCGCGTTTCGGCGGGGTGTCGCGCGAGATCCTCGTGCCCGTCGATCACGTGATCGCGATCTACGCCCGCGAGAACGGCCAGGGCATGGCGTTCCCGATGCCCAGCGAAGCGGCGTCTTCGCCGGTGGCCGCAGTGCCGGTCGAGCCGGCGCCGCGTGACGAGCGCCCGGCCGGCGGCTTGCGCCTGGCCAGCACCGACGGCACGGCGACCGCTGGTGAGAAGTCCACGCCGGCCGAAGCCGGCGAGCCGGTCGAGCCCCCCGAGCCTCCCGGCTCCGGCGGTGGGCGACCGGCGTTGAAACGCGTCAAGTAGCATCCAGTCGTAAGCGCCGTGCCAGCGGCGCTTATGCCGGCTTCACCGCGCGGTGCGGCCGATAAAATTCAAGATTCAGCCCTTGTAGCTCAGCTGGTAGAGCAGCGGTTTTGTAAACCGAAGGTCGCGGGTTCGATTCCTGCCGGGGGCACCAGCTTCATCGATGCTGGTGGAGGCACAAGACGCAGATACGTCTTGTGATCTCTCGACACTAGCCCGTTTGAACCCTCACCCTGATTGAAGTAACCTGCCAGCCCCGGGCCTGAAGGGCTTGTTCCAAGCGGGGCTGGAGCTGACGCAGCTTCGACGCCACCGCGGCGTTGGCCGCCAACAGCGACCAGCCTTCTTCGTCCACCGGACCGGGCTTCACATGAGCGGCCAGAGCCGCCGGAAGAAACGGCCGGATGGTTTCGAAGCGGGCCTGAGAGTCGCGCAAGAGCTGTTGAAGCCGGGCCAGGGCAGGGCTGTGGTCCAGGACTTCCTGGATGCGTATCGCGTTGGGGGTGACCGGGGGCGGCTTCGGGTTCACCGCAAGGAGTTTAACGATGCAGATCCTCATCACCCACGGGTCGCTGGCACGCACCCGTGTGCTGAGCTTCAACCGCTGGCAACTGCTGGCCGCCATCGGCGCCCTGGCGCTGGTGCTGATGCTCTTGTCCGGCACGATCTACCACGTTGTCTTTCTGAAGGCGGCACGCGAAGGCTGGCCGGTGGTCAGCCAGATCGTGCGGCTGGTGGTGCGCGACGAGTTCGCCCAACGCGACCGCTTCATGCGCGAAAACCTCGACGCCATGGCCAAGAAGGTCGGCGAGATGCAGGCCAAGCTGGTCAAGCTCGAAGCCATGGGTGACCGGGTGTCGACCATGACCGGCGTGAAGCCCGAAGAATTCAAGGTGCCGGCCGCGCCCCCCCGCGGCGCGGCGACCACCGAAGGCCAGGGCGGCCCGTACGTGCCGGCCGACGATGTGTCTCTCGACCAGCTCAACGCCTTGCTGCGCTCGCTCGACGAAAGCGCCGACCAGAACGCCGACCGCTTCACGCTGGTCGAGTCGCGCCTGTTCGAAAAGCGCTTGACCGCGCTGATGGTGCCCAACAGCCGGCCGGTCGATGGCCCCATCGGCTCGGGCTTCGGCTTCCGGGCCGACCCGTTCTCGGGCCGCGCCGCCTTGCACACGGGGCTGGACTTCCCGGCGGCGACGGGCACGCCCATCCTGGCGGCGGCAGGTGGTGTGGTGCGCTCGGCCGAGTACCACCCGGCCTACGGCAACCTGCTCGAGATCGACCACCGCAACGGCCTGACCACGCGCTACGCGCACGCGTCGGCCTTTCACGTGAAGGCGGGCGACCTGGTCAAGCGCGGCCAGCGTGTGGCCAGCGTGGGCAGCACCGGCCGCTCGACCGGGCCACACCTGCACTTCGAGGTGATGGTCGATGGCGTGCCGCAAGACCCGGCGAAGTTCCTGGGCTCGAACGCCTCGGGCCCCGTGGTGGCCGACGCCGCCAAGCCCGCCGCCCACCGCCACTGACCCCGTCTCAAGACCCTCTGCCCTGGCGAAAGCACGGGCTTTCGGTGACATGGCCGGCGGTTAAACTTGCCGGCTTTTGCCGCTGGCGCAGCGCCTGTTCTCGGGGTCGTCCCTGACTTGCAAGGCCGCTGGCGCACCCCAGTTGCATAGTCTTCTTTGCGCGTCGCAGCCCTGGCCGCGGCGCGCTGCCTTCAGTCTCAATCCTCGACATCGCATGTTGCCCAAGCTCCTCACCCAGATTTTCGGTAGCCGCAACGACCGGCTGCTGAAGCAATACCGCCAGGTGGTGCAGCAGATCAATGCGCTGGAGCCGCAGTTCGAAAAGCTCAGCGACGACGAACTGAAAGGCAAGACCGAAGAATTCAAGCAGCGTGTGGCCAAGGGCGAGTCGCTCGACAAGCTGTTGCCCGAAGCCTTCGCCACCGTGCGCGAAGGCAGCAAGCGCGTGCTGAAGATGCGGCACTTCGACGTGCAGCTCATCGGCGGCATGGCGCTGCACAACGGCAAGATCGCCGAAATGCGCACCGGCGAAGGCAAGACGCTGATGGCGACGCTGCCGGTGTACCTGAACGCGCTGTCGTGCAAGGGTGTGCACGTGGTGACGGTGAACGATTACCTCGCGCGCCGCGACGCCGAGTGGATGGGCAAGCTGTACAACTTCCTCGGGCTCACCGTCGGCATCAACATGCCGCACATCCCGCGTGAAGAGAAGCAGGCGGCCTACAACGCCGACATCACCTACGGCACCAACAACGAGTACGGCTTCGACTACCTGCGCGACAACATGGTCTACGAGGTGGCCGATCGGGTGCAGCGCCCGCTCAACTACGCCATCGTGGACGAGGTGGACTCGATCCTGATCGACGAGGCGCGCACGCCGCTGATCATCAGCGGCCAGGCCGAAGACCACACCGAGATGTACGTGCGCATCAACGCCGTCGTCCCGAAGCTCAAGAAGCAGATCGGCGAGGCCGACCCGCGCACCGGCGAGGGCGTGATCGAGCCGGGCGACTTCACCGCCGACGAAAAGTCGCAGCAGGTCTTCCTGACCGAAGACGGCCACGAGAAGGCGGAGCAACTGCTCAGCGAAGCCGGCCTGCTGGCCGAGGGCGCGAGCCTGTACGACGCCGCGAACATCACGCTGATGCACCACGTGTACGCGGCGCTGCGGGCCCATCATCTGTACGCCAAAGACAAGGACTACGTCGTGCAGAACGGCGAAGTCGTGATCGTCGACGTGTTCACCGGCCGCCTGATGACGGGCCGCCGGTGGTCCGACGGGCTGCACCAGGCCGTCGAGGCCAAGGAAGGCGTGAAGATCCAGAGCGAGAACCAGACGCTCGCGTCGATCACCTTCCAGAACTACTTCCGCATGTACACCAAGCTCGGTGGCATGACGGGCACGGCCGACACCGAGGCCTACGAATTCCAGGAGATCTACGGCCTCGAGACCGTGATCATTCCGCCCAACAAGCCGACCGCCCGCAAGGACGAACTCGACCTCGTCTACAAGACCGACAAGGAGAAGTTCGCCGCGGTCATCGAAGACATCCGCAGCTGCCACCAACGCGGCCAGCCGGTGCTGGTGGGCACGACCTCGATCGAGAACTCCGAGCTGATCTCGGGCCTGCTGCAAAAGGCCGACCTGCCGCACCAGGTGCTCAACGCCAAGCAGCACGCGAAAGAGGCCGAGATCATTGCGCAGGCGGGCCGCCCGGGCGTCATCACCATCGCCACCAACATGGCCGGCCGCGGCACCGACATCGTGCTGGGCGGTAACGTCGAGAAGCAGGTGCAGTTCGTCGAAGCCGACGAGTCGCTGAGCGAGGCCGAGAAGGCCGAACGCATTCAAAAGCTGCATGACGAGTGGAAGGGCCTGCACGAGCAGGTCAAGGCCGCCGGCGGCCTGCGCATCATCGCCACCGAGCGCCACGAGTCACGCCGCATCGACAACCAGCTGCGTGGCCGTTCGGGACGCCAGGGCGACCCGGGTTCTTCGCGCTTCTACCTGTCGCTGAACGACCCGCTGATGCGCATCTTCGCGGGCGACCGCGTGCGCGCCATCATGGACCGCCTGAAGATGCCCGAGGGCGAGGCGATCGAAGCCGGCATCGTGTCGCGCAGCATCGAAAGCGCGCAGCGCAAGGTCGAAGCGCGCAACTTCGACATGCGCAAGCAGCTGCTCGAATACGACGACGTCTCGAACGACCAGCGCAAGGTCATCTACCAGCAGCGCAACGACATCCTCGAAGCGACCGACCTCGAAGGCCAGATCGCCGGCTTGCGCAAGAGCGCACTGACCGACGTGGTGCATGAGTACGTGCCGCCCGAGAGCATGGAAGAGCAGTGGGACCTCGATGGCCTGCAGCGCGTGCTGAAGGACGAGTGGCAGATCGAGCTGCCGCTGAAAGAGACGGTCGAGAAGAGCGACTCCATCACCGACGAAGAGATCGTCGAGATGGTGCTCAAGGCCGGTGATGCGCTGTTTGCCGACAAGGTCGAACGCGTGGGTGCGGAGCAGTTCCGCCCCTTCGAGCGCATGGTGCTGCTGCAATCGCTCGACTCGCACTGGCGCGAGCACCTGGCCGCGCTCGACTACCTGCGCCAGGGCATCCACCTGCGCGGCTACGCGCAGAAGAACCCGAAGCAGGAATACAAGCGCGAGGCCTTCGAGCTGTTTGGCCAGCTGATCAACATCGTCAAGAACGACGTGACGCGCACGCTGCTGACGGTGCGCATCCAGACGCAGGAAGAAGCCAACGCCGCCGCCGAGGCCATCGAGAACCGCGCCGAGTCGTTCAGCAACGTGACCTACACGCACCCCAGCGAAGACGGCAGCGTCGTGCAAGAAGCCGACCCGCTGATCTTCGGCTCGGACGTGCCCAAGGTGGGCCGCAACGACCCGTGCCCCTGCGGCAGCGGCAAGAAGTTCAAGCAGTGCCACGGCAAGCTGGCCTGAGCCCGGTCCTGCCGAGCACCAGAAAAACGGCCCGCGAGGGCCGTTTTCTTTTGCGCGGTCAGCGGCTCGGCGCTCGGTGCAGGCAGGCGATGCCCACCGCGTCGCCTTCGACACGCGGGTAGCGCGTCAGCACCTCGGGGTCGTGCCCCGGCACCAGGTACGTGGGCGAACCGGCCACGTCTTTCAGTCGGCGATGGCCGTCGAGCATCTCGGCGACGTTGAAGACGATGGGGAAGGGCCGCTCGTCGGCGATGTTCTCGTAGTAGTGCGCGGCGTCGGATGCGAGCACCACCCAGCCGCGCGGTGTGTGCACCCGCACGGCTTGCAGGCCCTGGGTGTGGCCGCCGACAAGCATCAGCTCGACGCCTGGTGCGACGCGGCTGTCGCCCGCGTGGAAGACCACGCGGTCCGCGTACACGTGGCGCACGAGCTCCACGACGTCATCGACCGCGTAGGCGTGGCGCAGCGGGGCATGGCACATGCAGCGGCCGGTGGCGTAAGCCATCTCGCGCTCTTGCACGTGAAAGCGTGCGTTGGGCAGCCGGGGCAGGTTGCCCGCATGGTCGTAATGCAAATGGGTGAGCACGACGTCGCGCACCTCGTCGGGGGCCACGCCGACCGTGCGCAGCGCGTCGATGGGGCAGCGCATGAATTCGCGGTCACGGCGCCGGGCGGTCTCGGCCGAGAAGCCGGTGTCGACCAGCACATGGCCGAGGCCCGCATCGCGCGGCGCCTTGAGCAGCCAGACGTAGAAGTCCATCGGCATCGGGCCGTCATGCGGGTCTGCCGGCAGGAAGTTGTCTCGCCGTTGCCGCGGCATGTGGGCGTAGCGGACGGCGTAGACCTCGTAGGCGGGCGGGGGCGTCGGGCTCATCGGGCGCGGGGGCGTGACCAAGGGTGGCCCCGATTCTGCGGCGAAGCGTGCCGGACGCGTCTCGTGGGATGCCCAGCCCCAGCACACACATCGCACGGGGCTGGCCTGCCGGCGGCTTGTCCTACATCGCCACGGCCTGCGCGCTGGCAGCCGTGGCGCACCGCCGGCCTAGGCTGGATGCCCCGATCACACCGAGGAAGGCACACGCCATGGCCCATCACGTCTACAAATCGCTCGAGCTGACCGGCTCGTCGCCGGATGGCATCGAGGACGCCATCCGGCGCGCCATTGCAAAGGCGCATGAAACGGTGCGACACATCCAGTGGTTCGAGGTGGTCGAAACGCGTGGCCATGTGGCCGACGGCGCGGTGGCGCACTGGCAGGTGACGCTGAAGATCGGTTTCACGCTCGAATGAGCGCCGGGGCGGGCCCAGCGCGTCGGGCATCTTGAAATTGACGGGTGGGCCCTGACGTTGATCGCATGCCGGGCTCGCCCGGTGCCGATAGAAAGGGACCCGATGAACGCCACGCAACCGACCCTCCACCTGCCGCCCGAACTGCACAACGTGCTGGCGCTTGCGGCGTTGCTCGAACGGGTCGAACACAGCCTGGAGCCTGTCGCCCCCGAGCAATACCGCACGGTGGCGCAACGGCTCGGCGAGGCCCTGCGCGGCGTCGAGCCCAGCCCGCTGCTGCTGGCGATCCTCGCGGCCAACCCGTCGGCAGCCGAGGTGTACGAAAACCTGCGCTATGAGCATGCCGGCCTGTGCCTGGCGCCGCTCGAAGCGGCCACGCAGGCCGAACTGACAGCCCGGCAGGCCATCACGCGCGCCGCGGGCTCACCCACCGCCGCGCAGGGCTGACCGGTCAGAGCAGGCCCGCTTTGCCGGCGGCTTCGACCAGCCGGCGCGCGAGGGTGGACACCTGCCCGCCCACGTCGTTCGACGCGGCGCTGCTCACGCGGGCGGTCCACAACAGGCGGCCGCTCGCCACCTCGGTGATCACCCCATCGGCGGCGTAGGTGGCTTCGCTGCGCCCGCCGCCCAGCGGTGTCGAGATCCCGACCCCGATGCCTCCGCTGCCCACGCCGAAGCCGATCGACGGCCCCGGGCGCGGGGTCGACAGCCCGGGCTGCACCACCGCACTCAGCACCGCCGCCGCACCGGCCAGCCGCGCTTCGGGCAGCAACTCGTTGGCGTTCATCGGACGCCAGGGCGAGGTCGGCGCCGGCTCGGCTGCCAGCACCGGCTGGCCGCCGCGCTGGCGCACCTGCTGCACGAGCTGGTCGCGGCAGATCTGCTTGACCACCGGCTCGTAGGCATCGCAGGCGACCAGCACCTTGGCGCGTGCGAAGGTCTTGCCGCCGAGCTGCGGGTCCACCCACTGCGCATCGGGCGCGGTGGCGCAGCCAGCGAGCGCTGCGGACAGGCACAAGGTGCCGAGCACGAGGGGGCGGGTCGGGGTCATGGGTGTCTCCGTGGCGGGGTGCCGGTGAGGGTAAGGGCTTCGTGCCAGCCACGCCACCGTGCGGGCTTGCGAGCGGCCGGGGCGCCGTGCCATGATGCGCGCCCCATGCACCCGAACGCCCGCCCCAAAACCACGACCGCCCGCGCCCTTGGCGCGGTGGCGTCGTCGTCGGCGCGTGCGGTCTCGGGTCGCGTCGTCATTCGCATTCGAATTCGGCCGGGTCGCTGAGCTGCGGCGCAAGCCGGTGCTGGGCGATCCCACCTGCCGCAGGCCGTGAGCCTGCGACACCCACCGCGCCCTGCGGTGGCCTCGCCCGAATCCCCGACCCTCGACCCTGCGAACCCGACGACCATGGACACCTCTTCTGTCTTCAGCCTCGAAGGCCGCCACGTGCGGCTCGAACCCCTCGACGAACACCACCTGCCCGGCCTGGCCGCCGCCATCGACGACGGCGAGCTGTGGAAGCTGCCGGTCACCTTCGTGCCGCACCCGACCGAGCTGCGTGCCTTTTTGGCCGATGCGCACGAGGCCACGCGTGCCGGCCGCGAGCGCGTGTTCGCCACGCTCGACCAGCACTCGGGCCGCGTGGTCGGCAGCACGCGCTTTCGCTGCATCGAGCCGGGCCACAAGAAGGCCGAGATCGGCTTCACCTTCATCGCCCGCGCCTTTCAGCGCAGCCACGTCAACACGGAAGCCAAGTACCTGATGCTGCGGCACGCCTTCGAGCAGTGGCACTGCAACCGCATCGAGCTGCTGACCGACGTGCTTAACACTGCCTCGCGCGCGGCCATCGAACGCCTGGGGGCCCTGCGCGAGGGCCTGCTGCGCAACCACCTCGTGATGCGCGACGGCCGCGTGCGCGACTCGGTGCTCTACAGCCTGGTGCGGCAAGAATGGCCGCAGACCCGGCAAGCCCTCGAAGAGCGCATGAACAGCCAGGGGCGTGCCCGGGTCGGGTGACGGCGCGGCCTCATGCCGTTCCATCACCCAACCCACGACACACACAGCACCCCAGGGAGGCCCCCATGTCATCCACCGAAATTCAGGTTCAACGCCTCGGCGGCGGCGTCTTCACGCTGAGCGACTTTCTCTCGCCCGCCGAATGCGAAGGCTTCATCGCCGCGAGCGAAGCGCTCGGCTACGGCGAAGCGCCCATCGTCACCTCGCAAGGCGAGCAGATGCGCAAAGACGTGCGCAACAACACCCGCATCCTGCACGACGACCCGGCGCTCGCCGCGCGACTGTTCGAACGCGCGCGGCCCTGGTTGCCGCCCACGGCCAACGGCTGGCAGCTCGACGGCTTCAACGAGCGTTGGCGCTACTACCGCTACACGCCGGGCCAGCGCTTCGCATGGCATGGCGACGGCTCGTACCGGCGCTCGAACGACGAAGAGAGCCAGCTCACCTTCATGCTCTACCTGAACGACGGCTACGCGGGCGGGCGCACCGAGTTCTCGTGGGACGCGGTTGTGCCGCGCGCCGGCATGGCGCTCGTCTTTCCGCACGAACTGGTGCACCAGGGCGCCTCGGTGACCGAAGGCGTCAAGTACGTGCTGCGCACCGACGTGATGTACCGCCGCCCGCAGCGTTGATCTGCACCGTGTTCACCCCGCCACCTTCGTAACCCCATGACGACCATCCGCCCTTTCGACGAAGCCGACACCGACGCGGTGGTCGCGCTGTGGCAGGCCTGCGGCCTGACCCGCCCCTGGAACGACCCGCGCCGCGACATCGCTCGCAAGCTGCAGGTGCAGCGCGAGTGGTTTGTGGTGGCCGAGTTGAACGGCGAGGTCGTCGCCTCGGCCATGGCCGGCTACGACGGGCACCGGGGCTGGGTGAACTACCTCGCGGTGTCACCGGCCCACCGGCAACGCGGGCTGGGCCGGGCCTTGATGGCCCACATCGAACGCGAGCTGGCCGCGTTCGGTTGCCCCAAGATCAACCTGCAGGTGCGCAGCGGCAACACCGAGGTGCTGGCCTTCTATGCCCGCCTGGGTTACGGCACCGACGAGGTGCTGAGCCTGGGCAAACGCCTGATTGCCGATGATGCGCCTTGACATTCGCCGAGCGCCACGTGCGCGCGTGTGGGACCACCGACGGTCGGGGTGATACTGGAGGCGAACCTCCACTCGACGCACAGGGATCTGATGCCGACCACGCCAAGCCGCCTCTCCTTGAAGAACCGTCCGGGTTCATCGGCAACACCGCTGCTCAGGCTGAGGTGCGCATGAGTGCTGCGGCGGTGTGGCTGGTCTTGGGCCTCGTTGTTCTCGTTGGCGTGTCGGTGCTTTGGCTCTGCCTGCGTCTGGCGGCCGGTGAGGCGGTGAAGCTGGGCGCAGTCATCGTGGCCTATGCGGCTTCAAGCATCGCCTCGGCACTGGTGTGGCAAGGGCTGTCACGGGTGTCCGCCATGGCCGACAGCGTCGCGATCGAGTGGACACTTCGCGGGGTGTCGAGCTTGTTGGGCCTGCTCGTCATGGCCTATGTGCTGGTGCGCTGGGGCAAAACCGCCAGCGGTCGGCGCATCGGCGTGGGGCCCAGCAGCTTGGCCATCGCGGGGGCGATGCTCGCGTACGTGGCGCTCGCATTCGCCGTGGCCTGGGGTCTGCCGTATTTCTGGCCGTCGGACGAGCTGCTCTTTCGGCCCAACGGCTGAGGCCCCGCTTTGACGAGGCGCGGCCGTGAGGCCACGCCCCTCAGCGCTTGGGGCGCGGTGGGCGGCCGCCTTCGGCCGGGCCGCCCTCACGGCGCGGGCCTGGGCCTCGCGGGGCGCCACGGCCGGGGCCACCGCGCGGGTCGCGCCGCATCGGGGCGGCGAAGGGGGCTTCGGCGGCTTCTTTGCGGGCCAGGTCGAGCAGGCCGTCGAGCGCTTCGGGGGCAATTCCCTTCAGCGCGCAGAAGTTGGCTGTCGTCAGTTTGTTGTTCTGGAAGTCGCGCAGCAGCGCGGCGCGGTCGCGGCGCTCTTGCAGCTCTTGTTCGCGGCGCGCGTTCTGGTTGGCGCGGCGGCGGGTCAGCTCTTCTTGCGCGGCCTGGCGGTGCTCGTCGCTCAACTCGCCGGCGGGTTGGCCGTCGAGGTCGAAGCGCTGGGTCGCGGTGGTCAGGGCGATCAGGTAGCTGGTGCTGCCGGTGTGCCGACGCAAGAAGGCCGACAGCGCGGGCTTGGTGAACACGCCGGGTGCGCGCTCCTGGATGTCGGCCTGGATGCGCAGCTTCACGGGCTTGGGCGCGCCGCGAAACAACGCCGGAAAGCGCTGTTTCAGCTCTTGCGCGCACGCCTCGGGCGACAGCCCTTCGGGTTTGCTGGGCTTCGGCGTGGCCGGCGCAGGCGACTCGGCCTGGGGTGGGGTGGCGTCGGGCGTGTTGCTCGGCGGGGCCACGGGGTCGGAAATCGTGGAGGTGTCAGAAGACATCGGGTGCATCAAAGGCGGATCGAGACGACCCGGTGAGAAGCATTGTCCTCTCGGGCTTGAAGCAAAGCTCTCGGTGCTTGCACGAAGCTCGTGAAAATACCGAGATGACTGAAACGACTGGCGCTCCACGCGCTGCGACCCCCGCCGGCAGCGAATCGAAGCTGCCGCCCTCCCACAAACTGCCGATCGCCGAGCACGCCAAGCGCCTGCCGCCGCACATCGGCCTGGACTTGCTGTACCGCGTGCGCCAGGCCGCCTACAACCTGCCCCAGGTGGTGCAACCCGCCGATTTCATCGACGAAGACGCCCCCGGCTTCGAGCAGCACCTCGACAAGCACGGGCTGATCCTGCTGCAGAAGGCGTCGGCCGGTTCGCGGCCGAGCCGGTGGATCCACCCGAGCTGGATCGAACCGGCATTGCGCCACCTCGACACCGTGGGCAATGGCCCGGGTGTGCGTGCGCTGATGGCCGAGCGCACAGCCGCGCTCGACGCGCTGGGCGTGTCGCGCCACGGGCTGAAGTGGGAGCGTGTGGCTTTGCAGCCCGTGGCGCTCGAACGCCCGGGCTGGAGCGTGGCACTCGCGCACCGCGAGCCGGTCGATGCCGAAGCGGTGTGGGCCTTCTACCGAAGCGGCGACAAGCCAGCCCTGGTGAGCGCGCTCGGGGCTCCGCCGCCGGCCGCGCATGCCGCCGAGGTTGCCGAGCACCTGAACGGGTTGATTCGGCGCAGCGAGTCGGGCCACCCGCAGCAGATCGACGCCTTGCTGCCGCGCCTGCAGGCCGAGTGCGCCCAGCCGCGCACGCCCGAGGCGCTGAAGGCGGCGTGCGCTCGCACGCAAGAGCGCTGGGAGCAACGCGCCGCCGAAATCGAAGCGCTCGACGGCCTCAACAGCGAGCTGGCCTTCCAGGGCTACCCCGATTCGTTCGATGCGGCGCGCCAGATGCAGCGCAGCGTCACGCTCTTCATCGGCCCGCCCAACAGCGGCAAGACGCACGCCGCCTTCGAGCGCCTGGCGCAGGCCCACAACGGCGCCTACCTCGCGCCGCTGCGCCTGCTGGCCCTCGAAGGGCGCGACCGCCTGGTGGGCCGCGGTGTGCCGTGTTCGCTGCTCACCGGTGAAGAGAACGTCCCGGCCGAACACTCGCGCGTGGTGTCGAGCACCATCGAGATGGTCGACACCGTCAAGCCGATCGACGTGGCGGTGATCGACGAGGCGCAGATGATCTTCGACCTCAGCCGAGGTTGGGCCTGGACGCAGGCCATCGTCGGCGTGCCGGCCAACGAGCTCATCGTGATCTGCTCCGAGTTCGCCGTGCCGGCCATCGAGAACCTGCTGCGCCTGTGCGGCGAGCGTTGCACGCTCAAGCGCTTCGAGCGCAAGCAGCAGGTGCAGTTGCTGCCGGCGCCGGTGCCGCTGGCGGCGCTGCATTCGGGCGATGCGGTCGTGGCCTTCAGCCGCCGCGACGTGCTGATGCTGCGCGACCAGATCGCCGCACAGGGCCACGAGGTGTCGGTGATCTACGGCGCCTTGCCGCCCGAGGTGCGCCGCCGCGAGGCCGAACGCTTTGCGCACGGCCACTCGCAGGTGCTGGTGGCGACCGACGCGATCGGCATGGGCCTGAACCTGCCGATCCGCCGCGTGCTCTTCAGCACCTTGACCAAGTTCGACGGGCAGGGCGACCGCGCCTTGGACGAGTCGGAGGTGCACCAGATCGCCGGCCGCGCGGGCCGCTACGGCATGCACGAAGAAGGCTTCGCCGGCGTGCTCCGCGAGGCCGAGCCGGCGGCTGCGCGCATGCTGAAAGAGAAGCTGCACGCCACGCCGCGTGCGCCGCGCCAGTTCAAGGCGCCGGTCGCGCCGGGCTGGTGGCATGTACAGACGATTGCCAAGCGCCTGAACCTGACCAAGCTGCGCGCCGTGCTCGATGTCTTCATCGAACGGCTGCGGCTCGACAACGCGCACTTCGAGGTGGCCGAGCTGGAGCAGATGCTCGAACTCGCCGCGCACATCGACGAAGCCGCCGGCAGCCTGCCGCTCAAGTCGCGCTTCATCTACGCGCAGGCGCCGGTGGACACCCGCACCGCCACGCTGGCCGAGCAGTTTCTCGAATGGACGCACACGCACGCGCGCAGCGGCCAGGCGGGTGACCCGTGGTTCTTGCGCGAGGTCGATGAGCACAGTCGCCTCGACCGCATGGAGCAGGCCCTGCGCGCGTGCACGCTGTGGCTGTGGCTCGACCTGCGCTTCCCCGGCGTCTATGGCCAGGTGGATCTGGTCAGCGACCTGCGCAGCCGCCTCAACGACGGCATCGAGCGGCAGCTGAAGGGCAAGAAACCGCTGGCGCAGATGCGCCGCCGCAGCTCGGCGAGGTACGGCGGGTGACGCCGCTGGAGCTGGCCGCGAACGCCGTCACGGCGGTGTCGATCTTGCTGGCTGGCCGCAACAGCGTGCACACGTGGTGGACGGGACTCGTCGGCTGCGCGCTCTTCGGTGTGCTCTTCTTCGAGTCGAACCTCTATGCCGATGTCACGCTGCAGGCCTTCTTCGTCGTGACCAGTGCGTGGGGCTGGTGGCAGTGGCGGCGCGGGCCAGGCGGCGCTGAGCGGCCCATCACGCACGCGCCGCGCGGCTGGATCGCCGCGGCCTTCGGCATCGGCGTGCTCGCGACGCTCGCCTACGGCGCGCTGCTGCACCGCTTCACCGATGCGTACGCGCCATTCGTCGATTCGGCCGTGCTGGCCTTCAGCGTCATCGCGCAGGTGCTGCTGATGCAGCGGCGCGTGACGACCTGGCCGTTCTGGCTCGTGGTCAACAGCATTGCCTGCCCCTTGTTCGCCAGTCGTGGTCTCTACCTGACCGCAGGGCTTTATGCGGTGTACTGGGTCAATGCCATCGTCGCGTGGCGTTACTGGGCGCAGCAGATGCGGACAGCATCATGAACGCGGCCTTCACGCGGTGTGGCGGCGCAAGGGGCGCCGCATGAGCTTTCGGCACGGGCTGGTCGTCGGCAAGTTCGCGCCGCTGCACCTGGGCCACGAGGCGCTGATCCGCTTGGCGCAGGCGCGCTGCCAGCGCGTCACCGTGATCAGCTACAGCCGCCCGGCCTGGCCGCGCGCCACGGCGGCCGACCGCGAGCGCTGGCTGCGCGCGCGCGTGCCGGGCGTGTCGCTGCTGGTGCTCGACGCGACACGCCTGGCGGCCGCGTGCGTGGCACACGGCCTGCCGCCGCGCGAGCTGCCCTTCGACGACGCGCCCGACGACACGCACCGGCACTTCGTCGCCTGGTTGCTGCAAGCCCTGCTGCGCGACACGGTCGATGCCGTGTTCACCAGCGAAGCCTACGGCGACGGTTTCGCGGCCGTGCTCACCCAGTGCTTCCAGCAGGCCGAGACGGGCCACCCGGCCGTCACCCACGTCTGCATGGACCACGCGCGCACTCAGGTGCCGGTCAGCGGCACCGCGCTGCGCCACGACCCCGCCGCGCACCGCGCCCGCGTGTCGCCCGAGGTCTGGGCCGAGCTGGTGCCGCGCGTGTGCGTGCTGGGCGGTGAGTCTTCGGGCAAGACCACGCTCGCGCAGGCCCTGGCCGAGGCGCTGGGCACGGTGTGGGTGCCCGAGTACGGCCGCGAGCGCTGCGAACAGCTCGGCACCGGCCGCCCCGCGCTCGACGAACTGCTGCACATCGCGCAGACGCAGGTTGCGCGCGAGATCGAGGCCGCCCCGCAGGCGAACGGCTGGCTGGTGTGCGACACCTCACCGCTCACGACCCGCATCTATGCCGAGATCGACCACGCCGCGGCCGGGCCTGCGTCGGTGCCACCCGCGCTCGACGAGCTGGCGCAGCGGCACTACGACCGCGTGTTGCTGTGCGCGCCCGACTTCGGCTTCGTGCAAGACGGCAGCCGGCGCGACGACGCCTTTCGTGCAGCGCAGCACGAGCGCACCCTGGCCCGGCTGGCGGCGTTCGGGTCCACCCCCTTGACGGTTCGCGGATCGCTCGCAGCGCGTGTGGATCAGGCGCTTCGCGCCTTGTGAGCGTGCGCCCGGCGCCCGGGCATAGCCGTGGTCCGCGGGGGGTTTTAGAGAAATGCTGCCTTGCCTTACGTCAAGGCGAGATCAAGATGGGCATGCCCATTGCCGGGTGTGCTGTCAGGCGCTCTGTCAGGTGTTGCCCGGCCGGACGCCCAGGGAGCCTTCTCGATGTCCAAGCCATTTTTCCTTCGCCGGGCCGTGGTGATCGGTGTGCTGGTGGGATGTGCATCGTCGGTCTCGGCCCAACCTGAGGACCTGCTGGCCTCGATGTCTCTCGAAGAGCTGGCACAGGTCGAGATCACCTCAGTGTCCAAACGGGCCGAGCGCCTGTCGGACGCGCCGACCTCGGTGTTCGTCATCACCGCCGATGACATTCGCCGCAGTGGCGCGACCAGCCTGCCCGAGGCGCTGCGGCTCGCGCCCAACCTCCAGGTCGCCCGCGCCACCAACTACGGCCACACCATGAGCGCACGCGGCTTCGCCAGTTCGTCGTCCAACAAGCTGCTGGTGCTGATCGATGGGCGCTCGGTGTACACGCCGCTGTTCTCGGGCGTGTTCTGGGACGTGCAGGACGTGATGCTCGAAGACATCGAGCGCATCGAAGTCATCAGTGGCCCCGGGGGCACGCTGTGGGGCGTGAACGCGGTCAACGGCGTCATCAACGTCATCACGCGCGCGGCCGCGGCAACGTCCGGCGGCCTGGCCTCGGTGGGTGTGGGCACCGACGAAAGCCGCGCGTCGATGCGCCTCGGCACGCGCGCGCCGGGCGACGGCGACCTGCGCGTCTACGCCACCCACCGCGAGCAGAAGCACACCGAAACGCGCGCCGGCCTGCCGGTGAACGACGCCGCGCACCTGACGCAGGCCGGTTTTCGGGCCGACTGGTCGCGTGAGTCCGACAAGCTCATGCTCAAGGGCGACATCTATGAAGGCGGGCACCAGCAGGCGCTGCCCGGCACCATCGCCATCGCTGGCCAGACGCTCGCGCTCGGGTCGATTCCGCTGTCCGGTGCCAACCTCATCGCCCACTGGGAACGCCAACTGCGCGCCGGCGGCAGCGTGGCCGTGCAGGCCTACTACGACCGCACGCGGCGCACCGTGCCGCCCACCTTCGCCGACACGCAGCACACGCTCGACGTGCAACTTCAGCACTCCCTGGCCGCCCACGGCACGCACCGGCCGGTGTGGGGACTGCAGTACCGCGAGGGGCGCGACCGGGTCACCAACAGTGCCTATGTGGCCTTTCTGCCGGCACGGCTGAACCAGACCTGGCTGAGCGTGTTCGCGCAAGACGAGATCACCTTGGGGCCCGGCCTGCAGCTCACGCTCGGCCTGCGCGCTGAGCGCAACGACTACACCGGCACCGAGGTGCTGCCCAACGTGCGCCTGGCCTGGAAGCCGAGCGACGCGCACCTGTGGTGGGGCTCGCTGTCGCGCACGGCGCGCGCACCCTCGCGGCTCGACCACGACACCTTTGTGCCGGGCGTGCCGCCGTACCTGCTGCGTGGCGGCCCGACGGTTCGGTCCGAGACAGCCCGCGCGCTCGAACTCGGCTACCGCGGGCAGATCGGCGCCAACGCCACGTTCTCGGCCACGCTGTTTCGCACCCGCTACGACCACCTGCGCACGCAAGAGATCGACCCCGGCCGCACTTACGTCTTCTATGCCAACGGCATGCAGGGCAGCACCAGCGGGTTCGAGCTGTGGGGCAGCCTGCAGGCGCTGCCGGGCTGGCGGCTGCATGGTGGCTTCACGCGCCTGAGTCAGTCGCTCGAACTCAAGCCCGGCAGCAACGACGCGAGCGCTGTGGGGGCGACCGAGGGCGCCAACCCGAGCCGCTGGTGGGTGCTGCGCTCGGCACTCGACGTCGGGACGCGGGGTGAGCTCGACGCCACGCTGCGCTATGTGGACACGCTCACGCGCCCTGAGGTGCCGCGCTACCACGCGCTCGACCTGCGCTACGGCTGGCGCCTGCAGCCGGGCTGGCAGCTGTCGGTCACCGGGCACAACGTGCTCGGCTCGGGCCATGGCGAGTTCACGGGGCTGGCGACCCGGTCGTATTTCAAGCCGGCGGCCTTCGTGAAGCTGGAGGTCCGGTTTTGACTGCGAGACATGTCCCTGGCCGTGCCGAATTTCCGCGTGGAAACGCAGGGGGTGGGTGTGTAATGGCCGCTCAAGGGTTCAGGCCGCCGGCCGGCCCGGCCACGATCGATTCGTGCCCCCGGTCCGGCAGTCGCGAGCCCCGCTCCCACCCCGAAGGTTCGGTCGAGGAGGCAGTTCGCCATGTGCCCCATCGCCATCACCTGCTGGACCCGCGCGTCGCTGGCCCGTCTGCTCACGCGTGGCGCCCTTCGAGCGCTGGCCATGCCGGACAGTGACCGCTTCGGCGCGCTGATCGCGCGGGGCGACCCCGACCCCACGCGGCGCACCGTGCCGTCTGCCCTGTCGGCCACCGTCTTCCATGGCCGCTGCGGGCACCGGTGCACGCAAGAGGTCGAGGTGGTCGCACGCCGGGGGTGTCATGGCAATGGCAGGCCGGCACGCAGCACCGGCTTCGTGCTGTGCGGCCTGGTCGCGTCGCTTCGGGTGCGGTTCTGATGGCATCCCACCCTGCGCTGCAACCCGTCTTGACCGGCGCGATGGGACGGCGCCGGCTGTTGTGCGCCGGGCTGCTGGGCACGCTGGGTGGATCGCCGGCCGCGCAGGGCATCGACGGCCGCGCCGAGGCCGAGTACCGCATCAAGGCGGCCTTTCTGTGCCGCTTCGGGCAGTTCGTCGAATGGCCGGCCGAGGCCATGGCCGGCACGGACTTCGTCATCGGCGTGATGGCCGGCGAACGTGTCGCCGGCATCATCGAACGCGTGGCGCTCGGGCAAAGCGTGCAGGGCCGCGCCATCACCGTGCGCCGGCTCGACGATGCCGAGAACCTGCAGAACCTGCACCTGCTGTTTGTCGGCCGCACGCATGCGCCGAGTCTGGGCGCGCTGGCGCAGACGCTGCGCGACCGGCCGGTGCTCACCGTCAGCGAGGCCGCGGTCGAAGACACCCCGGCGATGGTCAACTTCGTGGTGGTCGAGAACAAGGTCAAGTTCGACATCGCTCTGCACCGCGCCGAGCGCAACCGGCTCAAGATCAGCGCGCGCCTGCTCGACGTGGCGCGTCAGGTCGTGGGGAAAGACTCATGAAGTTCGACGTGGCCGGCTCGCTGCGACGCAAGCTGTGGGGCGTGATGCTGCTCACCACGCTGTCGGCCCTGGTCGTGGCGCTCGGGGCGATGGTCGCCTACGACTTGCGTACCTACCACGACGAATGGGTGGCCGACCTGCGCGGCCAGGCCGAACTGCTCGGGCGCACCAGCGCCACCGCGCTCGCCTTCGACGACGAGCGCGTGGCCACCGACAACCTCGCGCTGCTGCGGCTGCAACCGCAGGTGCGCGAGGCCGCGCTGTACGACGCCCAGGGCCTGCTGTTCGCCACCTACCCCGCCGGCCCGCAGGTGACGGCGCGGCTGCCCGCCCGCCCCGTGCGCGAAGGCGTGCACGTCGAGAGCGGGCGCCTCGTCGTGTCGCACCCCATCCAAGAGGGCGGACAGATGCTCGGCACGGTCTACCTGAGCGCCGACTACGCGCTGGTTGACCGTGTCATCCATTACGCCGGCATCGCCCTCGTGGTGGCGCTGATCGGCCTCGGCGTCGCCGCGCTGGTGTCGGGCTGGCTGCAGAAGATCGTCACCGGCCCCATCTCGGCCGTGGGCGAGGCGGCGCGCCGCGTGGTCGAGCAGGGCGACTACACCCGGCGCGTGGACAAGCCCGGCACCGAAGAGCTCGGCGAACTCGTCGATGCCTTCAACGAAATGATGGGCGAGATCGAACGCCGCACGCTCGCGCTTGAAGCCTCGAACCGTGACAAGGCGCGCGAGGTCGAAGAGCGCCGCACCGCGCAGCAAGAAGTGATGCGCCTGAACGCAGCGCTCGAAGACCGCGTGCGCCAGCGCACCGAGCAGCTCGAGCAGAGCAACCGCCACCTCGCGCTCGCCACGCAGGCGGCCGAGCAGGCGAACCGGGCGAAGTCCGAGTTCCTGTCGAACATGAGCCATGAGCTGCGCACGCCGCTGAACGCCATCATCGGCTTCGGCCAGCTGCTCGAATCGGCCGGATCGATGCCGCTCACGCCCGACCGCCAGAAGGCTTTCGTCGAGCACATCGTCAAGGCCGGCCGGCACTTGCTCACGCTCATCAACGACATCCTGAATCTCGCGCAGATCGAGGCGGGCAAGCTCTCGCTGTCGGTCGAGGCGGTGGAGCTGCAACGCGTGCTCGACGAATGCCGTTCGATGGCCGAGCCGCTGACCGAGGCCAACGGCGTGCGGCTGTTGTTCCCGGGGGGAACGGCGCTGCGGGTGGATGCCGACCGCACGCGGCTCAAGCAGGTGCTGCTCAACCTGCTGTCCAACGCCATCAAGTACAACCGCGAACGCGGCTCGGTGGTCGTCGATTGCGCGCCGTCGGTGCCAGGGCGCGTGCGCATCTCGGTGCAAGACACGGGCCTCGGCCTGCGCCCTGAGCAGGTGGCCCAGCTCTTCCAGCCCTTCAACCGGCTGGGTCAGGAAACCGGCGTGCAAGAAGGCACCGGCATTGGCTTGGTGCTGACCAAGCACCTGGTCGAGTTGATGGGCGGCGAGATGGGCGTGAGCAGCACGCCCGGTGCCGGCAGCCTGTTCTGGATCGACTTGCGCGCAAGCCGCGACAGTGCCGAACGGCTCGGCCCGCGACCCGACAGCGACTTCGCGCCGCTTCACGCGCCCAGTGCCGACGACCACGGCGCCCAGGCCACGGTGCTGTGCGTCGAAGACAACCCCGCCAGCTTGCAGCTCATCCAGTCGGCGCTGGGCGTGCGCGGCAACCTGCGCGTGCTGGCCGCGCAGGACGGGCAGGTCGGTGTCGAGATGGCGCGACGCCATCGGCCCGACGTGATCCTGATGGACAACAACATGCCGGTGCTGACCGGCGGGCAGGCGCAGGCGCTGCTGAAAAAAGACCCACGCACCGCCGACATCCCGATCATCGCCATCAGCGCCAATGCGATGCCGGGTGCGATTGCCGATGGGCTGGCGGCGGGCTTCTTTCGCTACCTCACCAAGCCCATCGACCTGAGCGACCTGAACGACGCGCTCGACAGCGCGCTGCAACTCGCCGCCGAGCGCAAGGCCGGCGGCGGGCCGCCCCCGCGCTGAGCCCCCCGGCCCTCAGGTCGAGGACTTGTCCACCGCCACGGGGGCGGCCGGCGTGGCCGCGAGCGCCGCCAGCTTGCGCCGCACCGCGTCGCCGTAGGCCGGATCGGCCTTGGTGAAGTGGCCGATCTGCCGCTGCTGGATGTCGGCCGGGACGCTGTGCATCGCGTGGGCGATGTTGCTGGTCAGGCGGTCTTGCTCATCGGCCGGCATCAGGCGGTAGAGGTTGCCGGCCTGCGTGAAGTCGTCGGCACTGCCGCGCTCGTCGTAACGCCCCGCCACGCCGCTGACCACCCAGCCCGCATCGCCGTGGCCGAAGCCGCTCGGGTTGCTGCCGCCGGCCTGCACGGGCTCGTAGTTCGGGGCTGCGCCGCCGTTGTCGATGGCCATGGCGCCGTCGCGCTGCTGGTGGTGGAAGGGGCAGCGCGGGCGGTTCACCGGCAGGTGCTGGTGGTTGGTGCCCACGCGGTAGAGCTGCGCGTCGTGGTACGCGAAGAGCCGCCCTTGCAGCATCTTGTCGGGGCTGAAGCCCAGGCCCGGCACCACGTTGGCCGGCGAGAACGCGACCTGTTCGACCTCGGCGTGGTAGTTCGCCGGGTTGCGGTTCAGCTCCATCACGCCGACCGGGATGCGCGGAAAGTCCTTGTGCGGCCACACCTTCGTGAGGTCGAAGGGGTTCCAGCCGGTGCGCTGCTCGAAGGCGGCCGCTTCGGCGTCGGTCATCACCTGGATGAAGACCTGCCACTTCGGGAAGTCGCCCTTGGCGATGGCGTTGAAGAGGTCGCGTTGCGCGTAGTCGGGGTCTTCACCGGCCAGGCGCACGGCGTCTTGCGGCAGCAGGTTCTTGATGCCTTGCTGCGTCTTGAAGTGCCATTTCACCCACACGCGTTCGCCGGCGGCGTTGATGAGGCTGAAGGTGTGGCTGCCGAAGCCGTCCATGTGGCGGTAGCCATCGGGTGTGCCGCGGTCGCTGAAGAGCATGGTGACCTGGTGCAACGACTCGGGTGCCTTCGACCAGAAGTCCCACATCATGGTCGGCGACTTGAGGTTGGTTTGCGGGTCGCGCTTTTGCGTGTGCACGAAGTCGGGAAACTTGATCGGGTCCTTGATGAAGAACATCGGCGTGTTGTTGCCGGCGAGGTCCCAGTTGCCCTCTTCGGTATAGAAGCGCACCGCGAAGCCGCGCGGGTCGCGCTCGGTGTCGGCGCTGCCGCGTTCGCCGCCGACGGTCGAGAAGCGCACGAAGGTCTCGGTGGCCTTGCCGACCTGGCTGAAGAGCTTGGCCTTGGTGTAGCGCGTGATGTCGTGCGTGACGGTGAACGTGCCGTACGCGCCCGAGCCCTTGGCGTGCACCACGCGCTCGGGAATGCGCTCGCGGTTGAAGTGCTGCAGCTTCTCGATCAGGTGGAAGTCTTGCAGCAACACCGGCCCGCGCGGACCCGCGGTGATCGAGTTCTGGTTGTCGGCAACGGGAATGCCGGAAGCGGTCGTGAGTTTGGGCGTCGTCATGGGTTGTCCTTCGGAGTGGGTGGCGCGGTGACAGGCACGAAATCTAGGTTCGCCTGTCTTCTGCGTGAATTCGATTGAATTCAGCTCGGCAATAGTTTTTTGCTAAGCGCTGGGATTGCCACACAAAAGCACGATCGTGCAAAACACAAATCCGCACAGCCGTGCAACAGAGAAAACCCGCTGCGAACGCTCAGCAACTCCATACAAAAATCGCCGCCGTCCCGGGCCAGCCAGCCCATCGCCCCGCCTGAACCGGCGGATGCCCGGGCTGCCGTGCGCGGCGATCGCTCGAAAAAGACTGGCCGTCCGAAAAACGTTCAACACACCGGAGACACGTTCATGCGCTTCACCACCCTGATTCGCGCCGGCCTCGCGCTTGCGCTCACCGCTGCCGCCACCCTGGCGTCGGCCCAGACCAGCTTCTCGACCACCTACCGCGGCGGCAGCACCTCGACCTGCGGCTCCACCTACAACATCACCGGCAAGGAGCCCAGCGCCTCGGGCCGCTACCCGCTGTTCGTGTACATCGGTGGCACGGGTGAGAACTACACCAGCGTGTGGGGCCAGGCTTCGATCGACGAAGCCGTGGCGCGTGGCTACGTGGCCGCGTCGGTGCAGTACGACAACGGCTCGTTCGGCAGCTGCACGACCATCAGCACCCGCGCCCGCTGCATCTTCAACTCGGCCAACACCAACAGCGCCATCGCCAAGCTGTGCGCGCGTTCGAAGGTCGATTGCTCGAAGGGCATCGTCACCGGTGGCCTGAGCCAGGGTTCGATCATCTCGGTGCTGTCGCGCAACTACGATTCGCGCATCCGCGCCTCGTTCGGCCAGGGCTCGGGCACGACCTACACGGTCGCCTACAACCTGGCCTCGTGCATGGACAACGGCCGTCATACGCAGCCCGGTGACCGCATCCGCATCATCAACGGCGAGCGCGACATGTTCGTCGGCGGCACCGAAGCCATCGCCCGCTCGCAAGCCGAACGCGTCACCGGCCTGTCGTGCACGGGCCGCCAATCGTGCTTCCGCAGCAACGGCTCGGGTTGGTACATCGTCAAAGACCTGGAAGTGCTCGACCTGTACGCCGACCACTGCTTCATGGGCTACGGCGGCACCGCCATCGCGCAGTGCGCCGGCATCCTGGCCAACGACGCGAACTACGTCTACGGCAACAACCAGTGGGGCGTGAAGGCGTCGATCAACTTCCTGAAGGGCTTCACGGACTGATCGGCCTTGTGGGGCAGGGCGGCGCTGCGTGCGGCGCGCGCTCGGCCCACACCACAGCGCACCCGCTTTCGCAGGTGCGCCGTTTGCGTTTCTGCTCTTGTGCCACCCCCTCGTTGTTCATAAGGTGCTGACGATGAGCCGCATCCTCCACGCCTCCACCCGCCCGCTGTGGCAGCGCCCCGTCGTGGTGGGCGCTGCTCTCCTTGCCGCAGGCGCCGTCCTTGTGGGTGTGATGACGCGAGGTGGCCCCGAGACCGAGGTGCCCGCCGTGGGGACGTCCCCGGGCGCCTCGCTGTCGTCCGCCTCTGCCGGTGGAGCCGCCGCGACCGGGGGCGACGTGTTTCCCACGGTGCGGCTGACGCTTGTCGAGGTCACGCTGCAGACCGTGCCGCCCTCGGCCGTGCTCGACGTCGAGACCCGCCGCGTCACCGTGGCCGCGGGGCAGGAGGTGTTTCCCGGCATTCGCCTCGACCGCGTCTTCAGCGACCGCGTCGTGCTCGCACACGGGCAGGCCACGCGCACCCTGCGCCTGGCCCCGCCTTCGGCGCCGACGTCTGCCGCCGCGGTGAATGCCGACGGCGAAGACCCGAACGAGATCCGCGTGCGCAACAAGGGGATCGACCCCAAGCGGCTCACCACCCACCGGCCGATGGCGGCCGATGCCTTCTTGCGCGAAGTGCTGATCGCGCCCAGCCCGCGCGGCGGTTTCGTTGTCGAAGATGTGATGCCTGGCAGCGTGTACGACAAGCTCGGCCTGCGCCGCGGTGACGTGGTGTATTCGCTCGATGTGCCCGGTGCCAGGCCGGTGGACGAGGGGTCGATGATTTCGCTGATGCAGCAGACCACGCTCGAGATGGAGGTCTACCGCCAGGGCGCCGCGTTGCGTCTGAAGCACGACCTCACCGCCGACACCGAGGCCGAGCCGGTCTCACCCGGCTCCCGCTGAGCCCTGGCGGCCCCCCGCTCTTCGATCACCGGGCCCTGCCCGCCGCCCTGGGAAGGGTCGGCTCGGCGGCCACTGCACGCCATACACGCCCCGTGACGCGCCCGGGCGACGCCGAGTCAAGCGCCTCGCCGGCCGATTTGGCATATGCGTACAAATCCTGATCGCACGAATTTAAGACGCCCATTCAAATATGGACCAACGCGAGGTTCATGGAACCGCGGCAGTCGCTCGGTCAGGGCTGCGAACCTCGCACAAACCAGGGCCTCGCGAGCCCATTCGTTCGATCGACAACAAGCCAAATCCCGACGGAGACAACACCATGAAGACATTCACTCGCAACCTCATCAAGGCCGGGCTCGCGCTGGCCTTGGGCGCCGTGGCCACGATGGCCTCGGCCCAGACCAGCTTCACGATGACCTACAAGGGCGGCAGCACCTCGAGCTGCGGCACCACGTACAACATCACCGGCAAAGAGCCCAGTGCGGCTGGCAAGTACCCGGTGTTCGTGTACATCGGCGGCACGGGTGAGAACTACACCAGTGCCTGGGGCGCCGCGTCGCTCGACGAAGCCGTGGCCCGTGGCTACGTGGCCGCTTCGGTGCAATACGACAACGGCTCGTTCGGCACCTGCACGACCATCAGCACCCGCGCCAAGTGCATCTTCAACTCGGCCAACGCCAACAGCGCCATCGCCAAGCTGTGCGCCCGTGCCAAGGCGGACTGCTCGAAGGGCGTCGTCACCGGCGGCCTGAGCCAAGGCTCGATCATCTCGGTGCTGTCGCGCAACTTCGATTCGCGCATCCGCGCCTCGTTCGGCCAAGGTTCGGGCACCACCTACACCGCGGCCTACAACCTGGCCTCGTGCATGGACAACGGCAAGCACACGCAAACCGGTGACCGCCTGCTGATCGTCAACGGCGAGCGCGACATGTTCGTCGGCGGCACCGAGTCCACCGCTCGCTCGCAGGCCACCCGTGTCACCGGCCTGACCTGCACCGGCCAGCAATCGTGCTTCCGCGCCAACGGCTCGGGCTGGTACATCGTCAAAGACCTGGAGGTGCTCGACCTGTACGCCGACCACTGCTTCATGGGCTACGGCGGCACCGCCATCGCCCAGTGCGCAGGCCTGCCGGTCGATGCCAACTACCAGTACGGCAACAACAAGTGGGGGGTGAAGTACGCCATCAACTTCCTGAAGGGCTTCACGAACTGATCAACGGGTCTCAGTTCATGCCAAGCGCCGCGAGGCGGCGCTTCTCCAGGTGATTCAGCGGCGCATTTTCATGCGCCGCTTTTTTTTGCCTGTGCACCGATGGCCTGCGGGTCGAGGGTGCATGCGAGGGGGCGTGGTTAGGATGCGCGGGTTTGCCGTCCACTGACCTGAGCCACCCATGCAGCCCACCACCATTCAACTGATCGCCGCGGTGCTGTTTGGCGTGGCCCTGGTCCACACCTTCGCCGCGAAGTTGCTCGAACGGCTGTCTCACCGGTACCCCCGGCACGCCGGCCTGTTTCATCTGCTGGGTGAGGTCGAGGTGGTGTTCGGCTTCTGGGCGATCGTGCTCGTGTTCGTGATGGCCGCGCTCAGCGGCAGCACACAGGCCCTCGAATACGCCGAGTCGCGCCAGTACACCGAGCCGCTGTTCGTGTTCGTCGTGATGGTGGTGGCGGCCTCACGGCCGGTGCTGCAGGCCGTGCTGGGCGTGGTGAACACCGCCGCGCGCGTGCTGCCGGTGCCCACGCCGCTGGCCAGTGCGTGGCTGGGCCTCGCGCTCGTGCCGCTGCTGGGCTCGCTGGTCACCGAACCGGCGGCCATGACCATCGCCGCGCTGCTGCTCGCGCCGCAGATCTTCAAGCCAGGGGTGCCCGAGCGGCTGAAGTACTTCGCGCTCGGCGTGCTGTTCGTCAACGTGTCGATCGGCGGCACGCTCACCTCGTATGCGGCCCCGCCGGTGCTCATGGTTGCCAGCACCTGGCAGTGGGACTCGGCCTTCATGCTCGCCCAGTTCGGCTGGAAGGCCGCGATCGCAGTGCTCGTCAACGCCACCTTGGCCGTGTGGGCACTGCGGGCGCACCTGCATGCGTTGCCGGCCGAGCCGGGGCCCGCGGCCACGCCGGTGCCGTTGACCGTGGTCGGCGTGCACCTCGCGTTTCTTGCCGGTGTCGTGGTGCTGGCCCACCACCCGGTGGCCTTTCTGGGACTGTTCTTGATGTTCCTCGGCTACGCGCAGGCATACGAGCGCCACCAGAGCCCGCTGATCGTGAAAGAGGCGCTGCTGGTGGGCTTCTTTCTCGCCGGCCTGGTGGTGCTGGGCGGCATGCAGCAGTGGTGGCTGCAGCCCATCGTGTCGAGCCTGTCGCCCAAGGCCTTGTTCTTCGGTGCAGTCGGCCTGACGGCCCTGACCGACAACGCCGCGCTGACCTACCTGGGTTCGCTGATCGAAGGCATCTCGGACGAGGCCAAGTACATGCTGGTCGCCGGCGCGGTGGCCGGCGGCGGCCTGACCGTCATCGCCAACGCGCCCAACCCGGCCGGTGTGGCGCTGCTCAAGCGCGGCTTCAGCGACGAGACCATCGGCGCCGGCGGCCTGCTGCTGGGGGCGCTGCTGCCGACCGCCGTGGCGGTGCTGGCCTTCCTGCTGCTGTGACGGGGCGCGTTCAGCCCAGGTGACCGCTCGCCAGCGCGGCCGCCGCGGCGCGCGTCTCGACGCCCAGCTTCTCGAAGATGTGTTCGAGGTGCTTGTTCACTGTGCGCGGACTCATGCCGAGGATGTCGCCGATGTCCTTGTTGGTCTTGCCCTTGGCCAGCCACGACAGCACCTCGGTCTCGCGCGGCGTCAGCGCCGCTTGCGCCAGGCGCGATTCGGCCGCGCTCTGCGCGCCGCCTTCGCGTTGCGACTCCAGCAGCAGCATGGTTTCGCCCAGCGTAGCCGCGCCCATGTTGCGCACCGACAGGCGCAGCCCGCCGCGCGCGATCACCGGTTGCGTCTGGCCGCCGTTGGCAAGCGCGGCCACCAGCGCCTGCGGCAACTGCCCCGGCGCGGGTTCGTCGAGCGCGGCCAGCCACTGCGCCGCCTGCGGTGAACGCCAGGCGATGCGGCCCTGCGCATCGACCAGCACCACACCCAGGCCGGCCACATCGACCGCCTCGCGCGCCATGCGGGTGATGCGCGCGTTGCGGGCGTGCGTGGCCAGCCGCGCCAGCACCTCTTGCGCGCGGATCGGCTTGACGACGTAGTCGACGCCGCCGCTGGCGAAGCCTTCGAGCACGTGCGGGGTTTCGGACAGCCCCGTCATGAAGATCACCGGGATGTGCGCCAGCGCCGCGTTGGCCTTGATGCGCCGGCAGGTGTCGAAGCCCGACAGACCCGGCATCAACCCGTCGAGCAAGATCGCATCGGGCGCGACGAGTTCGAGCCGCTGCAGGGCCGATTCGCCATCGCCCGCGACCAGCACCGTGTAGCCGCTGGCTTCGAGCGTGTCGCACAGCACGCCCAGGCTGCTGGGCGCGTCGTCCACCACCAGCACGACGGGGCGGTCGCTCTCGGGGCGCATCGGGTCGGTGACGTTGGGGGCGAGTTCACTGGGCACGCTCGGCCTCCATCAAGGTGTCTTTCAAGTCGTCGAGCTCGAAGCGCGCGACCATGCCGCGCAACTGGCTGCACGCAGCGGCCAGCGCCGGGTCGCTGGCGGCGATGCGGTCGAGCGCGCGTTGCAGGCCGTGCACATGGCCCAGGCGCACCAGGCCCATCAGTTCTTCGCGCAGCTCTTCGGGCAGGTCGATGGGGGTGCTGGCGGGCGGCGCGTGGTGCGCGGGCGGCGTGTCGCCGGCGGCCACCCAGTCGAGGCCCAGGTGGCGTTGCAGCATGGCCATCAGCTGCGACTCGATCACCGGCTTGCCAACGAAGCCCTGGCACTGCGCGGCGCTCAGCAGCTCGGGCCGGTTCTCGAACACGTTGGCCGAGACGATGACGATGGGCACGTCCACATAGCCGGCCGCGCGCACCAGCGACGCGGTCTGCCAGCCGTCCATGTCGTCCATCGTCAGGTCGAGCAGGATGGCCGCCGGCACCGCCTCGCGCAGGCTGTCGAGGCACTCTGTGCCGCTCGCGGCCTCGCGCACCTCGAAGCCCAGCGGCGCCAGCATGCCGGCGAGCATCTGCCGCTGCACGGGCTGGTCGTCCACCACCAGCAGCGTGCGGCGCGGGCCCCGGTAGCCGACGATCTGCCGGGGCGGCTCGGCCTGCGGCCCCGGGTCGTTCACCTCGCGCAAATACAGCCGCACGCTGAAGGTGCTGCCGGCCGATGACGTGTGCGCGAGCTTGAGCTCCCCGCCCATCAGCGAGGTGAGCAGGCCGGTGATCGTGAGCCCGAGCCCGGTGCCCGGCTCGCCGCGCTTGCGCCCGGCCGCACCGCGCTCGAAGGGCAGGAAGATGCGCTGCTGGTCTTGCGGCGCGACGCCGATGCCGGTGTCCACGATGTCGAAGCGCAGCACCTCGCGGCGTGAGTCCACATGCAGCGTCACCGTGCCGGCGTCGGTGAAGCGCACCGCGTTGGCCAGCAGGTTGATGAGGATCTGCCGCAGCCGCTTCGCATCGGCCTGCACCCACTGCGGCATGCGCCCGCTGTGCGTGTAGACGAAGGCCAGGCCCTTGGCCTCGGCCTGCGGGCCGACCATGCGCACCAGCTCGTCCAAGAAGTTGGGCAGGTGCAGCGGCATGGGTTCGAGCTGCAGGCGGCCGGCTTCGATGCGCGCCAGGTCGAGCAGCCCGTCGATCAGCCCCAGCAGGTGCTCGCCGCTGCGGTGGATGGTCTGCAGCGCCTCGCGCGCCTTGGGCTGCGGTGCCTCTTCCTTCAACAAGATCTGCGAGTAGCCGAGGATGCTGTTCAGCGGCGTGCGCAGCTCGTGCGTCATGCCAGCCACGTAGCGCGTCTTGGCCTGGTTGGCGGCATCGGCCTGGTCTTTCGCGGCCTGCAGCGCGGCGTCGGTGCGCTGGTGGGCGTCGATTTCGAGCGTGAGCAGGTGGTTGTGGCGGTTCGATTCTTCTTGCGCCATGTGGCGGCTCTCGCTCGCCAGCACCACCCACCACGCGGCGACCGCCGCCGTGAGCGACAGCAGCGCGAAGACCTTCAGAAACGGCGCCCGCAGTGCCTCTTGCCCCCCGGCGTGCAGCACGGCCTCTTGGTCGTAGACGACGCCCAGGATCACCGCGATCAGCGCGATCAACGAGATGGCCGCGACCAGGTAGTGCGCCACGCGGAAGTTCACCCGCGAGGCCACCTTCGCCGGCAGCACCGCCGTGAGCCAGCCGCTCACCTGCTCGGCCGCGCGCGAGTTCGTCTTGCAGCGGTCGTGGCAGCGCGATTCGAGCGTGCAGCACAGTGAGCAAATGGCCGCGCCATAGGCCGGGCAGTGCGCCATGTCGTCCGACTCGAAGGGGTTGTCGCAGACCGAGCAGGTGACCATCTGCCCTGGCGCCCAGCGCGTCTGGCTTTGTCGTGCGAGGTAGTAGCGGCCCTTGGTGGCCCAGGCCAAGAGCGGCGACACGACCAGCGCCGTGACCAGTGCGATGAAGGGCGCGAAGGCCTCGGCCCAGGGCCCCAGCTTGCCGGCATAGGCCACGATGGCCAGCGTGGCCGCCACGAGCATCGCGCCCAGGCCCACGGGGTTGATGTCGTACAGGTGCGCGCGCTTGAACTCGATGTGCTTGGGGCTCCAGCCCAGCGGCTTGTTGATCACCAGGTCGGCCACCAGCGCACCGACCCACGCGATGGCCACGTTGCTGTAGAGGCCCAGCACGCGTTCGAGCGCCTCGAACACGCCCAGCGTCATCAACAGCACCGCGATCAGCACGTTGAACACCAGCCACACCACGCGCCCCGGGTGGCTGTGCGTGAGGCGCGCGAAGAAGTTGCTCCACGCCAGCGAGCCGGCATAGGCGTTGGTGAGGTTGATCTTCACCTGCGACACCACGACGAACAGCGCCGTGACCGCCAGCACCCAGGCCGGGTTGTCGAACACGTAGCCGAAGCCGGCCAGGTACATCTGCGTGGGCTCGATGGCCTTGTCGCCGGCGATCTGGTGTTGCAAGGCGAGGAAGGCCAGGAACGCACCGCCCAGCATCTTGAGCATGCCCGGCACGATCCACCCCGGCCCGGCCACGAGCACGGCGGCCCACCAGCGGCGCTTGTTCGACTCGGTCTTCTCGGGCAGGAAGCGCAGGTAATCGACCTGCTCGCCAATCTGCACGACGAGCGAGAAGGCCACGGTCGCGGCCGCGCCGAACATCACCGCGTCGAAGCCGTTGCTGTTGGACACGCGGCCCACCAGCCCGGTGAAGTCGCTGAAGGTCTGCGGGCTCTTGAACGCGACGAAGAGGTAGGGCAGGGCGAAGAGGGCGATCCACACCGGCTGCGTCCACCACTGCAGGCGCGAGATGAGCGTGATGCCGTGCATCACCAGCGGCACGATGCCCAGCGAGGACACGAGGTAGCACACCCACAGCGGCCAGTCGAACACCATCTGCAAGGCGAGCGCGAGGATCGCCGCCTCCAACGCGAAGAAGATGAATGTGAAGCTCGCGTAGACCAGCGAGGTGAGCGTCGAGCCGAGGTAGCCGAAGCCCGCGCCGCGCGTCAGCAGGTCCATGTCCACGCCGTACTTGGCCGCGTAGTAGCTGATCGGCAGCCCGGTCAGGAAGGTGATGAGCCCGACGACCAGGATCGCCCACAGCGCGTTGCTGAAGCCGTAGCTCAGCGCGATCGCCCCGCCGATGGCTTCGAGCGCGAGGAACGAGGTCGCCCCGAACGCGGTGTTGGCGACGCGGAACTCCGACCACTTGCGAAAGCCACGCGGCGTGTAGCGCAGCGCGTAGTCCTCCAGGGTTTCGTCGGCGACCCAGGCGTTGTAGTCGCGGCGGATGCGAAAGATTTTTTGCGTGGCCACGGGCTTGGCATTCCAGCGGAGAGGGGCGGATGCGGTGGCTGACTGCAAGAAGTGCTCCCGTTGGGGACGCGGTGGTGGGCGGCGCTCTTTTCACCGCCAAGACGCCAAGAACGCAAAGGACGCCAGGAAGAAATCTTTTCGTTGCGTTCTTGGCGCCCTTGGCGTCTTGGCGGTGAGAAGGACCGTGCCTGGAACCCAGTCTTGCCAAACGCATGCGTACCCGCTGTACGTCAATCAACGTATTCGCCGAATCACCCCACACGGCGACAGTGAACCCATCGACACGCCGCCAATGCACCGCGGCGGTGCAGACCGAGTCCTTGCTTCGCCCAACCACCTGCCCTGGAGTTCACGATGTCCCACGATCACGACGACCCGACCCTTGCCTCTGCCAAGCGCCGCAAGCTGCTGCAGGGCGCTGCCGCACTGCCGCTGGTCGGCCTCGCCGGCCCGAGCATGGCGCAGCAGTTCCCGACCGCGAAGGTGAACACCACCAAGCTCGCCGTCACCGACACCGAGGTCATCGTCGGCCAGCTGCACTCGGCGACCGGCACGATGGCGATCTCGGAGACGGGCTCGATCCAGGCCGAGCAGTTGGCCATCGACCAGATCAACGCGATGGGCGGCATCCTCGGCCGCAAGATCAAGGTCATCAAGGAAGACGGTGCCTCCGACTGGCCCACCTTCGCCGAGAAGTCGAAGAAGCTGCTGGTCAACGACAAGGTCGCCTGCGTCTTCGGCTGCTGGACCAGCGCCTCGCGCAAGGCCGTGCTGCCGGTGTTCGAGAAAGAGAACGGCCTGCTGTACTACCCGACCTTCTACGAAGGCCTGGAGCAGTCGAAGAACGTGATCTACACCGGCCAAGAGGCCACGCAGCAGATCATTTGGGGCCTCGACTGGGGCGCCAAAGAGAAGAAGGCCAAGACCTTCTTCCTGGTCGGCTCCGACTACATCTGGCCGCGCACCTCGATGAAGATCGCGCGCAAGCACATCGAGACGGTCGGCAAGCTCGGCTCGGTCAAGGGCGAGGAGTACTACCCGCTCGGCCACACCAACTTCAACTCGCTGATCAACAAGATCAAGGTCGCCAAGCCCGACTGCATCTTCGCGGCGGTGGTGGGCGGCTCGAACGTGGCCTTCTACAAGCAGCTCAAGGCCGCGGGCATCACCGGTGACAAGCAGTTCCTGCTGACGCTGTCGGTGACCGAAGACGAAATGCTCGGCGTCGGCGGCGAAAACTTCGCCGGCTTCTACTCGTCGATGAAGTACTTCCAGTCGCTCGACAACGACAACAACAAGAAGTTCGTCGCGGCCTTCAAGGCCAAGTACGGCAAAGACGCCGTCATCGGCGACGTGACGCAGGCCGGCTACCTCGGCCCCTGGCTGTGGAAGGCCGCGGTCGAAAAGGCCGGCAGCTTCGACGTGGACAAGGTCGTCGCCGCCTCGCCCGGCATCGAACTCAAGACCGCGCCCGAGGGCTACGTGAAGGTCGATGCGAACCACCACCTGTGGAGCAAGGCGCGCATCGGCCAAGGCCAGAAGGACGGGACGTTCAAGCTGGTGGCGGAGTCGAAAGAGCTCATCAAGCCCGATCCCTTCCCCAAGGGATACCAGTGAGTTGAAGGTTCGTCCTTCGCCGGCCCGAGCGTTCGCTCGGCCGGTGGAGGGCAGGCACGGTTTCTTTACCGCCAAGACGCAAAGAGCGCCAAGAACGCCAAGCCAAAACCTTCTTCCTTCTTTTCTTGGCGACCTTTGCGTTCTTTGCGTCTTGGCGGTGAAAAAGACCTTGCCAAACCACCGCCCCCGTTTCCAAGCCCTGCACGCTGCACACCGCCGGAGCCTCGCCATGACCCTTTCCGAAATGATGAACATCGGCCTGATGCAGGGCTTCGCCGGCCTGAGCCTCTTTGCCGTGCTGCTGCTGATGGGCCTGGGCCTCGCGATCATCTTCGGGCAGATGGGCGTCATCAACATGGCGCACGGCGAGTTCATGACCATCGGCGCCTACACCGTCTTCCTGGGCTCGACGCTGACCGAGAAGTTCGCGCCGAGCTTCATGCCGTATTACTTTCTGATCGCCATCGGCGGCGCGTTCCTGTTCGCGTTCATCGCCGGCTGGCTGGTCGAGTGGGGGCTGATTCGCCACCTCTACAAGCGCCCGCTCGACACGCTGCTCGCCACCTGGGGCATCAGCCTCGGGCTGCAGCAGATCTTCCGCACGGCCATCGGCCCGAAAGAGGTGAGCCCCACGCTGCCCGATTGGCTGATGGGCTCGTGGGCCCCGGCCGAAGGCCTCGACATCCCGATCAACGGCCTCTTCGTGCTCGCCCTCACCGGCGTCGTCACCGCCGGCGTGCTGATTGCCCTCTACAAGAGCCGCTGGGGCCTGCGCGTTCGCGCCACGGTGGCCAACCGGCAGATGGCCAACGCCACCGGCATCGACACCAAGAAGACCGACCGCCTGACCTTCGCCATCGGCTGCGGCATTGCCGGTGTCGCCGGGGCCGCATTTACCACCATCGGCTCCACCGGGCCGACCTCGGGCTCGCTCTACATCGTCGACGCCTTCCTCGTGGTCACCTTCGGCGGCGCGGCCAGCCTCTTCGGCACCGTGGTCTCGGCCTTCGGCATCGCCCAGACGCAGTCGATCAGCGAGTTCTTCATGACGGGCTCGATGGCCAAGGTGCTGACGCTCTCGCTGATCGTCCTGATCTTGATGATCCGCCCGCAAGGCCTGTTCGCCGCCAAGGTGCGCCGCTGACCGCACAGACATCTCTGCCGAATCTCGAAGCAACTGGAGTTTCCCGATGAATGCCCCTCTCGATTGGCTCAAGCGGTCCGGCCTCGGCAGCCTGGTCCTGCTGACCTTGCTGCTGGTGGTGGTGCTGCCGCTGTCGCTCGACATCTTCCGTCTCAACCTGGTCGGCAAGTACCTCACCTACGCCTTCGTCGCGGTCGGCCTGGTGATGGTGTGGGGCTACGGCGGGGTGCTGAGCCTGGGGCAGGGGGTGTTCTTCGGCCTCGGCGGCTACGCGATGGCGATGTTCCTGAAGCTCGAAGCCAGCGACCCCGAGAGCACCAAGATCCAATCGACGCCGGGCATTCCCGACTTCATGGACTGGAACCAGATCACCGAGCTGCCGATGATGTGGCTGCCGTTCAAGAGCCTGCCGCTGACGCTGATCCTCGTGATCGCGGTGCCCACCTTGCTGGCCTGGCTCATCAGCTTCGCGATGTTCAAGCGGCGGGTCGGCGGCGTGTACTTCGCCATCATCACGCAGGCCGTCGCGCTGATCCTCACGGTGCTCATCATCGGCCGGCAGGGCTACACCGGCGGCGTCAACGGCATGACCGACCTGAAGACGATGTGGGGCTGGGACATCCGCACCGACAGCGCGAAGTACATCCTCTACTACGTCTGCGTGGGCTTGCTGATCGCGAGCATCCTGCTGTGCCGCTGGGTGCAGAAAAGCAAGCTCGGCACGCTACTGCTCGCGATGCGCGACAAGGAAGATCGCGTGCGCTTCTCGGGCTACGACGTCGCCAACTTCAAGATCTTCACCTTCTGCCTGGCGGCTGCGCTCTCGGGCATCGGCGGCGCGATGTTCGCCCTGCAGGTGGGCTTCATGTCGCCCAGCTTCGTGGGCATCGTGCCCTCGATCGAGATGGTGATCTTCGCGGCGGTCGGCGGGCGCATGAGCCTGGTCGGCGCGGTGTACGGGGCGCTGCTCGTCAACTGGGGCAAGACGGTCTTCAGCGAGAGCTTCCCCGACCTGTGGCTCTTCTTGATGGCCGCGCTCTTCATCGGCGTGACCATGGCCTTCCCGATGGGCTTGGCCGGGCTGTGGGACAGCCACATCAAGGCCTGGTGGACGAAGCGCCAGGCCGACCGCAAGGTCAACGCCGAGCGCGTGGCCGCCGCGCAGGCGGCCTACCCCGAGCCGCTGCCCCCGCGGGCCGACAAGCCGAGTGGCGGCACGCCCCCGGTGGGTGGTGCCGGCCTGCAAGGCGCTTGAACTGGAGCACGAAATGACGCAATCGAAGCACGACACGCGGGCCGAGCGCCGGGCCGCTCCCAAGCCGGCCCGCATCCCCTCTGGGGATCGGGTGCGGTACTCCGCAGACGAGGGGCGGTCATGAGCAACACCGACTTCGCACTCGCCGTTGAAGACCTCACGGTGTCATTTGACGGCTTCAAAGCCATCGACAAGCTCACGCTCTACATCGACAGGAACGAGCTGCGCGTGATCATCGGACCCAACGGCGCGGGCAAGACCACGCTGCTCGACCTGATCTGCGGCAAGACCCGCGCGAGCGCCGGCAGCATCAAGTTCAAGAACACCGAGCTGACTTCGATGGCCGAGCACAAGCGCGTGCGCTTAGGCATCGGCCGCAAGTTCCAGACGCCGTCGATCTACGAGAACCTGAGCGTCTTCCAGAACCTGGAGGTGTCGTTCCCCAAGGGCCGTTCGGTGCTGGGCGCGCTGGCCTTCAAGTGCACCGACGAGGTGAAGGCACGCGTGCAGGCGGTGGCCGACGAGATCGGCCTGGGCGACAAGCTCGACACCGAAGCCGGCCTGCTGAGCCACGGCCAGAAGCAGTGGCTCGAGATCGGCATGCTGCTGATGCAAGAGCCCGAGCTGTTGATGCTCGACGAGCCCATCGCCGGCATGAGCGCCCGCGAGCGCGAGCTGACGGCCGAACTGCTCAAGCGCATCTGCAAGAACCGCGCGGTGATCGTGATCGAACACGACATGGAGTTCGTCAAGCAGATCGCCCACAAGGTCACCGTGATGCACCAGGGAAAGATCCTCGCCGAAGGGCCGATGGAGAAGGTGCAGGCGGACGAGAAGGTGATCGATGTCTACCTTGGCCACTGAGAGGCAACCCATGCTCACCGTCACCAACCTGCACGTTGCCTACGGCCAGAGCGAGGCCTTGCACGGCCTCGACTTCAGCGCGAAGAAGAACGAGACCGTGGCCATCATGGGCCGCAACGGCATGGGCAAGACCACGCTGTTCAAGGCGCTGATGGGCGTGCTGCCCGCCAAGAGCGGCACCATCGAAGTCAACGGTCACGACGTGACCAAGGACGAGAGCTTCCGCCGCGTGCAGAAGGGCCTCGCCTACGTGCCGCAGGGTCGCATGATCTTCCCGACGCTGACGGTGCTCGAGAACATCCAGACCGGCATGGAGAACACGCCCAGCAAGCGCGTGCCCGACGAGATCTACGCGCTGTTCCCGGTGCTGTTCGACATGCGCAACCGCAAGGGCGGCAACCTCTCGGGCGGCCAGCAGCAACAGCTCGCCATCGCCCGCGCGCTGGTCACCAACCCCAAGGTGCTGCTGCTCGACGAGCCCACCGAAGGCATCCAGCCGTCGATCATCAAAGACATCGCCCGCGCGCTGAACGAGATTCGCAAGATGCGCGAGATCACCATCGTCGTGAGCGAACAGGTACTGAGTTTTGCGATGGATGTCGCCGACCGCCTGTTCGTCATCGAAGGCGGGCGGCTCGTTCACGAGACTTCGCGCGCCGCCACCGACCAGGCGCGCATCAAGCAGTTCCTCTCTGTCTGATGTCTGCCCCCACGTCGCTCCGCTCCTGCCCCCCGAGGGGGCGCAGTCCGCCTTGGGGCGGCCCGGCGGCGGACTGACCGCTTCGATCCACTTCTTCACCACGCACGCAAATACTGGAGCCGACCATGCCTGAAACCCTGATCAAGGTGGACCTGACGAAGTCGCCGACCGAAAACGAAAAGATCCACAACCGCTGGCACCCCGACATCCCGATGGCCTGCTGGGTCAACCCGGGTGACGACTTCATCCTCGAGACCTTCGACTGGACGGGCGGCTTCATCAAGAACAACGACTCCGCCGATGACGTGCGCGACATCGACCTGACCACCGTGCACTACCTCAGCGGCCCGGTGGGCGTGAAGGGCGCCGAGCCCGGCGACCTGCTGGTGGTGGACCTGCTCGACATCGGCGCGAAAGACGACAGCCTCTGGGGCTTCAACGGCTTCTTCAGCAAGAAGAACGGCGGCGGCTTCCTGACCGAGCACTTTCCGCAAGCGCAGAAGTCGATCTGGGACTTCCACGGCCTGTACACCACCTCGCGCCACGTGCCGGGCGTGAAGTTCGCCGGCCTGATCCACCCCGGCCTGATCGGCTGCCTGCCCGACAAGAAGATGCTCGACCTGTGGAACACGCGCGAGCAGCAGCTCATCGACACCGACCCCGAAGGCAGCCTCGCCAACCCGCCCTCGGCCGGCACCGCGCACATGGGCAAGCTGACCGGCGACGCGAAGGCCAAGGCCGCGGCCGAAGGCGCACGC
This sequence comes from Piscinibacter sp. PDB5-1, assembly GCF_056676035.1. NCBI lineage: Bacteria > Pseudomonadati > Pseudomonadota > Betaproteobacteria > Burkholderiales > Sphaerotilaceae > Piscinibacter > Piscinibacter sp. PDB5-1. Next base: position 1,183,854 of record NZ_JBWVZL010000001.1, on the reverse strand, counting down.
ACCGTGCCGCCGCGCGAACACGGCGGCAACTGCGACATCAAAGACCTGTCGCGCGGCTCGAAGGTGTTCTTCCCGGTCTATGTGGACGGCGCGGGCCTGAGCGTGGGCGACCTGCACTTCAGCCAGGGCGATGGCGAGATCACCTTCTGCGGCGCGATCGAGATGGCCGGCTGGGTGCACATGAAAGTCAGCCTCATCAAGGGCGGCATGGCCAAGTACGGCATCAAGAACCCGATCTTCAAGCCCAGCCCGATCACGCCGACCTACAACGACTACATCATCTTCGAGGGCATCTCGGTCGATGAAAGCGGCAAGCAGTACTACTTGGACGTGAACGTCGCCTACCGCCAGGCCTGCCTCAACGCCATCGAGTACCTGAAGAAGTTCGGCTACTCGGGCGCGCAGGCGTATTCGATCCTCGGCACGGCGCCGGTGCAGGGCCACATCAGCGGCGTGGTCGATGTGCCCAACGCCTGCGCCACGCTGTGGCTGCCGACGCAGATCTTCGACTTCGACATCAACCCCAGCGCGGCCGGGCCGACGAAGTTCTTGGATGGCTCGGTGAGCATGCCGCTGTCGCCTGATTTGGTGTGACCCGGCGGGTGGGGTTCGTGCCCCGGACCTCACCTGCCTTCGCCCTGAGCCAGCCCCCCGACCACCCTGTGGTATCGCAGGGCGGGCCGCGCAAACCACAGGACCAAAGACATGCCCACCTACGACTACCAATGCAAGGACTGCGGCGGCTTCGACGCCTTTCGCACCCTCGCCGAGCGCAACGAGGCCGCCCTGTGCCCCGACTGCGGCCAGGCCTCTGACCGCGTCTTCGTCAGCGCCCCCCGCCTGGCCCTGCTGGCCGACGGCACGCGTGCGGCCATCGCCACCAACGAACGTGCGCAGCACGAGCCCAAGACTTCGCGCGACTACCAGCGGCTCAAGCACCCGAGCGGCTGCGGTTGTTGCTCGACCTCCGGCAAACGCGGTGCGACCGTCACCGGCGCGAACGGCAACAAGGCCTTCCCCAGCAAACGGCCCTGGATGATCAGCCACTGATTCAGCCACGGGTCGCGCGCCTGCGGGCGCGGTCGTCCCTGCTCGCCTCGCTCGCACTCTCCACGCACTCCCCACACACGTCCTGAGCGTCTGCCGCCCCTCGGCCTTCGAGGCGCGCGGCGTCGCCGCCTACGCCCCGCCGGGTCCTCGACACCCGGCGCACGGGCCCTTGGCTGATCGTTTCCTCCCTGCCGCACGCGCAAGCTCTGCATTCACGCCACACGGCGCGCAGGGCCGTCTTCGCCACGGTCCCCTGCCATTTCTCAGTGCCTTCCCTCAGGGGTGCTGCTCCAGCCAGAAGCCAGCTCGCGCTCACCCCGCAGGGAAGAAACGATGAACATGTTCCAACGACTCCACTCGACGCGCGTCGTGTGGATCCCCGCCCTGTTGGCCGCCTTGCTGGCGGCTTGCGGCGGGGGCAACGACCCCATCCTCGGCACGCCGGGTGCCGGCCAAGCGCCCACCGTCAGCGTGACCTCGCCGGCCAACAGCACGCCCACCGTCACGGGTGTGGCCACCGGCAGCACGGTGACGGCCACCTTCAGCGAGCCGATGAACGCCGCGACGGTGCCTGGCAGTTTCAGCCTGGCCTGCCCGACGGGCAGCCCGGTCGCGGCCAGCGTCGTCTACGACGCGCCCAGCCGCACCGCCACGCTGACGCCGGCGGCCGCGCTGCCGGCCAGCACCACCTGCACCGCGACCGTCAACACCACGGCGACCGACACCGACGGCTTCGCCATCGCGGACAGCGTCTCGTGGTCGTTCACCACGCTGCTGGGCGACACCACCCGGCCCACCGTCTTGCTGACGGTGCCAGTGGCCGCTGCGCCGAGTGCTGCCAACAACACGCTGATCACCGCGTCGTTCAGCGAAAGCATGGCCCCGGCGGGTTTCGTGCCGGGCAGCTTCGTCGTGTTCGACCTGACGCAGGGCATCGCGGTGCCGGGCGGCGTGAGCTACGCCGCTGGCGCGCGCACCGCCACCTTCACACCCAACACCTTGCCGCTGGCCGACAACACCGACTACCGCGTCACCTTGAGCAGCGGCTTGAGCGACCTGGCTGGCAACGCGCTGGCGGGCAACCAAGCCGTCCTGCCGGGTGCGGGCAACCACGTCTGGTTGTTCAGCACCACGGTGGGCGGTGATGCCACGCCGCCGACGGCCAGCGCGCTCAGCCCGGCCAATGGCAGCACCTCGTGCCTGACCCGCACGGTGAGTGCCACGTTCAGCGAAGCGATGAACGCCGACAGCCTCACGTCGACCACCTTCCGCGTCACCAACGCCGGTGTCGCGGTGCCGGGCAGCGTCAGCTACGACCCGGTCACCCGCGTCGCCAGCTTCGTGCCGACCGCCCCGGCCGGCTTCGCGCCGAGCACGCCGTTCGTCGCGACCCTGGTCTCGGGCGTGGCGGGTGTGCGCGACCTGGCCGGCAACTCGCTGGCCGCCGACGAGGTGTGGGGCTTCACCACCAACACCCAGCCGTGCAGTGCCGCCATCGACCTGGGCAGCGCCGCATCGTTCGGCTCGTTCGGGGGCAGTGCGGGCATCACCAACAGCGGTGTCAACACGGTCGTCAACGGCAACATCGGCACCACGGCGGCCTGCACCTTGATCACCGGCTTCCACGATGCCAGCAACGTCTACGACGAGACCCCGCTCGACGTCGGCGTGGTCAACGGCAGCATCTTCTGCGCACCGCCGAGCCCGGGCACCGCATCGAGCATGACCATCGCCTCGCAGGCCCTGGCCGATGCCCTCGTCGCCTACAACCAGCTCGCTGCCATGCCCGCCGGCAGCGACCCGGGTGCTGGCCAACTGGGCGGCCTGACCTTGGCGCCTGCGACCTACACCTCGGCCGGTGGCACCTTCGACATCACGACCGGCGACCTGGTGCTCGACGCACAAGGCGACGCCAACGCGATGTGGGTCTTCCAGAGCGCCTCGGCGCTGACGGTGGGCCTGAGCGCCACGCCGCGCCGTGTGCTGCTGATCAACGGGGCGCAAGCGCGCAACGTGTACTGGCAGGTCGGCAGCGCCGCACGCATCGAGAACGGCAGCACGATGGTCGGAACCATCATCGCGCCGGCCGGCGTGACGATCTCGACGGCGGGCCAGACGGTGCAGACCACCCTGATTGGCCGTGCCATCGGCCTCACGGCCTCGGTAACCCTGGTCAACACGACCATCGTCGCGCCGTGATGCCTTTGCCTGCCCCCAGCCCCCTTCGAAAGAGCACCATGAACACACACCACGCATTGCGTCTGATCGGGCTGGCCACCTTCAGCGCGCTGATCGCCGCCCCGACCTATGCCCAGTCCTCGTACAGGTCGCATGCCCAAGAGGGCGGCTACTACTACGGCGGTTTGTCTGTCGGGCAGTCACGCGCCCGCATCGACGAAGCGCGCATCAATGCCGGCCTGCTCGGCGCGGGCCTCACCACCACCGGCATGAACCGCGATGAGAAAGACACCGCCTTCAAGCTCTTCGGGGGCTACCAGTTCAACCGCTATATCGGTCTGGAAGGCGGCTACTTCAAACTGGGCGAATTCGGCTTCACGTCCACCACATCCCCGGCCGGTTCTCTCACCGGGCAAATCAGGCTGCAAGGCGTCAACCTCGACCTCGTGGGCACCTTGCCCTTGACCGAGCGGCTGTCGGCCATCGGGCGCATCGGCGGGCAGTACGCCCAGGCGCGCGACACCTTCCGTGGCACCGGCGCGGTGGGCGTGCTGAACCCCAACCCGAGGAAGAACGAACTGAACTACAAGCTCGGCGCCGGCCTGCAGTACGAAGTCAACCGTTCGTTCTTCGTGCGCGCCGAAGCCGAGCACTACCGCGTCAACGACGCGGTGGGCAACCACGGGGGCGTCAACGTCGCGTCGGTGAGCCTGGTGTTTCCGTTCGGCCGAGAGGCCGCACCGGCGCCGCGTGCGGCCGCGCCGGTGTATGTGCCGCCGCCCGCGCCCGTCGTGGCCGCACCACCGCCGCCGGCCCCTGCGCCGGTGGTGGCCCAGGCCCCGCCGGCCCCGGTGGTGGCCCCCCCACCGCCGCGCCGCCGTGTCAGTTTCTCGGCCGATTCGATCTTTGTCTTCGACCAGTCGCGAGTCGGTCCCGAAGGCAAGAAGGCGCTCGATGTCTTCGCCGAAGAACTCAAGGGCACGCGCTACGAAATGATCACCGTCGAAGGGCATGCCGACCGCCTGGGCTCGGCCGCCTACAACGAGAAGCTGTCGGCCCAGCGCGCCGACGTGGTGAAGGCCTACCTGGTGAACGTTGGCGGCATCGACCCGGCCAAGGTCTCTTCCGTGGGCAAGGGCGAGGGCCAGCCCGTCACCGGGTCGGACTGCGTGGGTGAAAAGCGCAGCCCGAAGCTGATCGCCTGCCTGCAGCCCGACCGCCGGGTGGAGGTCGAAGTGGTCGGCACCCGCTGATCGGCCGCGCCGAAGCCCGTCGCCCGCGAACCGGGCGATGGGCGTCGCCTACGATGGCGGCATGACCGAGAAGACCGCCCCCTCCCCGAAGCCCTCGCTGCCCGCCGCCCCGGCAACGGCCGATGCCGACACCGCCTGGTGCGAGGCCCGCCGCGCCGAGGTCGAAGCCCACCTGCAACTCGCTGGCCTGGCCCACGGCCGCATCGGCGAAGTCCCCGCCTTCTACGCGATTCCCTACGCCAGCATCTGGGCAGTCGAAAGCAAAGACCGGCCCGAGTTCATCGGCTTCTGGGCCATCGCGGGCGACCTGCCCACCGACGCCATGCCGGCCTTCGGCATCGACACCCCGCGCGACGCGATGCGCGCCATCGGCAAGCGCTGGACGCACCACGCCCAGGCCCTCGAAGGCGGCGAAGTGCCGCAGGCGTGGCGGCACCTCAGCGACGCCCAGTTGTTGAAGCTCACCGCGCAACTGCGCAAGCGCGGCCCGGTCCTGGTGGCCTGGGCCGACGACGCCTCGGTGTGGCCGGCCGACCCGGGCAGCGACAGCAGCGACCCCGCCGAGGGCGACGACTGAGCCGAGGCCTTCGGCGCCGAACGCGAACGCGCGGGTGCTAAGGTCGGGCGCCCTGAGGAGCCCGCCATGCCCGCCCCATCTGCCGGGCCCTTCCCCGGCCCATCTACCGGCCCATCCCCCGGCCCACGTGACCTGCGCGGTGTGGAGCCCTTGCTCCTGGCCGCCACACGCGTGTCCACCTTCGACGGCGACCGGGCGCTGACCCACGCGAGCGGCTTTCTCTTCGCGCGCGACGAGCGCATCTTCCTCGTCACCAGCCGGCACGTGGTGAGCGACACGCCCTCGGGGCACCACCCCGACCGCATCGAGATCGAGCTGCACACCGACGAGCACAACCTTGCGCAGTCCATCGGCTTTTCGGTGCCGCTGTACCGCCATGGGCAAAGCGTGTGGCGGCAGGGGCGTGACGCTGGCGGCGAGATCGACGTCGCGGTGATCGAGCTCGAACGCCGCGCGCTGCCCTCGGCCATGGCCAGCCGTGCATTCACGCCGGCACACCTGGTCGAAGCCGCGGGGGTGGCGGTCGAAGCCGGACAGCCGCTGCTGGTCGTGGGCTTTCCACTCGGCTTTCACGACACGCTGCACCACCTGCCCGTGGTGCGGCAGGCGATCGTCGCCTCGTCGTTCAGCATGCGTTTCCAGGGGCAGGGCTACTTCCTGACCGATGCTCGCACCCACCGCGGCACCAGTGGTGCGCCGGTCGTGATGCGACTGCCCGCTCCGCCCGCCGGGGCGCCGGGCGATGCGCTGCCCTGGGCCCTGGTCGGCGTGCATTCGGCGCGGCTCGACATGGGCAACCGCGACCTGGCGGCCGACGAGTCGCTGGGCCTCAATTGCGCCTGGTACGCCGACATCCTGATGACCCTCACGGCGCCCCAAAACGGTGAGGGTGCTACAGTCGCGCCTCTTGCGTTGAGCCCGCGCCCTTCCCAGGGGCGCACGTGACAGGCCCGAACGCCTCACCTCCCTGATCGAGCGCACGTCCACACCCCGTGGCCCGCTCGCCGCCGAGGGCCCCGCATGGCGGCGCCCCCAGCCATCGAAAGAACTGCATCGATACGAATCTCCAGGTCGGCAAGTACCTCGTCGCACCCCTGACCCAATCTCTGTCCGACGGCCGCTTCACGGCCTCGGTGTCCATTCGCTCCGGCCGGGGCAGCGCCACACACGACCGCGTGATGCGTTTCGTTCCGCTGTTCGACACGGCCCAAGCAGCCCGCCGCTACGCCACCGACCAAGGCCTCGCCTGGGTCGCCGAACGCGCCTGCCCGCTCCCCGCATCCTCCTGCTGAAACCACAAGGAACCTCATGGCCAAAGAAGAACTGATCGAGATGAGCGGCGTTGTCAACGAAGTGCTGCCCGATTCACGCTTTCGCGTCACGCTCGACAACGGGCACAGCCTCGTCGCCTACACCTCGGGCCGCATGCGCAAGCACCACATCCGCATCCTCGCGGGTGACAACGTGTCGCTCGAACTCTCGCCCTACGACCTGAGCAAGGGCCGCATCACCTTCCGCCACCTCGGCGAACGTCGCGGTCCGGCCCCGACCGGCGCCCGCCGGCCGAACTGATCGCCCGACGGCACTGGGCGCCGCGCGGGCCGACCTGCGCCTTGGCGCTCGCGCCCGTTCGTCGGTACGCCTGAGCCCGCAGCGCCCCGGGCCTGCGTGACTCGCCCCTCGTTCTTGCCATGCGCAGCAAAGGTCAACCCAGCCGCCCCGTGGTGCCGGCGCCTGCCGAGGCCGGGCCGCGCCGCCCCGAACGTTGGGCGGTCGATGCCGGCGCGCGCGACGTGGCCCAGCTGAGCGTGCCGCCCGAGGCCCGGCGCGACCGCGTGTTCGAGGTGTTCTGCAGCTTCCAGGTGCGCACGGCCGTGGGCCGCGGCGACGCCTGGCACGGCATGCGGGTGCTGGTGAACGGCGCGCAGGAATGGGCGCGGCGCGTGCCCACCGACACCGGCGGGCGCGACTCGCTCGACTACCGCTTTCGCCGCGTCGTGCCTTCGGGCGAGGCGCTGCGGGTGGTGGTGAGCACCGAGGTCGATGGCGCGCTGCGCACGCAGCTCAGCGTCACCGCCGAAGAAGACTGACCGGGCCGCGCCCACGCGCTTCGCCCGACGTCCAGCCTTTCAGCCCAGCATCAGCAGGGCTTCGTCGCGCCAGTAGAGCGCGGCTTCGAACCAGCCTTCCCACACACAGCCGTTGCAGCCGCGTCCGCAGCAGGTCGTCGGCGGGGGCGGCGGCGCACGAAGCACCACGCCCTGCGACAGCGCTTGCTGCTGCAGGGCGTGGAAGACGGCTTGCGCCGAGGCGAGGTCGTGGATGGCTGGCGTCACGCCCGCGATGATCTCAGGTCGCGGCCACCACCGGCGTGCGGATCAGGTGGTCGAACGCGCTCAGCGCGGCCTTCGCCCCGTCGCCTGCGGCGATCACGATCTGCTTGTACGGCACCGTGGTGCAGTCACCCGCCGCGAACACGCCGGGCAGGTTGGTGTGGCCCTTGGCATCGACGATGATCTCGCCGAACTTGCTCAGCTCGACCGTGCCGCGCAGCCACTCGGTGTTGGGCACCAGGCCGATCTGCACGAACACGCCTTCGAGATCGACCGTGTGCTCGACGCCGGTCGCGCGGTCCTTGTACTTGAGGCCGTTGACCTTGCCGTCGGCGCCGGTGATCTCGGTCGTCTGCGCGTTCACGTGGATGGTCACGTTCGGCAGGCTCTTGAGCTTGTTGACCAGCACCGCGTCGGCCTTCAGTTCGGTCGCGAATTCGATCAGCGTCACGTGCGCCACGATGCCCGCGAGATCGATCGCCGCCTCGACGCCCGAGTTGCCGCCGCCGATCACCGACACCTTCTTGCCCTTGAACAGCGGCCCGTCGCAGTGCGGGCAGTAGGCCACGCCCTTGTTGCGGTACTCGGCTTCGCCGGGCACGTTGACGTTGCGCCAGCGCGCGCCGGTCGAGAGGATCACCGTCTTGCCCTTGAGCGTGCCGCCGTTGGCGAGCTGCACCGTGACCAGGCCGCCCGGCTCGGTCGCGGGGATCAGCTTGTCGGCGCGTTGCAGGTTCATGATCTCGACGTCGTAGGCGCGCACATGCGCTTCGAGCCCGGCGGCGAACTTCGGCCCGTCGGTCTCGAGCACCGAGATGTAGTTCTCGATGGCCAGCGTGTCGTTGACCTGCCCGCCGAAGCGTTCGGCCGCGATGCCGGTGCGAATGCCCTTGCGCGCCGCGTACACGGCCGCGGCCGCGCCGGCCGGGCCACCGCCGACGATGAGCACGTCGTACGGGTCTTTGGCCGACAGCTTGGCGGCGTCGCGTGCGGCGGCGCCGGTGTCGAGCTTGGCGACGATCTCTTCGACCGTCATGCGGCCCGAGCCGAACACCTCGCCGTTCAAGAAGACCATCGGCACGGCCATGATCTCGCGGCGCGTCACTTCGTCCTGGAAGGCGCCGCCCTCGATGACGGTCGTCTTGACCTTGGGGTTCAAGATGGCCATGAGCGACAGCGCCTGCACCACGTCAGGGCAGTTGTGGCAGCTCAGGCTCATGTAGACCTCGAAGTTGAAGTCACCGTCGAGCGCTTGAATCTGCTCGATCACATCGGGCTCGACCTTGGGCGGGTGGCCGCCGGTCCACAAGAGCGCGAGCACGAGCGAGGTGAACTCGTGGCCCAGCGGCAGGCCGGCAAAACGCAGGCTCGTGGTGGCGCCGGTGCGTTGCAGCGTGAACGAGGGCTTGCGGGCGTCTTGCCCATCGGTGCGCAGGCTGATCTTGTCGTGGCGCAGGCCTTGGATGGTCTGCAGCAGATCGAGCATTTCGCGCGAGTTCTCAGAGTCGCTCAGCGAGGCGACGATCTCGAAGGGTTGCTGCACGCGTTCGAGGTACGCGCCGAGTTGAGCCTTCAGGGTGTCGTCCAACATGGTGTCTATCTCCTATTCAAGCGACTTTGAGAACTGGCCTCCTTCGGATGGACGAAGAAGGCCCTTCGACGCCCCGCGTCGCCTCGTGGGCGGGCGCGGGCAGCGTCTGGTGCGGTGTGATGAGGCCAGGCCTCGTCACGGCACGTGGGTTTGATTTAGATCTTGCCGACCAGGTCGAGCGACGGGGTCAGCGTCTTGGCGCCTTCTTGCCACTTGGCCGGGCAGACCTGGCCGGGGTTCTTGGCGACGTATTGCGCGGCCTTGAGCTTGCGCACGGTTTCCTTCATGTCACGCGCGATGGCGTTGTCATGGATTTCGAGCGTCTTGATCACGCCATCGGGGTTGATGACGAAGGTGCCGCGCAGGGCCAGGCCTTCTTCGTCGATGTGCACGCCGAACGCGCGGGTCAGCGCGTGCGTCGGGTCGCCGACCAGCGGGAACTGCGCCTTGCCGACGGCCGGCGAGGTTTCGTGCCAGACCTTGTGGGCGAAGTGCGTGTCGGTCGTGACGATGTAGACCTCGGCGCCGAGCTTCTGGAATTCAGCGTAGTTCTCGGCCGCGTCTTCGACTTCGGTCGGGCAGTTGAACGTGAACGCGGCCGGCATGAACACGAACACCGACCACTTGCCCTTCAGGTCTTTTTCGCTGATGTCGATGAACTTGCCTTGCTTGAAGGCGGTGGCTTTGAAGGCCGGAACGGCGGTGTTGATCAGGGACATGCTTCTCTCCTGTGTTGCTTGGTTGGGGGTTGGGAAAAACGGTGCGAACAGCGCAAATCTTAGGTGCGCCGCGTCATTTTCTGGCTTGATTGGCTGTATGCAATCGATAGATTTTATCTATGCAGCAAGGACCTCTGGCGACCCGCCTTGAGTGGCTACGTCAATCAACGTATTCGCCGGGCGGGGGGCGGTTTCGACAATGGTCCGACACCCCTCACGGAGCCTCCCATGATCCACGGCGACATTTCCAGCAGCAAGGACACGGTCGGTGTCGCGGTCGTCAACTACAAGATGCCGCGCCTGCACACGCGCGCCGAGGTGCTGGCCAACTGCAAGCAGATCGCCTCGATGGTCGAGGGCCTGAAGCAGGGGCTGCCGGGGCTCGACCTGGTGATCTTCCCGGAGTACAGCACCCACGGGATCATGTACGACAGCGCTGAGATGTACGAGAACGCGGCCAGCGTGCCGGGCTTCGAGACCGAGATCTTCGCGGCGGCCTGCAAGAAGGCGAAGGTCTGGGGCGTGTTTTCGCTCACCGGCGAGCGCCACGAAGAGCACCCCAACAAGGCGCCGTACAACACGCTCATCCTGATGAACGACCAGGGCGAGATCGTCCAGAAGTACCGCAAGATCATGCCGTGGGTGCCCATCGAGGGCTGGTACCCCGGCAACTGCACCTACGTGAGCGACGGCCCCAAGGGATTGAAGGTCAGCCTCATCATCTGCGACGACGGCAACTACCCCGAGATCTGGCGCGACTGCGCGATGAAAGGCGCCGAGCTGATCGTGCGCTGCCAGGGCTACATGTACCCGGCGAAAGAGCAGCAGATCCTGATGGCCAAGGCGATGGCCTTCGCCAACAACACCTACGTGGCGGTGGCCAACGCGACCGGCTTCGACGGCGTGTACTCGTACTTCGGCCACTCGGCGCTGATCGGCTTCGATGGCCGCACGCTGGGCGAATGCGGCGAAGAAGACATGGGCGTGCAGTACGCCGCGCTGAGCAAGGGCCTGATCCGCGACTTTCGCAAGAACGGCCAGAGCGAGAACCACCTCTTCAAGCTGCTGCACCGCGGCTACACGGGCCTGATCAACTCGCGCGAAGGCGACCAGGGCGTGGCCGCCTGCCCGTACGAGTTCTATGCGAAGTGGGTGGCCGACCCCGAGGCCATGCGCCAGCAGGTTGAGTCGTTCACGCGCACGACGGTGGGCACCGACGAGGCGCCGATCGAGGGCCTTCCGAACACCTCGACGCTCGGCCACCGTTGAGCGGTGCCGGCATGAACGCACGCCACGGCGGTGGGCCGTTCTACCAAGCGCTTGCCGACGAGTGCACGCTGTTCGAGGCGGCCTATGCGCAACGCCTGCCGGTGCTGCTGAAAGGGCCGACGGGCTGCGGCAAGACGCGCTTCGTTGAGCACATGGCGTGGCGGCTGGGCCGGCCGCTCATCACGGTGGCCTGCCACGACGACCTGACGGCGGGCGACCTCACCGGCCGCTGGGTGCTCGATGCCGAGGGCACCCGCTGGCAAGACGGCCCGCTGACCCGCGCGGCCCGCACCGGCGCCATCTGCTACCTCGACGAACTGGTCGAAGCGCGCAGCGACACCACGGTGGTCATCCACCCGCTGACCGACACGCGCCGCGTGCTGCCGCTCGAACGCTGCAGCGAGACCGTGCGTGCGCACCCCGACTTTCTGCTGGTGGTGTCTTACAACCCCGGCTACGCGGCGGCGCACAAGGCGCTGAAGCCTTCGACGCGGCAGCGCTTCTGCGCGCTGGCGTTTCACTACCCGCCGCCGGAGGTCGAGGCCGACATCGTCGCGCACGAAGCGGGGCTGGACGTGGCCGAAGCCGGCACGCTGGTGGCCTTCGGCCTGCGCACGCGTCGCCTGCAAGGCCACGGCCTGGGCGAGGGCGCCTCGACACGCATGCTGATCCACGCCGGGCGCTTGATGGGGCAGGGCGTGCCGGTGCAGGCGGCGTGCCGCGCTGCCATCGTCGCACCGCTCAGCGACGAGCCCGATGTGCTGCAAGCCCTCGAAGGCGCGCTGGCCGCGTCGTTCTGAACGGCGTCGATGCTGACGCTCGAAGCCGGCCGCTCCGAGCTGCTGGCCTACCAGCAAGCGCTGTGGAACCGCGCACCCGCGTTGTGGCCGCTGGCCGACGAGGCCGCGCCCTGCGTGTCGAACCTCGGCATCCACCTGCCGGCCCGCGCCTCACGCACCTGGTTCCAAGCGGCCACCGCACATGCCGGCGCCCACCTCACGTACACGCGCGAGCGCTTCGACGCGAAGAGCCTCAAGCCCATCACCCGCGCGTTGGTGGGCCTGCTCGAAGACGCGCGCGTCGAATGGCTGGCCTGCCGCGAGCTGCCCGGGCTGCGGGCCTTGTGGCTGCCCTTTCACGCGCTGCCCGGCGGCGATGACGGCCAGGGCTTCGAGGCCTTGATGCGCCGGCTGGCGCGCTGCCTGCTCGACCCGCGCCACGACGACCCGCACCCCTGGGTGCGCAAGGGCCGCACGCTCTTCTATGGCGACGCCGATGGCCGCGTGATGCAGCTGTGCCGAGCCGACGCGCTGCGCCAGGCCGCGTCGCGCCTGGGCCATGACATCGGCCAGATGCGCCTGCCCTTCAACCCGCGGCTCTATGTGGTGCAGCCCGGCTATCGCGATGACCACGCGTTGCTGTGGGCGGACGAGGGCACTGCGCGCGAGCACGACGAACCGCCGCCCGGCGCGGGCGCGGGGCGGCGCGATGAAGCCCGGGAACCCGACGCGCCTGCGCCGGTCACGCCGCACTGGTACCCCGAGTGGGACCGTCTGATCGCGCGCCACCGATTGCAGTGGTGCCAGGTGCAGGAGCACGCGGCGCCTCGCCCACGGGAGTCGCCCGAGTGGACGGGCCCCGTGGCCGCCGTCGCCGGTTTGCCTTGGGCCTGGGACGAATGCCCGCTTGAGCGCCTGCGCCGTCAACGCGAGGGCGAGGCGCTGGACCTCGACGCGGCCTTGCAATCCCGCCTCGGCGTTCGCGCCGGCCATGCGCCCGACGACCGCGTGCACGTGGCCGACCGCGCGCGCCCAGGGGCGGTGGCCGAGCTGTGGCTGCTGGACCTGTCGGCATCGAGCGACGACGCGCAACTCGACCCGGCCCGCCGCGCGGCCGCCTGGGCGGCGCATGGCCTGCGCGCGCGCGGCGGTGCCTGCGCCATCGACGGCTTTCGCTCGGCGGGCCGGCAGGCGGTGCGCTACGACCGCCTGAAGGACTTCGACGAACCCCTGCACGCGGGCGTCCTGCAGGCCCTGCACAGCCTGCGCGCTGGCGGCTCGACACGCCTGGGCGCGGCCGTGCGCCACGCCACGCGCCGCCTGCTGGCGCGGCCCGAGCCGATGCGCCGGCTGGTGGTGTTGACCGATGGCGAGCCGCACGACATCGACGTGCACGACCCCCGCTACCTGATCGACGATGCGCAGCAGGCCCTGGCCGAGGCGCGTCGGCAAGGCATCCGGGTGCTGGGGCTGGGCTGGGGCCCCGCGACCTGGCCGGCCCTGTGCCGGGTGTTCGGCCGCGATGCGCGCGTGTGGCGGTGAGCGGCCAGGGGCCGGGCGGCGTCAGTCGGTGGCGGGGTCGCCGTCGACCTCGTCTTCGCGCGCGGGCGGCGTGGCCTTGAGCCGGTAGCTTTCGGACGCCCAGCCGCCGAAGTCGATGTTCTTGCAGCGTTCGCTGCAGAAGGGGCGGAAGGGGTTGTCGGCCGCGTAGACGCTGTCGCCGCCGCAGGTGGGGCACTTGACGAGGCGGGGGCGGGGTGTCGGGGTGGGGCCGTTCATGAGCACAAGGTCAGCTCGAAGGTGGCGTCCACGGGCGCCGGCTTGAGGCGCCCGTCGGCGTCCTGCTTCATCAGGCGCACGGTGACCATCAGGCGGTGGCCGCTGATCTCGGGTACGAGGTGCAGGGCCGGGTCGATGCGAAGGCGCAGCAGGTGGTAGCTGCGGCTTGGCGGCAGGCTTTGCTGGTAGTGCCCACCCTGGGCCATGACCTTCTGCGGCACGCCCGAGTCGCGCAGCAGGCCCAGCAGCACCTGCAGTGCTTCGGCCAGCGGCATCATGGTGTTGACCCACTGCACGAGGTCGGCGCGGCGCTTGGTGGGCTCGCTCTTCTGCCAGGCGTAGTAGGCGGGCAGGTCGAATTCGCAGGTGCCGCCCGGGATGCTGATGCGGCTGCGCACGCTCATCAGCCATTCGTTGGCGGTCAGCGCGTGGCCGGCCTTGCCCGAGAGGTTGTTGAGCGCGTTGAAGGCGTGGTCCACCTTGCCGATCACCTCGTTGAGCACCGACTCGGCGATCGCGGGGTTGCCGCGGTAGGTCTGCAACTGCGCGCGCTGGCGGTCGAGGTCTTTGAGCAGGTCCGACTTGAGGTCGGCGCGCGAGGCCACGTCCATGATCTCGAACAGCGTGGCCAGCGCGTAGTGGTGGTCCACCGCGTCGTCACGCGGGATCAGTTTGCCCAGGCGATCGAACAGGTGTTCGAGCCGCAGCATCGTGCGAATGCTCTCGTTGAACGGGTATTCGTAGAGGATCAAGGCGGACATTCCGGTGATGCGCGACAGGCGAATCAGCGGGATTGTTCCACAGGGCTTGGGCTCATCAGGCCATGACCGGGCGCGCGTGCGGGCACCAGGCCTGCCACACCGCTTCGACCTCGGTCTGCAGGGCCGCCAGCGAGAGGCCGTCGTTGAAGATCACCGCATCGGCCGCCGCGCGGCGCTGCGCCCGCGTGGCCTGCTGGGCGATCACCGCCAACACCGTCTCACGCGACCAGCCGGAGCGCTGCATCACGCGCTGCACCTGGGTGTCCTCGCGGGCATCGACGACCAGCACGCGGTCCACCCGCGAACGCCAGCGCGGCGACTCGACCAGCAGGGGCACGTCGAACACGATGGCGTCGCCCGTGGCAGCCTGCGCGCGGCGGTCCACCTCAAGGCCGATCAATGGGTGAAGAATGGCTTCGAGCCGCGTCTTGGCGGTCGCGTCTGCAAAGACCAGCGTGCGCATGAAGGCGCGGTCGAGGGCGCCGGTGGCGTCGATGGCCGGTGCACCGAAGGTGCTGCGGATCGGCTCGATCGCCGCGCCGCCGGGCAGCGTGAGCGACTTCGAGATGGCGTCGGTGTCGACCAGTGTCGCACCGTGCGCCACCAGCATCGCGGCGACGGTGCTCTTGCCGCTGCCGATGCCGCCGGTCAGGCCGATGCGCGGCAGGTCCGGCAGGTGGTGCGACATCCGGCTTTCTGAGCGGTCAGGCCCAGCCGAGCCAGCCCAGCACGCGCTCTTGGCCGGCGAGCAGCACCACGATGCCCCCGCCCGCGAGGAAGGGCCCGAAGGGCACGTACAGGCCTTCGCGCAGGTTGCTGGCGAGCTTCATGCCGATGCCGACGATGGCGCCGATCAACGAGGCCCCCAGCACGATCGGCAGAATCATCTGCCAGCCCAGCCAGGCCCCGAGCGCGGCGAGCAGCTTGAAGTCGCCATAACCCATGCCCTCTTTGCCGGTGGTCAGCTTGAACAGCCAGTAGACCGACCACAGCGACAGGTAGCCGGCGACCGCGCCCCAGATGGCCTCGGGCAGCGGCAGCGTCCAGCCCAGCGTGGCGGCGATGAGCCCGGCCCACAGCAGCGGCAGGGTCAGCGCGTCGGGCAGCAGGGTCGTGTCCCAGTCGATCGCGGCGAGCGCCACCAGCACGGCCACGACGCCGCACCAGGCCAGCACCACTGGCACAGCGCCGACGTGGTAACCCACCGCGACGAACAAACCGCCCGTGAGCAGCTCGATGAACGGGTAGCGCGGCGAGATCTTCGTCTTGCAGGCCGAACACCGGCCGCGCAGCAGCAGGTAGCTCAGCACCGGGATGTTCTGGTACCAGGCGATGCGGTGCCCGCAAGACGGGCAGCGCGACCGGGGCTTGGACAGGCTGATGGGCTCGGCGGCATCCACCTTCACGTCGAGCAACTCCGCCGCGGCCTGGCGATCCTCCTGCTCCATCATGAGCGGTAGGCGGTGGATGACGACGTTCAGGAAGCTGCCGATGCACAGCCCGAACAGCCCCAGGACCCACGGCGACAGGAGAACCTGCGTCAGTTCCGTGCTCATCGCGGCGTCGTCAGACGACTTGGCCGAGCTTGAAGATGGGCAGGTACATCGACACGACGATGCCACCGATGAGCGTGCCGAGGATCACGATGATGATCGGCTCCATCAGACTCGACAGGCCCTTCACCGCCTCGTCCACCTCGTCTTCATAGAACTCGGCCGCCTTGCCCAGCATGCCGTCGAGCGAGCCCGACTCTTCGCCGATCGCGCACATCTGCAAGACCATGGTGGGGAAGACGCCGGTTGTCTGCATCGAGGTGGTCAGGCTGGCACCAGTGGACACATCGCGTTGGATTTGTTCGGTGGCGTCCTTGAAGACCGCGTTGCCCGAGGCGCCGCCGACGGAGTCGAGTGCTTCCACGAGAGGAACACCGGCCGCGAACATGGTGGACAGGGTGCGGGTCCAGCGCGCGACGACCGACTTGTTGACCAGTTCGCCGAAGATCGGCACCCGCAGCAGCAGGCGGTCCATCGTCCGCTGCATGTTCTCGGAGCGTTTCCACGATTCGAGGAAGAAATAGCCGCCGCCGCCGATGACGCCGAAGATGATGTACCAGTAGGTCACGAAAATGTCCGACATGCCCATCACGAACAGCGTGGGTGCGGGCAGGTCGGCGCCGAAGGAGGTGAACACCTCCTTGAAGGACGGGATCACGAAGATCATGATCACCGCCAGCACGACAAAGGCCACGATGATCACGGCCGTGGGGTACATCAGCGCCGACTTGATCTTGTTCTTGATCGCCATCGTCTTTTCTTGGTAGATGGCCAGGCGGTCCAGCAAGGCCTCCAAGATACCGCCGGCCTCACCGGCCTCGACGAGGTTGCAGTACAGCGAATCGAAATACAGCGGGTGCTTGCGGAACGCAGACGACAGGCTGGTGCCGGTTTCGACGTCTGAGCGGATGTCGTTCAGCAGCTTGGTCAGCTTGGGGTTCGTGCTGCCGCGGCCCACGATGTCGAAGGCTTGCAGCAGAGGCACGCCCGCTTTCATCATGGTGGACAACTGGCGCGTAAAGATTGCGATGTCTTTCTGCTTGATGGCCTTGCCGCCCGAGGTGCGGCGCTTCTTCACCTTGGTGACCATCACCCCCTGGCGACGCAGGCTGGCGCTGACCATGGCTTCGCCCCCGGCGCGCATCTCGCCGCGCACGAGCTTGCCGTTCCTGTCCTTGCCTTCCCATTCGAAGACAAGTTCCTTGATGCCCTTCACGGCGGTCGCTGTTGCCATATGGTCTGCGAGGCGTCTACCGCCTCGTCCGTCTCATGTTGTCGGTGGAGCCGAGGCCCCTTGTCGCGCGTCCAGCACTACTCATTGGTGACCGAGATCACCTCGTCCAGCGTCGTCAGGCCCGCGCGAACCTTGACCAGGCCCGATTGGCGCAGATCACGGATGCCTTCGCGCTGCGCCTGGGCGGCGATGTCCATCGCGGTGCCTTCGGACAGGATGATGCGCTGAATCTCTTCGGAAATGGGCATCACCTGGTAAATGCCGACCCGACCTTTGTAGCCGTTGCTGCAATTTGAGCACCCGACGGCCCGGTACGGCTTCCAGGTGCCGTCGAGGTCCGTTTCCGCATAGCCGGCTTTGAGCATGGCCTCGCGGGGGTACTCGGCCGGCGCCTTGCAGCTCTCGCACAGCCGGCGCGCCAGGCGCTGAGCCGTGATCAACAGCACGCTGGAGGCGATGTTGAAGGGCGCTACGCCCATGTTCAGCAAGCGGGTCAGTGTGGTGGGTGCGTCATTGGTGTGCAGGGTGGACATCACCATGTGCCCCGTCTGCGCGGCCTTGATCGCGATGTCGGCCGTTTCCAGATCGCGGATTTCGCCCACCATGATCACGTCCGGATCCTGCCGCAGGAAGGACTTGAGCGCCGCCGAGAACGTCAGACCCGCCTTGTCGTTGACGTTGACCTGGTTGATGCCGGGCAGGTTGATTTCAGCCGGATCTTCGACGGTCGAGATGTTGACCCCCGGCTGGTTCAGGATGTTGAGGCAGGTGTAGAGCGACACGGTCTTGCCACTGCCGGTCGGGCCCGTCACGAGGATCATCCCGTAAGGGCGGACGATGGCGTTCATCAGCCGCTCTTTTTCGATCTTCTCGTAGCCGAGCGCTTCGATGCCCAGCTTGGCACTCGACGGATCGAGAATCCGGATCACGATCTTCTCGCCGAACAGCGTGGGCAGCGTGCTGACCCGGAAGTCGATCGCCTTGCTGCCGAACTTCATCTTCATGCGCCCGTCTTGGGGCACGCGTTTCTCGGAGATGTCCAGGCGTGAAATCACCTTGATGCGAGACGCCAGCTTGTCCTTGATGGCAATCGGAGGCTGGGTGATTTCGCGCAACTCACCGTCGATGCGGAAGCGCACGCGGTAGTGGTACTCGTAGGGTTCGAAGTGGAGGTCAGAGGCCCGCGCGTTGATCGCGTCGATCAGCATCTTCTGGAGGAAGCGCACGACCGGTGCGTCCTCCACGTCGGTCGCAACCTCTTGGGTTTCAGCTTGCGGCGTGGCGTCGTCGGTGACGTCGAACTCGAAGTCGCCGCCGACGATGTTCTCCAACGCCTCGGCGGCACTCGCGCCGCTCGCTTCGAGCATCTTCGTGAGCTTGTCGTGTTCGACGATGACCCACTCGGGCGACAACTGTGTGGCGAACTTGATGCGTTCGGCCGCTTCCTGGTCGGTCGGGTCGGCCCCGCCAATGAACAGGCGATTGCCCCGCTTGCCCAGGACCAGCACCTGGTACTGCGATGCGAGCTTGCCGTCGATGACGTTGCGCGGCAGACGCTGTGCGTCCATCGCGTTCAGATCAAGCAGGGGAAGGGCCAGCGCGCTCGACAGCGTGTGGGCGAGATCGGCGGGGGAAATGGCCCCGGCGGTGATCACTGCCGAGACGAAGTTGGTCTTCTTCTCTTTCGCCGTGCGGACAAGATCCTCAGCCGTTTTGGCGTTGAGTTTGCCCGCATGCACCAGCACCCGAGCAACGCCCGAGAGCGTCGAGGGAGAGGCTTCGGCAAGGGTGTCCACAGGCGGCTGAGTCGTCGGTCAAAGGTCGGGGATCAAAGCATGATCGCCGATTCGACTCAGCGTGTAAACCAGCGGATTGTGTCGAAGTTTTGAGAAATTGCCGCCTTGATGCCGCGTACTGAAGCAAATTTTGCTTCAGAGGGCTGTTGGCGATTGCAATGAATGCAAGGTCTGGTCGGGGTGAGAGGATTCGAACCTCCGGCCTCTACGTCCCGAACGTAGCGCTCTACCAGGCTAAGCTACACCCCGATGGGCGCAAGTGCGAAGAGCATTCTTGCGCTGCGAGCACTCTAGGCAGAGCGCTCAACCGACCGAACGCAGAATTCTAGCAGAGCATCGCGGTGCACTGACACGGGGAGTTGCATCAACGACTCACGCGCCTTGTTCGACTCGGTGCGAGCTGCTTCTCGCGTGGCCTCAATGGCACCTGTTTTCCGCACGATCGCGACGATTTCCGGCAAGCGATCGACCTCGCCGTGTTGAATCGCATGGCGGATCAAAGCGCACTCTTCGTCGCTGCCGCGCGCCATGGCCAACAGCAGTGGCAGGGTGGGCTTGCCTTCGCGCAAGTCGTCACCAACGTTTTTCCCCAGTGCGGCGGTTGCGCCTTCGTAGTCAAGGAGGTCGTCGACCAGTTGAAATGCGGTTCCCAGCGCCCTGCCGTACGAGGCGCAAGCCTCTTCGACATCAGCGGGCGCATCTGCCAGCACGGCACCCAATCGGGCGCTGGCTTCAAACAGCTTGGCCGTCTTGTAGCGGATCACCTTCAGGTAGTCGTCCACCGCCACATCGGGGTCGTGCATGTTCAGCAACTGCAGCACTTCGCCCTCGGCGATCACGTTGGTGGCATCGGCGAGGATTTCCAGCACCCGCATCCGGTTGACCGATACCATCATCTGGAAGGCGCGCGAATACAAGAAGTCTCCGACCAGCACGCTGGCCGCGTTGCCGAACAGCGCGTTGGCCGTCTGCCGCCCGCGTCGGAGCGACGATTCGTCCACCACGTCGTCGTGCAGCAGGGTGGCGGTGTGGATGAATTCGACGGTGGCGGCCAGCTCATGCCGCTCCGAGCCCTCGAAGCCCAGTGCGCGCGCAAAGAGAATCACCAGCTTTGGCCGGATCCGCTTGCCGCCGGCGCTGACGATGTAGTGCGAGATCTGGTTGATCAGGGCGACGTCCGAGGCCAAGCGGCGCTGGATGACCGCATCGACCTCGAGCATCTCGGCGTTCATCGAATACTCGCCGCGCACGGCCGGGGCGTCGGGAGGGGTGGGGGCAAGTTGCACTGTCGGCTCTGAGTGAAGGCCTCAAATTATAGGAAGGCCGACCGAGGTGCCTGTCGCCGGGTCGAGCCGGGTTCGGGCGGATTTGGCTTCGAGCCTGCCCCATGGTAGACTCGCGGGCTTCGCGTTCTGCGGAGACTTCGGGTGTTTGTGGCTCGAAGATTTGATGAAAGGGCTGATATGTACGCGGTCATAAAAACCGGCGGCAAACAATACAAAGTTGCTGCAGGCGAAAAGATCAAGGTAGAACAGATAGCTGCGGATGTTGGCCAAGAGATCACGATCGACCAAGTGCTGGCTGTCGGAAACGGCGCGGACTTGAAAGTCGGGACTCCCTTGGTAGCGGGTGCAAGCATCAAGGCCACGGTGGTGGCGCATGGCAGGCATGACAAAGTGCGCATTTTCAAAATGCGCCGTCGCAAGCACTACCAGAAGCGCCAAGGCCATCGCCAAAACTTCACCGAGATCGAAATCAGCGCGGTCAACGCCTGATTTCTGAGCCAACCAAGTTTCAGGAGCTAGACCATGGCACAGAAAAAAGGCGGCGGTTCCACCCGGAACGGCCGCGATTCCCAACCAAAGATGCTCGGCGTGAAGGCCTACGGCGGTGAATCCGTCTTGGCCGGTTCGATCCTCGTGCGTCAGCGTGGTACCAAGTTCCACGCCGGCCGCAACGTGGGCATTGGCCGTGACCACACCTTGTTCGCGCTCGCCGATGGCGTCGTGAGCTTTGGTGTGAAGGGCCCGCAGAACCGCGCCACGATCAGCATCGAGACGGCTTGATCGCAGCCGGTTCGTCGCACACCGTCTGAAAGCCCCGGCTCGCCGGGGCTTTGCTTTTTGGTGGCTTCGGTGGGCTGCTGCAATAACATGGGTGCTGGCGGCAAGGTCAGGCACACACAGTCATGAAATTCGTTGACGAAGCCACCATTGACGTGGTGGCAGGCAATGGCGGCAACGGCTGCATGAGCTTCCGCCGTGAGAAGTTCATTCCGTTTGGTGGGCCCAATGGAGGCGACGGCGGCCGGGGTGGCAGCGTCTACGCCGTGGCCGACCGGAACCTGAACACGCTGGTGGACTTCCGCTATTCGCGCCGCCACGAAGCGCGCAGCGGCGAGCATGGGCGTGGTTCCGACCAGTACGGCGCGGCCGCCGACGACATCGTGCTGCGCATGCCGGTCGGCACCATCATCACCAATGTCGAAACCGGTGCTGTGGTGGCGGAACTGCTGGTGCCGGACGAGAAGGTGCTGCTCGCCAAGGGTGGCGATGGCGGCTTCGGCAACCTGCACTTCAAGACCAGCACCAACCGTGCGCCCCGACAGAAGACGCCCGGCTGGCCCGGCGAGCAACTCAAGCTGAAGCTCGAATTGCGCGTGCTGGCCGATGTCGGCTTGCTCGGCATGCCGAACGCCGGCAAATCGACGCTGATCGCCGCGATCTCGAACGCCCGGCCGAAGATCGCCGACTACCCCTTCACCACGCTGCATCCGAACCTGGGCGTGGTGCGCGTGGCCCCCGAACAGAGCTTTGTCGTCGCGGACATCCCCGGGCTCATCGAAGGTGCGGCCGAGGGCGCCGGTCTGGGGCACCTCTTTTTGCGCCACCTGCAGCGCACGCACCTGCTGCTGCATGTGGTGGACATGGCCCCGTTCGACGACAGCATCGATCCGGTGGCTCAGGCCAAGGCCATCGTCGCTGAGCTGAAGAAGTACGACCAGTCGCTCTACGACAAGCCGCGCTGGCTCGTGCTCAACAAGCTGGACATGGTGCCGCTCGAAGAGCGCGAAAAGCGCGTGAAGGACTTCGTCAAGCGCTACAAGTGGAAGGGGCCGGTGTTCCAGATTTCGGCCCTGACGCGCGAGGGTTGCGAAGGGCTCATCCACGCGATCTACCAGCACGTGTCGAAGCTGAAGAACGTCGTGCCGGACGATCCTGATCCGCGTTTCGACACTCCCCCAGAGGCCACCCCGGGAACTGCGACTGCCCATGAGTGATGCTTTGAAGAACGCCCGACGCATCGTCGTCAAGGTCGGGTCCAGCCTGGTGACGAACGAAGGGCGCGGCCTCGATGCCGACGCCATCGGCACCTGGTGCCGCCAAATGGCCGCGCTGGCCGAACAGGGCCGCGAGGTGGTGATGGTGTCGAGCGGCGCCGTCGCTGAAGGCATGAAGCGACTCGGCTGGGCGACTCGGCCGAAAGAAATCCACGAACTGCAGGCGGCCGCCGCCGTCGGCCAGATGGGCCTCGCGCACATCTACGAAACGCAGTTGCGGCAGTACGGCATGGGCAGTGCGCAGGTGCTGCTGACCCACGCCGACCTGGCCGACCGCGAGCGTTACCTCAACGCTCGCTCGACGCTGCTGACGCTGCTGCGCCTGCGCGTCGTGCCGGTGATCAACGAGAACGACACCGTCGTCAACGACGAGATCAAGTTCGGCGACAACGACACCCTCGGTGCCTTGGTGGCCAACCTGATCGAAGCCGATGCGCTGGTCATCCTGACCGACCAGAAGGGGCTGTACTCGGCCGACCCCCGCAAGGACCCGAACGCACGATTCATCCACGAAGCCGAAGCCGGCACGCCGGAACTCGAGCGCATGGCCGGTGGCGCCGGGTCGAGCATCGGCCGGGGCGGCATGATCACCAAGGTGCTGGCGGCCAAGCGTGCGGCCAGCAGCGGGGCTTCGACCGTCATCGCCTGGGGGCGTGAGCCGGACGTGCTGGTGCGCCTGGCCGCCGGTGAGTCGATCGGCACCGCCCTGGTCGCGTCCACCCCGAAGCTCGCGGCGCGCAAGCAGTGGATGGCCGATCACCTGCAGATGCGCGGTGCCGTGGTCATCGACCCCGGCGCAGCGACCAAGCTGCGAGACGAAGGCAAGAGCCTGCTGCCCATCGGCATCGTCGAGGTGCAGGGCGAATTCGTTCGCGGGGACGTGATCGCGGTGCGCGACCACACGGGTCTGGAGATTGCCCGCGGCCTCACCAACTACGCCAGCTCCGAAGCCCGCCTGATCGCCCGCAAGCCGTCGAGCGAGTTCGAGCGCCTGCTGGGCTTCACGGGCGAGCCCGAGATGATCCACCGCGACAACCTCGTCGTCGTCGCCTGAGGCGGCGATCCACCCGGTCCGCCGGAGGCGACTGCCTCAGATTTTGGGCGGCAGGCTGGGCGAGGCGTCCGCCGCCGCGGAAGATGCGGCCGGGCTCAGCGGCAACTCCGGCCGCTCGGCCGGTTCGGCATCCGGTGGCAGGTCGTCGCGCGCGTGGGGGCGCATGCCCGAGCGCAAGTAGCGGTTGTGGTGGCTCACGCGGGGCAGAAAGCGCGCCAGTTCGGTGAGCGCCATCTGGTACACGTCGCGCTTGAATTCGATCACCACTTCGAGCGGCACCCAGTACTCGTTCCAGCGCCAGGCGTCGAACTCGGGGTGGTCGGTGGCGCGCAGGTTCATGTCGCTGTCGCGGCCCATCAGTTGCAACAGGAACCAGATCTGCTTCTGGCCCTTGTAGTGGCCTCGGGCGTCGCGCCGGATGAAGTGGTCGGGAACCTCGTAGCGAAGCCAGTCACGGGTGCGTGCCACGATGCGCACATGGTCGGGCAGCAAGCCGACTTCCTCGTGCAGCTCGCGGAACATGGCCTGCTCGGGCGTTTCGCCGTACTTGATGCCCCCTTGCGGGAATTGCCACGAGTGGGTGCGGATGCGCTTGCCCCAGAAAACCTGGTTCTTCGCGTTGAGCAGGATGATGCCGACGTTGGGTCTGAACCCGTCTCGGTCGAGCATAATCAACCTTCAGATTCTTCGTTGAATTCATTATTGCACCGGCATGACGGGCCTCGCCCCGTGGGTTTCCCCCAAACCCGCCGCGCAACCTGCTCCCCACCCGTTCTTGCACCTGAGCATCTCGCTGATGAAAGCCTCACAGTTCTTTGTCTCGACCCAGAAGGAAGCGCCCGCCGACGCCGAGGTGACCAGCCACAAGCTGATGATGCGCGCCGGCATGATCAAGCGGCTCGGGGCCGGCATCTACAACTACATGCCGATGGGGCTGCGCGTCATTCGCAAGGTCGAGAACGTGATTCGCGAAGAGATGGTGCGAGCCGGTGGCGTCGAGCTGCTGATGCCGGTCGTGCAGCCGGCTGAGCTGTGGCAGGAGTCGGGCCGCTGGGACAAGATGGGCCCCGAGATGCTGCGCGTCAAAGACCGCCACGACCGCGACTTCATCATCCAGCCGACCAGCGAAGAGGTGATCACCGACATCGCCCGGCAAGAGCTGCGGAGCTACCGCGCGCTGCCCAAGAATTTCTTCCACATCCAGACCAAGTTCCGCGACGAGCGCCGGCCGCGCTTCGGCGTGATGCGCGGGCGCGAGTTCACGATGAAGGACGCGTACTCGTTCGACCGCGACCCCGAGGCCGCCGGCAAGAGCTACGACGCGATGTTCTCGGCCTACTGCCGCATCTTCGAGCGCCTAGGCCTGACCTATCGCGCCGTGGCGGCCGACACGGGCGCCATCGGCGGTGACCGCTCGCACGAGTTCCAGGTGATCGCCGACACCGGTGAAGACGCGCTGGTGTACTGCCCGAACTCCGACTTCGCGGCCAACATCGAACTGGCCGAGGCCGTGGCCCTGATCGCCGAGCGTGCGGCGCCGGCGACGGCGCTGGAGAAGGTTGCCACCCCCAACAAGAGCACCTGCCCGGACGTGGCCGAGTTGCTCAGCCTGCCGCTCACGCAGACGGTGAAGTCACTGGTGCTGGCTACCGATGAGAAGACCGAGTCGGGCGACGTGGCCAAGACCACGGTCTGGTTGCTGCTGGTCCGCGGCGACCACGAGTTGAACGAAGTGAAGGCCGGCAAGGTGCCCGGCCTGAAGGGCGGCTTCCGCTTCGCGACCGGCGGCGAAATCGAGGACCACTTCGGCTGCAAGCCCGGCTACCTGGGCCCGGTGAAGACCGCCAAGCCGGTGAAGGTGATCGCCGACCGCACGGTCGCGAACATGAGCGATTTCGTCTGCGGCGCCAACGAGGCCGGCTTCCACCTGCGTGGCGTGAACTGGGGCCGCGACCTGCCCGAGCCCGACCTCGTCGCCGACATCCGCAACGTGGTCGAAGGCGACCCCTCGCCCGACGGCAAGGGCCCGCTGGCCATCCAGCGTGGCATCGAGGTTGGCCACGTGTTCTACCTGGGCACCAACTACTCGAAGCCGCTGAACGCGACCTTCCTCGACGAGAACGGCAAACCCAAGCTGCTGGAGATGGGGTGCTACGGCATCGGCGTGACGCGCATCCTCGGTGCCGCCATCGAGCAGAACCACGACGAGCGCGGCATCGTCTGGCCCGACGCGATGGCGCCCTTCACCGTGGTGGTCTGCCCCATCGGTTACGACCGCACGCCAGCCGTCAAAGAAGCGGCCGACGCGCTGCACGACCAGCTGGCCGCGCTGGGTGTCGATGTGATGCTCGACGACCGCGGCGAGCGCCCGGGCGCGATGTTCGCCGACTGGGAACTGATCGGCGTGCCGCACCGCGTGGTGATCTCGGACCGCGGCCTCAAGGAAGGCCAGGTCGAGTACCAAGGGCGGCGCGACGCGCAGGCTTCGACGGTGGCCGCCGCTGAGGTGCTGGCCTTCGTGAAGGCCAAGCTGGGGGCATGAGCGCGGTGCCTCTCCCCGACCCGGGGAGACGTCGCCTCGGCGGTGCGCTGCTGCTGGCCCCTCTGGCGGCCTATGCGCCGGCGGCCCAGGCCGGCCGGCAGGCCGAAGAGCCATTGGCCAACGCCGTACGCACAGCGCTGTCGGCGGCGGTGTCGGACGTGGCGCCGCCCAAGCCGAGCTTTCCGAACATCGAACAGCGCATTGCCTACCTGCGTTGGCTGGGCGAGATGAGCCGGCGGCTGCAAAAGCGCAAGGCCGAGCACGTCGCGCGGGTCGAGTTTCTTGAAGCGGTCTGGTACGAAAGCAAGCGTGCCGGCCTCGAAACCTCGCTGGTGCTCGGACTGATCCAGGTCGAGAGCGGCTTTCGCAAGTTCGCCATCAGCGTGGCCGGCGCCCGCGGGTACATGCAGGTGATGCCGTTCTGGGCTCGCCTGATCGGCGACGGCGACGCGGCCCGGCTCTTCCACATGCAAACGAATTTGCGCTTCGGCTGCGTGATCCTGCGCCACTACATCGACCGCGAGCGCGGCGACCTCTTCATGGCGCTGGGCCGCTACAACGGCAGCCGTGGTCGGGCGGAGTATCCGAACCTCGTGTTCGGTGCGCGCAAGCAGTGGGACTACACCCCCCCTGCTGGCTGACCTGGCCTCAGCAGCCCGTCAGAGCCCTTGCCAAGATTGAGGTGCCGCTTCCGCGACGCCCAGCAGGGACAGCACCCGTTCCACCGTGTCGCCCACCAGTTCGTCGATGCTCGACGGCCGGTGATAGAACGCTGGCAGCGGCGGAAACACGATGCCGCCCATCTCGGTCACAGCGGTCATGTTGCGCAGGTGGGCCAGGTTGAACGGCGTCTCGCGCACCATCAGCACCAGGCGGCGGCGCTCTTTCAGCGTCACGTCGGCGGCGCGGCTCAGCAGGTTGTCCGACAGCCCGTGCGCGACGGCCGCGAGCGTCTTCATCGAGCAGGGCGCGATCACCATCGCGTCGGTGGCGAACGAGCCGCTGGCGATGGCGGCCCCCACGTCACCGGGGGCATAGGCGGTGTGGGCGAAGGACTCCAGCGCCTTGCGGTCCAGACCCAGCTCGTGGTGCACGTTGAGCAGCCCGGCCGGGCTCGCCACCAGGTGCGACTCGCAGCCCAGTTCGCGCAGGCGCGTCAGCAGCCTCACGCCATACACCGCCCCGGTCGCGCCGGTGAGGCCGACCACCACCCGGCGGGTCATGCCAGCCCCTTGATCGCCGGGTGCATCGACGGCTTCCCAATTGCGATGCGGACTGGCAGGGGGGCCGCCAGGCGCTTGGCCCGCAGGGCGCGCACGCGAAAGCGGTGCAAAACGATCAGGCCGGGGTGCCCAGCACCTGCTGCAGTTCGCCGGCTTCGTACATCTCCATCATGATGTCCGAGCCGCCGACGAACTCGCCGTTGACGTAGAGCTGCGGAATGGTCGGCCAGTCGCTGTATTCCTTGATGCCCTGGCGGATGCCTTCGTCTTCGAGCACGTTGACCGTCTTGAGGTCGCCGACCTGGCAGGCCTTGAGGATTTGGATCGCGCGGCCCGAGAAGCCGCACATCGGGAACTGCGCCGTGCCCTTCATGAAAAGCACCACGCGGTTTTGTTTGACGAGGTCGTCGATGCGTTGTTGAACGTCGCTCATGGTTCACAGGCCCGACGAGCGCCGGGCGGGTCGAAATGGGGATGCGGGAGCATACGGCAAACGTTGCGACGCGCCGGTCGCCGCGGGTTCAAACTCGGGCGGCCGCGCGGGAGATGCGCTACTGGCGCGGCGCTCGGGCGAGCGCGCTCAGAACGCGTACGAAATGCCCAATTGCAGGATGGGTGACAGGCGCATGTCGCGCAGCATGCCGTCCAGCCCCTGCGTGCCGTTGAGCACGCTGCCGAATTGCCCGACCTGCCGCGGCCGCAGCGCCATCAGGCCGACGTCGACCGACACGCCCCAGCCGTCGCGCAGCGACAAGCCGGTGTAGCCGATGCCGAGGTAGGGCACGGTGTTGCTTTCGTTGTCGCCCAGCAGGTACGACGCGGCGCCGGGCCGGCGTTCGATCTGGAAGGCGCCACCGGACGACAGGCTGCCCCACATCGTCCCGCGCGGGCCCGAGAGCAAGCCGCTCGTGGCGCGCACGCCACCGGCCCGGGTGCCGAGGGGGCCGCTCAGGTAGTAGTCGCCCAGCAAGCTGACGCTGGTCAGGCGGGCCGGGGATTCGATGTCCTGGGCGGTCGATGCGGCGCTCACGCCCAGCATCAGGCGGCCCTGCAGGCGAGACCATGACTCGGCCATGTTGTAAGTGCCGACTTGCAAGCCAGCATCGGCCAGCGCGAGCCCGGGGCCCGCGAGGGCCAGCATGGCGCCGACCATCCAGCAGATTGTTCTTGCGGTTCGCATGGCGACCTTTCGATGTCCCTGTGGCCGGTGGTCTCGACATCGAGGCCTCCGACTTGGATGTCATGCTACGCCGCGGGGCCGGCCGGCGGGTGCGCTGTTTCCGTCACTTTCCCGATGAAACACCTGCACGGGGTGGGCTGTGTCAGGCGCTTACAACGCGCCGCCAGCAACCGCCTGTGCAGCGGGCCACGCCGCCCAGGTCACGCCTCGATGCGACGGCGTCGAACCCGCGATCCAGCAACAAGGCTTGCACCGCCGCCGATTGGTCGTGGCCGTGTTCGAGCAGCAGCCAGGCGCCGGGTTCCAGGTGGCCGGGGGCCGCGGCGACGAGGTGGCGGATGGCGTCGAGCCCGTCCGGCCCCGAGGTCAGCGCGCCCTGCGGCTCGTGGACCAGTGCGGCGAGGTGCGGGTCGCCGTCGGCGATGTAAGGCGGGTTGCTGAGCACGAGGTCGAAGCGTTCGCCCGGCACGGCTACCCACCAGTCGCCCGGGGCGAATCTAAGCGACAGGCCGAGCTGCTCGGCGTTGCGCCGTGCCACTGACAGCGCGGGCTCGCTCACGTCCACCGCGACCACCTGCGCGGCCGGGTGCCGGTGCTTCACGGCGAGGGCGATCGCGCCGCTGCCGGTGCCCAGGTCGGCCACGCGGGGTGCGGGCTGGCCCAGACCCTCGCGCAGCAGGTCGAGCGCCCAGTCGACCAGGGTTTCGGTGTCGGGACGCGGCACCAGCACCTCGGGCCCGACCTGCAGGCGCAGGCCATGGAACTCTTTCTCGCCGACGAGGTAGGCCACCGGCTCACCGGCGGTTCGGCGCTGGACGAGCGCCTGCCAGCGCGCCGCCTGCGCCGCATCAAGCGCCTGCTCGTCGTGCGCGATCAGCCAGGTGCGCGACTGCCCCAGCACATGGCCCAGCAGCAATTGGGCATCGACCCGGTCGAGCCCGGCGCGGGCGGCCTCGGCCAGGGCCTGCGCGACGGAGGGCAGGGCGGGGCTCACGCGCCGCGCCCTTCCAACTCGTCCAGTTGCTCGGCGGCGCGGGCGGCTTGCAGCGCGTCCAGCAGTTCGGTGAGGTCGCCGTCCATCACCGCGCCCAGCTTGTAGAGCGTCAGGTTGATGCGGTGGTCGGTCACGCGGCCCTGCGGGAAGTTGTAGGTGCGGATGCGGTCGCTGCGGTCGCCGCTGCCGATCAGCCCCTTGCGGGTGGCGGCCTCTTTGGCGGCGCGCTCGCTGCGGTCTTTCTCGCGCAGGCGCGCGGCCAGTACGGCCAGCGCCTTGGCCTTGTTGCGGTGCTGCGAGCGGTCGTCCTGGCACTCGGCGACGATGCCCGTCGGCAAGTGCGTCACGCGGATCGCGCTGTCGGTCTTGTTGATGTGCTGGCCGCCCGCGCCGCTGGCGCGGAAGGTGTCGATGCGCAAATCGGCCGCGTTGAGCTGGATATCTTCGGCCTCGTCGGGCTCGGGCATCACGGCGATGGTGCAGGCGCTGGTGTGGATGCGCCCTTGTGTTTCCGTCACCGGCACGCGCTGCACGCGGTGGCCACCCGACTCGAACTTGAGCCGCGCGTACACGTCGTCGCCTTCGATGCGCAACACCACTTCCTTGTAGCCGCCGAGGTCGGACATGCTCTCGGACATCACCTCGGTGCGCCAGCCGCTGCGCTCGGCGTGCCGCAGGTACATGCGCAGCAGGTCGGCGGCGAACAGTGCCGACTCGTCGCCGCCCGTGCCGGCGCGGATTTCGAGGAAGGCGTTGCGCCCATCGTCCGGGTCGCGCGGCAGCAGCGCGGCCTGCAGCTCGGCGTGCAGCCGGGCGAGGTCGGCCTCGGCGCTGGTGATCTCTTCTTGCGCCATTTCGGCCATGTCCGGGTCGGCCAGCAGTTCGCGGCCGGCCGCGAGGTCGCGCTCGCGTTGCTCGTACTGGCGGAAGCGCGTCACGACGCCGCTCACCTCGGCGTGCTCTTTGGTCAGCGCGCGGTAGCGCTTCATGTCGGTGGCGACCTGCGGGTCGGCCAGGGTCGCGTCCAGCTCGCTCAGGCGGTACGACAGGCGCTGGAACTGCTGGCGAACGGTGTCTTTCATGGGCTCGGTCCGAAACAGGGTGAGGACGGAGCCGGATGCCGCGGCGCCTCGCGCTCACGGCTCACGCGAGCCCCGCCGGTGCGGCGGGGGGCGTCGCTAGCGCTGGCGCTCGGGGTCGTCGGCCGGGTCGCGCGGGCTGTTGCGCAAGAACAGGCGCGACACCGTCTGCGCCACCTGCGCGCGGTGTTCGACATCGGCCGAGTTCAACTCGGCCAGCGCGCCGTGCAGCATCTTCTGCGTGAGGCCGCGCGACAGCGCCTCCATCACGGCGTCGATGTCTTCGCCCTTGGCCAGCAGCTTGCGGGCGCGGGCGATCTCGGTGGCGCGCCACTCGTCGGCCTGCGCGTTCAGGGCTTGAATGAGCGGCACCGTGCCGCGTTGGCCCAGCCAGTGCACGAAGCTCTGCACGCCGCTCTCGATGATGGCCTCGGCCTGCTCGACGGCGGCCTGGCGCTTCTCGCCGGCGGTCTGCACCAGGGCCGAGAGGTCGTCCACGGTGTAGAGGTACACGTCGGACAACTCGGCCACTTCGGGTTCGATGTCGCGCGGCACGGCCAGATCGACCATGAACATCGGGCGGTGCCGGCGCGCCTTGAGCGCGCGCTCGACCGCCCCGAGGCCCACGATGGGCAGCGAACTCGCGGTGCACGAGATCACGATGTCGAACTCGCCCAGGCGTGTGGGCAAGTCGGCCAGGCGCAGCGCCTCGGCGCCGAAGCGGGTGGCGAGCTTTTCGCCGCGTTCCAGCGTGCGGTTGGCGACCGCCATGCCGCGCGGGTTGCGTGCCGCGAAGTGCGTGGCGACGAGCTCGATCATCTCGCCCGCGCCGACGAACAGCACCTTGGTCTCTTGCAGGTCTTCGAACAGTTGCGAGGCTTGCCGCACCGCGGCGGCGGCCATGCTGATCGAGTGCGAGCCGATCTCGGTCGAGGTGCGCACGTCTTTGGCGACCGCGAACGAGCGCTGGAACATCTGGTGCAGCGTCGTGCCCAGCGTGCCGGCGGTGTCGGCCTCACGCACCGCCTGCTTCATCTGGCCGAGGATCTGCGGCTCGCCCAGCACCATCGAATCGAGCCCGCTGGCCACGCGGAAGGCGTGCCGCGCGGCCGCGCCGCCTTCGAGCACGTAGGCGTGGTGCAGCAACTGGTTGCCGGCCACCCCGCCGATGCCTGCCAGCCAGTCGATGGCCGGTTGCACCAGGGCCGGCTCGGCGGCGCAGTACAGCTCGGTGCGGTTGCAGGTGGACAGCAACGCGACTTCGGGCCGCAGCGTCGGCCGGCCCACGCGCTCACGAAACGCCTGCAGCGTGGGCGCGATCTGTTCGAGGCTGAACGCAAAACGACCGCGCAGGTCCAGCGGCGCGGTCGTGTGGTTCAGTCCGAGGGCGAAAACGCTCATGTTGCAGATTATAAAATTCGACCCTTCGCCCGCCGGGTGGGCCACTCAGGCCACCCCGTGGACAGTGTTCGCACGATACCGACGCCAGCCCCGATCAGCCTTGATTCCCGTCAAGACGGGGGCTGACCGATCCCTCGCATTGATGAGATTCCATGGGTCCTCTGGACGCGTTGTGGCACCTGCTCAACTTCTTCGCTCCCGCCGTCGGGGTGGCCGCCCTCGCGGCCGGTGCCACCAAGCTGCTGTGGCGGCGTGAACTGCACAACGTGCCGTGGCGCCGGCTGTGGGCCTGGTCGGCCGGGTTGGCCGCCATCGTCAGCATCGCCGGGCTCGTGTTCTTCGGTCGCGACGGCAAGATGGCCACCTACGCGGCCATGGTCGTCGGCTGCGCCATCGGCCTGTGGCTCGCGGCCTTCGGCCCGGCGCGTCGCTGACCCGGCCTCAGGCGGTGACCACGCGCTCGTCGGTCATCACCTCGGCGCGCAGCGAATTCGTGTAGGCCAGCGTCACGCGCACGTCGATCATCTGGCCGATCAGGCGGGCCGGGCCTTCGAAGTTGACGATGCGGTTGCACTCGGTGCGGCCCATCAGTTCGCTGGCGTCGCGCCGCGACGGGCCTTCGACCAGGATGCGCTGCACCGTGCCCACACGCGACTTGCTGATGCGCTGCACGTTGTCGTCGATGCGGGCCTGCAGCTGCTGCAGCCGTGCGAGCTTCACTTCGCGCGGCGTGTCGTCGGCGAGTGACGCGGCCGGCGTGCCGGGGCGCGCGCTGTAGATGAAGCTGAACGACGCGTCGTAGCCGATGTCGTCGATGAGCCGCATCGTGCGGTCGTGGTCGTCCTGCGTCTCGCCAGGGAAGCCCACGATGAAGTCGGTCGAGAGGCTCATCTCGGGCCGGATCGCCTTCAGCTTGCGGATCGTGCTCTTGTATTCGAGCGCCGTGTAGCCGCGTTTCATGGCCATCAAGATTCGGTCGCTGCCGTGCTGCACCGGCAGGTGCAGGTGGTTCACGAGTTGCGGCACCTTGGCATACACGTCGATCAGCCGCTGCGTGAACTCGTTCGGGTGGCTGGTCGTGTAGCGGATGCGCTGGATGCCCGGGATCTCGGCGATGTACTCGATGAGCAACGCGAAGTCGGCGATCTCGGCCGTGCCGCCCATCGTGCCGCGGTAGGCGTTGACGTTCTGGCCGAGCAGCGTCACTTCTTTCACGCCTTGATCGACGAGGCCGGCCACTTCGGTCAGCACGTCTTCGAAGGGCCGCGAGACCTCGTCGCCGCGCGTGTAGGGCACGACGCAGTAGCTGCAGTACTTCGAGCAGCCTTCCATGATCGACACGAAGGCGGTCGCGCCTTCGACCTTGGCCGGCGGCAGGTGGTCGAACTTCTCGATCTCGGGGAAGCTGATGTCCACCTGCGGGCGGCGTTGCTGCTGGCGCTTGGCCAGCAGCTCGGGCAGGCGGTGCAGCGTCTGCGGGCCGAACACCACGTCCACATAGGGCGCGCGCTCGATGATGGCCGCGCCCTCCTGGCTGGCCACGCAGCCGCCGACGCCGATCAGCACGCCCTTGGCCTTGAGGTGCTTCACGCGGCCGAGGTCGCTGAACACCTTCTCTTGCGCCTTCTCACGCACCGAGCAGGTGTTGAAGAGGATCAGGTCGGCCTCTTCGGGGTCTTGCGTGGGCGTGTAGCCCTCGGCGGCCTTCATGACGTCGGACATCTTGTCCGAGTCGTACTCGTTCATCTGGCAGCCGAAGGTCTTGATGAAGACCTTCTTGCCGGTCTTGGCGGTCACGGTGTCGTCGCTCATGGCTCGTCCCCCGCTCAAGGCCGCGTCCAGCGCTGGGCGACGGGGTCGAACTCCCAGGCCTGCGCCTGTTCGAGCGTCACCGGCCAGGGCTTCACGGCCACTTCTTCGGGACGAAGGATCCACACGTCGCGCACCAGGCCCGAGGCGTCGAAGGTGTAGTTCACGTGGGCCTTCACGCCGATCAGCGCGCCGGTCATTTCGAGCATGTTGTTCTGGCCGCGGATGCGCGAGCCAGGCGCCAACCGCGTGGGCACGTTGTTCAGCGTGATCTCGGGTGGCTGCCCGAAGGTGATGACGCCCCGCAGGGCGTTCTGCGGAAAGCCGCGCTGGACCTGGGCTTGCGCCGGCAGCGTGACGACGAGGGCCGAGAGGACGGCCGAGAAGGCAAGGGCACAGCGGTACATGGGGTAGATCCAGTGGCTGTTGAAGGGAAGGCGCCGCACGGGATGTGACGGCGCGGGCGGCCCGGCGGGCTGCCTCAAAACGAGGCGGAAGTGTAGCCGCCGGCCCCGCGACCGGGGGCTCTTGAGGCCCGGCCGCGGCCGCGAGTGCTGCTCATCGTTGTCAAGTTTGACAGTTGATGGGTTATTCCCCCTCCCGTCTAATCATTTGAAAGCACGGGAGATCAAATATGAACCTGGTCGTTGGAACTGCTGAACAAATTGGACAAAAAACCTACCGCGCCATGACGGCTTACCGGCACGCGGTATTTGTCGAGCGCCTGGGCTGGGATTTGGATTGCCCCGAAGGCAACGAGGTCGATCAATTCGACCGCGAAGACACGGTGTACGTCGCTGCGACCTTGCGTGAATCGGTTCGGGGTTGTGCGCGGCTGCTGCCGACGAGCAAGCCCTACCTGCTCGGCGAGGTGTTTCCTGAACTGCTGCACGGCCTGCCGGCGCCCTGCTCGCCGGACGTGTGGGAGCTGTCGCGCTTCACGGTGATGTCGCCCGACGGCAGCACCGCCGAAGCCGAGGTGCAGCTCGAAGGCGGTTTTCTGCCGGTGCTGCAGCTGGCCATCGAAGAGGCCCGCAAGCGCGGGGCCCGCCGCCTGATCACCGTGTCGCCGGTGGCGATCGAGCGCCTGTTGCGCCGCGCCGGCGTCAAGGCTTACCGCGTGGCCCCGCCGGTCGTGCGCGACGACGGCCAGGTGCTGTGTGCCCTGTGGGTGGACGTCAACTGACGCGACCCGAACCCATTCACGAATAACGGAGGAAAAGCAAATGCAAGCCAGCCAGATGTATGAATCCGAAGCGCGTTCATATTGCAGAAAATTCGAGAAAACATTTTCTCGGGCCAGCGGAAGCGTCATTTACGACGCCCAGGGCGGTGAATATCTAGATTTCTGGAGTTCCGCCGGTTCGGTGAATTACGGCCACAACCCGCCCGCCCTGAAAACCGGCCTGATTTCGTACCTGGAACAAGACGGCCTGTGCGCCGCGCTCGACCTGTACACCCACGCCAAGCAGGATTTCATCGAGCTGTTCGCCCAGCGCATCCTGCGGCCGCGCGGTCTCGCCTACAAGTTGCAGTTCACCGGACCCACCGGCACCAGCGTCATCGAGTCGGCCGTCAAGCTGGCCCGCAAGGTCACCGGCCGGCGCACCGTGGCGGCGTTCACCAACGGGTTCCACGGCATGTCGGGCGTGTCGCTCGGCCTGACCGGCAACCGCTACCACCGCCAGCCCTGGGCCGACCCGCACATCGTGCGCCTGCCCTTCGACGGCTACATGGGTGGCGAGATGGACTCGATCGCGTACTTCGAGCGCCTGCTGTCGGACAACAGCTCGGGCATCGACCTGCCCGCGGCCGTGGTGCTCGAGACGGTGCAAGGCGAGGGCGGCATCAACGTGGCCTCGGCGCCCTGGCTGCGCCGGCTGCGCGAGCTGACCCGCCGCCACGACATCCTGATGATCGTGGACGACATCCAGGCCGGCTGCGGCCGCACCGGCAACTTCTTCAGCTTCGAAGACGCCGGCATCACGCCCGACCTGGTGTGCCTGTCGAAGTCGCTCAGTGGCTTCGGGCTCCCGTTCTCCATCCTGCTGATCTCGCCGGCCCTCGATTGCTGGCGGCCCGGCGAAGACAACGGCACCTTCCGTGGCAACAGCCTGGCCTTCGTCAGCGCCGCCCAGGCCCTGCGCACCTACTGGGCCGACGACACGCTGATGCAGCGCGTGCGCCGCCACGGGCAGACCATCGAAGTGGCGCTCACCGAAATCCGCCTGCGCCATCACCGCGAGCTGAAGGCCGTGCGCGGACGCGGCATGTTCTGGGGGCTCGAATTCCGCGACCCCGACGTCGCCGCGCAAGTCGCCGCCGACTGCTTTGCCAAGCGCCTGATCGTCGAGACCTGCGGGCCCGACGACCAGGTGATCAAGGTGATGCCGGCGCTGACCATCAGCGAAGAGCAGCTGGCCTCGGGCCTGCGCACGCTGGCCTCGTGTGTCGATGCGGCGTTCGCCCCCGTCGTCACCGACGAACCGCTGCTGCAGGCCGCCGCCTGAGCCGGGCAGGAGACGCATCGTGTTGACCGTCGTCATCCAAGGCGCCTCGGTGGCCGGCTGCAGTGCCGCCATCCTGCTGCGCGAACAGGGGCACCGGGTCGTGCTGCTCGAAAAGCGCACCCGGGCCACCGACTACAAGAAGCTCTGCACCCATTTCGTCCAGCCCTCGGCCATGCCGGTGCTGCAGCGGCTCGGGCTGGCCGAGCGCGCGGTGCAGGCCGGTGGCCTGCCCACCAAGGCGGCCTTGCTGACGCCCGCCGGCTGGATCGACCGGCCCGGCCCTTACCAGGTCAGCGAGCACGAGGGCCGCTACGCGCTCAACATCGAACGCGAGGTGCTGGACCCGCTGCTGCGTGAACGCGCCATCGAAGCTGGCGCCGAGTTGCACTACGGCACCCGCTGCGTCGAGATGCGCCAAGCCGGCGACCGCTGGTTCCTGCGCACCGACGACGACGCGCTCGGCGAACTGCAGGCCGACCTGCTCATCGCCGCCGATGGCCGCAGCTCGATGACCGCGCAGGTGCTCGGCAACCCCGAGACCACCCACGAGAACCAGCGCGCGACCTACTTCGCCTACTACGACGTGCGCGACGTGGCCTTCGACCGGGCGCGCTCGATCTTCGCGAACCACGGGCCCGAGATGGCCTTCCTGTACCCCTTGTCGGGCGAACGCGCGCTGCTGTCGCTCTACATCACCAAAGAGCGCGCGACCGACTGGCGCCACGACGACGCACTCGACGCCCGGCTGATCGCCTTCTGCGACGAGATCGCCGGCTTCCCGGCGCTGGCCGCGGCGCGCCGCCTGTCGCCGGTCTATGGCTACGCCGATTACCCCAGCGTCGAGCGCTCGCCCGTGTGGGCCGGCTGCGCCTTCGTCGGCGACGCGGCCATGTCGCTCGACCCGATGAGCGGCGTGGGCTGCGCCTTTGCGATGCAGGGCGCCGCGATGCTGGCCGATGGGCTGGCTGAAGGCTTGGCCGACGCGCAGGCGAAGGGCGAAACGACCGCCGCCGGCATCGCCGAGGGCCTGCGCCGCTACCAGGCGCTGCACGCCGAGTACTTCCCGGCGCATGCCCGCGGGATCGTCGCCGACTCGCGCGCCAACCGCTCGAACGAGTCGCTCAAGGCCGTCTACCAAACCATCTTGGCGAGCGGCGCGCTGCAGGACGACTACCTCGCCCTCACCGGGCGCGTGCTCGACCCGCGTGCGTTCCAGCGCGCCTTCATCCGCCAAGCCGCGTTCCCGAACTGAACGCCAAGTTGAACGCCAAGGACACCGCCATGCGCGCCATCGTCACCATCACCCCTCCCACGCCCAACGGCGACCTGCACCTCGGGCACCTGTCGGGCCCCTTCCTGGCCGCCGACGTGTGCGCGCGCACCCTGCGCCAGGCCGGCATCGAAACGCTGCTGCTGTCGTACTCGGACGACTACCAGAGCTACCTGCTGCGCAAGGGCCGCATCGACAAGACCGACCCCTACGCGCTGGCCGAGCGCAATGCCCGCGCCATCGAAGCGTCGATGCGTTCGGCCAAGGTCGATGTCGATCACTTCATGCACGCCTACCGCAGCCCGGCCTACCTCGCCGAGGTGCAGCACTACGTCAACCTGCTCGACCGCCAGGGCCTGGTCGAACACGTGAGCACCTATGTGCACCGCTGCAACGCCTGCAACGTGTGGGGCTACGAAGGCTTCGGCCGTGGCGCGTGCAACCACTGCGGCGCCCCGTCGGACGCGAGCCAGTGCGAGGCCTGCGCCCGCGCGCCGGTTGCCGCCGAGATGACCGGCATGACCTGCATGCTGTGCAAGGGCCCGATGGAAGGCCAGTCGGTCGAGCGCCTGCAGTGGCGGCTCGGCGCCTCGTTCGGCCGCCTGCGCGCGCTGTACGAGCAAGACGAAAGCCTGCGCCCGCACCTGCGCGAGTACCTGCAGACCGTGCTCGCCAACGACGCCGAGACCTGGGCCATCAGCCGCCCCGGCGAAGACGCGATCCCCATCGACAGCCACCCGGGCGAACCCATCCACACCTGGTTCGCGGGCCTGGCCGGCTACAAGGCCTCGCTGCGCGAGCACCTGGCCAACACGCAGCGCAGCGACGAGTTCGATGCCTGGTGGGGCCCCGACACCAAGCTCATCCACTTCATGGGCTTCGACTGCTCGTACAGCCACGCGGTGGGCTACCGCGCGCTGCTCGAAGCCGACCCGGCCGGCCCGAAGCAGGCGCACTACTTCTCGAACCGCTTTCTCACGCTCGACGGCGAAGACTTCTCGACCAGCCGCAACCACGCGATCTGGATCCGCGACATCACCAGCGACTTCCAGCCCGAGGCGGTGCGCCTGTACACGGCCACCACCAGCCCCGAGCACGAGAAGGCCGACTTCAACCGCCTCGACTTCGAGGCCTGGTACCGCGAGGTGTTCTGGCCGACCTTCAAGGGCGCCGCGTGGGAGTCGGCGAGCGACGCGAACTTCGACGCCTCGGTGGCGTTCTTCGAAAGCGACCTGGCGCCCATCGTGAGCAACTGGCGCCAGGCCAGCGGGCTGCGCGGCTTCTCGATGCGCGGCATCGGCGAAGCCACCAACGCACTGCTGCAGGCGGCGGCCCGTGCGCCGTCGCCGGCGCAGGCCAGCGCGCTGTGGGCGAGCTTCGCCCACGTCGCCACCGCGCTGTGCCCCAACCTCGCCCGCACCGCCGAGCTGTCGGTGCAGGCCAACGCACCCCGCCTGTCGCGCTGGGTGGCCCAGGCCATCGGGGGCCGCGCATGAACGCGTCGCACTACGAGCAACGGGCGACGCGCCCGCTCGGCCTCGGGCAGGTCGGTGCGCTCACGCTGAAGTGGTACCTCATCACCGTGGGCGGCGAGCCCGTCGGCCCGGCGCAGCTGCGCGACATCGAGAAGAGCCTCGCGCAAGACATCGACCCCGCCGGCGACCCGCTGGAGCACGGCGTCGGCTTCGGCATCTTTCACCGCGCCCGCGACGGCGACTACCTGCTCGTGAGCCGCTGGTACGACCGCAACATGCTCAAGCACCGCGTCTACCGCGCGCAGCTGCAGGCCGACGGCCGCTGCCGCCTCGACTCGATGCGCGACACCGACATCGTCGCCTGCGTGTGGGAACTGGCCGTGATGGCGAGCGAGCGCGACGCGTGGGTCCAGGCCATGCAGCAAGGACTCACGACCGCCGCCGTGCGCGGCTACCTCGACCGCGTGCACGAGGGGGTTGTATGAGCCCATTCAACATCCGCGCTGCGCGCCCGGACGACCTCGCGGCACTGATGCCGCTGATCGAGGCCCATGTGGCCTATGAAGGCGATACGTGGCAAGAGCACGGCCAGCGCGAACGCCTGCGTGCCGCGCTGTTCGGTGCCGCGCCACGTCTCTTCTGCTTCATGGCCTTCGAGGGCCACCGCGCGGTCGGCTACGCCACCGCCAACTTCGAATATTCGACCTGGCAGGCGCGCGAGTACCTGCACATGGACTGCCTGTACCTCGACGAATCCGTGCGCGGCCAAGGCTTGGGCGCGGCCCTGTTCGAGAGGCTCGAAGCGCTGGCACGCGAACGCGGCTGCGAACTCATCCAGTGGCAGACGCCGGCCAGCAACGAACTCGGCCAGCGCTTCTACGCCAAGCTCGGCGCGAGCCACAAGGCCAAGCTGCGCTACTACCAGCCGGTGGCGCAGCAACCCGTCATGCAAGCCGTGGCGCAAGAGGTGATGGCATGACGCCCGCCGTGGACTTCATGGCCGGCCTGCAAGGCCTGCGGCGCGAATTCGAGTTGCGCCTGGCCGGCTCGCTGCAAGGCGTGTGCTGCGGCCTGTCGCGGGCCAGCGAACTCGCCCTGGCCGACGAAGCCGTGCAACGCGGCGCCTGCCGCAACACCGACGAAGCGCTGACCGCGCTGGCCCTGGCGCAACGCGAGTTCGCCGAGTGGGGCGTGAGCTGGGCGCACGACGACCTGCTGCCCGAAGTGGCCCAGGTGCTGGCCCGGGGCGCGCTCGACGCCTGCTGGCAGCCGCTGGGCCCACGCGGCGAGCCGCTGGTGGTCGGGCCCGACGCGCCCGGCGACTGGCGCCAGGTGCCCGGGGGCCCGCGCTACCTGGTGCAGCCCGTGGCCGCGCGGCCCGAGGGCGCCGCCGCACCGCGCTGGCTGGTGCTGATCAACGCGCTGGGCATTCCGCTGTCGTTCTGGCAACCCTTTTTCGACGCGCCCTCGGCACGCTTTCGCCTGTGCATCGTCGATGTGCAGCCGGGCGACCTGTTCGAAGGCGGCATCCAGACCGACGCCGACCTCGGCACCTACTCCGACCAGTACCTCGACGTGCTGCGCCACCTCGGCACCCGCGACGCGCTGCTGCTGGGCTGGAGCAACGGCGGGCGCATCGCGCTCGACGTCGCGGCCCGTGGGCGCGAAATGGTCAGCGACGCAGTGCTGCTGTCGCCCACGATGCGCGGCTTCGTCGGGCACGACGAGCCCTCGACCGTGATCGAGGCCAACCTCGAACGCGCCTTCGACGCCGTCACCGAAGACGAAGACCTGGCCGATGCGCTGTCGGGCATCTTGCTGCGCTCGAACACCGGCGCGGTGGTCAAGCAGCCCGTGTCGGGCGCCGACTGGACGGCCTTCCACGCGCTGTCGCCGCGCGCCGATGCGCCCCTGCTCGCGGCACCCATCCGCGGCGGCGCGTCGCTGCTGAACTACGCCCGCCGCACTCAGCGCGACGAGGCCTTCCCGATGCACGAGGTGCTGGCGCGCGTCACGCAGCCGGTCACGCTGGTCCAGGGCGATTGCGACAACACGGTCAGCAACCTTCAGGCCCTGCGCTGCCTGCAAGACGCGCCCGTGCCGCTGCGCCACCTGCTCGTGCGCGGCGGCGGCCACTACGTCAACGCCTTGCAGCCGCTGTGCCTGTGGGCCTTGCTCGACGCGT
This sequence comes from Piscinibacter sp. PDB5-1, assembly GCF_056676035.1. Classification (NCBI taxonomy): domain Bacteria; kingdom Pseudomonadati; phylum Pseudomonadota; class Betaproteobacteria; order Burkholderiales; family Sphaerotilaceae; genus Piscinibacter; species Piscinibacter sp. PDB5-1. Next base: position 1,142,920 of record NZ_JBWVZL010000001.1, on the reverse strand, counting down.
TGCTGACGCCCGAGGCCTGGGCCGCGCCCCGCATCCCCCTTCGCAGCACCTGGAGCCGCACGGCATGAGCCCCTTGTCTTCGATCTCTTTGTCGTCGGCCGCATCGGGCCGCACGCTGGCCGCGCCGCTGCCCGAGTGGGCCTACGACCAACCGCCCGGTGGCGTGCGCTACCGCCTGTCGCAGCTGATCGACCACGCCGCGGCCGTTCACCCCGACAAGCCCGCGCTGGCCGATGGCCGCGTGCACTTCACCTTCGCGCAACTGCAGGCCCGCGCCTGGCACCTGGCGGCGCGCCTGCACGCCGCCGGCGTGCAACCGGGCCAGGCGGTGGTGGTGCTGGCCGAGAAGTCGGCATGGGTGCCGGTGGCGGCGCTCGCCATCTGGCGCCTGGGCGCGGTGTACGTGCCGCTCGACCCGGCGTGGCCGAAGGCGCGTTTCGACGCGGCCTTCTCGGTGCTGCCGCTCGGCGCGGTGCTCGCGTCGCAGGCCGGCCATCCGGCCCTGGCCACGCTGCCGGCCGAGCCGCGCGTGCCGCGCCTGGGCATCGACATCGGCGCCGACGCCCACCTCGACGCCGTGGCCTCGCAACTCGTGCTGCCGCCGGCGGGTGACCACGACGAGGCGCAGACCGCCTACGTCATCTTCACCTCGGGCTCGACCGGCGTGCCCAAGGGCGTGCAGATCAGCCGCGGCAGCCTGCTCGACTACTTCTCGAACCACAACACCGTGCTGCGCTTCGGTGCCGACAGCCGCGTGTTCAGCCTCGCGCCGTTCTACTTCGACGTGTCGATCGAAGACACGCTGCTGCCGCTGAGCCTGGGGGCCTTCGTCTACCAGTACCGCGGCATGGCGCTCGGCGCGGCGATGCGCCAGGTGCTGCAGCGCGAGCGCATCACGCACCTGATCGCGGTCTCGACCCTGCTGGGCCTCATCACCGAAGACGGCCGCGAGATCACGCCTGCGCTGCTGCCGCACCTGTCGATGGTGATGACCGGTGCCGAGGTCTGCGACCCCAAGGTGATCGACTTGTGGAAGCGCCAGCTGCCGCGCGCCCGCGTCATCAACGCCTACGGCCCGACCGAGGCAACCATCGTCGCCACCTGCCACGAGATCGAGGTGCCCGGCGCCTCGGGCGGCCGCACCTACCCCATCGGCCGCGCCTTGCCCGGCGTGGCGCTGCGCCTGGTGACCGAAGACGGCCGCGTCGTGCCGCCGCACGAGGCCGACGTGCCCGGCGAACTGTGGATCGGTGGCTCGCAGGTGATGCGCGGCTACATCGGCCAACCCGAAGCCACCGCGCGCGCCGTGCGTGAGGTCGACGGCGAACGCTGGTACCTGAGCGGCGACATCTGCCGCTTCAACGCCCGCGGCGAGGTCGAGTTCATCGGCCGCCGCGATGACGAGGTGAAGCTCGGCGGCCGCCGCATCCACCTGGGCGAGCTGCGGCAGACGGCCATCGGCATCGCCGGCGTGCGCCGCGTGGCCGTGGGCCTGGTGCGCGACGACGCCTCGGCGTGGATCGGCCTCGTCGCCGTCACCGACGACGGCGGCCCCAGCGACAGCGACATCCGCGCGCGGCTCGCGCGCAGCCTGCCCGCCTACATGGTGCCCACCCGCGTGGCCACCGTCAGCGAAGCCCAGCTCGGCAGCACAGGCAAGACCGACGAGCGCGCGCTGCTGCAGTGGCTGACCCAACCCGCCGCCGCGGCGGCCTGCTCTTGACCCCGACGAAGGACCTCCATGACCACACCCTTCAACTTCGACACGCTGTGCCACGTGGTGGCGCAGACACCGAACGTGCCGCCCGGCGCGTCGATGCGCAACGACACCCCGCTGGCCGACCTCGGCATCGATTCGCTGTCGCTGCTGAGCGTGATGCTCAACGCGTCCAAGGCCTTCGGCATCAGCCTGAAGGCGGTGGGCGAGGACAGCGGCATCCCCGCGACCCTGGGCGAACTGTTCGACTTTCTCTCTGACCTGAACCAGGAGCTTGCACATGGAACTGCATAGACCCGCCAAGACCCTGCCGATGAAGTTCGAATACGGACTCGACGGCGCGCGCCTGCTGCCCTGGGAGGGGCTGAACCTGCCCTTCGGCGGCGCCTACTGCGTGGTCGCGCCGCGCACCGAGACGCTGCGCCACGTCAACGAGCCCTCGGACGAAGAAGAACTCTTCATCTGCATCGAAGGCCAGGGCGATGTGGTGATCGGCGAGAAGCGCTTCGCCGCCGAAGCCGGCGACGTGTTCGTCATGCCGCGTGGCGTGCCGCACCACGTGCAGAACGAGAACGACACACCGTTTGTCTTCTACGCCCTCTGGTGGAACCGCGGCACCGCGTCGCAGTACCTCAACGCTGAACGCCGCGTCGCGGTCGATTACGAGATCTGAAGGGCCGTGATGGATGCCGAAGTCATCATCGTGGGTGGGGGGCTGGCAGCCACGTCGCTGGCCCTGCAGTGCACCCGCGCCGGGCTTGATGCGCTCGTGTTGAGTGCGTCGCGCCTGGGCAGCGGCGGCGCCACCGCGGCGTCGCGCGGCATCCTGCGCCTGTACGACCCCGACCCCGTGCTGATGGCCTGGAACGTGCGCGGCCGGGCCGCCTGGGCCGCGCTCGAACAGGCCGACGCCGGCATCGTGATCGAACGCTGCGGTCTCGTGTACTTCATGGCCGATGCCGATCCGGTGGCCTTGCGTGAGCGTTTCGACGCGCTTGGGCTCGGTGCCGACGACATCGAGCTGCTGAGCGCTGCCGACGCGCTGCGGCGCTTTCCGGCCCTGCGCGCCGGCACGGTGTGGCGCGACGACGCGGTCGTGCTGTTCGAGCCCCGCGCCGGCTATTGCCAGCCGATGCAGGCCGCGCAGGCGCTGGGTCGCATGGCGGTGCAGGGCGGCGCACGCCTCGTCGAAGGCGCGGCCGTGCAGGCCCTGCACGAAGACGAAGGCGGCGTGCAGGTCACGCTGGCCCACGGCCACACGCTGCGCGCGGCCTGCGCCATCGTCGCCGCCGGTGCCGGCAGCGGCACGCTGCTCGGTGGCCTCGACCTGATGCCGCAGACCATCCCGTTGGTCGGGCTGCTCGGGCAGGCGGGGCGGGTGCCGGCGGCCACGCTGCCGTGCACCATCGACGAAGTCACCGGTTGCTACACGCGGCCGGGTGAATCGGCCGGGTTCTTCTACGGCGGTGGCGCGGGCCTGCGCGATGCTCGGCCGGGCCACGCCACGGCGGTGAGCCTCACCGACCTGGCCAACGAGAACCTGCAGCGGCTCGGTCGCACCCGCAGCGTCGAAGGGCTCGCCCCGGTCGCGCTGTACGAGGGCGACGAGGCCTACACGGCCGACTTCCACCCGCTGCTGGGCTTCGTCAACCCGCGCTCGCGCATCGGCGTGATGACGGGCTTCTCGGGCCGGGGCGCAAAGTACATCCCGGCCGCGGCCGAGGTCGTGGCTGCGCAGGTGATCGAGCAGGTGCGCCGCGCCGTCGGGGGGGCTGCATGAAGTCGCTTCGCATCGGCTTTTCGGGTGCGGTGTCGCCCGGGGCCTCGGTGCACGGGCACACGCTGCAGCGCGCCGTCGCGGCGGCGCTGCCGAGCGTCGAGTCGCGCTGGCAAGTTGCCATCGAGCCGTGCTGGCAAGACGACGGCGCCAATGCCGACGACGCCGAAACCGCCGCGCGCCACCTCGTCGCGCAAGGTGTGAGCGCAGTGGTCGGGCACTACGCCTCGTCGGCCGCGATGGGCGCGGCGCCGGTGTACGCGCAGCACGGCATCCCGCTGTACCTGCCGGCGGCCACCGCCACGCTGCTGACCGCCGCGCCGGGCGTGTACCGGCTGTGCGACAACGACGCCGACTACTGCACCTACCTCAAGCAGGTGCTGCGCAGCGCGGGCCACGAGCACGTGGGCCTGGCGCACGACGGCAGCACCCACGGCCTGAGCGTGGTGAACACGCTCAAGGCGCTGTCGTCGCAGTTTCAAGACGCGACGCCCGCCGACGAGGTGCTGCTGTTCGCCGGCACCTATGCCCGCTCGCGTGACTTTCTGGCCCGCTGCGTCGTGCAGTTCCCGCAGGTGCGCGAGCTGGTCTTGTGCGACGACGTGATGACCCCGCAGGCGCGCGACGACTTCGCCCGCACGCCGCTGAACGTGACCATCGTCGGCTTCTGCAGCGTGCCGCGCACCGTGGGTGAACAGGCCCTGGCCGCGCGCTACACCGCCCGCTGGGGCGGCGTGCCCGGGGTGTACTTCTTCGAGACCGTGAGCGCACTCGAAGTGGCGGTGTCGCACCTGCTCAACCCCGAAGCCGCCCCCGACACCTCGGCCGGCGTGCTGGACCTGCCGCGCAGCGCCCTGGTGCGCGAAGCACGCCCGCTGCGTTTTGCCGTGCTGCGCCTGGCCCGCGCCCATTCACCGGATGAGCACCATGTCGTCGGCCACTGAACTCGCCCCCGACCTCGCCCCGCTGGTGCAACTGGCGGCCTGGCTGCGCCGTGGCCCCGCGACCGGCGGCCCCGAGCAGCGCGAGGCCACCGCCCGCTTCATCGCCAGCGTCAACCTGCCGGCGGTCGCCGCCACCCCGGTGGACACGGCGACCCCGCGGCGCGACGCGGCCACCGTGCTCTACCTGCACGGCGGTGGCCTGGTGCACCACGACGTGGCCACCTTCGCGCCCTTGCTGCAGCACTGGCAGCGCACGCAGGGTCTGGTCATCGAGCCCATCGCCTACCCGCTGGCGCCCGAGCACGGCGTGCCCGAGATCCTGGCGCACGTGGTGAACGCGGTGCGCACGCGCCTGGACAGCCTGCCGGGCTCGGCCCGCGTGGTGCTGGCCGGCGACAGCATCGGCGGCTACCTCGCGCTGCAGGTGTGGCGGCAGCTGCGCCAGCAAGGCGGTGCCGGCCGCATCGCGGCGCTCGCGCTGATCTACCCGGTGCTCGACCTGCTGCACGAGGGCCCTTCGTACGCGGCCTACGGGCGCGGCTTCACGCTCGACGCCACGGCGATGGCGTACTTCAAGTCGCTGTGGACCGCGCACTACACGCCGCACGCCGAGCTGCGTGCCATCGCCTGCCCCGACTTCGCGGCGCTGCCCGAGGTCTACGTCGCCAGCGCCGGCTGCGACGTGCTGCGCGACGAGGCCTTCGCCTGGTGCGAGCAGTTGCGCCGCCTGGGCGTGCCCGTGCGGCACGAGTGCTTCGACGCCCTCAGCCACGACTTCTGTCTGTTCGCCGGCCGCTCCGAGAGCTGCCTCCAAGCCGTTAACCGCATCGGCGACGTGCTCGCCGCCCTGTCATCCACGAGGAGAGAAACCATGAACGCGCAAGAGTTCTACCAGCATAAGCTCGCCCACGAAACCGATTCCTGGGACCTGTACACCGCCCTCAACGAAGGCCAGCGCCTGGTCGTTATCGACGCGCGTTCGGCCGAGTCCTATGCGCGTGAACACATCCCCGGCGCGAAGAGCTTCCCGCACCGCACGATGAACGCCGAGAGCACGGCCTCGCTCGACCGCGACACGCTGTACGTCACCTACTGCGACGGCATCGGCTGCAACGCCTCGACCAAGGGCGCGCTCAAGCTGGCCACGCTGGGCTTCCAGGTCAAAGAGCTGCTGGGCGGCCTCGACTGGTGGAAGCGCGACGGCTACGCCACCGCCGGTGCGCAGGCCCGCGCAGGCCAGAAGCTCGAATGCGGGTGCTGAGATGCCCACCGACCTTCAAGAAGCGCGCGACTGGCTGCAAGGCGTGGCCGAACGCTTCGGCACGCTGGACCTCGCGCGCATCCGCGAGTGCCTGCACGAAGACGTGCAGGTCCACTACAACCTGCTGCCGCCGCTGCAGGGCCGCGAGCCCGTGTGCGCCTTCCTGGCCCCGCGCTACGCCGCTCTGCACGACTACCAGCTGCACAAGACGCTGCGCTTCGCCGAAGGCGACACGCTCGGTGTCGAAGTGCGCTTTGCCTTCACCGACGCCGCAAGCGGCGTGCGCACCGAAGGCAAGGGCTTCGAGTACCTCACCCGGCGCGATGGACGCATCGCCCGCTGGGACTACGTCTGCGTGACCTCGCCGGTCGCGCCGTCTGTCACCACCCCCGCCACCGCAACGGTTGCCGCAGCCGCGGCCCAGCCCGAACCTCTCACGGAGACCTCATGATCTACGACACCCTGGGCGTTGGCTTCGGCCCCGCCAACCTGGCCTTCGCCGTGCTCCAGCAAGAGCGCGGCTTCACCGGCCGCACGCTGTTTCTCGAAGCGCGCGACGCCCCCGTGTGGCAGCAAGAGATGCTGCTGCCCGGCGCCGACATCCAGAACCACCCGCTGCGCGACCTGGTGACGCCGCGCAACCCGCGCAGCCGCTTCACCTTCGTCAACTACCTGCACGAGCACGGCCTGCTGTTCGACCACCTGAACCTCGGGCTCGAATTTCCGCTGCGCAAGGAATACGCGAAGTACGTGGCCTGGGTGGCCTCGTTCTTCACCGACCGCGTCGTCTACGGCGCCCGCGTCGGCAGCATCGCCCTCACCGACGACCGCCAGCACTACCGCGTCACCACACAAGACGGCCGCGTGTACGTGGCCCGCTCGCTGGTCGTGGCCCCGGGCCGCACCGTCAACGTGCCGGCCATCTTCTCGAAGCTGCACGACACGCGGGTCTTCCACTCGCACAGCTACCTGCGTTCGTTGCGCGCCGTGACCGAGCGCGGCCCGCTGCGCCGCGTGGCCGTGGTGGGTGGCAGCCAGAGCGCCATCGAGATCGTGCTGCACCTGCACCGCGAGTTTCCGCAGGTGCAGGTCTTCAACGTCATGCGCGGCTACGGCTACCGCCTGAAGGACACCAGCCAGTTCAGCGAAGAGGTGTACTTCCCCGAGTTCGTCGATGAGTACTTCAACAGCAGCAAGAAGACGCGCCGCGAGCTCGACAAGCACCTGCACTTCACCAACTACTCGGCGGCCGACCACGACACCATCAAGGACCTGTACGTGCGCCTCTACGAAGACAAGCTCGACGGCCGCCCGCGCGTGAACCTGCTCACCAGCAGCGAACCCGTCGGCGTGCACCTCGACGGCAACGAACTGGTGATGCAGGTGCGCAACCGCCTGAGCGAAGAGAGCACCGACCTGCGCCAGCTCGACGCGGTGATCCTCGCCACCGGCTACCGCAACCTCGGCCCGCAGGCGCACCAGGAGTCGCTGCCGAAGATCCTCGACGGCATCGCCTCCGAGATCCGCTTCGACGACGAAGGCCTGCCGGTCATCAACCGCGACTACTCGCTGTGCGCGGCGCACGAGGTCGATGCGATCCCGCCGCTGTACCTCAACGGCCTGTGCGAAAGCAGCCACGGCTATGGCGACGCCGGCTCGTTCAGCCTGCTCGCGCTGCGCAGCCAGGACATCTTCGACTCGCTGCTCGCATGCTGCCCGCCGCGCCCCGCGCGCGCCGCCAGCGAACGCATCACCGAAGCGGACGGGGCCCTGGCCTGACGCCCGCTCACCTCAGGAGATCAAAGCCATGGAACAAGTCATTCAGGCCCCCTTGGGCGAACAACGCCGTGCCCGGGTCGCCCGGCGCGACGTGTGGATCGTCTGGGTGGTCAACCTGATCCCCCCGCTCACCGTCGTCGGCGTCATCGCCTACTTGGCGATGGGCGGGCAGGTCACCGCTTTCGAGTGGACGCTGCTGGCCGTGGGCCACCTGCTGGGCATGGTCGGCATGGAAGTCGGCTACCACCGCTTCTTCGCACACCGCACCTTCAAGGCCGCCAAGTGGCTCACCTACACGCTGGGTGTGCTGGGCTCGATGAGCTTTCAGGGCGGGCTGATCTGGTGGGTGTCCACCCACCGCCGCCACCACGCGCACACCGACAAGCCCGAAGACCCGCACAGCCCCAACGCCGGCTTCACCGGCCAGGGCTGGCGCGGCCGCGTGCGCGGCTTCATCCACGCGCACCAGGGCTGGATGCTCAAGCCCGGCCAGCTCAAGCCCATGGGCTGGGAACGCTGGGTGCCCGACCTCTTCAAGGACCCGGTGCTCTTCAGCCTGCACGTCAACTACTACAAGTGGGGCGCGCTGGGCCTGGTCATCCCTGCGGTGATCGGCGCGGCCTGGTACGGCAGCTGGGCCGGTGCGTTGTCGGGCCTGGTCTTCGGCGGCGTGCTGCGTGTGTTCACCTGCAACCAGGTCTTCTACGCCACCAACTCGATCTGCCACAGCTTCGGCTCGCGCATGTTCGAACGCAAGGATCGCAGCCACAACAACCTCTGGCTGTCGGTGGTGTCGATCGGCCTGTCACTGCACAACAACCACCACGCGTTTCCGCGCAGCGCGATGCTGAACTTCCGCTGGTGGCAACTCGACCTGGCCGGCCTCTTGATCAAGGCCCTGAGCTGGACCGGTGCCGTGCGCGAGATGCACGTCGCCACGCCGGAAGAAGTCGCAGCCAAGCTGTCCGCACCCGATTGACGAGCGATCGCTGATCGACGCGCTCGACCCCATCCCTTCACGAACTTTCACGAGGAGAACCGCATGACCCCCACCCCGCAAAACCTCGACCAGCTCGACACCTGGCTGGCCGAATACATCGCCGCGCAGATTGGCTCCGACGTCCGCTCGGTGCCGCACGACAAGACCTTCGACGTCATCGGCGTCGATTCGCTGCTCGCCGTGACCATCACCGCCGAGATCAAGCGCCGCTTCGGCGTGAAGCTCAAGGCGACGGCACTGTACGAGCACAACACCATCGCGGCCTTGACCCGGCACGTGCAGGGCCGGGCGCTGCAGAGCGCCTGAGCCTTTCTGTTTCACCCCCTGAAGGAGCGACCATGCTGTTGCGCTTAGCCTTGTTCATGATGGCGTTCTGTGGCTACCTCGTGCCACTGATGCTGCCCATCCTCGCCCCGCAGATCGCGCGCGATCTCAACACCACCGTCGGCGCCGTCGGCATGGTGTCGGGCCTGCAGTTCCTGCTGGCGGGCGGCACGTCGTTCCTCATGGGGGGTGTGGCCCACCGCTTCTCGAAGCGGGGGCTGGCGCTGGGCTTCCTGCTCGCGGCCACCGCCGCGCTCGTCGCCACGGCCCTGAGCCAGAGCTTCGCGGTGTTCGCGGTGCTGTCGCTCGTCAGCGCCATCGGCTACGGCTCGCTGCTGTTCTTTGCGCTGCAGGCGGTGTCCGACCACTTCGCGCCCGAGCAGCGGGCCGACCTGTCGGGCCTGATCACCAGCGCCGCGTTCATGGCCACGCTGTTCGGCGTGCCCATCGGGCTGGCGGTCGGCACGGTGAGCGACCTCGGCTGGCGCGCCGCGCTCTTCTGTGTGGCCGCGCTCTTCTTGCTGACCTTCGTGGTGGCGGCGTTCTTCCTGCCGGCCAGCCGCCCGGTGCCCGGCGCCGGCGGCATCGACCTGCGTCCCTACGCTCAGCTGCTGCGCGCGCCCAGCAGCCGTGCGTACTTCGTGCTGGTCTTTCTGACGCGCTTCGGCTCGGGGCTGTACATGACCTACATCCCCGCCTACCTGCTCGACGTGCGGGGCTTTCCCGCCGCCGGCTTCATGCTGACCTTCAGCGCCTCGGGCCTGCTGGCCTTCTTCACCAGCCGCATCGCCGGCCGCGTGCTCGGCCGCGCCGAGCCCAGCCGCGTGCTGTGGCTGTCGATCGCCTCGCTGGTGGCGACGGTGCTGCTGATCACCTACTTCCCGGTGTCGGCCGCGACCGTCGTGCCCATCGTGCTGGTGATCTGCCTGGGCTATGCGGCCGGTGAGTCCTTCCGCATGACGGGGCTGAGCTACCTCGCCGTCACGCGCGGCGACCCCGCGCAGCGGCAGCAACTGCTGGGTGCCTTTTCGCTGCTGCTGTCCTTCGGCTACGCGGTCGGCGCCATCGTGGGCGGCTGGATCATGCTGGCCGAAGGCGACGTGATCGACCGCGGCTTCATCCCGATCCTTTGGACGGCCATCGCCGCCTGGACCGTGTCGGTCGCGCTCATCGGGCGCGTGTCGCGCCCCTGGCAGACCACCCCCCAAATCAAGAACCTGGAGCGACTCGCATGAAATCCACCCCCACCCTGGCCGACGCGGCCCTCGCCGCCAGCCCGCGTGTCACCGAAGGCAGCTTCGAAGGCATGGACTGGCGCCTCTCGCAAGGCCACAGCGGCCACTGCCTGGTGATGGTCAACGGCGTCGGCATGGACATGTCGCACTGGCTGCCCACCTACGGGCAGATCTTCGCGGCCGCTGGCCACTCGGTGCTGACCTTCAACCACGAGGGCGTCGAAGACCCGGCCCGGGTCAAGGCGTTCACCGTCGAGGGCTACGCCCGCCAGGCGCGGGCCCTGCTCGCGCACCTGGGCATCGAGCGCCCCACGCTCGTGGGCACCTCGATGGGCGCCTTCGTGTCGCAAGAACTGGCGCGCGCCATCGACGTGACCGCGCTGGTGCTGCTGGGCACCTATGCCGAGTCGGGCCCGCTGCAACGCCGGCTGATGGAGGCCGAGTCCGCCATCTACGACACCGGGGCCGACGTGCCCAAGGCCTACATGGTCGCGATGGACCTGATGCAAGGCTGCAGCCGCGCGCAACTGCTCAACGACGCGAGCTACGACAAGATGTTCCAGAGCTTCTACGCCACCACCGACTACGACGACCTGACGCGCCGCGCGGGCTTCTTTGCCGCCAGCGCCTACGGGCCGGGCCTGGACCACCTGCGCGCGCTGCGCTGCCCCACGCTGGTGGTCGGCTTCGAGGAAGACATCCTCACGCCGGCGCACCGCTGCCGCGCGGTGGCCGAGGCCATCGACGGCGCCGAGTACGTCGAGATGCCCGGCACGGGCCACTTCGGCGCGCTGACCCGGGGCAAAGAGCTGGCCCCGCGCGTCCTCGATTTTCTTGAACGGCGCGGCACCTCGCCCCGCCTTTGACCCTTGACCGGCGCGGCAGCGCTGCCGCGCCACCCACGCACCCCCCAGGAGAGAGAACCGCCATGACGTCCGACACCGTGTTCGACACCACGATTCCCCTGTGCCTGGCCCAGCGATCGGAGCAGACGCCCGACGCCCTGGCCTACAAGTTCATCAACGACGCCGACAGCGACGACGACTTCGACACGCTGACCTACCGCGAGCTGCACGAGCGTGTCGCCGCGATGGCCGCGCGCATTCGCCGCCGCGCCGAATCGGGCTCGCGTGCCGTGCTGCTGTACTCGCCGGGGCTCGACTACATCGTCGCCTTCCATGCCTGCCTGTGGGCCGGCGTGGTGGCGATCCCCGCCTACCCGATGCGCAACAACCACCACGCGCGGCGCGTGCTCGACATCGTGCGCGACTGCGGCGCGACCTTGCTGATGGCGCCGCCGCAAGACGGCGACCGCATCATGCAAGGCCTGCCCGACCTGTTCGCGGCGGGGCAGGGCGTGCACCTGCTGCCGGCCGAAGACGCCGCGATCGAGCCGATGTACACGATGGACCCGCGGGCGCAGCGCGCGTCCGAGCTGGCCTTCCTGCAGTACACCTCGGGCTCGACCGGCTCGCCCAAGGGCGTGATGGTCTCGCACGGCAACATCGTCCACAACGTCGAGCAGATCGCCAGCCGCTTCGGCCACAACCCGGCCTCGCGCCTGGTGAGCTGGCTGCCGCCGTACCACGACATGGGGTTGATCTCGGCCATCCTGGAGCCGCTGTACGCGGGCTACCCGGCCACGCTGATGTCGCCCTTCGACTTTCTGCAAGATCCCTACCGCTGGCTGCGCTGGGCGTCGAAAGAGCGCGCCACCATCACCGGCGGCCCGAACTTCGCGTTCGACCTGTGCGTCGAGAAGCTGACCGACGAAGAGCTGGCCACGCTCGACCTGTCGAGCCTCGACGTGATGTTCAACGGCGCCGAGCCGATCCGCCGCCAGACCATCGAGCGCTTCACCGAGCGCTTTGCGAGCACCGGCTTCGCCTCGCGCATGTTCTACCCCTGCTACGGCCTGGCCGAAGGCACCTTGTTCGCGCTGGGCGGCGGCATGACCGACGAACCCGAGTACCTGCACTGGGCGCCGCCCGCCGCGCCGGGGGCCGACGCGCCGCCGCCGCCGGTCGATCTGGTCGGCTCGGGCCGCACGATGAACGACCAGAAGGTGCTGGTCGTGTGTCCCACCACCCACCAGCCGCGTGCCGACGGTGAAGAAGGCGAGATCTGGGTCAAGGGCCCGAGCGTGGCGCTGGGCTACTGGGGCAAGCTCGACCAGAGCCGCCAGACCTTCAACGCCTTCACGCGCGAAGGCGATGGCCCCTACCTGCGCACCGGCGACCTGGGCGTGCGCCAGGGCGAGCAGGTGTTCGTCACCGGCCGCGCCAAGGACCTGATCATCGTGCGCGGCCAGAACTTCTACCCGCAAGACATCGAGCGCAGCGTCGAAGAGACCGTCGAAGACGTGAAGGCCTCGTGCTGCGTCGCCTTCGAATACGAACGCGGCGGGCAGGCGAGCGTCGGCGTGGTGGCCGAGATCGAACGCATGGCGCGCCGCAAAGAGGGCGAGGCCGTCATCCAGCGCGTGCGCGAGGCCGTGCTCGGGCGCTTCGCGCTGCCGCTCGGCGCCGTGGTCATCGTGCAGCCGGGGCAGACCTACAAGACGTCCAGCGGCAAGATCCAGCGCTCGTTCACGCGCCAGCAGTTCCTGAAGGGCGACCTGTCCGAATGGGCGCGCTGGGAAACCGAAGCCGTCTGCTGAACCCGACCCCAGGGAGCACGCACCATGAGTTCCAACCAGGCGTTCTACGACCGGTTTCCGTTCCCCGGCGACTTTGCAGGGCAGGGCGACGGCGAGATCGGTGATCTCGCCAACGGCATCCAGACCTTGTTTCCCGACGGGCGGCTCGACGGCACGCGCGTGCTCGACGTGGGCTGCGGCACCGGCCAGCGCCTGATGAGCCTGGCGCGGCGCTATCCCGAGACGCGCTTCACCGGCGTGGACATCTCGGCCGTGACCATTGCGCACGCCCGAGAGCATGCGGCCCGCGCGGGCCTGCACAACATCGACTGGCGCGTCGAAGACCTGGCCAGCCTGGCGGCGTCCGGGGTGACCTACGACCTCGTGATCGCCTCGGGCCTCGTCCACCACCTCGCCGACCCGCGGGCCGGCATCGCCGACCTGGCCCGTGTGCTCGCACCGGCGGGCGTGATGTACGTGTGGCTGTACCACGCCATCGGCGAATTCGACCGGCTGCGCCAGCGCGAACTGGCGCGGCTCTTCTGCCCCGATGCGGCCGACGCCGCGCGCATGGTGCAGGTCAGCGACGCCTTCTCGCTGACGCTGCCCGACGACCACTACGGCCCTCGCAGCGTCAGCCCGCAGCACGCGGGCGAGTTGCTGTCGCACGCGGTGGTCGATGCCTTCTTCCACCCGAGCGTGGCCGCCTTCCGCTTCGACGGCCTGCGCGACTTGCTGGGCGGTGCGGGCTTGGGCTGGTACAGCGTCCACAGCCTCAACGTGCCCGGCGCCAGTGTGCTGCTGAACCTGGGCGAGGCCAAGGGCATCGACTGCCTGCTCGCGCTGAAGGTGGGCGGGCTGCTCGGTGCCGAGGCGCTCAGGAAGAGCTACGCGTCGTTCAGCGTGGAAGAGCGGCTTCGCGTGGTCGAGCTGCTGATGAAGCCCACCGGCTTCACCTTCGTCACCGGCCGTGCGGCGGCGCTGGGGCAGTTCAGCGAACGCATCCAGCGCGCTGCCTGCCCGCTGGCCGCGCCGACGGTCGAACCCGCATGGGTCGAACCGCTCGCCGAAGCGGCGTGACGGCGCCGTGAAGCGCCTACTTGTCGAACATGCCCAGCATGGCCGCGCGCACGGCGGCCTGGGTCTTGTTGGTCGCGTGCAGCTTCTTCGTCGCGTTGGCGAGGTGGTAGTTCACCGTGCGCTCGTTCATGCTGATGATCATGCTGATGTCGGCCGAGGTCTTGCCATCGGCGGTCCACTTCAGCACCTCGACCTCGCGCTCGGTCAGGTCGGCCAACGACTCGGGCACCATCTGCGGCACCAGCACGTTGGCCGCGGTGGTGTGCATCATCGCCGTCACCCAGAAGAGCTGCGGGCTCAGGCGCGACAGTTCTTCTTCAGAGATTTCACCCTGGCCGCGCGCGAAGGTCAGCATGCCGAAGCTGCCATCGGGGCTGCGGCAACCCAGCGAGCAACCATGCGAAATGCCATGCGTCGAAGCCTGCTCGCTGAAGTGGTCCGGTGTGCCATCAAGGTCAAGCGCCGACCACAGCAGCGGTGTGGGAGACTTGATGCAAGAAGCCACCGTCGGGTCGATCGCCACATAGTTGCGGCTCGCGTAGGCTTCCTGCCAAGCGCTCGGGTAGTTGTTCACCGTGCGCACCTTCGGGCGCGAGACCGGCACGGAGGTGCGAATGCCATAGGCGCAGAAATCGAAGCCCAGGCTTTGCGCAATCTTCAATGCATGCGCGTAAGTGCTATCGACGTCTCCGCCATGGCTCGTGCAGACCTCATGCAGCACCTGTTCTTTCCAGGCTTCCATTCGCGCGCTTCCCTGTCAACATGACTCACGCAACTGCCATCACCGGTCCACGCACCGTCTCACCGATGACTTTCAGCTCCCACCGGACTCAGGCGCCAGACCCGGACGGCTTCTTCCGGGTCCGGCTCCATCATTTGTCTTTTCCGATGCTGGAGCACGTGCTGTCCCGCACCGACGAAGCCCTGTTGCACGAACTGCACGACGAGGGGATCACGGCCACACACGCCGGCTACACGGAGTGGTGTGTGAAGGAGTGTCCGCTGGCGTCGATCGGCTGGGACTGGTACCGAACAAGCGAGGGGCGAATATACGCTGCACCTGCCGCCATCCGCATGAACATCATGCTCATTGACGCCAAGGGTTATGACCTAGGGATGGACCACAGCGCGGCCTTGTTCAAGAGCTGGCTCGCCGGCACCCCCTGGGAAGAATCGCTCGACGAAGAACTGCACAGCCACTGGCGCTGAGCAGGCCCGCATGCCCGGCGCCGCAGCGCCAAGGCATGCCGGGCTCGCGTGTGGGTCTCTACTTCCAGAGATCGCCGGCCGCTTCCGGCTGGTACAGAACCGCCACCACCGTGGCCTCGTGCGCGTCACCGCCCGGGCCCGACCACTGGACCGCAAGGCCCTCCTCGGCGCCGAGCAGCGCGAACCCGAGCGGCGAAAACACCGAAATGTGTCGGCTGGACGCATCGGCTTCGGCGGGGTATGAGAGCACCACCTCGAGGTGGGCGCCGGCCGAGGTTTCGAGCAGCACGCGCGAGCGCATCGTCACCGCCGTCGGCGACACCTGGGTCGGCTCCACGATGTCGGCGGCATCGAGCACTTCGCGCGCCAGGTGGGCGATGGGCACGGGCAGGGTCGGCCGCGTGCGTGCGGCATCGACGAGCGTGGACAGGCGGGCATGGTCGAGCGCGGTCAGTCGGCGCTCTTGGGAACAACGGGTCATGGAATCCTCCGGTTGAGGGCGCGTGCGCGAAAGGCACGCAAGCTGCCAGGTGGATGCCCGGCGACCGAAGGTGGGTGAGGGGTGGAGGGTCGCCGGGCCTAGCCGAGTGCGGCGGCAACCGGACCGTTCAAGAGACCGTTCAGGCGCACGCGCGAACCCACGGCGGCCGGGGTGGCAGCACGAAGGGCTTGCAAGGGGCGGTGGCTGAACATGGAGACCATCACGGGTTGATGTCTGTCGTCGTGGGCTGAGACAGTCGCAAAGCGAGAAGGCCTGCAAGTCGCTGACTTGCAGGCCTTCTGGATTTTGGTGGCGCTTCAGGGATTCGAACCCCGGACCTGCGGATTATGATTCCGTCGCTCTAACCGACTGAGCTAAAGCGCCTGAGCCGCGCATTATAGCCCGGCAATTCGACGGTCTGGTACTGCCCTGATCGAATCTTCTTTGCGCGTTGTGGCACCCGTGCCAAACCCGCTCTCCCGCCTCCTCGATGTTCAGCTTCTTCAAGAAAAAGCCGCCGGCCGAGACGCCGTCTTCACCTGTTGCCGCCCCCGCGTCCCCGCCCGCTGCCGAACCCGTCACTGAGCGACGCGGCTGGATGGACAAGCTGCGCGATGCGGTGCTGCCGAGCACCGAGCCTGCGCCTGCCGCGCCCTCAGAACTCGCGCCACCAGCCGACGCCGCGCCACCTGAAATCCAAGCGCCGGTGGCTGTGCCCCTGGCCGAGCGCCGCAGCTGGATGGACAAGCTGCGCCAGGGTCTGCGCAAGACGGGCTCCAGCATCACGCAGGTCTTCACCGGCACGCAGATCGACGAGGCGCTGTACGAAGAACTCGAAGCCGCCTTGCTGATGGCCGATGCGGGTGTGAAGGCCACCGAATTCCTGCTCAACGACTTGAAGCGGCGCGTCAAAGAAGCCAAGGCCACCGACCCTGCCGCAGTGAAGACTCTCTTGGCCGACGCCGTGACCGACCTGCTCACGCCGCTGGAAAAACCGCTCGCCATCGGCGAACACGCGCCCACCGTGATGATGGTCGTGGGCGTGAACGGCGCTGGCAAGACCACCAGCATCGGCAAGCTGACGCGTCACCTGGCCGACCACGGCGAGAAGGTGCTGCTGGCTGCGGCCGACACCTTCCGCGCCGCGGCGCGTGAGCAGTTGGCCGTGTGGGCCGAGCGCGCCGATGTGCAGCCCGGCCCGGCGGGGCAGACCGGCCAGGTGGACATCGTCAGCCAGCAAGGCGGCGACCCGGCGGCCGTGAGTTACGACGCGGTGATTGCCGGCCGTGCGCGCGGCTGCGATGTCGTCATCGCCGACACCGCCGGCCGCCTGCCGACACAACTGCACCTGATGGATGAGCTGAAGAAGATTCGCCGCGTGATCGAGAAGGCGCAAGCCGGCGCGCCGCACGAGGTCTTGCTGGTGGTGGACGGCAACACCGGACAGAACGCGCTGACCCAGGTGAAGGCGTTTGACGACGCCTTGAAGCTCACCGGCATCGTTGTCACCAAGCTCGACGGCACCGCCAAGGGCGGCGTGCTCGCGGCCATCGCGCGCGAGCGGCCGGTGCCGGTCTACTTCATCGGTGTGGGCGAGAAGCTCGAAGACCTCGAGACCTTCAACGCCCGCGAATTCGCCGAAGCGCTGCTGAGCTGAGCGGTCCCGGCCCGGTCAGCGCCGTTCGCGCGATTCGAGCGGCGCCGGGCGGCTGGCCGCGTTGAGTGGCACCGAGGCGCTGTCGAGGTCGTCGAACCAGGTCGAAGGCGGTGCTTCGCCTTGCTCGACCACGTCGTCGTCGCTCGGGGGCTCGAACGACAGGCCCCGGTCCACCACGGCAGCGGCGGCCTTGGCGCCCCCCGGGACCACGTCGAGCGGGGTGTCGGGCGGCAGTTGCAGGATGGCGTTGCGCGCGGCCGTCGCCGTGGGCAGCGCGTTCTCGCGCCAGATGTGCATGGGGATGTCGGCGCCGCGAATCACGCGCGTCATGCGCTCGTTGCGCTGCTTGGCGCGTTCGTTCTCTTGGCCTTCGGGCGCGCGGATGTCGATCACCGCGACCACCTGCGAGCTGCTGTCGCACACCACGAGGTCGGCGCACATCAGGCCGACGCGGCGCAGCCACTCGGAATACGAATAACGCGTGGGCACCTTCAGGAAGCGGGCGAGCGGTACTTGCGCGAGGATGATGTGCTCGGGCAGGCTCATGCGCAGAGAGTTGTAGACCTTGCGCTCCGACGTGGTCAGCACGCGTGTGGCCTGGGGTTGCCACGACAGCACCGTGTCGAGGGCTTCGCGCTGGCCGGGTTTGGGTTTGGCCGGTTTGCCGCGGTTGCCTTTGTCTGCAGCGGGGGGCGCACTTTGCGAGCGCTTGCGCCAGACGTACCAGCCCAGGGCCAGCACCAGCGCGGCGATCAATAGCAGTTCCATGTCGTCAAACGATCCGGTTCGAAGGAAGGCTGGCCATGTGCCGGGACCAGGTCGAAGCGCGGGTTCGGACGATGTCAGCGCATGCCGGGCAGGCCTTTCATCCCACCCATGCGCTTCATCATCTTCATGAGGCCGCCGCCTTTCATCTTCTTCATCATCCCCTGCATCTGTTCGAACTGGTTCAGGAGGCGGTTGACCTCCTGCACCTGAACGCCCGCGCCGGCGGCGATGCGCCGCTTGCGTGTGGCCTTCAGGATCTCGGGCTTGCGCCGCTCCAGTGGTGTCATCGAATTGATGATGCCCTCCATGCGCCGGACGTCGCGCTCGGCGCGGTCCATGTCGGCCTGGCCGATGTTCCCGGCCTTGGCCGTCATCTGCGTCGGCAACTTGTCCATCAGGCCGGACAAGCCCCCCATTTTTTTCATCTGCGAAATCTGCGACAAGAAGTCGTTCAGGTCGAAGTCGTTGCCCGACTTGAGCTTCTCGGCGAGCTTCTGGGCCGCGGCAACGTCCACGCCCTTTTGCACCTCTTCGACCAGTGCGACGATGTCGCCCATGCCGAGCACGCGGCCGGCGTGGCGCTGCGCATCAAACACTTCCAGGCCGTCGATCTTCTCGGACACGCCCGCGAACTTGATTGGCGCACCGGTGATCTGTCGCACCGACAGCGCCGCGCCGCCGCGCGAGTCGCCGTCCATCTTGGTGAGCACGATGCCGGTGAGCGGCAATGCCTCTTTGAAGGCCTTTGCGGTGTTGATCGCGTCCTGGCCTTGCATGGCATCGACGACGAACAGCGTCTCGACCGGGTTCAGCGCGCTGTGCAGTTCGGCGATCTCGCGCATCAGCGCTTCGTCGATGGCCAGGCGGCCGGCGGTGTCCACCAGCAGCACGTCGAAGTAGTGGCGCTTCGCGTGGTCGAGCGCAGCGCGGGCGATGTCGAGCGGCTTGTCGGTGGCGGTGGAGGGGAACCACTCCGCCCCCGCCTGCTTGGTGACCATCTTCAGCTGCTCGATGGCCGCCGGGCGGTACACGTCGGCCGACACCGTGAGTACCTTCTTCTTGCGCTTTTCGATCAGGTGCTTGGCGAGCTTGGCCGTGGTGGTGGTCTTGCCCGCGCCTTGCAGGCCGGCCATCAGGATGACCGCCGGCGGTTGCGCGGCGAGGTTGATGTCGGAGACACCCTCGCCCATGGTGGCGGCGAGTTCTTTGTTGACGATGCCCACCATCGCCTGGCCGGGCGAGAGCGAACCCACGACCTCGGCGCCGAGCGCCTTTTCTTTCACCCGCGCGATGAAGTCGCGCACCACCGGCAGGGCCACGTCGGCTTCGAGCAGGGCCATGCGCACCTCGCGCAGCATGTCTTGCACGTTGTCTTCGGTGATGCGGGCCTGGCCGCGCATCGTCTTGACGAGCCGGCTCAGTCGATCGGTGAGGGTGGAAGCCATGCGGGGATGAGCGAGGGAAGAGCAGTGCCGCAGAGGGGCGGCACGCGAAAGTACACTGTGAAAATGATTCTATCGTCGGGGGTTTCTGCGGGGTTCGCCATATGGTTACCGAGCGTGTTGGCGCTCGCCGGCTACCTCGTGGCGGCCCTCCTCAACGAGCGCCTGCAGCCGCGCGCCCGGCCGCTGCTGATCGTCGCCTGGGCCTTGCACGCCCTGGCCATCGTGGCCGACGTGGCGGGCTGGGGCAGCGGCCTGTCGGGCGCACGCTTCGGCTTCGCGCCGGCGCTGTCGGCCACCGTGTGGTTGGTGCTGGGGGTGTATGCGGTCGAAAGCCGCTGGGTGCCGCTGACGCCGGTGCGGCGCACGCTGGCGGCCCTGGGCGCAGCCGCCGTGCTGCTCGCCGCGCTGTACCCCGGCGAGTTCAAGCCGAATGCGTCCTCGCAATGGGCGCCGCTGCACTGGGCGCTGGGCATCGCGTCGTACGGCATGTTCGGTGCTGCGGTCTTGCACGCCGCATTGCTCGACGCCGCCGAGCGCCAGATGCGCAGCAAAAAGCGTGGCACCGGGCTCGCCGCGCTGCCGGCCATGCCCTTGCTGCGCCTGGAACGGCTGACCTTCCAGTTCGTGATCGCCGGGTTTGCGTTGCTGTCGGCGACGCTGCTGCTCGGCTGGTGGTTCTCGAACCCCTGGCGCTGGGACCACAAGACCGTGTTCTCGGTGCTGGGGTGGGGCGTGTTTGCCGCCTTGCTGGCGGGCCGTCGCCTGATGGGCTGGCGCGGCCGCAGCGCGGTGCGCTGGGTGTACGCGGGGGCGCTGCTGCTGCTGCTGGCTTACGTGGGCTCGCGCTTCGTGCTTGAAGTCGTGCTGCAGCGGCCCCTGTAGTGCACGCCACCATCGAGACAAAACGTAAAAGGGGGCGACGATGATCCGGTTGATCTTTCTGGCGGCTTTCGTGCTGTTGGTCGTGTGGGCGTATCGCAGCCTGCGGCGGGGCCCGTCGGTGCCGCCTCCGGCCGATGAGCCGCCCAAGGCCGTGACCGGTGACGAAATGGTCGCCTGCGTGCACTGCGGCGTGCACCTGCCGCGCGGTGAGGCCACGGTCAACGACAACGCCGTGTACTGCAGCGAGCAGCATCGGCTGGCGCACGAGAAGCTGCCACCGCAGCCATGACCGCCACACCGCCGCCGGAAGCCGACCGCCGCACGGCCGCGCGGCGCGGGCGCAAGCCCTACGAGTCGTGGTTCGGCGCCCTGGGCGTGTCGTCGGACACCCAGCAGTTCGCCGACGAAGATTCGCGCTACGACGCCGGGTGGCCCCAGCCCTCCGATGAGGCCGATTCGCGCTTCCTGTCGCGGCAGGCGCGCCGCCTGATCGGCGCCGGCCAGACGGCCTTCCACCGCATCTACAGCGCCTTCATCGCAGCGCGTGCCGCCCTGGGGCTGTCGCTCGCGGTGGCGGTGGTGGTGGCGACGCTGTTCGCGACCGTTCCTTCGTGGCCGGTGATGGGCATCAGCCTGTTCTATTCGGCCTGGTCGATCTCGATGTGGCTGCTGCCGCGTCTGCGCGGGTCGCGTTCGCTGGACGGTCGCGCCCGGCTGCGCGCCCGGCAGTACCTGGCCACCATCGGGGTGGACATCGCCTGCTTCATCTCGCTGCACTTGTTCGGCGATTCGGCCAGCCTGAACTACGTCGCCCTGCTGGCAATGCCGGTGCTGATGGCCGGCGTGCTGACACCGCGCATGCTCGCCTTGGCCACGGCGGCGCTGGTGTCGCTGGCGCTGCTCGGCGGCACCTGGCTGGCGGTGGCGTCGGGGGAGGGCGGCTCCGCCTTGCTGACGCAGGCAGGGCTGGCCGGCGCGGGCTTCTTCGTCATCACCTTGCTGGCGGGCGAACTCGCCGGCCGGCTGGCGCGCGAAGAACTCACCGCCCGGGGCAGCCTGGAGTTGGCGCGACAGCAGGCGCAACTCAACCGGCTGGTGATCGAAGAGATGCAAGAGGGCGTGCTCGTGGTGGACCAGCGCGGCCGGGTGCGCACTGCCAACCCCGCGGCGCGCGCGCTGCTGGTCGAAGAAGGGATGTTTCACGAGGCGCCGTTCCACCTGCACGAGGTCGAGGCCTGGAGCGCCTTCGTCAAGTCGGTCGAGCGGGCCTTCGCCGAGGGGCTGTGGCCCGAGGGCGGGCGCGATGTGACCTTGCGTTTCGACAACGGCTTGGTGCGCACGTTGCGCCTGCGCGTGCGCTTCACGCGGCGTCGCGGGCCCGACAAGAGTGAAGAACTGTGTGTGCTGTTCATCGAAGACGTGCGCAGCCTGCAGGCACGCATCCGCCAGGAAAAGCTCGCGGCCATGGGGCGCGTGTCGGCCGGCATCGCGCACGAAATTCGCAACCCGCTGGCCGCCATCTCGCAGGCCAACGCGCTGATGGCCGAAGACGCCACCACGGCCAGCCAGCGCCAGCTGACCCGCATGGTGTCGGACAACGTCGAGCGCCTGAAACGCATCGTCGATGACGTGATGGAAGTGGCGCCGGGCGATGTGCAAGAGGCCGGCGCCCTGGACGTCTGCGGCCTGGCGGCGGCGGTATGCAGCGAATGGGCCCGCACCACGAACCTGCCACTGGGTGAACACAGCGCGTTGCGGGTGGACATTCCCGACGAGCCGCTGGGCGCCATCTTCGACCCCGACCACCTGCGCCGCGTGCTGGTCAACCTGCTCGACAACGCCCATCGCCACGGCAGCAAAGGGCCCGGCGCGGTGCGGGTGAGCGTGAACGCGCGCGACGACCTGGTCGTGGTGCTCAGCGTGTGCAGCGACGGCGAGCCGATCCCGCCTGAAGTCGAGCGTTACCTCTTCGAACCGTTCTTCTCGACGCGCAGCCGTGGCACGGGCCTGGGCCTGTATATTTGCCGCGAACTTTGCGAGCGCTACCGTGCCCGCATCGACTACCGGCTTCGTGCAAACAGCGAGACCAACCGCAACGAGTTCTTTGTCGCCATGCGGCGCGCGCCGCTCCTGGCGGCGGACACCGGCGAAGCGAGACTTCACCTCAACGCATGACATCGCCTTCGCACTTCAGCCTGCTCGTCGTCGATGACGAACCCGACCTGCGCACCCTGTACGAGTTGACGCTGCTGCGCGAGGGCTACGACGTCGAGACCGCCGGCAGCGTCGAAGATGCGCTGCTGCACCTGAAAGACCGCACCTACAGCGCCGTCATCACCGACATGCGCCTGCCCGACGGCACTGGCCTCGACTTGCTGCGACGCCTCGAAGAAACCAACCGGCGCGAGAAGGCGATCGTCATCACGGCCTACGGCTCGGCCGAGAACGCCGTCGAGGCGCTGAAGGCCGGGGCCTACGACTACCTCACCAAGCCGGTTGACCTGAAGCAGTTTCGCGCGGTGGTGGCCTCGGCGCTGGGGCGCGGGCCGGCCACGGTGCCGACCATGGTGCCGTCGAGCCTGCCGTCCGAGACCGTCTTCGGTGCCGTGCCGGCCGGTGCGCCCGCCGCAGCCCCGGCGGCGGCCCCGGCGGCGCCCGTCAGCGTCGCCCTCTCGCGCATGGCGGGACAGTCGGCCGCGATGCAGCAGGTGCGCGCGCTGGTCGAGAAGGTCGCGCGCAGCATGGCGCCGGTGCTGGTCAATGGCGAGTCGGGCACCGGCAAGGAACTGGTGGCCCGCGCCATCCACGAGGTCAGCCCGCGCTGCGGCCAGCCCTTCATCGCGGTCAACTGCTCGGCCATCCCCGAACACCTGCTCGAAGCCGAGTTTTTCGGCTACCGCAAGGGCGCGTTCACCGGTGCCGCCGAAGACCGCGAAGGCTTCTTCCAGGCGGCCAACGGCGGCACGCTGTTTCTCGACGAGATCGGCGACCTGCCGCTGTCGATGCAGAGCAAGCTGCTGCGCGCGATCCAAGAGCGGTCGGTGCGGCCGGTGGGCGCGATCAGCGAGCTGCCGGTCAACGTGCGCATCTTGAGCGCGACGCACAAAGACCTGAACGCCGAGGTGCTGGCGGCACGCTTTCGCCAAGACCTGTATTACCGGCTCAACGTCATCCAGATCCGCGTGCCGCCGCTGCGCGCGCGCCTCGAAGACCTGCCTGCCATCTGCGACCGCGTGCTCGACCGCATCGCCGGCGACGCGGGCATCTCGCCCCCGCCGCGCCTGACGCGCGAGGCGCTGCTGCACCTCAGCCGCTACCGCTTTCCCGGCAATGTGCGCGAGCTTGAAAACCTCTTGCACCGTGCCGTGGCCCTGAGCGGCAGCGAGCTGATCTCGGCCGACGACCTGGCCCTGCCGGAAGAGGCGCTGCTCGACGACGACATCACGACGGAAGAGGTGATGTCGCCGCTCGGCGCGATGTCGGCCGCTGTCGTGCCCCCCCCGTTGGCCGAGGTGCCCAGCGGCCCGGCCCCGTTGCCGACCGATCTTGCCGCCTACCTCGACGACATCGAGCGCGACGTGCTCGAACGCGCGCTCGAACGTCACCGCTACAACCGCACCGCCGCGGGCGCCAGCCTGGGTCTGTCGCTGCGGCAGATGCGTTACCGCATGGCGCGGCTGGGCGTGCATGTCGGAGGCGACTCCGACGCGCCCGACACCGAGCCGCGCGGCGAGTCCTGACCCGTCCACCGTGTCACCCATCGACGAGCATGGCTGGCTGCGCGACGCACGGCGTTGCGAGTCGCCGAACTTCGGTCCGCGCCCCGCGGGCACCGAGGTGTCGCTGGTCGTCGTGCACTCGATCAGCCTGCCGCCGGGCGAATACGGCGGCGACGCCATCGAGCGCTTGTTCACCAACCGCCTCGACTGGGACGCCCATCCCTACTTCGCGCAGATCCGCGGCCTGGAGGTCTCCTCGCATTTCGTGATCCGCCGCGACGGCGAGCTGGTGCAATTCGTCTCGTGCGACGCGCGGGCCTGGCATGCCGGCCGCTCGTGCTGGCGCGGGCGAGAGAACTGCAACGACTACGCCATCGGCATCGAACTCGAAGGCCTCGAGGGCGAGCGCTTCGAAGCCGCGCAGTACTTGCGGCTGGCGCAGACGGTGCAGGTGCTGTCGCATCGTTACCCGCTGGTGGCCGTGGCCGGGCACGAAGACATCGCGCCGGGGCGCAAACAAGACCCCGGCGAGGGCTTCGAATGGCCGCGCCTCGTGACCGCGTTGGGGTGGCCGCCTCAGTGCTTTCCCGAACGTGTGCTGACGCGAAGCTGACAAGGCGCGGTAGTCACCCGACGGGGTCTTGATGGAGGCGCAGCGCGTGCGCAAGCGCTGGCGCGGTCTGCAGGCGAAAAGCACGCGCAAAGCGTGTGTCCACGGGCCTGCGAGGGGTCCACTTCAAGCGCGGCGTGGGCCCATGCCCGCTGCACGCCATCTGACGCGTCGCACCATCGGCGAGCTTCGAGAAGCTGAACCCGTGTTCACTTTCGGTGTGGTGCTCTGCACGCTATCTGTAGTGCTTGAAGGGGCTCGAACCCCCAGATATAGTGTCCGGCGTGCTATCCTTCCGGCTCAGACACACCGTGCTTCAAGCCCACGACACCTGCCCCGTTTTTCGGGCCCGCCGCTGCGACGGTGAGGTGTCGGTGCCCTCGGGCCAGGTGGTTCTGTCCGCTTCTTTTCATTCCGGCTCCGCCCCGGCCGAACACGCGATCGATGCGTGCATCCCACCGGCGGTGCGAGCGTGAAAGCCTCAACCCTTCACCTCTCCATGCGGCCCCCAGGGCGGTAGCGGCGTTGTGATTTGGCTTTGCACCCCGTGAACGAAAAGCGCGAACCAGAACCCCACCCGAACGAATCCGGATGAGCTTGACCGAACAACGCTTTCACCTGCCACCGAAACCGACGACAAGAGGGGAATTCATGCAAACCGCCACCACGACGCAATCAACGGCCCCCACCCAAACTGCGCGCCCCGCCAGCGCCACGCCCGCCAGCTCTGCCTTCCAGGGCTACCAGATCATCCGCCGCAATGGCGCGGTGGTGTCCTTCGAACCCAACAAGATCGCGGTCGCGCTGATGAAAGCGTTTCTCGCGGTGCACGGTACGCAGGGCGCCGCGTCGGCCAGCGTGCGTGAAACGGTCGATGGCCTGACCGAGTCGGTGGTGCGCGCGCTGCTGCGCTCGCGCCCGGGCGGTGGCACCTTCCACATCGAAGACGTGCAAGACCAGGTCGAACTCGGCCTGATGCGTGGCGGCCACCACGAAGTGGCGCGCGCCTACGTGCTGTACCGCGAGCGCCGCTCGCAAGAGCGTTCGAAGCAGGGCACGCCGGCGGTGGCAGCCGAGCCCCAATTGATGGTGACCGACCGGGGCCTGCGTGTGCCGCTCGACCTGGGCCGCCTGCAGACGCTGATCGAATCGTCGTGCGCCGACCTCGGCGCCGACGTGAAGGCCGCGCCGATCATGGCCGAGACCAAACGCAACCTGTACGACGGCGTGCCGATCGATGAAGTGCACAAAGCCGCCATCCTGGCCGCGCGCACGTTGATCGAAAAAGACCCGGGCTATACGCGCGCCACGGCCCGCCTGCTGCTGCACACGATCCGCAAAGAAATTCTGGGCGAAGAGGTGCTGCACGCCGAGATGCACACGCGCTACGCCGATTACTTTCCGGGTTTCATCAAGAAGGGCGTCGAAGCCGAACTGCTCGACGAGAAGCTGCTGCAGTTCGACCTGGTCAAGCTGGGCGCCGCGCTGAAGGCCGACCGCGACATGCAGTTCGACTACCTCGGCCTGCAGACCCTGTTCGACCGCTACTTCCTGCACATCGACGAACAACGCATCGAGCTGCCGCAGGCCTTCTACATGCGCGTGGCCATGGGCCTGGCGCTGGGCGAGATCGACCGCGAAGCGCGCGCCATCGAGTTCTATGAAGTGCTGTCCACGTTCGACTTCATGTCGAGCACGCCGACGCTGTTCAACGCCGGCACGCGCCGCTCGCAGCTGTCGAGCTGCTACCTGACCACCGTGTCGGACGACCTCGACGGCATCTACGAAGCACTGAAAGAAAACGCGCTGCTGAGCAAGTTCGCCGGCGGCCTGGGCAACGACTGGACCAACGTGCGCGCGCTGGGCTCGCACATCAAGGGCACCAACGGCAAGAGCCAGGGTGTCGTGCCCTTCCTGAAGGTCGTCAACGACACGGCCGTCGCCGTGAACCAGGGCGGCAAGCGCAAGGGCGCGGTCTGCGCGTACCTCGAAACCTGGCACCTGGACATCGAAGAATTCCTGGAGCTGCGCAAGAACACCGGCGACGACCGCCGCCGCACGCACGACATGAACACGGCGAACTGGATTCCCGACCTGTTCATGCGCCGTGTGATGGAAAACGGCGAGTGGACGCTGTTCTCGCCCTCGACCTGCCCCGACCTGCACGACAAGTTCGGCCGTGACTTCGAAGAGGCCTACACCCTCTACGAGGCCAAGGCTGCCTCGGGCGAGATCAAGCTCTTCAAGAAGATGAAGGCCACCGACCTGTGGCGCAAGATGCTCTCGATGCTGTTCGAGACCGGCCACCCCTGGATCACGTTCAAGGACGCCTGCAACGTGCGCTCGCCGCAGCAGCACGTCGGCGTGGTGCACTCGTCGAACCTGTGCACCGAGATCACGCTGAACACCAGCGAGACCGAGATCGCCGTCTGCAACCTCGGCTCGGTGAACCTGGTCCACCACCTGACGGACGGCCCCGATGGCGCCAAGGTCATCGACCACGCCAAGCTGAAGAAGACCGTCGCCACCGCGATGCGCATGCTCGACAACGTGATCGACATCAATTACTACGCGGTGAAGAAGGCGCGCGACTCGAACCTGCGCCACCGCCCGGTGGGCCTGGGCATCATGGGTTTCCAGGACGCGCTGTACGAACTGCGCACGCCCTACGCGTCGCCGGCAGCGGTCGAGTTCGCTGACCGCTCGATGGAAGCTGTCTGCTACTACGCCTACTGGGCCTCGACTGAGTTGGCTGCCGAGCGTGGCCGCTACAGCAGCTATCGCGGTTCGTTGTGGGACCGCGGCATCCTGCCTTTCGACTCGCTGAAGCTGCTGGCCGAAGCGCGGGGCGGTTACGTCGAGGTGGACCAGAGCGTGTCGCTCGACTGGGACACGCTGCGCGGCCGCATCGCCGAGCACGGCATGCGCAACTCGAACTGCGTGGCGATCGCTCCGACCGCGACCATCTCGAACATCATCGGCGTCAGCGCCTCGATCGAACCTTCGTTCGGCAACCTGTCGGTGAAGTCGAACCTGTCGGGCGAGTTCACGATCATCAACGAGTACCTGGTGCGCGACCTGAAGAAGCTCGGCCTGTGGGACGACGTGATGGTCATGGACTTGAAGCACTTCGACGGTTCGCTGCGTCGCATCGACCGCGTGCCCGAAGACCTGAAGTCGCTGTACGCCACCGCCTTCGAGATCGAAACGCAATGGCTGGTCGAAGCCGCCTCGCGTCGCCAGAAGTGGATCGACCAGGCCCAGTCGCTCAACATCTACATGGCCGGCGCGTCGGGCAAGAAGCTCGACGAGACCTACAAGCTCGCCTGGGTGCGCGGCCTGAAGACCACGTACTACCTGCGCACGATCAGCGCTTCGCAGACTGAAAAATCCACGGTGAAAGCGGGGCAGTTGAACTCGGTGTCGAGCGGCGCGGCTGTCGGCGGTGGCGCCGCGGCGGTGTCAGCGCAAGCCGCATCTGTCGTGGTCGAGGAACCTGCGACCGACATCAAGTTCTGTGCAATCGACGACCCCACGTGCGAAGCCTGTCAGTGAGTCGCACGCCGCTGTCGAAGTGATCGACGGAACGACGCACACGACATGAGCGCGGGCCCTTGCTGAATGCGATGCGCAACGCATGTGAACACGACGATCGAACACGCGACACGCGCTGTTCGATCGCTCGAAATGCGATGCGACACCGCAACAGCGAACCGCGCTGAATGTCAATAAGTGCTTGGTGTTCCAACACAACAACTCTCATAATTCGTCCGCACAGGAAATACACCATGCTGGTTTGGGAAGAAGACCTTCAACCCTCGACATCTCCGAAGACGAGTTCCGCGCCGAGCAGCCTGCCGACTCAAGCGCGTGCGGTGACGCCGCCTCCCGTCTTTGACATTCCTGCCGTGCAAGCCGCTGCTCAAGCGACCCCGTTCGTTGCGGCTCCCGTGCAAAGCGTTTCTGCGCAAGCGAGCGACACGCACCGTGTCAACGCCGCCGACAAACGCATCATCAATGGCAAGACCGACGTCAACCAGTTGGTGCCGTTCAAGTACAAGTGGGCCTGGGAGAAATACCTCGCCACCTGTGCCAACCACTGGATGCCGCAAGAGGTCAACATGTCGCGCGACATCGCGACCTGGAAAGACCCCAACGGCCTGAGCGAAGACGAGCGCCGCATCATCAAGCGCAACCTCGGCTTCTTCGTCACCGCCGACTCGCTGGCCGCCAACAACATCGTGCTGGGCACCTACCGGCACATCACGGCCCCCGAATGCCGCCAGTTCCTGCTGCGCCAGGCCTTCGAAGAGGCGATCCACACCCACGCCTACCAGTACATCGTTGAATCGCTCGGCCTCGACGAGAGCGAGATCTTCAACGCTTACCACGAGGTGCAGTCGATCCGTGACAAGGACGAGTTCCTGATCCCGTTCATCAACGCGATCATGGACCCGCACTTCCACACCGGCACCACCGAGAACGACCAGACGCTGCTCAAGTCGCTGATCGTCTTCGCCTGCCTGATGGAAGGCCTGTTCTTCTACGTCGGCTTCACGCAGATCCTCGCGCTCGGTCGCCAGAACAAGATGACCGGTGCGGCCGAGCAGTACCAGTACATCCTGCGTGACGAGTCGATGCACTGCAATTTCGGCATCGACCTCATCAACCAGATCAAGCTCGAGAACCCGCAGCTCTGGACGGCCTCGTTCAAGGATGAGATCAAGGCCTTGTTCATGAAGGCCGTCGAGCTCGAATACCGCTACGCCGAAGACACCATGCCGCGTGGCGTGCTGGGTCTGAACGCGTCGATGTTCAAGGGCTACCTGCGCTACATCGCCAATCGGCGTGCCACGCAGATCGGTTTGGAAGAGCTCTTCCCGAACGAGGAAAACCCGTTCCCGTGGATGAGCGAAATGATCGACCTGAAGAAGGAACGCAATTTCTTCGAAACGCGCGTCATCGAATACCAATCGGGTGGCGCGCTTTCCTGGGACTGATTTTTGGGACTGAAGCTCGCTGCCACGCAGCAGCGGCCAGTCATGTGTGACGGATCAAGATTCGCGGCTCGCGCGATCGCCGACAAAAAGAAGCGGCGGCCGTGAGGCGCAAGAGGATGTGCGGCGATTTCGGCGCATGTTCTCTTCTCAGATTCATCGCATCGGGGCGCCCCTCCTGGGCAGACCTTCGGGCGATGAAT
Source organism: Piscinibacter sp. PDB5-1 (assembly GCF_056676035.1). Taxonomy (NCBI): domain Bacteria; kingdom Pseudomonadati; phylum Pseudomonadota; class Betaproteobacteria; order Burkholderiales; family Sphaerotilaceae; genus Piscinibacter; species Piscinibacter sp. PDB5-1. The sequence goes on along the minus strand of NZ_JBWVZL010000001.1, from coordinate 1,113,194 downwards.
AACTGTCGAGGGGCGGCGCGCGCGTCGGCCTGAGACAGTGCTCTTTCAACTTGATCAAGGAGAAATGTGATGGCAACTGCAAAGAAGGCTCCGGCCAAGAAGGCGGCAGCGAAGAAGGCCCCGGCCAAGAAGGTCGCGGCGAAGAAGGCCCCGGCGAAGAAGGTCGCGGCCAAGAAGGCTCCGGCGAAGAAGGCTGCGGCCAAGAAGGCTCCGGCGAAGAAGGTCGCGGCGAAGAAGGCCCCGGCGAAGAAGGCCGCAGCGAAGAAGGCTCCGGCGAAGAAGGCCGTCGCCAAGAAGGCGCCTGCGAAGAAGGCTGCCGCCAAGAAGGCGCCTGCGAAGAAGGCCGCTGCCAAGAAGGCCCCTGCGAAGAAGGCCCCCGCCAAGAAGGCTGCTGCGAAGAAGGCTGCGAAGAAGGCTGCTGCGAAGCCCGCCGCTGCCCCTGCCCCTGCCCCTGCTGCGAAGCCTGCGGCCCCGGCTGCGAAGACGTCGCTCAGCCCCGCGGCTGCGTGGCCCTTCCCGACGGGCAACAAGCCCTGATCGGCTCCGCCTCTGGCGCAAAACCCGGCTTCGGCCGGGTTTTTTTATGGCGCTCCGGTTTCGGCCCGCCTTAGGTCGGCACCGTCGGTGCCGGTTCGCAATCGCTGAAAGCGCGACACACCGCACGGCGCGGCGACTTGTCCGCCGAAGGCCACCCGCGTGCTCCCCCTTGGCCGTGATTTAGTTCATTGCGGCGGACGAAGCGAGCTTTCTACATTGGTCTCGACGCATGGGGCGCCGTTGGGGGTGTGCGATGACCAAGAGAGCAGGGGTTTGGGTGGTGGCACTGCTGGGCGCTGCCATGTGGGCGGCGCCGGTGAGCGCCGCCGAAGTGAACTTCGTGGCCTCGCCCGTGCCGGGCGGCGGACCGAAGATGTCCGAGGCGCTGGACCTCAAGGGCTACCGCGTCGATGGGGCCAAGCACATCTACGAGGCGTACCCGCATCGCATCTACAAGGGCAAGCTGCCGCCGCTGGTACACGCGATCGTCGTGGTCGAGACGGTGCTCGATGGCGAAGGGCGCCCGACGGCGATCAACGTGCTGCGCGCGCCCACGCATGCCCCCGAGGTGACGGCCGCCGTGCGCGAGATGATCCGCCGGGTGTCGCCGCTGCCGGCGCCTTCGCGCCTGCCGGGTGGCACGGTGGCCTACACCGAGACCTGGTTGATGGACCGCAGCGGCCGCTTCCAGCTCGACACGCTGAGCGAGGGCCAGCTCGGCGAGTGAGCCCGGCCTCTCGGCGCCGAGACCGAGACCCACGAAAAAGGCGGCCGTGTTGGCCGCCTTTTGCTTCGTGCCGGACCGTGGATGTGCCGGCCGGCGCGTGCCGCCTCACAGCCCGAGGCTGGCGCGGTCGATGGCGTGGTTCTGTCCGCCGCGGCAGGCGATCTTCAGGGCGCCGATGCGGTTGCCGAGCGCGATGCAGCGCGGCAGGTCCCAATCACGCTCCAGGCCGTAGAGCAGCGCGCCGCGGAAGGCATCGCCACAGCCGGTCGGGTCCACGACTTCGGTGGCGGTGACACCCGGGATGTGCGTGCGCACGCCGTCTTGCCACAGCTCGCAGCCGTTCGCGCCGAGCGTGACGATGACGCCCTTCAGGTGCGACTTCGACAGCGATTCGAGCGACTCGCCGGTGCGGTCGCACAGCATCTTGGCTTCGTAGTCGTTGACGGCCACCCAGGTGGCCTGCGAGACGAAGCGCTTGAGGTCGGCGCCGTCGAACATCGGCAGGCCCTGGCCCGGGTCGAAGATGAAGGGGATCTTCGCGCTGGCCAGTTGCTCGGCGTGCTGGATCATCGCGTCGCGGCCATCGGGCGCGACGATGGCGACGCGGATGTCGCTGCGTGCCGGCACCGCCGTGAGGTGGGCCGAGCCCATCGCGCCGGGGTGGAAGGCGGTGATCTGGTTGTTGTCGGTGTCGGTGATGATGATCGCCTGCGCGGTGTAGCTGTCATCGATCACGCGGACGAACTCGGTGCTCGCGCCCCAGGTCTCGAAGCGCTTCAAATAGTCTTGCCCGTCGTTGCCCAACGCGGCCATCACCAGCGGCTCGCCGCCCAATTGCATGAGTGTGTAGGCGATGTTGCCGGCACAGCCGCCGAACTCGCGGCGCAGCGTGGGCACAAGGAAGGACACGTTCAGGATGTGCACCTGCTCCGGCAGGATCTGCTGCGCAAAGCGCCCCGGAAAGGTGGTGATGGTGTCGAAAGCGAGGGACCCGCAAATCAGCGCCGACATGGTGTGCTCCAGTGAAGAGGGATGGACCGATGCCCGCCTTCGCGCAGCCCGGTGAAAGTTCGAACAGGGTTCAGGGGTAGAAGACTTCGACCGTGTAGCCGCTCAGGCGCTTGCCTTCGGCGCTCATCAGCAGCTGCAGTGGTGTCTCGGCGTTCGGCGCGATCACCGTGCTGCTCACGCTGAAGTCGCTGGGCGACAGCGCACGGCGCGCCACCAACTGCCCCGCTGCGTCGGTGAGCGTGAGGTCGATCGACGGCAGGGCCAGCGGCAGCTCGCCCCGGTTGCGCAGCAACAGCGACAGCCGGTACGCGGCGCCGCTGTTGGCCGGTGCGAGCGAACTGCTCTCGACGGTGATCTCGGCGATGCGCCGCAAGGGCTCGATGCGGCAATGCAGCCAACCGCAGGCCGTGCTCAGCCACGGGCGCGCGGCGGGCCAGCGCGCGGCCACCCAGTCGCGCTGGTGGATGGCGAACTGCGCGCCGAGCGCCGCCACCAGCAGCAGGCTCATGAAGCCCAGCGTGAGTCGGGCGCCGGTGCTGCTCCAGCGGGCGCGTTCTTTGGCCTGGCGCAGAAACTCGGGCTCGGCTTCGCCGCGCTTCTTTGCTGCCGGTTTGGCCTTCGCTTTGGGTTTGCTCTTGACCTGCCGGGCGGCGGCCTTGACGGCGGCAGCCTTCGCAGCTTCGGCCTTCGCCTGGCGGGCCAGGGCGGCGCCAGCCTCGGCCTCGTCCGACTCGGCCAGCAGGTCTTCGTTGAACCGCGCCTCGGCGAATTCGACGCGGTCGCGCGCGGCCACGCTCTGTGCGGGTGAGTACTCGACGTCGGCCTGCTCGGGCTGGAAGAAGCGCGAGTGGATGCGGTCGTCTTCGCTCAGGTCGAAGATGTCGTCATCGTCTTGCGGCGGGTCTTCGGGCGGTGTGAAGGCGGCAGCCGCTTCGACGGCGGGCGGCGAGGGCGGGGCGGGGGGTGGCTTCCAGCCGGGTGGCGCGTCGCGTTCGAGGTCGAACAGCCCCTCGATGGCGTTGAAGACCTGGTCGCAACGGCCGCAGCGCACCCAGCCTTCAGAGACCTTGAGCTGGTCTTGGACGACGCGAAAGACGGTGCCGCAATTGACGCAGCGGGTGGCCAGGCTCATGGGCGCCCCCCGTTCGCGGCGCACGACAGCCGGGCCGGCTCGGGCGCGGCCCGCGAGCGCAGCAAGGGGCGTCGGTGACTCATGGACGCGAATTGTCCATGCAGTTCAGCGGGCCCGGTGCGCGGTCATCAGGATCCAGCCGTCCTCGCTGTCGCTGACGTGCAACTCGCACCAGGGCGCGTAGGCTTCTTTCAACTCGTCGGCCTGCCGTTCGAGGATGCCGGCCAGCACCAGGTGGCCGCCCGGCGCCACGTGCGACCACAGCAGCGGCGCCAGCAGCTTGAGCGGCGTGGCGAGGATGTTCGCCAGCACCAGCGGGTAGGCGCGGATGGCCGCCTCGGGCAGGCCGGCGTTCAGCGTGACGCCGTTGGCCTGCGCGTTGGCGAGCGTCGATTCGACGGCGGCGGGGTCGATGTCCACCGCGTCGATGTTCGTCGCGCCGAACAGGGCGGCACCGATGGCGAGGATGCCTGAGCCGCAGCCGTAGTCGAGCACGCGGGTCCAGGTTTCGCCGTGCGCTGCTGCGTAGGTCGCCGTCCAGCGCAGGCACATGCGCGTGGTCGGGTGCGTGCCGGTGCCGAAGGCCAGGCCCGGGTCGAGGCGAATGACCTGCTTTGCCTGCGCGGGCGGCTTGTGCCAGCTCGGCACGATCCAGAAGCTCGGCGTGATCTCGACCGGCGCGAACTGCGACTGCGTGAGCCGCACCCAGTCCTCGTCGGGCACCGTGCTGAGCGACTGCACGTGCACGTCCTTCGCCCAGTCTTGCGCCAGCAGCAGCGTGGCCGCTTCGGTGGCCTTGTCTTCGTCGGTGAAGAGTGCCTTCACGATCGAACGCTGCCACCCTGGCGCCGGTGCCGGCATGTCCGGCTCGCCAAACAGCGCGTGCTCGGCGTCGGTGTCGGCATCGGCGTCTTCGACCGAGACCGACAACGCGTCCAACTCGTCCATCAAGGCATCGGAGACGGGCTCGACCAGGTCTTCCGGGGCGAGCAGCAGCAGTTCGACCATCGGCGTGTGCTCAGCGCTTGTGTTGGCCCATCCAGCCTTCCAGGTAATGGATGCTGGTGCCGCCTTCGACGAATTTCGCGTCCACCATCAGCTCGCGGTGCAGCGGGATGTTGGTGAGGATGCCCTCGACCACGGTCTCGGACAACGCGATGCGCATGCGCGCGAGCGCCTGGTCGCGGGTGTCGCCGTGCGTGATGATCTTGCCGATCATCGAGTCGTAGTTCGGCGGCACGAAGTAGTTCGTGTAGGCGTGCGAGTCCACCCGCACCCCCGGGCCGCCTGGCGCATGCCAGGTGGTGATGCGCCCCGGCGACGGGGTGAACTTGTACGGGTCTTCAGCATTCACGCGGCACTCGATGGCGTGGCCGCGCATCTCGATCTGGCGTTGCGTGAAGGGCAGCTTCTCGCCGGCCGCCACGCGGATCTGCATCTGCACGATGTCGATGCCCGTGACCAGCTCGGTCACCGGGTGCTCGACCTGCACGCGCGTGTTCATCTCGATGAAATAGAACTCGCCGTTCTCGAACAGGAACTCGAAGGTGCCCGCCCCGCGGTAGCCGAGCTTCTTGCACGCAGCGGCGCAGCGGTCGCCGATCTTCTCGATCACGCGGCGTGGAATGCCCGGCGCCGGCGCTTCTTCGATGATCTTCTGGTGGCGGCGCTGCATCGAGCAGTCGCGTTCGCCCAGCCAGACGGCGTTCTTGTGCTCGTCGGCGAGGATCTGGATCTCGATGTGGCGCGGGTTCTCGAGGAACTTCTCCATGTAGACCTGCGGGTTGCCGAAGGCGGCACCCGCCTCGGCGCGCGTGGTCTGCACGGCGTGGATCAGTGCGGCTTCGGTGTGCACGACGCGCATACCGCGCCCGCCACCGCCACCCGCGGCCTTGATGATCACCGGGTAGCCCACGGCGCGCGCGATCTTGATGATCTCTTTCGGGTCTTCGGGCAGTGCGCCCTCAGAGCCCGGCACGCAGGGCACGCCGGCCTTGATCATGGCCTGCTTGGCCGAAACCTTGTCGCCCATCGTGCGGATGGCGTCGGGCGTGGGGCCGATGAAGACGAAGCCGCTCTGCTCGACACGCTCGGCGAAGTCGGCGTTCTCGGACAGGAAGCCGTAGCCCGGGTGGATCGCTTCGGCATCGGTCACCTCGGCCGTCGAGATGATCGCCGGCATGTTGAGGTAGCTCTGGGCCGAGGCCGCCGGACCGATGCACACGGCCTCGTCGGCCAGCTTCACGTACTTGGCCTCGCGGTCGGCTTCTGAATAGACGACGACGGACTTGATGCCCATCTCGCGGCAGGCTCGCTGAATCCGGAGAGCGATTTCTCCCCGATTCGCAATGAGGATCTTTTTGAACATGGGCGTGGGGCCTTATTCGATGACGAACAAGGGCTGCCCGAATTCGACCGCCTGGCCGTTCTGGCACAGGATCTGGGTCACCGTGCCGGACTTGTCGGCCTCGATCTCGTTCATGATCTTCATCGCTTCGATGATGCAGATCGGCTCGCCTTCCTTGACCACGGTGCCCACGTCGGCGAAGGCCTTCGAGCCCGGGCTCGACGAGCGGTAGAAAGTGCCGACCATCGGCGACTTCACGGTGTGGCCGGCCGGGGCGGCCGGCGCTTCGACGGCGGCCGGCGCGGCGGGGGCGCTGGGCGCGGCGGCCGTGGGCGCCGGGGCGGCGGCCATCGGCACCTGGTTGGGCTGGGCGTACACCACGGGGGCGGCGGCGTTCGGGTCCGACTTGACGATGCGCACCTTGCCGTCGGCTTCGGTGATTTCGAGTTCGGAGATGTTCGATTCAGACACCAGGTCGATCAGCGTCTTCAGCTTGCGCAGGTCCATGAGGTTCCAACTCCTGTCATTTGTTTGTTCGCACGACCGCAGCAGGTGCGGCCGGGCCGGGTCAGGCCGCCGCGGTCGGGCGGCTCCCCGTGTCACGCGCGAGGGCGTGCTGCAGCGCGAGGCGGTAGCCGTTCGCGCCAAGACCAACGATCACGCCTTCGGCGAGATCCGAGAAATACGAGTGGTGCCGAAACGGTTCGCGGCGGTGCACGTTCGACAGATGCACCTCGATGAACGGAATCGCCACACCCGCCAGTGCATCGCGCAGGCCCACGCTGGTGTGGGTCAGCGCGGCGGGGTTGATGACGATGAATTCGGTGCCGTCGGTGCGGGCAGCCTGCACGCGGTCGATCAGCGCGCCTTCGTGGTTGCTCTGAAAGCTCGTCAGGCTGGACCCGGCATCGGCCGCGATTTTTGCGAGTTCGGCATCGATTTGCGCCAAAGTCGTCGCGCCATAGACCTCAGGCTCGCGAGTGCCGAGCAGGTTGAGGTTGGGGCCGTGAAGGACGAGGACTTTCATGCCGGCGCAGATGAGCCAAAACGAAAAGGCTGCACTTTACGCGTTTTAGGGTCCGATGGAAGCAGGAAGCGAAAATTTTGACCGCAGCCTTTGCGCGGGCCTGTGGTAGGCGGCAGATGCGGCCGTCGAGCCGCCTTTCGCAGCGGGTTCAGGCCGTGGTGGCTGCCCAGGTCGCCAGGTCTTGATCTGTGACAGGGCCGAGCTTGCGGTGGACGAGCCGGGCCCGGGTGTCGAACACCACGCTGAAGGGCAACCCGCCCGCCGTGTTGCCCAGTTGGCGGATCAATTCGAAGCCTTGCGGGCCGCCCAGCGCGAAGCTCAGGCTGAGCGATCGCTTGGCCAAAAATCCGCGCACGGGCTCGGCCCGGTCGATGGCCAGGGCCAGCACCTGCCAGCCTGCTGCCTGCTGCGCACGCTGAAACCGGTCGAGCAAGGGCAGCTCTTCGACACAAGGCGGGCACCAGGTGGCCCAAAAATTGACCAGCAGGCGGCGACCGCGAAGCTCAAGGGCGGCCAGCTCGCCGCCTTCTGGCCGCTCGAAGCGCAGGGGCCAGAAGGCGTCGCCCTGACCGTCGAGCGCCATCGGATCGGCGCCCGCTTGCTGGTGGCGCCACCAGCCGAAGCCCGCGCCGGCCGCGGCTGCCGCGCCCGCCACGCCGACGGTGACCCAGGCGCGGCGCTTCACGGGGCGGCGTCCAGGTCGGCGTCCATCAGGCGGCGCAGGGCGGCGAGGTCGCCGCGCTCGGTGCGCCCGCGCGGGTCGGGTTTGAGGGCGCCGCGCAGGTCGTCGTGGTCGAGCACCGACAGGTGCACGGTGACTTCTTCATTGAGGGCTGGGCTGAAGCTGCTGATGGCGAGCACGTCGATCGGCTCGCCGCGCGGTCCGCTCAGCTGGCCCACGTCGTAGTTGACGCGCTGGTTGAGCAACTCGATCTCGGCCTCTTTCGAGTCGTCGCAGAAGAGCTGCAGGTGCACCGTGTTCAGCCGGGTGGCCGTGCCGCGCCAGACTGCGCCGGTGAGGTGGGGGCGGAACTCGCCCAGCCGCGCCATCCAGAGTGCGGCCACCTCGCGCAGTGCACGCAACTCGGCCGGCTGCGTGTCGGCGCAGAAGAGTTCGATGTAGGCCCGCACTTCGTCTTCGACCAAGTCGTTGTCAGGCAACTCGGCGCTGCGCACCTGGCCGCGACCCAGCACCTTGGCGGCACGGCGTTTGGCCGGGCCGTATTCCATGCCCTCTTCGACGATCAGCCGGGCGGCGGTGCTCGCCAGTTCGGCAGTGAGGGATGAAATGTTGTGGCCCATCGGCGGATTCTAGAAACGCGGACCGCCGCTCAGGGCAAATCCACGGCGCCCATGCGGCGCGCCACCGCGCCGGCGCGGCCACTGACGTAGGCCGAATGCGGGCGCTTCTCGAAGCGCTTGGGCGCGGGCAGCATCACCGCGAGCCGTGCCGCGGCCGTGGTGCCCAGCTGGGCTGCATCGACCCGGAAGTAATGTTGCGCCGCCGCCTGGGCGCCGAACACGCCTTCGCCCCACTCGACATTGTTCAAATAGATCTCGAGGATGCGCCCCTTCGGCAGCGCCGCTTCGAGCATGAAGGTGATGGCGAACTCCTGCCCCTTGCGCAGAAAGTTGCGCTCGGCGCCGAGGAAGAGGTTCTTCGCCAGTTGCTGCGTGATGGTCGAGCCGCCGCGGATGCGCGCCGTGGCGACCGGCTTGTCGGGCAGCGGCTTTTGCGCCTTGGCCGCGCGCTGCTCGGCGCGTTCGTTCAGGCGGGCGGCGCGGGCCTCTTCGCGCTGGTTTTTCTCCCATGCTTTTTCGAGCGCGTCCCATTCGACGCCGCTGTGATCGACGAATCCGGCATCTTCGGACGCGATCACCGCGCGCTGCAGGTTCGGCGAGATCTTGTCGCGCGGTACCCAGTCCTGGCTCCAGGCGAGCTCACCCTTCTCGCGGGCAATGCGCCACATCTCGGAGCGCTGGAAGGTGGTGGACTGCGGATCGACCCAGTTCATCAGCACCACGCGGCCGAAGAAATACAGCTGCAGCGACAGTCCGCAGATCACCAGCAGCCAGAACAGCCGCCCGAGCTGCCGGCCGACCGAGCCGAGGGCGCTCATGCCGCGACCCCGGACAGGCGTTGCTGCAAGGCGAGCAGCACGGGCGCGGTGTCGGGGCGCACGTCGCGCCAGAAGTAAAACGATTCGGCGGCCTGCTCGACCAGCATGCCCAGGCCGTCGCGGCCGCGTGCGCCGTGCGCCTCGGCCCAGTCGAGAAAACCGCGTGCCGCCGGGCCGTACATCATGTCGAGCGCCAACGCGCCCGCGCCCAGCACCACGGGCGACACCGGAATGGCCGCGCCCTGCAGGCTGCTGGCGCTGGCGTTGATGACCACGCCGAAGCCCGCGCCGCAGTCGGCCAGCGACCGCGCCTGCAGGTCGATGCCCTCGGCGAGGTCGGCGTGGCTGTCGGCCAGGGCCTGGGCCTTGTCCACCGTGCGGTTGGCGATCACCAGCTGCGCCGGGCGGGCGTCGAGCAGGGGGCCGAGCGCACCGGCGGCCGCGCCGCCCGCGCCGATCAGCAGCACGCGCTGGCCGCGCAGCGCGATGCCGGCGTTGTGCTCGATGTCGCGCACCAGGCCCACGCCGTCGGCGTTGTCGGCCACCCAGCCCGAGGCGTCGAAGCGCAGCACGTTGGCCGCGCCGGCGCGTTTGGCGCGCGGCGTGCGTTTGTCGGCCAGCGAGAAGGCGTCGAACTTGAACGGCACCGTGACGTTGCAGCCGCGCCCGCCTTCGTCGGCAAAGCGGCGGATGGCCTCGGTGAAGCCGTCCATCGGGCACAGCAGGCGGCCGTACTCGACCGCCTGGCCGGTCTGCGCGGCGAACTGGGCGTGGATGAAGGGCGATTGGCTGTGTTCGACCGGGTTACCGGCGACGACGTATCGGTCCATACCAAACAAGCAAAGAGTCGATCAGGACGAGGGCGCGCTGAGGGTGGTTTCCAGCCCGTCGTTGCGCGTGAAGCGAAAGCGCGAGGTGATGACCAGCTCATCGGCCTTCTTGCGCATCGCGTCGGTGAAGTCGCCGAAGGGCGCGGCCGCGTGCACGATGGCGATGGCCCGCTTGTCGAGCGTGGCCACGCCCGAGGGGCGCACGACATCGACCGAGACCACGCGCCCCGAGGCGTTGACGGTGATGTTCATCGTCAGCTCGCCGTAGAGCTTCTTGCCCTGGTACTCGGGAAAGCTGCGCGTGCCGCGGTCTTCGATCTTGCGGCGCAGCTTGTCGTAATAGATCGCGTACAGCTCTTCGCGCGTGGCCGGGCTGATGTAGCGGCGCTTGGGGCGTGAGTTCTCTTCGTTGATGCGCTTTTCGATCTCGGCCATCAACTGCAGCAACTGGCGGCGCTGGTCTTCCTGCGCGCGGTGCTGCGGGTCGCCCCGGTCGCGCTTGGGGTCGGGCGGCGGCAGCAGCGCGAGTTCACGTCGCAGCTGGGCCAGCAGTTGCTGCTGCGTTTCGACCAGCTGGTCGATCTGCTTGTAGGTGTCCACCGCCGAATCGCCCAGCTGCACCTGCGCCGACGAGGGCAGGGGCGAGGTCGCCCGGCCGCTCTCGGCCTCGCCGCCGCCGGCCAGGTTGCGCTGCGCGATGGCCTGCGCCTTCACGGGCGCTTCGCTCGAACTCGCGTTGACGAGGATCACCTCCAGCGGGGTGTCCTCGAACATGCGGTTGAAGCCTTCCGGGTCCACGAAGCGGATCGACAGCAGCACCGCATGCACCCCGACCGAAATGCCCAGGGCGATCTGCATAGCGGAGAGGCTTTTGAACATGGCGGTGCGGCGGTGTGAGGGCGTCAGGCCGAAGCGGGGGCGGGCGCGGCGCTGTCTTCCGACGCGCCTTCCTGAAGATCGATGGCGAGCGTGAGTGTTCCCGGCGTGGCCTCTTCGGCCTCGGCGTCATCGACCACCGCGTCGTCGGCCGTGGTGGTGGCGTCGTCGAGGCGGGCGGTGACGCTGGCGTGCAGGTCGAGCGTCAACAGGTCGCTGCCGGTGATGCGCACGGCGACCCTCGCGCCCCGCGGCAACTGCTCGGCGCCGAGGGCACGAAACACCAGCGGCAGCGTGTCGGCGCGCACGAGGCCGTCTTTCATCACGGCGGCGTCGAGTTCGTGGATGTTGTTTTGCGCCAGGTACTGGATCGTCCAGTAGCGCTCGATGCTCGACTGGTAGCCGTTGTAGGCCGTGTAGGCCGCGTCGAAGCTGCTGATGACGGAGAACAGCGCCGCGTCTTTCGGCTTGAACGGTGCGGCCAGCGCGGCCGTGCGGCCGTGGCGGGCGCAGGCAATGATTTGCCACTGGTTCAGCAGATCGACATAACGCCGCAGCGGCGAGGTGGCCCAGGTGTACTGCGCGACGCCCATGCCGGCGTGCGGCGCGGCCTTGGTGCCCATGCGCACCTTCACGCCCGGCGCCATGCTGGCCTGGCTGCGGTAGATGCCGGGCACGCCCAGCTCGTGGAGCCAGCCACCCCAGGTGCTGTTGGCGAGGATCATCGCCTCGGCCACGATCAGGTCGAGCGGTGCGCCGCGCGTGCGGGTGCTGATCTGCACCTGCTCGTCGCCCTTGGGCTCGCGGCCTTCGTTGCCGACGAGGCGGAAGTTGTAGTCCGGCCGGTTGAACAACTCGGGCTTGCCGCGCACCACCTCGCGCCCCGCCTTCAGGTGGCGCGCCAGCCGGAAGGCGAAGGTCAGCTCGGGGGCGAAGGCATAGCCCGCCGGCTCGGCACCGGTCAGCGTGGCTTCGGTGATGACGGCGTCGAGCTGGTCATGCCGCAGGTTCGCGGCGATGGGCACGCGTTCGAGTTTGGTCTCGCTGCCCTTCACCGCCAACGTGGCCTCGTCGAAGCTGACGTACAGCGACACGGCCGGGCAGTCGCGCCCTTCTTGCAGCGTGTAGGCCTGCACCACGTCGTCGGGCAGCATGGTCAGCTTGTAGCCCGGCATGTAGACCGTCGAGAGCCGGTCGCGCGCGACCTTGTCGAGCGCGTCGTCGGGCGTGATCGCCAGGCCCGGTGCGGCGATGTGCACGCCGAACACCACGGTGCCCGTGCCCAGGCCCTGCACCGAGAGCGCGTCGTCGATCTCGGTGGTCTGCGAATCGTCGATCGAGAAGGCCTGCACCGCCGCGAGCGGCAGCGTGTCCTTGATGGCGGGGGCCGACAGCGCCGGGAAGTTCGTGCCCTTCGGGAAGTTCTCGAACAGGAAGCGCTTCCAATGGAACTGGTACGGCGAATCGATCGCGCCGGCCGCGGTCAGCAGATCGAGCGGGGCCTTCTGCGAGCGCTTGGCGGCCTCGACCACGGCCTTGTACTCGGCGGCGTTCTTGTCGGGCCTGAAGAGGATCTTGTAGAGCTGCTCGCGCACCGGCTGCGGGCACTGGCCAGCCGCCAGTTCGCCGGCCCAGGCCTCGATCTGCGCGGCGACCTGCTTCTTGCGCTCGATGCCCAGCAGCGCGGCCTTGACGATGTCTTCGGGTGCCTTCTTGAACTGGCCCTTGCCCATGCGCCGAAAGTAATGCGGCGCCTCGAACAGGCGAAACAGCGCGGCGGCCTGCTGCGTGGGGCCGGCCTTGGCGTCGAAGTAGTCGCGCGCCAGGTCGGCGAAACCGAACTCGGAGTCGGGGGCGAATTCCCAGGCGAGGTCGAGGTCGATCTCTTGCGCCAGCGCTTGGCCCTGCGCCAGCAACTCGGCGGGGGCGGGCTGCTCGAATTTGAGCAGCACGTTGGCGGCTTTCACCTTCACGCGCTTGCCCGAATCCAGCTCGACCTGCATCGAGCTGTCGGCTTCGGACATCACGCGGCCGGCCAGAAACTTGCCGGCGTCTTCATACAGTGCATACATAGGGGCGGGATTGTCGCTTGCCTTGGCGGCTCACCCATTCGGCATCCGGGCCAAGGCGGCGAAGGCCGACGGCAGGTTTCGATGCGCCGACGCGGACGCCCAGGAAAGCCGGCTTCATCGATCAGGGTGGCGGCCCGATGTGCAGGAAGTCGAGCACATGCGGCAGGTGTTCGTCGTAGTCCGACAGCGCGTGGTCGCTGCCTTCGACGATGCGCAGGTGGGCACCCTGGTAGCGCGCGCTCATCTCGCGCCAGTCGAGCACCTCGTCGCCGGTGGCGATCACCGCGAAATAGCGGTTCGCCCGGGTGATCGGGCCGGGCGTCATCGCCGCCAGTTCGTCCACGAACTCGGGGCGAAAGAAGAAGCGGTCGTCGCCGTGGAAGCTGGTGTTTTCGCCGATGTACTTGGCGAGGTCGCGCGCGGGGTTGACCGCCGGGTTCAGCAGCACGGCCGGGCAGCCGAGTTGCTCGGCCAGCACGGTGGCGTAAAAGCCACCCAGCGAGCTGCCGACGATGGCCATGCTCTGGCGCGGCCAGCCGGCCACCCCCTTCAACAGGCCTGCGACGGCCTCGCGTGGCGAGGGCGGCAACTGCGGGCACCACCAGGTCGTGCGCGGTGAATGGGCCTCGACCCAGGTGGCGGTCACGCGGGCCTTGGCCGACGTGGGCGACGAACGAAAGCCGTGCAGGTAAAGCAGGTGCGAGGTCATCGCCGCAAGCATGACACAGGGTGTCGGAGACAAGCCCTGGTGCGCGGCAGGGCGGGGCGCCTTTGTCGGGGATGCCGCCAGGGTGTGAACCTTGGCGCGATCGGCGGTCAAACCGGGTCGCCCGAAGGGCGCGGCCCGCAGTGGCGCACCCTACACTTTCCGGCCCCTTTGCCGGGTCGCGCCGCCTTCCACGCCAACGCTTGTCGCCGAGAACATGACGTCCCTGACCCGCCGATCGAACGCCGTGGCCGCCACGGCGGTGCTGCTGCTCCTGCAGGCCTGCGCCAGCCTGCCGCGCCCAGCCGCGCCGGCCCCCAGCGGCGCCCCCGGGGCGGCCAATGGCGCGGCCGCCGTGCCACCTTCGGCCACCACGCCGCCCCGCCCCGAGCCTGGGGCGCCGCGGCCTTTTGCCGAGGTGATTCGCGGGGCGACGCAGCAGCCGGGCTTTCTGCCGCTGTGGCGCAAGGACGAACGGCTGTGGATCGAGGTTCCCGAAGCCCACTTCGACAAGCCTTTCCTGCTGGCGGTGAACGTGTCGCACGGCCTCGGTGAGCGCGGCCTTTACGGCAGCCAGATGGGCCCCTCGTGGTTGGCGAGCTTTCGACGCATCGGCAGCAACCAGGTGCAGCTGATCGCGCTCAACACCGGGTACGTCGCCGACAACCCGGCCATGAAGACGGCGGTCGAACAGGCTTTCTCGCACAGCCTGCTGGCGTCGAGCATCGTCGCCAGCGGGCCGCACCCCGAGCGCAAGTCGGTGCTGGTCGATGCGAGCTTTCTGCTGGGCGACCTGGCAGGCTATTCGGCTTCGATCGAGAGGGCCTACCGATTGCCGTACGGGTTGGACCGCGCCAATTCGTACTTCGAAAAAACCCGTAGCACCGACGACTTGTCGAGCGTTCACACGCGCCTGCACTTCGCCACTGCACGCGTGCCGCAGCCCTCAGCCGGTGGCCCTGCGGCGGCGCCGCCCGCCACCACGCCCGAAGCCCGCAGCTTTTTCGTCGGCCTGGTCTACAACTTCACGCGCCTGCCCGAGCAGGCCATGCGCCCGCGTCCGGCCGACCCGCGCCTGGGGCATTTCTACGACGTGGTCAGCGACTACAGCACCGACCTGAAGGCACGCACCCGGCGCTTTCACATCAACCGCTGGCGGCTGGAGAAAAAAGACCCCGACGCGCCGCTGTCCGAGCCTCGGCAGCCCATCGTCTACTGGCTCGACAAGAACATCCCGCCGCAATACCGCCAGGCGGTGACTGCGGGCGTTCTCGAATGGAACAAGGCCTTCGAGCGCATCGGCTTCAAGAACGCCATCGTCGCCAAGGTGCAGCCTGACGACGCCGATTTCGACACGCTCGACTCGCGGCACGCCTCCATCCGCTGGTACCTGGGCGTGGACGCCGGCCTCGCGCGCGGGCCGCACCACTCCGACCCGCGCACCGGCGAGATCCTCGATGCCGACATCTCCATCAGCGACGTGTTCGGCCGCAGCGCTCGCCGCTTCATCGTCGAAGACGCCGGGCGGGTGTCGCACGCCTCGACTGGCCACGACGCCTACTGCACCTATGGCCATGAAGTGGCCGCCGAGATGGACTTCGCGCTCGACCTGTTCGCGGCGCGCGGTGACATCGAGCCCGACAGCCCCGAGGCCGAGGCTTTCGTGCAGGCCGTCGTCAAGGACACGGTGATGCACGAGGTCGGCCACACGCTGGGGCTGAAGCACAACTTCCGCGCGTCCACGGCCGTCTCGCAGCGCCAGCTGCGCGACCGCAGCTTCACCGAGAAGCACGGCATCTCGGGCTCGGTGATGGACTACAACGCCTACAACCTGGCGCTGGCCGGCGAGCCCGTGGCCAACTTCAACAACAGCACCCTCGGCGCCTACGACTACTGGGCCATCGAGTACGCCTACAAGCCGATCGACCCGGCGCAAGAGGCCGCCGAACTGGCCCGCATTGCGTCGCGCAGCCACGAGCCGGGCCTCGCCTATGCCGATGACACCGACGCGGGCGTGGGTGACGCCGATGGCATCGACCCGCTGGTCAACCGCTTCGACCTGAGCGATGACCCGTTGGCGTATTACCAACGCCGCCTGCAGCTGTCGCGCGAGCTGTGGCAGCGCGTGCAAGAGCGCCCGCCGCAGGCCGATGACGACCTGGACCGCCAGCGCCGCGTGCTCAGCAGCGGCTTCGGCCAGCTGGCCCGCGTCTCGCAACTGGTGGGCAAGTACGTCGGCGGCATGGTCAGCACCCGCGACGTGCCGGGGCCGCGCCGCCGCGCGTTCGCGCCGGTCGACCCGGCTCGGCAGCGCCAGGCGCTGCAGTTCCTGTCAGGCGGCATCTTCAGTGCCGAGAGCTTCCGCTTCAGGCCCGAATTTCTGGCCAGCCTGAGCCCCAACTACAACGAGTGGACACGGCCCGGCCCCTACAGCGTGCCCACCGCCGTGCTGCAGGTGCAGACCGGCGCGCTCGACCGCCTGATGAGCCCCGGCACCGCCACCCGCCTGCTCGAATTGCCGCTGTACCTGACGGCCGACCAGCGCAAGGGCGCCATCTCGCTGGCCGAGGTCTATGGCAGCCTGCAAGGCGCGATCTGGAGCGAGTTGAAAGGCCGCGGCGCCGAGATCGACCCGCTGCGCCGCAACCTGCAGCGCGAGCACCTGAAGCGCGTGCAAGCCCTGCTCACCCGCAGCGCGAGCGGACTGCCGGCCGACGCGATGAGCCTGGTGCGGCTGCAGGCCCGCACGCTGCGTGCCGACCTGCAGCGCGCCGCGCGCAACACGCGCCTGCCGATCGACACCCGGGCCCACCTGCAAGACAGCCTCGACACGTTGACCGAGTCGCTGCGGGCGTCGATGCTGCGCAGTTGAGCGCTGCCCCCGCGCGCAGCCGCAGGCTGTCTCGTCGACGACCCGCCCAGCCGCGTTCAGCGAGCCAGCGCCTGCAGCAGCTTGTCGTGCACGCCGCCGAAGCCGCCGTTGCTCATGCACAGCACGTGGTCGCCCGGGCGCGCGGCCTTCACGACCGCGGCGACGAGTTCATCGACGGTGTTGGCGACGATGGCCTTGTCGCCCATCGGGCTCAGCGCTTCGCGCGCGTCCCAGCCCAGGCCGCCCTGGTGGCAGAACGACAGGTCGGCCTCTTCGAGCGACCAGGGCAGCTGCGCCTTCATCGTGCCGAGCTTCATGGTGTTCGAGCGCGGCTCGAACACGGCGAGGATGCGGTCCATGCCGACCTTGCGGCGCAGGCCGTTGACCGTGGTGCGAATCGCGGTCGGGTGGTGCGCGAAGTCGTCGTAGACCTTCACGCCGCCGGCCTCGCCGCGCAGTTCGAGCCGGCGGCGCACGTTCTGGAACGTGGCCAGCGCTTGCGCCGCGACCTCGGGCGACACGCCCACGTGCTCGGCCGCGGCGATGGCGGCCAGCGCGTTGAGCTGGTTGTGTTCGCCCAGCAGCGACCAATCGACGCGCGCGATCTTCAGGCTGCCGCGCAGCACGTCGAAGGCATGCGGCTCGCCGCGGGCGCGCAGGGCGCCGGGGGTTTCCTTGCGGGCGCCGAAGCGCACGACCTCGCTCCAGCAGCCGCGTTCGAGCACGCGCTGCAGCGACTCTTCGCGCGCGTTGACCACCAGCCGGCCCTTCGCCGGCACGGTGCGCACGAGGTGGTGAAACTGCGTCTCGATGGCCGCCAGGTCGGCAAAGATGTCCGCGTGGTCGAACTCGAGGTTGTTCAAGATGGCCGTGCGTGGCCGGTAGTGCACGAACTTGCTGCGCTTGTCGAAGAAGGCGGTGTCGTACTCGTCGGCTTCGATGACGAAGGGCGCGCCCGGCGCCGTCGAACCCAGCCGCGCCGAGACGCCGAAGTTGCTGGGCACGCCGCCCACCAGAAAGCCGCAGGGCAGGCCGGCCTGGTCGAGCATCCACGCGAGCATCGAGGTCGTCGTGGTCTTGCCGTGCGTGCCCGCCACCGCGAGCACGTGGCGGCCGCGCAGCACGTTGTCGGCCAGCCATTGCGGGCCGCTGGTGTAGGGCAGGTTGGCGTCGAGGATGGCTTCCATCAGCGGGTTGCCGCGCGACACCACGTTGCCGATGACGAAGAGGTCGGGCTTCAGGGCGATCTGGCCGGCGTCCCAGCCTTCGATGAGTTCGATGTCGAGCGCGCGCAGCTGGTCGCTCATCGGCGGGTAGACGCCCGCGTCGCAGCCGGTGACCTTGTGGCCGGCTTCGCGGGCCAATGCGGCCAGGCCACCCATGAAGGTGCCGCAGATGCCGAGGATGTGAATGTGCATGGGGCGGGATTCTAGAAGTGCGTTCGTGGGGCTCGTCGGGGTAAGACCTCGCAAGACACATGCCCCGCTGCGCCATCAGAATGCGCCGTCTTCCCCATGTTCGACTGGATCCGCACCCACCCCTGGGCCTACCCGGCCTTCGAGTCGGCCCACTTGGTGGGCGTGGCGGCGCTGCTGGGCAACCTGCTGCTGTTCGAGCTGCGGGTGTTCGGCCTCGGCCGAGCCGTGCCTTTGTCGCCGCTGGCACGGCTGGCCTTGCCGGTGGCGCTGGCGGGCTTTGTGCTGGCCGCGATCACCGGCACCGCGATGGCGGCCAGCCAGTGGAACGAACTCGCGGGCAACCGGGTCTTTGTGGCGAAGCTGGGCTTGATCGCCGTGGCGGGCGCGAACGCCGTGTGGTTTCACGCACGCGGCAGCCTGCAGCGGCTCGATGCGATGGCGCGGGGGCAAGCCCTGCTGTCGCTCGGCGCCTGGTTGGCTGTGCTGGTGTGCGGCCGTTTCATTGCCTATGCATAGCGGAGTTTTCATGCAACGACGACTGTTCGTGATCGCCGGCTCGGCCGGCCTCATCACCCCCGCCTGGGCCCACCACGGCTGGTCCAGCTTCGACACCGAGCGCCCGATCTTCCTGGAGGGCATCGCGCGCAAGGTGAGCTGGCGCAACCCCCACGCCGAGGTCGAACTCGAAGTCGCGGCGCGGCTGCGGCTGCCCGAGGGCATCGAAGCCCTGCCGCTGCCCGAGCAGAGCGCGCAGGTGGACCGCGACGCGATCCGCAAGAAGACCGTGCTGCCCACCCGCAAAGACCGCCGCTGGACCATCGAGCTGGCGCCGCTGACCCGACTCGAAGCCTGGAAGCTGGCCGAGTTCAAGGCGGGCACGCCGCTCGCGGTGATCGGCTACACCTTCGCGGGCGAAAAGGGCCCGGCGCTGCTGCGCGCCGAGTACCTGTTCGTCAACGAGCAGACCGTGGGCCTGCGTTCGTCGCCGGCCTGAAGCGAGGCCTCAGGCCAGGGCGCGAAACGCCCGGCGCGCAGCCTCGTGCGTGGCGGCGATGTCGGCGTCGCTGTGCGCGGCGCTGACAAAGCCCGCCTCATACAGCGCGGGCGCCAGGTACACGCCGGCGTCGAGCATGGCGTGGAAGAAGCGGTTGAAGCGCGCCTTGTCGGTTGCCATCACCGTGCCGTAGTTCTGCGGCAGGGCCGACGCGAAGAAGAAGCCGAACATGCCGCCTTCGCATTCACCGACCAGGGGCACGCCGGCGACCTGGGCCGCTGACACGAAGCCCTCGGCCAGCGTGCGGGTCTTGGCCGACAGCGCCTCGAAGAAGCCGGGCTTCTGGATCTCGCGCAGCGTTGCCAGACCGCAGGCCGTGGCCACCGGGTTGCCCGACAGGGTGCCGGCCTGGTAGACCGGGCCCAGCGGCGCGAGCATTTCCATGACCTTGCGCTTGCCGCCGAAAGCCGCGAGCGGCATGCCACCGCCGATGACCTTGCCGAACACGCTCATGTCGGGCTCGAAGCCCGGGATCAGCTTCGCGTACACGCTTTGCGCACCGCCGAGCGCGACGCGGAAGCCCGTCATCACCTCGTCGAACACCAGCAAGGCACCGTGTCGCGTGCACAGCTCGCGCAGCTTCGTCATGAAGGGCACGCTTGCGCGCACGAAGTTCATGTTGCCGGCGATGGGCTCGATCAGCACGCAGGCGATCTCGGGGCCATGCAGTTGGAAAGCCTCTTCGAGCTGGGCGACGTGGTTGTATTCGAGCACCAGCGTGTGGTGCACCACGTCGGCCGGCACGCCGGCGCTGGTCGGGTTGCCGAAGGTCGCCAGACCCGAGCCGGCTTTCACCAGCAGCGCGTCGGCATGGCCGTGGTAGCAGCCTTCGAACTTGACGATCTTGTTGCGGCCGGTGGCGCCGCGGGCCAGGCGGATCGCGCTCATCGCCGCTTCGGTGCCCGAGCTGACGAGGCGCACCTGGTCCATGCTGGGCACGAGCTTG
The DNA here is from genome assembly GCF_056676035.1 of Piscinibacter sp. PDB5-1. Taxonomy (NCBI): domain Bacteria; kingdom Pseudomonadati; phylum Pseudomonadota; class Betaproteobacteria; order Burkholderiales; family Sphaerotilaceae; genus Piscinibacter; species Piscinibacter sp. PDB5-1. Next base: position 1,093,519 of record NZ_JBWVZL010000001.1, on the reverse strand, counting down.
AGGATCTCTTCGGCGAGTTCGATCTCGCGCTCGGTGGGGGCGCCGAACGAGAAGCCATCGAGCGCGGCCTTTTGCACGGCTTCCAGCACGGCCGGGTGGCCGTGGCCAAGGATCATCGGTCCCCAGGAGCCGATGTAGTCGATGTAGCGCCGCCCGTCGGCATCAAAGAGATAGGCCCCTTCGGCGCGGGCGATGAAGCGTGGCGTGCCACCCACCGCGCGAAACGCGCGCACCGGAGAATTCACCCCGCCGGGAATGACCTTCTGCGCGCGCTCGAACAGCTGCTCGCTGCGGCGGATGTCAGTGGACATGGCGCGGGTCCTTCGGGGGCATGTCGTCGGACGCCTCAGTGCCGGGCTCGCCTTCGCCCTCTTCGTCGCCGGGCGGCAGGGCCCAGAAGAAGCGGTCGGGTACCACGTTGCCCATGCCGGGGCGGAAGCCCGCGTCGAGCGCCTGGTCGAGGAAGGTCAGCGCCTCACCCACCGCGGCGTGCAGCTCGCTGCCAGCGGCCAGCAAGGCGGCCAGCGAGGCCGACAGCGTGTCGCCGGCGCCGACGAAGCTGACTTCGAAGCGCTCGAACTTCTCGCCGGTGATCGCGCCCTGCGGCGAGGCGAGCACGTTGTCCATGAACTGGTTGGGCAAAGGCACGCTCGTGACGAGCACGAAGCGCGTGCCGTGCTCGGCGGCGGCCACGGCCAACTCGCGCGGCGAGGCCGGGCGGCTCGAATCCCACTCGGGCAGCAGAAAGTCGGTCAGCGTCTGGTGGCTGCCCACCAGCACCTCAGCCTGCGGCAGCACCAGCTCGCGGAAGGCGTCGAGGTAGCTCTGCTGGTCGTCTTCTTCGAGCCATGACAGGTTGGGCATGTAGGCCACCAGCGGCACGTCGGGGTAGTCGGACAGCACCTCGGCGACCGTGCTCACGCCCTCGGCCGAGCCGAGGAAGCCGACCTTCCAGGCCGAGATGGTCACGTCTTCGAGCACGCTGCGGGCCTGCTCGAGCACCACGTCGGTGTCGATGGCGTGGTGATCGAACACCTCGGCGGTGTCGCGCATCATCACGGCCGTCACGACCGGCAGGGCATGCGCGCCCATCGCGGCGATGGTGGCAATGTCGCCCGACAGGCCGCCCGCGCCGCTCGGGTCGCTGGCGTTGAAGGTCATGACGCAAGCCGGCGGCGGGGCCTCTTGGGCGGTTTCACCATCGGTGACAAGGGGGGCTTCAGCGTTCATGAGGGGCTTGGTTGGCTAGGGAAAACGCGTGCCCAGAGTGAGCTGCGACTTCTAGATATCTGTGAGGAATGTGGCGTATGTGCCTACAAACCATAGCGTTTCGGCCAGTGGGCGTCGCTACAATTTATTCATTGTAGTAAAGCGACAAGCGAAGAACGTGAGCAATGAAACGGGCGGTGCGAGCACCTGGATGTGCCTCATATGCGGATGGATTTACGACGAGGCCGCAGGCGACACGGAACATGGCATCGCACCCGGCACCCGCTGGGCCGATGTGCCCATGAACTGGACCTGCCCCGAGTGCGGCGCCCGCAAGGAAGATTTCGAGATGGTGCAGATCTGAGGTTCAGCCTCCTACGCACTGCCCTTCAGTCGATTCAGGAGATTCCCCGGTGAGCAACGAAGCCCCTGCTGGCATCAAGGTACTGGTCATCGACGACAGCAACACCATCCGGCGCAGTGCAGAGATCTTTCTGAAGCAGGGGGGCTACCAGGTCCTGCTGGCCGAAGACGGTTTCGATGCGCTCTCCAAGGTCAATGACCACGAGCCGGACCTGATCTTCTGCGACATCCTGATGCCGCGGCTCGATGGCTACCAGACCTGCGCCATCATCAAGAAGAACCCGAAGTTCTCGGGCGTGCCGGTCATCATGTTGTCCTCGAAAGACGGCCTGTTCGACAAGGCGCGTGGCCGCATGGTCGGCTCCGAGGACTACCTGACCAAGCCTTTCACCAAAGATCAACTGTTGCAGGCCGTGCAGTTGCACCGGCCCGCCGCCTGAACATGGCCCCGCCCGCGGAGGGCGGCGACGGGGCCGCACCGAGAGATAGACGGAGAAACTGAACCATGGCGATCAAGAAGATCCTGTTGGTGGACGACTCGAAGACCGAGTTGCACTACCTGTCCGAGTTGCTGACCAAGCGCGGCTACTCGGTGCGAACCGCCGAAAACGGCGAGGAAGCGATGCGCCGTCTGGGCGAAGAGAAGGCCGATCTGATCCTGATGGACGTGGTCATGCCGGGGCAGAACGGCTTCCAGCTCACCCGCGCCATCACGCGTGACCCGCGCTTCGCCGACGTGCCGGTGATCATGTGCACCAGCAAGAACCAAGAGACCGACCGGGTGTGGGGCATGCGCCAAGGCGCACGCGACTACATCGTCAAACCGGTTGACCCGGACGAATTGGTCTCCAAAATCCGCGCTTTCGACTGAGACGATGCCAAGGAACCTGATGCGTGAGCCAACTGGGCGACCGCGACGGTTCCTTCGCTTCTTTCTGAACGCGGCCACGCGCCGCTTGCAAGCCCACCTGACGCCCAACGAGGCAGTGTGAATGGCCAATAAGGAAGCTCTACGCGAACTGCAAAGCCGCCTGGCGGCCAAGCTGCAAGCCGCCCGGACGCAAGAGCGCGGCCGTTCGTGGCTGGCCGTCGAGTGCGGCGGCCACGGCTTCTTGTTCCCCTTGCAGGAAGCCGGTGAAATCTTTCCCTACGCGCCGCTCGTGCCCGTGCCCTACACGAACCGCTGGTTCATGGGCGTGGCCAACCTGCGCGGCGGCCTGCACGGGGTGGTCGATCTGGCGGGCTTTCTCGGGGTGCGCAATGCCGCATCGACGGGCCGCGAGCAGGCCTGGCTCGTGGCCTTCAACAACACGCTCGACATCAACTGCGCCGTGCTCGTGGACCAGCTCGCCGGCCTGCGCAGCGCCGAGCAGCTGACCCCCGAGGCGGACGACGGCAAGCCGCGCCCCGCCTTCGTGGGCAAGCCTTACCGCGATGCGGGCAACCGCGTGTGGCACGAACTGAATCTGGGCGCGCTGGCAAGCGACGCCGCCTTCCTGAAGATCGCGGGCTGAGCCCTCGAACGAATCCCTGGCCATCTGGCAACACCCACCGAGACGACGGAACGAGGAACTTATGAGCTTCCTGAACAAGATCAAAGGTTTTGGCAAGCGCCGCGACGACGACGCGCAAGATCTGGACGCCGGTGACGTGGCCGTCGTGGACGCCCCGATGGTGGACGACGTGCCGCCGATGGAACGCACCGCCTCGCTGAACGTCAGCGCCGAGGCCGACCAGACGGTCAACATGGACTCGTCGATCATCTCGGAGGTCGCCCCATCAGAGATGGCCGAATTCGCCGAAACGCGCCTGCGCGACGGCGACGCCGAAGACGCCGCGGGCGGCACCGGCCTGCCGATCATCGGCAACCGGCCGGTCGGGCAGCAGCAGCGAATCCTGTTCGCGATGGTCGGTGCTGGTCTGGTCGGTCTGATCGCGATGACCTTCTACTCGGTGAACTCGGCGTCCAAGGGCGCGGCCCAGGTGGGTGCCTCGGGTCAGGCGCTGATGCAGTCGCAACGTCTGGCGAAGTCGGTCTCGCAGGCCCTGATCGGCAACGCCTCGGCCTTCCCGGAAGTGCGCGAGTCGGCCGACGTGCTGGCGCGCAACGTGCGCGGCCTCGACCAGGGTGACGCCAACCTGAACCAGGCCGGTGGTGCCGTTCAAGAGGTGTTGGACCCGCTGCTGCCGCTGGTGGACCGCGCCGAGAAGAACGCCAACACCGTGATGAGCCAGCAGAAGATCCTGACCGAGGTGGGTCTGGCGCTGCGCTCGATCAACCGCCAGTCGTCGGACCTGCTGGAAATCGCCGAAACGATCTCGTCGCTGAAGCTGCAGCAAGACGCCTCGTCGGCTGAAATCTCGGCCGTCGGCCAGCTCGTGATGCTGACGCAGCGGATCGGCAAGTCGGCCAACGAATTCCTGACGCTCGAAGGCGTGTCGCCGGAAGCCGTGTTCTTGCTGGGCAAGGACTTGAACTCCTTCCGCGAAATCGCCGACGGCCTGATGAAGGGCAACGCCGAACTGCGCCTGGCCCCGACCAAAGACCCGCAGACCAAAGAGCGCCTCGAAGCGCTGATGGCCCTGTACGAAGAAACGCGCACACAAGCCGGCGCGATTCTGGGCAACCTGCAAGGCCTGGTGTCGGCCCGTGAAGCGCAGGTGTCGATCATTGCCGACTCGGAACCGCTGCGTAAGGGCCTCGAGACCGTGCAGGAGCGCCTCGGCAGCGAAACCGGCTTCAGCCCCTTGAGCCTGCTGTTCTTCCTGCTGTCGGCGGCCTTGATGGCGGCGGGCGGTTTGGGCTTCCTGCGCCTGTATGTGCGTGACCAGGCCTTGCGTGCCTCGCTGGCTGAAAAGCAGCGACTCGAAGCCGAACGCCAGGAGCAAGAAGCCAAGCGCGTGAACGACGCCAACCAGGCGGCCATTCTGCGATTGATGAACGAACTGCAGACGGTGGCTGAAGGTGACTTGACACAGCAAGCAACCGTGACCGAAGACATCACGGGCGCCATCGCCGACTCGGTGAACTACACGGTGGAAGAACTGCGCACCCTGGTGTCGCAGGTGCAGGGCACGGTGTCGCGGGTGACCGAAACCACGCTGCAGGTGGAAGCCACCTCGACCGAACTGCTGGCCGCCTCTGACGAACAGCTGCGCGAAATTCGTGAAACCGGCGAGTCGGTGCTGCAGATGGCCGGCCGAATCAACGAGGTGTCCGAGCAAGCCCAGCAGACCGCTCAGGTGGCGCGTCAATCGCTGCAAGCTGCCACGACCGGTCTGACCGCGGTGCAAAACACCATCGGCGGTATGAATTCGATCCGCGACCACATTCAAGAAACGTCAAAGCGCATCAAGCGTCTGGGCGAGTCGTCGCAAGAGATTGGCGAAATCACCGAACTGATTTCCGACATTACCGAGCAGACGAACGTGCTGGCCCTGAACGCCGCCATCCAGGCCGCCTCGGCCGGTGAAGCGGGCCGGGGCTTCTCGGTGGTTGCCGAAGAAGTGCAGCGGCTGGCTGAGCGCTCCGGCGACGCCACGCGGCAGATTGCGGCCCTGGTGAAGACCATTCAGACCGACACGCAAGACGCGGTGGCCGCCATGGAACGCTCCACGCAAGGGGTGGTGGAAGGTACCAAGCTGACCGACGCGGCCGGCAATGCACTGGGCGACATCGACCGCGTGTCACGCCAGCTGGCCGACCTGATTGAGCAGATCTCGAACCAAGCCTTGCGCGAAGCCGAATCCGCCAACGTGGTGGCCTCGAACATTCAGCACATCTTCGCGGTGACCGAACAGACCGGTGAAGGTACCCGTTCGACGGCGCAGATGGTGCGTGAGCTGTCACGGACTGCTGAAGAACTGAAGCAGTCGGTCGCTCGATTCAAGATCAGCTGATGAGCCCGCGGCGGGCCGCGCAAGCGGCACCGCCTGACAACACTGCGGCAGAACCCCAGCGACAGAAGGCCACGGATGGACAGCTCCAGAACCCAAGCGACGACCGCCAGCACCGCAGCGAAGGTCGATGATCTCAGTTCACTCGCCTGGGTCAACGAAGAGCTTCGGCGCTCTCTCGACAACGCGCACAAGGCACTGCGGCGATTCGTCAAAGAAGCCGAGGCGCTGAGCGGCTCCGATGTCGATGCCGTCGATCCCTCGGTGCTGCGCACCGCGCGCCAGCAGATCCACCAGGGCGTCGGCGCCCTCGAACTGGTCGGCCTGCCCGAAGTGGCTGCCGTGCTGCGTGCGAGCGAAGCCGCCGTGCAGCGCTTCGTGGCCAAGCCCGGCAAGCTCACTTCCAACGAGGTCGATGCCATCGAGCGCGCCTCGTTCGCCCTGCTCGACTACGTGCAGCGCGTGCTGGCCGGCAAGACGTTGTCGCCGCTGTCGCTCTTCCCGCAATACCAGGCCGTGCAGACCCTGGCCGGTGCCGACCGCGTGCACCCGGCCGACCTGTGGGCCATCGACTGGCGCTGGCGCGAGCTGCCGGGCCAGACCGGCGTGACACCGCACGCGGCCGATGCCGCCGCGCGCACGACCCTCGAACAACTGCTGCTGGTCCTCATGCGCGGCCCGGTCGCCCCGGCGGCCGCGCGCATGAGCGAAATCTGCGCGAGCCTGGGTGCCGGCGCGAACTCGATGCCGGCCGCCACGCTGTGGCGCTTGGCGGCGGCCTTCTTCGAAGCGCTGGCCCAGGGCCTGCTGTCGCACGACGTGTTCACCAAGCGCGTGGCCTCGCGGCTGCTCGCCCAGTTGCGCGCACTCGAGAGCGGCGAGGGCGACGTGTCCGAGCGCCTCGCGCAAGACCTGCTGTTCTTCTGCGCGCAAAGCCGCCTGCCCAAGAGTGGCGCCGGTGCACCGCGCCTGCTGGCCGCGCGCCATGCCTACGGGCTCGATGCGGCGGAGCCGGTGGACTACACCGCCAGCCAGCTCGGCCGTTACGACCCCGCCTGGGTGGCGCAGGCGCGCAAGCGCGTGGGCACGGCCCGCGACTCGTGGTCGGCGGTGGCCGGCGGCGAAATGCACCGCATGAGCGGGCTGGCCGAGCAGTTCTCGCTGGTCGGTGATTCGCTCAAGCGCCTCTACCCGAGCGGCGAACTGCTCGCCGACGAACTGCAGAGCGCCGTGGCTCTGGTGCAGCAGGCCGGCGCGGTGCCCGCACCGCAACTGGCGATGGAAGTCGCCACCAGCGTGCTGTACCTCGAAGCCTCGCTCGAAGACGCCGATTTCGACCACCCCGAGCAGGCCGAACGCGTGGGCCGCCTGGCGCAGCGCATCAGCCTCGTGCGCGCCGGGCAGACGCCGCCGCCGCTCGAACCGTGGATGGAGGAGCTGTACCGCCGCGTCTCCGACCGCCAGACCATGGGCACCGTGGTGCAAGAGCTGCACACCTCGCTGTCCGAAGTCGAAAAGGCCATCGACCAGTTCTTCCGCAACCCGGCCGACCGCCAGGTGCTGGTGCCGGTGCCGAACCAGCTGGCCGCGATGCGCGGCGTGCTGTCGGTGCTGGGGCACGACCAGGCCTCGCAGGCCGTGGTGCGCATGCGCGACGACGTCGAGGGCCTCATCACCACCGACGTGGACCCGCAAGGCGTGGTGCAGTCCGGCACCTTCGACCGCCTCGCCGGCAACGTGGGCGCGCTGGGCTTCCTCATCAACATGATGAACGTGCAGCCGCAGGCAAAGTCGCTGTTCGTCTTCGACGCGCAGACCGGCCGCCTGAACCCGCTGATCGGCCGCTCCGCGCCCGCCGAGCCGCCGCCCAGCGTCGAGCCGCGTTTGATTGAACAGGCGCAGTCGCTCTCGCTCAGCGCCGGCAGCGACGACGTGCCCGTGACCGAGGTCGCGCGCGACCTCGAACGCTTGTCGCACGAAGCGCAGATTGCCGACCAGCCCGCCCTGCAGGCCACCGTCGAGCAAGCGCAGGCGGCCATCGAGCAGGCCATCGACAGCGGCGATGCCGAAGAGGTGCACTCGGTGCGCGGGCAGCTGTCCGAAGCGCTGGCCGACTTCGTCTCGACCGCGAGCGACCCGGTGGGTCTCGAACCCGAAATCGTCGTGGCCCCACCTTCGCCGCAGCCGCTGTCCAGCGCGCCGGCGAGCATGGACACCGACCTCGGCGACGACCCCGAGATGCGCGAGATCTTCCTTGAAGAAGCGCGCGAAGTCGTGGACACGGGCGAAGCGGCCTCTGCCCACCTCGCCAAGATGCCAGGCGACATGGAGCAGCTCACCAGTCTGCGCCGTGCCTTCCACACCCTCAAGGGCAGCTCGCGCATGGTCGGGCTGAAAGAGTTCGGCGAAGCCGGGTGGGCTGCCGAGCAGGTGTTCAACAGCTGGCTGGCCAGCCAGAAGCCGGCCGAGCCACCCCTGCTCGACTTCGCCTCGCAGACCCTCGCCTACATGCGCGACTGGGTCGAAGCGATCGCCGAACAGCGCGCCGGTGCCTACGTGGCCACGCCGGTCAAGGTCGCGGCCGACGCGCTCGGCATCGGCGCCTCGTGGCCCGAAATCGGTCTGCCGGCGGGCGGCGTGCCAGCCGCGCCGGCACCGGTCGCCGTGCCCGTGGCCGCTGCGCCCGTTGTGGCCGCAGAAGAAGCCCTGCCGAAGATCGAGCTGTCGTTCGCCGATGAAACCCTGGCCGCGCCCGAGGTGGTCGAGGCCGCGCCCGAAATCAGCTTGCCCGACCTGCCTGAGGTCAGCGAAGCTCCTGCGGCGGCCGAAGCGCCTGCTGCCACGCCCGCCCCCGAACTGAGTTTCGAACTCGACCTGAACGCTCTCGAAGCGCCGCAGGCCAAGCCCCTGGCACCCGAGCCGGCCGTGGCCGCGCCCGCTGCGGAGTCGCTCGACCTCGAACTGAACCTGAACGCCCTCGACGAGCCGATGGCCGCCCCGGTGGCACCGGCCACGCAGCCGATCGAGTCGCTGATGCCGTTCAAGCTCGACCTTGGCGAGGGCGAGGCACTTGGCACCCCGGAGCCTGCACCCGCCGAGCCGACGCTGATCCTCACGCCGCCTACGGCCGAACTCGATCTGGACATCGCGCCCGAAGCCATCGAAGCCCCGGCCGCCGCTGACTTGGCGCTGCCCGTGGCCGAGGTCACCGAGAGTGTCGAAGCCGAGGCGCTGCCCGAGGTGATCGAGGCCGCGCCCGAGCTGCCTGAAGAGGCCGAAGCGGTCGATCTCGACCTGTCGGCCGCGCCGTCCGAAGCGGTGGATGCGGCCGAACCGGCGCCTGCCGAGGCTTTCCCCGAAGATGACCAAGTCAAGGTCGTGGGCCCGCTGCGCATCGGCATCCCGCTCTTCAACATCTACCTCAACGAGGCCGATGAGCTGTCGCGTCGCCTGACGACCGAGGTCGCCGAGTGGGGCATGGAGCTGCATCGCCCGGTCGGCGAAATGACCATCGCGCTGGCGCATTCGCTGGCGGGCAGCTCGGCGACTGTTGGGTTCGCCGATCTGTCGCACCTCGCGCGCTCGGTCGAGCACGCCCTGATGCGCCAGCAGGCGCTGGGCAACGGCACGCCCGAAGACGGCCGCCTGTTCGTCGATGCGGCCGAAGAAATTCGCCGCCTCTTGCACCAGTTCGCGGCCGGCTTCCTGAAGTCGCCCGCGCCCGAGCTGCTGGCCCGCCTGGCCGAGCACGAAGTCAGCTCGGCGCGCCGCCTGGAGGTGCAAAGCCACACCGCCGAGATGGCCGGTGACGAAGAACCGCCGATGCCGGTGGCCGAGGTGGTGGCCGAGCCCGAGCCTGTGATCGAGCCGGCGCCGACGGTCGACGAGGCCCCGGTGGCCGAGGCGGCGCCGTCGCTGAGTGCGCCGATGCCGCTGGGCGCTGACAGCGCCTTCGGCACCTTGGGTGCCCTGGGCCAAGCCGAGCTGAAGACCTTCACGCCGCTGCCGGTCAACACCGAGGCGCGTCCCGTGGTCGTGCGCGCCGATGCCCCCGACACCGAAGACGACATCGACGCGGTCGACGCGGTCGATGCCGAACTGTTCCCGATCTTTGAAGAAGAAGCCGAAGAACTGCTGCCCGAGCTCTCTTCGGGCCTGCGCGACTGGGCACGCCGCCCGGCCGAACGCAGCGCGGCGGCAGGCTGCATGCGCACGCTGCACACGCTGAAGGGCGGTGCGCGTCTGGCGGGTGCGATGCGCCTGGGCGAAATGGCCCACCGGCTTGAGACGAACATCGAGCACTTGCTCGCGCAAGACACCATCCACACCAGCGACGTCGAAGCGCTGCAGGCCCGTGCCGACTCGCTGACCTCGACCTTCGAGACGCTGCGTTCGCGTGACGCCCAAGCCTATGCCGAGGCCGAAGCCGCGGTGACACAGGAGATCGCCGAAGCGCCGCCGATGCCCGAGCCGGTGCTGGCCCCGCTGACGCCGATTGCCACGGCCCCGGTTTTGGCGCCGCAAGTCGAGGCACCGGTCGAGCCCACAGCGGAGGCGCCCGCACCGGTGGCTCCCACGCCGGCGGCTGCCAGCCCCGAGCCGGCTGAAATCGACTGGGCGCGCTTCATGGCGACGTCGGGCACGGCCGCCACGGTGGCGGGCGACAAACCGGTGGCGCATGCCGTGCAGCACAACTCGACCGTGCGTGTGCGCGCCCCGCTGCTCGAACGCCTGGTGAACCACGCCGGTGAGGTCAGCATCACGCGCTCGCGGATCGAGTCCGAGGTGGGCAACATCCGCAGCTCGCTGGGAGACCTGACCGACAACCTGGAACGTCTGCGCGGGCAGCTGCGCGACATCGAGTTCCAGGCCGAGTTGCAGATGAGCTCGCGGCTCGAAGCCGCCAAGGCCGCGCACCAGACCTTCGACCCGCTCGAATCTGACCGCTTCACGCGCTTTCAAGAGCTGACACGCATGATGGCCGAGTCGGTCAACGACGTGGCCACCGTGCAACGCACGCTGCAACGCACGCTGGAAACGACCGAAGACGAACTCGTCGCCCAGGGCCGCCTCACGCGCGACATGCAGGACGACCTGCTGCGCACCCGCATGGTGGAGTTCGAAGGCCAGTCCGACCGCCTGTACCGCGTGGTGCGCATGGCCGCCAAGGAAACCGGCAAGCACGTGCGGCTGGACATCGTCGGTGGCTCGATCGAAATCGACCGCGGCGTGCTCGAACGCATGATGCCGGCCTTCGAACACTTGCTGCGCAACTGCGTCACGCACGGCATCGAATCGCCCGACACGCGCACCTCGCACGGCAAGGACGGCACCGGCACCATCCTCGTGTCGGTGACGCAAGAGGGCAACGAAGTCGGCGTCGAGTTCCGCGACGACGGCGCGGGCCTGAACCTCGAACGCATCCGCCAGAAGGGCTTGGCGATGGGCTTGCTGAAGCCCGACGACACGCCCAGCGACGCCGACCTTGCCAACCTGATCTTCACACCAGGCTTCTCGACCGCCGAGACCGTGACCGAACTCGCCGGCCGCGGCGTGGGCATGGACGTCGTGCGCTCCGAGGTGAACGCCATGGGCGGACGCATTGAAACGGCGACCGCGCAAGGGCAGGGCACCAGCTTCCGCCTCGTGCTGCCGCTGACCACGGCGGTGACGCAGGTCGTGATGCTCCGCTGCGGCAACACCGTGGTGGCCGTGCCTTCGACGCTGATCGAGATCGTTCGCCGCGCCACCGCCAAGGAACTGGAGCACGCCTACGAGACCGGCACCTACCAGCTGGGCGAGCGTTCGATGCTCTTCTTCTGGTTGGGCTCGCTGCTGCAACTGCCGCCGAGCGCGCACGAGGCGGGCCGCATGCGCTCGATCGTCATCGTGCGAAGCGCGCAGCAACGCGTGGCGCTGCACGTCGATGAAGTGCTGGGCAACCAGGAAGTGGTGATCAAGAACCTCGGGCCGCAGCTCTCGCGCCTGCCGGGTCTGGCGGGCATGACGCTGCTCGCCTCGGGCGCGGTCGCGCTGATCTACAACCCGGTGGCCCTGGCCACGCTGTACGGCGAAAGCGCCCGCGCGGCCATGCTGGCGGCACGCCAATCGCCCGAGCAGGCGCAGCAAGCGCTGGCGGCTGCGAAGGAAGAGCCGGCGGTCAAGCAGGCGCCGCTGGTGCTGGTGGTCGACGATTCGCTCACGGTGCGCCGTGTCACCCAACGCCTGCTGGTGCGCGAGGGTTACCGCGTCGAACTCGCCAAGGACGGCATGGAAGCGCTCGAACGCCTGGCCGAAGAGCGCCCCGAGGTCGTGCTGAGCGACATTGAAATGCCCCGCATGGACGGCTTCGACCTGGTGCGCAACATCCGTGGCGATGCCCGCCTGCGCGACCTGCCGGTGATCATGATCACCTCGCGCATCGCGCAGAAGCACCGCGACTACGCGGCCGAACTGGGCGTCGATCACTACCTCGGCAAGCCGTATTCCGAAGAAGACCTGCTGGCCTTGATCGCGCGGTACACCGCCTCGGCCGAGGCGACCGCATGAACGCCGGGTCGCTGCGCGCAAGGGGCTGAGCGCGGTGTCACACCTGGTCGATCACCTGGCCGAACTCACGGGGTTTCGTGACCGCGACATCCTGGACGTGAGCCTCGTGGCGGCGCTGAAAGACCTGCTGCACCCGCTTCGGGTCACCTTCTACCGCAGCGTGGGCGAACCCGGCAGCGAGCGTTGGCTCACCCGGGCCCGCCTGGGCCAGAACGACAGCGTGGCCACCGCCGACTCGGCCTGGGTCGATGTCGAGACCCTGCCGCTGCTCAATGCGCATCCGGCGCGTTTGCAGGCGATGACCGGGCAATCGGTCGTCACGCTCAAAGGCAAGCCCTGCGTGAGCATCTTTCCGGTCAGCACCGACCGCGAAGTCGTCGGCGCCCTCGAAGTCGAAACCGACCAACCCCTGCCGCAAGAGCAGCAGCGGCTGGTGTGCAGCATCCTGCGCTTCTTCCGTAACTTCGAAGGCCTGCTCGACTACAGCGAGCGCGACACGCTCACGAGCCTGCTCAACCGCAAGACCTTCGACGAGACCTTCCTGAAGGCGACGAATGCGCCGGCGTCCACGGCCGAAGACGGTGCCGTCGATGGCCGGCGCGGTACCTCGCTCGGCCACCGCTACTGGTTGGGCGTGATCGACATCGACCATTTCAAGTCGGTCAACGACAACTACGGCCACCTGATTGGCGACGAGGTGCTGCTGCTGCTGGCGCGCCTGATGCGCAACAGCTTCCGCTTCCACGACCGGCTCTATCGCTTCGGCGGCGAAGAGTTCGTGGTGCTGATGCGCTGCGCCAGCGAGCAAGATGCCGCGATGGCGCTGGAGCGCATGCGCGCCAACACCCAGGCCTACCCCTTCCCGCAGGTCGGCAGCATCACCATCAGCATCGGCTTCACCGAGGTGAAGGCCGGCGACACGCCGAGCGCGGCCTTCGAGCGCGCGGACAAGGCGGTGTACTTCGCCAAGACGCACGGCCGCAACCAGGTGCAGAGCCATGCCGAACTCGTGGCCAAGGGTGACCTGGAAGACGACTCGAAGATCGGCGACGTGGAACTGTTTTAGCCCCCACGTCGCTTGGGGATGGAGCCCCCACGTCGCTTCGCTCCTGCCCCCCGAGGGGGCGCCACCCAAGTGGCCCGGCAGAGCCGGCTCCACGGGTGTTGCTTGATGGGCACTTCGCTTTGCTTGTGCGGGCCGGGCGGTTCTTCGCCGCTTTCGCATATCTCGGTGCCCGTTCGGGCTGAGGTATCGAAGCCCCAGCACCGCTGCCCGCACAGGATGAGCCGCGCTACCGCGCCGCCTTCACCACCGCATACCGCTCCAGCGTTTGCGCGCGCGCTTCGTCGTGCATGACCACGGGCATCGGGTAGTCCTTGCCGAGCACCACCCCAGCGGCTTCCAGGTCCACGGGGCGCGCGAGCCAGGGCGCGTGGATCAGCTTGTCGGGCAGCCCCGCCAGTTGCGGCACATAGCGGCGGATGAACTTGCCCTGTGCGTCGAACTTCTCGCTCTGGTTCACCGGGTTGAAGATGCGGAAGTACGGCTGCGCGTCGCAGCCGGTGGACGCGGCCCATTGCCAGCCGCCGTTGTTGGCGGCGAGGTCGTAGTCGTTGAGCTTCTCTGCGAAGTAGCGCTCGCCGCGGCGCCAGTCGATGCCGAGGTCTTTCACCAGAAAGCTCGCGGTCACCATGCGCAGGCGGTTGTGCATGTAGCCGGTCTGGTTGATCTGCGCCATCGCCGCATCGACCAGCGGGTAGCCGGTGCGGCCCTCGCACCAAGCCGCGAACAGCGCGTCGGCGTGCTTGCCGCGCGCCCACTTGATCGCGTCGTACGCGGGCTTGAAGCTCGCGTTCACGACGTCGGGCCGGTGGTGCAGCACCTGGTGATAGAAGTCGCGCCAGATCAGCTCTGACAGCCACACCGAGGCGCCGTCGGAGCCCGCCTTCATGCGCGCCCAGGCCTCGCGCGCCAGTTGGCGGATCGACACCGTGCCAAAGCGCAGGTGGGTGGACAGGTAGCTTGGCCCCTTGACCGATGGAAAGTCGCGCGTGTCGCCGTAGCGGTCCATGCGCGGCAGAAAGTCCGCGAGCATGGCCTGTGCGCCGCTGGCCCCGAGGCCGAGCTTCATCTCGTGCAGGTTGGTGCGCTCGAAGCCGATCGCATCCAGCGTGGGCATCGGGGCCGCGAACCCCTCGGGCCAAGGGGCCAAGGCCTCGGCGTATTTCTCGACCGGGTAGGCGCTCAGGTAGAAGGCTTCGAGCTTCTTCAGCCACGCCGTCTTGTACGGTGTGAACACGGTGTAAGGCGTGCCCGTGGCCGTGAGCACTTCTTGGCGTTCGAAGATGACGTGGTCCTTGCCGGTGTGCAGCGCGATGCCGGCGTCGGCCAGTGCCCCGCGCACCTGGCGGTCGCGGGCCAGCGCGTCGGGCTCGTCGTCGTGGTTGGCATAGACGGCCTGCACGCGCAACTCACGCGCCAGTCGTGGCAGCTCGTGCACGGCCGGGCCGTGTCGCACGATCAAGCCACCCTCTGCGGGCCCCAGGCGGCGCAGTGTGGCGTCGAGGTCTTGCAGGCTGTCGTGGATGAATTCGACCCGACGGTCGGCGCGGGGCAGGGCGTCGAGGATGTCGGTGTCGAACACGAACGCGCACCACACACGGCGCGCCGACTTCAGCGCATGGAACAACGCGGCGTGGTCGTCGGCCCGCAGGTCGCGGCGAAACCAGACGAGGGCCGAGTCCAAAGGTTTTTCCATCCGGGGGAGTGTGCCGCAGGCGCCTAAAATCCGGCGCATGCCCGCCGAGCCCATCAACCTCACGAACCAGTTCTTGATCGCGATGCCCGGCATGGCGGACGAGACCTTCGCCGGCGCCGTGGTCTACCTGTGCGAGCACACCGAAAAAGGTGCGCTGGGCCTGGTGATCAACAAGCCCATCGACATCAAGCTCAGAAACCTGTTCGAGAAGGTCGAACTCACGCTCGATCGCGAAGACCTGGCGAACCAGCCGGTCTTCTTCGGCGGGCCGGTGCAGACCGAACGCGGCTTCGTCTTGCACGAGCGGATCGGCGCCGAAGGCGAAGAGGGCGTTCACTACAACTCGTCGTTGCAAATCCCCGGCGGGCTGGAGATGACCACCAGCAAAGACGTGCTCGAAGCCCTGTCGAGCGGTGCGGGCCCGAAGAAGATCCTCGTGACGCTGGGCTACAGCGGCTGGGGCGCCGGCCAGCTCGAAGACGAGATGGGCCGCAACGGCTGGCTCAACGTCGATGCCGAGCCGGCGGTGATCTTCGACACCCCGATCGAACAGCGCTACGACAAGGCGCTTGCGCTGCTGGGCATCGACCCCCGCATGCTGAGCCAAGAGGCAGGGCACGCGTGAACGGCGGTGCGATGTCCACGCCCGCTTCGAAACCCCTTTCCTATCTCGCGTTCGACTACGGGACCAAGCGTGTGGGCGTCGCCTCGGGCAACACCGTGACGCGCAGCGCCACGCCCTTGCGCACGGTCGCAGCCGAAGGCGATGCTCGCTTCACGGCGCTGGGTGCGCTCATCAAGGAATGGCAGCCCGATGCGCTGGTCGTGGGGGTGCCCGTTCACCCCGATGGGACCCCGCACGACAATACCGCCCGCGCGCAGCGCTTTGCACGCCAACTGCACGGGCGCTTTCGTCTGCCGGTGCACGAGGTGGACGAGCGCTACACCACCACCGAAGCCCACGCGGCCGGCGCGCAAGACGTCGATGCGGCCTCGGCCGCGATCATCCTGGAGCAGTACATGAGGGGCTTGTCATGAGCGTGTTGCAACTCGACGCCGAGGCGCTGTATGCGGATTTGCTGTCTGGCGTGCGCTCGCTGCTGCAACCGAACACCGCGCTGGTCGGCATCTGGTCGGGCGGCGCCTGGCTGGCCGAACGCCTGCAGCGCGACCTGAAGCTCGACGGCGAGGCCGGGGTCATCAGCAGCGCCTTGCACCGCGACGACTTCGGCTCGCGTGGCCTGTCCACCGCCGACCCGACCAAGCTGCCCTTCGAGATCGAGGGCCGGCCCATCGTGCTGATCGACGACGTGCTCTACACCGGGCGCACCACGCGAGCGGTCATCAACGAACTGTTCGACTATGGCCGGCCGGCGAGCGTGACGCTGGCGGTGCTGGTCGATCGCGGCGGCCGCGAGTTGCCCATCCAGCCGGCGTACTCGGCCGCGCGCATCGTGCTGAACAAAGAGCAGTTCCTGCGCCTGGCCCGCGACGAGCAGGGCCGCTTCAGCTTCGACATCAAGAAAGACGACTAAGCCATGCTGGCCCGACGCAACCCGCAGCTCAACAAGAACGGTGAGCTGATCCACCTGCTGTCCATCGAGGGGCTGCCGCGTGACGTGATCCACCACATCCTGGACACGGCCGGCACCTTTCTGAGCGTGAACGACCGCGAGGTGAAGAAGGTGCCGCTGCTGCGCGGCAAGAGCGTGTTTAACCTCTTCTTCGAGAACAGCACGCGCACGCGCACCACCTTCGAGATCGCGGCCAAGCGCCTGAGCGCCGACGTGATCAACCTCGACATCGCGCGTTCGTCGGCCTCGAAGGGCGAGAGCCTGCTCGACACCATCGCCAACTTGAGCGCGATGCACGCCGACATGTTCGTCGTGCGCCACAGCGAGAGCGGCGCGCCCTACCTGATCGCCCAGCACTGCGCGCCGCACGTGCACGTGGTCAACGCCGGCGATGGCCGCCACGCGCACCCGACGCAGGGCTTGCTGGACATGTACACGATCCGGCACTTCAAGAAAGACTTCACCAACCTCACGGTGGCGGTGGTGGGTGACATCGTGCACTCGCGCGTGGCGCGCTCGGACATCCATGCGCTGAGCATCCTCGGCGTGCCCGAGATCCGTGCCGTGGGCCCGAAGACCCTGGTGCCCGGCGACCTGAAAGAGATGGGCGTGCGCGTGTGCCACGACATGGCCGAGGGCATCGCCGGGGCCGACGTGATCATCATGCTGCGCCTGCAGAACGAGCGCATGAGCGGCGCGATGCTGCCCAGTGCCGGCGAGTTCTTCAAGAACTACGGCCTCACGCAAGAGAAGCTTGCGCGCGCCAAGCCCGACGCCATCGTGATGCACCCCGGCCCCATCAACCGCGGCGTCGAGATCGACTCGGCGGTGGCCGACGGCGGGCAGAGCGTGATCCTGCCGCAGGTCACCTTCGGCATCGCGGTTCGCATGGCGGTGATGTCCACGATTGCCGGCAACACGGCTTGAGGGACCCAGAACAAATGAAGATTCTCATCAAGAACGGCCGCCTGATCGACCCGGCCACCGGGCGCGACGAAACCGGCGACGTGGCCATCGCGGCCGGCCGCATCGTTTCGCTGGGGCGTGTCAGCCCCGACTTCCAGCCCAACCGCACCATCGACGCCTCGGGCCTCGTCGTGGCCCCCGGCCTCGTGGACCTGGCCGTGCGCCTGCGCGAGCCGGGCCACGAGCACGAAGGCATGCTCGAAAGCGAAATGGCCGCCGCCGTGGCCGGGGGCGTGACCAGCCTCGTGTGCCCGCCCGACACCGACCCGCCGCTCGACGAGCCGGGCCTGGTCGAGATGCTGAAGTTCCGTGCGCGCAACCTCAACCAGGCGCGGCTCTACCCGCTGGGCACGCTGACGCGCGGCCTCGCGGGCGAGGTGCTCACCGAGATGGCCGAACTGACCGAGGCCGGCTGCGTGGGCTTCTCGCAGGCCGACGTGGCGATCGCCGACACGCTGGTGATGCAGCGGGCGCTGCAGTACGCCTCGACCTTCGGCTACACGGTGTGGCTGCGCCCGCAAGACGCTTACCTCGGCAAGGGCGTGGCGGCGAGCGGCCCGCTGGCCACGCGCCTGGGCCTGAGCGGCGTGCCGGTGATCGCCGAGACGGTGGCGTTGCACACGCTGTTCGAGTTGATGCGGGTGACCGGCGCGCGTGTGCACCTGTGCCGCCTGAGCAGCGCCGCGGGCATCGCCCTCGTCAAGCAGGCCAAGGCCGAGGGCCTGCCCGTGACCTGCGACGTGAGCATCAACCACTTGCACCTCACCGACCTCGACATCGGCTACTTCAACGCCGCGATGCGCCTGACACCGCCGCTGCGCCAGCAGCGCGACCGCGACGCCATCCGCGCCGGCCTAGCCGACGGCACCATCGACGCGCTGGTCAGCGACCACACGCCGGTCGATGAAGACATGAAGAACCTGCCCTTCGCCGAGGCCGAACCTGGCGCCACCGGGCTTGAGCTGCTGCTGAGCCTGGCGCTCAAGTGGGGCGAAGAGGGTGGGGTGGGCATGCAGCGTGCGCTCGCCACCATCACCCACGAGCCGGTGCGCGTGCTGGGCGACGCCCTGGGCTCGCTGGCGTCGAGCACCGGGCGCCTGGTCGAAGGCGGGCTGGCCGACGTGTGCGTGTTCGATGCGAAGGCCCGCTGGACCGTCGAGCCGCGCGCGCTCAAGAGCCAGGGCAAGCACTCGCCCTTCGACGGCTACGAACTGCCCGGCCGCGTGGTCTGCACCCTGGTGGCCGGCCAGGTCGCCTACGAGGCGCGCTGAGCTTGCGAACGGCGCGCGCGCTGTGGCGCATCGCACGGGCCCTGGGGCACGTGCTGCTTGGCATCTGGCTGTGCGCGTTCGCCTTCCCCTTCATCGACACACCCCGGCGCATGGCGCACGTGGGCCGCTGGAACACCCGCATGCTGCAGGTGCTGGGCATCACCGTGCAGGCCAGCGGCACGCCGCAGCCCGGGCCGGTGCTGCTGGTGTCGAACCACGTGTCGTGGCTCGACATCCTTGCCATCAACGCGGTGCACACCGCACGCTTCGTCAGCAAGTCCGACGTGCGGCATTGGCCGGTGATCGGATGGCTGGTGGCCTGCGGCGGCACGCTCTTCATCGAACGTGAGCGCAAGCGCGATGCGATGCGCGTGGTGCACCAGGTGGCCGAGGCGCTGCGCAGCGGCGACGTG
The DNA here is from genome assembly GCF_056676035.1 of Piscinibacter sp. PDB5-1. NCBI lineage: Bacteria > Pseudomonadati > Pseudomonadota > Betaproteobacteria > Burkholderiales > Sphaerotilaceae > Piscinibacter > Piscinibacter sp. PDB5-1. Next base: position 1,074,518 of record NZ_JBWVZL010000001.1, on the reverse strand, counting down.
ATCGCGATGTTTCCCGAAGGCACCACCAGCGATGGCACGGGCCTGCTGCCCTTCCACGCCAACCTGCTGCAGGCGGCGGTGGTCACCGGCGCGTCGATCCAGCCGGTGGTGCTGCGGTTTTCAGACGCGCACGAGGCCGTCAGTTCGGCCGCCGCCTACATCGACGACATGACGCTCGTGCAGTCGCTGTGGCGCATTGTGTGGGCCGAAGGCCTGCGCGTCGATGTGGCCCTGCTCGACGCCATCGATGCGTCCACCCACGACCGGCGCAGCGCCAGCGAGGTCGCCCGTGCGGCGATCGCCGGCCGCCTGGGTCTCGCGCCCTGACGGCGGGTGACTCGAGCGGCACATCCGCCAACGCTCCGTGACGGGTTGCTGAGATTCCCATACCCGCATCGCGGTATTCCTCGATACATTGCTCGACCGGTGTGCACGACGCCCGCCGACCGTGCGTGGTGCACAGAGCGAGAGGACCGGACGTGCAGCGGCTTTCATTCGACCGGGGCGGCCAAGCCGCCGCCCGCCCGACCGCGAGGTGCTGATGCGTTGGCGCTACCGCCAACTCAGCCTGACGGCCCGCGTGACCTTGTGGGCCAGTCTGGCCATTGCCAGCGTGGGCGTGGTCGGTACCCTGATCGGCCTGTGGACGGTGCGCGAAGACATGCGCCGCACCGCCATCGACGCGCAGACCGCGCTGGTCGAGAGCATCGCCAGCGACCTCGACCGCCGCATGGACGAGCGCCGCGCGGCTGTGGCGCTCACCGCCGGCGTGCTGGGCCCGCTGGAGATGGACAGCACCGAGGCCCTCGACGCGTACTTCGCGTCGCGCCCCGTGGTGCAAGGGCTGTTCGACGTGATCTTCACGACCGACCGGGCCGGCACCATCGTGTTCGACACACCGCTGTTCCCTGGTCGGGTCGGTCGCACGGTGGCCGACCGCGCCTACTTCAAAGAGTTGATGGCCACCGGCCGGGCCGTGGTCTCGGCGCCCGTGGCGGGCAAGTCCACCAGCGAGCCCAACATCGTCTTCGCGTCGCCGCTGCGCAACCGCAAGGGCGAGATCACCGGCGCCATGGGGGGCATCGTCTACCTTACGCGGCCCAATTTTCTGAGCGCGTTGTCGAACGTGCGCATCGGCCAGACCGGCTACGTGGCGGTGGTGGCCAAGGGCCCCGAGCCGGTCATCGTGATGCACGCGCACCGCGACCGCATCATGAGCGCCGTGCCGCCGCCGAGCGTCAACCCGCATGTGAACCGCGCGCTCAAAGGCTTCGAAGGCACGGTCGAGGGTGTCAACTCGGTGGGCTTGGAGGCGCTGTTCAGCTACCGCAGCTTGCGCAGCGTGCCGTGGGTCGTCAGCACCGCCTACCCCACAGCCGAAGCCTTCGCTGAACTGGGTGGCACCCTGCGCAAGATCGCCGCCATGGCGGCCTTGCTGATGTTGCTGGGCTCGCTGGGCATCTGGCTGCTCACCCGCCGCCTGCTGGCGCCGCTCGACGACCTGCGCCAGGCCATGGTCGATGCACGCAGGCGCGGCGAGACCGTTACCGTGGACGCCGAACGCGGCGCACGCGAACTGCGCGAAGTGGCCGAGGCCTACAACGCGCTCGTGCACCAGACGCAGGACATCAACTCGGCGCTGCGCGACAGCGAACGCCGCGTGCGCGACATCACCGACCACGTGCCGGCGCTGATCGGCTACTTCGACCGCGACCAGCGCTGCCGCTTCGCCAACAAGACCGCGCTGCGCCTGCAAGGCAGCGTGCTCAACCGGCTCGACAACGCGCAGACCCTGCGCGAAGCGGTGGGCGAGGACAGCTACGCGCAGCAAGAGCCGGCCATCCGCGCCGCGCTGGCCGGCCACAAGGCGCGCATGGAAGGCCACATCACGCGCGGTGGCCGCGAACTGCACTACGAAGGCCACTTCGTGCCCGACTTCGACGAACACGGTGCGGTGCGCGGCTTCTACACGATGTCCTTCGACCTCACGGCACAGCGGCAGGCCGAGGCCAGCCGCGCCGAGGGCGAACGCCGCCTGCGCACCATCGCCGACAACCTGCCGGTGCTGATCTCGTACATCGACGACCAGGAGCGCATGCAGTTCGCCAACGAGACCTACCGCACCTGGCTCGGGCTCGACCCGCTCAAGTGCGTGGGCAAGACCATGCGCAAGGCCGGGGGCAGCGAGTTCTACGACACGCGCCGCGAGTACCTGCACCGCGCGCTGGCGGGCGAGCGCGTCGGCTTCACCGTGGTGGTCGAGCGCGAAGGCCACACGCGACACCTCAACTACGAGTACCTGCCCGACCGCCGGCCCGATGGCAGCGTGGCCGGTGTCTATGCCCTCAGCACCGACGTGACGGCGCTCAAGACCGTCGAGCAGCAACTCACCGCGCTGGCGCGCATCGACGCGCTCACCGGGCTGCCCAACCGGCGCGCGCTCGACGAGCGCCTGGCCGATGCGGTGGCGCGCAGCCGCCGCAACGAGCGGCCGATGGCGCTGATGTACCTCGACGTGGACCACTTCAAGCACATCAACGACACCTACGGCCACGCCGTGGGCGACGGGGTGCTGAAAGAATTCGCCCGGCGGCTTCAGGGCTGCGTGCGTGGCACCGATGCCGTGGCGCGGCTCGCAGGCGACGAGTTCGTCGTCGTGCTCGAAGAACTGAAGTCGAGCGAAGAGGCCGTGATGATCGCCAACAAGATCGGCGAGGTGATGCGCATTCCCTTCATGCTCGATCAACTGATGCTGCACATCACGTCAAGCATCGGCGTGGCCTACTACGAAGGCCACGAGGCTGAGGTCGGCGACGTCATCGCCAAGGCCGACGCCGCGCTCTACGAAGCCAAGCGCGGCGGGCGCAACCGCTACGCGCTGTCGCGCTGGTGAGGGCCGCGCGGCGCTGCGCCGGCCCTCGTGTGGGGCCTGATCAAGCCTTGCCCTGGCTCGCCACGGCCGCAGCGGCCTTGGCGGCGGCTTCGGCGTCGCCGAGGTAGTAGCTCTTGATCGGCTTCAGGTTCGCGTCCAGCTCATAGACGAGCGGGATGCCGTTCGGGATGTTGACGCCGACGATGTCGGCATCGCCGATGTTGTCGAGGTACTTCACCAGCGCGCGGATGCTGTTGCCGTGGGCCGCGATCACGATGCGGCGCCCGGCCTTGATGGCCGGGGCGATGCTGTCGTTCCAGAAGGGCAGCACGCGGGCGACCGTGTCTTTCAGGCACTCGGTCAGCGGCACGTCTTCGGGCTTGAGCTTCGCGTAGCGCACGTCCTGGCGCTGGCCGCGCGGGTCGTTGGCTTCGAGCGCGGGCGGCGGCGTGTCGTAGCTGCGGCGCCAGATCAGCACCTGCTCGTCGCCGTACTGCTTGGCCATGTCGGCCTTGTTGAGGCCTTGCAGCGCGCCGTAGTGGCGCTCGTTCAGGCGCCAGCTGTGCACCACCGGTAGCCAGGTGCGGTCCATCTGGTCCAGCGTGTGCCACAGCGTCCAGATGGCGCGCTTGAGCACCGAGGTGTAGGCCACGTCGAAGTCGTAGCCCTCGGCCTTGAGCAGGCGGCCGGCGTTCTTGGCTTGTTCGACGCCGGTGGGCGTCAGCTCCACGTCGGTCCAGCCGGTGAAGCGGTTTTCCAGGTTCCAGGTCGATTCGCCGTGGCGAATGAGCACGAGTTTGTACATGGCGGCGGGCGTGTGAATGCGCGAAAGGAACGCGCGGACAGAAAGGGCGCGCTGGCGCCCGGGCCCACCTCGTGGCGGCGGGCGGCGAAAGGGCGAATTCTATAATTCGCGCTTTTCGCCAAGCCCCGGACCCCCTGTGAAATTCATCGCCGACAACTGGTACCTCATCCTCGTGGCCCTTGTATCCGGGGGGCTGTTGCTGTGGCCCACCCTGCGGGGCCGCACCGCCGGTGGGTCGGTGAACTGCACCGACGCGGTCAACCTCATCAACCGCGAGAAGGGCGTGGTCATCGACGTGAGCGAGCCCGACGAGTTCGCGGCCGGCCATGTGGTCAACGCGAAGAACATCGCATTGAACGCGCTCGAAACCTCGACCGCGCTGCCCAAGAACAAGGCCTTGCCGCTGGTGGTGGTGTGCCCGACCGGGGCACGCGCGGGGCGGGCGATCGCTATCCTGCGCAAGCTCGGCTACGAGAAGGCCTACCCGCTGGCCGGTGGCCTGAAGGCTTGGCGCGAGGCCAACCTGCCGGTCGAGAAATCGGCCTGAGCTGCCCCCTGGTTTCACGCCCCTGAGTTGATGGAGAGTTGCACGACATGCAAGCGGTGAAGATGTACACGACGCAGGTTTGCCCTTTTTGCATCCGCGCCAAGATGCTGCTGAAGGCACGCGGTGTCGATCACATCGACGAGGTCCGCATCGACCTCGACCCCGCGCAGCGCCAGACCATGATGGACATCACCGGTCGCCGCACGGTGCCGCAGATCTTCATCGGCGAGACGCACGTGGGCGGGTGCGACGACCTGATCGACCTCGACCAGCGCGGGGGCCTGGTGCCCCTGCTGCAGTCGGCGTGAACCCGCATTCGAACCGTCATCACCCTCCGACATAATCCCCCGCGGCCTGCGCCACTCTGGCGTGGGCCGCTTCCTTTCATAGCGAGACAAGCACCATGGCCGACGAAGACAACAACGCTCCCGTGTTCCAGATCCAGCGCATGTACCTGAAGGATCTGTCGCTGGAGCAACCGAACTCCCCGCAGATTCTTCTGGAGCAAGCGTCGCCCCAGGTGGACATCAACCTCGCGCTGGCCGCCGATCCGGTGTCCGACGGCATGTATGAAGTGAGCGTCACCGCCACCGTCACGACCACCGTGTCGGGCAAGACGCTGTTCCTGGTCGAGGCCAAGCAAGCCGGCATCTTCGAGATCCGCAACTTCCCCGACGACCAGCTGCAACCCATCATCGGCATCGCCTGCCCGCAGATGATCTTCCCGTACCTGCGCGCCATCGTCTCGGACGTGTGCACGCGCGCCGGCTTCCCGCCGGTGATCCTGGGCGAAGTGAACTTCCAGGCCATGTTCGAACAGCAACAGCAGCAACAGGCCGCCGCCAATGGCCAGCCGGCTGCAGCCCCGACGCTGAACTGAGTTGGGCATCGCGGCCTCTGCGATGAACGTGTCCGTGCTGGGCGCGGGCGCCTGGGGCACCGCCATCGCGGCGGCCACCGCGCCCCGGCATGCCACGCTGCTGTGGGCGCGCGACGCGGCCCAGGCTGCCCGCATGCAGGCCACGCACGAGAACGCGCAATACCTCGATGGCATTGCGCTGCCGCCGGCGCTGGCCATCACCGCCGACTTCGATCGAGCCGTCGCCCACGCCCGCGAGGGGCTGGTGATCATCGCCACGCCGATGGCCGGCCTCGAAGGCATGCTGCGGCGCCTGCCCGCGGGCCTGAACGGCCTGCTGTGGCTGTGCAAGGGCTTTCAAGAAGGCACCGGCCTGCTGGGCCACGAGATCGCGCGCCTGGCGCGCCCTGGCGATGCACGCGTGGGCGTGCTGTCGGGGCCGAGCTTCGCGGCCGAGGTCGCGCGCGGGCAACCCGCCGCGCTGGTGGCGGCGAGTGAAGACGCCGCGCTGGCGCAACTGGCCGTCGATGTGCTGCATGGCGGCAACCTGCGCATCTATGCCTCGGGCGACCCGGTGGGTGTCGAGGTCGGTGGCGCGGTGAAGAACGTGATGGCGATCGCCACCGGCATCGCCGATGGCTTGCAACTCGGGCTCAACGCCCGTGCCGCGCTCGTCACGCGGGGCCTGGCCGAGATGACGCGCCTGGGCGTGGCGCTCGGCGCGCGGGCCGAAACCTTCATGGGGCTGAGCGGCCTGGGCGACCTGGTGCTCACGGCCACCGGCGACCTCTCGCGCAACCGGCGCGTGGGCTTGCGTCTGGCGCAAGGCCAGCCGCTCGCGCAGATCCTCGCCGAGCTGGGCCATGTGGCCGAGGGCGTGAAGTGCGCGGCGACCGTGCTGCAACGTGCGCAGGCGCTGGGGCTTGAGATGCCCATCACCGAATCGGTGGTGCGTGTGCTCGAAGGCCGCCTTGCGCCGCAGGCGGCGATCCAGGCGCTGATGACGCGCGATGCCCGCAGCGAATTTTGAGCCGTCGTCGACGATGCGCCGGCGCCTGCTGCTGACCGGTGCCGCTGCCAGCGTGGCGGGCCCGGGCTGGGCGCAGGCCTGGCCGAGCCGGCCGCTGCGCTGGGTGGTGCCGTTTCCGGCCGGCAGTTCACCCGACCTGATCGCCCGACTCTTGAGCGAGCCGCTGGCGCGGGTGCTCGGGCAGCCGGTGGTGGTCGAGAACAAGCCCGGCGCGGGCGGAAACATCGGCACGGCCACCGTGGCGCATGCCGCGCCCGATGGCCACACCTGGCTCTTCACGATCCAGGGGCCGCTGGTCACCGCGCCTTTGCTGATCAAGTCGCTGGGCTACGACCCGCAGCGCGACCTGGTGCCGGTGACGCTGGTCGCCACCTCACCCAATTTGCTGGTGGTGGACCCGAAGCTGGGCGCAAGTTCGCTCGCCGACTTCGTGCGCCTCGCGCGTGCAAACCGTGGCAAGTGGAACTACGGCAGCGTGGGCCTCGGCAGTGCCGCCCATCTGGCGATGGAATGGCTGAAGCGCCGCACCCAACTCGACCTCGTGCACGTGCCCTACGGCGGCTTTCCGCAGGTCGTGCAGGCCTTGATGACTGGCGAGGTGCAGGCCGGCTTCATGGTGCCGGGCATTGCGATGGGCCCGGTGCGCGCCGGGCGGCTCAAGGCTTTGGGGGTGACGACGCTCGGGCGCTTTGCGTCATTGCCCGAGTTGCCCACCTTGGCCGAGCAGGGCCAGGCGGGCTTCGAGGCCATCTCTTGGCAGGCCGTGCTGGCCCCGGCCGGCACGCCGGCGCCCATCGTCGAGCGCATGTCGCGTGAACTGGTTCGCCTGATCAAGAGCGACGAGATGCGCAGCAAGATGCTCGCGCATCACTTCAGCGCGGCGGGCACCGCGCCGCAAGGCCTGGCGAACCTGATGCGCTCGGAGCGCACGCGTTGGGCGCAGGTGATTCGTGCGGCGGGCATCGAGCCCGAGTGAATCGACCCGGCGCTCAGTGGCTCAAGCCCCGCCGCCGTAGCCGTTTTGCCGCCACGCCTCGAACACCGACACCGCGACCGCGTTGCTGAGGTTCAGGCTGCGCTGGCCCGGGCGCATCGGCAGGCGCACGCGCTGGTCGAGCGGAAAACCCTCGCGCAACGCGGGGGCGAGGCCGGCGGTCTCTGATCCGAACACCAGCCAGTCGCCGGCTTGCCACACCACCTCGCCGAAGGGGCGGCTGCCGCGTGTGGTGAAGGCGAACAGGCGGGCCGGGTCGGGTTGGGCGGTTTGCAAGAAGGCGGACCAGTCCGCGTGCCGGCGCACCTCGGCGTACTCGTGGTAGTCGAGCCCGGCCCGGCGCAGCAGCCGGTCGTCCATCGAAAAGCCCAGCGGCTCGATCAAATGCAGCTCGCAGCCGGTGTTGGCGGCGAGCCGGATCACGTTGCCCGTGTTGGGCGGGATCTCGGGTTGGACGAGCACGATGCGAAACATGGGGCGCGATTGTGGCGTGCGCCGTGCACCGTCAGGGCCGATGGCGCGGCGTGCGTGCAAGCACCCAGACCTCGACCCGCGACGCACCGGCCTGCTTGAGCACGCGGGCGATCTCGGCGCAGGTGGCGCCGGTGGTCATCACGTCGTCGAGCACGGCGATGGCGCGGCCGGTCACTTCGGCGCGCCGCAGCGGCTCGACCGCGAAGGCGCTGCGCACATTGGCGGCGCGTTGGTCCAGCGCCTGGCTCAGCTGGTGCGGCGAGTCTTTCACGCGCAGCAGCAGCGTGGCGTCGGCGCGCGGATCCATCGCACGGGCCACGCGGCGGGCGAGTTCCCACGACTGGTTGTAGCCGCGCCGCGCCAGTCGCTCGGCACTGAGCGGCACCGGCACCAGCAGGTCCGGCCGCGGGGCCCCACGCAAGGCGGCCTGCAGTTGCGCCGCAAACGCGGGTGCGAGGTCGAGCGCGTCGTTGAACTTCAGCGCGGGGATGAGCCCATCCCATGGGTGCGCGTAGTCGAACGCGGCGAATGCGGCATCGAAAGGCGGCGGGCTGCGCAGGCACTCGCCGCACACCGACACGCTCGCCGGCACGCGAATCGCGCACACCGCGCAGCGCGGCACGGGCGCGGCGAAGCGGGTGATGCAGGCGTGGCACAGGCGGCCCGCATCCCACTGCCGACACAAGGCGCATTGGCTGGGCAAGCGAGAGAGCAGGCGCGAAAAAAGCACCGGCTCAATATACTGCCCGGCCCATGAGCGACACGCCCGCCACCCCCTCGGCCGCACGCCCCATCGACGCGGCCGCCGTGGCCCGTGCGCTCGATCGCCTCGCGCGTGCCGAGCAGCCGCCCTGGCTGCATGGCGAAGTGGCACGGCGCATGGCCGAACGGCTGGCGATCATCAAGCTGCAACCGCAAACCGTGCTCGACTGGTGGGGCTTCACCGGCGCAGGCGGCGAGTTGCTCGCGAAAGCCTATCCCCAAGCACAGCGCCTGGTGGTCGAGCCCACGGCGGCCCTCGGGCAACGCAGCGAAGAGGCGGCCAAGGCGCCGTGGTGGTCGCCGTGGCGCCGGGCGGCGGCCAGGCTTGTCGAGCCGCAGCAGCTCGTGCCCGGCGCGGCGCAGCTCGTGTGGTCGAACATGGTTCTGCACGCCGCCACCGACCCGGCGGCACTCATCGCCCAGTGGCACCGCGCGCTCGCGGTCGATGGTTTCGTGATGTTTTCCTGCCTCGGGCCTGGCAGCCTGCGCCAGCTGCGCGACCTGTATGCGCAACTCGGTTGGGCCCCGGCCATGGCCGAGCAGGTGGACATGCACGACCTCGGCGACATGCTCGTGCACGCCGGCTTCGCCGACCCGGTGATGGACCAGGAGCTGCTGACCCTCACCTGGGCCTCGCCCGAGGCCCTGCTGGCCGAACTGCGCAGCCTGGGTGGCAACGCCGCGCCGCGGCGTTTCGCCGGTTTGCGCACGCCGCGCTGGCATCGGCAACTGCTTGACGCCCTGGGCGGCCTGGCCGATCGGCAGGGCCGCATCGCGATGCATGTGGAGGTGGCCTACGGCCATGCCTTCAAGGCCGCGCCGCGCGTGCCGCTGCTGCCCGAGTCCTCGGTCTCGCTCGATGACATGCGTCAACTCGTGCGCACGCGGTCATCGCGCACATGAGACAGCCCTTTGTGGGGTTGCGCTGCGTTAAACTCGCGGACTTGGGAAAAAAGCGGGGTCTGCGCGCGGCATGTTCGCGTGGGGGCTTTCGCGGCACCGAACGCGCGGCGATGACCGTGGTCCCGAGGCACCCGAAGCCGTTGCAGCATGTCCGCATCCACACCGTCGGCCCCTTGGCAGCCTGGTCTCGCACCGGCTGCAGATCGCGCCACGTTCCACCTGGGACGTGAACGCAGCGATTTCCAAGGCGCCATCGACTGGGACCTGAAGCGCAACTGCTCGCTGGCGCCGCGGCAACTGCTGGGGTTCTACCTCTCGTTGTGTGCGGTGTCCCTGGGCATCGCGTCGGTCTTCTGGTTGAACGGCGCGCCCTGGGTGATGCCCTTCGCCTGGGTCGAGGTGCTGGCGGTTGGTGCTGCCCTCTGGATGTACGCAAGGCACGCGGGCGACCGCGAGAGCATTGCTTTGAGAAGCGACCGGTTGACGGTGGTTCACGCCAACGGGTCGCAGGTGGTGCGTGTCGAGTTCTTGCCGGCGTGGGTCCGGGTGGAGCCCGAACACGGCGACAACTCGTTGATCGAGCTGTCGGGTCAGGGACGGCGGATTTCCGTCGGGCGCTTCGTCAGGCCCGAGCAGCGCCGCCAACTGGCCGACGAACTGCGATGGGCCCTGCGCCGCTGGCACCGCGGCGCGATGCCCGTCGCGGCGATGTGAATTTGGATAACTGAAACGACCATGATGAAGACGATCAAATCATTGGGGCAACAGGCGTGTCAGACGGCCTGCCGCATCAGCGTGGCGGCGCTCGCTGCGCTGGCCAGCACCAGCGCCCTGGCGGTCAAAGACCTGCCGGGCGGCCCGGCCGTCAACCAGATTGACCTGCACCCCCCGGTGACCCAGATCGCGGTGGAGGTGCAGTGGCTGCACAACTTCATGCTGATCATCTGCTCGATCATCTTCATCGGCGTGTTCGGTGTGATGTTCTATTCGATCATCAAGCACCGCAAGTCGCGTGGCGCCAAGGCCGCCAACTTCCACGAGAGCACCACGGTCGAGATCATCTGGACCATCGTGCCCTTCATCATCGTCATCCTGATGGCGCTGCCCGCCACCAGCGCGGTCGTGAAGATGAAGGACACGAGCGCGGCCGACCTCACCATCAAGGCCACCGGCTACCAGTGGAAGTGGGGCTACGACTACCTGAAGGGCGAAGGCGCCGGCATCGGCTTCCTCTCGACCCTCGACGTGAGCCAGCGTGAAGCCTCCGACGCCGGCAAGCCCGTCGGCGACGACTACCTGCTGCGCGTGGACAACCCGCTGGTCGTGCCCGTCGGCAAGAAGGTCCGCATCGTGACCACCGCCAACGACGTGATCCACGCGTGGATGGTTCCGGCCTTCGGCGTCAAGCAAGACGCGATCCCCGGCTTCGTGCGCGACACCTGGTTCAAGGCCGAGAAGACCGGCGACTTCTACGGCCAGTGCGCCGAGCTGTGCGGCAAGGAGCACGCCTACATGCCCATCCACGTGAAGGTCGTGTCCGCCGAGGACTACACCAAGTGGTCCGAGGCCAAGCTGAAGGAAGCTGCCGCCAAGGCCGACGACCCCAGCAAGGTCTGGAACCTCGCCGAGCTGTCTGCCCGTGGCGAGAAGGTCTACGCCGCCAACTGCGCCGCCTGTCACCAGGCCAACGGCAAGGGCGCCGGCCCGATCAAGGCGCTCGACGGTTCGCCCATCGTGCAGGACAAGGACAAGGCCCCGCAGATTGCCATGCTGCTCAACGGCAAGGGCGCGATGCCCGCCTGGAAGCAACTGAGCGACACGGAGATCGCCGCGGTCATCACCTACACCAAGAACAGCTGGTCGAACAAGACCGAGCAAGTGGTGCAGCCGGCCGACATCAAGGCCGCGCGCTAAGCCCAGCGACCGAACAGAGTTCAAGGAAGAGATCCCATGAGTGCAGTACTCGACTCCCACGGCCACGCTGACGGCCACGCGCACGACGCCCACGACGGTCACCACGACCACCCGCACGGCTGGCGCCGCTGGGTGTACGCGACCAACCACAAGGACATCGGCACGCTGTACCTGCTGTTCTCGTTCACGATGCTGATGGTCGGCGGCGTGCTCGCGCTGCTGATCCGCGCCGAGCTGTTCCAGCCCGGCCTGCAGATCGTGAACCCGCAGCTGTTCAACCAGCTGACCACGATGCACGGCCTGATCATGGTGTTCGGCGCGATCATGCCGGCCTTCGTCGGCTTCGCGAACTGGATGATCCCGCTGCAGATCGGCGCCAGCGACATGGCCTTCGCGCGGATGAACAACTTCAGCTTCTGGCTGATGATCCCCGCGGCCATCATGCTCGTGGCCTCGTTCTTCATGCCCGGTGGTGCCCCCGCCGCCGGCTGGACGCTCTACGCGCCGCTGACGCTGCAGATGGGCCCGTCGATGGACGCAGGCATCTTCGCGATGCACATCCTCGGCGCCTCCTCGATCATGGGTTCGATCAACATCATCGTCACCATCCTCAACATGCGCGCGCCCGGCATGACGCTGATGAAGATGCCGATGTTCTGCTGGACCTGGCTGATCACCGCCTACCTGCTGATCGCCGTGATGCCCGTGCTGGCTGGTGCGATCACGATGACGCTGACCGACCGCCACTTCGGCACCGCCTTCTTCAACCCCGCCGGCGGTGGCGACCCGATCATGTACCAGCACATCTTCTGGTTCTTCGGGCACCCCGAGGTGTACATCATGATCTTGCCGGCCTTCGGCATCGTGAGCCACATCGTGCCGGCCTTCTCGCGCAAGCGCCTGTTCGGCTACACCTCGATGGTCTACGCGACCGCCTCGATCGCCATCCTGTCGTTCATCGTGTGGGCCCACCACATGTACGCGACCGGCATGCCCGTGACCGGCCAGCTGTTCTTCATGTACGCGACCATGCTGATCTCGGTGCCCACCGGCGTGAAGGTCTTCAACTGGATCGCGACGATGTGGAAGGGCTCGATGACTTTCGAGACGCCGATGCTGTTCGCGGTGGGCTTCATCTTCGTGTTCACGATGGGCGGCTTCACCGGCCTGATCCTGTCGATGGCCCCGGTCGATATCCAGCTGCAAGACACCTACTACGTCGTGGCCCACTTCCACTACGTGCTGGTGGCCGGCTCGCTGTACGCCATGTTCGCGGGCGTCTATTACTGGCTGCCCAAGTGGACGGGCGTGATGTATTCCGAGCCGCGCGGCAAGTTCCACTTCTGGGGCTCGTTGATCACCTTCAACGTCACCTTCTTCCCGATGCACTTCCTGGGACTGGCCGGCATGCCCCGTCGCTACGCCGACTACCCGATGCAGTTCGCCGACTTCAACCTCGTGGCCACCATCGGCGCCTTCGGCTTCGGCCTGATGCAGGTGTACTTCTTCCTGTTCGTCGTGCTGCCCTGCATGCGCGGCAAGGGTGCACCAGCCCCGCAGAAGCCCTGGGAAGCCGCCGAAGGCCTGGAATGGGAAGTGCCGTCGCCGGCACCGTTCCACACCTTCGAGAACCCGCCGAAGCTGAACGCCCAGGCCACGAAGATCATCGCCTGATTGCCCCGGCACCACGACCATGGCCCTCACGCCTGAGCAGAAGAAGAACAACCGCCGCCTGGGGCTGATCCTGGCGTCGGTGGCGCTGGTGTTCTTCCTCGGCTTCCTGGCCCGCATGGTGTATTTCGGTCACTGACCGACGGCCCCGACCATGTCAGCGCCCGAGCCTCAACGCGATGCCCAAATGCGCAGCGACAACGCGCGCATGGTCGGCAAGCTGATGGTCATCGTGCTGGCGATGTTCGGCTTCGGCTACGCGCTGGTGCCGATGTACCGCGCCATTTGCGACGCGCTGGGCATCAACGTGCTGTCGGTGTCCGAGCGGGTGACGCAGGGCTTCGCCTCGCCGGTCTCGCCCAAGACCGGCCAGAAGGTCAACACGCAGGTGGACAGCTCGCGCACGATCACGGTCGAGTTCGACGCCAACTCGCGCGGCCCCTGGGACTTCAAGCCCGAGCGCGCCTCGATCGACGTGCACCCGGGCGAGCTGGCCACCGTGGTCTACGAGTTCCGCAACGTGCAGAACCGCACGATGGCCGCGCAGGCGATCCCGAGCTATGCCCCGCAGCAGGCGATGCCGCACTTCAACAAGCTCGATTGCTTCTGCTTCAACGAATACACGCTGAAGCCGGGCGAGACGAAGAAGTGGCCGGTGGTGTTCGTGATCGACCCCAAGCTGCCGCGCGACGTGAAGACCATCACCTTGTCGTACACCTTCTTCGAAGTGGGCGGCAAGGTGCCGGCCGCACCGACCGGCAAGTCGGCTGCGGTTTCGACGGCGGAGCCCCGTTCGTGATGGCCGAGCAACCCGACGGCGGCTTGCGCGACGCGGTGCGTCGCAAGGGTTCGTTCCTGCAGACGCTGCGTGCGGTGTTCTGGTCGTTCTTTGGCGTGCGCAAGTCGCGCGACCACCAAGACGACGTGAACCGGCTGAATCCGGTGCACGTCATCGTCGCCGGGGTGCTGGGCGGCGTGCTGTTCGTGCTGGCGCTGGTGCTGCTGGTGCGCTGGGTGATTTCAAGCGGCGTGGCGGCCTGAGCGCCGCGCCGGTCCAAGAGTTTTTAGAAGAGTCAGACCTCGTAGGAGAAAACATGTCGGCAGCGACGCACAAGGGGCAAACGCCTTACTACTTCGTCCCGGGGCCTTCGCGGCACCCGTTCATGGCGGCCGTGGGCTTGCTGTTCGTGATCTTCGGCGCGGGCCAGTGGGTCAACGGCCAGGGCTGGGCGGCCTATGTCGTGCTGTTCGGCCTGCTGTGGTGGGCCTTCGTGCTGAAGCAGTGGTTCGGTGACGCCATCCGCGAAAGCGAAGGCGGCATGTACAGCGACCGCATCGACGTGTCGTACCGCTGGAGCATGAGCTGGTTCATCTTCTCCGAGGTGATGTTCTTCGGCGCCTTCTTCGGTGCGCTGTTCTGGGCGCGCCTGGCGTCGGTGCCTTCGCTGGGCAGCCTCGAAAACGCGCTGCTGTGGCCCGACTTCAAGGCCCTGTGGCCGAGCGCGGTGGCCGGTGCCACGGCGTCGCCGGCCGGCATCGTCGAGCCCTTCACGACCATGGGCCCGTGGCCGCTGCCGACGATCAACACCGCCTTGCTGTTGACCTCGGGCGTCACGCTGACCATCGCGCACCACGCGCTGATCGCCGGCCAACGCGCCAAGACCATCGTCTGGATGTGGGCCACCGTGCTGCTGGGCATGACCTTCCTGGTCGTGCAGGGCTACGAGTACTTCCATGCCTACACCGACCTGAACCTGCGCCTCGACTCGGGCATCTACGGTTCGACCTTCTTCATGCTGACCGGCTTCCACGGCTTCCACGTGTTCGTCGGCATGCTGATGCTGCTGTTCATCACGCTGCGCCTGCAGAAGGGGCACTTCACCCCGGAGCGCCACTTCGGCTTCGAAGGTGCAGCCTGGTACTGGCACTTCGTGGACGTGGTCTGGCTCGGCCTGTACATCATCGTCTACTGGTTCTGATCGTGAACCTGGCCCGGGCGGGGGCGGTCTGACCCGCCGCTTCGCGCCAAACGAAAAAGAGCGCCGCAGGGCGCTCTTTTCGTTGGTGGCATCTCTGAGATGCCGTTAGGCCGGTCAGCGGCCCGCCGGAATGCCCGTCGGTTGAATCCACCCCATCCAGTAGCTCAGCAAGATGACCAGGAACAGCGCCACCGAGAGCCCGACCCGCAGCGCCAGCGCGCGGGCCATGCGCTTGGTCTTGGGCTCGCCGTTCTGCCCGTCGCGCATCATGAACACACCGGCCGCGACGAGCGCACCGACGATCAGCACCAGGGCTGCCACCATCAAAGCTTTCATGCGGCGGGATTATTCCACTCGCTTCTCGGGGCAGGCTCGCGCATGGTGACGAACGCACCGCGCCTGCCCCGCTCGCGCTGGCTCGTGCTGATCGCCGCGCTGGCGATGGCCGTGCTAACCGCGCGCCTGGGTGTATGGCAACTCAGCCGCGCCGCGCAGAAAGAAGCGCTGCAAGCGCAGCTCGATGCACGCGGTGCGTTGCCGGCCCTGGCGTCGAGCGAGCTGCCCCTCACGGCCGAAACGGCGGCCGACCAGCACCACCGGCCCGCACGCCTGCAAGGCGAATGGGTGCCGGCGGCCACGGTGTTTCTCGACAACCGCCAGATGAACGGCCGCGCGGGTTTCTTTGTCGTCACGCCGCTGAAGCTCGTGGGCACGGGCGACGCGGTGCTGGTGCAACGCGGCTGGGCCCCACGTGACCTGATGGACCGCCAGCTCGTGCCGGCTGTGCCCACACCCGCTGGCCCCGTCGAGGTCGTGGGCCGATTGGCGGCCGCACCGGCGCGCCTGTACGACTTCGCCGGACCGTCGGCGAGCGGGCCGATCCGGCAAAATCTCGACCTCGCCGATTTCGCCCGCGAGACGGGCCTCGCCCTGCGGCCGTTCTCGCTGCAGCAGGCCGATTCGCCCCCCACCGCGCAAGACGGGCTCTTGCGCCAATGGCCGCCGCCGGCGGTCGATGTCCACAAGCACTACGGCTACGCGTTCCAGTGGTTCGCGCTCAGTGCGCTCGTTGCAGGTTTGTATGTCTGGTTCCAACTCGTCCGCCCCCAGCGAAAACACAAGCCCTGAGGCCGTGAGCTTCACGGTGCATGGCATGCCCGCGCCCGTGCTGCCCGAGGCGCGCCGCACCGTCAGCGGCCGGCTGAAGATGGCGCTCGTGCTGCTCGTGTGCGCGGCGCCGGTGATCGCGTCGTATTTCACCTACTTCGTGATCCGTCCCGAGGGGCGCACCAACTACAGCACGCTGGTCACGCCGCAGCGGCCAATCCCCGCCACGTTGCCGCTCACCGACCTGCAGGGCGTGGCGGTCCCGCCCGACGCGTTGCACAAGCAATGGCTGCTCGTCGTCGTGGCCGGTGGCGCGTGCGACGCGCAGTGCGAGAAGCTGCTCTATCTGCAACGCCAGCTGCGCGAGACGCTGGGCCGCGAGAAAGAGCGCCTCGACAAGGTCTGGCTCGTCACCGACGCGCAACCGGTGCGGCCCGAGGTTCTGGGCGCCATCCAGCCCGGCGAAGGCGCGAACGCCACCGTGCTGCGCGCGCCGCGCGAGGCGCTGGCCGCGTGGTTGCAGCCGGCCGAGGGCCAGGCGCTCGAAGCTCACATGTACATCGTCGATCCCATGGGCAACTGGATGATGCGCGTGCTGCCCAGCCCCGAGCCCGCTCGCCTGAAGCGCGACCTCGAAAAGCTGCTGCGCGCGTCGGCCTCGTGGGACACCCCGGGCCGCTGAGCGCGCCCATCGAGCCATGGACGCCACCCCGCTCTACGACCTGTCACCCGCGCTGCGCCTGGCCTTGCTGGGCGCGGTCATCGCGCTCGGCCCCCTGGCCTGGGTGTGGGTGCGCCACCGCGAGGCCTCGCCCGCGTCGCGCTTGCGCGCGCTGACCTTGCTGACGCTGTTTCTGACCTTCGACCTGGTGCTCTTCGGCGCCTTCACGCGGCTCACCGATTCGGGCCTGGGTTGCCCCGACTGGCCCGGCTGCTACGGCAGCGCCAGCCCGCTGGGCGCGCAGGCCGAGATCCACGCCGCGCAGAGCGCGATGCCTACCGGCCCCGTCACGCACGGCAAAGCCTGGGTCGAGATGCTGCACCGCTACTTCGCGACCGGCGTGGGCGTGCTCATCACGGTGTTGATGGCCCTGAGCTGGCTCTATGCCCGCCGGCGCGTCGCGGCGCTGTCGCCCTGGTGGGCCACGGCGACCTTCGTGTGGGTGTGCATGCAAGGCGCGTTCGGTGCGCTCACGGTCACCATGAAGCTCTACCCGGCCATCGTCACGCTGCACCTGCTGGGCGGGCTGGGCCTGCTGGTGCTGCTCGCGGTGCAGAGCCAGGCCCGCCATGCCCAGGCCCTGGCGATGGGGCGCGGCCTGCACCGCGCCGCGTGGGTGGTGATGGCGCTGAGCGTGGTCCAGGTTGCCCTCGGCGGCTGGGTCAGCACGAACTACGCGGTGCTGGCTTGCACCGACTTTCCGACCTGTCAGGGCACGTGGTGGCCGGCGATGGACTTCGAGCACGGCTTCGCCATCCTGCGCGAACTGGGTGAAGGCAAGGGCGGCGGCTACCTTCCGTTCGCCGCGCTGGTCGCCATCCACTACACGCACCGGCTGATGGCCTACGTGGTGCTCTCGGCGCTGGCGTTGCTGGCGTGGCGTCTGGTGGCCTCGGGCGACGCGGGCGCGCGCCGCTTCGGCTGGGCGCTCGCCGGCGTGGCGCTGTGGCAGTTGCTCAGCGGGCTGGGCAATGTCGTGCTCGGCTGGCCGATCGCTGCCGCACTGGCCCACACCGGCGGCGCGGCCGCGCTGGTCACCTTGCTGGCGGTGGTGCTGACACGTGCGCAATCCGCACCCGGCCGCAGTGCCGATCTCGCCGGCGCGCTTGCGGCGAGGGCCGCCTCCTAAAATCCGACCCTTCGTCCGGGTTCTTCATGGCTGATTCGATGTCCACCTCCCCCGCGCCTGCGTTGGCGATTGCGCCACCGTCGCGCGTGCGGCAGTTCTACGCGCTGACCAAACCCCGCGTGGTGCAGTTGATCGTCTTCTGCGCCGTGATCGGCATGCTGCTCGCGGTGCCCGGCCTGCCCGACTGGCCGGTCGCGCTGGCGGCCACGGCGGGCATCTGGCTGGTGGCCGGGGCTGCTGCGGCCTTCAACTGCCTGGTCGAGCAACGCATCGATGCCAAGATGGCCCGCACCGCCTGGCGGCCCACGGCCAAAGGCGAGCTGACCAACACGCAGACGCTGCTGTTCTCGGCCGTGCTGTGCGGCATCGGCAGCGCGCTGCTGTACTTCTGGGTCAACCCGCTGACGATGTGGCTCACCTTTGCCACCTTCGTCGGCTACGCGGTGGTCTACACCGTGATCCTCAAGCCGATGACGCCGCAAAACATCGTCATCGGTGGTGCCTCGGGCGCCATGCCGCCGGTGCTGGGCTGGGCCGCGCTGCGCGGTGAGGTCGGTCCCGAGGCGCTGATGCTGTGCCTGATCATCTTTCTGTGGACGCCACCGCACTTCTGGGCGCTCGCGCTGTACCGCACCGAGGACTACCGCAAGTCGGGCCTGCCGATGCTGCCGGTCACGCACGGGTCCGACCTGACGCGGCTGCACGTGCTGCTCTACACCTTCGTGCTGTTCGCGGCCACGCTGCTGCCGGTGCTCTATGGCATGAGCGGCCTCATCTACCTCGTCTCGGCCGTGCTGCTGGGACTGGGTTTCATCGCTTATGCGTGGAAGCTGTGGCGCTCGTACTCCGACGCGCTGGCGCGCAAGACCTTCCGCTTTTCCATCCTCCACCTGTCGCTGCTGTTTGCCGCGCTGCTGGTGGACCACTACCTGCTGGTGCCACTGTGATGCTGCTTCGCCGAACCCTGCTGTCGATGGCCTCTGCCGGGCTCGTGCTCGTCGCGGCTTGCGACAAGATCTCGCCGCCTGCGGCCAAGTCGCCCGCCTTCAACAGCACCGACATCACCGGGGCCACCTACGGCAGCACGCTCGCGCTGCCCGACGTGGACGGCAAGACCCGCACGCTGGCCGACTTCAAGGGCAAGGTCACGGTGATCTTCTTCGGCTTCACGCAGTGCCCCGACGTGTGCCCGACCGCGATGGCCGAACTGGCCGCCGCCAAGAAGGCCCTCGGGGCCGACGGCGAGCGCGTGCAGGGCGTCTTCATCACGGTGGACCCGGCGCGCGACACCGCCGACATCCTGAAGACCTACACCGCCAGCTTCGACCCCAGCTTCGTCGCGCTGCGCGGCACGCCCGAGCAGACCACCGCGCTGGCGAAAGACTTCAAGGTCTTCTTCGAGAAGGTCGAGGGCAAGACCCCCGGCAGTTACACCGTCAACCACACGACCGGCTCGTACGTGTTCGACGCAAACGGGCAACTGCGGCTTTTCACGCGCCACAACATGGGCGTGCCGGCCCTGACGGCCGACCTGAAGGCGCTGCTTTGAACCGTGCCTGACCCGGCGGCGGCACGTCACGGCGTCGCACAAAGACCAACGGCCCCTCGCGGGGCCGTTGTCGTTTGGGGCGGGTGGGTGCCGTCGCTCAGGCCGGCTCGGCCAGCGCCTTGCGCATCTTCTTCATCGCCGCCACCTCGATCTGGCGGATGCGTTCGGCGCTGACGCCGTACTCGGCCGCCAGTTCGTGCAGCGTCATGCCGCCCGAGCTGTCGTCGTTCACCTTGAGCCAGCGCTCTTCGACGATGCGCCGGCTGCGCGGGTCGAGCACGTCGAGCGCCTGCGTGATGCCGTCGCCAGCCAGCCAGTCACGGCGCTGCGATTCGAGCACGCGCGTCGGCTCGTGGCTGTCGTCGGCCAGGTAGGCGATGGGCGCGTAGCTCTCTTCGCCATCGTCTTGGGTCGGCTCGAGGGCCACGTCGCCGCCCGACAGGCGGGTCTCCATCTCAAGCACTTCTTCGCGCTTGACGTTCAGCGTGCGGGCGACCGAATCGACCTCGCCCTGCGTCAGCGTGGTGCGGTGCGTGTCGTTCTCGGCAGCGTCTTCCTTCAGGCTCTGCTTCATCGAGCGCAGGTTGAAGAACAGCTTGCGCTGTGCCTTGGTCGTGGCGACCTTCACCATGCGCCAGTTGCGCAGGATGTATTCGTGGATCTCGGCCTTGATCCAGTGCATGGCATAGCTGACGAGGCGCACGCCTTGCGCCGGGTCGAAGCGCTTCACGGCCTTCATCAGGCCGACGTTGCCTTCCTGGATCAGGTCGCCGTGCGGCAGGCCATAGCCGAGGTACTGGCGGGCGATCGACACCACCAGACGCAGGTGCGAGAGCACCAGCTTTCCGGCAGCTTCGACATCGCCGCTTTCACGCAGCCGGCGCGCAAAGCCTTGCTCTTCTTCCAGCGTGAGCAGCGGGATGCGGTTGACGGCCGAGATGTACGCGTCCAGGTTGCCGAGCGACGGCACCAGGGCCCAGGGGTCACGGACTGCAACAGCGGTGTGGGTGGACAGGTTCATGGCGATCTGAGACACGGATGCCCTCCTCAAGTTCCACAAATATTAGCACTCGATGGGGAGGAGTGCTAAGCGATGGAAACGTGAAGTTTGGAGTTTTTTCAGGCCAGGATTTCACCTGCCTCAAGAAATTTGAATGTGAGCGCAGGCTTTCTTGATTAATGCGAGTTGGCATGATCTGCGTGATGCGACTCAGCCAGTGGATGGCCGTCTGCGTGCGTCAAGAACCGCATCAAAACGCTCGATCCGGGCCAGCGAGTAGGCGGGCCGCGCCTGCACGCGTTGCCACCAGTCGTGGACCCGCGGCGAGGCGGGAATGGCCTCGGGCGCCAGTTCGGCGATGCGCGCGATGAAGGGCACGGCCGCGATGTCGGCCAGCGAGTAGTCGCCCAGCAACCAGGGCGCGCCGAACTCGTCGAACAGCTGACCCATCTGCGGGATCAGCTTCAGCAGCTTGGCCAGCGCCGTAGCCTTCTCTTCGTCGGTGTAAGGCCGGCGCGCGATGCGCTCCCAGGCCTCGCGGCGCTCGGGCGTGGGCACGGCGGCGAGCTTGGCTTTCAGCTCGTCGTCGCTCCACTTCGTGGCGCCGGGCTGCAGCGCGATGCTCCAGTTCAGGATCAGCAGGTGCGGCAGCGATTTCTCGTCGGTGAATCGCACGAAGTTGCGCATCACGGCGCGCGCGTACGGGTCGGCGGGGCGCAACGGCGGCTCGGGCTGGATCTCGTCGAGGTACTCGCAGATCGTCGAGCTTTCGTACAGCGAGCGGCCATCGGCCAGTCGCAGCGCGGGCACCTGGCCATTGGGATTCATCGCCAGGTAGGCGGGCGAGTGGTGCTCTTGCTTGCCCATGTCGATGGGCACGCTTTCGTAGGCGATCCCTTTCTCGGCGAGGCACAGGCGCACTCGGCGCGACGCGCTGGACAACCAGCCGTGGAACAGCTTCATCGTTCTGCCTTTCGAAAACCGGGGATCAGGGCACCAGCACCGCCGCGCCGACCGTGGCGCGCGATTCGATGTCTTCGTGCGCGCGCCGCACGTCGGCCAGTGCATAGCGGCGCGTCACTTCCAGCCGCACCTGGCCTTGCCGCACGGCCTCGAACAGCTTCGCCGCGCCGCGCTGCAAGTCTTTCGGGTCGCTGATGAAGGTGCGCAGCGTGGGCCGGCACACGCTCAGCGATTTGGCGTGCAGGCGCTGCAGGTCGAAGGCCTCGACGTCGCCCGAGGCCGTGCCGTAGTTGATGGCGAGGCCCATCGGCCGCAGGCAGTCGAGCGAGGGCAGGAAGACGTCTTTGCCGACCGCGTCGTAGACGACGGCCACGCCTTGCTGGCCCGTCAGTTCGAGCGTGCGCGCGGCGAAGTCTTCGCGGCGGTAGTCGATCACGTGGTGGCAGCCGTGGGCGAGCGCCACTTCTTTCTTGGCCTCGGAGCCCACCGTGCCGATCACCGTGGCGCCCAGTGCGCGCGCCCATTGCGAGAGGATCACCCCCATGCCGCCCGCCGCCGCGTGCACCAGCACCGCGTCGCCGGGCTGCACCGCGTACAGCCGGTGCAGGAGGTATTCGGCGGTCAGGCCGCGCAGCATCGTCGCGCCGGCCACGTCTTCGCTGAAGCCTTCGGGCAAGGTCACCACGCGCGAGGCCGGCACGCGGCGCACGGCCTGGTAGGCGCCCGGGTAGAAATACGCGACCGCTTGCCCGACCTGCAGGCCGCGCACACCGTCGCCCACCGCGTCGATCACGCCCGCACCCTGCGCGCCCAGCGTGGCGGGAAACACCGTCGCCGCGTGCGGCCCGTGGCTGCCGCGGCGCTGGTAGATGTCGGCGAAGTTAAGGCCGATGGCCGACTGTCGGATGCGCACCTCGCCCGGGCCGGGCTCGCCGACCTCGACCGAGGTCACTTCGAGCACTTCGGGCCCGCCGTGGCGGTGGATGTGGATGGCGGTCGTCTGCATGGCGGCCCCCTCAGCCGGCCTTGGCCGTGGGCTTGCGCCGCGCCGCGCGCCGGGTGGCGGCCCGTGCCTCTGCCGCGACTTCGGGCGTGGCGATCGGCGACGCGATGGGCGACGTGATGGGCGACGCGATGGGCGACGCGATGGGCGCGCTGAACGGCATGCTGGCGATGGCGTCGGCGTACACATTGCCGCCGCTGCTGATGTGGCCCGTCATGCCGCGGTAGGCCGCGTCTTCGTCGCCGTTCAAGATGGCCTTCAGCACCACCTCGTGCTCGGCGAGTGAATTGCGGATGCGCCCGGGCCGGTCGAACAGCGTGCGCTGCGGGTGGCGCATGCGCAGGCGCATGGCGCGCAACTGCTTGGCCAGCACCTCGTTGAGGCTGCCGTCGTAAATGATCGCGTGGAAGCGCCAGTTCGCGCGGCCGTAGGCCTCGGCGTCGTCTTTCGCGGCGGCTTCGCGGCAGGCCTGGTCGGCCTCTTGCAGCAGGCGCCGCTGGGCGGCCGGCATGCGCCGCGCGGCCAGTCGGGCGGCCAGGCCTTCGAGTTCGGTGAGGATTTCAAGCATCGCCACGTACTCGGCCACCGACAGCGTGGCCACCACCGCACCGTGCCGTGGCACCGTGGTGACGAGCCCCGCCGAGATCAGCTGCAGCAGCGCTTCACGCGCCGGTGTGCGCGACACCTCGAAGCGTTCCATCAGCGCCTGTTCGTCGATGCGCGAGCCGGCCGTGAGCTGGCCCGAGACGATCTCGGCTTCGAGCGCGGCGCGGATCTTGTCGCTCAGGTTGACGCGTGAAGAAGGGGAGGAGGGGGGCATGGGCGGGGCTCCTGGGGCTGGCCGAATTCTATGCACGGGTGTGTACGCAAAGTGACCATAAGAATGCGTAGAAACACTGAATGTATTTTTATGAGGCTGCTACGTACACTGAAAAAGACGCCTCCGCCCCGGACTGGCGGTTCTCGCTGAAAGGATTCACCGATGCGACTCGACAGACGCCAGTTCACCGCCGTGGCCGCTGCAACCGGCGCCGCCGCGATGGCCCCGTGGGCCGCCGTGCAGGCCCAGGCCACCCCGGCCGCGCTCGACGCCTTGCACGCGGCGGCGCGCAAAGAGGGCGAGCTCACCTGGTACATCGTGTACCTGCCGTCCGAAGACGCCGAAAACCTGGCGCGCACCTTCACGGCCCGCTACCCCGGCGTGAAGGTGAACGTGGTGCGCACGACCGCGCAGGTCGCCTTCCAGCGCCTCAACCAGGACCTGCAGGCCAAGACCGCCAACTGCGACGTGTTCTCTTCGACCGACCTCGCGCACTACCTCGACCTCAAGCAGCGCAAGCTGCTGCTCAGGCACACGCCGGGTGCCGCCGCGCAGATGGACAAGCGGCTGCAGAACCTCGACCCCGAGGGCTACTTCCACGTCGCCAGCGTCTCGATGGTCGGGCTCATCTACAACACCACCAAGGTCAAGCCCGAAGACGCGCCCAAGAGCTGGAACGACCTCACCGACCCCAAGTGGCGCGGCCTCGCGTCGGTCGGCCACCCGGGCTTCAGCGGCTTCGTCGGTGCCTGGGCCATCGAGATGAAAAACCTCTACGGCGCCGGCTGGTTCAAGAAGCTGGCCGACAACAAGCCGCAGGTGGGCCGCTCGATCATCGACACGGTGACCACGCTGACCTCGGGCGAGCGCCTGATCGCCGCCGGGCCGATCAATCTGGCCGCGATGGGGGCGGCCAAGGGCAACCCGCTGGGCGTGGTCGCGCCGAAAGAAGGGCTGGTGCTGATGACCTCGCCCTCGGCCATCATGGCCAACGCGCCGCACCCCAACGCCGCCAAGCTGTTCATGGAATTCCTGATCGGCAGCGAAGAGGTGGACAAGCTCTCGTACGAGCGCTTCGGCATCCCCAAGCGCGCCGGCGCCAAGCCGCGCCCGGGCGTGCTGGGGCTCGACGACGCGCCCAAGCTGCTGCGCGCCTCGGCGCCCGAGGTGGTCGAGGGCCTGCCCGACGTCGTCGATCTCTGGCGCGATGCTTTCGGCGTCTGACGCCGCGCTGGCGGCTCCCGCCGTGCGCGCCCGCATGCCCAGCCGCTGGGCCGACCCGGCGCTGTGGCTGTTCGGCGTGCTGATCGTGCTGCTGGCCTTTCTGGTGGCCAACCCGATCCTGCGGCTGATCTGGGACAGCGTGGCCGCCAGCGACGGCGGCCTCACGCTGCGCCACTACGCGGCCGCCTTCGGCCGCAGCCGCCATGTGCAGGCGATGCTCAATTCGCTGATGCTGGGCGGCGCCGTCACGGGCATCGCGCTGCTGCTGGGCGTGCCGCTGGCGTTGGCCGTGTCGCGCACCAACATGCCCGGGCGCCAACTCACGCACCTGAGCGTGCTGGCGGCCTTCGTGATGCCCAACTTTTTGGGCGCCATCGCGTGGATTCTTCTGGCCGGGCCCAACGCCGGCTGGCTCAACCGACTGTGGGTCGAGCTCTTCGGTGGCGAGCGCGGCCCGCTCAACATCTTCAGCTTCTGGGGCCTGGCCTTCGTGATCGCGCTGTACACCTTTCCGTTGGTGTACGTGTTCACCAAGTCGGCGCTCGACCTCGTCTCGACCGAGCTCGAAGACGCGGCCGCCATCCACGGTGCCGGCAAGCTGCGCACGCTGACGCGCGTGACGCTGCCGCTGGTGCTGCCGTCCATCCTGGGCGCGGCGATCCTGATCTTTCTCGAATCGGTGGCGCTGTACGGCACGCCGGCGCTGATCGCCATTCCGGCCGGCATCAACCTCGCCACCACGCAGATCGCGACCTTCTTCGAGTACCCGTTGCGCATCAACGCGGCGGCGGCGTTCGCGATGCCCATCCTGCTGCTCACGGTCGTGCTGCTCTTGCTGCAGCGCCGGCTGCTGTCGCGCAAGGGCTTCGTCTCGGTGTCGGGCAAGGGCGGCGAGCGCCGGCCCTTCGACATCGGCCTGTGGAAGTGGCCGCTGATGGCCTACGCCGGCCTGGTGGCGCTGATGGCGGTGCTGATGCCGCTGGTCATCCTGCTGCTGGCTTCGGTGTCGAAGGCCTGGGGCCGGGGCATCGCGAGCGGCAACCTCACGCTCGCCAACTACCACGACATCTTCTTCCAGCAGGTCACGGTGCGCTCGGCGCTGATCAACACGGTGCTGTACTCGGGCGCGACCGCGCTGGTGTGCGTGGGCGCCGGGCTGTGCGTGGCCTATGCGGTGCAGCGGCGCATCACGCCGTTTCCGGGCGTGGTGCAGTTTCTGGCGCTGGCGCCGGTGGCGGTGCCGGGGTTGATCCTCGCCATCGGCCTCTACGCCGCGTACGCCGGGCCGCCGTTCTCGCTGTACGGGCTGGGCGCGCTGATCGTGGTGGCCTTCACCACGCGCTTCCTGCCAATCGCGGTGACGGCGCTCGGCGCCTCGGTGCGATCGCTCAACCCCGAGCTCGAAGAGGCCGTGCGCGTGCTGGGCGGCGGCCGGCTCACGGTGCTGGCGAAGGTGGTGTTCCCGCTGCTGAAGAAGACGCTCGCGGGCGTGTTCATCCTGGTCTTCGTGATCTGCACCAAAGAGCTGTCCACGGCGGTCTTTTTGACCGGCCCGCAGTCGCGCGTGGTGTCGGTGCTGACGCTCGACCTGAGCGAGCAGGGCAACTACGAGACGCTGGCGGCGATGGGCGTGGTGCTGGTCGTCATCACCACGCTGGTGGTGGCCGCCGGCATGCGCATCGCGGGGCGAGATTTCATGCTGCGTCGCGCATGACCTCGGGTGGTCAACAGCTTGGCAAAGAGGCTTCCATGTCGAAACTCACCCTCCACCACGTCCACAAGGCCTACGGCGCCGTCAAAGTCGTCGAAGACTTGAGCCTGTCGCTCGCCAAGGGCGAACTGGTCACGCTGCTCGGGCCTTCGGGCTGCGGCAAGACGACCACGCTGCGCATGATCGCGGGCTTCATCGAGCTGAGTGCCGGCCGCATCGCCATCGACGGCACCGAGATCTCGGGCGCGAAGCGCACCGTGCCGCCCGAGCACCGCGGCATGTCGATGATCTTCCAGAGCTACGCGATCTGGCCGAACATGACGGTGTTCGAGAACGTCGCCTTCGGCCTCAACGTGCGCCGCACGCCGGCCGACGAGCTGAAGCGCCGCGTCCAAGAAATGCTCGATGTGGTGAAGCTCGGCGCGCTCGCGCAGCGCTACCCGGCCGAGCTGTCGGGCGGCCAGCAGCAGCGCGTGGCGCTGGCCCGCGCGATGGTCGTGCGGCCCGAGGTGCTGCTGCTCGACGAGCCGCTGTCGAACCTCGACGCCAACCTGCGCGAAGAGATGGCGAGCGAGATCCGCCGCCTGCACGACGAGTTCAAGTTCACCACCGTGTACGTCACGCACGACCAGTCGGAAGCGATGACGATTTCGGACCGCATCGCCGTGCTCAACCTCGGTCGGCTGGAGCAGATCGACACGCCGTGGAACCTCTACAACCGGCCGAAGACGCCCTTCGTCGCCGGCTTCATCGGGCAGACCAACCTGATCACCGGCGAGTTGCGCGCCGGGCAGATCACGCTGGCCGGCCTGCCGGGTGCGGTGCCGCTGCCCGATGCAAACAACGAGACCCGCCAGGCGCAGGTCTCGGTGCGCCCGCAATCGCTGACGCTCGGCGCGCCTGCGAACGGTTCGGTGGCGATGGGCCCGGTGTCGGTGGTCGCCCGCACCTACCTCGGCGAGTACTGGGACTACCTTGTGCGCCCGCTCAACGGCGGCGATGCGCTGAAGGTGCACGCCGCGCCCAACCACGTGTTCGAGGTGGGCCACGAGTCGGTGCTGTCGATCGACCCGAGCGGCGTGGCGGTGGTGAGTTGAAGCAGAAGAAAGAACAACACGTGAGACCTGAAAGAACCCCCATGCAAGCACGCGCACACGGCCTCTCGCGCCGCCACTGGATGCTCTCGGCCGCGGCCACGACCGGCCTGTTGATGTCGAACCGGACGCATGCCATGACCGACGACCCCATCTTCTCGACCGTCGAAACCGCCGATGGTCAGGTGCGTGGCCTCAAGTCGGGCGGCGTGCACGTCTTCAAGGGCCTGCGCTACGGCGCCGACACCGGCGGCGCCAACCGCTTCATGCCGCCGCAGCCCGTGGCCAAGTGGGCCGGCGTGCGCGACGCCACCGCCTATGGCAACTACGCGCCGCAGATGCCGACCGACCGCCGCCACGCGTACGCCGACCTGATCGCCTACGACCTGCAGCCCGGCGGCATGGGCGAAGACTGCCTCGTCATCAACCTCTGGACCCCCTCGCCCAGCAAGAGCGCCAAGCGCCCGGTGCTCGTGCACCTGCACGGCGGCGGCTTCTACGCGGGCTCGGGCAACTCGCCGCAGTTCGATGGCGAGATGCTTGCGCGCTTCGGCGACGCGGTCGTCATCACGCTGAACCACCGCCTCGGCTCGTTCGGCTTTCTCAACCTCGCGGGCGTGGGCGGCGAGCGCTACGCGCAGTCGGGCGCGGTGGGCATGCTCGACATCGTGGCCGCACTCAAATGGGTGCGCGACAACGTCGAGGCCTTCGGCGGCGACCCGAACCGCGTGCTGGTGTTCGGTCAGTCGGGCGGTGGCCTGAAGGCCGGCACGCTGATGGCGATGCCCTCGGCGCAGGGGCTGTACCAGCGCGCGGGCGTGATGAGCGGTTCGGGCCTGAAGATGATGCCGCCCGAGATGTCGGCCGACATCGCCGACAAGTTCTTGATGATGCTGGGCATCGACAAGACCTCGCTCGACCGCCTGCACACGCTGCCGATGCAGCAACTGCTGGCCTTGCAGATGGTGTTCGAGGGCGTGGACCGGCAAAAGGGCGAGGCGCCGCGTGCGTTCTCGCCCACGGTCGATGGCATCGCCCTGCCACGCCACCCCTTCGACCCCGACGCGCCCGGCGTGTCGGCCCAGGTGCCGATGATCGTCAGCACCGTGCTCGACGAGCGCTCGTACCGCCAGGCCAACTTCAAGCTCGACGACGCCGGCCTGCTGAAGTTCGCCGAAGACAAGATCGCCGGCCGCAAGGGACTGGACGCGAAGCAACTCGTCGCCATGTACCGCGCCGAAGACCCGCAGGCCACGCCGTTTCTGCTGCAGGCGCGCCTCGACACCGACAGCAGCTTTCGCCTCGGCGCCCATTTGCAGGCCGACCGCAAGGCGGCCTTGCCCGGCAGTGCGCCGGTGTGGACCTACCTCTGGAAGACCCCCAGCCCGGCCTTCGGCGGCCGCATGGGCGCAACGCACGGGGTGGACATCGGCCCGAGCCTGCACGACATCCGCCACGGCCTCAACGGCCCGAGCGAACTGCAACTCGGCCTGGCCGACCAACTGGCGAGCGCCTGGGTCGCCTTCGCCGCGACCGGTGACCCCAACAACGCGCGCACGCCGGCCTGGGCGCCCTACACCGAGGCGAAGCGCACGACGCTGGTGTTCGATGGCGACGCCTCGCGCACCCGCGCCCAAGACGACCCGCGCCAGGCCTTCCGCGAGTACTGGATGACCCGTTGAGCGCGGCCCCCCATTGATCGGCTTTCGAGCATGTCCACGCCCATGACCCACGACACCACGCTGCCCCTGTCCCGCTACAAGGTGCTCGACCTCACCGTGGCCCGCGCGGGGCCGGCGGCCGTGCGGCTGCTGTCCGATTGGGGCGCCGAGGTCACGCGCATCGACCCGCCGCCCCCGCGCGACCCGGGGTCGGTGACGGGGCGCCGGCGCGGGTCCGACGAACAGAACCTGCACCGCAACAAGCGCAGCCTGTGCCTCGACCTCAAGTCGGCGCACGGCGCGAAGCTGCTGCGGCAGTTGATCGAACGCAGCGACGTCGTGGTCGAGAACTTTCGGGCCGACGTGAAGACGCGCCTCGGCCTCGACTACGAACAGCTCCGGCAGATCAACCCGGGCATCGTGCTCGCCAGCATCTCGGGCTTCGGGCAGGACGGCCCCTACAGCGACCGCCCCGGCGTCGACCAGATCGTGCAAGGCATGAGCGGCCTCAGTTCGGTGACGGGCGCGCCCGGCGGCGGCCCGGTGCGCACGGGCATCGCGATCTCTGACACCACGGCCGGCATGTTTCTCGGCCAGGGCATCTTGCTCGCGCTGCTGCACCGGGCGCACACCGGCGAAGGCCAATGGGTGCACACCTCGCTGATCGAGGGCATGCTGAACAAGCTCGACTTCCAGGCCTCGCGCTACACGGTCGATGGCGTCGTGTCTGAACAGCAGGGCAACGGGCACCCGACCATCGTGCCCATGGGCACCTACCGCGCGCGCGACGGCCACGTCAACATCGCGCCGGCCACCTCGCGCATGTGGAACGGCTTCTGCGAGGCGCTGGGCGCTCAGGCGCTGCTGGCCAAACCCGAGTACGCAAGCGTGGCTTCGCGCCAGCAGCACCGCGAGCAGATCGACGCCGACATCAACGCCGTGACCGAGCAGTTCGACATGGCCGACCTGGTGGAGCGGCTCAACAAGGCCGGCGTGCCCTGTGGGCCCATCTTCAACATCGGCCAGGCCTTCGAAGACCCGCAGGTCAAGCACCTGCGCATGACGCGCCCGGCCACGCACCCGCTGCTGGGCGAGTTGCAGCTGATCCGCTCGCCGATCAATTTGTCGAAGTTTCCGCACCCCGAGCGCTTTCACCACGCCGGGCCCGACCCCGGCGAGCAGACCGACGAACTGCTGCGCGAGCTGGGCTACGACGACGCGGCCATCGCGGCGCTGCGCGCCGAAGGGGCGGTGGCATGAGTCGGTCAGGCCGCCCCATCGCGCTCGTCACCGAGAAGGTGCTCGCCGAGGTGCGCGAGGGCGTGGGCTGGCTCACGTTCAACCACCCCGAGCGGCGCAACGCCGTGTCGCTGGAGATGTGGCAGGCCCTTGGCGACGCCGCCCACGCCTTCGAGGCCGACCCCGAGGTGCGCGTCGTGGTGATGAGCGGCGCGGGCGGGCGTTCGTTCGCCGCCGGGGCCGACATCTCCGAGTTCGAAAAGGTGCGCGCGAATGCGCAGCAGAAAGAGGCCTACGCGCAGATCGCCGGCCGTGGGCAGAAGGGCCTGGCGCGCCTGAGCAAGCCGCTGATCGCGATGATCGAAGGCCATTGCATCGGCGGTGGGCTCGCGCTGGCGCTGTCGGCCGACGTGCGCTTTGCGACGGCCGGCTCGCAGTTCGGCATCCCGGCGGCCAAGCTGGGCCTGGGCTACGAGTACGCCGGTGTGGCCGCGCTTGCTCGCCTCGTCGGGCCTTCCGCCGCCAAAGACCTGCTGTTCAGCGCCCGCCTTCTCGACGCGGCCGAAGCGCTGCGCCTGGGCCTCGTCAACACCGTGTGTGCCGACGGCGAGCAACTGCGCCAGCAGGTGCACGACTACGCCCAGCGCATCGCGGCCAACGCCCCGCTGACCGTGCATGCCGCCAAGGCGGCGGTGCAGGCCTTCGAGCGCTACTCGCTGAGCGCCGACCGCGCCGACATCGACCGCCTGGTGGACCGCTGCTTCGACAGCGACGACTACCGCGAAGGCCGCCGCGCCTTTCTTGAAAAACGCACGCCCCGCTTCAGCGGGCGCTGACCTGTGACCGCACCATGACGATGGCCCCCCCCGACCTCTCGATCGACGGCCCCGTGGCCGACATCACGCTGCGGCGCCCGGCGCAGGCCAACCGGCTGGAACCCGAAGACCTGGCCCTGCTGCTCGACCACATCGCCGCCGTCAACGCGCGGCCGGAGGTGCTGGTGCTGCGCCTGCGCGCCGAGGGCAAGTACTTCTGCAGCGGCTACGACCTCACGCGCATGAGCGGCTCGCGCCACGTGCCCTTCGAAGACGTGGTCAACGCCGTCGAAGACGCACGCCCCGTGACGATGGCCGTGCTGCAAGGCCCGGTGTACGGCGGCGCGACCGACCTCGCGCTGGCCTGCGACTTTCGCCTCGGCGTGCAGGGCATCGACATGTTCATGCCGGCGGCACGCCTGGGCCTGCACTTCTACCGGCGCGGGCTGGAGCGCTACGTCAGCCGCCTGGGCCTCGACCACGCCAAGCGCCTGTTTCTCACCGCCGAACGCATCGACGCCGATGCGATGAAGGCGATGGGTTTCCTGACCGACCTCGACGAAGACCTCACCGCGATGCAGGTGACGGTCGAGCGGCTGACCACCACGCTGAAGGCCATGGCGCCGCTGCCCTTGCTGGGCATGAAGAAGCACCTCAACCGCATCGCCCGCCAGGCGCTCGACCCGGAGGAGCTGCGGCAAGACATCGTGGCCGCCGCCAAGTCAGAGGACTTGCGCGAGGGTGTGACGGCCTGGTCCGAGAAGCGGGTGCCGCGCTTTCAGGGTCGCTGACGGCTGCGGGCGAAGCGCGCGATGCTGCGGCCTGGCGCCTCGGCCGTCACTGCAGCGGCTGCATGCCGGTGTCGGTGCCTTCGAGCACGGCATCGACCACCGCGAGCAGCTGGTTCACGCTCACCGGCTTGGTGAGGTACTGCTCGGCGCCGGCTTGCAGGGCGATGTCGATCTGCGCGGGCAGGGCGTCGGCCGACACCACCACCACCGGGATGCCGGCGGTGCGCGGGTCGGCCTTCAGGTGGCGCAACAGCTCCATGCCGTCGATGTCGGGCAGGTGCATGTCGAGCAGGATCAGATCGGGCCGCCGGTGGCGGATGCGCGCGAGGCCGTCCAGCCCCGTCAACGACACGTCGAGCTGCACCTGCGGCCGTCGCGAGAGGATGCCGCGCATCACCTCGACGTTGGTCTCGTTGTCTTCGACGTAGTGCACCGTGCGCTGGTGGTAGTTGCTGCCTGCGGGCGCGGCCGGTGGCGGGGGCTCGATTTCGGCATCGGTGCTCTCGGCGCGCGGCAGCGTGAGCACGAACGACGAGCCCTCTCCGGCCGTGCTGCGCGCGCGCAGCGCCCCGCCCATCAGTTCGGCCAGGCGCTGGCTGATGACCAGGCCGATGCCGGTGCCTTCCATCGACGAGCGTTCGCGGCCCAGCCGGTTGAAGGGCTGGAAGAGCTGTGCGAGCTGGTGCGCCGTCATGCCCAGGCCGGTGTCGGTGACGGTGATCTCGACCATGTCGCGCGGCAGCGTGCGCGCGGCGATGTGGATGCGGCCGCCGTCCACGTTGTACTTGACGGCGTTGCTCAGCAGGTTGGTCAGGATCTGCTTCACGCGCGTGGCGTCGCCCGTGACACGCGGCACGTCGTCGGGCAGTTCGAGGCTGAGGGTCAGGTTGCGGCGCTGGGCGTCGCGCTCGACCATCGCGCGCGTCGCAGCGACGATCTCGCGCAGGTCGAGCGCGTCGGCCTGCAGGCTCAGCGTGCCCGACTCGATGCGCGACAGGTCGAGCACGTCGTTGATCATGTCGAGCAAATGCCAGCCGGCGTTTTGAATCTGCGTGACCCAGGGGCGCTGCGACTCGGGCAGCGGGTGCGCCTGGTCGAGTTCGAGCAGCTGTGCAAAGCCGAGCATCGCGTTCAGCGGCGTGCGCAACTCGTGGCTCATGCGCGAGAGGAAGTCGCTCTTCGCGCGGTTGGCGACCTCGGCCACCTCGCGCGCGCGCTCGGCCTCGGCCAGACGCATGTGCTCGGTGATGTCTTCGACCACGGCCACGATGCGGCGTGGGCGGCCCTGCAGGTCGCGCAGCAGGGTCACGATCGACTGCACCCACACCATGCGCCCGTCGCGCGTGAGGTAGCGGCCCTGGCGGCGGTACATCGGGATCTCGTCGCGCACCAACTGCTCGGCCAGCGGCGCATCGTTCTCGCGGTCGTCGGGGTGGGTCAGGGTCGCGACGTTCATGCCGCTCAACTCGTCGGCCGTGTAGCCGGTCAGCTGGCAAAAACGCGGGTTCACCTGTTTCACGTTGCCGTTGAGGTCGGTGTAGACCACGCCGATCGGCACGTTGTTGAGGATGTTGCGGAAGCGCTGTTCGCTTTCGCGCAGGTCGGCCTCGGTCTGCTCGCGCTCGGCGATCTCGCGCTGCAAGGCGGTGGTGCGCTCTTTCACCGCCACCTCGATGCGGCGCGTGCGGCCGGTCACACTGAGCAGCAGGGCGCCGAGCATCGCCGTGGCGAGCAACGCGACCAGCGAGTAGGGCAGGGCATTGCGCTCGCGGGCGTCGGGCACGTCGGCATGCTGGGCGCTGATGCGCAGCTCCCACTGGCGGCCCGAGAAGGCCAGTGGTCGCGTGTGGCTCAGCTCGGGCGATTGGTCTTCGCAGCCCTTCGGCCCGGCGAGGCGGCGCCGCTCGACGCCGGGGTCGGTGTCGAGCAGGCACACGCGCAAGTAGGCCGGCAGGCTGCTGTGCATGGCAGCCATGGCGTCTTCCATGCGCAGCGTGGCAAAGACCAGCCCGCGCGCGGCGGCCCGCCGTTCGGCCTCGGTCGCAGGCGCACCTTCATAGACCGCGTGGTAGATCACCAGGCCGGTCTGATCACCCGTTTCTTGGGTGAGGCGAAAGCCCGCGCTGGCCGCCGGCCGGTCGGTGCGAATCGCCGCGTCGATGGCATCGCGCGCCTGCGGCACCGAGCGTGCGTTGACCCCCAGCGCGGCGCTGTTGGTGCCTCGCGGTTCGATGTAGCGCACCACCGCCATCGGGTCCGGCGGTGGCTGGCCGTTTGGGGTGTCGCGGTCGAACACGCGGTAGCCCGGTTGCGCATCTTCGCGCCGCACCTTGTCTTCGAACGACTGCTTCTCGCTGCGCGGCAGCAGCACAGCCCAGCCGATGGCCTGGAGGTAGCCCTCGGGCAGCAACCAGG
Source organism: Piscinibacter sp. PDB5-1 (assembly GCF_056676035.1). Taxonomy (NCBI): domain Bacteria; kingdom Pseudomonadati; phylum Pseudomonadota; class Betaproteobacteria; order Burkholderiales; family Sphaerotilaceae; genus Piscinibacter; species Piscinibacter sp. PDB5-1. Next base: position 1,040,466 of record NZ_JBWVZL010000001.1, on the reverse strand, counting down.
TCGCGCTGGCGCGGCGCATCTCGTCTTGCGACACCTGCACGGACGCCACGAACACCCCGTGCACCGCTTGCAGCGCGTGCAGCGGGCTTTGCAACTGTGCCGCGAGCGTGGCGGACGCGTGCACCGCGTCGCGCTCGAAGGTGGCTTGCACGCGGTCTTCTTCCCACAGGGCGACCTGCTTGATGCTCAGCGCCATCAGCAGCGTCGCCACCACCAGGGTCAGGCCGATGGACCGGCGGCGGGGCACCCAGTCTTCTTGCGGCTGGCCGACGAGGGTCAGCGCGATGGGCGCTGCGATCAGGACGCCCAGCGTGTCGCCGGCCCACCAGGTCCACCAGGTGAACAGCATCTCGGTGGCGGGCTGGCTGGCGAGGCGTTCGAGGGCGAAGACGGCCAGCGTCGCGTTGGCCAGGCAGGCCACGGCCCCGCCCAATCCGAAGAACACGAGGATGTCGCGCAGCTCACTCAAGCGCAGCGGCTGCGACACGAAGCGCTTCACCAGCCACGCGCCGACGCCAGCCTGCACCATCGCGCCCAGGCCGATGACGGCCGGCAGCACCAGGGCCGAGAGGGCGATCACGCCGCGGTCGGCCCCGAGGATCAGGTTGACTGCGAAAGAGCCCAGCGCGACCGCCGGCAGCATGCGCCAGCCGAACACCAGCACGCTGGCGAGCGCGATGCCGGCCGAGGGGTAGAGCGGAGAAGCGTAGCCCGGGGGAATTGCCAGCCACAGGGACACCCAACCGATCACGGCATAGGCGACCACTGTGCCCAGAAAGGCCAGCAACCAATGCGGTGGGGGGCGTTGTGACGCAGGCGTCATTCAGTGGGGGCTGCGGTGGTGCATTGAGGGTTTTCTCTGACAACACGCGTGGCGCGTTGCGAGAGCAAGCACCAACCCCGCAGCCTACCACCGCTGGTCGAGCCCGCAAGGCAATTTGGACGTGCGTACAACACCGCGGCACCGCCTTTGGCGCGCCGCCGCGGTGTCACGAAAGCGAGGCTTATGGATTCAGGCCCAAAGGCACGAGCGAGTTTTCTCGGCCCGGCGAGAACCAGTGGGTGGTTCGCAGGGTTTGGCCCTGTGTGCCGCTGACGTGCAGGAGCCGGCCACCCTGCCCGCCGATGCCCTCGCTGCCATAGCCCCAAAGGTCGGTGCGGCCCGCCGCGACGCGGCCGATGGCCCGCGTGGTGCCGGTGTCGAATTCGTGCGAACGCACGGTCCCGTCCGCGCTCAGCGACACCAGGTAGCGAACGTCGCCCTCGGTGAAGGCCCCCGCACCGACGCTGTCGATTTCACCGATGTATTGCGCGCCATCGGGCAGGTAATTCACCGGGCTGCCACCCATGACCGGCACCGACCAGGCGCGAGTGGGCGTGTCGAAGGTGAACGTGCTGTAGTAGACCCGACCGTTGGCCACGCACCAGGCATCGCCGATCGTGGCCGACTCGACCGACTGCGCCACGGCCACGGGCGTGCCGCCGGCCTTGGGCATGCGCCAGATGCCGCTCGTGCCGTCGTGGGCGCGCTGCAGCACGACCAGCTGGTCGTTGGTCTGGCCGACCAGGCTCAGGCTGCTGGGTGATGAAGCCGGCACCGTGCCGACCTGCTGCGAGTTTGTGGCGCCGGACAGCCGGTAGACCGACGGCCCGTCCGTAAAGTACAGCACGCCGTTGTCATGGCGCGCGCGGCTCGCGTCGAGCGGGGCTTGCGTCCCGCTGACCGTGGACACCGTGTGCAGCGGGCCCGAGATCGCCGCGCCGCTGTCGTTCCAGGTCAGGCGCCGCAGGGTGCTGTTGACTTCGAGGTAGTGCGCGTTGGTGGCGGTCGCCTCCGACGCGGGGAAGGCGAATGCTGCCGTCGAGACCGAGCCGCCGGTCGGCACCTCGCCTCCTGCGGCCAGTTCGGCGCTGTACAGGCGCAGCCGCCGGTTGATCGCAGACGAGGCGTCCAGCATCAGGAAGTGCAGCAAACGCAGGTTGGCGACGTCGTACAGCGGCTCGACCACCGACACGCCCAGCGGCAACTGAAGCGGTGCCTGCGTCTCGGCGGAGCCGCTGCGGACGAAGGCGTGCAGGTTGTCCTGCGTGCTGGCGCAACTGCCATCGGCGCCGGCCATCGACACGTGCACCCAATCGGCATGGCCATCGGCCGCCAAGGCGTAGGCGCCCTCGATGCCGCAAGCGTTGGTGAGCGATGAGATGCGGCGGCTGCGGGTGACGTCGGCCCGTCGCATGCTGACTTCGAACAGCTGGCCCTGGTCCAGGTGATAGAGCCGGCGCATCACATAGCGGCTGGGCGTGCCGTTGGCCCGGCGCCCGGTCGCTTCGAAGCCGAAGCCGTAGCTGCGCCACTCGGAAACGATCGACAAGCGCGCGGCCGATGGCGTGGCCGGGTCGTAGAGGTTCAGGGTGATCGTGCCGCTCTGGACATCGTCGTACTCATGGGTCACCTCGAGCGTGTCCTGCGGTACTTGAGGCGGGGGGGCGATGTCGTCGCCACTGCCTCCGCCGCCACAGCCGGTCACCAGCGCCAGGGTGCAAGCGCCCACCGCTCGCTTCAGGTGATTGCGGGCCTGCGCCAGGCGCGCATGGACGATGGTCTTCATGTGAACCCCTCCCTTGAGCATGGCGCGCTGCGTTCGGCCTGGCCGAACGGCAGCACGCGGCGGATCAGGGCCCGCAGCCTCTTGCGTGGGCTGCGTGGCGCTGCCAGTGGTCAGACGTTGAACAGGAAGTTCAGCACGTCGCCGTCCTTCACGACGTATTCCTTGCCTTCGGCGCGCATCTTGCCGGCGTCTTTCGCGCCTTGTTCGCCCTTGTAGGCGATGAAGTCGTCGAAGCCGATGGTCTGCGCGCGGATGAATCCGCGCTCGAAGTCGGTGTGGATGACACCTGCCGCCTGCGGCGCGGTGTCGCCGATGTGGATGGTCCAGGCGCGCACTTCCTTCACGCCGGCGGTGAAGTAGGTTTGCAGGCCCAGCAGCTTGAAGGCTGCGCGGATCAGCCGGTTCAGGCCCGGTTCCGTCTGCCCCATCTCTTGCAGGAAGAGCAGCCGGTCGTCGTCGCTCATCTCGGCGAGTTCGGCCTCGGTCTTGGCGCAGATGGCGACCACCGGGGCGTTCTGGCCGGCGGCGTATTCGCGCAGTCGTTCGAGGTAGGGGTTGTTCTCGAAGCCGCCTTCATCGACGTTGCCGACGAACATCGCCGGCTTGGCCGTGATCAGGCACAGCGGCTTGAGCACCACCAGCTCTTCCTTGCTGAACGCGATGCCGCGCACGGGCTTGGCCTGGTCGAGCGCCGCCTGGCACTTTTGCAGCACGTCCACCAGCTTGGCGGCCTCCTTGTCGTTGCCCGACTTCGCGGCCTTGATCGAGCGCTGCAGCGTCTTCTCGACTGTGGCCAGGTCGGCCAGGCACAGCTCGGTCTGGATGACCTCGATGTCGGCGATCGGGTCCACCTTGCCGGCCACGTGGATCACGTTCTCGTCGTCGAAGCAGCGCACCACGTTGACGATGGCGTCGGTCTCGCGGATGTGCGCGAGGAACTGGTTGCCCAGGCCTTCACCCTTCGAGGCCCCGGCCACGAGGCCGGCGATGTCCACGAACTCGACGATGGCCGGCACGATGCGCTCGGGCTTGACGATGGCCGACAGCTGCGCGAGCCGCGGGTCGGGCAGTTCGACCACGCCCACATTGGGCTCGATGGTGCAGAACGGGTAGTTCTCGGCGGCGATGCCCGCTTTCGTCAGGGCGTTGAAGAGGGTGGACTTGCCCACATTGGGCAGGCCCACGATGCCGCATTTGAGGCTCATGGCAGGCTTTCGCGTGTTCGGGGGAAAGGAGGGATTTTAGGAGAGCGTCCCAACGCGCCCGCCCGACCCCACGCGGTACCCGGTTTGAGGCGCCCAGCCTGTCAACCTTGACAGGGTGGCCTTGGCGCGCGAAGCCGGGCGGCGGGGCTATGCTGGACCTCGCCTCTGCACCTTTGCCATGCCGTCGCCCACACCGCACGTGACACCTTCGAACTCGATTGCCATCGTCCGGCACAAGGTCTCGGCCTGGGGGCTCGAAGCGGCGGCGGTGCTGCTGTTGCTCGCCACCGGCTGGGGCTACCTCGAATGGGTCGAGCGCCGCACCCTCGCCAAACTCGAAACTGTTCTCGCGCAGGAGCAGCTCGCCGGGCGTCGGCAGCTCGAAGGCTGGATGCGCGACCGCGTGGCCCAGGCCCAGTCCTGGGTGATGCGTGGCGACGTGCAGGCGCTGACGCGCGAACTGCTGGCGCGCCGCAATGCTCCCGCCACCGAACTGGCCAAGCTGCCTGCACTCGCTGCCTTGCGGGCCGAGTTCGGCCAGTACCAGGGGCGGCAGGGCACGCCGGGCTTCTTCATCGTCTCGCCCGAGGGCCGCAACCTCGCCTCGGTGGTCAACGACAACCTCGGCATGCGCAACCTCACCTGGGACGAACCGGAGTTCGTGCGTGCGATCCGGCTGAAGGGGGCGGCCCTGAGCCCGTTGATGCAGTCCGACGTGCCGCTCGAAAACGTCGGCGCGGTGCTCGACGACAAGCCGATGACGCTGTTCGTCGGCGTGCCGATCCGCATCGAGGGCGATGCGCCCGCCGCCTACTTTCTGCTGCGCCTGAACCCCGCGAGCCTGCTCGCGCAACAGGGTGGCACGCGCTTCGGGGTTTCCGGCATCAGCTACCTGGTGGACCAGTTCGGCCGGCTGCATGCCGACCGCGCGTGGATCAACATGGACCTCGCCGAGAGCGGTCTGCACAGCGAGGCCTTCCGTGGCCGCAGCTACTTGTTTGCCCGCGACCCGGGGCACAACCTGTTCGACCCGGCGCCGGGGGCCACGCACGGCGCGCGCGAGGGCTTGCCGCTCACGCAGTCGGCGCGGCAACTGCAGGTGGGCGATGGCCAGTCGCTGGAGCCCTACCGCGACCATCGCGGCGTGCGGGTGGTGGGCGGCTGGCGCTGGAGCGACACGCTGGGCCTGGGCGTGGTCACCGAGCTGTCGGCCGACGAAGCGTTCGCGCCGTTGACCGAAGCGCGCCAGCACGTGCTGGTGGTGGCCTTCGTGCTGGTCGGCGCGGTCGTTTTGCTGCTGTTCTGGCGACTGCGTGAATCGCGCCGGCTCATGCAAGAGGCCATGCTGCGCGCCGAGGCGGCCAGCCGGGCCAAGGGCGTGTTCCTCGCCAACATGAGCCACGAGATCCGCACACCGCTCAACGCGGTGCTGGGCATCGCGCACCTGCTGAGCACCACGCCACTGGCGCCCACCCAGCGCGAGTACCTCGACATCATCAGCAACTCGGGGCAGACGCTGCTGGGCATCCTCAACGACATCCTCGACTACTCGAAGGTCGAGGCCGGCAAGCTCGAACTGGCCACGGCCGAGTTTTCGTTGCACGGACTGATCGACACCCTGGCGTCGATCATGTCGATCAACGCGGCGCCGAAAGACCTGGAGCTGATCGTCGGCATCGAACCCGACGTGCCGTCGCAGCTCATCGGCGACTCGCACCGGCTGCTGCAGATCCTCATCAACCTGACCGGCAACGCGATCAAGTTCACCGCGCAGGGTGAGGTGGTGGTGCACGTGCGGCGCGAGCCTTGTGCCGAGCTGCCGGGGGCCGAACCGCAGGTGCGCGTGCGCTTCGAGGTGCAGGACAGCGGTGTCGGCATCCCGCCCGAAAAGACGGCGCAGCTGTTCGCACCATTCGTGCAGGCCGATGCGCAGGTGGCACGCAGCTTTGGCGGCACCGGGCTCGGCCTGGCCATCTGCAAGCGGCTGGTCGAGCTGATGCAGGGCGAGATCGGCGTGGACAGCACCGAAGGGCAGGGCAGCAGGTTCTGGTTCGTGGTGCCGATGCGCGTTGCGGCCGAGCCGGAGCGCACCGCTGCCAAGCTGCCGGGCCAGATCAGCCGGGCCCTGGTGGTGGACGACAACCCGATGGCGCGCGAGTTCGTCAGCAAGAGCGTCGATCGCCTGGGCTGGAATGCGACCGAGGTCGAGTCCGGCGCTGCCGCCATCGTCGAGTTGAGCGATCGCCACCAGCGCGAGGCCGAGGCCTTCGACGTGCTGCTGATCGACTGGAAGATGCCCGGCATGGACGGCCTGGAAACCAGCCGCGCCGTGCGAGCCATCGAAGGCATGGCGCAGCCGCCCATCGTGATCATGGTCACTGCTTTCGGCCGCGAGCAGGTGATGAAGTCCGGCGGGGCTGACGTCATCGATGCCGTCATCAGCAAGCCGGCGACGCCCTCGAAGATCCTCGACGCCGTGATGGAGGCACAGGCCAAGCGCCACCCCGGCCTGCCCGCTGCGGGCCCCGGCTATGCGCCGGCGCGTGTGGTCAATCGGCTGAAGGGGCTGCGCATCCTGCTGGTCGAAGACAACTTCATCAACCAGCAGGTCGCACGCGGCGTGCTCTCGGCGGAGGGCGCGCTCGTCTCGACGGTGGACCATGGCCAGGCCGCGATCGACGCGTTGGTTCGCCACCCGGCGGCCTTCGACCTCGTGCTGATGGACGTGCAGATGCCGGTGATGGACGGCCTGGAAGCCACGCGCCGCCTGCGCCGCGAGCACGGGCTCTCGCTGCCCATCGTGGCCATGTCGGCCGGCGTCATGGCCGAAGAACGGGCGCTGTGCGCCGAGGCCGGCATGAACGGCTTCATCCCCAAGCCGCTGGAGCCCAGGGTGGTCGTGCAGATCATTCGCTCGCTCAAGCTGCGGCCGGCCGCAGCGCCCGTCGCCGCGCGACCCGGCGGGGCCGACGACGAGCCGCCTGCCAGCGGCAGTGCCCTGGCCATCGACGGCCTGGATGTGGCGGAACTCGAGGTCGCCTTGAACGGCAACCGGGCGGCGGTGACGCGGCTGCTCGACCGCATGGAGCACGAGTGCACCCAGGCCGTGGCCGATCTCGAACGCTCGCTGGCGGCCGCTGATTGGGTCGAGTTCGCGGCCGTGGTGCACGGGTTCAAGGGTGTGGCCGCCAACATGCGCGCCCGGGCCTTGGCCAAAGAGGCCGAGGCGCTGGAAGCCGCCTTGCGCGAGGGCGACGGCACCGCGCTCGGGCGCCTCTTCCCGCCCTTCCGCGACCAGGTGCTGGCGCTGCGCGACCGCCTGCAAGAGGCCCGCGCACCGGCGATGTGAAGGCGCCGCGGGCGGTCAGGCGCGGGGGCGTGTCTCGGGCTGGAAGCGGTCCACCGCGTCGGTGATCAGCCCGTCGATGCCGGCCGCGATCAGGCGCTGCGCCTCGGCCGGCTCGTTGACCGTGTAGGCCAGCACGCGCAGGCCGTCCGCATGCAGGCGGGCGATGCGCGCAGCGTCGGCCAGCCGGCGGTTGAACACCACCGCCACGCAGCCCAGGCGCCGGGCTTCGTCTTCCCAGCCTTCGCGCAGCTCGTCGAGCAGCAGCGCGCGGGGCAGGGCCGGCACCGCGGCTTGCGCCGCCGCCAGGGCGTCCGGCTGAAACGAGCTGAGCAGCGGCGGCACGTCGGCACCCGCCCACAGGCGCGCGGCCTCGTGGGCGACGACGCGGCCGGTGTCGGTCTCTTGGCCCGGCGTGGGCTTGATCTCGATGTTGAGCGCGCAGCCCGTGGCCCGGCAGAAGCGGGCGATGGCTTCCAGGCGGGGGAGGGGCTCGCCCGCGTAGGCCGCGCTGTGCCAGGCGCCGGCGTCGAGCCGCGAGAGCGCGTCCCACGAATGGCTGGAGGCGAGGCCCCGGCCACCGGCGGTGCGGTCGAGTTCGGCGTCGTGCAGCAGGAAGGGCTGGCCGTCGAGGCTGAGCTTCACGTCGCACTCGAAGGCGCGGTAGCCGTGGCCCGCCCCCACGCGAAAGGCCGCCAGGGTGTTTTCGGGGGCGAGTTTGCCGGCGCCCCGGTGGGCGATCCAGAAGGGGTAGGGCCAGGGTGTCATGGCCGCAAGGGTAGGCCAGCCCCTCGGACCTCGGGGCGGTCGCGGCTCTCGGGTTAACCCTCGCTGCACCCAGGGGCCGGGCCCGGCCGAAGAGGTGCCCTGCGTTACCATTCGCGTCTAAGTGCACCCCCAGGCGGCTCCGCCTGACGTCCATGAACGCACCCATCCCCCTGAACCAGATGTCTGCCGCGGTCGAAGCGGCGCATGCAGCACCCCGGCTGCGTGAGATCCCCTACAACTACACCTCGTTCTCGGACCGCGAGATCGTCATCCGCATCCTCGGCTCGCGGGCCTGGGAACTGCTGAGCCGCCTGCGCGAAGAGCGCCAGACCGGCCGCTCGGCGCGCATGCTCTACGAGGTGCTGGGCGACATCTGGGTGGTGCAGCGCAACCCGTACCTGCAAGACGACCTGCTCGACAACCCCAAGCGCCGCAAGCTGCTGATCGAAGCGCTGCACCACCGCCTGGGCGAGGTGCAGGCGCGCCGCACGCCGGGCGCCGACGCTGAACGCGATGCGTCGGTGGGCGAACTGCTGAAGGCTGCGACGGCGGCGGTTCACAGCTTTGCCGACCAGTTCGAGCGCATGGCCGAGTTGCGCCGCCGCACCACCAAGCTGCTGGGCCGCCACACCGCCAAGGACAACATCAAGTTCGACGGCCTCTCGCGTGTGTCGCACGTGACCGACGCGACCGACTGGCGCGTCGAGTACCCCTTCGTCGTGCTCACGCCCGACACCGAGGCCGAGATGGCCGCGCTGGTGAAGCACTGCATTGAACTCGGCCTGACGATCATCCCGCGTGGGGGCGGCACCGGCTACACCGGCGGCGCCGTGCCGCTGGTCTGGAACAGCGCCGTCATCAACACCGAGAAGCTCGAAGCGATGACCGAGGTCGAGATGGTCCAGCTGCCCGGCCTGGACCGGCCGGTGGCGACCATTTGGACCGAAGCCGGCGTCGTCACGCAGCGCGTGGCCGATGCCGCCGAGCGCGGCGGCCACGTCTTCGCGGTGGACCCGACCTCGGCCGAGGCCTCGTGCGTGGGCGGCAACGTCGCCATGAACGCCGGCGGCAAGAAAGCCGTGCTGTGGGGCACGGCGCTCGACAACCTCGCCTCGTGGCGCATGGTCACGCCCGAAGCCAAGTGGCTCGAAGTCACGCGCCTCGACCACAACCTCGGCAAGATCCATGACGTCGAGTTGGCGCGCTTCGAACTGAAGTATTTCGACGCCTCGGGCAAGAAACTCGAACGCACCGAACAGCTCGACATCCCGGGCCGGGTCTTCCGCAAAGAAGGCCTCGGCAAGGACGTCACCGACAAGTTCCTCGCCGGCCTGCCGGGCATCCAGAAAGAAGGCTGCGACGGGCTCATCACCAGCTGCCGCTGGATCGTGCACAAGATGCCGGCCCACACGCGCACGGTGTGCCTTGAGTTCTTCGGCAACGCGAAAGACGCCGTGCCGTCGATCGTGGACATCAAGGACTTCATGTTCGACCTGGCCAAGCGCGGCGGGGTGGACATGGAAGGGCGTGGCCCCTCCCCCGTCCTGCTGGCCGGCCTCGAACACCTCGACGACCGCTACCTGAAGGCGGTGGGCTACGCCACCAAGAGCAAACGCGGCGGCCTGCCGAAGATGGTGCTCATCGGCGACATCGCCGGCGACGACCCCGACGCGGTCGCGCGCGTCACCAGCGAAGTCGTGCGCCTGGCCAATGGCCGTGCGGGCGAAGGCTTCGTGGCCGTAAGCGCCGACGCGCGCAAGAAGTTCTGGCTCGACCGCAAGCGCACCGCGGCCATCAGCAAGCACACCAACGCGTTCAAGGTGAACGAAGACGTGGTGATCCCGCTGCCACGCATGGGCGAGTACACCAACGGCATCGAGCGCATCAACATCGAGCTGTCGCTGCGCAACAAGCTGGCGCTGGTGGACGCGCTCGAGAACTTCTTCTTGAAGGGCAACCTGCCGCTGGGCAAGAGCGACGACGCGGGCGAGATCGCCTCGGCCGAACTGCTCGAAGACCGCGTGCAGCAGGCCCTGGCGCTGCTGCGCGAGGTGCGCGACCTGTGGCAGCAGTGGCTCAACAACCTCGACGTGCCGCAAGCCGGCGGCCGCAGCTTCTTCGAAGACCTGCAAGACCACACGCTGCGCGCGTCGTGGAAGACGCAGATCCGCGCGAAGCTGCAATCCATCTTCGCCGGCTCGGCGCTCAAGCCCATCGTGGACGAGTGTCAGCGCATCCAGAAAGAGGTGCTGCGCGGCCGCGTGTGGGTGGCGCTGCACATGCACGCCGGCGACGGCAACGTGCACACCAACATCCCGGTCAACAGCGACAACTACGAGATGCTGCAGACGGCGCATGAGGCGGTCGCACGCATCATGAAGCTCGCGCGCAGCCTCGACGGCGTGATCTCGGGCGAGCACGGCATCGGCATCACGAAGCTCGAATTCCTGACCGACGACGAGATCGCCAACTTCACCGCCTACAAGCAGAAGGTGGATCCCGAAGGCCGCTTCAACAAGGGCAAGCTGCTGCGCGACAGCGTCTTCGACGGCGTTTCGCTGAAGGCCGACCTGACCAACGCCTACACGCCGAGCTTCGGCCTGATGGGGCACGAGTCGCTGATCATGCAGCAGAGCGACATCGGCGACATCGCCGCGTCGATGAAAGACTGCTTGCGCTGCGGTAAGTGCAAGCCGGTGTGCGCCACGCACGTGCCGCGCGCCAACCTGCTGTACAGCCCGCGCAACAAGATCCTCGCGACTTCGTTGCTGGTCGAGGCCTTCCTGTACGAAGAGCAGACGCGCCGTGGCGTCAGCATCAAGCACTGGCAAGAGTTCGAAGACGTGGCCGACCACTGCACCGTTTGCCACAAGTGCCTGAACCCGTGCCCGGTCAACATCGACTTCGGCGACGTGTCGATGAACATGCGCAACCTCTTGCGCAAGATGGGGCAGAAGAGCTTCCGCCCGGGCAACAAGGCGGCGATGTTCTTCCTGAACGCCACCAACCCCGAGACCATCAAGCTGATGCGCACGGCGATGGTCGATGTGGGCTTCAAGGCCCAGCGCACCGCTAACAACCTGCTGCGCAGCCTGGCCAAGAAGCAGACCGCCGCGCCGCGCGCCACGGTGGGCACGGCGCCGATCAAAGAACAGGTCATCCACTTCATCAACAAGAAGATGCCGGGCGGCCTGCCGAAGAAGACCGCGCGCGCGTTGCTCGACATCGAAGACAAGGACTACGTCCCGATCATCCGCAACCCGAAGGCGACGACGGCCGACACCGAGGCGGTCTTCTACTTCCCGGGCTGCGGGTCTGAGCGCCTGTTCTCCCAGGTCGGCTTGGCCACGCAGGCGATGCTGTGGCACGCCGGGGTGCAGACCGTGCTGCCGCCGGGCTACCTGTGCTGCGGCTACCCGCAAAAGGGCAGCGGCCAGTTCGACAAGGCCGAGAAGATCATCACCGACAACCGGGTGCTCTTCCACCGCGTGGCCAACACGCTCAACTACCTCGACATCAAGACGGTCGTCGTGAGTTGCGGCACCTGCTACGACCAACTGCAGAGCTACCAGTTCGACAAGATCTTCCCGGGCTGCCGGATCATCGACATCCACGAGTTCCTGCTTGAAAAAGGCATCAAGCTCGGCGGCGCGGGCGGCTACCTGTACCACGACCCCTGCCACTCGCCGATGAAGCTGCAGGAGCCGATGAAGACGGTGAAGGCGCTGGTCGGCGACAACGTGCTCAAGAGCGAGCGCTGCTGCGGCGAGAGCGGCACGCTGGGCGTCACGCGGCCGGACATCTCGACGCAGGTGCGCTTCCGCAAGGAAGAAGAGCTGCGCAAGGACGAAGGCAAGCTGCGCGAACTGATGAAGGGCGCCGAGGGCGGTGCGGGCGCTGTGGCCGAGAAGGGCAACGTGAAGATCCTCACCTCGTGTCCGAGCTGCCTGCAAGGCCTCTCGCGCTACGGCAACGACCTCAACAACGGCCTGCTCGAAGCCGACTACATCGTGGTCGAGATGGCGAACCAGATCCTCGGCAAAGACTGGTTGCCCGAGTACGTGGCCCGCGCCAACGACGGCGGCATCGAACGCGTGTTGGTGTGAGCGCCGTGCAGCCGACATGACGACGAAGGCCGACGACTGCGAGCTGTGCCACGGCATCGGCGGCGTGCCGGTGGCGAGCGCGGCGCGCTGGCGTGTCATCCGCGTGGCGGACGCCGACTTCCCGGCCTTCTACCGTGTGGTCTGGAACGCGCACGTCGCCGAGTTCACCGACCTCGATCCGGCCTCGCGGGCCGAATGCCTCGACGTGGTCGCACGGGTCGAGACCGTGTTGCGCGAGCGCCTGTCGCCCACCAAGATCAACCTTGCCTCGCTGGGCAACATGGTGGCGCACCTGCACTGGCACGTCATCGCCCGCTTCGACTGGGACAGCCACTTTCCGCAACCCGTCTGGGGGCAGCGGCAACGCGAGGTGACGCCCGCGGCCGCGAGCCGCCTGGCGGTGTCGCTCGACGCACTCGACGATGCGGTGCGCGCCGTGCTGCCCCCCGCCCTGGACTGACACCGACACCATGGCCGGCCTGACCCGCAACACCCCGCAACCGACCGCCATCACCGTGCACGCGCAATCGCGCACGCTCGAAGTCAGCTTCGACGATGGCGCGAACTTTCACATTCCGTTCGAGCTGATGCGCGTGTACTCGCCTTCGGCCGAGGTGCAGGGCCACAGCCCGAGCCAGCACGTGCTGCAGACCGGCAAGCGCTTCGTCAACATCGACGCGCTGGAGCCGGTCGGCAACTACGCCGTGCAACCGACCTTCTCGGACGGCCACGCCACGGGCATCTTCTCGTGGGACCTGCTCTACAAGCTGGGCGCCGAGCAAGACCGCCTGTGGAGCGACTACGCCGAAAAACTGCGCAAAGCCGGCGTGCAGCGGGACGCCCCGATGGCCGCCCCGGCCAAGGGCTGCGGGTCGCACTGACGGCCGCCACGCGCACGACGACCCCGACATTCAGCGGAGACTGACCCATGAGCCAGACCCACTTCGGTTTCGAGACCGTTGACGAAAAGCAGAAGGCGACCCGCGTGAAGGGCGTGTTCGATTCGGTCGCGCGCAAGTACGACCTGATGAACGACCTGATGTCACTCGGCATGCACCGGGCCTGGAAGGCCTACACGGTGGCCGTGGCCAACCTGCGCGAAGGCGACAAGGTGCTCGACATCGCCGCCGGCACCGGCGACCTCACGCGCGCCTTCGCCCGCAAGGTCGGCGCGCGGGGCACCGTGGTGCACACCGACATCAACGAAGCCATGCTGCAGCAAGGGCGCAGCCGCCTCGAAGACGAAGGCGTGCTGCTGCCCACCGTGCTGTGCGATGCCGAGTCGCTGCCCTTCCCGTCGGGCCACTTCGACTTGGTGAGCGTGGCCTTCGGCCTGCGCAACATGACCCACAAGGACGTGGCGCTGGCCGAGATGTGCCGCGTGCTGCGCCCCGGTGGCCGCCTGCTGGTGCTCGAATTCTCGAAGGTCGCCGCTCCGCTGGAGAAGGCCTACGACTGGTACTCGTTCAAGGTGCTGCCGGTGCTCGGTCGCCTGGCCGCCGGCGACGCCGACAGCTACCGCTACCTGGCCGAATCCATCCGCATGCACCCGGGCCAGGCCGAACTGAAGGCCATGATGAAGACCGCCGGCTTCGGCCACGTGGACGTGCACAACCTCTCAGGCGGCGTGGTCGCCCTGCACGTGGGCATCAAGTGCTGAGGCGCACCACCTGATTCGCGCCACGCGCCGGGGCCGTTTGAGATGGCGTGACTTGTTCACGCTTCTCTTTGACGGGTGGCGGTCCGACCCCTGTTCAGGGGTTTCCCGCGTTTTCTTCATCACCGCTACACTTTCCCGGGCTCGAATGGCGGTATCCCGGCCGCTTGGCGTGGCTACCTCCGCGACGCTCGAATCCGCGCACGCCCGCCGTGCGACGGGCGGCCGACCCGGCCTCCTCACCGACTGCTCTGGGAATCTCCGAATGAATTTGATGCGCGATGGACAAGCTGTTGACCGGGCCCGCGGCATGACGCAACGTGCGCTGTGCTGGGCCGTGGCGGGCGTCGCCGTGGTGGCGCTGGCGGCTTGCGGCGACAAGAAAGACAAGCCGGCCACGCAGACGGCCGCCCGCGTGAACAAGGAAGAGATCACCGTCCATCAGATCAACTTCCTGCTGCAACAGCAGCGTGGGTTGCCGCCGGAGCAGGCCGCCGCCGCCGGCAAGTTGGCGCTCGAACGCCTGATCGAAGAGGAATTGGCGATCCAGAAGGCCCAGGAACTCAAGATCGACCGCGACCCGCGCGTCGTGCAGCAGATCGAGGCGGCACGCCGCTCGATCATTGCCCGCAACTATGCCGAGAAGATCGCCAACGGCGCGCCGAAGCCCTCGGAAGACGAGATCCGCAAGTACTACGACGACAAGCCGGCGCTCTTTAAAGAGCGCCGCGTCTACAGCCTGCAAGAGCTGATGGTCGAAGCCAAGCCCGAGCAACTGCCCGAGTTGCGCAGCAAGCTCGAAGCCGCGAAAGACATCGCCGAGTTCGTCGAGTACCTGAAGGCCAACAACTTCCGCCACGGCGGCAACCAGGCCGTGCGCACGCCCGAGCAGTTGCCCGAAGACGTGGTCAACAAGCTGGCCGGCATGAAGAAGGGCGAGTCGGTGTTCACCGCCATTCCGAACGGTGCTCGCATCGTCGTGATCGGCGATGCACGTGAACAACCGGTCGATGAGACCCGCGCGCGCCAGACGATCGAACAGATCCTGATGAACGAGCGCAAGCGCCGCATGGTTGAAGAAGACATCCAGGCCCTGCGCAAGGCCGCCGAGGTGAAGTACCTGGGCGACTATGCAGGCGGGCCGGCTGCCGCAGCCTCGGCGCCCAGTGCGACGATGCCGGCTTCGGGGGGACTGGTCACGGAACCGGTTGGAACGAACGTCGATCCAGGTGGGAAGGGCTCCAAGTGATGCGGGTTCGCAGGCAGCGGTCGGGATGTCGCTGCGAGCGGATGCCGGTCCGCCCGCACGGGGTGGTCGCTGTCATGGCGACCGCCGACCTCGATCTCTCACCGAAGGACCTTTGACCATGCCGATGACTTTCTCCCTTGTTCGCTCCTGGCTGTTGTCTTTGTTGCTCGGCGTCGCCGGGCTGGTGCCGGCGTTCGCACAGTCGGCCCCCGCGGCTTCGGGTGGCCCGGCACGCAACGCCGAGCACATCCTGGGTGCCGGCGACGTGGTCCGCATCACGGTGTTCCAGAACGCCGACCTCACGCTCGAAACCCGCATCACCGAGCTCGGCGACATCAGCTTTCCGCTGATCGGCACGGTCAAGCTCGCCGGCCTGTCGGTCACTGGCGCTCAAGAAAAGATCGCCAAGCAGCTGCAGACCGGCAAGTTCGTGCTCAACCCGCAGGTCAACATCGCGCTGGTGCAGGTGCGCAGCAGCCAAGTGTCGGTGCTGGGGCAGGTCGCCCGGCCCGGCCGCTACCCGATCGAGGCGGTGAACACCAAGGTGTCGGAAATCATCGCGGTGGCCGGTGGCGTGCTGCCGGCGGGCGCCGACATCATCTCGCTGTCGGGCACGCGTGACGGCAAGCCGGTCAAGCTCGACATCAACCTGCCGTCCATCCTGCAGGCCGGTCGTTCGGACCTCGACATCCCGGTCGCCAACGGCGACATCATCTATGTGGACCGCGCGCCGACGTTTTACATCTATGGCGAAGTGCAGCGCCCCGGCGCGCAGCGCCTGGAGCCTGGCATGACCGTGATGCAGGCCCTGGCACTGAGCGGCGGCCTCACGCAGCGCGGCACCGAGCGCGGCATGCGCATCCACCGGCGTGACGCGGCCGGCAACGTCCAGATTCTCCAGCTGAAGATGAACGACCCGGTGCAGCGCGACGACGTCATCTACGTCAAAGAGTCGGTTTTCTGAGGATCGTCCCATGACCCCCATCCAGTACCTGCGCATTGTCTGGTCACGCAAGTGGCTGGTGCTGGCGCTTGCCGTGCTGAGCACGGCCATCGGCGTGGGGGTCGCCTTGCGCATGCCCAAGCACTACAAGGCGCAGACCTCGCTGGTGGTCGAGGTGCGCGCTGACCCGGTGCTGGGCGCCTTGGCCCCCGGCATGACTTCGCCAGCCTACCTGGCCACGCAGGTCGAGATCATCAGCAGCGACCGCGTCGCCCAGCGGGTGGTGCGTGTGCTCGGCATCGAGCGTTCGCCCGAGGCGGTTGCCAACTGGCGCGAGGCCACGCAGGCGAAGATCCCGATGGAGCAGTTCTTCGCCGAGTCGGTCGCGCGGGGCGTGCAGGTCGAGGCCGGGCGGGGCAGCAACCTCATCTATATCAACTACGCCGCCGAAGACCCCAACTTCGCGGCGGCCGCGGCCAACGCCTTCGCGCAGGCTTACATGGACGTCTCGGTCGATCTGCGCGTGGCGCCGGCCCGCCAGTCGGCCGACTTCCTCGAAGAGCAGTCGAAGCTGCTGCGTGCCAACCTTGAACAGGCGCAGGCCAAGCTGTCGAAGTTCCAGCAGGACAAGGGCATCGTCATTTCCGATGAGCGCTACGACCAGGAAATGACCCGCCTGAACACGCTGACCAGCCAGTTGGCCCAGGCGCAGGCCGACCTGGTCGATGCCAGCGCGCGGCGCCGCAACACCGGTGGCGAGCTGTCGCCCGACGTGCAGCAAAGCAGCAGCGTGCAGGCACTGAAGGCGCAGCTCGCGCAGGCCGAAACCCGCCTGCTCGAAGCCAGCAGCACGCTCGGCCCCAACCACCCGCAGCGCCAGCAGCTCGAAGTGCAGGTCGCCAGCATCAAGCAGCAGCTCGCCGCCGAAATGCGCCGCGTGTCGGGCGGCAGCTCGGTGATGTCCAACGCCAGCTCGCAAAAGGTGGCTGAGCTGCGCGCCCTGGTCGATGCGCAGAAGCGCCAGGTGCTGGCGATGCGCTCAGAACGCGACCAGGTCTCGGTGCTGCTGCGCGACGTCGAAACCGCGCAGCGCGCCTACGAAGGCGTCAGCCAGCGCGTCAACCAGCTCAACCTCGAAGGCCAGAACAGCCAGGCGAACGTGCGC
This sequence comes from Piscinibacter sp. PDB5-1, assembly GCF_056676035.1. Classification (NCBI taxonomy): domain Bacteria; kingdom Pseudomonadati; phylum Pseudomonadota; class Betaproteobacteria; order Burkholderiales; family Sphaerotilaceae; genus Piscinibacter; species Piscinibacter sp. PDB5-1. The sequence continues at coordinate 1,023,418 of NZ_JBWVZL010000001.1, read as the reverse complement.
ATCCTGAGCGCGGCGACGGCCCCGCTGTACCCCTCGCCGTCGAAGAAGCGCATTGCGGTGGTCGGTGCCCTGCTGGGTGGCCTGCTGCTGGGTGCGGCCCTGGCCATCGGCCTCGAACTGCTCGACCGACGCGTGCGTGGGCTCGAAGACATGGTCGTGGCCGATGGCGTTCCCGTCATCGGCGTGTTGCGGCCGGCGGATTCGAAGCAGCCCGTGTTCCGCCGCCTGCTGCTCGACCGCCCGCGCAGCAACAAGCCCTTGCTGTCGGCACCTGGAGCCAATTGATGAAGATGACGGTATCGGTCCCGCCCAGCGCACCGCGGGCGAGTCGATCCATCGGTGCCATCCTGATCGACAGCGGCCTGCTGTCCATCGAGGACGCCGAACGTGTGCTGGTGATGCAGCGCGAGCACAAGCTGCGCTTCGGCGAAGCGGCCATCAAGATGGGCTTGGTGACCGAGGCCGACATCCAGTACGCGCTGTCGCGGCAGTTCTCTTACGCCTACCTGCGCAGCAACACCGACCGCAAGACGATCAGCGAAGAACTGGTGGCGGCTTACCAGCCGTTCAGCCCACGGGTCGAGCAATTGCGCGCCATCCGCAGTCAGTTGATGCTGCGCTGGTTCGACAAGGCCGAGCAGCGCCAGGTGCTCACTGTGGTCGGTACCGAGAGGTCCGAAGGCCGCAGCTACCTCGCGGCCAACCTCGCGGTGGTGTTTTCGCAATTGGGCGAGCGCACCTTGCTGGTCGATGCTGACCTGCGCAACCCGCGCCAGCATGAGTTGTTCATGCTCGAAAACAAGACCGGCCTGTCCACCGTGCTGGCGGGTCGTTCGCGTGACGACGCGATCATCCGCATCACCGACCTGGCCGGGCTCTATGTGCTGCCGGCCGGTCCGGTGCCGCCTAACCCGCTCGAGCTCATCAACCGGATGAACTTCGACGAGTTCCTGGTGCAGGTGCGGGCTTCGTTCGACGTGGTCATCATCGACACCTCGGCGCTGTCGGTGGCCGAAGATGCGGCGATGATCTCGGTGCGCACCGGCGCCGCGCTGGCCGTGGCCCGCTCGGCGCAGACGCGCGTGGCCGCGTTCTCTGACATGGTGCAAGGCCTGCTGAACGCCGGCGTCGAAGTCGTGGGCTCGGTGCTCAACGACCTGCCCAAGCAGCCGTCGCGCAAGAGCGGCAGGAGCGAGGCGAAGTGAACCGCGCAGTTCTGCCCGCGCCGCCGTCTTCGGCCTCCCTGCCGGTCGCGTGGCTGCTGGTCCTGGGTGGACTGGCGGCGCTGTACCTGCCGGTCTACTGGAACGCGTGGAACGAAATCTGGCAGACCGACGACCACGCGCACGGCCCCCTGGTGCTCGCGGTGGCCGCGTACTTGTTTGTTCGTCTGGCACCGCGCATCGATGCTCTGCCGAACGCGCCGGCGCCGGTCTGGGGTGGTGCGCTGTTCGTGCTGGGCGTGCTGCTCTACCTGCCGGGCCAGGTGTTCGGCATTGGCGTCTTCAAGTTTCTTTCGCAGCCCCTGGTGGCCGCGGCGGTGCTGCTGTTGCTGAAGGGGCGCGCGGCCGTCCGCGTGGCGTGGTTTCCGCTGCTGTACCTGCTGTTTTCGATCCCCTTGCCGCAAGCCTTCATGGACGCGGCCACCGGCCCGCTCAAGCATGCGGTGTCGGTCATCGTCGAGCAGCTGCTCTTTCGTGCGGGATACCCCATCGCGCGAGAAGGCGTGATGATGACCATCGGCCAGTACCAACTGCTCGTGGCCGATGCCTGCTCGGGCCTGAATTCGATGTTCAGCCTCACGGCCCTGGGCACATTGTTCATGTACTTGATGGCGCGCAAAAACCGCTGGCACAACGCCGTCATGCTTCTGGCGATCTTGCCCATCGCCTTCTGCGCGAACATCGTCCGGGTGGTCGTGCTGGTCCTGGTGACGTACCACCTGGGTGACGAAGCAGGGCAGGGTTTTCTTCACGGGGCCGCGGGGATGGTGCTGATGCTCGCTTCGCTCGTTGCATTCTTTGCACTCGACGCGACGCTCAAGCGCATCCTCCCCTCGGGCTCGAATCAAGACGCATCCATTTCGAGGACCGGTACAACCGGCTGAAACACCATGAGCTATGCAGCAGTCTCCTCTCCCAGCGGCCTGATCGACAACAAGGCGGCCTCCGGCGCCCAAGCCGGCGCCCCGGCGGCGGTGCTGCCCGTCGAGCTAAAAAACGGCATCAGCCTCGACTACAAGAAGGCGCGCGAGATCGGTGAGCAACTCGCGCCGACGTACTGCTTCGCCGAGCCCTTTCCGCACATCGTGCTCGACAACTTTCTGCCCGAGCCAGTCATCCGCCTAGCGCTCGATCACTTCCCGAAAGAGCAACTGAAGTCGGACACCGTGTTCGAGATGGGCTACGCCGGTCTGCACAAGCGGCAGATCCTTCCCGAGGATTGCGACGAAGCGGCCAAGAGCCTGTTCCACTTCTTCAACTCGCAGCCGATGATCGAATTCCTGGAAGGGCTGTCGTCCATCCAGGGCCTGATTCCCGACCCGTACTTCACCGGTGGCGGCTATCACGAGACCACGCGGGGCGGCAAGCTGGGCATCCACGCCGACTTCCGCATCAACGAGAAGCTGCACCTGCACCGGCGGATGAACGTCATCATCTACCTCAACGAAAACTGGAAAGAAGAGTACGGCGGCCACCTCGAACTGTGGGACCGCAAGATGACGAAGAAGATGGACTCGGTCTCGCCCATCTTCAACCGCTGCGTGGTCTTCAACACGGATGCCGACTCGTACCACGGCCACCCCGATCCGCTGACCACGCCCGACGGCGTGGCGCGCCGCTCGATCGCGCTGTACTACTACACCGCCTCGCGTGAGATCTACAAAGAGGTGCCCAACAACGGCACCGTCTACCAGGCGAGGCCCACCGACGACGCGGCCACCAAGCGCGAAGCCCGCGACCTGAAGCGTGACGAGGTGCTGCACCAGTGGTTGCCGCCGGTGATGGTGCGCTTCATGCATTCGGTGCGCCGCCGGCTGGAAAAGAAAAACGGCTGACCCCCAGCCGCGGCGGGGTCAGGCCGCGGCACGCACCCGCCCATGTTCGTCGTCAACCTCAAAGCGCTCATCGTCGTCCTGACGCTGGCGCTTTTCGTTTTTGCCCTCGCCAAACCGCTGTGCCTGCGGTTCATGACGCTGGAGCTGTTCGTCTTCCGGCGCAACCTGTGGCTGGGGTTGACGGTCGTGGGCTTTCTCAGCCCCAACCTGCTGGTGCACCTGGTGCTCACGAGCGGGGCACTGATCTGGGCGAGCCGCCGAGAGCCGAACCCGGTGGCGCTGTTCGTGCTGCTGCTGCACGTGGTGCCGCCCTATGCGATCAGCCTGGCTTCGCTGGGCCTGGACAAGCTGATCGTGATGACGCACTACCGGCTGCTGTCGGCGATGCTGCTGCTGCCGGTGGCGATTCGTCTGTACCGCAGCGCCGATGCCAACACGCCCAGCAGCCTGCGCCTGATCGACGCTTTCTTGCTGTCGTACGGCGCCTTGCAGATTGCGCAGCTCGTGCCCTACGAGTCGTTCACGGCCAGCCTGCGCCGCGTGCTGATGTTCACCCTGGACGTCTGGTTGCCCTACTACGTGATCAGCCGCTTCCTGCGTGAGCCCCGGCAGATGACCGAGGCGATGGCGATGTTCTGCCTGGCCTGCGCGATCCACGTGCCGATCTCGGTGTTCGAGGCGCTGCGGCACTGGATCCTCTACGCCGGCATCGGCAGCATCTGGGGCGCGGCCCAGATGTCGTACATCTTCCGGGGCGACGCGCTGCGCGCCCAGTCGTCGGTTGGCCACCCGCTGGGCTTCGGTTTCCTGATGGCCATGGGCTTCGCGTTCTGGCTGCATGTGCGCACGCGCATCCCGCCATCGCCCGCCTGGCGCTTGGGCGCGGTGTGGATGTGGTTCGGCCTGATCGCCGCCTACTCGCGCTCGCCTTGGTTGGTCGCGGTGCTGGCCTTCTTCGCGTACCTGCTGCTGGGCAAGAACGGCGTCTCGCGGGCGATGGGTGCGCTGGCGGTGTCGGTCGTGGTCGCCGGGCTGGTGATGCTCACGCCCTGGGGCGACAAGATCGTCGCGGCGCTGCCCTTCGTCGGCTCGGTGGACGAAGACACGGTGGACTACCGCAAGCAGCTCGCCGAGGCCTCGTGGCGGCTCATCCAGCTCAACCCGGTGTTCGGCAACCCGCTGGTGCTGCAGGACATGGAAGACATCCGCGCCATCCAGGGCGAGGGCATCGTCGATCTCGTCAACACCTTTGCCGCGGTCGCGCTCTTCAACGGCGTGGTCGGACTGTTTCTCTTTCTGGGACCGATCGCCATCGGCCTGAAGCGCACCTTCGGCGCCATGCGCCGCCCCGGGCTCGGCGACGAAGCCGCGTCGCTCGGCGCGGTGCTGCTGGCCTGCACGCTGGGCACGCTGCTGATGATGGCCACCGGCAGCTTCGGCACCAGCCTGGCCATCATCACCTGGATGCTGGTGGCCATGATGGCCGCGTATTCGAGAATGCCGGTCGAAGCGCAGGCCCCCGTGGTGCTGGTGCAGCCCCGCGCCCACGCGAGACCGCAACGCCCGCCCTTGAGGTCGCGCTACAGCGGCTGACACGCCAGGACTTTCACGGGGAGGCCTGCCCTGCAGGGCGAGGCCCGCAGCCCATGAGCACCCACCCGACCCACAACGAACACAAGAATCTCTGTCGCGCATGAACCTGAAGGGAGAGATGGTCAGCACCGTGCTGTGTCTGGCCGGCACCACCGTGATCAAGCTCGTCAGCAGCATCGTGCTGACGAGCCTGCTGTACCCCGAGGCCTACGGCCTGGTCACCGCCGTGCTGTCGGTGGCCTTCGTGATCGGCATGCTGTCCGAGCTGGGGGTGGTGGGTTTCATGATCCGCCACGAGCGCGGCGACGCGCCCGAGATCGTGCAGACCATGTGGACGCTGCGCTTTCTGCGCGGCCTGTTCGGCTTTGCGGTGCTGTTCTTCGGCGCGCCCCTGATCGCCGACCTGTACGGCACGCCCGAGATCACCACCGCGATGCGCGTCTACGCCATCGCCTTCGTGATCAACGGGCTCGAATCGATGTCGCTGGTGATGGCCTTGCGCGACCGGCGCGTGAGCGTGGTCAACGTGGTCGAGCTGGTCGCGCTGTTCGGCTCGACCATCTTCGTGATCGCGTTCTCGTACTTCAACCGCGACCACATGGGCATGATCTACGGCATGGTGCTCAACCGCGTGTTCATCCTCGTGATGAGCTATGGCTGGTACCGCGACCTCAAGCCGCGCTTCATGATCGATCGCGCGGCGCTGAAAGAGATCCTCGCCTTCACCAAGATCGTGCTGCCGTCGAGCGCGATCACGCTGTGCATCAGCCAGTTCGACCGCATCGTCTTCCTGCGCCTGTTCAACCTCGAACTGCTGGGCCACTACGGCATTGCCAACAACCTGCTCGCGCCGGTCGAGGCGGCCACGCAGAAGGTGAGCCGGTCGATCTTGCTGCCGCGCTGTGCCGAGGTGCACCGCAACGCGCCCGAGACGCTGCGCGACCGCTACTACCGCGACAACGTCAAGGTGTTCGCGTTCATGCTCTTTCTGCCGGCGGTCGCGGGCGGGGCCGCGTCGCTGATCGTCGAGATCCTGTTCGACCCGCGCTACCTGGTGGCCGGGCCCATCCTGATGGTGTGCTCGATGCGCTACATCTTGAGCGCACTGGCCGGGCCGCCCGAAAACATGCTGATGGCCGCCGGCCACACACGCGTGCTGCTCGTGAGCCAGTTCTGGCGTGCGGGCTGGCTGGTGGCCTTCGCCTTCATCGGCTACCAGCTCGGTGGCTTCTACGGCTTCCTGATCGGCGTGATGCTCGACCAGCTGCCGGCCTGGCTGTACTTCTTGTATGTGCAGTTCAAGACCGACAAGCTCATCCTCAAGTACGAAGCACTGAAGGTGGCCTTCGTGGCCGTCGTCTTCGGCGGCGCCTACCTCTTCGCCTGGGCCCTCCAAGGCCAGGGCGCCGCGCTTCGGGCGCAGATCAAGCACCTGCTGCTGTCCTGACGGCGGCCCGTCGCCGCGCATCCACACCCCACCGACCATGCACATCGCGCTCCTCGCCCCGGCCTGGCCCCCTGAGCGGTACCCGAACGGCATCGCCACCTACGTGCGCTACCTGCGCGAAGAGTTTCATCGCCAGGGCCACCGCGTGTCGGTGCTGGCCCCCGTGGTCGAAAGCAGCGAAGAGCGCATCTACCCGGTGTCGCTCACGCGCTGGCGCCGCGTGAAGATGCGCATCGGCGAACGCCTGCGCCCCGAGAAGACCGAGCAGTTCCGCTGGGGCGGCATGATTGCCGACGCGGTGCGCACGCTGCACCGCCGCGACCCGATCGACGTGCTCGAAGTCGAAGAGTCGTTCGGCTGGATGGGCGACGTGATCCGCGAGGTGTCGATGCCGGTGGTCGTGAAGCTGCACGGCCCGACCTTCCTCACCACACCCAAAGAAGAGCTGCACACGCCGCTGGTGCAGCAGAAGATCAAGTTCGAAGGCGAAGCGCTCGCGCTGGCGCAGCACATCACCTCGCCCTCGCGCCATGTGCTCGAACACACGCTGGCGAAATACGCACTCAAGCCGCGCATCGGCCGCCACCTCGTCAACCCCCTGTGGATGAGCGACCAGGTGCCGGCCTGGCGACCCGACGGGTGCGATGCGCAGGCCGTGCTGTGGGTGGGCCGCTTCGAGCGACTCAAGGGGGCCGACCTGATGCTGCTGGCCTTTCGGCGCCTGCTCGAACGCAAGCCGGGGCTCAAGCTCGTCTTCGTCGGCCCTGACCGCGGCCTGCGCATGTCCGAGCAAAAAGTGCTCGGTTTCGACGAGTTTCTGGCCGAGTACTTCACGCCGGCGCAGCGCGAACGGGTGCAGTACCTGGGCCAGCGCGAGCCGCGCGAGATCGTGCAGCTGCGCACGCAGGCGGCGCTGACGGTGGTGTCGTCACGGTTCGAAAACCAGAGCTACACCGCGCTCGAAGCCATGCTGCAGGGCTGCCCGGTGGTGTCCACCGACGTGGGCGGCCAGGCCGAGCTGATCGAGCACGGTGTCAGCGGCCTCTTGTCGCGCGCCGAAGACGTGGACGACCTCGCCGCGCAGATCGCGCGCATGCTCGACGACCCGGCGGCGGCCGCGGCCATGGGCCAGCGTGGCAAGCAGTACGCGCAGACGGTGCACTCACCGGCAGCGGTGGCCGAGGCGACGATGGCGGTGTACCGCGAGGTGATCGGCTGAGGCGCTGAGCGACCCGCTCAGTTCAGGTCAAGCCCGCCAGCTCAGGCAGCGGTGGCGCGACGCCGGAACACCAGCGTCCAGTGCCCGTACCACAGCACGTTGGTGCGGCTGCGGTGCACGCACTCGAAGGCGGGGTCGGTGACCCAGGCTTCGACGGTCTCGGGCCCGGTGTGTTGCACCCACTGGCGCGCCATCAGCAGGTCGTGCATGCGGTTGGCGAGCGCGCGCCACCAGGGCCGCGTGACCATGTCTTTGACGATCAGCAGGGCGCCGGGCGGCGTGGCCGCGCACAGCTGCTGAATGAAGCCCGCCTGGTATTTACGCGGGATGTGGTGGATGACATCGACCACCGACACCACCGTCCAATCGCCCGCCGGCATGCCCTCTTGCACGGTGCGCACCGAGAACTGCACGTTCTCGGGGTGGTCGAGCTTGGCGGCGGCCTGCTGGGCCGCGGCGATGGCGTCGGTGGACATGTCGAAGCCGACGCCCTTTTCGAGCCGGCCCAGCGTCGAGAGGTACAGCAGGAAGAGGCCCGAGCCGCAGCCCACATCGAGCACGCGCGAGCGCGGGGGCACGAGGTCGATCACCTCGCCGAAGGGGCAGATGTAGGGGCGCAGGCCCTGCACGAAGCTCCAGCGCCAGTGCTGGCCGGCGTAGAGCTTCTTGGCCAGTTCGGCCAGGCGGGACGGCGTCTTCAAGCCGGGGTCGTTGAGCGTGGTGTCGGTCATCTCGGCGCCTGGTGGTGGGGGCTCGTCAGCCCTGGCGGGCTGCAACGTGGGGATCGGCTTCAACCCGGCTGCGCCGCGCGGCGCGCCACTGCAACCCGGCCGCGATGGCCAGCCCGCCGAGGGCCGCGAGTTGCGGGGCCATCACGAGGTGATAGCGGTCGCCGATGATAACGACGGCATGCACCGTGGTGTAGTACAGCACGGGCACGACGGTGAGCGAGGTGACGAAGCGCCAGAACCCGAAGCGCCGCACGCCCACCACCGCGCCGGCCAGCGCCAGCAGCATGATCGCGGCCCAGCTCAGTTGCGTGAGGCGCTTGAAGACCATCACCGCCCGCTCGCCGAAAGTCGCGCGAATGCCTTGTGAGTTCCACAGCGCGCCGATCGACTCGTTGCTGAACAGCATGACCGCCTTGCGTGCCGAACGCAGCACGAAGCCCACCGGGTCGGCGACGATGTACTGCTTGGCCAGCGCACCGAGCGCTTGGTTGCGCTGGTGGTCGTTGAGGTGCTCCATCTCGCGCGGCGGATCGACGAAGGCCCCATCGGTGCCGGGCACGTTGCCCATCCACAGCGTGAGCCCGCCGTTGGTCGAGACGAGGATGGGCTCACCATAGAGCTGGTGGTTGCGCCAGGTCCACGGCGACACCACGAGCAGCAGCGACACGGTGGCGATCACCGCCATGCCCAGTTGTCGCCGCAGCACCTCGCCGCGCCAGCCGGCCTGCAGCACCAGCGTGGCCGCGAAGATCGCCGGCAGCAGCAGCGCCAGCGGCCGCACCAGCGTGGCCGCGCCCAGCACCAGCCCGGCGAGGACGGCGTTGAGCCAGGGCCGTGGCCCGTCGCGCAGCCACAGGTCGAGTGCCAGCATCGTGAGCGTGAGGTAGGGCAGCTCGCTCGTCAGCAGCGTCGTGAACATCACGAGCGTGGGCCACGCGGCGAGGATCACCGCCGTCCACAGCGCCACCCGCTCACCGAGCAGGCGCGCCGCGACGCGCGCCGAAAAGTAGATCAGCCCGACCGACAGCAGCAGGTTGATCGCGACCACGCTCAGGTAGCTGAAGCCTGCCGCCCAATAGCCGCCCGCGTACAGCATGGCCGCGCCAGGCGCCCAGAAGGCGAAGGGCTCGTCCTTCGTCCAGCCGAACACGCCGTGCATCACCAGGTTGCGCGCGAAGGTGTCGTAGGCCTTCACGTCGCTTTCAGGAATGACCGGGATCAGCAGCGCCCACAGCACCCGCAGCGCGAGGCCGGCGGCGATGACGAGCCACAGGCGGCGCATGAAGCGCGGGTAGGCGGCGGTGGGGCGTGCGGTCGTCGCGGTCGAAGTCATGGCTGCGTCCTCACAAGACCTTGGCCAGCACCAGCGCGGCCCCGACGATCACCGCGAGGAACCAGCTCTGCCGGTCGGTCACGGCAAACACCACCGGGTCGTCGTGCATCTCGCCGCGGTGGGTCTTCATCCACACGCGGCTGATCCAGTAGAGCAGCGGCGGCAGCACCATCCACAGCGCCCAGGGCTTGCCGTAGAGCATGCCGGTCTCGGGGCTGTTGACGTACAGCGCGAGGATCATGATCGCGATGTAGCCCGAGGCCGTGCCCAGGCCCATGAGCACCGGCAGGTCGCTCACCAGGTAGCCGCGGCCGGCCGCCTTGGTCTGGTTCTGCTGCAGCACCGCCTGCATCTCGGAGTAGCGCTTCACGATGGCCAGGCTCAGGAAGATGAACATCGAGAACGCCAGCAGCCAGAACGAGGGCACGATCTGCGTGGCCGCCGCGCCCGCGACGATGCGCGTGGTGTACAGCGTGGTCAGCAGCATCACGTCCACGATGACCTGGTTCTTCAGCCAGAACGAGTACAGGCAGGTCAGCACGAAGTAGCCGCCCAGCGTCAGCACGAACTGCACCGGCAACTGCGTGCACAGCAGCGCGGCCGCGGCCAGCAGCACCGGCACGATCATCACGCCGTGCGCGATGGGGATGGCCCCCGAGGCGAACGGCCGGTTGCGCTTGCGAATGTGCGCACGGTCGGAGTTCAGGTCGAGCAGGTCGTTGATGACGTACACCGCCGACGCGCAGAAGCCGAACGCGAAGAAGGCCAGCACCGCGGCGATCGCCTCGTCGGGGTTCGACAGGTGGTGCGCCGCCAGCAGCGGAATGAACACCAGCAGGTTCTTCAACCACTGGTGCACGCGGATCGCCTTCAGGTAGGTCTTGAGCGAGGCACGCGGCGTCTGGATGCGGTGCGACACCGGGGCCACTTTCTCGGCGGCACGCGCGAGCGCGTCGCTCGGGCCCACGACGATGGCGCCGCCGCTGGCGGCCCACACCGGCAGGTCGGTGCTGCTGTTGCCGGCGTAGGCGAAGCCCTTGTCACCGAAGAGCTTCGACAAGCGCTCGGCCTTGTGGCTGCCCGCGACGTTCTGCGCTTCGTCGTCGGTGGCGACGATCTGGTCGAACAAGCCCAGGTGGTCGGCCACCTTCTGCGCCTGGCTGGCCGTCGAGGCCGTGGCTAGCACGGTGGTGCGCCCTTGTTCGCGCGCCTCGCGGATCAGCCCCAGCACCTCGTCGTTGTAGGGCAGGCGGCTCGCGTCGAGCCACACGCGGCGTGCGATCTGCTGCTTCATGTGGGCCTTGCCCCGCAGCAGCCAGAACGGCAGCAGCAAGACCGACAGCCACGAGGTCTTCAGCAGCAGCAGCACCGACTCGTGCAGCAGGTCGGTGCGGATCAGCGTGCCGTCGCAGTCGATGCAAAGCGGCAGTTGGGGGCTCGGCACGGCGCTCATCCGCCGCGTGCCACCAGCACGATGCCGGAGGTGATCAAGAGCGTGCCGACGACACGTTGCGCGTTGAGCGAGTCGCCCAGGAACCACCAGCCCACGAGCATCGTGACGATGAAGCCCAGGCCGACGAACGGGTAGGCGAAGCTCAGTTCGACCTTGGCCAGCACCAGCAGCCACACCACCGCGCCGCCGACGTACAGCGACAGCCCGGTGACGACCGCTGGGTTGGTCGCCAGCAGCCCGGCGAGCGCGCCCCAGCGGTGTTCTTCGACGGCCGTGCGGATGGCCGGCTGGCTCATGCCCATCTTGAGAAAGAGCTGGGCGGTCGTCGCCATCAAGACGCTGCCGAGGATGAGGAGGAGGGTGCCGATGCGCATGGAAACCTGGGGTGAGGCACTCGACGTTCAGGCGGTCGCGTGGTGGAGCGAGACAGGCCGCAAGAGCTGCGGATCGTGGCGCGATGTGTGGCGCGGAATGTGGCCGCGGGCCACGGTCGCGCAGTCGCAAAGACGGGCCGGATTATAGAAGTGCGATGTGACGCCACGAGGCTTCGAACAGGGGGTGAAGCCCGCCCGCCACAGCTGTCACAGTGCGGCCTGGCGCGCGGCCCCGGGGCCTCAGGCAACGCCCGGCACACGCACGACGCGCCGCTAAACTTCCGCCGCCTTCGAACGGGCCCGTCGCCCCAAGGAACCCTGCCATGTCTGAGCGCCGAGCGCCTTCCCACGACCCCTCGGTGCCCCACACGGCCGGCGGGGCGGACTACTTTCCCGCCTTCGATTGGCTGCGCGGTGTGCTCGCGGCGATGGTCATGCTGTACCACGACCGCATCATTCCCTGGAGCCATGCCGCGACCTTCGCGGTCGATGTGTTCTTTGCGCTGAGCGGCTGGTTGATCGGTGGCATCTTGCTGCACCACAGCCGTGCCGACCTGCCGCGCTTCTTCTTCAACCGCGCCATCCGCATCTGGGCGCCGTACTTTTTGGCGCTGGGCCTGCTGCTGGCGGCCAGCGTGCTGAAAGACCCGATCACGCCGAAGTGGCTCGAATTCGTGGCCTACAAGGCCAGCTTCGTCTACAACCTGTTCGGCCCGCCGCAGCTGGCCACCTTCGCCACCGAGATGCCGCTCGACGGCACCGGCAACCACTTCTGGAGCGTCAACGCCGAAGAGCAGTTCTACCTGCTCGCGCCCTTGCTGCTGGTCTTGGCGGCGGCAAGCTTCGGCCGCCACGTTGTCACATGGATCGCGCTGGCGGCGCTGGCCTGGGTGGGGCACTACTACGCGGCCATCGTTTTTGGGGTGCTGGCGGCGGTACTGGCGCACCGGGTCGGGGCCTGGCACCTGAGCCTCGGCGGGCGCCTCGCGCTGCTGGCGGCCCTGGTGGCCAGCGGCCTCGCGCTCGTCTTCGACACGGTGCGCTACGAATGGGCGGCGCCGGTGTGTTCGATCGCCATCGTGCTGCTGCTGGCCTTTCCGGGGCGGCGCAGCGGCTTCGGGGCGCTGGTGGGTGGCATGTCGTACCCGCTGTACCTGAACCACTGGATCGGCGTGTTCGCGGCCAACGCCGTGATGGGGCGCTTCGGCCTGCGCGACTCCCCGGCCCGCCAGGCCCTGGCCACGGTGCTGGCGCTGGCGCTGGCCACGGCCTTGTACTGGTGGTTCGACCGCCGCCTGCTGGCGCACCGCCAGGCCTGGTACACGCCCACCCGGGGCCGCTGGGCCATGGCGCTGGGCTACGGCCTGGTGGGGGCGGGGCTCGTGTTCGGCTTCGCGATGCTGCTGCGCTGAGCGGCGCAGCCGTCACCGCACGCGCCGCTCAGGGCGGCGGCAGCCAGTAGCTGGCGTCGGTCGCCGGGTCGTAGTGCAGCGGGTTGTCGGCGTTGTCGCGCCAGAAACGGTAGCGGCATTCGGCGAACTGCTTGTGGCGCCGCAGCCCGCCCCAGGCGCGGCTGCCTTCCTTGGCCCAGTAGGTCTTGCAGAACGGGCCGGTGACGAACTCTCGGCAGCGCTGCAGGTCGGTCTCGGCAGGCTGCGCGTAGAAGTGCGACACGTGCTTCCAGGCCTGCGCCTGCAGCACGCGCGCCTGCTCGGCCGTCACGCCCTCGGGCACCCACGCGCCTTCGGGCGAGCGGTGAAAGACCGACGCATAGGTCACCAGCGCCATGTAATACGCCGTCAAGCGCGTCGAGTGGATGTCGTCGTGGATCAGCCGGTCCACCGTCTCGCGCGGTGTGCCGGCGCTGATGCCCGGCAGGCCCTCGGCGCTGGTGGCCTGTGCAATCAACTCGGCCAGCGCGGCGTTCGCCGGCAGCGGGGTGATGCGGTCGGGCCGGCCTTCGGCGGCGAGCGACACGTTGACCCGCGCGACGGCGCACTGCCAGGCGCGCGAGGTGTCGCGCTCGAAGGCCACCCAGGCCGGGATGTCGTTCTTCGCACCCAGGCTCGACCACGGTTGGTACAGGTAGGTCACGCCCTGCGGGTTGGCCTCGATGAAGCGCTCGTGGTAGTGGCGCAGGTAGCGCACCGTGTCGGTGTGCAGCAGCGAGCCCAGCACGCCGCTGCCCTCGGCGATGACGAGCGTGTCGTAGCGCTCGCCGGGCGCCAGCGTCTTCGGGTTGCGCAACTCTTCGAGCACGTTGAGGCCACGGCCCTGGCGGTTGTCGCCCTCGCTGTAGCCCGACCAGCCCGGCGCGTCGGGCACGAAGCCGCGCGAGCGCATGCGGATCGACGAGCCGACGACGTACTGCCGCTCCCAGTTCATCGGCGTGCCCAGGCTGGCGGCGATTTGGGCCGTGTCGCTGGGCATGGGCAGGTCCATCAGGCTGTGGCCCGAGAAGAAGACGCGGGCCGAGTTGCGCGGAGTCGTGGATGTCATCGCGGCGGGGGCGGGTGAAGGGGCGGGCGCCTCGCTGCAGGCCGTCAGCAGCGCCAGGGCCAGCGGGGCGAGCACACGTCTCATGGGGTGTCGGTCATGGGGTGTCGATGGCGCAGGCCCCGGCCAGGCGCTCGGTCGCGGCCTTGGCCCACGCGGGTGCCGGGCCCAGGCCGACCGCCGGGCTCTTCACGCCCAGGCGGCAGCGCCACTGGTTCGCGGCGCTGGGGGCCAGGGTGAACAGCGGGTCGTCGCTGCGGCCGCCCACGTCGAGCCCGGCCGCGCTGGCTTGCGCGAGCGAGCGGTGTTGGGCGCTCCAGTCGCCCTTGCCGTTGGCGTGGTGGCACAGGTTGGCCGCGAACTCGGCATAGGCCGAAGGCTCGGCGTGGATGAAGCAGCTGTGCTTGGCGTTCGACGCGGGGCCGAAGTAGATGACGTTGCCGGCGACGCGGTTGTTCTTGCCCAGGCGCACAGCGATGCCGGTGCTGTCGGCCGCGGCCTGCGTGTAGTAGATGGTGTTGTGGCGCACGGTGGCGTCGCCGTCGGGGTCGTCGCCCTCACCGCCGCGCCGGTCGGGAATGACGATGCCGATGTGCTGCGTCGGCTGCGTGTTGACGATCAGGTTGCCTTCGACCACGGCCCCGGGCGCCGAAGTCAGGCAGATCGAGCACAGGCCGAGGTTGACGATGGTGTTGCGGCGAATGACGAGCCGGCGAAACCACTCGGGCGTGGTGTATGACGAGTTGATCGAGAAGCCGTAGCAACTGCCCTTCGACGCGTCTTGCTGGATCAGGTTGCCCTCGATCAGCAGGCCGTCCCATTGGCCGTGCACGGTGAAGTTGCCGCCGGTGCAGGCGCCATCGACCACCGAGTTGTTGATGAATCGGTTGTTGCGCACCACGCCGTTGCGGCCCTTGCCGCCGAAGTACACCGCGTGGTTGAAGTTGCTGCCCGAGAAGTTGTTGTTGGCGAAGAGGTTGTCTTCCATCAGCAGCTCGTGGGCATCGCCCAGCATGCCCATGTGCGCGTTGCGGTGGATGTGGTTGCCGCGCACCACGAGCTGCACGTGGCCGACCTCGCCGTTGTTGCCGGAGTGGATGCCCAGCTCGAAGTTGGTGATCTCGTTGTTTTCGATGACGACGTTGCGCGTCTGGTTGCGCAGGTGAAAGCCCCACGAGCCTTTGGCGCCCACGCCGTCGAGCTTGAGGTTGCGGATGGTGTAGCCGCCATCGACGGCCATGTCGTTGTAGTTGCCGAACTGGAACGCGTAGAACGCGCCGCCTGCGCGGATCCACGGCTTGGCGTTGCCGCCCCAGGGCGTTTCGTAGCTGTCGAAGGTCAGCGGCTGGGCGGGCGTGGCCTTGTCGTTCTGCAGCCGCAGGTTGAAGCCGGTCCACGCGCCGCCGCGCGCGAAGAGCACGCGGCTGCCGGCTGGCAGCTTGTTGGGGTCGAAGCCGGTCAGGTCGCGCTTGGGCGAGGTCGCGCTCTTGCCGCTGTTGGCGTTGTCGCCAGCCACGCAGGTGGGGGCGGCGCCGTCCTGGCAGTCTGAGAAATAGAAGGTGGGGCCGGCGTCTTTGCCGTTGCTTTTGCCATTGCGGCCATCGGCATCGCTGGCGTAGGCCGCGCCGAGCGTGAGGCCGAGAGCGATGAAGCCAGCGCGCAACAGCAAGGCAGGGCGGCGGACGGGTACGAGGGGAAACATCAACGGCCTCCGGCGGCGGGTTCAGGTCGGCCGCGCCCAGGGCGGCGCGCGCAACAGAGCCGGGCGATGCTACTGGATGGTGGCCGCCTACATCGGGAGCCCGACCTCGCTCGGCGACATCCCAAAAGCATCGGGGCGGCCAGATGACCGCCCCGATGGCGTTGGTGGTGCGTGTGCAGGCGGGCTCAGCGTGCCCGCCACCGGCTCATGCGACCAGGCTCACTCGCGCGAGCCGATGTCCGGGATCACGCGCGTCACGCGCAGGCGGTCGATGGAGCTGCTCAGGGTCGCGTGGCCGGCGTTGACGGCCGGGCTGCCGAGTTGCAGGCGGTCGCTCCAGCCGTTGCTGGCCGAGGGCTGCGCCACGAACAGCGGGTCCGCGCTGATGCCGCTGGTGTCCAGGCCGGCCGCACGCGCGGCGGTCAGGCTCGCGTAGGTCGGGCTCCAGCGGCCGTTGCCGGCGGCGTGGTGGCACAGGTTGTTGTTGAACACGCGGAAGGTCGATGCTGCCTGGTGGCTGAAGCAGTAGTGCGTGGCATTGCTCGCGGCGCCGAAGAAGATCAGGTTCGACACGACCTGCAGGTTCGAGCCTGCGCCGGCCCGCAGGTCCACGCCCAGGCTGTGCGCGCCGGCTTGAGGGTAGTACACCGTGTTGTTGCGGATGATCGCGTCGGTGTCCACATCGTCACCCGCACCCGGCGTGCGGTCGGGGATCAGGATGGCCGCGTGGTACGTCGACTGGTTGTTGACGATCACGTTGTTCTCGACGATGGCGCCGGGCGCCGAGGTCAGGCAGATCGAGCAATTGCCCAGGTTGACGATGGTGTTGCCGCGCACGACCAGGTTGCGGAACCACTCGGCCGAGTCGTACGACGAGTTGATCGAGACCCCGTAGCAACCGCCGTTCGAGGCCGCCTGCGAAATGGTGTTGCCTTCGAAGACCAGGCCGTCCCACTGGCCGTGCACGGTGAAGTTGCCGCCGTAGCAGACGCCGTTCACCACCGAGTTGTTGGTGAAGGTGTTGTTGCGCACCAGGCCGTTGGTGCCTTTGCCGCCCAGGTAGATGGCGTGGTTGAAGGTGCTGCCCGAGAAGTTGTTGTAGGCGAAGGTGTTGCCCTCGACCACCATGTTGTGGGCGTCGCCCAGCATGCCCATGCCCGAGTTGTGGTGCACGTTGTTGTTGCGCACGGTCAGGTAGGTGTTGCCCGGTTGGGGGCTCGGCGTGTTGCCCGAGTGGATGCCCAGCTCGAAGCCCGTGATCTCGTTGTTCTCGATGGTCACGTTGCGCACGTTGTTGCGCAGGAAGAAGCCCCAGCCGCCCGCGACGCCGGCGCCGTCGAGCTTGAGGTTGCGGATGGTGTAGCCGCCGTCCACGGTCATGTCGTTCCAGTTGCCGAACTGGAACGCATAGAAGACCGAGCCGAGGCGCAGCGACGGCTGGGCGGTGCCGCCCCAGCTGGGCGCGTAGCTGTCGAACACCAGCGGGCTCGACGGCGTGGCGTTGTTGTTCTGCAGCGAGACGCTGAAGTTCGTCCACGAACCGCCACGGGCGAACAGCAGCCGGCTGCCGGCCGGCAGCGCGTTGTAGTTGAAGCCCGTGAGGTTCTGCTTCGGGGCCGATGCGCTGGTGCCGGCGTTGGCGTTGTTGCCCGCCACACAGCCTGCCTGGGCGCCCGCCTGGCAGTCGGAGAAGTAATAGATCGGGCCGGTCAGCGACTCGCCGGGGGCCGGTGCGGGTGCGGGTGCGGGAGCCGGAGCCGGAGCCGGAGCCGGAGCCGGGGCCGGGGCCGGGGCCGGGGCCGGGGCGGGGGCCGGTGCAGGTGCAGGTGCAGGTGCAGGTGCAGGTGCAGGTGCAGGTGCAGGTGCAGGTGCCGGAGCAGGAGCAGGAGCAGGAGCAGGAGCAGGAGCAGGAGCAGGAGCAGGAGCAGGAGCAGGAGCAGGAGCCGATGTCACCGGCGCGCAATAGGCGCTGCCCGTGGCGCGCCAGTTGCCGTTCACGCACTGGTAGCCAGCCGAGCCTGCGGTGGTGCCGAAGCTGTCGCGCACGACCAGGTATTGGCCCGAGGCAGTGGGGCTGGTGCTGCCCGAGCACACATAGCCGCCGACGCGCCAGCTCACGCCTTGCGCGGTGCAGGCCGAGCCGGTGAGGCTCTTGCGGTTCGTGGAGCTGACGCCGGCCAGCGATTCGAGTTGATCCGACGACGCGTCGGAGGTGGTGGCATCGGTGGCGGTCTCACCGCCACCGCAAGCCGCGAGAACCAGGCAGGTCGCTTGAGCGACGGCCAACAGTGCGAATTTCATGTCGAAGAACTCCAGAGGTCTCGTCCGGGCGAGATGCGTTGCATCCACGGGACGCGAGGGGCAAGCGGGCGATCGGGCAGCGCGAGGCAGACGGGCCACGCGGCGTGGGAAACGCCGGGTGTGGCGCGGCTGGTCGTGCCGCGGGGTCGGTTTGCCAGAGGAGATCTGGGCGTTGAAAACCGAGAAGCATGTCGATGCGATGTGCAGGCTAGGGCCGCGCGTCGCAGCGCCGGTAACCGGTCGCCGCGGATGTAACCGCAGCGTCCTGGCGTCGCAGGCCGCGTGGCCCGGCGAGGCGCCTCTCGTGCGCCGCAGGCATCGACCCGCGAGGCCCTTCCGCCTGGGTTTCCTGGCGGATGCGCGGCTAGGCCTGTGCCGAACCTGGGCTTGCCCAAGACTTGGACGAGGCGCCACACAACCGACACAGAGGTCTCAGGGTTCAGTGATTGCGCACATTGCTTACACGGTGAAACGGCACCGCAGTGGGGCGCTTGCGCCGCTGGTCGGTCGCTGCCGCGGGTGTGACGCAATGCACGGGTGTGTCGCGGCTCTCCTTGAATGAGGGGGGCGGCAACGTGGCGCGCAGGCCCGCGCCGCCACCGAAGCGAGCGCACGCGGCATTAGACTTCCGCCGCTTTTGTGGCACTCCCCAGCCATCGCCCCCGCCGCGATGGCCTGTCATCGGTCCCGCCGCCTTCTGGGCGCCCGGGGCCCGGACCGCATCCCCCAGCCCTCACACCGGACACGCCGTGACGCTCAACCGATACGCGCTCATTTCGCCCTGCCGCAATGAAGCCGACTACATGCGCCAGACCTTGGACACGGTGGTCGCGCAGTCCGTGCAGCCGGCGCTGTGGGTGATCGTGGACGACGGCTCGACCGACGCCACGCCGCAGGTGCTGGCCGAGTACGCCGCCCGGCACGACTGGATCCGCATCGTGACCCGGGCCGACCGGGGCCACCGGGCCGTGGGCCCCGGCGTGATCGACGCCTTCTACAGCGGCTACGCGACCATCCAGCCCGACGACTTCGACTTCGTCTGCAAGCTCGACCTCGACCTGCGCCTGCCCCCGCGCTACTTCGAGATCCTGATGCAGCGCATGAACGCCGACCCGCGCATCGGCACCTGCAGCGGCAAGTCCTACCTCGAAGAAAACGGCGAACTCGTCTTCGAACGCCATGGCGACGAAAACTCGCTGGGCATGACCAAGTTCTACCGTGTCACCTGCTTCAAGGACATCGGCGGCTTCGTGCGCGAAGTCGGCTGGGATGGCATCGACGGCCACCGCTGCCGCATGAAGGGCTGGATGGCCGTGAGCTGGGACGAGCCCGACCTGCGCTTCGTGCACCTGCGCACCATGGGCGCCAGCCACAAGGGCATCTACACCGGCCGCTACCGCCAGGGCTACGGCCAGTACTACATGGGCACCAGCCTGCCGTACCTCACGGCCAGCGTGATCTTCAAGCTCAACCAGAAGCCCTACGTGCTGGGCCAACTGGCCGTGCTGTGGGGCTGGATCTACAGCTTCCTGCAGGGCAAGCCGCGTTACGCAGACCTCGAATTCCGCCGCTTCCTGCGCCGCTTTCATCGCCGCGCGCTGATCGTCGGCAAGCGTCGCGCGATGGACGAACTGCTCATCGACCGCAAGGCCTGAGGGGCCAGAGCCCACGCCACCATGCGCATTGCCTACTTCGTCAATCTCTACCCCGCGGTCAGCCACACCTTCATCCGGCGCGAGATCCACGCGCTCGAGCGCCAGGGCTTCAGCGTCGAGCGCATCGCCGTCAACGGCTGGGACGCACCGCTGGCCGATCCGCAAGACCGCGAAGAGCAGGCCAAGACGCGCTACGCCCTGCGCGGCGGCGTGAAGGCGCTGATCGCGCCGACGTTGTCGGCCCTGCTGCGCTCGCCGGGGCGCTTCTTCCAGGCGATGGCGCTGGCGCTGCGCATGGGGCGGCGTGCCTTCCGGCCGATGCCGTACCACCTGGTCTTTCTCGCCGAGGCCTGCCGCATCTGGGGCTGGCTGCGCGAAGCGAACGTGCAGCACGTGCACGCGCACTTCAGCACCAACGCCACCGAGCTGGCGATGCTGGTGCAGGCCCTGGGCGGGCCGAGCTATAGCTTCACGGTGCACGGCCCGACCGAATTCGACCAGCCCGAGTACCACAAGCTCGCGCAAAAGGCCGAACGCGCCGCCTTCGTCGTGGCCATCAGCAGCTACTGCCGCAGCCAGCTCTACCGCTGGCTGCCGCACACCCAGTGGCCCAAGGTCCAGGTGGTGCATTGCGGGCTCGAACAGGCCTTCTACGACGTCACCGTGACGCCGCCCCCGGCGGTGCCCCGGCTGGTGTGCGTCGGCCGTATCTGTGAAGCCAAGGGACAACTGCTGCTGGTGCAGGCGGCGGCGCGGGTGGTGGCCAAGGGCATTCCGTTCGAACTCGTCATCGCCGGCGACGGCCCGCTGCGCCGCGAGCTCGAAGCGCTGATCGCGTCGCTCGGCATCGCCGCGAACGTGCGCATCACGGGCTGGATCAGCAGCGCCCAGGTGCGCGACGAACTGCTCGCCGCCCGCGCGCTGGCGCTGCCGAGCTTCGCCGAGGGCCTGCCCGTGGTCATCATGGAAGCGATGGCGTTGGGCCGACCGGTGCTGACGACCTACGTTGCGGGTATTCCCGAGCTCGTGCGCCCGGGCGAGAGCGGCTGGCTCTTCCCGGCCGGTGACATCGAGCTCATCGCCGAGGCCATCGAAACCTGCGTGGCCGCCCCGACCGAACAACTCGCCCGCATGGGCGCGGCCGCCCGCGAACGGGTGCTGGCGCGGCACAACGTGGACGCCGAAGCCACCAAGCTCGCCTCCCTGATGCGGGGCTTGCCGTCCAGCTGAACCCCGGGCCGATACCTGGCGACAGAGCCGGGCGCCCCGTGACGGGTTGGGGTTACAGCTTGCAACACATCGCGGAAGCCAATCCGTCGCCCTGCCGCAGAGAATCTGACCCGGTTGGAGTGGGCTGTGTCAAAGCGTAAGGGACGCTGACCAGGTGTGTCAGTCCGGGCATCGCAAGTGTGAGAAACGACTCACCGGAATGCTCGGCATGCATCGTGCGGGCTTCACGCCCAATCGCACGGCGGACGACGGGGACATGAACAAAACACGGGTGGGTTCGAGCAGGGCGGTCAATCTTTATCTGTCGATCGCGGTCGCGGTTCTCGCGGGCTGCGGCGGTGCAGATGGGGGTTCTCAACAATCGTCTGCGGACAGCAGCGAGCCGATCAGCCAGGCGCCTGCGCCCGATGCTGGCGCGCCTTCGGCTCCGCCGTCTCCGCCGCCGCCTCCTCCTCCTCCTCCTCCCCCGGCACCGCCTCCGCCGGCGCAAGAGTTGCCGGCCGAGTCGCTGACCGGTCCGGTGTATTACTTCTCTGACTGCCAGGCCGGCGCACGGCCCGGCTGCGTGGCGGGCAACAACGCCAACGCCGGCACCAGCGCATCGGCCCCGAAGCAGAACCTCACGGGCTTCAACTACAACGCATTGCCCGCGGGCAGCCGCCTGCTGTTCGCCCAGGGTGGCTCGTGGAGCAACTTCAGCGTTTCGCTGCAGAACAACAACGCCACGCCGTCGAGCCCGCTGGTGTTCGACAGCTATGCAACCGCCTGGGGCAACGGTGCCCAGCCCTGGCTGCGCCTGGGCTCCGCGTTCTATGCCTTCCAGTTCGGTGACTGGCAGAACATGACCGTGGACGGCGGCTACTCGATCCGCAACCTGCGCATCGACGGCAACGGCGTCGCCAATTCCTGGGGCTTCTACCTGCGCAACAACGTGCGCAACGTGACCATCGAGAGCAACGAGATCACCGGCTTCGCGCTGGGCGTTCACGCTGGCAACACGCCGAACCCCGGCGTGGGCAACTCGTACCTGACGATCCGCAACAACAACATCCATCACAACTACCAGATGGGCATGTTGGGTGACGCGCACAACCTGCTGGTCGAAGGCAACACATTCGCCTACAACAACTCGACCGGCCCCGACGCTGGCAGCACGCTGCACCACGCCATCTACCTGGGCGGCCACGGCACCAATGCCGTCATCCGCCGCAACACCTTCACCAACAACTCGGTGGTGAACGGCGTGTGCTACGGCGGCAACTTCACCGTGCACGGGCAGTGGGACAACCTCGTCTTCGAGGGCAACACCATCACTCAGGTCGCCTCGAACGGCGGCTGCTACGGCGTGTCGATCAACCCGGCCTACAGCGCGAGCTACAGCGCCGACACCGAGAGCTACCACTCGGCCGAGTGGTTCCGGGGCGTCGAGATCCGCGGCAACACCATCGTCAACGTGGGCCTGTGCTCGATCTGCATGGCCTCGGTGCCCGGTGCGGTCGTCGAGAACAACCTCATCATCAACGAGCAGGCGGCCTACCACGCGGCCATCCTGATCCCCGACCGCAACCCCGAGAGCAACGACGCGCCCGACACCGGCGCCACGGTGCGCAACAACACGATCGTGATGACGCGCGCCGCCTCGTGGAGCGAGGGCGTGGGCCTGCGGGCCGGCTCGGGCACCAACCTGCGCGTGGTGTCGAACCTCGTCTACTACGGCGCTGGCAGTGCGGCCTCGACCACCTGCTTCGGCCACACGGCGCGCGCCAACTTCTCGGCCTTCAGCAACAACCTGTGCCACCAGGCCGGCGGCAACGGCCGCTGGAGCGGCAGCCACGCCACGCTCGCAGCGGCGCAGACCGCCGGCTTCGACATCGGCGGCTTGAGTGCCAACCCGCTCTTCGTGGCCTTGCCTTCGTCGAGCAGCCTGAACGACCTGCTGCAAGCGGGCAGCCCGGCCATCGGTACGGGCTCCGTCACGCTGAACGCCACGCTCGACCGGCTGGGCGTGACGCGCAGCTCGGTGAACATCGGCGCGCGCTAGCGTTCGACCCGGCCGGCTGGGGTGGGGCCTGTCCCTGCCGCCGGCCTCTGACCCCACCAAGGCCCGCATGCGGGCCTTTCTCGTTGTGGGAGACCCAAGCTTAGGTGTCGCGCGTTGTCATGCAGTCTGCGCACAATCGCGCCCCGCGGCGTGGGGCGTCTGGGCTCTGGAATTTGTCACGAAAGTGAGGACTGACAGAGGTCATACGCCCGGCGAATGCCTCATATGAGGGGCGGGGTGGCCTCGGAATGACCCTGATAATCCGACGGCATTTCGACGCGGGTCCGCGCGTTTTTTGTTGTCGGTGTCGTGTGCAGCGTTGCTTCGCACCTGTACGCTCGGCCGACACGCTCTCGGGCCGCCGCACCCACGGCGCCGTGCCGCTCGGCCCGCAGCGGGACCCCCACTGGAACTCAAACCACAGACATCATGACCACTTCATGGCGTAGCGTTCTCATCGGTTCGGAATCCCTCTTGATCCAGTGCGCGCAAGTGCTGGAAGGCGCCGGACACCAGATCGCCGCCGTCGTGAGCACGCGACCCGCCATCAAGCGCTGGGCTGCCGAGAAGGGCATACGCGTCATGGCCGATGCCAAGGCCCTGCTGGCCGCGCAAGACCTGCGGCCCATCGACTACCTGTTCAGCATCACCAACCTGTCGGTCCTGCCCGACGAGGTGATCGCCTTGCCCACAAAGGCGGCGATCAATTTCCACGACGGTCCGCTGCCGCAGTACGCCGGCCTCAACACGCCGGTGTGGGCTTTGCTCAACGGCGAAGGCCAGCACGGCATCACCTGGCACCTGATGACGGCGAAGGTGGACGAGGGCGACATCCTCGTGCAGCGCCGCTTCGACCTGAGCGAAGGCGAAACCGCGCTCACGCTCAACACCAAGTGCTTCGAAGCCGGCATGGAAAGCTTCGAGCAACTGGTGGCCGGCCTCACCGACAACAGCCTCGTTCCCCAGCCGCAGCCCGGTGGCGTCGAGAAGTACTTCGGCCGCAAGGACCGCCCCGAAGCGGCCTGCGCGATTCGCTGGGACCAGCCCGCCGAGCAAATCGCCAAGCTCGTGCGCGCGCTCGACTTCGGCACCTACGCCAACCCCATCGGCTCGGCCAAGGCGGCGGTCGGTGGACAGCTCGTGATCGTCAACGAACTGCGTGTGCTCGACGCGGCCTTGGGCCAGGCGCCTGGCACCGTGGTCGCAAGCGATGCTCAGGGCCTCGTCGTGGCGACTGGCTCGCAAGACGTGCAGCTGGTTCGCCTCGAATCGCTCGATGGCAAGGCGCTGTCGCCGGCCGAGGCCGCCGCGAAGCTGGGCCTGCAGGCCGGCGCCGCGTTCGACGTGCTCGGTGCCGCCCAGGCCGAACAGCTGGGTGCACTCAACGCCCGCGTCGCTTCGTTTGAGAACTTCTGGCTGCGCCGCCTCGAAACGCGCACGCCGATCGAGCTGCCCTACATCGACCGCAGCGCCACGGCCGCGGCCACGAACTACCAGCGCGCCGATGCGCCGCTGCCCGGTGCTGCGAACTCGGCACGCGCCGACCACGTGGTTGCCGCCATCGTCGGCCACCTCGCCCGCCTGAGCGACAAAGACGAATTCGACCTCGGCTTCGCCGACCCGGCGCTCACGCAAGCCGTGGGCGAGCACGCCGCGTGGTTTGCGCCGCAGGTGCCGCTGCGCGCTGCCATCGACTTCAACCGCAGCGCCGCCGATCTGCGCACGGCCGTCGAAGCCGAGTTGCGCGACCTGCGCAAGCGCCTGACCTACGCCAGCGACGCGGTGGCCCGCACGCCCGAGCTGCGCACGCTCGCCCAAGGCGGCGACCCGCGCGTGCTGCCGGTGGCCGTGCTGGTGGTCGATCAGCTCGACCACGCCGAGGCCTTGCCCGGCAGCGAACTCACCATCGCCGTGCAACGCGACGGCGGCAGCACCCGCTGGATCTACGACGCGTCGAAGCTCGCGCGTGAACACGTGTCGGCGATGCAGGCCCAACTGGCCACGCTGCTCGCCGCGACCGACCTCGACGCCGGCCGCAGCCTGGGCGAGCTGCCCCTGCTCGACGAGGCCGAGCGCCAGAAGGTGCTCGTCACCTGGAACGACACCGAAGGCCCGTGGCGCCACGACGCCTGCCTGCACCGCCTGATCGAAGAGCAGGCCGCGCGCACCCCGCAGGCCACGGCGGTCACCTGCCGCGACCAGTCGCTCACCTATGCCGAGCTGAACGGCCGGGCCAACCAACTCGCCCGCCGCCTTCACGCGCTGGGCGTCGGCCCCGACGTGCTGGTGGGCCTGTGCGTCGAGCGTTCGGTCGAGATGATGGTCGGCCTCTTGGCCATCCACAAAGCCGGTGGCGCCTACGTGCCGCTCGACCCGGCCTACCCACGCGACCGCATCGCGTACATGGTCGAAGACTCGAAGGTGCCGGTGCTGCTGTCGCTCGAATGGCTGCGCGACGACCTGCCCAAGCACCGCGCGCAAGTCATCTGCCTCGACAGCGACTGGCCCTCGATCGCCACCGAATCGGCCGAGCCCTTCGACGGCGGGGCCGAGCCGAAGCACATCGCCTACACGATCTACACCTCGGGTTCGACCGGCAAGCCCAAGGGCGTGATGGTCGAGCACCGCAACGCGGTCAACTTCTTCGCCGGCATGGACGAGAAGCTCGGCACCGAGTCGGGCACCTGGCTCGCGGTGACGAGCCTGAGCTTCGACATCTCGGTGCTCGAACTGGTGTGGACGCTGACGCGTGGCTTCCACGTCGTGATTGCCACCGACGACGAGCGCAAGTCGGGCGGCCAGGCACGCGGCCCGGCGGCTTCGCGCCCGCTCGACTTCAGCCTCTTCTACTTCTCGGCCGACGAAGCCGAGAACAGCAGCGCCGGCACCAACAAGTACAAGCTGCTGCTCGATGGCGCGAAGTACGGCGACCAGCACGGCTTCGCCGCGGTCTGGACGCCCGAGCGTCACTTCCACGCCTTCGGCGGCCTGTACCCGAACCCGTCGGTGACCAGCGCCGCCATCGCGGCCGTCACCGAGCGCATCAAGATTCGCGCGGGCTCGGTCGTGCTGCCGCTGCACCACCCGCTGCGCGTGGCTGAAGAGTGGTCGGTGGTGGACAACATCTCGAACGGCCGCGTCGGCATCTCGTTCGCCGCCGGCTGGCAGCCCAACGACTTCACGCTCAAGCCCGAGAACTTCGCCGATGCGAAGAACGTGATGTTGAAGAACATCGACGTCGTGCGCCGGCTGTGGCGCGGCGAGAAGCTGCCGTTCCCCGGCGCCACGGGCAACACGGTCGAGCTGGGCATCCTGCCCCGCCCGGTGCAAAAAGAGCTGCCCTACTGGGTCACCTCGGCCGGCAACCCCGAGACCTTCATCGCCGCCGGCAAGCTGGGCGCCAACGTGCTGACCCACCTCTTGGGCCAGACGGTCGAAGAGCTGGCCGACAAGCTGGCCGCCTACCGCAAGGCCTACAAAGAAGCCGGCCACGAAGGCGAAGGCTATGTCTCGTTGATGCTGCACACCTTCGTCGGCCCCGACGAAGCCGCTGTGCGCGAAACGGTGCGCAAGCCGCTCGTCGAATACCTGCGCACCTCGATGCACCTGGTGAAGCAGTACGCCTGGTCCTTCCCGGCCTTCAAGCGCCGCGAGGGCATGGACGACACCAGCGCCAACGTCGATCTGCAAAGCCTGAGCGACGACGAGATGACCGCGCTGCTCGAACACTCGTTCGAGCGCTACTACGAGACCAGCGGCCTCTTCGGCACGCCCGAGGGCTGCCTGGCCATGATCGACAAGATCAAGGCCATCGGCGTCGATGACGTGGCCTGCCTGATCGACTTCGGCGTCGATTCGGCCTCGGTGCTGTCGCACCTCGAATACCTCAACCAGCTGCGCCGCAACTCGATGCCGCGCAAGGCGCAAGCCCAGGGCGACTACACGGTGGCCACGCTGCTCAAGCGCCACCAGGTCACGCACCTGCAATGCACGCCGTCGATGGCACGCATGCTGCTGATCGACCCCGACGCGCAAGAAGGCCTGTCCAAGCTCGACCGCATGATGATCGGCGGCGAGGCGCTGCCGCCCACGCTGGCGCGCGACATCAAGGCCGTCATCCGCGGCGAGCTGATGAACATGTACGGCCCGACCGAGACCACCATCTGGTCGGCGGTGCACAAGGTCGATGCGGTCGATGGCGTCGTGCCGCTGGGCCGGCCGCTGGTTAACCAAGAGATCTACATCCTCGACGGCCGGCAGCAGCCGGTGCCGGTCGGCGTGCCGGGCGAACTGGTGATCGGTGGCAAAGGCGTGGTGCGCGGCTACCTGCATCGGCCCGAGCTAACCGCCGAGCGCTTCATTGCGCACCCGTTCAAGGGCGCGGCCGGTGGGCGCGTGTACCGCACCGGCGACCTGGCGCGGCTGCGCGCCGATGGCACGCTCGAATTCCTCGGCCGCTTCGACCACCAGGTGAAGGTGCGGGGCTACCGCATCGAGCTGGGCGAGATCGAAGCGGTGATCCTGTCGCACCCGAGCGTGCGCGAGACCGTGGTCGTCGCGCGTGAAGACACGCCGGGCGACGTGCGCATCGTGGCCTACGTGACCGCCAGCGGGGCCGACAAGCCCTGCCCGAACGCGCTGAAAGACCACCTGCGCGTGAGCCTGCCCGACTTCATGGTGCCGGCGCATTTCGTCACGCTGCCCGCGCTGCCGCAAACGCCCAACGGCAAGATCGACCGCAAGGCCTTGCCCGCCCCCGAGACCGGCCCGAGCGCCGCCGTCGCGGCCGAGTTCGTGGCGCCGACCGACGACCTGCAAGAGAGCATCGCCGCCATCTGGCGCGACGTGCTCAAGCTGCCGCAGGTCGGCACGCAAGACAACTTCTTCGACCTCGGCGGGCACTCGCTGCTGGCCGTGCAGGCGCACCGCCGCCTGCGCGAGGCCTTGCAGCGCGACCTGTCGATCACCGACATCTTCCGCTTCCCGACCATCCAGACGCTGAGCCAGTACCTCAGCCAGGACGGCAACGACAACGCCGCCGCCCAGCAGGGCCAAGACCGCGCCGCCGGCCGCCGTGCCGCCATGGCGCGCCGTGCCGGTGCGCGCCAAGGTGCCAATGCCTGATGTCGAATGCCTGGATGACGCGACGACCCCTTGAAAGCCTGACCAAGCCATGAGCGACAACAACGACAGCCTGGACACCGACATCGCCGTCGTTGGCATGGCGGGGCGCTTTCCGGGCGCGCGCAACATCCACGAGTACTGGGCCAACCTGCGCAACGGCGTCGAGTCGCTGCAGCGCTTCACCGACGACGAGCTGCGTGCGGCCGGCGTGCCTGAGTCGGTGTTCAGCCACCCGAACTACGTGAAGGCCGGCGCGGTGCTGCCCGACATGGAGATGTTCGACGCACCCTTCTTCGGCTTCAGCCCGCGCGAAGCGTCGATCATGGACCCGCAGCACCGGCACTTCCTCGAGGTGTCGTGGGAGGCGCTCGAGAACGCGGGCCACGTGCCCGAGAAGTTCAACGGCTCCATCGGTGTCTTCGGCGGCTCGGGCCACAACGCCTACATGCCGTACAACCTGATGACCAACCCGAAGCTGATGCAGAGCGTCGGCTTCTTCCTGGTCCGTCACACCGGCAACGACAAAGACTTTCTCACCACGCGCGTCTCGTACCTGCTCAACCTCAAGGGCCCGAGCGTCAACGTGCAGACCGCGTGCTCGACCTCGCTGGTCGCCATCCACACCGGCGTGCAGGCGCTGCTGAACGGCGAATGCGACATGGCGCTCGCCGGCGGCGTGACCATCGAGATGCCGCACCGCCGCGGCTACATGTACGAAGAGGGTGAAATCCTGTCGCCCGACGGGCATTGCCACGCCTTCGACGAAGGCTCGCAAGGCACGGTGTTCGGCAGCGCGGTCGGCGTGGTGGTGCTGCGCCGCCTGCGTGACGCGCTCGACGACGGCGACCACATCCACGCGGTCATCAAGGGCTCGGCGATCAACAACGACGGCGCGCTGAAGGTCGGCTACATGGCCCCGAGCGTCGATGGCCAGGCGGCCGCGATCTCGGAAGCACTGGCGCTCGCCAACGTGCCGGCCGACAGCATCAGCTACGTCGAAGCACACGGCACCGGCACGCCGGTGGGCGACCCCATCGAGGTCGCTGCGCTCACGCAGGCGCATCGCCAGAGCACCGACAAGGTCGGCTACTGCGGCATCGGCTCGGTCAAGACCAACATCGGCCACACCGACACGGCCGCTGGCGTGGCGAGCTTCATCAAGGTGGCGATGGCGATGCAGGCGGGCGAGTTGCCGCCCTCGCTGCACTTCACCGCGCCCAACCCGGCCTGCGATTTCGAGCGCAGCCCGTTCTACGTCAACGCCACGCTGAAGGCCTGGAACCCGCCCGGTGGCGTGCGCCGTGCGGGCGTCAGTTCGCTGGGCGTCGGTGGCACCAACGCCCACATCATTCTTCAGCAGGCGCCCAATCGGCCGGCCTCGGGCCCGTCCACCCGGCCCTACCAACTGCTGATGCTGTCGGCCAAGAGCACGAGCGCGCTCGACGCGAACGGCGCCGCGCTGGCCCAGCACTTCAAGCAGCACCCGGACACCCACCTCGCCGACGCGGCCTACACGCTGAACGTCGGTCGGCAGGCGATGAAACACCGCCGCGTCGTTGTGGCGCAGACGCCGGCCGAAGCGGCCGAGTTGCTCGCTGCGAACGACCCGAAGGTCGTCGCCACCACGCTCAACACCGAAGCCACGCGTAGCGTCGCCTTCATGTTCGCGGGCGGCGGCGCGCAGCACCCGAACATGGGCCGCGGCCTGTACGAGTCGGAGCCGGTCTTCCGCAAGGCGGTCGATGAATGCCTGGCCCTGCTCGCGAAGAACAGCGCCACCGACTACAAGGGCCTGCTGTTCCCGGCGGCCGGCACCGAGGCCGAAGCGGCCGAGAAGATCCAGCGCCCCTCGCTCGCGCTGCCGCTGCTGCTGACCACGCAATACGCGCAGGCCAAGCTGTGGATGTCGTGGGGCCTCAACCCCACCGGCATGATCGGCCACAGCATGGGCGAGTACACCGCCGCGCACCTGGCCGGCGTGTTCAGCCTGGGCGATGCGCTGACGATCGTCGAGCTGCGCGGCAAGCTCTTCGAGACCTTGCCCGAAGGCGGCATGCTGAGCGTGCCGCTGTCTGAAGACGAGCTGAGGCCCTTCATGACGCCCGAGCTGTCGATCGCGGCCATCAACGGCCCGAAGCTCACCGTCGCCGCCGGCCCGGCCGCTGCCATCGATGCGTTGCACAAGGTGCTCGAAGCGCAAGAGATCGAGGCCGCGCGCGTGCGCATCTCGGTGGCGGCGCATTCGCCGATGCTCGAACCCATCTTGAAAGAGTTCGGCGACTTCTTCGCGCGCATCCGCATGAGCGCGCCCAAGCTGCCCTTCGTGTCGAACCTCTCGGGCACGTGGATCACTCCCGCCGAAGCGACCGACCCGCAGTACTGGGTGCGCCACCTGCGCCACACCGTGCGCTTCGCCGATGGCCTGCAAGAGTTGCTGAAAGACGCGAACCGCATCCTGCTCGAAGTGGGGCCGGGCCGCACGATGGCCTCGCTGGCACGACAGCACCCGGGTCGCCCGGCGACGCAGCCGGTGCTCAACTCGATGCGCCACCCCGACGAGCAGGTGCATGACCAGGCCTACGCGCTGGGCCAATTGGGCCGGCTGTGGGCCGCCGGCGCTCCTGTCGATTGGGACGCCTTCCGTGGCAACGAGAAGCGCCAGCGCATCGATCTGCCGACCTACCAGTTCGACCACGTGCGCCATTGGGTCGAGCCCGGTACTTCGGTCGCCACCGCCACGCACGAGGCCGATGGCCAACTGCACAAGCGCAGCGACCTCGCGCAATGGTTCTACCAACCGGTGTGGAAGCGCGCACAGGCGCCTCAACCGGCAACCGCCGAAGAAGGCGCCGAGCCGCTGCGCGCGCTGGTGTTCGTCGATGACACCGGCGTGGCCGAGCGCCTGGTGGCGCGCCTGCGCGAGTCGGGCCACGAGGTCGCCACGGTGCGGCCGGGCAAGGCCTACAGCCGCAAGGGCAACCACGACTTCTCGATCAACCCGGCCAAAGCGGCCGAGTACGACAAGCTGATCGCCACACTGGCCGTCGAAGGCCGTGCGCCGCAGGCG
The DNA here is from genome assembly GCF_056676035.1 of Piscinibacter sp. PDB5-1. Lineage (NCBI taxonomy): Bacteria > Pseudomonadati > Pseudomonadota > Betaproteobacteria > Burkholderiales > Sphaerotilaceae > Piscinibacter > Piscinibacter sp. PDB5-1. Next base: position 992,594 of record NZ_JBWVZL010000001.1, on the reverse strand, counting down.
ATCTACCACCTGTGGTCGGTCACCGGCAGCAGGCCGCTCGACGGCAGCGTGAAGACGGCCAACGAACTGCAGACCACCGGCTTCTTCAGCCTGCTGTACCTCGCGCAGGCCATCGGCCGCGAAGACCTGAGCGACCCGATCCGCCTGGGCGTCATCACCGACCACCTGCAGCGCGTGGCCGGCGAAACCGGCCTCGCGCCCGCCAAGGCCACGGTGCTGGGGCCGTGCCGGGTCATCCCGCAAGAGTTCAAGAACATCCGCTGCGTCAGCATCGACATTGACACGATGCCCGCCGCCGCGCGCCTGCAAGGGCCGTGGCTCGACCGGCTGGTGGCCGACGTCACCGCCTCGGCCGGCGACGAGGCCGTGGCCTACCGCGCCACCGAGCGCTGGGTGCAGGGCTACGACGCCGTGCCACTGCAGGCGCCCAGCGCCAAGGCCCCGGGCCTGCGCACGGGCGGCGTGTACCTCATCACCGGCGGCCTGGGTGGCGTGGGTCTCGCGCTCGGCGAGCACCTCGCGCGCACGGTCAAGGCCAAGCTGGTGCTGGTCGCGCGTGGTGCGCTGCCGCCCAAAGAGCAATGGGACGCCTGGCTGCGCGACAACGACGCCGACTCGGCCACCGGCCGCCGCATCCGCCACGTGAAGGCGCTCGAAGCGCTGGGCGCCGAGGTGATGGTCTGCGCCGCTGACGTCACCGACCTCGTGCAGATGCGCCATGTCGCCAAGCAGGCCCGCGCGCGCTTCGGCGCCGTGCACGGCGTGCTGCACACGGCCGGCGTGCTGAACGACGGCGTCATCCAGCTCAAAGACGCGGCCGTCGCGCAGAAGGTGTTCGCGCCCAAGCTGCAGGGCACCTTGGTGCTCGAAGCCGCGCTCAACGAGGCGCAGAAAGACAGCCCGCTCGACTTCGTCATCCTCTTCTCGTCGATCAGCTCGTTCGCGGGCCTCGCCGGTCAGGTGGACTACGCCGCGGCGAATGCCTTCCTCGACGCGTATGCGCAAGACCGCATCGCACGCGACGGCACCTACACGGTGGCGGTCAACTGGAGCCAATGGGCCGAGGTCGGCATGGCCGCCGAACTGGCGCAACAGCTCGGCATCGCGCAAGGCAAGGGCACGCCGGTCGGCCACCCGCTGGTCGAACGCTGCCTGAAAGACGGCGTCGACGAGCGCCTGTACGCCACGCGCTTCAGCCTCAAGACGCACTGGCTGCTCGACGAGCACCGCGTGCTGGGTGGCGAGGCGTTGATCCCCGGCACCGGCTACCTCGAACTGGTGCGTGCGGCCTTCTCGCACCACCGCCAGGCCAAGCCGGTCGAGCTGCGCAACGTGACCTTCCTGGCGCCGTTTGCCGTCAAGCCCGACGAAGAAAAAGACCTGCAGGTGCAGCTCAAGCGCTCGGCCGATGGCAACGCGTGGCAGTTCAGCGTGACCGGCCGCAGCGCGCAGGCCGCCGACGAGGCGCCGTGGACCGAAAGCGTGCGCGGCGCCGTCGCCTACGTGGACGTGCCCGTGCCGGCGCACGAAAGCGCCACCGACATCGCCAAGCGCTGCACCGTGCGCACGCAGGTCTTCACCGGCGAAGAGAAGCAGGCCCACCTGCACTTCGGCCCGCGCTGGGCCAACATCCAGCGCATCGACTTTGGCGCCGGCGAAGCGCTGATGACGCTTGCGCTCAAGCCCGAGTTCGTCGCCGACCTGCAGCAGTTCGAGTTGCACCCGGCCGTGCTCGACATGGCGACCGGCGGCGCCCAAGCCCTGGTGCCCGGCTTCGACGACGCGAAAGACTTCTTCGTGCCGGCCTCGTATGGCCGCCTGCGCTTCTTCGCGCCGCTCACGCCGAAGATCACCAGCCACATCCGCTACCGCGCCCCCGAAGACGGCGGCGACGATCTCGCCGTCTACGACGTGACCCTGTGCGACGAACAGGGACGTGTGCTGGTGGACATCGAAGGCTTCACGATGATCCGCGTGCGCGACAAGGCCTTGCTCGCGCGCACCGGCAGCGAAACGACCTCGACGGCCGCCTCTCACAAGCCGCGCGCCACCGCCAACAACGTGCTGGCCCTGGGCCTGCGCGACGGCATCCTGTCGGCCGAAGGCGCCGAGATCATCGAGCGGGTGCTCTCGTGGCAGCCGGGGCCGCAGGTCGCGGTGTCGCCGCAAGACCTGCACGCCTTTCTCGCGCAACTGCGGGCACCGGCCACGCCGGCCGCCAAAGAGGGCAGCGAAGGCGAGGGCGCGGCCGCGCGCGGTGCCGACTGGAAGGCGCCGGTCACGCAGACCGAGATCCTCATCGCGCAGATGTGGGGCGAGATGCTGGGGGTCGATCACGTCAGCGCGACCGACAACTTCTTCGACCTCGGCGGTCACTCGCTGCTGGCCGTGCAGGTCATCAACAAGCTCAAGAAGCGCACCGGCAAGACGCTGCCGCTGACCGCGCTGCTCGAAGAGCCCACGGTCGAAGGCCTGGCCGGGTTGATCGAACCCAAGGACGAAGCGGCCCTGGCCGCAGCCGCCGAAGGGGGCGCCGCGGGCGAGGGCAAGCCGGCCACGGCCGCGCCGCTCACGACCAACAACACGCTGATCCGCATCCGCTCGGGGGGCAGCAAGCCGCCGCTCTTCTTCGTGCACGACGGCAACGGTGAAACGCTGCTCTACCGCACGCTGGCCTTGCAGCTCGACGCTGGTCACCCGGTGTACGGCCTGCAGCCGGCGCGGCGCGGCGATGTGTTCGTCAACACGCGCATCGTCGACATGGCGGCGGCGCACATCGAAGCCATTCGCGCCGTGCAGCCGCACGGGCCGTATTTCATCGCCGGCCTGTGCGCGGGCGGCGTGATCGCCTTCGAGATGGCGCGCCAGCTGCAAGACGCCGGTGAGGTGACGCAGTACGTGGGCATCATCGACGCGGCCGATGTCGCGGCCGAAGAGCGCCCCTACCGCCTGCTGCGCGAGCGCGTCGGTCGCGTCAAGCGCGTGCTCGCCGAGGGCGATGGGCCGGTGGTGTCCACCCTGCTCAAGAAGGCCGGCAACTTCGCCAAGTACCAGGTCGAGATGCGCGTCGAGAAGTTCCAGAACAAGCGCAAGGTCGAATCGCTGCGCGAGCTGGTCGAACACGAGGGCGCGGCGCCCGTGGCGCCCGACATCTCGTTCCTGAAGATGTACGAGGTGGCGCACCGCCAGCACACGCCAACCGGCCGCTTCAGCGGCGGCGACGTGGTGCTGTACCGCGCCACGCAGGGCGATGGTTCGACCGGCGATGTGCCTTTCCAGCAAATCTACCTAGGCGACACCATGGGCTGGGACGTGCGCGTGGCGCAACCGCTGCGCGTGCTCGACATCCCCGGCGGCCACTCGAGTGCACTGCAAGAGCCGCACGTGAAAACGCTGTCGGCTGCGATGCAGGTGCACATCGACGAGGCTCTGGCGAAGATGCCGGCCGCGGCCCCTGCCGCCGAACCCGCCCCCGCCGAGCGCAGCCCGGCGACGGTGGACTGACGGTGGCGGCCGAACCGAAGGCGGGCGCTGCGGCGTCCGCGCTGATCGTCATCGTCAACTACCGCACCGGCCCGCTGGTGGTCGAGTGCCTGCGTTCGCTCGAAGCCGAGGTGCGCGATTGCCCCGGCACGCAGGTCGCGGTGGTCGACAACGCCTCGCCCGACGACTCGGGCGACGTGATCGCTGCGGCCATCGCCCGCGAAGGCTGGGGCGGCTGGGCCACGCTGATGCGCTCGCCCGTCAACGGCGGGTTCTCGTATGGCAACAACTTCGCGGTGCGCCCGGCGCTCGCGTCGCCGAACCCGCCCGAGTTCTTCTGGATCTTGAACCCCGACACGCGGGCGCACCCCGGGGCCTTGCGCGCATTGATCGACCACCTGCGCGCGCACCCGCGCGTGGGCATCGCCGGCAGCAGCCTGTGCTTCGAAGACGGGCGCGACTGGCCGCATGCGTTTCGCTTCCCGTCGTTCTGGAGCGAGGTGGCCAGCGGCTTTCGCCTCGCGCCTATCGCACGCCTGCTGAACAAGCACGCGGTCACCATGACGATGCCGCAAGACCGGCCGTCAAAGGTCGATTGGTTGCCCGGCGCCAGCATGATGGTGCGGCGCGAGGTCTTCGAGCAGATCGGCCTGATGGACGAAGGCTACTTCCTCTACTTCGAAGAAACCGACTTCCTGCTGCACGCCGCCAAGGCGGGCTGGGAATGCTGGTACGTGCCGCAAAGCCGCGTGATGCACATCGCCGGGCAGAGCACCGGTGTCACCGGCGAACACACGCTCAAGCGCCGGCCGCAGTACTGGTTCGAGTCGCGCCGGCGTTACTGGGTCAAGAACCACGGCCGGCTCTACGCCGCCGCGACCGACCTTGCCTGGGCCACCGCCTATGCCACGCAGTGCCTGCGCCGCGTTGCCCAGCGCCAGCCGCTGACCGAGCCGCCGCACTTCATGCGCGATGTGCTGCGCAACTCGGCGCTGATCCACGGCGGCATCCCGACCCACCAGCCGGGTGGCGGCTCACGCTGATCCCGCGGCTCTCGCAAACCTTCACCGACCCGATGGCCATTCAGATCGTTCCCCACAGCGAGCAGCACCGCGCGGCCGTGCAGGCCTTCAACGAGCGCATGCGAGCCGGGGGCTCGCCGTGGAGCTTCTACGTCGATCCGGTGCCCGACTGGATTCCACCCCGCGAAGGCCAGAACGTCTGGCGCGAGTACTACCTCGCGGTCGAAGACGAGCAGGCCGTGCGCGGTTGCTTCGCGCTCAAGCCGCAAGACTGGCTGATCAACGGGCAAGTACAGGTCGTCACCGACTGGCAGGGGCCGTTCTCCGAAGGCTCGATCGACCCCAAGCATTCGGCGCTGGGCCTGCGGCTCATCCGCGACATGCTCAAGAAGCGCCCGCTGCTGTACAGCTGGGGCCACGGCGGCAACGAGCAGCCGGTGGTGCAGATGCTGCGCAAGATGGGCTGGCGCCTGCACGAGACGCCGTTCTGCCTGCTGGTGGTCAAGCCTTTCCGCTTTCTGCGGCTGAACCAGCTGCTGCGCTCCTCACCGAAGAAGCGGCTGATCCTCGACCTGGCCGCGTTCACCGGTGCCGGCTCGATCGGCTTGCGGCTGATGCATGCGGTGCTGCGCCTGAAGGCCGGCGGCCGTTTCAGTGCCAAGGCCGTCGAAGTGCCCGAATTCGGCCCCTGGGCCGACGAGTTGTGGGACCGTTGCAAAGGCCAGTACCGCGCCATTGCGGTGCGTGACGCCGCGTCGATGAACGCGCTGGCCCCGCCAGGTGCCTGGCCACCGGTCACGCGGCTGCGAATCGAGAAGAATGACCGCATCCTGGGCTGGGCCTTGGTGATGGACACCAAGATGAGGGGTGATCATCGCTTTGGGAATCTCCACGTGGGCTCTATCGTTGACTGCCTGGCTGACCCGGCCGATGCCGCAGAGGTGGTGCACGCCGCGACGCGACACCTCAAGATGCGGGGGATCGACCTCCTCGTGTCGAACCAGGCGCATCCCGGTTGGTCCGATGGCTTTGCGCGCAATGGTTATGTCGTTCTTGCCAACCGACGCCTGTTCGCCATGTCGCCCCAGCTGTTGCAGGCGCTGGAGCCCTTCGATGAAACGGCGAAGGGCCTGCACCTCACCAACATGGACGGGCACGGCCCGATGGCCATGTGACTGCGGTCAACATGGGCACAAACGACACGACTAGCATCTTTCGCTCAAGAATTGCCTAACTTCCGGTTGGAGCGCAAACAATGGAAACCGCAGCAGAACTCGCCGTACGCCTGAACAAGGCCTCGCGCAAGAAGATCTGGGACGTCTACAGCATCTTCGAATGGCCCGAGGCGCTCGACCCGAACGCGTGGTACATGCCGCCCGAGTTGATCTCGATCTACGGCACACCGGCGTACGAGGCGCTCACCGACGAGCAGCAGCGCAAGCTCAGCCTGTACGAGCTGGGCAACTTCTTCAGCCTGGTGCTGCAGGGCGAACGCCCCCTGGTGCAAGGCCTGGCCCACCGGCTGTACGCCAAGGGCAACCCGGTGTCCGTGACCGAATACCTGCACCACTTCCTCGACGAGGAAAACAAGCACATGGTGATGTTCGGCGAGTTCTGTCACCGGTACATCGGGAAGGTCTACCCCGAGAAGAAGATCTACCTGCCGCGTGAGTACGCCAAGGGCGAGGAAGAGGTCGCCTTCTACTGCAAGGCCATGGTCGTCGAAGAACTCGGCGACTACTACAACCTCGTGATCGAGCGCGACGAGCGGGTCGATCCCTTCGTGCGCGAGGTCAACAAGGTGCACCACATCGACGAGGCGCGCCACCTGGCCTTCGGCCGCCTGCAGCTGTCCGAGCTCTTCCAGAAGTACTCGGCCGATTGGTCGCCCGAGACGCTGTCGGGCTTCCGGCAGTGGCTGGCCGAGTACTTGCGAAGCTCTTGGGGCGACTACTACAACCCGACCATGTATCGTGACGCCGGCTTGGCCGACTCGTACGAACTGCGCCAGCTCGCGATGAGCCACCCGGCCTGCGCCGAGCACCGCAAGCGGGCCAGCGCCAAGATCGTGAAGTACTTCATCAACACCGGACTATTGACGGAGGAGCCCGCGCTCTGAGGCGATCTTGATGCATCTCTACGCTGGACGGGCCCCATGGGGCCCGTTCGCATGAGGTTCGTGCACAAAAATCGCGCCAGGAACGGGACATACACAGATGCAAGAAAGCGAAGTCAGAACCAAGCTGCGTGACTGGATCCTCAAGCACGCCAAGACCCCGCCGCGCGGCGAGTTCAGCGATGCGACGCCGATCCTGGCCGACGGCATCCTCTCGTCGCTCGACATCGTCGAGTTCGTGCTCTACATCGAAAGCCTGCGCGGCGACGACATCGACGTGGACTCGATCGAGCAAGAGGCCTTCACCAGCGTGAACGCGCTGTACGACGCCTTCTTCGCCCAGGCCTGAGGCGCACACGCCATGTCTGACGAGCGCCGCACCCTTCGCACCGGTTTCCTGCGCTCCGTCGAGCGCTTTCCCGAGCGGCCCGCGCTCGAACTCGATGGGCAGGTGCTCAGCTACCGCCAGCTCTTCGAGCGCGCCGCCGCCCTGGCCGCCACGCTGGCGCGCCATGCCCCGGCCGACGAGCCGCTGCTCACCGCGGTCTATGGCCACCGTTCGCTGACGGCCTATGCCAGCGTGCTGGCGGGGTTGCTGCGCGGCCACGGCTACGTGCCGCTGAATCCGGCATTCCCGACCGACCGCACGCGCGCGATGCTCGTGCGCTCGGCCTGCCGCAGCCTGGTCGTCGATGAAGCGGCCGCGCGCCAGCTCGAAGAAGTGCTCGAAGGCGTCGAGACGCCGCTCGTGCTGCTGATGCCCGACCACGCCGACGTGGCCGAGTTCGCGGCGCGCTGGCCGCAGCACCGCTTCGTCGCCCGCGGTGACATGCGCCCCGCCGCCGAATGGCAAGCCGGCGACGTCGATCCGAACGGCATCGCCTACCTGCTGTTCACCTCGGGCAGCACCGGCACGCCCAAGGGCGTGATGGTCGCGCACCGCAACGCCACGCACTTCATGGACGTGATGGCCGCGCGTTACGCCGTCACCGAAGAAGACCGCTTCTCGCAGACCTTCGACTTGACCTTCGACCTGTCGGTGTTCGACATGTTCATGGCCTGGGAGAACGGCGCCTGCCTGTGCGCGCCCACGCAAGCGCAGAAAATGCTGCCGGGCCGCTACATCACCGACTGCAAGCTCAGCATCTGGTTCTCGGTGCCGTCCACGGCCGTGCTGATGAGTCGCCTGCGCGTGCTCAAGCCGGGCAAGTACCCGAACCTGCGCCTGAGCCTGTTTTGCGGCGAGGCGCTGCCGGTCGAAATCGTGCAGAAGTGGGCCGAGGCCGCGCCCAACGGCCCGCTCGAAAACCTCTACGGCCCGACCGAGCTGACCATCGCCTGCACGCTGTACCGCTGGGACGCCGAACGCTCGCCCGCCGAAAGCGAGCTGGGCGTCGTGCCCATCGGCGAGCCCTACCCGGGCATGAAGGTGCTCGTGGTCGATGAGCAGTTGAACGAGGTGCCCGAGGGCGAAACCGGCGAGCTGATGATGACCGGCGCGCAGCTCACGCTGGGCTACTACCGCGACGCCGAGCGCACCGCCGCCGCCTTCGTCACGCCGCCCGGCAAGGGCGAGGTCTACTACCGCACCGGTGACCGCGTGCGCCGGCCTCGGCCGGGCCAGCCGATGGTCTACCTCGGCCGGGTGGACAACCAGATCAAGATCCAGGGCTACCGCGTCGAGCTGGGCGAGATCGAAGCGGTGATGCGCCAAGAGGCCGGCGTCGATGTCGCCATCGCCATTGGCTGGCCCGTCACCCCGAGCGGGGCCGATGGTGTCGTTGGCTTCCTCGGGGCCGACAGCGCCGACACGGTGGCGATCCGCCAGCGCGTGATCGAGCGCCTGCCGCCCTACATGCACCCGAGCCAGCTGCGGCTGGTCGCTGAATTTCCGCTCAACGCCAACGGCAAGGTGGATCGCAAGGCGCTGCAGGCCCTGCTGGCCAGCGAGGCGGGCGCGGCATGAACGAGGCCAGCCCGAGCCAGGCCGTGCTCGGCAGTCGCGCTGTGGCGCGGCCCCAGGTGGCGGGGGAGGCCGATGTGCTGTCCATCCTCGGCGTGGCCGTCACCGACGTGGTGATGGAAGACGCCTTGGCGATGGTCGAGGCCATGCTGACGATGCAACCGCCGCGCGCCCACAGCATCTGCTACGTGAACGCGCACACGCTCAACACGGCCTGCGACCAGCCGGGCTACCGCGACGTGCTGAACCGCGCCGACCGCGTGTTCGGCGACGGCACCGGCGTGCGCTGGGCGGCGCGCCTGCTGCACGGCGCGCCGTTGAAAGACAACGTCAACGGCACCGACCTCGTGCCGCTGGTGTTCTCGCGCTTCGCGAACCGTGGCTTCAAGTACTTTTTGCTGGGCAACACGCCCGAGCGCATCGGCCTCGCGGCCGAGCATGCGCGCAAGGCCTTCCCCGGCTGGACGCAGGCCGGTTTTCATCATGGCTACCTCAAGGGCAAGGACTCGATGCCGGTGGTCGAGCAGATCAACGCCTCGGGCGCGCACATGCTGCTGGTCGGCATGGGCAACCCGATGCAAGAACAGTGGATCCATGACCACTTGCCGCACCTGAAGGTGCCGGTGTGCATGGCCATCGGCGGCCTGTTCGACTACTGGGTCGGTGACCTGGTGCGCGCCCCGGCCTGGGTGCGCCGCATCGGCTACGAGTGGCTGCATTTGCTGATCCGCCAGCCGCACAAGGCGCGCCGCTACCTGTTGGGCAACCCGCTGTTCCTGGCGCGTGTGATGCGCAGCCGCCTGCTCGGCCTCGACGCCAAGAAGCCTGACACGAAGATCACACCATGAGCGTTTCACTGCACCGCTGGGTCATCAAGAAGGCCGCGCGCTATGTGGCCGTCGTCGGCAGTTTCGTCACCGGCTCGCTGGCGATCCGCCGCGCGACGAGCAAGGGCCCGACCGTGCGCGTGCTGACCTACCACCGCTTCGGCGAGGCCCGGCGCGACCCGTGGTGCGTGAGCCCGGCCGATTTCGAGGCGCAGATGCGGTGGCTGGCCGAGCAGGGCCTGGCCGTCTCGCTGCAAGACATCGAGCGCTTCGTGCGCGGCGAGGCGCCGCTCAAAGACGGCGCCGTGCTGGTCACGATGGACGATGGCTTCAGCAGCTGGCTGCACATCGCCGCGCCCATCTTGAACAAGTACCGCGTGCCCGCCGTGGCTTACGTCACCACCAGCTTCGTCGGCACGGTCAGCGCCTCGGGCGAGCCCTACATGACCTGGGACGAGGTGAAGAAGCTGCGCGCCGCCGGCCTGACCATCGGCTCGCACGCCCACACGCACCGCTCGGTGGCCAAGCTGCCGGCGGCCGACGCGCTGAACGAAGGCCAGCGCTCGAAAGAGTTGCTGCAACAACACCTCGGCGAGCCCATCGAAACCTTCGCCTACCCCTTCGGCATGCGCACCGACGAAAGCCCGGCCACCGCGAAGATGCTGGCCGACTGCGGCTACCGCACGGTGTTCATCGCGCAGCACGGCACGCTCAAGCCGGGCACCGACCTGATCCGCCTGCCGCGCGTCAAGGTCGAAGGCGGTGAGCCGCTGTGGATGTTCAAGCTGCTGTGCCGCGGTGGCATGGACGTGTGGAAACTGGTGGACGACACGCTGTGGAAGCTGCAGAAGCCGGCCGCCACCGAGCAAGCGTGAGCACCGCCGCCACCGCATCGGCCCCGCGCATCGCGGTCGTCGCCATCGGCCGCAACGAGGGCGAGCGCCTGCGGGCCTGCCTGCATTCGGTGGTCGGCGAAGCGGCGCTGGTCGTGTACGTCGATTCGAACTCGACCGACGACTCCGTCGCCATGGCCCGCGCCTTGGGCGTCGAGGTGATCGTGCTCGACCCCAAGACCGCCTTCACCGCCGCGCTGGCGCGCAACGCCGGCTGGCGGCGTGCGCGGGCGTTGATGCCCGATGTCGAACTCATCCAGTTCGTCGATGGCGACTGCAGCGTGGTGCCGGGCTGGATGGCTGCGGCGCGCGACTTTCTCGCGGCGCGCCCCGACATGGCCGCCGTGTGCGGGCGCCGTCGCGAGCGCTACCCCGAGCGCTCGATCTACAACCTGCTGTGCGACATCGAATGGAACAGCCCCATCGGCGAAACCCGCGCCTTCGGCGGTGACGTCATGGTGCGGGCCGCCGCCCTCGAAGCCGCCGGCGGCTACCGCGACGACCTGATCGCCGGCGAAGAGCCCGAGCTGTGCGTTCGCCTGCGCGCCGCTGGCTGGAAGCTCTATCGCCTCGACGCCGAGATGACCTTGCACGACGCGAACATCCTGCGCGTCGGCCAGTGGTGGAAGCGGCAGATGCGCGCCGGCTTCGCCTATGCCCAGGGCGCGCACCTGCACGGCCAGCCGCCCGAGCGGCACAAGGTCAAGGAGTCGCGCCGTGCCTGGCTGTGGGGGCTGGGCATTCCGCTCGCCGTGCTGGTCGCGCTGCCTTTCGCCGGGCCGTGGGCGCTGGCGGGCCTGGCGCTGTACCCGCTGCAGGCGCTGCGGCTCTATGCCGGCCTGCAAGGGCCGGCCAAGACGCGGGCGGTGCGTGCGTTCTTTCTGACTGTGGGCAAGTTCGCCGAGGCGGCGGGGCAGCTCAAGTTCGTCGCACGGCGCCTGTCGGGCGGGCCGACTCGCCTGATCGAATACAAGTAACCGTGCCGGCGTCGTGACGCGCCACCGCGCGAGGCACCCATGAACGACAACGGCCGCCTCTTCAGGCGGCCTTTGCATTGGCGCACAGGGCGCGGCGTGCGTGGATCAGTCCTTGGCGGTGCGACGGCGGCGGGCCACACCGATGGCGCCCAGGCCGGCCAGCATCAGCGCGACGCTGGTGGGTTCGGGCACGGGCGACACGAGGGCGCCAACGTCACCCGCGTGCGTGGCCCAGGCGAAGATCTGGTAGCCCGGACGCACGTAGTTCAGTGCACCTTCGGCCATGTTGAAGTCCCAGGCGGCGTAGCTCGGGTCGGGCGTGCCGGTGTTGGACCAGTACGCGGCCGACTGCAGGTTGCGGAACGGGCCGGTGTTGGTGAGGCGGCCGCCGGGCAGCGGGGCACCGATGTTGCCCAGCGTCACGTAGTACATGTGCGCCATGGCCGAGGTGGTTTGCGGCAGGTAGCCGCAGTTGCTGCCACCGATGGCCGAGTAGCTGCAGCTGCCCCAGCCGGTGATCGGGGTCGAAGGCAGGGCCCAGCCGGTGATGCCGTAGACGTTGAGGTTGGCGGCCCAATCGACCGCCTGTTGCCAGCCCATGCGGCCGGCCACGTTGGCGTCGGCCAGCCAGCTCATGTTGAGCGCCGTGTCGTAGTAGGCGTCAACGACCGAGTCGCCGTTCAGGTCGCGTGCGAGCAGCGTGGTTTCCCAGGTGCCTTGGCCGGAGATGCCTTGGGCGTGTGCGCCAACGCAGGCGGTCAGGGCGGCGAGCGAGAGCAGGGCGGGCTTGAAGATGGACATGCGAGGTCTCGAATGGCAGATCGGTGGGCACGCGAGACCAAGAACCCAACTGATCTTCGGCGCAATGCGGCAACGATAGGGGGCATGTGTGCCGCACCACTCCCCCCGCTTGCGGGTAACGGGATGAAAAATGCCACACCCGAGCGGGCGTTCCACTCAAGTAAGGGGGGGCGATTCGAGCGAGGCGAAGCCCCGGTCCCAGGCCGAAGCCATCTCATCGAAGAGGGCGCTGAAGTCTGCAGGGCGGCCGGTGTTGACGGCTCGGGCGATCTTGAGGATCAACGTCTTCGCACCCAGGGCGATGGCATCGAACGCGTCGGCGGCCGTGGTCAGCGCCTCGGCGCTCGGTGCCTCGGGCCGCGAAAGCCAGCGCAGGTGCTCGGCGGCCAGGTCGAAGGCCGAGCCCATCTGGCGCACCGTGGCGAAGGCCCATGCGTGGTAGTGGGCGAGGTCGCGCGACAGCAGGGCCGGCAGCTCGTGGGCGAAGCGTTCAGCGAAGCGGCGCACGGGGTTGTCGGCCGGGCGCCAAGCCAGGTGCTCGCCAAGCAGGCGGGCAGACCGCCGCGCCAACTCGTCGGGCGCGTGCTGCACACGCCGGTCGATGCGGATCAACTCGGCGAAGAGCGGCAGCTCTTGCGACGCGGGTGAGTCACCGAGCCGGAACACGCCACGAAAGTCTTCACCGCTCAGCTCGAAGTAGCCCGCGTTGTGAAAGTAGCCCAGGCGCTCGTTCGCGCGGTCGAGGTCGGCCAGCACGATGGTGGTCTTGACCCGGTGCTGGCGGTAGTCGGTGGCGGCGGTGTCGGGCAGCCAGAAGGCGTCAGCTTCGGTGCTGATGAGCCGACCGCGCGCGAGGTGCTCTTCGGCATGGTCGAGCAGGGGCCGCCAGACGGTCAGCTCTTGCACGTCGATGCCATAGAGCGTGCGCAGGTCGCTGTGGGGTGGTTTGTAGAAGGTCCACTGGTCGCCTTCGAAATCGACGGCCAGGGCGGACGGCAGCATCGCGTGCGGGTCGAGGCCCAGTGCGTGCAGCAACTCGATCCACACATCGACGTAGCAGTTCTTCTCGACCCAGGGCCGTGCCTCGCTGTGCAGCGCATGCGGCGCGTGGGTCGCCACGTCGAGCAAGGGCAGGGGGCGCAGGCGTGGCACGGTCGGCGACGGGCTCAGACCCACAGGCGCGCGCGCACGCGATCGGGCCAGCGCTCGGGCTCGAAGCCGTGGGTCTTGAACAAGGCCATCGCGACGCGTTCGAGCCCGAAGCCCAGGCAGGCGGTGTGGGCGACCTCGCCATCGCACGAACGGATGCCGAAGGTGCTGCCGAAGCGCTCTTGGTGGTAGTTGAACGAGCACACGGCGGTGGGCTCCTCGCGCGAGATCACCGGCACCAGCAATTCGAACTTGAGTTTCTGCTCGACCTGGCTGGTGGCGAGCATCTTGCCGCCACGCCCGAAGAAAGGGTCGGCTGCCACGTCGAGCTGCGTGGGCAGGCCCAGCGATTCAAGCAGCGCCAGCCCGCGCGGCGCCCAGTCGTCGCGCCACTGCTGCACCTCGGCCGGCCGGCCGGCGCGGATCAGCTCGCGCACGCGGAAGGACTGCATGCGCGTCGGCTCGGGCGAAGGTTCGTGGCGGTAGGCCCAGCCGAGCACGCTGATGATCCGGCCCGCGGCGGGCAGCGTGCCTTGCAGCGTGGGGTACACCGGGTAGCACGCGGCCGGGTTCAGCACCACACCGGTCTCGCCGAGCAGCTCGCCCCAGGGTTCGCCGTTGCGGGCGCGCTCGGCCAGGGCCAGCGCCTGCAGCGAGTTGCCGAAGAAGCTGTGGATGCTGCCGCACAGGTGCGGAAAGGATTCGAGGTAGTTCACTTTTTCGAGCACCGCCCGGTCGATCACCGGCGGAAAGGCGAGGCTGTCGGGGCGCTCGCCCTCGGCCTCTCGGGTGACCAGCGCGTTGAAGCGCTCGACCACGTCTTCGAAGACCGCGCCCCGGCCGAAGGTGCCGGCCGCACCGGTCGGCAGGATCAACCCATGCGCGACCAAGCCCGCGCGGAAGCCGTCGATGTCGTACACGGTGGTGGACGAAGTCGCGTTGCTCACGGGATCTCCTTCAGCACCATCAGCATCGACGCGCTCTGGGCGCCGATGCGGTCGTTCGAGAGCATGAGCGACGCCGACAGCACGTCGCGGTACTGGCGGCTCAGGCTGTAGGGGCTGTCGTTCTTGTAGCCCATCAAGCCGACGATTTGAAGCGCGCGGTGCACGACCTGCGGCGCCGCATCTGACAGCGCCACCTTCAGGTTGTTGAAGCGCAGCGACCAGGCCATGCCCATCAGCTGCTGGGCCGCATCGGGCGCCTGCGTGCAGGCGTCGTAGGCCTCGGCCACCGACTGCCAGTGTTGCCGCATGGTTTGCAACTGCACCGACACCTCGGCCAGTCGCTGCGCGGTGGGGGGCACCACGCCCGGGTTCTTGCGGGCTTCGGCGCGCACGTGGCTCGCGGCCTTGTGGACGGCGTCGGCCGCGATGCCGCTCCACAGCGCGGCCCACAGCGCATGCGAATACGGCACCATGGTCTGCGCCAGGATCTCTGCAAACGCGCCCGGCAGCACATGCTCGGCCGGGCCCGTGGCTTCGAGCTTGAAGCCCGGGCTGCAGGTGCCGCGCATGCCCATGGTGTCCCAGCTCGTGGTCTGCGTGAGCGTGCGGTCTTCGCGCCGCACCAGCACCAGCACCTGGTCGTTGCGCGCGGCCTCAGGGTCGCGCCGGCAGCTCACGAGGATGGCATCGGCCTGCGCGCAGTACGAGCCGGTGGTGGCGTCTTTGACGAGCGTGAAGCGCCCATCGCGCACCTCGACCGCGCACACGCTCGACCGCGTGTCGCCGAAGGTGCCCACCTCGGACGTCATCGACGCCAGCAGGCGCTGGTTCTGAGCGATCTCGACGAGGTAGGCGCGCATCGCGGCGTGCTCGCCGGCGTGGCGCGTGAGGCAGGCGACCTGGCTGTAGTGCATGGCCAGCACCATGCCACTCGACCCGCAGCCTTGCGCGAGTTGCGCGCACAGCTGGCCCAGCTCGCGCAGCGTGCAGCCGGCCCCGCCCAGTTCTCGCGGCACGGCGGCCGACAGCACCCGCGCCGCGCGCAAGGCATCGACGGTCTCGTGCGGGAAGCGCGCCCGCGCATCCACATCGGCGGCATGGGCGGCCGCCACCTCGGTGGCGATCGCCTTCGTGGCCGCGAGCAGCGCGGCGAAGTCGTGGTCGAAAGGGGCTCGGTCGGGCGAGTTCATGGCTCAGAAGTGCGGGTCGGCCTGGGTGGCCGAGCGTCGAGCGCCCGAGCATAGTCCCAGGGCCCGGTGCCGCCCATCGTTCAGACGACCTACAGACTCGGGATCGGCACCGATCAGTTGCCAAGCGTGTCACACAAACAAGGGATTTCCCCCTCAACTGGGGATGCCGTGGACCCGCCAATTCGACCATCCTTCGCGGCGCTGGCACCATGCGCCAGCGCCTTCGCGTGCCGTCACTTCACTCAGCCTCATGTCGACCCTGTCCAGCACCTTGGCCTGCGGCCTGCCCTCGCAAGATGGGTTGCGCGTGGGTCTCGACCTGGTCCAGATCAGCCGCATCCGCGAATCGCTCGACCGCTTTGGTGAGCGCTTCATGCGACGGCTCTTCAGCGACGGCGAAATCGCCTACGCGTGCGAATCCGACGCGCACTGCGCCGAGCGCCTGGCCGCACGCTTCGCGGCCAAAGAGGCCGCCATCAAGGCGTTCTCGCTGAGCGAGGCGGGCATCGGCTGGCGCGAGATCGAGGTACGCCGATTGCCCCAAGGAGCCTGCCACCTGGCGCTGCACGGCAAGGCCGCGGCCCGTGCGGCCGACCTCGGGGTCTGCGAGGTGGCGCTCAGCCTGAGCCACGACGGCGACTACGCGGGCGCGGTGGTCACCGCCCGCTGCCGCGTGGGTCAGGCCGATGCAGCCAGTCAGCCCGGCATGGGCCGCGAGGTCTGAATTTCCGAAAGCCATAGCCATGAGCGACAACCACAACCAGGCCACGTCCAGCCCCGAAGACCGCATCCGCGGCATCCTCAACGCGCATGGCCGACTCAAGAGCGATGCATCGCAACTCGACCTGAATGCTGATCTATATCAAGCCGGCATGACCTCGCATGCCAGTGTCAACGTCATGCTTGCGCTCGAAGGCGCATTCGACGTCGAATTTCCCGACCACATGCTCAAGCGCAGCGTGTTCACCAGCATCGCTTCGATCCGCGACGCGCTGCGTGAACTCGCGCCGGCCTGACCGCCCCCATGACCGGTTGGCGAAACCCCGTCGCCACGATCCACCGAACGCTGCTGAGCCAGGGCTGGCGCCTCTGCGCACTGCCGCCGGGCCGGGCCGAGTCGCCCGCTGAACTGCCGTCCGACGCCGCCTGGCTGAGCGATGTCCCCGTACCGGGCACGGTGGCGTCGGCACTGCGGGCTGCCGGTACCTGGAGTGTCGACGCGCCGCCGCGCCGATTCGATGCCGACGACTGGTGGTACCTCGGTGCCTTCCATGTCGATGCCGATGCCCTGCAAGGCGACGACCTCTGGCTCGCCTTCGATGGGCTGGCCACGCGGGCCGAGCTGTGGCTCAACGGTGAACCGCTGCTGCAAAGCGCCCACATGTTCGTCGGCCATGCCCTGCCTGTGACCGAACGCCTGCGCGTCGGCAGCAACCAGCTGGCGATCTGCTTTCGCGCACTCGACGCCGACCTCACGCAGCGCCGCCCGCGCCCGCACTGGCGCGCGCCGATGGTTGAGAACCAGCAGCTGCGCTGGCACCGCACCACCTTGATCGGACGCCTGCCGGGCTGGTCACCGCCCGTTGCGCTGGTGGGTCCGTGGAAGGGCGTGTGGCTGGAGCGCCGCGCCGCGCTGCACCTGACACAGCTCGACTTGCGACCCACCCTCGACGCGTATGGCATCGGCCAACTGGCGGTGGACCTGCGCTTCGCCGGCGGCGAGCCGGGCGGTCTCTCTCGCGTCGAGATCGAGGTCGAGCATGCGGGCGCCCGGTTCGCCACCGGCCTGCAGGCTGAAGGCGACGACGCGCAGCGCTTTGCCGGCACGCTGCCGGTGGCTGAACCGGCTCTGTGGTGGCCGCACACGCATGGTGAGCCGGCGCTCTACACCGTGCGCCTTCGCGCCTGGCTGCTGGGGGTGGACGAACCCATTGCCTTCGAGCTCGGCACGGTGGGCTTTCGTCAGGTCGAGCTCGACACCGCCGAGGGCCGATTCAACCTGCGCGTCAACGGCGAGTCGGTGTTTTGCCGGGGCGCGTGCTGGACACCGCTGGACATCGTCTCGCTCAGCGCGGGTCGCGATGCCGTCTGGCAAGCCGTGGCCCAGGTCCGAGAGGCCGGCATGAACATGCTGCGCCTCAGCGGCACGCTGGTCTACGAAGACGCGGCCTTCTTCGAGGCTTGCGACGCGCTCGGCGTGATGGTCTGGCAGGACTTCATGTTCGCCAACCTCGACTACCCGACCGACGACGCCGGCTTCATGGCGGCGGCACGCGCGGAAGTCGAACAGCACACCGCGCACTGGCAAGGTCGCCCGAGTCTCGCCGTGCTGTGCGGCAACAGCGAAGGCGAGCAGCAGGCCGCCATGTGGGGCGCGCCGCGCGAGCGCTGGCAACCGCGCTTCTTTCACGAGACCCTGCGCGACTGGGTGGCCGAGCGCCTGCCCGACGTGCCGTACTGGCCGTCGAGCGCGCACGGCGGGGCCTTTCCGCACCAGCCGTCGGTGGGCACGACCTCGTTCTACGGCGTCGGGGCCTACCTCGGACCGGTCACCGATGCGCGCCGCGCGAGCCTGAAGTTCGCCACCGAATGCCTGGCGTTCGCCAACGTGCCCGACGACGCCACGATCGACCGCATGCCCGGCGGGCAAGCGCTGCGCGTGCACCACCCCACGTGGAAGGCGCGTGCGCCGCGTGACCTCGGCGCGGGTTGGGACTTCGAAGACGTGCGAGACCACTACCTCGCCACGCTCTATGGCGTCGAGCCGATGCGCCTGCGCTATGCCGACCATGCGCGCTACCTCGACCTCAGCCGGGCCGTCACCGGCGAGGTCATGGCCCAGGCCTTCACCGAATGGCGCCGGCCGGGCTCGGGCTGCGGCGGTGCGCTGGTGTGGCTGCTGCGCGACCTGTGGGCCGGTGCCGGCTGGGGCCTGCTCGACGACCAAGGTGGGGCGAAGGCCTGCTTCCACGCCCTGCGCCGCGTGCTGCAACCGCAGTGGCTCGGCTTTACCGATGAAGGCCTGAACGGCTTGGCGCTGCACCTCGTCAACGAAGGGCCGCGCCCCTTGCAGGCCGAACTCGAAGTCACGGTCTACGGCATGACCGATCTCGCGATCGCGCGCTGGACCGAACCGGTGGACATGCCCCCGCACGGCGCCGAAACGCGCACACTCGCCTCACGCATGGACGGCTTCACCGACCTCACCTGGGCTTATCGCTTCGGCCCGCAAGGGGTGTCGCTCGTGCATGCACGGCTGCTCGGGGCCGGCCGGCGCGGCCTGGGCGACGAGGCGTTCTACACGCCGGGTGGTTGCGGGCCGTCGTCGGCGTCTTTTGCGCGCGACCCGGGCCTGAGCGCCGAGCTGGTGTCGCCGGCCCACGCCTTGCCTCAATTGCGCTTGCGCTCGCGGGGCTTCGCGCACACGGTGCACATCGCCAGCGACACCCACGCGCCCGACGACAACGACTTTCACCTGCCTCCGCAAGGCGAGCGCCTCGTGGCCCTGTCCCCGCGGCAGGCGGGCGTGGGCGCGGTGCGTGCTCAGGTGTGGGCGCTCAACGCCAGCACGCGCGTCAGCGTGCGGAGCGAAAGCTGAGCACCACCATGGGCGCCTCGCCTCACGCCTCGTTCTTGCGCCGCGCCGCGGGCCGGGCGTCAGCGCAAGCCGAGCCCTTGTACTTCGGGCCCGCCGAAGCACCGCTCGCGGGCTGGCTGCACCGCGCCGAGGGCGCGCCGGCTGACCTCGGGCTGGTCCTCTGCAACCCCTATGGTTTCGAAGAGGTTTGCGCGCACCGCAGCCTGCGGCACCTGGCGCAAGCCGCTGCGACGGCTGGCCTGGCGGCCCTGCGCTTCGACCTGCCCGGCACCGGCAACGCCGCCGACCCGGCAGGCGACGCCGAAGCCGAGCTGTGGCCGGCCTGGGTGGCTGCCGCGCAGGCCGCGGCCGACCACCTGCGGCACAGCACCGGCGTGCGGCGCGTGGCTTTCTTCGGCGTGCGTTTGGGTGCCGCCATTGCCGCCACGGCCGCGGCAGCGCGCGACGACGTCGCCGGCCTGGTGGCGATCGCCCCGGTGGTGCGCGGGCGGTCATACGTGCGCGAGCTGCGCATGCTCGACCGGACAGCGGCAGCAGGCGTCGCCGAAGGCAGCGCCGCAGACGACGGCGTGCTCGAAGCGGTCGGCTTTCCGATGGAGCCGCCTTTGCAGGCCGCCTTGCAGGCGCTCGACCTGCGCACCCTGCCGCGGGCACCGGCGCCGCGCGTGTTGATCGTGCCGCGCGACGACATGCCTTCGGTCGACGATTGGCTGCCCGCACTGCATGCCCAGCGCGTCGATGTGAGCGTCGAACACTGGCCCGGCTACGGCCGCATGATGGACGATCCCCAGCGCGCCGAAGTGCCCAGCGCCATCGTCTCGGGCACCGTGGCCTGGCTGCTGGCCGGTGCCCCATCGGCGCCTGCCGCGAGTCAGCCTGCCCCGCTGCCGCGCCCGGTGAGCGAGGTGCACCTGCGCGTGCGCGGCCGCGCGGGCGTGGTGGACATCGTCGAGCGTGTCGTTCACATCAACACCGACGCCGGGGTGCTCGTCGCGCGCATCGCAGCGCCGCTGGCGGCCGAGGGCGGCGCCTCGACGCAGGGCCGGCCGGCGGTGCTGATGCTCAACGCAGGGGCCGTGCACGCGATGGGGCCGAACCGCCTGTGGGTGCGCCTGGCCCGCCGCTGGGCGGCGCAGGGGCGGGTCGTGATGCGGCTCGACCTTTCCGGCATTGGCGACAGCCCGAGCGCCTTGGGTGCCGCCGAGAACATCGTGTACTCGGCGCGGGCGCCGCAGGACATCCGCGCGGCGCTGACCTGCTTGCGCGACGAACTGGGCGTTGCGCGCACGCAGCTGGTCGGCCTGTGCTCCGGGGCGTACCACGCGCTCAAGGCGGCCGTGGCCGGTGGCCCGGGCATCAGCTCGGCCGTGATGATCAACCCGCTGACCTACTTCTGGAAGGCCGGCACGACACCCGGCGACGTGAAGGAATACGAACTGTTCGAACTGGGCGCGCGTTACCGCCACCAGCTCTTCACCCTGGAGCCATGGCAGCGCCTGCTGCGCGGTGAACTCGACCTGCGCGTGATCGCCTGGGTGGCTGTGCGACGTGCGTGGAAGCTCGTGTCGCCGCGCCTGCTCGAATGGGCGCGTGCCTTGCGCCTGCCGCTGCGGCATGACGTGGCCCGCGAGCTGCGCAGCGCCATCGCACGCGGCACCACGATGCACTTCATCTTTGCGCGCCGCGCTCCCGGACACGAACTGCTGCGGCGCAAGGCCGGGCGGGCGCTGGGGCAGTTGCAGCGCGAAGGCGGGCTCAGCCTCGACTTCATCGACGGCGCCGACCACACCTTCACGCAGCGCGGCCCGCGCGAGGCCCTGGCCGAACGGTTGGACGCACTGGTGCTGCAATCGAAGCCCCCGCGCTGAGAGGCCGGGCCTGGGGTCCCGAGGGGCGGTGTGCTCGCCCGCCGCACGAACGCCACATCGACCCGTTGTGGCAGCCGTGCCAGAGGCAATTCGCGCGGGCTGCGGCGCGGTGTCAGGCCGGCTTGCGCGCGAGCAACTGAAACCAGAACACGCCGCTCAAATCCTGGTCGGGGCGGATGGGCTGGCCGAGCCCGCTGTCGAGCGCGACCGGCGGCGCGACGAAGCCGGCGTCGCGCAACTCGTCGAGCGCGCGCTGCAGCGTCGTGTAGTGCATCACCAGCTTGAAGTCGTGCGCCGAGATGGGTCCGGTGCACCAGCCGTCGCCCTGCTTCCACAGCGGCCGGCCTTGCAGGTAGTTGCGCAGGCGGCGCGGAATGAGCAGCACGTTCTTGAGCGCGCGCAGTGTCTTGCGCGGCGAGAGCAGGTCGCGCGGTGAGAAGTCCACCTGCCAGGGCTTGAAGCGTGGGCCCAGGCCGTCCTTGTTGAGCGTCGAATAGAAGAAGCAGCCGCCCGGACGCAGCACGCGCTTGGCTTCGCGCAGCACGGCCGCGCGGTCTTCGTGGGCCACGCAGTCGATGCCGTTGTGGCTGAACATGACCACCTGGAAGTGGTTGTCCGGGTAGGCCGACAGGTCGCGGGCATCGCCCTGGCGCAGGTCGATGCCCGGGAACTGCGCCTGCGCGATGCGCACCATCTGGTCCGAGTAGTCGATGCCGATGTAGTCGCTGCTCAGGCCCGTCAGCAGCGGCACCGTGCGCCCGCCACCCACGCCGATGTCGAGGATGGGCTGGCCGCGTGCCTCGTCGGCGATCAGCGCGAAGCCGCGTTCTTCGCCCGCGTCGAGAAAGGCCTTGCGCTCGCGGTACCAGGCGACGGTTTTTTCGTCGGCCCAGACGGCGCCGTGGATCTGCTCGGTGCTGCTGTTGCTCATGCGGTGGTGTCGGCGGGTTGTGTCAACGAGCTTGTGGGGCCGTGACCCGCAGGTCGAGCGGCGGCGGCGTCTTGAGGTGCTGGTAGAGCTTGTTCAGGCCAGCCACCAACGCCTCGCTCGGCGCGGCGGCGCAGTGCACGTGCACCACGCCCAGGCCGTCGAAGCCCATGTGGCGGTAGCGCTTGAGCACCTCGTCGTCGGGCTGGTCGGCCGGCACGCCCAGGTGCAGCGCCAGCCGCCCCTGCTTGATGGCGAAGATCGGCGAATGCCACAGCGTGCCCACCAGGTGCTGGCGAGGGATGCGCAGGTAGTCGTACTCGTGGTTGTGCAGGCGGCCGAGTGCGCCGCCCTGGCGCTTCTTCCACTGCAGCAGGCCGTCGTCGGGCCGCGCGACCGAGTAGCCGATGTCGTAGAAGTCGTAGCCCTGCGACAGCGACCACTGCAAGAGCATGAAGTTGTTGAGCGCGTTGATCTCGCCCCAGCGCTTGCGGTCGCTGAACACCGGCTCGGTGAAGCCGTAGCGCAGCGCCGACCAGTAGGTTTTGCCCTGGCGCACGACTGGGCTGCCAAGGTTGCACGAGACCGGTTCGTCGTTGAGGTAGACCACGTCGAGCCGGCCCAGGCGCGCGATGCGGTGCACCTCGTCGCGGGTCAGCTGCACGGCGCCGTCGCCGCGCCGGGCGGTGGCATAGGGACGAAGCATGTGCTGCTCGGCGAAGTCGATCTCGGCCTCGGTCTGCGCCTGCACCACCTTGCACAGCGGCAGTTGCTTGCGGATGCGCCGGCGCAGTTCGCTGTCCATCGCGGCCATGAACTCGTCGAGCGAGCGGTCGAGCGGCACCACGGTGCTCACCAGGCGCGGCACGCAGAACGCGCCGGGCAGCGGCACTTCGCTGATGCAGCCGCGCTCGCCGGAAGTCGGCCCGGCATCGTCGGCGTCGCCCAGCGCGAGCAGGCTCACGGGCCAATGGCGCTGGTCCTTGCGGCCCAGGTGCAGCACGTCGAAGGGGCGGTCGGCGGGGCGCGGCAGGCGGGCCGATTCCCACTGCCAGACGGCCCAGCGGCGGCGTTGCGCCTTCACCCAGGCGAGGCGCTCGCGCAAGAAGAGCTTGAGTTCGCGCTTGGCGTCGGGCGGCGGCACCTGACGCGGCGGGGCAGGGGTGGTCGCCGCGCTGGCCTCGGCCGCAGGCACGGCAGCGGGCGGGGCCTCAGCACGGGGTTTGCGGGGAGCCCGGGCGCGTCGATCGTCGGCGGTGTCGGTGTTCATCGGTGCTGGGGTGGGGCCGCTGGGTGTGGCGTCGGGCGGCCCGGGGCGTGCGAGCGGCTCAGGCATCGGCCGTGGTCGAAGAAGCCGCCGCGGGGGCGGCCGGGCCCGGTGTCGGCGCGGCAGCCGGGCTGGCCGCCGGTGCAAAGGCGCTGGCCTGCACCGCGACCGGCCCAGGCGCAGCATTCGCACCCAACGCGGCCTGGCGGATTTGCGCTTCCATGCCGGCCAGCATGTCGTAGCGGCGGCGGTATTGCGCGCGCTTCTTGCTGGCGATGTCCGACGCCTGGCGCAGCACGATGGCCGGGTCGATCGCGTAGAAGCCCTGGGCGTTCAACTCGCCGCCGTATTCGACCCAGGCGTCGTCGAGGCTGAAGTGCAGGTGCTCGCCGCCGGCGAAATAGGGGCTGCGCCGCGCATTGCGTTCGTCCGACACGGCCAGCAACTGCTGCACGCCCAGCGCACCGGCCAGCATGCGGAAGGCGCTGAAGAGCAGGTCGCGTGGGCGGGTGCCGTGTGCGGCATGCGTGAGGTCGCGGTAGACGTCTTTGGCGCCGTCGCTGTTGACCCCCTGCAGCGCGCCCACGTAGGCGACCACGCGGCCGTCTTGTTCACCCAGCGTGAAGAGCAGCGAGTAGAGCCGGGTGTCGCCGCTGAAGAGGCTCACGGCGATCTCGCCTTCGTTGACGAACCACAGCGGCTTTTCGAGCACGAAGCGCAGGCCGGGCTGGATGTCGTCGAGCGTGCACAAGGGTTGTGCGCCATCGCGCGGGAAGCCCAGCAAGCGCGAATGCGGCGCGGCGAGCTTGTAGTGCGTCTGCAGCACCTGCATGCGTTGCGGTGCGGACCACAGCGTGGTGATGAAGGGCCGGTCGGGTTGCGCGGGCACCAGCGGGTGGCGCGCGAGCATGTCGCTGAACACCGGCTCGTGGCCAAGCCCATGCCATTGCGCGAGCGCGTCGAGCCGGCCGGCACAGCGCAGCATCAGCGCCGAGCGGCGCGCGAGCTTGCGCGGCGAACTGCCGGCGTGGACGGCTCCACAGGCTTGCCAGGCACGCGCCAGGACGGTGCCGTACGACATCTTCTTCATGTGTTGTTCTCGCGGGCCGCTCGGCCCCAATTTCGTTGACGTTGCGGTACCGCCCCACGGCGCGCAGCCGCAAGGTTGCCTGTGGATCACAGGGTGGTCTGGGTCATGCTCGACCGGCATCCAAAGGCCCAAAGCATGGGCAGCCGCTCCGTTCGGCGCGGCACCCGCGAAGGCACCTTGCCGAGCTGCGCGGATGGTACCGCCGCAGAGAGTCAACACTGACCAACGCACGTGACAAAACCGTCACCGCGAGGCCAATCCCCCCCGGAAACGGTGGAACAGAGCCTGCTATAGCATGGTGCAATCCGGGCGGCGCAAGCCGCTCACCAGCGCTCAAAGGAAGAACGAATGAAAGTCACGATTGTGGGTACGGGTTACGTGGGGCTGGTCACCGGTGCGTGCCTGGCCGAGATGGGCAACCACGTGGTCTGTCTCGACGTGAACCCCGAGAAGATCCGCATCCTCAACGATGGCGGCATCCCGATCCATGAACCGGGCCTGCTGGAAATCGTGCAGCGCAACGTCGCTGGCGGCCGCCTGCAATTCACGACCGATGTCGAACGCGCCGTGGCGCACGGCACGCTGCAATTCATCGCCGTCGGCACCCCGCCTGACGAAGACGGCTCGGCCGACCTGCAATACGTGCTCGCCGCGGCCCGCAACATCGGCCGCCTGATGACCGACTACAAGGTCGTCATCGACAAGAGCACCGTGCCCGTGGGCACCGGCGACAAGGTGCGCGCCGCGCTGCAAGACGAGTTGAACAAGCGCGGCGTGGACATGCAGTTCGCCGTGGTCTCGAACCCCGAGTTCCTGAAAGAAGGCGCGGCCGTGGCCGACTTCATGCGGCCCGACCGCGTGGTTGTCGGCGCCGACGACGAGCGCGCCATCTTGTTGATGCGCTCGCTGTACGCGCCTTTCATCCGCAACCGCGACCGCTTGTTCGTCATGGACATCAAGAGCGCCGAGTTCACCAAGTACGCGGCCAACGCGATGCTCGCCACGCGCATCAGCTTCATGAACGAGCTGTCGCGCGTGGCCGACAAGCTCGGCGCAGACATCGAACTCGTGCGGCAGGGCATCGGCTCCGACCCGCGCGTGGGTTCGCAATTCCTCTATGCCGGCTGCGGTTACGGCGGCTCGTGCTTCCCCAAGGACGTGAAGGCGCTGGTACGTACCGCCGACGACGCCGGCGTGCCGCTGCAACTGCTGTCGGCCGTGGAGGCCGTGAATGACCAGCAGAAGCTGGTGCTGGTGAACAAGATCGTGCAGCGTCTGGGCGAGCAGCTCGACGGCAAGACCTTCGCGCTGTGGGGCCTGGCCTTCAAGCCCAACACCGACGACATGCGTGAGGCCCCGAGCCGCGTGCTCGTGGCCGAACTCGTCAAGCGCGGTGCCCGCATCCAGGCCTACGACCCGGTGGCGCGCGACGAGGCCGAGCGGGTGATGGGCGACATCCCGGGCCTGAGCTTCGCCGACTCGGCCGAGGCCGCGCTGAAGGGCGCCGACGCGCTGGCCATCGTCACCGAGTGGAAGGAATTCCGTACGCCCGATTTCGACAACATCAAGGCGGCGCTGCGCTCGCCGCTGGTGTTTGACGGCCGCAACCTGTACGACCCGGCGCTGATGCAGGAATTCGGCTTCGAGTACTACTGCATCGGCCGACCGCGCGTCGCACTTGCAGCCTGAGGTGGGTGCCATGGTGTCGTCGTTGCGCAAGCCGGCTGCTCTCGCCGCGGTGATGGTCGCGGTGGCCATCGCCGGCGTGACGTTGCGGCCGTCGGCCGCCTCGCAATCGAGCGGCCCGCGCTACAAGCTCGAAGAGGTCGTGCCCAAGCAGTTCGGCGAATGGCGCGAACTGCCCCAACAGCGCGTCGAGGTCGTGAACCCGCAGACGCAGCAACTGCTGGACAAGCTGTACAGCCAGATCCTCACGCGCAACTACGTCAACACGCAGGGCTACCAGGTGATGGTGTCGGTGGTGTACGGCGGCGACCAGCGCGGCGGCCTCACGGCGCACAAGCCCGAAGTCTGCTACCCGGCCCAGGGCTTCAAGCTGCACAGCAGCATCGAACAGGCCATGAAGACGCCGCATGGCGAACTGCCCACGCGCCGCCTGAGCACCAGCCTGGGCGCGCGGCAAGAACCGATCACCTACTGGTTCACCGTGGGCGACCGGGTGATTCGCAACAAGCTCGACCAGCGGCTGGTGCAGATCCGCCTGGGGCTCACGGGCCAGGTGCCCGATGGGCTGCTGTTCCGCGTCTCGTCGATCGACGGCGACACGCAGCGGGCCTACCAGATGCACGACGCCTTCGTGAAGGACCTGCTGCGCACGGTGCCGGCCGAGTCGCGCTTGCGGCTGAGCGGGCTGGGCAGTTGACCGGCTGACCGGTCGCGCTGAGACCTCGGGCGTGCAATGCGCCCGAGTGCCAATCGCCGATCAGCCGGCCGTGCGGCCGTAGGTGTCCTGGTAGCGCACGATGTCGTCTTCGCCCAGGTAGCTGCCCGACTGCACCTCGATGATCTCCAGCGGCACCTTGCCCGGGTTGGCCAGGCGGTGCACCTCACCGAGCGGGATGTAGGTGCTCTGGTTCTCGGTCAGCAAAATCACCTTCTCGCCCACCGTCACTTCGGCGGTGCCGGTGACGACGATCCAGTGCTCGGCGCGGTGGTGGTGCATCTGCAAGCTGAGCGATGCGCCCGGCTTGACCATGATGCGCTTGACCTGAAAACGCGGGCCCGCATCGATGCTGTCGTACCAGCCCCAGGGGCGGTGCACCAGGCGGTGCAACGTGTGTTCGCTGCGGCCCTGCGACTGCAGCGTGCCGACGATCTGCTTGACCTCCTGGCTGCGGCTGCGGTCGGCGACCAGCACGGCGTCGGGTGTCTCGACCACGACCACGTTGTCGAGCCCGACCACGCCCACCAGTCGGCTGGTGGCGTGCACCAGCGTGTCGCGGCTGTCGCGCACCAGGGCGTCACCGACGGCGGCGTTGCCGGCGGCGTCCTTCTCGCTGACCTGCCAGACCGCGTCCCAGGCCCCGAGGTCGGACCAGCCGGCGTTCAGCGGCACCATGCAGATGTCGAAGCCGGCCTTGGAGCCGGGGCACTTCTCCATCACCGCGTAATCGACCGACTCGCTGGGGATGGCCTCGAACTCGGCCTTGCCCGGCCGCACGAAGCTGGCGTCGATGCTCTTGGCAGCCCAGGCCTTGCGCGTGGCCTCGGCGATGTCGGGGCGGAACTGCTGCAAGGCCTTCAGCCACACCGAGGCGCGCACGACGAACATGCCGCTGTTCCAGAAGTAGCTGCCATCGGCGAGGTAACGCTGGGCGGTGGCGAGGTCGGGCTTCTCGACGAATTCGAGCACCGCGAGCGACTGGCCATCGTCGGAGTTCGCACGGATGTAGCCGTAGCCCGTTTCAGGCGTCGCCGGCTGGATGCCGAGGATGACAAGGCTGCCGCTGGCCGCCGTGCGCACGGCCTGGGCCAGCGCGGTCGTGAACGCGGCTTCGTCGGTGACGGTCTGGTCGGCCGGCGTGACGACCAGCACCGGGTCCTGGTCGCCTTGCAGCGCGTGCAGTGCCGCGAGCGTCATCGCCGGTGCGGTGTTGCGACCGGTGGGTTCGAGCAGCAGTGTCGCGGGCGGCAGCTTCAGCTCACGCAACTGGTCGAGCACGAGGAAGCGGTGTTCTTCGTTGCCGACGATGCAAGGCGCGGCCAGCTCGATGCCTGCCTCGCGGATCGAGCAGGCCCGATTCAAGGCTTGCTGGAAGAGGGTGCTCGTGCCTTGGAGTACCAGGAACTGCTTCGGGTACTGCGCCCGCGACAGCGGCCACAGCCGTGTGCCGCTGCCGCCGGCCATGACGACCGGCTGAACTTGCAAGGTGCTCATGTGAAAGTCTGAATCGAAGAGGTTCAGGCGCCGGCGGAAAACCCCGCCGGGTTCATGCGCTGCCAGCGCCAGCTGTCCACGCACATCGCGTCGAGGTCGCGGCGGGCTTGCCAGCCGAGTTGTTCGCGCGCGAAGGCGGGGTCGGCGTAACAGGCGTCGATGTCGCCCGGCCGGCGCGCGACGATGTCGTAGGGGATGGGCCGGTCGCTGGCTTTCTCGAACGCGCGCACCAGTTCGAGCACGCTGTAGCCCCGGCCGGTGCCGAGGTTGCAGGTGATCGAGCGCTGACGGTCGAGCAGGTGCCGCAGGGCCGCCGCGTGGCCCTCGGCCAGGTCAAGCACGTGGATGTAGTCGCGCACGCCGGTGCCGTCAGGCGTGTCGTAGTCGTTGCCGAAGACCTGCAGCCGTTCGCGCTTGCCCACCGCGACCTGCGTCACGTAGGGCATCAGGTTGTTCGGAATGCCGCGCGGGTCTTCGCCGATCTGGCCGCTTTCGTGAGCACCCACCGGGTTGAAGTAGCGCAGCAGCGCCACGCGCCAGGACGGGTCGGCCTTCTCGACGTCGCGCAGGATGTTCTCGCCCATCAGCTTGGTCGCGCCGTAGGGGTTGGTGGTGGACAGCGGCGAGTCCTCGCGGATCGGCAGCCGCTCGGGCTTGCCGTACACCGTGGCGCTGGAGCTGAAGACGATCGCCTTGCAGCCGTGGCGGTCCATCACCTGGCACAGGTTGAGCAGGCCGCCGATGTTGTTGGCGTAGTAGGTCAGCGCCTTCTGCACGCTCTCGCCGACGGCCTTGAAGGCGGCGAAGTGCACCACGGCGTCGATGCGGTGGCGCGAGAACACCGCGTCGAGCGCCGTGGCGTCGCACACGTCGGCGCGCTCGAAGCGCGGCTCGCGCCCGCTCAGCGTGCGCAGGCGGTTCAGCACTTCGGGCGAGCTGTTCGAGAAATTGTCCAGCCCCAGCACCTCGAAGCCGGCGGCCTGCAAGGCCAGCCAGGTGTGCGAGGCGATGTAGCCTGTGGCGCCGGTGAGCAGGACGGTCGGTGCAGTCATCGAGGTCGGGGCAGGGGCAGGTCAGCGAATCGTCAATTGGCCGGCACAGTTCACGGTGCGGTTCGACACGTCTCGCGCCGTGGTGTCACGTTTTTCGTGCGCAAGGCCGCAGTTGAACGAGATGGCGCGCGAATACGCATAACTCGCGCCAAGCGTGGCTGCTTGGCTCGATTCGTCGACGCTGCCGAGGGCGGAATCCACCTTGCCCTTGGCGTGACGCAGCCCGGCGGTCAGGCGGATCTTGGCCGTCGCCGCGTAGTCGAAATTGGCGCCGAACAGGTTCGTGAGTCGGGTCGTGTAGGTCTCGAGCGGCGAGGCATCGCCTGCGTATTGCGAGAACGAAGCTGCCGTGCCGGTGTCGCGCGACAGCGAGAGCGTGAGTCCCGTCTTGTCGCTCGGCCGGTAGGTCCAGCTCACGCCGCCAGTCAGTCCCTTGGTGTCAGGCAGCGATGTCAGCGTGTGCTCGTCGCGCCCATAGCTCAGGCGAGCGTTGACCGTGCTGAGACCTGAGGGAGACCAGTCGACCGTGAAGTCGATGTCGTTGCGTTTGCCTTCGTCCGCGAGGTAAACCCCGCTGCCCGGGCTGGTTTCGCCGGCGCGGGGCCGGTCGGTGGTGCTGCTGCGCAGGCCCACGCCCAACACCAGCAGGCTGGGCAGACCGTACTGAACCCCGGCGCTCACTTCGTTCTGCGTGTACTCGCCCGAGCGAAAGCCGGCGGCAGAAAAGTCGACGTCGCGGCGCTGCCAGCCCGCGCGCACGGCCACCCGCGAACTGATCCCGTAGCGCACGGTGGCCGAGGTCTGGTTGCTGGTCTCGATGTTCTTTTCCTGCCCGATCGAGGGCGCGCCCGGGATCGTGTAGCTCGCCAGGCTGCGATTGCCGGACATGTGGATGCCGCCGGTCAGGTCGTTGACGGTTTCCCAGTCCCAGCCGAGGTTGTAGCCGTGCGAGTCGTTGTCGAGCTGCTTGATGTCTTCGTAGCGGTTGGCTCGCACCACGCCGTTGGCGAACAGGCGCTGCCGGCTGAGCTTGATGTCCACACCGCCCAGCAGGCTCGTGATCGAGTACTTGTCCGGGACGCGGGTGTCGGGTCCGCCGGCAGTGGGCGAGGGCGCTCCGAACAGGTTGGTCTGGTGGGCGAAGCCCTGGCTGACGCCGATGTTCCAGGGGCTGCTCTGCGCCAGGGCGCCGGCGCTGGCCAGCAGCCCAATCACGGCAGCCAGCGGGCGCAGGGGGGACAGGCGGGGCGAAGCGGGCGTGGGGGCGATCGGTGGGTTCGACATGCGGCGGTTCCTCCTGGCGGGTCAGCAAATTCGCCCGGCAGTATGTCAGTAGGCATGTCGGTCGAAGAACACCAGCCGAATTGTCCTCACGATGATCTGTAGATCGAGCCCGAGCGACCAGTTGCGCAGGTATTCGAGGTCGTACTCGACGCGCGCCTGCATCTTCTCGATGGTGTCGGTCTCGCCGCGGTGGCCGTTGACCTGCGCCCAGCCGGTGATGCCCGGGCGCACCTTGTGGCGCACCATGTAGGCCTTGATGATCTGACGGTATTCCTCGTTGTGGGCGACCGCGTGCGGGCGGGGGCCAACGATGCTCATGCGGCCTTGCAGCACATTGATGAACTGTGGCAGCTCGTCGAGCGAGGTGCGGCGCAGGAAGGCGCCGAAGGGCGTGATGCGCGCATCGCCCTTGGTTGCCTGCTTGACCACAGCGCCGTTGTCCATGGTGGTCATCGAGCGGAATTTGTAGACCGTGACCTCTTTGCCATCCAGCCCATTGCGCTTTTGCTTGAAGATCGCCGGCCCCGGCGACGAGAGCTTGACGCCGATCGCCACGAACAGCAGCACCGGCGAGATCAGCAGCAGGATGATGCTGGCGATCACGATGTCGCTCATGCGCTTGGCCAGCTCGTTGATGCCGGTGAACGGCGTCTCGCAGATGCCCACCACCGGCACGCCGTTGATGTCTTGCAGGCGGCCCTGGATGATGCTGATGCCGAACACGTCGGGCACGAAGTACAGCGAGGCCGTGGTGCCCTGCACCTGTTCGAGCAGCTCGACGATGCGCGGCTGCGAACCCAGCGGCAAGGTGATGTAGACCTCGTGGATGCCGTGCTGGCGCACGTAGTTGGCCACGTCTTTCAGGCCGCCCAGTCGCTTGAGCGAGGCGGCTTCGAGCACGCGCTCGTCGCTGCGGTCGTCGAAGCAGCCGACGAAGTCGATGCCGACGTCGTCACGCCCCGTGATGACGCGCGCGACCTTCATGCCCACCGGCCCGGCGCCGACGATGATGGCTGTGCGGCGCGACTCGGGCCGCGCGCGGCGCCGGCGAAGAATGGCCTGGCCGACCAGCACCGCGAGCCACTGCACGACCGGCGTCACGACCGCCCAGCCCACCAGCGCGCGCATCTCGAACAGGTAGAAGCTGCGCGTCGCGTAGCCGCACAAGGCCAGGATCGCCAGCAGCCCCATCCATGACACGACGATGTCGGTGGCGGCCGAGAGCAGGTTGTCGCGGAAGCGGTTGCGGCCGGGCAGCGTGATCGCGAAGACCAGCACGCACAGCATCAGCTCGGGCCGGTCGATGTGCTCGTCGAGCACCGCATTGGCGATCAGGAACATGACCACCGAGATCGCCGGTTCGAGCAGGGCGGCGACGAAGGACGTGACCGACTGGGGTGCGTTGTAGAACGTTCGTTTGCTGCGGTCGTCGAACATGGGTCTGGGCCGGGTGGGCAGGCAGGAGAACGCGACACCGAAGCCTGGGCGGCCGATGCCGGGGGCACGCACCGCGGCCGCAAGCAGGAAGGCTCGGCACCCCGCTCCTGAGAAGGCCGCATGCTAGCCGGCCGGGGTGCGAGTTTCTGTGAAACCGCAAGCGTCGAAGTATCGCCTGGGTAAGGGGGGACTCTCGTGTCGTGCCTACAATTCGTTGATGTTTCACACCTTCAAGACCCTGGCGAGTGATGCGGTGATGCAACGTCTTGCGCTGCTCGCCAACCACGTCTTGGCTTCCGAGCCTGCCGCCACCACCCGCCTGCGGCCCCATGCCGGTCGCCACCTGCGGCTCGAAATGACGAACTGGCCCTCGCTACTGCCGGCCCTGCCGGTGCTGGCCTTCGACGTCACGCCGGCTGGTCTGCTCGAATGGCGCGGTGGCGAGACCGAGGCCCTGCCCGCGGCCGACCTTCACATCGCCATCGATGCCTCGAACCCCGCCATGGCCTTTCTGCAAGGCCTGGCTGGCGTCAAGCCTGGCATCGACATCACCGGCGACGCGCAACTGGCCGCCGACGTGAGCTGGCTCATCGACAACCTGCGCTGGGACTTCGAGGACGACCTCGCCCGGTTGATCGGCCCTGTGCCGGCACGCGAGATGGCACGCTTCGGCACGTTCGTGGCCTCGGGCCTGCGCGACGTGGCCCAGCGCCTGGGCAGCCTCGCTTCGCGCAACGGCGCCGTCTGATCGGCACCGGCACGATGCGGCACATCGCGCGCTCGCTGCTGATCGTCTTCACCGTCCTGCGCTATGGGCTGGACGAGTTGGCGCTGTCGGGCTTTCGCCAGCGCTGGGTGCGCCTGCTGGTGCGCGTCATCACCTGGGGCCGGCGGCTCGATGCCCCCCGCGGCGAACGCCTGCGCGTGGCGCTCGAACGGCTGGGGCCGATCTTCGTCAAGTTCGGTCAGGTGCTGTCCACCCGGCGTGACCTGTTGCCGCCCGACGTGGCCGACGAACTCGCCCGGCTGCAAGACCGCGTGCCGCCGTTCCCGGCGCCGCTGGCGCGCAAGCTGGTCGAGCGCGCCTACGGCCGGCCGATCGAGGCGATCTTCTCGCGCTTCGATGCCGAGCCGATCGCCAGTGCCTCCATCGCCCAGGTGCACTTTGCGCAGCTGAAAGACGGCCGCGAGGTCGCCGTGAAGGTGCTGCGCCCGGGCATGCTGCCGGTCATCGACGACGACCTCGCGCTGCTGCGCACGCTGGCCCGCTGGGTCGAGCGCCTGTCGCCCGATGGCAAGCGCCTGAAGCCGCGCGAGGTGGTCGCCGAATTCGACAAGTACCTGCACGACGAGCTCGACCTCGTGCGCGAAGCGGCCAACGCGGCCCAGCTTCGCCGCAACATGAGCGGGCTGAACCTGGTCATGGTGCCCGAGATGGTGTGGGACCTGTGCACCACCACCGTCATCGTGATGGAGCGCATGAACGGCGTGCCCATCAGCCAGACCCAGCGGCTGCGCGAGGCGGGGGTGGACATCCCCAAGCTCGCGCGCGACGGCGTGACCATCTTCTTCACCCAGGTGTTCCGCGACGGCTTCTTTCACGCCGACATGCACCCCGGCAACATCCAGGTCAGCGTGGCGCCCGAGACCTTCGGCCGCTACATCGCGCTCGACTTCGGCATCGTCGGCACGCTGACCGAGTTCGACAAAGAGTATCTGGCGCAGAACTTCATCGCGTTCTTCCGCCGCGACTACAAGCGCGTCGCCGAGTTGCATCTCGAAAGCGGCTGGGTGCCGCCGGGCACGCGCGTCGATGAGCTGGAAAGCGCGATCCGCGCCGTCTGCGAACCGCACTTCGACCGGCCGCTGAAAGACATCTCGCTCGGGCAGGTGCTGCTGCGCTTGTTCCAGACTTCGCGGCGCTTCAATGTCGAGATCCAGCCGCAACTGGTGCTGCTGCAGAAGACCCTGCTCAACGTCGAAGGCCTGGGCCGCCAACTCGACCCCGACCTCGACCTGTGGCACACGGCCAAGCCCTTTCTCGAGCGCTGGATGAACGAGCAGATCGGCTGGCGCGGCCTGCTCGAACGCCTGAAGAAAGAGGCGCCGCGTTACTCGCAGCTCTTGCCCGAACTGCCGCGCCTTGTGCACGACGCGCTGGTGCGCCCGCGCGACGGCATGGAGCGGCGCGTCATCGAATCTCTGCTGGTCGAGCAGCGCCGCCTGCGCCGCGTGGTCTGGGGGCTGGCCGGTGGTGGCCTCGGCCTGGTGCTCGGCCTCGCGCTGGCCCAGTGGCTGCCCCGGTGGATTCACTGAGGCCGCACGCCTCATGCTGGAACAGATAATGCTGCGCCTTTTGGCGCGCACGGTTGCCCGTGGTCGCGCCGCGTCCGCAACCCCTCGATCCGACCTCCAGGCCGAATGAACACCACCCTGTTTGCCTTCGTCGTGCTGTACCTGCTGGGCACCCTGGCCCTCGGCGTCTGGGCCGGCACGCGCATCAAGAACACGACGGACTTCGCCATCGCCGGCCGCAGCCTGCCGCTGGTCATGGTCGTGACGACAACCTTCGCCACCTGGTTCGGCGCCGAAACGGTGATGGGCATTCCGGCCAAGTTCGTGCAGGGCGGCCTGGGGGCCATCGTCGAGGACCCGTTCGGCGCCGGCACCTGCCTGATCCTCGTGGGCGTGTTCTTCGCGGCCAAGCTCTACCGGCAGAACCTCCTGACCATCGGCGACTTCTATCGCCAGCGCTACGGCAAGGGCGTCGAGGTGTTCTGCTCGGTGGCCATCATCCTCAGCTACCTCGGTTGGGTGGCGGCGCAGATCACGGCGCTCGGGCTCGTGTTCAACGTGCTCACCAACGACTGGATGAGTGTGGAAGTCGGCATGGTCGTCGGTACCCTGGCCGTGCTGATCTATGTCGTGATCGGCGGCTTTCTGGCCGTGGCCTGGACGGACTTCATCCAGATGATCGTGCTCGTGGTCGGGCTCTCGATCATTGCCGTGTTCGCCAGCGACCTGGCCGGCGGCTCCGACAAGGTGCTCGACCTGGCCAGCCAGAACAACCTCTGGCAGTTCCTGCCGCCGCCGACTTTCACCGAGATCGCGATGTTCATCGGCGCCGGGCTCACGATGATGCTGGGCAGCATCCCGCAGCAAGACGTCTTCCAGCGCGTGATGTCGGCCAAGGACGCCCAGACCGCGCAACGCGGTGCCGTGATCGGCGGCGTCGGCTACATCCTCTTCGCCTTCGTGCCGATGTTCATCGTCGCCAGCGCCGTGGTCGTGATGGGCGACGCCGCGCTCGAACTGGCCAAGAACGACTACCAGCGCCTCTTGCCCACCTTCGTGCTGACGAAGATGCCGCTGATCATGCAGATCATCTTCTTCGGTGCGCTGCTGTCGGCCATCAAGAGCACCTCGTCGGCGACCTTGCTGGCGCCCAGCACGAGCTTTGTCGAGAACATCCTGAAGAACCTGCGCCCGCGCATGAGCGACAAAGAGCAGCTGCTCGCCATGCGCGTCACCATCGTCATCTTCTCGGGCCTGGTGCTGGCGTATGCCATCGCCATGCAAGGCACCTCGATCTACGACCTGGTGTCGGCGGCCTACCAGGTGACGCTGGTAGGCGCCTTCGTGCCGCTGGTGTTCGGCCTGTACTGGAAGCGCGCCACCACGCAGGGCGCGATCATGTCGCTCGGCTTGGGTGTCGGGGTGTGGATCCTCTTCTTCCCGCAGGTCACGACGCTGGGTGAGGTCTTCCCGGGCCAACTGGCCGGGTTGTTGGCGGCCCTGGCCGGCATGCTCGTCGGCTCGCTGGCCCCGCAGGTGCTCAGGCAGCGCCACGATTCGCACCGGCACTTGGCGGGTCTGCCCGACGCTTGATGCGCGTTTGAAATTTCGCCGCGCCGCCCCCATTTCGTCGCACAGCCGGCGGCGGGCGGTGGCCCGCGCCCCGTACAATCGCGGGCTTTGCCATCCGCACGGCGTTTTTCATTCTGAATCAAGGGTTTAGCCATGCCGATCTACGCCTATCGCTGCGACGCCTGCGGCCATGCCAAGGATGTGCTGCAGAAGATCTCCGACCCCGTGCTGACCGAGTGCCCCGCCTGCGGCGCCAGTGCATTCAAGAAGCAGGTCACCGCCGCCGGCTTCCAACTGAAGGGCTCGGGCTGGTACGTCACCGACTTCCGCGGTGGCAGCGGAACGTCCGCCCCCGCGCCCGCCGATGGCGCTTCGGCGGCTCCGGCCGAGGGGGCTGCCGCACCAGCGGCATCACCCGCCCCGGCCCCTGCAGCTGCCAGCCCGGCACCGGCCGCGGCCCCGGCGTCGGGCAGCACGCCCAGCGCCTGACCCCTTGCCGACCCGCTCCGTGAAGAAATACCTCCTTGCCGGCCTGCTGGTCTGGCTGCCGCTGGCCATCACCATCTGGATCCTCACCTCGGTGCTGGGCCTGATGGACGGCGTCTTCGACAGCGTGCTCGGCGTCGTGCAGTCGCTGGTCAGCTCGGTCTGGTCGCAAGAGGCGGCCGATTCGCTGGGGGGCCTCAAGTCCATCCGCGGCCGGGGCGTCGTCGTGATCTTCGCGGGGCTCTTGCTCACCGGCATCTTCGCCACCAACGTGATCGGGCAGTGGGCCTTCCGCAAGGGCCACGTGCTGCTCAACAACATCCCGATCGTCAAGTCGATCTACAGCTCGGTGAAGCAGGTGTCCGACACCTTGTTTTCGAGCAGCGGCAACGCCTTCCGCGAAGCCGTGCTGGTCGAGTACCCCCGCAAGGGCGCATGGACCATCGCCTTCGTCACCGGCAAACCGGGCGGCGAGGCGGCCATTCACCTGAGTGGCGACTACCTCAGCGTGTACGTGCCGACCACCCCCAACCCCACGTCGGGCTTCTTTTTGATGGTGCCGCGCGCCGACGTCATCGTGCTCAAGATGAGCGTCGATGAAGCGCTCAAGTACGTCATCTCGATGGGCGTCGTGGCCCCGCCGGTGCCGGCGGCCGCCACCGCGCTGCCTGCCAACCACATGGGCTGAAGCCTCGGGCCGCCGGGCGCGCGGCTTCGGGCTTTGCTGCCAGATTCTTCGGAGACTCCAATGAGAACAAGCTATTGCGGACTCGTCAGCGAAAAGCTGATGGACCAAACCGTCACCTTGATGGGTTGGGCGCACCGTCGCCGCGACCACGGCGGCGTGATCTTCATCGACCTGCGCGACCGCGAAGGCCTGGTGCAGGTGGTGTGCGACCCCGACCGCGCCGAGATGTTCAAGACGGCCGAAGGCGTGCGCAACGAGTTCTGCCTGAAGATCGTCGGCAAGGTGCGTGCGCGCCCGGCTGGTACCGAGAACGCCAACCTCACCAGCGGCAAGATTGAAATCCTCTGCCACGAACTCGAAGTGTTGAACGCAAGCGTCACGCCGCCGTTCCAGCTCGACGACGACAACCTCTCCGAGACCACGCGCCTCACGCACCGCGTGCTCGACCTGCGCCGGCCCGCGATGCAGAAGAACCTCATGCTGCGCTACCGTGTGGCGATGGAGGTGCGCAAGTTCCTCGACGCCAACGGCTTCATCGACGTCGAGACGCCGATGCTCACCAAGAGCACGCCCGAAGGCGCGCGCGACTACCTCGTGCCCAGCCGCGTCAACGAAGGCATGTTCTTCGCGCTGCCGCAGTCGCCGCAGCTTTTCAAGCAGTTGCTGATGGTGGCCGGCTTCGACCGCTACTACCAGATCACCAAGTGCTTCCGCGACGAAGACCTGCGCGCCGACCGCCAGCCCGAGTTCACCCAGATCGACATCGAGACGAGCTTCCTCACCGAGGAGGAAATCCGCGCGATGTTCGAAGGGATGATCCGCAACGTCTTCCGCACGACGATGAACGTCGAGCTGCCCGAGTACCCGGTGATGAAGTACGCCGAGGCCATGCACCGCTTCGGTAGCGACAAGCCCGACCTGCGCGTGAAGCTCGAGTTCACCGAGCTGACCGACGTGATGCGTGACGTGGACTTCAAGGTTTTCTCGACCCCCGCCACCACCAAGGGCGGCCGCGTGGCCGCCCTGCGTGTGCCGGGCGGCGGCGAGATGAGCCGCGGCGAGATCGACGCCTACACCGAGTTCGTCAAGATCTACGGCGCCAAGGGCCTGGCCTGGATCAAGGTCAACGACGCGAGCAAGGGCCGCGAAGGCCTGCAGAGCCCGATCGTGAAGAACATCCACGACGCGGCCATCGCCGAAATCCTGACGCGCACCGGCGCGCAGAACGGCGACCTGATCTTCTTCGGGGCCGACAAGTCGAAGGTCGTCAACGACGGCCTGGGCGCGCTGCGCGTGAAGATCGGCCACAGCGAGTTCGGCAAGAAGAACGGCCTGTTCGAAGACAAGTGGGCGCCGCTGTGGGTGGTCGATTTCCCGATGTTCGAGCACGACGAGGAAGGCGACCGCTGGGTCGCGGTGCACCACCCCTTCACGGCGCCGAAGGACGGCCACGAAGACCTGATGGACACCGACCCGAGCCAGTGCATCGCCAAGGCCTACGACATGGTGCTCAACGGCTGGGAACTCGGCGGTGGCTCGGTGCGTATCCACCGCGCCGAGGTGCAGAGCAAGGTCTTCAGCGCGCTCAAGATCGGACCCGAAGAAGCCCAGCTCAAGTTCGGCTTCCTGCTCGATGCGCTGCAGTACGGCGCGCCGCCGCACGGTGGCCTGGCCTTCGGCCTCGACCGCCTGGTCACGCTGATGACCAAGGCCGAGTCGATCCGCGACGTGATCGCCTTCCCGAAGACCCAGCGCGCGCAATGCCTGCTGACGCACGCGCCGAGCCCGGTCGATGAGAAGCAGCTGCGCGAGCTGCACATCCGCCTGCGCAACCCGCAGGCCGTCAGCTGAGGCTGCGCGCGGCGCCATGAGGCGAGGGAGGCCCGGCCACGGCCTGTGGCGGGCCTTGGCCAGCGGCTTGGCCCTGCTCGCCGGGGTCGGCGCCGCGGCGCAGCCCCCGCGCGTGATGCTGGCCACGGCCCCCGCCGCGGTGCTGCCGCCGGTGACCGAGGTCTCTGAGGCCTCGCCCCCTGCGCCCCGGCCGCTCACCGGTGGCCTCAGCGCCGGCTTCTCATACAGCCGCGAGGCCTACGCCAGCGAAGAGGTCTGGTTCGAGGGCGAGTTCTCGAAGCGCCAGCCGCACCGCGAGTGGTCGGGCAAGGCCGAGTTTCGGCGTGGCTATGTGCGAAATGCCGACTCGCCGGTCGAGTTGGACAAAGACCGCTACGACGCCCACGTGAAGGTGCGCTTCTACGACGAGGCCGACCGCTACTTCAGCTACCTGTCGCCACGCACGCGCCACAACGCCTTCGGCTACTACCGCGACTCGCAGGCGCTGCGCGCCGGCGTCGGCCGGGCGACCCACTTCCCCTCGGGCGCGCAGTTGTTGCTCGAAGCCGGCATCGGCTATCGCGTGGCGAAGACGATGGACGCGGCCCGCATCCACGAGTCGCTGACCACGCTGGCCCTGCGGTGGCACACCGAGCTGCGCCCCGGCGTGCACGTGGACATCGACGCCGTCAGCGAACGCGGCAGCAGCGAGCGTTACCGCACCCTCGACCTCTCGGTGCGCAACCACCTCACGCACCGCTTCGGCTTGAAGACCACGCTCGGCTACGGCCGTGCCTTCCCCTTCGATGCGCAAGCGGGCGGCTCCGAGGTCAACCTCGACCTGAGCCTGTTCTACGACCTGTGAGGGCGCGCGCGACGGGCCCCGGCGCATCGGCCCCCACCGACGGCGAGACA
The DNA here is from genome assembly GCF_056676035.1 of Piscinibacter sp. PDB5-1. Lineage (NCBI taxonomy): Bacteria > Pseudomonadati > Pseudomonadota > Betaproteobacteria > Burkholderiales > Sphaerotilaceae > Piscinibacter > Piscinibacter sp. PDB5-1. The sequence goes on along the minus strand of NZ_JBWVZL010000001.1, from coordinate 953,018 downwards.
ATGCCGGCTCGTTCCAGGAGCCCGCGATGAAGATCGACCTCACCGGCAAGACCGCCCTCGTCACCGGCTCCACCGCCGGCATCGGCTTCGCCATCGCCCAGGGGCTCGCGCAGTGCGGCGCCACGGTGATCGTCAACGGGCGCACGCAGGCGGCGGTGGACCATGCGCTCGCGGCCATCGCTACAGCGGTGCCGGGCGCCGTGGCACGCGGCGTCGCGCTCGATCTGGGCGACGCGGCCGGCTGCGACGAGATGCTGAAACGCGAACCGCGGGTGGACGTGCTCGTCAACAACCTCGGCATCTATGGTGCGCGCGATTTCTTCGACATCGACGACGACGAGTGGACGCGCTTCTTCGAGGTCAACGTGATGTCGGGCGTGCGGCTCGCGCGGGGCTATGCGCAGGCCATGGTTGCGCAGGGCTGGGGCCGCATCGTGTTCATCTCGTCCGAGTCGGGCGTGAACATCCCGCCGGACATGGTTCACTACGGCTTCACCAAGTCGGCCAACCTGTCGGTGTCGCGCGGACTGGCCAAGCGGCTGGCCGGCACCGGCGTGACGGTGAACGCTGTGTTGCCCGGGCCGACGCTGTCGGACGGCGTGAAGACCCTCTTCGAGTCGGCCGTGCAGAAGACCGGCAGGCCGCTGGAAGAGATCGCCGCCGGTTTCGTCAAGACCAAGCGGCCGACCTCGATCATCCAGCGCATGGCCACGCCCGACGAGGTGGCGAACATGGTGGTCTACGCCTGCTCGCCGCAGGCCTCGGCGACCACCGGGGCGGCGCTGCGCGTCGAGGGTGGCATCGTGGACACGCTGGCCTGAGCGGCGGCGGGCGCTTCGATCACGCCCGCGCAAACGCTCCGATCAACGCAGGAACTTCCCTTCCGGCCCCACGATGGTGATCTCGACGAAGCGTGAGCCGTGGTGCTGGTTGGGGCCGTAGTCGAGTTCGTAGCCGCCGATGTCGAGCTTGTTCATGCCCTGCATCGCCTTGGTCAGCGTCTCGGGCGTCACGTTGCGGCCGGCGCGCTTGAGGCCTTCGATCAGGATGCGTGCGTTCAGGTAGCCCATCATCAGCTCGTAGTCGGCCTTCAGGCCGGCCGCGCGCGCAGCGTTGTTGAAGTCGCGGGTGATGCGCGTCGTCTCACGCCAAGGGTAGGGCACGCTCTGCGTGATGGCCAGGCCGCGTGCGTCGTCTCCCATCGCCTTGATCAGCGCAGCGATGTTGGTCACCGACAGCGCGTACACGGGCACACCGAGCAGTCGCTTGGCCGCGCGCACGAAGGCGACGGTGGACGGGCCGAAAGCGACCATGACCACTGCCTTCGGCTGCTTGGCGGCGAGCGCGCGGGCGGCGTCTTCGGCGTTGCTGCCGTCCACCGCGAGCGACTGCTGGTGCACGAGCGTGGCGCCTTGCTGCGCGACCACCTTCTCGACCACCGGCTGCATCATCTTGCCGAAGGGGTTGTCTTGCAGCACGACGCCGATCTGTGACTGCTGCACGCTGACCAGGTTGCGCACCATCTGCGTCACCTCGTCTTCGAAGCTGGCGGTGGTGGTGAAGAAGTACGGGTGGTGCTTGGCGCGCAGGAAGGGCACGCCGGTGTACGCGCCGATCAGCGGCACTTTCTTCTCGGTCAGCATCGGCAGCATGGTGGCGATGCCGGTGCTGTTGGCCAACCCGAACAAGGCCGCGACACGTTCTTTTTCGATCAGCTGACGCGCGTTGGCGGCGCAGCGCTGCGGGTCGTAGGCGTCGTCGAGCTTGATCAGCTTGACCGGTTTGCCGTTGATGCCCCCCGCGCGGTTGACTTCGTCGAAGGCGAGGTCTTGCCCCTTGAGCGTGACCACCACGGTGGGCGCGAGCGGCCCGCTCAGGTGGGTCGACTGGCCGATGCGAATCTCGCGGTCGGCCTGCGCGAAGGCGGGCCAGCCGAGGGCTCCGGTGCTGGCGGCGGCGACGGCACGAAGGGCATGGCGTCGGGTCAGGGCAGGGGCTCGGAACATGCAGGTCTCGGCTGGATTGGTGAAAACCCTAGATTGTCGAAAATCCGGCCCCTTTCAGGAAGGCTTGGGCCCACGCAATGTGCGGGCACAGTTCACAGGTCTCACACATTTGCTTACGAGTCGCTGACGGGTTGCGAGGCCACTGGCAGGCGTCGCGCGTGGCCCCTGGCCGGCTCCGTAGAATCCGCCGGCCGCGGGCTTCGCGGCGACTGGCTGCGCCCCTGCTGTCCGACCCCCACCCACGTCGATGACCACCCCGACCGGCCCCCAAGCCAACGCGCAGGCCCCCGCGCCGCGCATCAAGATTCCCGAGTCGGTGCTGGTCGTCATCCACGACCCGGACCAGCGCGTGCTGCTCATCGAGCGGGCCGACCACCCGGGCTTCTGGCAGAGCGTGACCGGCTCGAAAGACGCGCTCGACGAACCGCTGCAAGACACCGCCGTGCGCGAGGTGGGCGAAGAAACCGGCATCGTGATCGGCTCGCCCGAGGTGCCTCTGGCGCAGCTGCGCGACTGGGACTTGCGCAATGTCTACGAGATCTATCCGATCTGGCGCCATCGTTACGGGCCGGGCGTCACGCACAACACCGAGCACGTCTTCGGCCTGCGCGTGCCGCGCGACACGCCGGTCACGCTGGCGCCGCGCGAGCACACGCGCTACGCCTGGCTGCCCTGGCGCGAGGCGGCCGACCGCTGCTTTTCGCCCTCGAACGCCGAGGCCATCCTGCAACTGCCGAGGTTTCTGACATGAGCGAGTGTGTGCGTCGATGCGCCGCGTGGGCCGAGCGCCGGGCCGCCCCCAAGCCGGCCCACATCCCCTCGGGGGATCGGCCGACGCACCCGTCGGGCGAGGGGCAGTCATGGTCGGCCGAGCGCCGGGCCGCTCCCCAGCCGGCCGAGGGTCAGCCATGACCACGACCATGCACCCGAGCCACGTGCTCAAGGTCGCCACCTACAACATCCACAAGGGCGTGCGCGGTGTCGGCCCGCGCAAGCGGCTGGAAATCCACAACCTCGCGCTCGGCATCGAAGCGCTCGACGCCGACCTGGTGTTTCTGCAAGAGGTGCATGCCTTCCACCACGAGCAGGCGCGCGACTTTCCCGACACGCTGCTGGGCTGGCCGCGCATGCCGCAGGCCGACTACCTGGCGCCCAAGGGCTACCACGCCATCTATCGCACCAACGCGGTCACCAAGTTCGGCGAACACGGCAATGCGCTCCTGTCGCGCTGGCAGGTGCACGACGAGATCGGCCACCACGACGTGTCGGACCACCGCTTCGAGCAGCGCGGCCTGCTGCACGCCCGCGTGCTCTGGAACGACACCACCACCGTGCACGCCATCGTGGCGCACCTGGGGCTGATGCACGCGAGCCGCGTGCGGCAGGTCGAGCGGCTGGCGCGCTACATCGAGGTGCACGTGCCGGCGGGCGAGCGGTTGCTGGTGGCGGGCGACTTCAACGACTGGGGCGAGAAGCTCGACGCGCCGATGCGCGAGATGGGCTTGCAGCGCGCCCAGAGCGAAGGCGGTCCGGCGCTGCGGACCTTTCCATCGCGTTTTCCGATCTTTTCGCTCGATCGCATCTACACGCGTGGCTTTCGCTGCACGGCGATGAGCGCGCCGCGCGGCAACGTGTGGGCGCGCATGTCCGACCACCTGCCGCTGGTGGCCGACCTCGAACTTGCCTGAGAGGCGCCGAGCAAGCCAAGTGCAGCCGCCGTCCGACAGCACCCGCAGCGCGGGCCTCGACCTGCCACCCACCGAGCCTGGCACCCGCAAGGCGCCGCGCGCCGTGTTCAGCGGCGGCAACGAGGTGCGCCTGCTGCGTGGTGGCGATGCGCTCTTTCCGGCGCTGGTCGCGGCGATTGCGCGGGCGCGCCACGAGGTCTGGCTCGCCACCTACATCTACCACGACGAAGGCAGCGTGCGGCAGGTGACGCAGGCGCTCGTCGCCGCCGCGCAGCGCGGCGTGCAGGTCAAGCTGGTGCTCGACGGCTTCGGCTGCCGCACCGATCTGCCGGCGCTGCGCAAGACCTTCGAGGCGGCCGGCGTGTTGCTCGCCGTCTTCCGGCCGATGGACAAGTGGTGGGCGTGGTTCCAGCCTGGGCAGATGCGCCGCCTGCACCAGAAGATGTGTGTCGTCGATGGCGACGTGGCCTTCGTCGGCGGCATCAACCTGCTCGACGACCGCTTCGACCTCGTGCATGGCTGGAGCCCCGAGCCCCGGCTCGACTACGCGATGCAACTGCACGGGCCGATCGTCGAGCCCGTCGAGCAGGCCACGCAGGCGCTGTGGACGCGTGCGCGCATGCGCAGCGGCCTGCGTGCCGAGATCGGCCAGATCGCGCGCGGCGCCGAACCGCTGGCCCACGCCAAGCGCATGCTGCAACGCCTGCGCATGCCGCACGCCGAAACGCGCGCCTCGGTGCTGGCCCTGCCGCCGGTGCGCGCCGCCTTCGTGATGCGCGACAACCTGCGCCAGCGCCGCGCCATCGAGCGCAGCTACATCGACGCCATCCGCAACGCGCGTGAGCGCGTTGACTTGGTGTCGCCCTATTTCTACCCGGGCCGGGCCTTCCGGCGCGTGCTGCGTGGCGCCGCGCTGCGCGGCGTGCGCGTGCGCCTGCTGCTGCAGGGCAAGCTCGACTACCGCATCGCGGGGCTCGCCGCGCGCGCGCTCTACGACGAGTTGCTGACCCAGGGCGTGCGCATCTACGAGTACACGCCAGCCTTCCTGCACGCCAAGATCGGCGTCATCGACCGCGAATGGGCCACGGTGGGCAGCTCGAACATCGACCCGCTGTCGCTGCTGCTCAACCTGGAGGCCAACGTCATCGTGCGTGACGAAGGCGTGGCGCATGGGCTGGCGCGCGAGTTCGACGAAGCCGTGGCCCAGTCACGCGAGATCGACCCGGCCGAGGCCACGCGGCGCAAGGTCAAGGGCCTGCTGCGCCGCGGCTTCGTGGCCTGGTGCGCACACGTGTACCTGCGCATCGCCGGCGCGACCGGCCGCTACTGACGCGCCCCACGCTCGCTCAGAGCACGGCGCTGCGCAGGCTGGCCGGAATGGCCCTCGGCGTGAAGGTCGCTGCGTCCACGCAGCCGATGCGGATGTCGCCTTCGGCCAGCTTCTCGTCGCCGCGCCACGCCGCCTGCGTGAGCCGCATGCTGGCCTGGCCGGTGTGGCGCAAGGCCACGGTGATGTGAAGCAGGTTGTCGAGACGCGCCGGCTTGAGGTAGCGCACTTGCGTGTCGGCCACGACGAAGATCACGCCTTCGCTGGCACGCAGGCGCTCTTGCTCGAAGCCGCAGGCGCGCAGCCACTCGGTGCGCGCGCGCTCGAAGAACTTCAAGTAGTTGGCGTAGAAGACGACGCCGCCCGCGTCGGTGTCTTCCCAGTAGATGCGCAGCGCGTGGGTGTGGCGGACGACCGGCTCCGGTGCGGCCGGGCTCACTGCGGCTGCACGCGCTTGTAGACCGGCCCCCAGACGGGGTGACCGGCTTCCGAGCGGCTCAGGGCGAACGAGGCATCGGCCTGGCGCGCCGCGCGGAAAGCTTCTTCGCAGTCTTTCACGCGGTTGCTTGTGCAGTACACGAAGGCCAGGTGCTTGTATGCGGCGGCCTTGTCTTTCGGCGACTGCAGGCCCTGCAGCGATTGCTTGAGCTGCTTCTCGGCGTCGGCGTACTGGCCTTCTTCGTAGGCGCGCATGCCGTTGAGCAAGGCGCGTTCGGCAGGGCGTGCCATCACGTCCAAGAGACCGATGTGGTCGGCGACGGGCGCCGGCTGCATCTGCGCACAACCGGCCGCCAACAGCAAAGAGGTGGAAGCGAGCAAAGCAGAGGTGAGTCTCATGATCCGAAGCGGTGCTTGATGCTGACCGGCTGGCTGGCCGTGACGTTGATCGTCGTGGTGAAAGGGGGGAAGTCGGCGTTGCGGATGGTGACGGTGTGCCGGCCTTCGTTGAGCGTCACTTCCGTCAGCGGCGGCGTGGTGCCGATGGCGCGCCCATTGATCTCGACGTTGCCCCAGGGGCTGACCGCCAGACGCAACGTGCCAGCGGCCACGGCCGTGGGGGCCGCCGCGCGGGCGGCCGCCCGTTCGCGAGCCTCGCGGGCGCGGCGCTCTTTGGCGGTTTCTTTCGGCGCGGCGGTGGGTGCGTCTTTCTTCGGCATGTCTTTCACCGGCTCTTTGGCGACCTTCGGCGGCGCGTCGGTGACGGCGGCCGGCTCGGGCGTACGCGCCGGCGCGGTTGCTGGCGGATCGGCGCGCGCCGTGTCGGGCAGCGTGACAGTGGCGACCGGTGGCGAGGCAACGAGGTTCGGGTCGGCTGCGGCCACCATTGCGGGGACCCCAGCCGCGCTCGCCGCCTCGGGCGCCGAGGCGACCGCGGAGGCGGCATCGGCCACCAGGGCGGCCGATGCAGGCGCCACGGGCTGTGGCGCCGCCACACTGGCCGCCGGTGCGACGGCGGCCACCGTGTCGGTTTTCGGGGCGGGGCTGAAGCCCCACCACAAGCCGGCGGACAGCAGCAGCAAGGCCGCCGTGCCGGCCACGAAGAAGAGTTTCTTGCGCGAGGCCGGGGCGGCGGCCGAGGCGTCGTCGCCCGTGCCGGCGTCTTGCGGGTGTTCTTCGAGCCAGTGGCGCAATTCCCGGCCGAGGGCGCGCGCCGAACGGTAGCGGTCGTCCGGGTTCTTCTCGATCGCCCGCATCGTGATGTCGGACAGCAAGCGCGGCACGGCCGGGTTCACCTCGTGCGGCGGTGGCGGCCGGTGCGAGACGACCGCCTGCGTGATCTCGGTGAGGTTGGCGCCGGTGAAGGGTCGCGTCTCGGTCAGCAGCTCGTAGAGCACCACGCCGAGCGAGAACACGTCGCAGCGGCGGTCCACCGGCTGGTGGGTCACCTGCTCGGGCGACATGTAATAGGGCGAGCCGCCGATCACTTCGCCCTCGCCGCCTTCGGCGTCGTGGCGGTGAGCGACGCGGGCGATGCCGAAGTCAAGCACGCGCGGCTGCGTGCGTCCGACCATGAAGATGTTTGCGGGCTTGATGTCGCGGTGGACCACGCCCTTCGAATGCGCATAGGCCAGCGCGTCGGCCACGCGGCGCACGATGGTCGCGGCCTGCGTGGGCGAGGGCCGCCAGCCTTCGAGGCGCAGTTGGCGCAGGTCGCGGCCCTTGAGCAGCTCCATCGCGATGTAGGCGCCCTGGTCGGCCAGGCCGGCGTCGAACACCGTGACGATGTGCGGGTGGCTCAGGCCGCCGGCGGCCCGGGCCTCGTTCAAGAACATCGCATTGAACGCGTCGCGCTCTTCGGCGGCCATCTCGACGTTCAGCGTCTTGATGGCGATCAGGCGCGACAGCAGCGGGTCGTGCGCGGCGTACACCGTGCCGAGGCCGCCTTCACCGATCTTGTACTTGAGCGCGTAGCGGCCGATGTGGCCGATGGTGGTCATCTTCTCGGGGCCTTGGCCCGCCAGGGGCATCGGTTCGGTCGGCACCTGGGCCGGGTCAGGCGCGGCTGCGGCGCCCCCGTTGGGCAGTTCGGGGCCGAGCACGGTTTCGTCCCAGGGGGCCGAGTCGGGCGACCCGCTGCTTCCCGGGGTGTCGGGCGAAGGCGGATGGGAGTTCGGCGCGGACATGGAGGAAACGGCTGGTTTCATGGATGAGGGTCCACCACGCGGCTAGCTTAGTGCACCCTCACCCACCGTTTGCACCAAAAAGCACTGGCATCAGGGCATAAGTCGGGCATTCGTAACACCCTGTCACGAATCCCCCGGGTTCTTCAACCCCGAGGCGACACCTCACGCTGCAAGCGAGTCACCGCTTCCTTCAATGTTTCCATCGAACTGGCGTACGAGAAACGCAGGAAGCGCTCGCCGGCATGGCGGCCGAAGTCGCGCCCGGGGGTGACGGCGACGTGCGCGCGCTGCATCAGCTCGAAGGCGAAGTCCCAGCTGCTCGTGGCGTGGGCCGAGCAGTCGGCCCAGGCGTAGAAGGCGCCGTCGGGCATCACCGGCACGTTCAGGCCCAGGCCGTTGAGCGCCGGCACCAGAAAGTCGCGCCGGCGCCGGAACTCGTCGCGCCGGCTTTCGTAGGCGGCCAGCGACTCGGGCTCGAAGCAGGCGAGCGCGGCGTGCTGGGCGACGGTCGAGGCGCAGATGAACAGGTTCTGCGCCAGCTTTTCGACCGGCGCGACCAGCGCCTCGGGCAGCACCAGCCAGCCCAGCCGCCAGCCGGTCATCGAAAAGTACTTCGAGAAGCTGTTGATCGAGATGACGTCTTGCCCATGGGCGAGGGCGCTCTGCCCGAAGGCCGCATCGAAGCTCAGGCCGAGGTAGATCTCATCGACCATCGTGAAGCCGCCACGGGCGCGCACCGCCTCGACGATGCGGCGCATCTCGTCGGCGGCGATCGAGGTGCCGGTCGGGTTGGACGGCGACGCCAGCAGCACGCCGCGGGTGCGGGGCGTCCACGCGGCCTCGACGCCGGCCGCATCGAGCTGAAACCGCTGCTCGGCGCTCGCCGGCAACAGCACCGGCGTGCCGTCGGCGGCGGCCACGAAGTGCCGGTTGCAGGCGTAGCTGGGGTCGGGCATCAGCACCTCGTCGCCGCGCTCGACCAGCGCAAGGCAGGCGAGCTGCAGGGCGGCCGAGGCGCCGGCGGTGATGACGATGCGCTGCGGCGCGATGTCGAGCCCGAAGCGTTCGCCGTACCAGCGCGAGAGCTTCTCGCGCAGCGCCGGCAGGCCGGTCGCGGGGGTGTACTGCGTGAGGCCGCGTTCGAGGCAGCGTTGCGCGGCCTGCTGCACCAGCGGCGGCGCGGTGAAGTCGGGCTCGCCGATGTTCAGGAAGATCATCGGCTCGCCGCCCTGGGCGGGGTCGCAGGCCGGGCTGCGCGCGATCTCGGAGGCCGCCTTGGCGCACTCCATCACGTAGAAGGGCTCGATGTGGTCGAGCCGCCCGGCCAGCTTCATCTCACCGGCGGTTCTGTCGGTAGGCCTGCACCTCGACCGGCCGCAGGTCGCCCGCCGCCTTGTCGAGCACGCCATTGACGTACTTGTGGCCGTCGGTGCCGCCGAAGCTCTTGGCCAGTTCGACCGCTTCGTTGATCGCCACGCGGTAGGGGATCGAGATGCAGTGCGTCAGCTCGTACACACCGATCATCAGCACGCCGTGCTCGATGGGCGAAAGCTCGCTGGTCTTGCGGTCCACATGGCGGGCGAGCACCGCGTCGATGCCGGCGGCTTCGTCGATGCAGCCGTACAGCAGCGCCTTGAAGTGCTCGGGGTCGCACTTGTCGAAGCCGTCTTGCTCGCGCATGTGCGAGTCGATCACGCTCGCCGAGGCGCCCGAGATCAACCACTCGTAGAGACCTTGCAAGGCCACCTCGCGCGAGCGGCGGCGCGGCGAAGCCTTGCTGCCCGCGCCCGGGGGCTTGCCGCCCGGGCGCTTCTTCGCCGGGGCGGGCTTGCCGGTGTCGGGCGTCGGCGCGTCGTTCTTGGGGGTGTTTTCGGTCACGACAGGTCGTCCAGCAGGCGGGTCATCTCGATGGCCACGCGGGCGGCGTCGCGGCCTTTTTCTTCCACGCGGGCCCAGGCTTGTTCTTCGTTCTCGACCGTGAGAATCGCGTTGGCGATCGGGATCAGGTGGTCGAGCGACACGCGCGTCACGCCCGCGCCGCTTTCGTTGGCGACCAGCTCGAAGTGGTAGGTCTCGCCGCGGATGATGCAACCCAGCGCCACCAGCGCGTCGAAGCGCTCGCTCTCGGCCATGTGGTTCAGCACGACCGGCACTTCGAGCGCGCCGGGCACGGTGACGTGCTTGATGTGCTTGGCCGACACGCCGGCCTTTTGCAGCTCGTCGACGCACGCGGTCGCCAGGGCGCCGGTGATCTTGTCGTTGAAACGGGCCTGCACGATGCCGATGCGAAGGTCGGTTCCGTCCAGTGCGGCGGCCTGGCCTTTGTCAGCAGCTTGCATGGGAAATCCTTGAAAAGAGAAAAGACGGTCGGCGGCCGGCTCAGGCGCCGGTTGGGGTGCCGGCCGACAGGAAGCCGGTCACTTCGAGGCCGTAGCCGGTCATGCTGGGCATGCGCCGCGGGCTGCCCAGCAGCTTCATCTTGACCACGCCCAGCTCGCGCAAGATTTGCGCGCCAATGCCGTAGGTGCGCAGGTCGATCTGACCGCGCGGGCTGCGTTCGACGGCGGCCTCGGGCGCCAGGTGCGGCAGCAGTGCGGCCACGTCCTCGCCGCAGTTCAGCAGCACGGCCACGCCACGCTCGCTGGCCTGCAGCGCAGCCAAGGCCTTGGGCAGCGGCCACGAGTGCTCGCTGGCGCCAACGTCGAGCAGGTCCATCACCGACAAGGGCTCGTGCACGCGCACCAGCACTTCGCTGCTGCCGTCGATGTGGCCCGTGCTGAGCGCGAGGTGCAGGCCGCCGGTGCGGTCACGGAAGGCGGTGCATTCGAACGGGCCCTGCGCGGTGACGAGGGGGCGTTGGCTCACGCGCTCGATCAGCGTCTCGTTGCGGCTGCGGTAGCCGATGAGGTCGGCGATGGTGCCGATCTTGAGGCCGTGCTCTTTGGCGAAGATTTCAAGATCGGGCAGACGGGCCATGGTGCCGTCGTCTTTCATGATCTCGCAGATGACCGAAGTGGGGCTCAGGCCCGCCATGTGGGCGAGGTCGCAGCCGGCTTCGGTGTGGCCGGCGCGCATGAGCACGCCGCCGTCTTGGGCCTGCAGCGGGAAGATGTGGCCCGGCTGCACGAGGTCGCTGGGTTGTGCGTCTTTGGCCACGGCGACCTGGATGGTGCGGGCGCGGTCGGCGGCCGAGATGCCGGTGGTGACGCCAGTGGCGGCTTCGATCGACACCGTGAAGGCCGTGCCGTGCTGCGTGCCGTTGCGCGTGGTCATCGGCGGCAGGCGCAGGCGCTCGCAGCGTTCGCGCGGCAGGGTCAGGCAGATGAGGCCACGGCCGAACTTGGCCATGAAGTTGATCGCCTCGGGCGTCACGTGGTCGGCGGCGAGCACGAGGTCGCCTTCGTTTTCGCGGTCTTCCTCGTCCACGAGGATGACCATGCGGCCGGCCGCCAGCTCGGCGATGAGTTCGGGAACGGGGGAGATGGGCATCGGCGGATTTTAGGGCCCAGCAGGGCGGCGGCGCGTGACGGAGAGGCAGGAGTTCACGATGCGCTGCGGGACCGGGGGCGGGCGCTCAGGCCAGGGTGGGTGCCGACGGGCAGCCCCGTCGGACCCACTCCGCGTGGCTGAGGCGGAAATGGCCGAACACCCCTTGCTGCAACAGGCGCGTCGCGGCGGCTGTTGCATGGCGTCGGTAGGCCGCGATGCAACCCTCGAACTCCGCAAGCATCAGGACTTGCTGGTGCGCGGTGGGTGCCCGCCTCAGTCGGCCGGGCATTGCCGGCAGCTCGGCCAGCATGGCCCGCACGGCGATGCCCTGCTCTTGGGCCAGGGAGAGTGCGGCCGGGGGCGGGGTGCCGGTGCAGGCTGCCAGGGCCAGATCGAAGACTTGGGTGGCATACGGGAAGGCTTCTCGCTTGGCGCTCAGCAAGGGGACGTAGTCCGGCTGCGGAGCCAGGAAGGCCAGCCAGGCGGCGTGCTGGGCTTCTCGCCAGGAATGAAGCAGCAGGTCGCTGATGAGATGCGCATCCAGCAGACCGGTCTGGCGGCGGAAGACATAGAAGGTGTCGAGGTACTCGCACTGAACGGCCGGGTACTGGGCGAGGAACTTCCGGTAAGAGCGTCCGTCCTGGTGCATCCTGGCGATCTGGTGCTGCACGCCCTGCCGGCTCAGCGAGACGGGGGACCACGGTGCCATGTACAGCAAGTTCAGCGCGTCCGCGGACCAATAGTGGAAGTCGCCAAACTCGAAGCGCCGATCAGGCCGTGTTTCCGTCATCGAACGATCAGCCTCGTGTCGGCGCCGCCACACCCAGCATGCGCTCGACATAGCGCGCGATCAGGTCGATCTCGAGGTTGACCGCATCGCCGGCCTTCAGCGCGCCGAGCGCCGTGTGGTCGATCGTGTGCGGGATCAGGTTGATGCTGAACTCGCAGCCGTCCACCCCATCGACCACGCGGTTGACCGTGAGGCTCACGCCGTTGACGGTGATCGAGCCCTTGTAGGCGAGGAACTTCGCCAGCTCTTGGGGCGCCTGCACGCGCAATTCCCACGACTCACCGACCGGCTCGAAGCGCGTGATGCGGCCGATGCCGTCCACGTGGCCGCTGACGATGTGGCCGCCCAGGCGGTCGTGTGCGCGCAAGGCCTTTTCCATGTTGACCGGTCCGGTGCGGTCGAGGCCGGCGGTCTTGGCGAGGCTTTCGGCCGAGATGTCGATGGTGAAGCGCAGCGCGGTCGCGTCGAAGCTGGTGACGGTCATGCAGGCGCCGTTGAGCGCGATGCTGTCGCCGAGCTGCACGTCGTCGAGGTAGCCGGCGGGCGTTTCGAGGGTCAGGCGCTTGCCGTGCGAGGCGTCGGTGCCGAGGGTGTCAACCTGGGTGATGCGGCCGACGCCGGTGATGAGTCCGGTGAACATGGTGGATTGCTGTCGAGGTGAGGTCAGAGGAGGTCAGGCGGGGCGGGCGAGGATGCGCAGATCGTCGCCCACGGGGTCGATGCGGTGAAAGCGCAGCGCCACGCTGTCGGCGAGCCGGTCCCAGGGGCCGAGGCGCGCGAGGCTGCGGCCATCGCCGAGCAGCTTGGGGGCGATGTAGATCAGGTACTCGTCCACCAGCCCCTCGCGCACGAACGAGCCGCTGAGCGCCTCGCCAGCTTCGACGTGCAGCTCGTTGATGCCCTGCGCGCCCAGGTCGGCGAGCACGGCTTCGAGATCGACCTTGCCTTGCGCGTTGGGCAGCACGCGCACCTCGGCGCCTCGGGCGCGCAGCGGCGCGGCACGGGCCTCGTCGTCGATGGCGGCGTAGATCAGCGCGCGGCCGGGCGCTTCGAGCAGGCGGGCATCGGGCGGCGTCTGCAGGGTCGAATCGACCACCACGCGCAGCGGCTGCACGTGGGTGGGCACCAGGCGCACGTCGAGGCGCGGGTTGTCGTCGCGCACGGTGCCCACGCCGGTGAGCACGGCCCCCGCGCGTTTGCGCCAGGCGTGGCCGTCGGTGCGGGCGGTCTCGCCGGTGATCCACTGGCTGGTGCCGTTGTTTAGCGCCGTGCGGCCGTCGAGCGAAATGGCCGACTTGAGCCGCACCCAGGGCCGGCCGCGCTGCATGCGCGAGAAGAAGCCGATGTTGGTCTCGCGGGCCTCGTCGGCCATGAAGCCCTGCGTGACGGCGACGCCGGCGGCGCGCAGCCGTTCGGCGCCTTGGCCGGCGACCAGGGGGTTCGGGTCTTGCAGGGCGGCGACCACGCGGGCGATGCCAGCGGCGAGCAGCGCGTCGCAGCAGGGCGGCGTGCGGCCGTGGTGCGAGCAGGGTTCGAGCGTGACGTAGGCGGTGGCGCCGCGCACGTCTTCACCGCGCGCGGTGGCGTCGCGCAGCGCCATCACCTCGGCGTGGGCTTCGCCGGCGCGTTGGGTGAAGCCGCGGCCGAGCACGCGGCCATCGCTTGCGGTGATCACGCAGCCGACACGCGGGTTGGGCTCGCTCAAGCCGATGGAATGCAGCGCGAGCGCCAAGGCCTCGCGCATGGCCGAGGCGTCGTCGGGGTGGGTGGACGGGTGACGGGGGGCCGGGGTGTCGAGGGTCATCGCATCGCGGCGGGCCCCGTCAGGGGGCGGGTTGGTGCGGGGTGAGGCTCGCCGAGGCGACATTGTGCGTCCCGGCGCCGTCTGCATTGCCAGGGGCGCCGAGGCAGGGCTGGTCGCCGCGCAGCACCACGAAGTTCTGCTGGCGCAGGGGGCCGGTGATGTCGCGGTAGCCCTCGGCGTGCGCGCTGCCGACGCGGCAGATGCGGTGCTCGCGTGCGGTGGCACCGAGTGCCCAACCCTCGGGCTCGAACACCAGCCGGCCCGACCAACGCGCATCGACGATCAGGCAGAAGAAGCGGCTGAAGCGCTCGCCGGTGTCGTCGAGGGTGGTGGCGTCCACGTCGCGGGCGCTCGCGTCGAGCGGCACGGCTTCGGTGGTGGTGCGCCCGCCGCGTGTCACGCGGGCGGTCTTCATGGGCTGCACCTCGCAACTGGCCGGGCCGTACGAGGGGCTGCTCAACTGAAGGCTGGCGCGCAGAGGCAGCGGCGTGTCATTCGCACGGGTCGCGTCGGGCGATTCGCCGAGCGCGAAGCGCACGTGGCCGCTCAGCAGGCTGCCGCGGATGCGGTCGCAGTCTTGCAGGTGTTCGGCGGTGAGTTGGCGTGTGCCGACGCGCGCATCGACGCGGCACTGCTGCACCGCCTGGCCGCTGGCGGTGTCGAACACGATGGCGATGGCACCGCCTTCGCGGGGCTTGAGCACGCTGCGGCCATGGCCCAGCGGCCGGGCACCGGGGGGCAGGTCGGCGTGGCGGCCCAGCGGCCGCGCGAAGGCATCGGGCTGCGGGGGCAGCAGCAAGGCGGCGCTGTAGACCGGCGAGGCCGTGCCCGTGGCGCTGGCCAGGTGCACGGATTGCGCCTGGCCTTGGCGGTCGGTCCAACCCGCGCGCAGGTCGGTGGTGCGCAGGGGCAGGTCGGCTTGGGCGTGCACGCGCCGCTGGGTGGTGAAGCGGGTGTTGGTGCCGGTGTGTGCGGCGCTCGCGGTGGTGGCGTTGGTCGATGCCCGGGCGAGTTCGACCTGCGCGAGGCGCACGGCTTCGCTGCGTTGCCGGGCCACGTCGGCATGGTGGCGCAGCGTCGATTGCAGCCGCTGCGCGCCCACGAGCGACAGCGCCACGATCAGAAAGGCCACGAGCACTTCGATGAGGCTCGCGCCGCGTTGCAGGGTTCGGTGGTGCATGGCGGGGGCTCTCAGAAATCGCGCCAGCTGCCCGGCACATGCGCGAAGGTGCCGGTGCCGGCCTGCAGCTCGGTGAGGGCGGTTGCGTGGTGGTGGATGTCGAAGCTGCCTTGCGGGGTGAAGTGGCCCTCGGTCATCAGGGCGCCGTGCACCTGCACGCCGGCTGCGGCAGACCACCACGGGCTGCGGGTGTAGATGAGGCCGTGCACGGTGAGTGGGGCTTGCAATGCGACGGGCCCATCGACCACCAGCAGCACGGGGCGCTGCGGGGTGCCCAGCAGCGCGGCCTGGGCGAGGTGCAGGCCGCCGGTCAGCCAGACGAGGCGGTGGCCCCGGGCGAGGGCGGTGGCCAGGGCCTCGTCGCAGGCGGCGTGGCATGCGATGCGCGCCGTGCCGGGCTGGTCGCGCCAAGCATCGGCGCCCATGCCGAAGGCGGCGGTGAAGAAGCTGGCGGACGAGAGCGCGGCGAGGCCGTCGTCGCCATCGGCCAGCGACGCCAAGGGCGGT
Organism: Piscinibacter sp. PDB5-1; assembly: GCF_056676035.1. Lineage (NCBI taxonomy): Bacteria > Pseudomonadati > Pseudomonadota > Betaproteobacteria > Burkholderiales > Sphaerotilaceae > Piscinibacter > Piscinibacter sp. PDB5-1. The sequence goes on along the minus strand of NZ_JBWVZL010000001.1, from coordinate 937,603 downwards.
GCGCCCGGTGTGGTGTGCAGGCGTGCGTTGCCGAGCAGCGCGGTGCCACCCGCGTGCACGGTGATGCCCGCCTCGTGACGGTGGTGCAGGCCGGCGTCGGCCCCGCGCAGGTCGGCATCGCCGTGCACCGTGAGCGCGGCCCCGGGGCTGGTGACCAGACCCGGCAACCGAGCCACGAGCGTCTGCACGCGGGCTTGCACGGCGGCGCGGTCGGCGCCGGTGCAGGTGGCCTGTGCGCTGCAGCCGCGGGCTTCGACGAGCGTCTGCCCGGTGCGGTCACCAGCCTTGAGCGCCACCGCGAAATTGGGCGCATCGTGCCGCGTGAGTTGGGCTTCGCCGGTGCCCGGGCAGTGGCAGGTCCACGCCGCTTCGGTCAGCACGCAGGCCGCATGCAAGGCGTGCCCGGCCGAGACCTGGGCCGAGAGTCGTTCGGCGAACGAGGAGGCATGGGCTTGTGCCGTGGGCCGGCATTGCTCATCGACCGGCGCCGGGCTGTTCAACAGCGCCACCGCCCATTCGAGCCCCGCGCCGGCCGCTTCGATGGCCTGCGTGGCTCGGTACTGGTTGACCGCGCTGCGCTGCTCGAAGACCAAGCCGCGATGCGCGAAGCCCGCGCCCAGCAACGTCAGCAAGGCCAGCATCAGCGACAGGCCCAGCATGGCACCGCCGCGTTGCGAACGATGGATGCTTGCGTTCATGTCGGGCACGCCCCCACGATCTGGTCGTTGTGTGCATGCACGACGGCCTCGACCTGCCGCTGCATTGCCGGGTCGTGCGCGGCGTGCGCCTCGATGCGCAGGTGCAGGCGGCGTTGCTGCTGCCGAGGCGGGCAGGTGGCGGCCGCGTCGGCCGGGCAGGGCTTCACGCAGAAGCCATCGAGCGGCGTTTCCACCGTCTCGGGCTGCACGCGCAAGGCGGTGACGTTCAGGCTGCCGGCGTCGGTCAGGGCCTGCCAGCCGGCCTGGCCGATCTGCACCTCGATCACGCCCTGGCGCAAGCGGTAGGCGAAGTGGCCCGAGGCGGCGTCTTCGCTGCGCTGGTAGGCAAAGGCGACGTGACCGGCGCTGGCCGCCCATTCGCCATGCGGGTTGACGGCGCCCGTGCCCACGGCCGATGACGCGTCGTGCCAGTGCCCCGCGCGGCGCAGGCCCCGCACCATCAGGTCGGCCGTGGCGCGGAGGTCTTGCATCACGCGCGCATCGAGCGCCAGCGTGCGGCTTTCACGCAGGTGGGCGGCGAGCCCCGCGAGGCCGATGGCCGTCACGAACAGGCCCAGCGCCATGCCCACCATCAGCTCGACGAGCGTGAGGCCGGCCTGCCGGCCCAGCCGCGCGCTCATGTGCCCCAGCAGCGCCGGTTGACCGGGGCTGCGTTGCTGTGGGTTTCGTCTTCGCCCGACGACTGGCTCATCTGGCCGTGCGAGACCGTGAGCCGCAGCACGCGGCACTCGCGGTCGTTCGCCTGGGCCCCGGTGGCCGTGGCGACGAGCGTGACGCCGTCTTCACGCGCGTCGGCCACGTCGAGCCGGTAGTGGTTCATCGGCGAGTGCGCGGGCAGCCGCAGCTCTTGTGCCGTCGCATAGCTCAGGTGCGCACCGCGCCAGCGTTCTTGCGAGAGGTGCGCCTGCATCAGCGCCGAGACGGCATCGAGCCGACGGGCCTTGAGCACCGCGCCATGAAAGCTCGGGTACGCAATGCTGGCGAGGATGCCGACGAGGCCCATCACCAGCGTCACTTCGATGAGCGTGAAGCCGCCCATGCGCTGCGAAAGAGAGTGCTTCATGGTCAGCCTCAGCACGCGCGGTAGCCCGGCACCAAGGCCTGCGGCGAACACGAGCGCAGCCGGCCCATCGCGTTGACCACGTGGCGCACCGTGCGCTCACTGCGGCTTACGACGTTCAGCGTGCCGGCGGGTGACGCGGTGCCGAGCGTGGGGTCGAAGGCGATGGATGCGACATTGGCCTGCACGCGTGCCGCGTCGTCCGACGACCAGGCCGTGGCCTTGATCGCGCTGGCCTCGCCGGTGCAGGTGGCCGTGCCATTGGCGTTGCAGCGGCAGTCGCTCGCAGCGCCCGTGTGCACGATGTAGCAGGCGGCATGCACGCTCAAGCGCACCGACTGGTTGCGCGTCACCGCTTCCGAGCGGGCGAACTGCAGGTCGGCGGCGAGCTGCGTCGCCATGCCGTCGATGCGGCGGTTTTCGACCATCGCGGCGAAGGCCGGCAGGGCCGCCGTCGCGAGGATGGCGGTGATGGCCAGCACGGCGCACGCCTCGATCAAGGTGACGCCGCGTGATGTGGCGCGGCGCGCTCGCCGATGGCCTCGGACTTCTTGCATGTGACCCTCCCTGGTCTTGTTGTTTCCCTCGGGAGGCACTGTAAAAAGACGTGACTTCGGTCACGATCCCCAGGGGGTGGGGACAGGCCGTGAATCAGGGCACCCGGAGCGGGTTCGCCCGGTCGGGGGAGGGGGGCTCACACCCCCTCGGCCAGCTCAGATGTCGCGGATCAGCTGGCGGAACTCGTCCACGTCTTCGAACGAGCGGTACACCGACGCGAAGCGCACGTAGGCCACCTTGTCGATGCGCTTCAGCTCGCGCATCACGAACTCGCCGAGCTTGGTCGAGGCGACTTCTTTGGCGCCGCTGTTGAGCAGCTTGTCCTGGATGCGTTCGATGGCCGCGTCGATCTGTTCGACGCTCACCGGCCGCTTGCGCAGCGCGAGCGTCATCGACGCGCGGATCTTGTTGACGTCGAACTCGGCGCGCGTGCCATCCTTCTTGACCACCGAAGGCAGGGCGATTTCGGCGCGCTCGTAGGTCGTGAAGCGCTTGTCGCAGCTCTGGCAGCGGCGACGGCGGCGCACAACATCGCCTTCGTCGGACTCGCGGGTCTCGACGACCTGGGTTTCGTCGTGGCTACAGAAGGGGCAGCGCATGGTGCTCCGTCAGGTCAATGGGTCAGACCCAAAGTCAGACCAAAGAAAAAGGCCCGTGGGTTGCACGGGCCGTTCGGGCAGGTCAGCGGTAGACCGGGAACTCGCGGGTCAGCGCCGCGACCTTCTCGCGCACGCGGGCCAGGTTGGCCTCGTCGTGCGGGTTGTCCAGCACGTCGGCCACCAGGTTCGCGGTGGCGCGGGCCTGTTCTTCCTTGAAGCCGCGCGTCGTCATGGCCGGCGAACCCAGGCGGATGCCGCTGGTGACCATCGGCTTTTGCGGGTCGTTCGGGATGCCGTTCTTGTTGCAGGTGATGTGCGCAAGGCCCAGCACCGCTTCGGCTTCCTTGCCGGTGATGCCCTTGGGGCGCAGGTCCACCAGCATCACGTGGCTTTCGGTGCGGCCGCTGACGATGCGCAGACCACGCTGCGTCAAGGTCTCCGCCATCACTGCGGCGTTCTTCACGACCTGCTCTTGGTAGGCCTTGAACTCGGGCGACAGCGCTTCCTTGAAGGCCACCGCCTTGCCGGCGATCACGTGCATCAGCGGGCCGCCCTGGATGCCCGGGAAGATCGCGCTGTTGATCTTCTTGGCGATCTCTTCGTTGTTGGTCAGGATCACGCCGCCGCGCGGGCCGCGCAGGCTCTTGTGCGTGGTCGAGGTCACGACGTCGGCGAACGGCACCGGGTTCGGGTACACGCCCGCGGCGATCAGGCCGGCGTAGTGGGCCATGTCCACCATGAAGTACGCGCCGATGGCCTTGGCGACCTTGGCGAAGCGCTCGAAGTCGATGCGCAGCGAGTAGGCCGAGGCGCCCGCGATGATCAGCTTGGGCTTGTGCTCGTGGGCCAGGCGCTCCATCGCGTCGTAGTCGATGGCTTCGTTGGCGTCGAGGCCATAGCTCACGACCTTGAACCACTTGCCGCTCATGTTCAGCGGCATGCCGTGCGTCAGGTGGCCACCTTCGGCGAGGCTCATGCCCATGATGGTGTCGCCGGGCTGAAGCAGGCCGAAGAACACGCCCTGGTTGGCCTGCGAGCCCGAGTTGGGCTGCACGTTGGCGAACTGCGCGCCGAACAGTTGCTTCAGGCGGTCGATGGCCAGTTGCTCGGCCACGTCGACGAACTCGCAGCCACCGTAGTAGCGCTTGCCGGGGTAGCCCTCGGCGTACTTGTTGGTGAGCTGGCTGCCTTGCGCTTGCATCACGGCGGGCGAGGCGTAGTTTTCAGACGCGATCAGCTCGATGTGGTCTTCCTGGCGCTGGTTTTCGCGCTGGATGACGGCCCACAGCTCGGGATCGACGTTGGCGACGGTGGATTGGGTACGGTCGAACATGGATGGCAGTCCTCTTCAAGGTTTGAAGACCCGGTCGGATGCATGCACACGCAAAGCACGCGCGTCATGCGACCACAGGGCTGCCCAGGCGAACGGCTGAACGGCTCTGTTGCCAGAACCGCCTGCGCTTCCCGGTGGTTCACCACCTCAGGCCGTGTGGCGGGTTGTCGTTCAACCCACCGGCCCCATCGCCAGTTGCGCAGGCCGCGCAGTGTAGCGTTTCGCTCACCGCGCGGGAGTGAAATCTGTGTGACGGTAGCCGCTCAGCGCGACAGCAGGGCCACTTGGTCGGCGGCGGGTTTGGCAGTGTCCGCCGGCGGCACCGCCAGCGGGATGGGCATCGGCTCGGTCGCCGCTTCCGTCGCCGGCACGGGCAGGCTCACGGTCGTCGGGGCCACGATCAACGGCGCGTTGAACGGCACCGGCCGGCCGGCCGCCACCAGCCGCAGGTGCTCGCGTTCGGCGAAGACCTTGCCGGCATAGCCGCCATCGTTCGTCAGGTTGGCGGCGCCGACGTAGTACTTCAGGCCGGCCTCCACGCTGCCGGCGCGGGCGATGCATTCCTTGAGCACCTGCACCCCGACGCGCAGGTTGGTCACCGGGTCGAAGGCGGCGTGCGTGCCACCGAAGGCTTCGTACTTGTCGTCGTGCACGCGGGTCATCACCTGCATCAGGCCCTGGGCGCCGACGGGGCTTTGCGCGAACGGGTTGAAGCTCGACTCGATGGCCATGATCGCGAGGATCAGCGTCGGGTCGAGGTTGGCCTTGGCGCCGACGTGCCAGGCCTCTTTCACGAGGCGGCTCACCGGCTCGGGGGCGACGCGGTAGCGGCGCGACAGCCAGGTGGCGACGGCAGCCTGCTCTTTGCTGAGGTCTTTCAGGTCGTAGGCCGTGGCGCGGCTGATGGCCTCGGGCTCGGCCAGGGCGGTCAACGCCTCCAGCGTGCCCTCGGTGCGGGCCTCGTGGCGCTCTTGCAGCCAGCCGAGCAGGCGGGTTTCCATGCCTTGGCGCAGATCCGCGCGGCTGCCCGTGAACAGGACGGCCGCGACGATCAGCAGACCGACGATGGCAAGGGTGTTGTGGCTGACCTCCAGCAGGCCGTGGCCCACGTCGCGGAGGAACACCTGGGCCGATCGGGTGACCGTGTCCCGGGTGTCTTGCAGCAGGATCGTCATGCGGCGAATCGCTGTCATCTCTCTTCCTTTCTTTCCGTCGCGCCCATCGGTGCGGGCAGGCTTGGAGGCCTGTCCGGCGGGGGTGACGGCGGATAATCCACCGCCCTTCAACCCCGGCATTGCTGCGGGGTCATGCGGTGCCTGGTTCATCTGCCGTGCGCCCCGATGCCATCCGGGTGGATGCTGGAGCGCGGGTTATCCCTGATCTGGCGTCAAGGTGGGCGCGATTCTAGGAAGCCATTTCATAACGGGTCAATACTAAGAAATCGCTTTTCCATAACTAATGAATATGAAATACCGCGACCTCCGAGACTTCATGGCAGGCCTGGAGCGGTCTGGCGAGCTGAAACGGGTCGCAGAACCAGTCTCCGCGCGGCTTGAAATGACGGCCCTGAGCGATCGCGTGCTGCGAGCGGGCGGTCCGGCCCTGCTGTTCGAGCACCCCCAGGGTTACAAATTTGCCGCGCTGACCAATTTGTTTGGCACCCCCAAACGAGTGGCCCTGGGCATGGGGGCGACCGAGGTGAGCGAGCTGCGCGACGTCGGTCGCGTGCTGGCCAGCCTGAAGGAGCCCGAGCCGCCCAAAGGCCTCAAAGACGCCGGCAAGCTGTTACAGATGGCCAAGGCGCTGTGGGACATGAAGCCCGCCACGGTGCGCAAGGCGGCTTGTCAAGAAGAGGTGCTCGAAGGCGCCGACATCGACCTCGGCGAGCTGCCCATCCAGCTGTGCTGGCCCGGCGACGCCGGCCCGCTGATCACCTGGGGGCTGGTCATCACGCGCGGGCCGCAGGGCATCGCCACCCCGCGCCGGCGGCAGAACCTGGGCATCTACCGCCAGCAGGTGATCGGCAAACGCCAGGTGATCATGCGCTGGCTGGCCCACCGGGGCGGGGCGCTCGACTTCCGCGACTTTGCGCTGGCCAACCCGGGCCAGCCGTTTCCGATCGCCGTGGCGCTGGGCGCCGACCCGGCGACCATCCTCGGCGCGGTGACGCCGGTGCCCGACACGCTGTCTGAGTACCAGTTCGCGGGCCTGCTGCGCGGCGGGCGCACCGAGGTGGTGGACACCTCGGTCGGCGACGCCGGCCAGATGCTGCAAGCGCCGGCCAGTGCCGAGTTCGTGCTCGAAGGGCGCATTCCGACCGCTGAGAAGGGCTTCACCGGCACCAGCGAACACGGCGTGCCGGTCAAAGAGATCAATGGCTATCTGCACGCGCTCGAAGGCCCGTTCGGCGACCACACCGGCTATTACAACGAGCAGGACTGGTTTCCGGTCTTCGAGATCACGCGCCTCACGCGCCGCCACAACGCCGTCTACCACTCGACCTACACCGGCAAGCCGCCCGACGAACCGGCCGTGCTGGGTGTGGCGCTGAACGAAGTCTTCGTGCCGATCCTGCAAAAGCAGTTTCCCGAGATCGTGGACTTCTACCTGCCGCCCGAGGGCTGCAGCTACCGCATGGCGATCATCAGCATCAAGAAGAGCTACGCCGGCCATGCCAAACGGCTGATGTTCGGGGTGTGGAGCTTCCTGCGGCAGTTCATGTACACGAAGTTCATCGTGGTCACCGACGACGACGTGGACATCCGCAACTGGCAGGACGTGATCTGGGCCATCACCACCCGCGTGGACCCGGTGCGCGACACGCTGCTGGCCGAGAACACGCCCATCGACTACCTCGACTTCGCCTCGCCCGTGAGCGGCCTGGGCGGCAAGATGGGCCTGGACGCGACCAACAAGTGGCCGGGTGAGACCAGCCGCGAGTGGGGCCGGGTGATCACCATGGACCCGGAGGTTGAGCGACGCGTGGCCGATGTTTTCGATCGGTTGATGAAAACGTCTCAATGAGGGTCTGAGGCGCCATAGACATTCCTGTCTGGTGTCGGCCAGTCGGTGGGTTCAAGATGCCTCTGCCTGCTAGCCAGGCAACACCGAAAGGGCGCAGTCTCTGCGCACCAGGAGCCCCGGACTCATGACCTCCGGAGCCCCAAAGATGGCGTCAGCCATCCACCCCTCCACCGCAAGGTCGGAGGGGTTCGTCGCTTCTGGGGCCTGCGTTTTTGCAGGCGTTGGCGCAGCGAGGCTGGGCCGGCCCTTCGCCGCCGCCCTTCCGGGAGGGCGGCCTCAGCTGCCTTGCATCCCACGCGCCCCCAAGGGTTAGGGGGAAACGCTCCGGGTTTTCCCTTCAAAGCCCCTGCAACGCAGCTTGGGCTCAAGCATTTGTACGCAGTCGCGCCGTAGGCTGTTTTCGCCCTGTTTCATACCACCAGACAGAACGGAGACTGCCATGACCTTGGGTTTAGCTTGCGCACTTGCACCGACACGTTTTGCGGCCGCACGTGCCGCTCGATGGATCTTTCACTGGATGCTGGCGCTGGTTGCCGGCGTCGCCTTCAGCCCCTGGCTGGTGCCGGCCGCGCACGCCGCCGTGCCCAGTGCCACCGTCATCGGGCCCGTTCCGGTGAACGCGACGCCGGGCAGCGCCGCGCGCGACTACCCGTGGATATCCACGATGCACAACCTGGCGGCGGTGGGCTACGTCGAGGAAGAGTTCTTCTTCGAGGGCACGGCCAACCGCTACGACACCACGGGCGCCCTCGGCACCAACGGGCGCGTGCTGCAGAGCGGCCTGCCCTACCGCACGCGGGTCATCGTGCGCCGGCCGGTGTCGCCGCACAAGTTCAACGGCACGGTGCTGGCCGAATGGCAGAACGTCTCGGCCGGCTACGACATCGACGCCATGTGGGGTGGCTCGTTCGAGCACATGGTGCGCGAGGGCTACGCGTGGGTCGGCGTGTCGGCCCAGCGCGTGGGCGTGCAGGGCGTGCCCAACGGCGCGCGCAACTGGAGCCCGCTGCGCTACGGCACGCTCGATGTGACCGCCGGCGGCCAGGTCATGGACGACGCGCTCTCGTACGACGTCTTCGCCCAGGCGCTTCAAGCCTTGCGCCACCCGGGCGGCGTGCGTCCCCTTGGGCCGCTGCACGCCAAGCGCGTGTTCGCGATCGGCGCGTCGCAGTCGGCCAGCCGACTCACGGTGTTCATCAACTCGCTGCACCCGCTGATCGGCGATCCCGTCGATGCCTACCTGCTCTACGTGGGTGGCGGGCGCCTGCGCAGCGACCTGACCGTGCCGATCTTCAAGCTGGCGTCAGAAACCGACCTGCCGCTGCTCGTGGCCAGCCGCCAGCCCGACACGCCGGTGTTCCGCTCGTGGGAGGTCGCCGGCAGCAGCCATTCGGGCCGCCGCACGGCGCTCAACACCCGACCGCTGGCGCTGCGCGATGGTGTGACACCGGCGGCGGGTGATTGCGCGCGGCCGCCGTTTCCTCGCGTGCCCATCCACCACGTGACCAACGCGGTGTACGACCACATGGTGCGCTGGGTGCGCGACGGCCTCGTGCCGCCGAGCGCGCCGCCGGTGGCCATCGAGGGCACGACGATCCAGCGCGATGCCTATGGCAATGCGCTGGGTGGCATCCGCCTGGCCGAGTTCGCGGTGCCGACGGCCTTGAACAGCGGGGCCAACAGCGGCGCGGCGTTCTGCGTCCTCTATGGCACCTACATCCCCTTCGATCAGCCGTTGCTCGATCAGCTGTACCCCACGCACGGCAGCTACGTCGCGCCGGTGTTCACGCAACTGCACGACACCTTGCGCGCCGGGTTCGTGGTGCCGGCCGACGCGAAACGCAGCATGGACCTGGCGGTGCACTCGATCGTCGGCACCGGCGCGCCCTGCAGCGCGGTGTGCCGCGCCGCCCAAGACCTGCTGGAGGCGACGCACTTCTATCTGTACACCACGGGTCGCAGCGACGAGTTCGGCAACCAGGTGACGGAGTTCATCCGCACCGTGGCGCGTGGCGACGCGCAGGGCGGACAACCCCAGGCCGCCGCCCAGGCCTCGGCCCGCCGCATGCTGGAGCGCTACGTCGAGGGCGTGCGGGCCCTGCAAGCCAAGGGCCGGCTCTCGCAGGTGAGCGCCAACGAACTGGTGCTGGCCGCCAACGCCATCCTGGCGGCGATGCCGTGACCGCATGAGGCGGCGAGGCCCGGCCCGCCGGGCCTGCGGCGCGCGCGCGCGGGCCACGTGGCAGAAGGCGGCCAGGCGAAATGAGCGCGAGGCGCGCGTGGCCCCGCGGCCCGATCCACGGGCCCCGGCAGGCTCCCCACGCCAAGTTTGAGGAATATGACCAGTCGTCTTGACGGCGTAAGACGACTGGTCATATTATTCGGCGCATGCCACGCACCGCCGACCCCACCGACATTCCCGAGCGCCTGACCGACGCCGGGTTGGAGCTGTTTCTGCGCCAGGGCTACAACGCCACCGGCATCCAGCAGATCACCGACCACGCGCGGGTGCCCAAGGGCTCGTTCTACAACCACTTCACCAGCAAAGAGACCTTCGCGGCGACCATCGTCGAGCGCTACGCCGACAACATGCGCGCCTCGTGGGAACGCATGATTGCCACGGCGCCCGAGGCCCCGATGGCGGCCATCCGCCATGTGTTCGCGCAGATGCTCGACTACCACGAGCGCCGCGCCGACTGCCCCGCCGGCTGCCTGGTCGGCAACTTTGCGGCCGAGATCGCGCTGTCGAGCGACGGCTGCCGCCAGAGCCTGCTGAGCGCGCAACTCGCCTGGCGCGAGCGGCTCGCCGGCCTCATCGCCGCCGGCCAGTCCGCCGGCGAGATACGCCAGGACATCGACCCCACCGCCTTGTCGGCACTCACCTGGAGTGCCTGGGAAGGCGCGCTGCTGCGCATGAAGGTCGAGCGCTCGGTGCAGCCGCTGCGTGACAGCGTGGCCCTCGTGCTCGACCGCATCTACCCGCCGGCGCATGTGCCGGGGGTGTCTGTTTCTCCCGTTCCTTCTTCCGCCAAGCCTTCCGTCCCCCGCTGAACCAAAGACCTGACCCATGAACTCACCCACCGAACGCTTCGTCGCCGACGCCCTGTTCCAGCCGATCAAGCTGGGCCGCATCGAACTCGCCAACCGCATGGCGATGGCCCCGCTGACGCGCAACCGCGCGGCCGAAGGCAACGTGCCGCACGAGATGGCGATCGACTACTACAGCCAGCGTGCGAGCGTCGGTTTGATCATTGCCGAGGCCACGCAGGTGTCCGAGACCGCCCAGGGCTACAACGCCACGCCGGGCCTGCACACGCCCGAGCAGATCGCGGGCTGGAAGCTCGTGACCGACGCCGTGCACGCCAAGGGCGGCAAGATCTTCGTGCAGCTGTGGCACACGGGCCGCATGTCGCACACGCACTTCCAGCCGGGCAACCAGGCGCCGCTCGCGCCCTCGGCCATCGCGGCCAAGGCCAAGACCTTCATCGTGGGGCAGGGCCACGTCGATGCTTCGACGCCGCGCGCGCTCGAAGTGGCCGAGATCGCCCAGGTGGTGAACGACTTCCGCACCGCGGCGGCCAATGCCATCCAAGCCGGTTTCGATGGCGTGGAAATCCACGGCGCCCACGGCTACCTGGTCGATGCCTTCCTGCGCGAAGGCGCGAACAAGCGCACCGACCAGTACGGCGGCTCGATCGAGAACCGCGCGCGCTTCCTGGTCGAGGTAATGACGGCCGTGATCGGCGAGATCGGCGCCGACCGCACCGGCATCCGCATCTCGCCGGTGTCGCCGGTGAACGATTCGTTCGAGAGCAACCCGCAGCCGCTGTTCGAGCACGTCGTGCGCGAGCTGGAAAAGCTGCACCCGGTGTACATCCACGTCGTCGAAGGCCACACAGGCGGCCCGCGCGACAACGCACCCTTCGACTACGCGGCACTGCGCAAGCTGTACTCGGGCATCTGGATGGTCAACAACGGCTACACCAAAGAGATGGCCGTCGAAGCCCTCGCCAGTGGCCGCGCCGACATGGTCTCGTTCGGCCGCGCGATGATCACCACGCCCGACCTGCCGCGCCGCTTCCGCGAGAACCAACCGCTGAACGAGCTGTTCAAGGACGCCCCGCTGTACGGCGGCCAAGGCCCGCACGGCTACATCGACTACCCGGCGCTGGCCTGAGATGAAGCTCGCCAACAAGATTGCCCTCGTCACCGGGGGCGCAGGTGGCATCGGCCGCACCACGGCACTTGCCTATGTGCGTGAAGGCGCGAAGGTCGCGGTGGTCGATCTGAACGCTGCGGCCGCCCAGGCGGTGGCCGACGAGATCAACGCGGCCGGTGGCGAAGCCATCGCGCTGGCGGTCGATGTGTCGCGCAGCGACCAGGTGCAGGCGATGGTCGAGAAGGTCGTCGCGCATTTCGGCCGCCTCGACATCGCCTTCAACAACGCCGGCATCGACATCGAACACCTGCCGCTGGCCAAGGCCACCGAAGAGATGTTCGACCAGCTCATGGCGGTCAACGTCAAGGGCGTGTGGCTGTGCATGAAGTTCGAGATCGAACAGATGCTCAAGCAGGGCGACGGCGGGGCCATCGTCAACACCGCGTCGATCGGCGGACTCATCGGTGCGCCGCGCCAGCCCATCTACGGGGCGACCAAGCACGCGGTGCTCGGGCTGACCAAGGCCGCTGGCGTCGAGTACGCGCGCAAGGGCATCCGCGTCAATGCGGTGTGCCCGGGAATCATCGACACCGAGATGACCGAACGCGCGATTGCCCGCGAGCCCAAGCGCGCGACCTACATCGACCAGGCCCACCCGATCGGACGGCTCGGCACTGCCGAAGACATCGCCCGCGCGGTGGTGTTCCTGAGTTCGGAAGACGCCGCCTTCATCGTCGGCCACCCGCTGGCGGTCGATGGCGGGTTCACGGCGCGCTGAGCGCCCGGTGCTGACGCGCTGATCGAGAGGCCGTGCCGGCGTGAGCCGTCACGGCCTCTTTGTCGTTCAGGCCCCGACCGCGCGGCCCAGCCACTCGTGCAGGGCGCGGCGCACGGCTTCGAAGCCGCCTGCGGTCGGCAGCCAATCGACGCGCTGTGCCGACGACATCGCGCCCAGGCCCATCGGCGCCGGGCGAATGGTCACGCTGCCGGCGGCGATCTCTTCGAACACCTTGCGCGCACGCGGCATGTGCCAGTGGTGCGTCACCAGCACGACCTGCGTGATGCCGTCCTGTTTCAGCAGGCCGAGGCTGCGCTGGGCGTTCTCGCGCGTGTCGCGCGAACGGTCTTCGACCCAGCGGATCGGCCGGCCGAACTCTTGCTGCGCGATGCGCGCGGCGATCGTGGCCTCGGCCAGCGCACCGGGCGTCTGCGCCCAGCCCACGCCGCCTGAATAGCCCACCGCCAAGCCGGTCTCTTTGGACAACCACAGCCCGTAGCGCAGCCGTTCGAGCGAGGCATCGGCCAAGTTGGCCACGCCGTACTCGGGCGCCAGCTGTTCGGCCCCGCCGCCCAGCACGAGGATGGCCACCGGCTGCTTGGCCTTCGCCGCCGCACGCAGCTCGGCGATGGCTTCGGCGTTCAGCGCCAACGGCGGCTTCAGCAGGTGCTTCATCAAGAACTCGCCCGTGCCTGCGCAGGCGCTCAGCCAGAGGCCGGTCACGCTCAGGACGATGACGAACCAGCCCAGGCCCCGTCGCGGCAGGATCAAACGCGCCCCCACCAGCACCAGCAGCAAGAAGGGCACGGGGGGCAACACGAGCGCCGTGAGGATCGGCTTCCATGACTCGATGCCCATCAGCGTGAGCAGGCTGTTCATTCGGTGTCCCTCCGTCCAGTGGGTGATCTTGTGGCGCGGGATTGTGCAGCAGGGCCCTCGAATGACCGCCCCTCGGAAACGCGAGGCGCGGCGCGGCAAAATGTCGCGCGGCTCACCGGCACCCTCGGCCGCTGGCCCCGCCCACCCCGCACGCCTCACCGGAGAACCGCATGGCCCCATCCCTTGACACCATCACGCTCGGCGGCGGCTGCTTCTGGTGCGTCGAGGCGGTCTACGAGCAGGTGCAAGGCGTCACCGCCGTCGAATCGGGCTACTGCAACGGCCACGTCGTGCAACCGAGCTACGAGCAGGTGTGCAGCGGCCAGACCGGCCACGCCGAGGTGGTGCGCGTGAGTTACGACCCGGCGCAGATCACGCTGCGCGAGGTGCTCGAAATCTTCTTCGTCGTGCACGACCCGACCACCCTCAACCGGCAGGGCAACGACGTGGGCACGCAATACCGCTCGGGCATCTACTTCGAGACGCCCGAGCAAGAGCGCACCGCCCGCGAGGTGATCGCCGAGATGGTCGCCAGCCGCACGTACCGCGACCCCATCGTCACCGAGGTCGTGGCGCTGGCGAACTACTCGCGCGCCGAGGACTACCACCAGCACTACTTCGCCCAGCACCCCGGCCAGGGCTATTGCGCCTTCGTTGTCGCGCCCAAGGTCGAGAAGTTCAAGAAGACCTTCGCCCGCCGCGTGCGGCCGCAGTGAGCACCTGACCCACCCGCCGAAGCTCTTGCGCCCCATGCACCTCTTGCGTCGCACCCCGCACCGCCGCTGGCTGATTGGCCTGGCGCTGGGGCTGCTCGTGCTGACGCAGTCGCTCGGCCTCGTGCACCGCACGCAGCACGGCGGCGCGTGGCTGCCGGCGATGCAGGTCGAGGTGGGTGATGCGCAGGGCGACAGCGGCGATTTCGGCCACAACGCCGGCAGCATCGACTGCCAACTGTTCGACCAGCTCTCGCATGCCGACCTCGCGGCGTGGCCGGTGCTGGCCGGGCCCCGCCTCGCGTCTGGTGCCCAAGCGCCGGCCTTGGCGCCGGCCGTGCCGCTGGCGACGCGCCTGTGGCGCGCCCAGGCGCGCGGCCCACCCCGGGCCTGATGTCCTGATGGCCTGCGGCGGTTCTCGCCGCGTCGAAGGCCGTTCCCTCTTTCATCGACGAACGCGGTGCGCGGATTGGCGCGTGGCCGTTCGTCCCCGCCTGCTCGTCACCGACCGCCCCGCATGGCCGGGTGGAGTCGGTGCTTTTGTGAGATGTCTGTCATGTTGTCTTTCGTCTTCGCCCGTTCGCTGCGGGCCCCTTTCTCTTTCCATGCCATCGCGCACGCTTGCGCGTTCGCGCTGGTGATTCCCGGCCTGGCCCACGCGCAGCCCACGCCCGCGACGCTGCCACCGGTGGTGGTGACCGGCAACCCGCTCGCCAGCAGCACGCCGGCGGCGCCGGTTTCGGTGCTGTCCGGCGATGAGCTCACGCGGCGCCGGGGTGCGTCGCTCGGCGACACGCTCAATGGCCTGCCCGGGGTGTCGGCCACCTACTTCGGGCCGAACGCCAGCCGGCCGGTCATCCGCGGGCTCGACGGTGATCGCGTGCGCGTGCTGGCCAACGGCGGCGCTTCGGTCGATGCGTCGAGCCTGAGCTTCGACCACGCCGTGCCCATCGACCCGCTGGTGATCGAACGCGTCGAGGTGCTGCGCGGCCCCGGCGCGCTGTTGTACGGTGGCAGCGCCGTCGGCGGTGTGGTCAACACGCTCGACAACCGCATCCCGCAAGAGCGCATCGAGGCCCCGACCGGCGCGGCCGAACTGCGCCTCGGCGGCGCGGCCCACGAGCGTGGTGCCTCGGCCTTGCTTGAAACGGGCAACGGCCAATTCGCCGTGCATGTGGACGTGTTCGGCCGCAAGACGCGCGACCTGCGGGTGCCCGAGCACGTGCCGCTCGAAGACGGCGTCGCGCTCGGCGCCACGCGCCGGGTGCGCAACTCGGCCAGCGAGGCGCAGGGCGGTGCGCTCGGTGGCGCGGTGTTCTTCGACCACGGCCATGCGGGCGTGGCGCTCGACACCTACGACAGCACCTACGGCATCGTCGCCGAGCCCGACGTGACGATCCGCATGAAGCGCGACCAATTGCGCGCGGCGGCCGAGGTCAAGCGGCTGGACGGCCCGCTGCGTGCCATCAAGCTGCACGTGAAGGGCAGCCGCTACGAGCATGCCGAAGTCGAGGGCGGCGGCGAGATCGGCACCACGTTCAAGAGCAAGGGCAGCGAGCTGCGTGTCGAAGCCGAACACGCGCCGGTGGGGGCGCTGCGTGGCGTGCTCGGCCTGCACGTCGAAGACACCGACTTCTCGGCGCTGGGCGAAGAAGCCTTCGTGCCCGACACGCGCACGAAGAAACACGCGCTCTTTGCGCTCGAAGAACTGCGCTGGTCCGGCGGCACGGCCAGCGCGGGCCTGCGGCTCGAACGCGCCGTGGTCGATTCGGCGGGTGATACCGACCCGACCGAACCGCAGTTCGGCGCGGCGATGCAACGGCGCTTCTCGCTGCGCAGCGCGTCGCTGTCGAACGTGAGTCCGCTCGCGCCGGGCTGGTCGCTCACCGGGGCGCTCAGCCTGACCGAGCGTGCGCCGACCTCGTTCGAGCTGTACGCCAACGGCGTGCACGCCGCCACCGGCGTCTACGAACGTGGCGACCCCACGCTCGGTGCCGAGCGCGGCCGCAACCTCGACCTCGCGCTGCAGTGGAAAGAGGGCGTCAACCACCTGCGCCTCGGGGCCTTCGCGGCACGCTTCTCGCGTTTCATTGCGCTTGAGGCCACGGGTGGGGATGAGATCGTCGACGGGGAAGCCGTGCCGCTCTATGCCTTTCGCGCGGTGCGTGCGCGCATGCACGGGCTCGAACTCGAAGGCCGCCAGCGCGTGGCCTCGGCACCGTGGGCCCTCGACCTGTCCGGCAAGCTGGACTGGGTGCGCGGCGTGAACGCGGACACCGGCGAAGCGTTGCCGCGGCTTGCACCGGTTCGCGTGACGCTGGGGCTGGACGCCTCGCAAGGCCCGTGGAGCGCCCGCCTCGAAGCCGACCACGCCGCCGCGCAGCGCCGCGTGCCATCGACCGACCGGGCCACCGGCCGCCACACGCTGTGGAACCTGTCGTTCTCGCGCCGCATCGAGTGGGCAGGCCCGCGCGGGCTGTGGTTCGTCAAGCTCAACAACCTGGGCGACGAGCTGGCCTACAGCGCGACCACCACGCAGAGCATCCGCGACCTGGTGCCGCTGCCGGGACGGTCCATCCAGACTGGCTTGCGCGTGGCGTTCTGAGGCTCGCTCAGGGCGCCAGTCGCTCGCGCACCCAGCGGCCGCCTTCGAGCCGGTAGCGAAGGCGGTCGTGCAGGCGTGACTTGCGGCCCTGCCAGAACTCCCACTGGTCGGGCTGCAGGCGAAAACCGCCCCAGTGCGGCGGCCGGGGCGGGTTGAGCGCGAAGCGCGCCGCCGCCTTGGCCGCGTTGCCCACCAGCACGGCGCGCGAACTGATGACCTGGCTTTGCGGCGAGGCCCAGGCGCCGAGGCGGCTGTCGAGCGGGCGCGACTGGAAGTACGCGTCCGACTCTTCATCGCTGGTGTGCTCGACCCGGCCTTCGATGCGCACGACGCGTTCGAGCTCGACCCAATGGAATTGCAAGGCAGCGAACGGATGCGCGGCGAGCTCGCGGCCCTTGCGGCTGTCGTAATTGCTGTACCAGACGATGCCGCGGGCGTCGAAGCCCTTGATGAGCACGACGCGGGTCGAAGGCCGCTGGTCGGGGCCGACCGTGGCCAGCGTCATGGCATTGGGCTCGGGCACTTGAGCGTCCAACGCCTGCCGAAACCACAGGCCGAATTGCTCCAGCGGGTCGTCGCGCGAGGCCGTTTCGTCGAGTTCGGCACGCTCGTAGCTCTTACGAAGATCGGCGATCGAGGTCATGCGAGGCAGTATAGGCAGCGTCGATGTTTGACGCGGTCGGTGGCCAGTGCACCGTCAGCGGGAAAGACCCCTAAGTGAAGGCCCCACTAGCTCGAAAAGCGCAAAGCGCCGATGCTTCGTGCAGGGATCGCGCATTGCCGCGACTGAATACAAACGAAAGCGAAAAAGGCAGTCAAGGGAGTCAAGCAGCATGAAGGCGCGGCCGGCAGTCATCGTGTTGGCGGCGGGGCAAGGTTCCCGTTTCCAGGGAGCGCAGCACAAGCTTGCGCAAAGCCTGGGCACGTCCAGCGTGCTGGGCACCACCCTGCGCCACGCGTTGGCCACACAACTCCAGGTGGTGGTCGTCACCACGGCCTTGCTGGCCGAAGTCGTTCGGGGCCAGGTCGCCTCGCGCGACATCGTCGTGCTGCCCACCGTGGCCGCCCCCGGTGACCCCACCGGCGCCGGTTGGGGCATGGGGCATTCGATTGCGGCCGGCGTGTCGGCGGTCTCGGGCGCCTCTGGCTGGCTGCTCTTGCCGGGTGACATGCCGATGGTGCGGCCCTCGACCCTGCTGGCCGTGGCCGACATGCTCGAACAGCATCCCGTCAGCTATGCCCAGTACAACGGTCGCCGCGGCCACCCCGTGGGCTTCGCGGCCGAGCTCTACTCTGAACTCGTCACCCTCACCGGAGACGAAGGCGCGCGCCGTCTGGTGGCGCGCTACCCATCGCAGGCCGTCGATGTCGACGACCCCGGCGTGCTGATGGACGTGGACACCGTGGCCGACCTCAGCCACGTGCGTGCGGTGCATGCCGCGTCTTTGTATGGCGGGGCGTCCCCCCCGTGAGCGTCCCGCCCGACTGAAGTTGGGCCTCGTCACAATTCGTTGCGCTTGCTTACAGGGTTTCCTCGGGTGGAGTCAAAAGACCGACTCGGGTGCAAGCCTAAAATCCGCGACGATTTTCACGAGGTTGGGACAAATGAGCCAAAAGAGCGATGAATCACAGGGTTTTGCCCTGTTGACGGTGTTTTCTATCGTCGGGTTGGTGGTCGCCGGGGCCGTTGGCTTCGGGTCGATGAAGCAGAGCGCTTCGTTCGGCCAGAGCAGCCTTGAGGTGCCTGCTGCTGCCGCTCAAGCCGATGCCCAATCACCGCGCATCTACTTCGGCGTCGCCGACGCTTCCTTGCCCGAAGACGCGAATGAACCGCTGACCCAAGTGGCTGATCTGGCCCGTGCCGACGCGCAGGTCCGCGTGCGCATCGTGCCGTTCCACGACGCCACCGGCGATGTGGCGGCGCACAGCGAATTGGCGAGCCGCCGCGCCTGGCGCGTGCGCCACGCACTCGAATCGAATGGCGTGCCGCCCCAGCAACTGGTCATCGTCGAACCCGTGGCGGTGGCCGCCTCGGCCGACCCGCGCGATGCACGTCGCGTCGAGATGCACGTTCGCTGAGCCCCGTTTGTTGCGCTTGGTCGCCGTGACCTGGCGACAGGCGTAGGACACGCCGCACACCACCGGTCGGCGCTCGCCGATACGTGTCCCCTGAGCGCGCTCCTATGGTCGGCCCACGCAGGCTGACCGAGCGCGCCCCATGAATCCCGAAGACCCTCCGCACGTCGTTGACGCGCCCGCCACGACGCCGCCCCGTCGCCGCCGCGCGCTGCGTGCCATGGGGCTTGCCGTGCTGGTGCTCGTGGCGGCCTGCGGTGTGTGTGAATGGCTGCGCTGGCCCTTTCTCGTGAGGCCGGTCGAGGGGCTGCTCAGCGACATGCTGCAGCGTCGGGTGCTCTTGCAAGACAGCGACCAGGCCCAGCAGGCTGGCGTGCGCTTTCTTGGTCGACTGCAGGTGTGGGTGCCGGCCTTGCAGATCGGCGCACCGGCCTGGAGCCAGCATCCCTACTTCTTGCGCGCCGAGCAGGCCGAGATGCGCCTGCGCTATGGCGACCTCTGGCAGGCCCGCCGGGGTGGCGCACTCGACATCGACCGCCTCGTGGCTTCGCGCGTGCGCGTGTTTGCCGAGCGCCGCGCCGATGGCCAAGCGTCGTGGATGTTCGGCGATGCGCGCCAGCCCAAGGACGACGACGCCCGCGACATGGGCATCCCGAACGTGCGCGAGTTGGCGATCAACGAAGGGGAGCTGAGTTACCAGGACGCCATCCTGAAAGCCGACCTGCGTGGGCGCGTGACGCTCAGCGAGGGGCAGAACGCCGCCGATGGGCGGCGTGGCCTGCGCGCCGTGGCCGAGGGCCGCTACGGGCCGGCCCAAATCAACGCGACGCTGAACGCGACCGGCGTGCAGCCCTTGCTCACCACCGGGGCCGACGCGCCACCCACGGGCATCGAACTGCAAGTGAAGGCCGGGCGCGCAGCGCTGAGCTTCAGCGGCACCGTGACCGACGTGCTGCACTTCCGCGACATGCGCGGCGAGGTGCGGGCCACCGGGCCATCGCTGGCGGCCGTGGGCGACCCGCTCGGCGTCACCTTGCCGACCACGTCGCGCTTTGAAATTCGGGGCCTCATCGACAAGCAAGACCGCGTCTGGCGCTTCGACACCGCCGACAGCCGCGTGGGCGACAGCCGCCTGAAGGCGGCGCTGACCTACGACACGCGCCCGGCGCGTGCGATGCTTTCGGGCCAGGTGAGCAGCCCGCGCTTTGTGCTGGCCGATCTGCTGCCCACCGTGGCCGGAGAGCCGGCGGCCGAGGTTGCCCGGCCCGTCACTGCCAAGGGCCAGGCCGTGCCGCGAGCGTCGCGTGTGATCCCTGACAAAGAGTTCGACCTGCCCTCGCTGCGCGCCATGAACGCGAAGGTGGCCTTCGACTTCGAACGGGCCGAACTTGGCAATGCGTTCGCCATGCCCTTGCAGCCGCTCAAGGCGCAACTGGTGCTCGACGAAGGGCGGCTGCGCATCCACGACATCGACGCGCGCACGGCCGACGGCCGCGTGGCCGGCGAGGTTTCTCTCGACGGCACCGGCGACGTGGCGCTGTACCGCGCTGACCTGCGCTGGTCGGGCGTGCGGCTCGAACGCTGGCTCAGGCAGACCCGTGGGGGCGACGCGCCGCCCTACATCAGTGGCCGCCTGGTCGGTCGGGCGCAGCTCAAGGGCCAGGGCCGTTCGACGGCGCAGATCCTCGCCAGCCTCGATGGCCAGGTGTTCACGGCGCTGCGCGGCGGTGCGGTGTCGCACCTCGTGCTCGAAGGCGCGGGGCTCGACCTCGCTCAAGCGCTGGGGGTGTTCATCAAGGGCGACGACGCGCTGCCTGTGCAGTGCGCCGTCGTCGACATGGTGGCCAAAGACGGCGTGCTCACCCCGCGTGCCGCCGTGGTGGACACGCGCGACTCCACCGTCTGGGTCGATGGGCAGCTCTCGCTCGTCAACGAGACGATGGACCTGCGCGCCATCGTCGCGCCCAAGGACTTCAGCCCGCTCGCGTTGCGCACGCCCTTGCGCGTGCGAGGCAGCTTCGGTGCGCCCGAGGTCTCGCTGCAGAAAGACAAGCTCGGCCGCAAGATCGCAGGCGCCGTGGTGCTGGCGCTGGTGAACCCGCTCGCGGCGATCATTCCGTTCATCGACCCTGGCGATCCGAACGCCGAAGACGATGCCGATGCTTGCCCGGCCTTGCTCGAACGCGCGCGCCGTGCGGCCGGCGTGAAGGGCTGAGCCCCCAGCGGACCAGCACCGCAGGATGGGCATCGTGCACTGCCGATAATCGACGGCACCTTCCACAGCCGCGTCAGGTCTCCTCATGAAGCAAGCCGTGCTGGACGTGACCCAGCGCATCCGCGAGCGCAGCGCCACGCTGCGGGCCGACTACCTGCGGCGCGTCGAGGCGGCCATTGCCCGGCCGCGAGGCTCCGACCGCATGGGCTGCGCCAACGTCGCGCATGCCGTGGCCGCGATGCCCGCGCAAGACAAGCTGCGCATCGTGGTCGAGCGCGCGCCGCACCTGGGCATCGTCACCGCCTACAACGACATGCTCTCGGCGCACCAGCCTTACGAGGGCTACCCGGCGCTGATCCGCGACGAGGCGCACAAGCTGGGCGCCACCGCGCAGGTGGCCGGCGGCGTGCCGGCCATGTGCGATGGCGTGACCCAGGGCTACCCGGGCATGGAACTCAGCCTCTTCTCGCGCGACACCATCGCGATGGGCACCGCCGTTGCGCTGACGCACGACGTGTTCGACGCGGCCCTGCTGCTCGGCGTGTGCGACAAGATCGTGCCCGGCCTCTTGATCGGCGCCTTGCACTTCGGCCACCTGCCGTGCGTGTTCGTGCCGGCGGGGCCGATGTCCACCGGCCTGTCGAACCACGACAAGGCCCAGGTGCGCGAGCAGTTCGCGCAAGGCCTGGTGGGCCGCGACACCTTGCTCGACGCCGAATCGAAGGCCTACCACGGCCCCGGCACCTGCACCTTCTACGGCACGGCCAACAGCAACCAGATGCTGCTCGAAGCCATGGGCCTGCACGTACCCGGCGCTGCCTTCGTGCACCCGCACGACGGGCTGCGCGAAGCGCTAACGCGCGAGGCCGTGGGCACGCTGCTCGGCATCGTCAAGGCCGCGCCGCGCTTCACGCCCATCGGCCGGCTGGTAGACGAACGCGTGATCGTGAACGCCATGGTCGCCCTGCTCGCCACCGGCGGATCGACCAACCACCTGATCCACTGGGTGGCGGTGGCGCGCGCGGCTGGCATCGTGATCGACTGGAGCGACTTCTCCGACCTGTCGGCCGTGGTGCCGCTGCTGGCCCGCGTGTACCCCAACGGCAGCGCCGACGTGAACGAGTTCCAGGCGGCGGGCGGGCCCGGCTTCGTGATCCGCGAGCTGATCGACGCGGGGCTGATGCACGCCGATGTCGCCACCGTCGCGCCCGGCGGCCTGCGGGCGTACACCACGCAGCCGAGCAGCGATGGCACCCGCCTCGCTTGGCATGCCTGGCCTGCGCACAGCATCGACCCCGGCATCGTGCGCACGGCGGCCGAGCCTTTCAGCGAGACCGGCGGGCTGAAGCTCCTGACCGGAAACCTCGGCCGCGCGGTCATCAAGGTCTCGGCCGTGCCTGCCGACCGCCACGTGATCGAAGCCCCGGCGCGCGTCTTCGAAACGCAAGAGGCCTTGCTGCGTGCCTTCCAGGCCGGCGAACTGGAGCGTGACTTCGTCGCCGTCGTGCGCTTTCAGGGGCCGCGCGCCAACGGCATGCCCG
This sequence comes from Piscinibacter sp. PDB5-1, assembly GCF_056676035.1. Lineage (NCBI taxonomy): Bacteria > Pseudomonadati > Pseudomonadota > Betaproteobacteria > Burkholderiales > Sphaerotilaceae > Piscinibacter > Piscinibacter sp. PDB5-1. The sequence continues at coordinate 915,344 of NZ_JBWVZL010000001.1, read as the reverse complement.
AGCTGCACAAGCTCACGCCACCGCTGGGCGTGCTGCAGGGCAAGGGCTACCGCGTCGCGCTGGTCACCGACGGCCGCATGAGCGGCGCCTCGGGCAAGGTGCCCGCGGCCATCCACGCGAGCCCCGAGGCGCTGGGCGGCGGGCCGCTGGCGCGCGTGCGCGATGGCGATGTGATCCGCCTCGACGCCGTCCACGGCGTGCTGCAAGCGCTGGTGCCCGACGACGAGTGGCAAGCGCGCGAGCCCGCCGCGCTGGGCGACGCGCAGCACGACGTCAACGCCCACGGCCTGGGCCGCGAACTCTTCGGGGGCATGCGCCGCAACGTGCGCAGCGCCGAAGAGGGCGCGGTGACCTGGCTCTGAATTCACTTTCACTGGACCCGCGCATGAGCGACGCCCTCGACCCCCTGCAACTCGCTGAACACGGCCCGGTGATCCCGGTGATCGTGATCGACCGCCTCGACGACGCCGTGCCGCTGGCGCAGGCGCTGGTCGCCGGCGGCGTGCGGGTGCTTGAAATCACGCTGCGCACGCCGGTGGCCTTGCAGTGCATGGAGGCCATCGCGCGCGCCGTGCCCGAGGCCATCGTCGGCGCCGGCACGGTGCGCAGCGTGGCCGATGCGCAGGCCGCGAAAGACGCCGGTTGCCAGTTCGCCGTGAGCCCGGGCTACCTCGCCGCCGTCGGCGTCGCGTGCCGGCAGATCGGCCTGCCGCTGCTGCCGGGCGTGGCGACCGGCAGCGAGGTGATGCAGGCGAATGCCGACGGCTACCGCTTTCTGAAGTTCTTTCCAGCGACAGCGGCGGGCGGCATTCCGATGCTGAAGGCGCTCGCGGGGCCGTTCGCCGACGTGATGTTCTGCCCGACCGGCGGCATCACGCCCGAGACCGCGCCGCACTTCCTGGCCCTGCCCAACGTGAAGGTCTGCGGTGGTTCGTGGCTGACGCCGGCCGACGCAGTGGCTGCACGCGATTGGCCTCGCATCACGGCCCTGGCGCGAGCTGCGGGGGCCTTGCGCGCGGGTTGAGCGCAGGCCGCCTCAGGGCTTGCGCTCGATCAGCTCGATCTTGTAGCCGTCGGGGTCGGTCACGAAGGCGATGACCGTCGAGCCGCCCTTCACCGGGCCCGCTTCGCGCGTGACCGCTCCGCCGTTGGCCTTGATCTTGTCGCACGCGGCATAGGCGTCGGGCACCTCGATGGCGATGTGGCCGTAGGCCGTGCCGAGCTCGTACTTCTCGACGCCGTAGTTGTAGGTCAGTTCGATCTCGGCGTGCTCGGGGTTGTTGCCGTAACCCACGAAGGCCAACGAATACTGCTGCTCGGGCCGGTCGGTGGTGCGCAGCAGGCGCATGCCCATCACCTGGGTGTAGAAGTCGATCGAGCGTTGCAGGTCGCCAACGCGCAGCATGGTGTGCAGGAGTCTCATTTCGGGGCCGGGGTGTCAAAGATGAAGCAGGTCGTGGACGCGTGAGCGTACAGCGTGCCGTCGGGACCCACGAGGCGGCCTTCGGCGGTGCCCATGCTGCGGCCCAGGTGAATGACGCGACCCTCGGCGCGCACCAGCGGCACCTTGTCGGTCAGGGCCTTCACGATGTTGATCTTCAGCTCGACCGTCGTGTAGGTCTTGCCCGCGGGCAGCGCCGCATGGATCGAGCAGGCCACGGCCGAGTCGAGCAGCGTGGCGAACCAGCCGCCGTGCACGGTGCCCAGCGGGTTGTAGTGCGTGAACCCCGGCCGCCCCTGGAACACCGCGTAGCGCGGTTCGATGTGCACCGGCAGGAAATCGAGCGTCTGCCCGATGGGTGGCATGGGCAGCTCGCCCGCAAACATGGCCTGGAAGATCTCGATGCCGCTCTTGCCCATCACCTGGTCGGGCCGGCTCACGCCGACGCTGCGGTGGCGGCCGCGCACGGCGGCTTCGTCGGCCTGCCAGCGGGCGAGGGTGTCTTGGGGCGTGGCGGGCGTGGGGTGGGGCAGGGTGCTCATGTCGGGCTCCGGACGTGCGGGTTGATGCTTGTGGGTACAACGATTGTAGGTACAATTGAATCATGGCAGCAAGCTCTCGCACCCGTTCGGCCGCCCCGGCGAACCCCACCGCGCCGCAGGGTTGCACCAACCTGCGCCTGCGCCAGCTCACGCGGCGGGTGAGCCGGCGCTACGACGCGCTGGTCGGCGAGGCGGGTCTCAAGACCACGCAGTACTCGCTGCTGTCGCACCTGGCGCTGCTGGGGCCCATACGCCCCTCGGACCTGGCCGCGCGCATGTCGCTCGAAGCGTCCACGCTCACGCGCAACCTGCAGCCGCTGATCGCCCATGGCTGGGCCGAGATGCAGCCCGGGGTCGATGGCCGCAGCCGCCTGGTTGTCGTCACCGACGCGGGCCGCGCCAAGCGCGCCGAAGGGCAGCGCGCGTGGAAGCAGGCGCAGCTGGCGCTCAACCGCCAGCTCGGCGACGCGCGCGTCGTGCGCCTGCATGCCTTGCTCGACGAATGCATGGCCTTGCTCGACGAGGGCGAGGCCGACGGCGCGTTGCCGGAGGTGAGCGATGAATGAGCCCCGTCAAACGCCGGCCCGCATGGCCGTGTGGCTGGTGTTGCTGGCGGCGGCCGGCACCTTCGCGCTCACGATGGGCGCGCGGCAGTCGATGGGCCTCTTTCTGGGCTCGCTCAACTCGCACACGGGCCTGGGCGTCGCGAGCGTGAGCCTCGCCTTCGCGTTCGGCCAGTTGTGGTGGGGCCTCACGCAGCCCTTCGCGGGCATGGTCGCCGACCGCGTCGGCGCCGGGCGCGTGCTGGTGGCCGGTGTGGTGCTGGTGGCGCTGGGCACCTTGCTCGTGCCCTATATGACGACGACCTGGGGCCTGGTGCTGGCCATCGGCGTGCTGGCCGCCGGTGGCGCCGGCATGGCCGGGCCGTCGGTGCTGATGGGTGCCACCGCGCGCCTGACGCCGCCCGAGCGGCGCGGCATGGCGACCGGCATCGTCAACGCCGGGGGGTCGTTCGGGCAGTTCGTGTTCGCGCCGCTGGCGCAGACCGTGACCCTCGCTGCCGGCTGGATCGCCGCGGTGCAAAGCCTCGCGCTGCTCACCCTGCTGGCTTTGCCGGCGGCGTGGGTCTTGCGCGGCAACGCCAAGGCCAGCCCCCAGACCCCGGCCGCAGCGGCAGGCCCGGCGGTGGCGGCCGAAACCACCCGGCAGGCGCTGGCCCGCGCGATGCGCCACCCGAGCTACCTCATGCTCGCGGCGGGCTTCTTCGTGTGCGGCTTCCACGTGGCCTTCATCGCCACGCACCTGCCCGGCGTCATCGCGTCGTGCCAGTTGCCGGCCGAGGTGGCGGGCTGGTCGCTCGGGGTGATCGGCCTCTTCAACATCCTCGGCAGCCTGGCGATGGGCTGGGCGGTGTCGTTCGATGGCGGGCGCTGGCGCATGAAGTCGCTGCTGTCGCTGGTGTATGCGACGCGCGCGCTGGCGGTGCTGGCCTTTCTGTTCGCGCCCAAGACCGAGGCGGTGGTGCTGACCTTCGCGGCGGTCATCGGCTTCACCTACCTTTCGACCGTGCCACCGACGGCCGGGCTGGTCGCCAAGTTCTTCGGCACCGCGCACCTGTCCACACTGTTCGGCCTGGTGATGGTGTCGCACCAGGTCGGCGGCTTTCTCGGTGCTTACCTGGGCGGCAAGGCCTTCGAGTGGACCGGCGGCTACGAATGGATGTGGTACGCCGACATCGTGCTCGCGGTGGGCGCGGCGCTGATCCACCTGCCGATCCGCGAGGCGCGTTCGCCGCGTGCCTTGCAGGCAGCCGGCTGAGCGCGGGGCCGCGCGGCCGCACCCCGCTTGTCGGGGTGCGCGTCGCCAGACCCCACCGCTACACTGCGGCCCTCTTTGACCGACCCCGGCCGCGCCGCATGCCCGCATGAACATCGAAGCGCTTCTGTCGCCCATTTCCGAGGCCGCGCCGAGCGGCGAAGACCTGTCGTTCTCGCACGAGTTCGACCAGATCGCCGAACTGCGGCGCGAAGACGACGCCACGCTCGACCAGGGCGAATGGGTCACGGCGCTCAAGACGGCCGACTGGCCCAGCGTCGAGTCGCGCTGCATCGAGCTGCTGAACACCCGCTCGAAAGACCTGCGCCTGGCGATGTGGCTGGCCGAGGCGGCTGCGCTGAACCGGGGTTATGTCGGCCTGCAAGAAGGCCTCGACCTGTGCGCCAAGCTCAGCGAACGCTTCTGGGACACGCTGCACCCGCAGGCCGACGACGGCGACATGGAGCAACGCATCGGCAACATCGGCTGGTTTCTCAACCGTGCGGTGACGCTGTCGGTGCTGGCCCCGGTCACCAAGGGCCGCGCGGGGGCGTATTCGCTGCGCCAGATGCAGGCCGCACGCGCCTTGCAGGTCACGCTCGACAAGTCGCCCGAGAAGGCTGCGCAGCTCGACGCCGACACGGTGACGATGGACAAGTTCAACCGCGCGCTGAAAGACACGCCGCGCCCGTTTCTGCTCGACACGCTGCAAGCCCTGCAGGCCTGCCAGGCCGCGCTGGCCGATTGGCAGTCGGTCATCGACGCCAAGCTCGGTGCCGATGGCCCGAGCTTCGTGCCCGCGCGCGAGGCGCTCGCCGCCGCGCTGCACGAAGCCCAACGCCTTGCCAAGGACATGGGCGCCGTGACGGCCGCGACCCCCGGCGCGGAAGGTGAATCCCCCGACGGCGAGCCCAGCGCCGACGCCGGTGACAACACCGGCCCGCGCATGGCCGGCGGCCCGCTGCGCACGCGGGCACAGGCGCTGGCGCAACTGCGCGAGGTGGCGACCTACTTCCGCAACACCGAGCCGCACAGCCCCGTGGCCTACCTCGCCGAGAAAGCCGTCAAGTGGGGCGACATGCCGCTGCACGTGTGGCTGCGCGCGGTGGTGAAAGACTCGAACGCGCTCGCGCAGCTCGAAGACCTGCTCGGTGCCGAGCCGCCCGAAGGCGCGCATTGATGGCCGCGGTCAGCGTTCGCCCGCTCGCGGCCGATGACCACGCCGCCTGGCTCGCGCTCGCGCAGGGCTACAAAGAGTTCTACCAGACCCCGCTGCCGCCCGAGGCCTACGACACCACCTGGCGGCGCATCGTCGCGCACGATGGCGTGTCGGCTCTGGGCGCCACGCTCGACGGGCGGCTCGTGGGCATCGCGCATTTCTTCTTTCACACCGCGATGTGGACTCCGCGCGTGTGCTACCTCGAAGACCTGTTCGTGGCGCCGGCCATGCGCGGCCGAGGTGTGGCTCGCGCGTTGATCGACGCCGTGGCCGAAGCGGCGCGCGAGGCGCAGGCCACGCGCTTCTATTGGTCCACCCACGAAAGCAATGCGACGGCCCGGGCCTTGTACGAACGCGTGGCGCAGCACCGGGGGTTCATCCGCTACGACCACCCGCTCGTCAAGACGAGCTGACGCGAAGCCGGTGCGGGCGCGCATGAAGTTCGCGGCGTTCTTTCGCAACCTCAACCTCGGGCGCCCGCCGGCACCGACGCGTGCCGCACTCGAATCGGCCTTCGTCGATGCAGGCGCGGCCTCGGCCGCTTCCTTCTTGACCAACGGCACCCTGGTGTTCGAGGCGGCGTCGGCGCGCCGAGCGGCAACGGTGCTGCGGCACGCCCGCGAGGCGCTGCGGCAGCAAAGCGGCTTCGACGAACCGGCTTTCCTGCGCTCGCTCGACGAGTTGGTGGACCTGGTCGCCACGCAGCCCTTCGCGGGGCTCGATCGCGCCAGCGTCTACGAATTCGGCGTCACCTTCCTGCCGGCCGACTGCGTGCCGCCGCCCGATGCCCCGCGAGCCAATGCGCGGGGCGACGTGCAGGTGCTCAGCTATGGCCAGGGGCTGATGCTCTCGGTGGTGCACAAGCTGGGCGCCAGCCCAGGCAGCCCGAACGCCTTTGCGGAACGCCAACTCGGCGTGCCGGCCACATCACGCGCCTGGAACACCGTCTGCCGCCTCGTGGCCAAGCACGGCTGAGTGGGGCGCAGTCAGCAGCGAATCACTCGCTGATGCGGAACTCGATGCGCCGGTTGCGCGCGCGACCCTCGGGCGTGTCGTTGGCGGCCACCGGGCGGTCGGGGCCAGCGCCCGAGGTGCTGATCATCGCGGCCGGCAAGCCCTTGCCGATGAAGTACGTCCGCACCGCGTCGGCCCGCGCCAGCGACAGCACGACGTTGGTGTCGCGTGCTCCTTGCGAGTCGGTGTGGCCGATGACCTCGACCTTCTTGCCGCTCATCTTCAGCAGCGCCACGGCCATCTCGTCGAGGATCTCTTTGCCGCGCGGCAGCAGCACGCTGCTGCTCGGCGCGAACTCGATGATGCGGTTGGCCAGGGTCGCGTCGAGCAGCGTCTGCTCTTGCGCGGCGACCCGCAGGCCGTTGCGGATGGCGTAAGTCGGATTCAGCGAGGTCGCCATCTCGGACGCGATCTGCTGCCGCTGCGACTCGTTGCCGACCTCGCCTTTCAGCTCGATGTTGTTGCCGCTGACGGCCAACTGCCCGCGCGACACCTGCTTGAGCTGCGGCGAGATGATCTTCTGCACGTAGCCGGCCCAGTTGGGCGGCGCGACCACGTTGCCCACGCCCAGTTGATCGACCACGCGGTCGAAGCCGTACACCTCGCGGGCCCGCGCGAGGATGGCGGCGCGCGTGGCCTCGTCGGGCACCGTGCCCGACACCACCACCTGGTTGGGTGCGGCAGCCGGGGCCGTTTGGGCCAGGGCAGCAGGCGCCAGCCCGGCCAGGCAGGCGGCGAGGGCGCTGGCGCCCGCGGCCGAAAAGGCAAAACGTCGAAAGCCCATCAGTCCCCCAGGAAGGTCTCGCGGAACATGTCCACCGCTGCCGCAAGCGACAGCGAGGGGTCTCGCAGGTAGTTGGAGAGCTTGCGCAATCCGTAGTCGGTGCCGATCCAGTCTTCGACCCAGGCCGCATCGGTGATCGCGACGTTTTCGGACCGGCTCGCGTCGGGGTCGAGCGCAGTGCGCAGCGTGGCCGGTGAGGCGCCGTGAAAGCCGATCAGCAGGACCGGTTGCTCGTTGTGCGTGGTGACGAAGAGCGCGAGCTCGGCACTGGTGCGCCGGAAGAACCGCGCGATCAGGTCGACCCACAGCGTCATCACGTGCGGCAGTTGCATCGCATCGCGCGGCAGCGGCAGCACGAGGCCCTTGCTCAGGTCGGCATGGCCTTGCGACATCACGGGCTGCAGCAGCATGCCCAGCGCCAGCATGGTCTGGCGGATCGACACCGGCGTGCCCGAGGGCGCGAGCGCTGCTTCGAGCCGGTCGATGGTGTTCATCTGCGCGAAGCTTTTGTACTGCTCGCGCAGGCCGTTGAAGCGCACCGACAGGTCGGGCGGCTGGCCGGCGAGCATGTCTTGCACCTGGGCGAAGTCTTCGGCCTTCAGCGCCTGGCGCACCACGCCTTCGAGCTTCTGCCACACGGGCGTCAACGCCTGCGGGCTGTACGGAATGAACACCGCCGGCTCGATCACTTCGAACGAGCACGCGGTGACGAAGGGGAAGCGGCGGCCCGAGGTGTCTTGGCTGGCCGCGAGGTGGCCCACCAGCCCCGCATGGCTCTGCGGCCCGAGGATGGCAAAGTGCACTGGCGCGGCGCCGTCGTAGACGATCTTCCAGCGCGTGTCCTGCGCCATCAGTGCCATGGTCTGCGACATCCACTGGTCAATGCTGTGGATGAGCGCCGACCCGGCGACGCTGCGCACGAAGTCGCCGCGCGAGGGCAGCTTGCCGAAGTAGAGCACCTGTCCGGCGGGGTGCGGCAATGTGCTCATGTGCCGCTTCCCGTGGGGGCCGATGCCGCGGCGGCCGGAGCAGCCACCGCACCGACCACCAGTGCCGGCAGCTGCGCGCCGCGCAGGCCACCCGAGGCGCTGGGGGTTTCGTTGCCGCCGCCCGAACTGCCGCCACCCGACGACGCGCCGGTGGTGGGGCTCGAAATCAATCGCAGCTGCATCACGACCGACATCGAGCCGCTGGTCCAGGTCAGCTCGAAGGCGCCGTTGTCGAGGCGACGCCGCTTGGCGGTGGTCAGCATCTTTTCGAGCCCGAAGCGGCCGGGCTCGTTCAGGAACTCGTAGGTCTTGCCATCGGTGCCGACACCGCTGATGCGAACGCCCGGCGTGCCGTTGCCCGGCCAGACGAAGTTCGTCCAGGCGGCCATGGCATTGCGGTAGCGCATCTGCTGGCCGTCGATCTCGATCGTGTACTCGGCCAGGCCCGCCGTCGGCGTGGGCAGCATCTGGAAGGCCGTCTGTTGGTCGGCGGCGGCGCTTCCTGCGCCACCGCCTCCTCCCCCGCCCCCACCGGCCGGTCCACCCCCGGGCAATGTCGCCACCCAGGCCGGGAAGCCGCTGGCGAATTCGCTGCGCAGGCGCAGGCCCAGGTCGGCCCAGGTGCGCGGCGTGAGCGTGTCGCCGCGCCGCACGACCAGCGCGCCGAGCGCCTGCTCGCTGAACTTGGCGACCGAGCCTTCGGGCCCGAAGGTCTTGGCGATCTCACCCGGCGTGGCCTCGATGCGCGAGCGCAGGTCGAACGGGTACTTGCCCGACAGCGACTTCTGGAAGGGTTCGTGCACTTGCGCGGCCCACACCCGGTTGATCTCGGCCTCGGCCGGCGTGACGATGACCGCGAACGACTGGATCAGCGGGCGCACCAGCAGCGGCCTCAGCGTGGCCTTGGCCGAATCGGTTTGCCCGACGAGCATTTGCTCGTCCACGAGCTTGAGGGTTTCAGACAGCTCCGAGGCGCCCTCGAGCGTTTGCTGCATCAGCTTGCGCGCGGCCGGTCCGGGGTCGCCCTCGTTCTTCATCGCGTTGAAACGCGTGCGGATCTTGCCCAGCGACTGGATGTAGGTGCGCACCAGCGGCGGGGTGCTGTCGCGCTCGACCATCAGGCGAGGCAGGCCCGAAAACTCTTTGCCGATCGGCCCCATGGGCACGGCGGCTTGGCCCGAGACCACGTCGATCTTGATCTCGGCCTTCGACGGCGCCATGCGCAGCACCGACTGCTTGAACCACGCCACGAAGCCTTGCTGGCCCTTGGCGAGGCGGTCGTTGAGCAGGCTGGGGTTGTCCCACGAGGTCTGGTCGTGCAGTGTGTTGATCAGCTTGCCGATCGGCGAGGTGCTCGGGTCGCCGAGGCGGTTCATGCGTGTGACCGCGTCGTCGAAGTTGGCGAATTCGCGCACGCTGATGCCTTGCATGAACTTCTGCCACTCGGTCACGTACTCGGTCTTGTACAGGTGCACCAGCGACTTGCGGATCTGTTCGGGGCTGCCTTCGAGGGTGAGGTCGTCTTCGAGCGCGGTCTTGAGCACCCAGTCGTCGGCCTTGCTGGCCTTGGTCGAGGCCTCTTTGAAGGCGTCATCGACGAACTCTTCCCAGGCCTGGCGCGTGAAGGTGCCCGATACCGCGTAGCTGCCGGCGATCACGTCCTTGTCGGCCTCGCCAACGATGTTGGCCACCGTCATGACCGGAAAGCGCGTGGCTGCGCGCGCCTTGATCTCGGCATACACCCGCTCGCGTGCCGGCATGCCCTTGACCACGCGGCGCAGGTTCTCGCGGGTGTTGTCGAGCAGGGCCAGGTTGGGCTGCACCTGCGGGAAGTCGGGCGCACGGACCTGCGTGAGCGCGAACGACAGGATGCGTTCGGCCGAGCGGATGAGTTGCTCGCGCGGCATCGAGCCGCGGTTCGCTTCGAGCCAGCCGCGCCAGAAGCGCGTGAGCTGGTCGCTCATGTGTGCGTTCTCGACCCGCGTGGGGTCGCCCAGCATGATGTAGGTCTTGAGTGCGTTGTAGGCGTCGGACACGTTCGTCACCGAGGCGGCCGAATACACGCCCGGCGCTTCAGCCGGTGCCGCGCTGCGGGCTGGCGTCGGGCTGCCATCGGGTCCGCGCGAAAGCGGTTGCAGCTGCGCCGCGTTGGCGTTCACTTCACCCAGGTAGGCGCCGATCGCCGCCGCGGTCGGCTTCAGCATCACCTCGTTGAGGCCGGCCATGTACTCGGCGCGCAGCTTCTCTTCGAGGGCCTGGCCTTGATAGAGACCGAGCGTCAGATTCCAGGGGCGTTCTTCGCGGTAGCGCTGCAGTTGCTCGACGCGGTCTTGCAGGGTCTCCATCGCTTCGAGCCGCGATTGCAGGTCGATGCGGTTCTCTTGCAGCTTGATGACCTTGTCGAGGTCCGCCTGCACGTTGGCCACCAACTGCCGGTTGCCGACGTACGACCACGTCCAGCCCGCGAGCGCAGCGCCCAGCAGCACCGCACCCCCGAAGAAGGCCGCGTAGCGCCAGCGCAGCTTGTTGCGGCTGGTGTACTGCTGCACCAAGCCTCGGTCGGCGAAGATGACCTTCGAGAACAGCTCACGCAGGAAGAAGCCGTTTTGCGAGACGACCGAGGCCGTGGGCACCGAGCCCATGCTGGGCGATAGGCCGAAGCGCTCGGCCACGCGCTGGCTGGCGCGGCCGGTCGATTGGCCTTCCTGCACAGCACTTGTGAAATAGAAGCCCCGGAAGATCGGGCGGAACTGGTACGGGTTGTCTTCGAACAGCGTCGTGAGGAAGGTGCGCAGCGGCGACTTCAGCGCGGCGAATTCGAGCGGGAAGGTCAGCACGCCCGGTGGCAGGCGCTCGCCGCGGTTCATCGACATGCGCACGAGCGAGGCTTCTTTCAACCCGTCGTTCAATTCGTCGAAGTGCTTCTCGAAGGCGGCGACCAGGTCGGTCTTGTGCGTGGTGTCGTAGGGCAGGGTGGCGCCCCACACATGCTCGCGCTCGTCGCGGTCGCGGTCTTCGAAGAACTCGGCAAAGCCCGAGATCAAGTCGGCCTTGGTGAAGACCACGTACACCGGCGCGAAGACTTCGAGCTTCTCGGTCAGCTCTTGCACGCGCTGGCGCAACTGCTTGGCGAGCGTGATGGCGAACTCGGGCCGGTTGTTGGCCAGCTCGGCCAAACTCGCCGCGATGATCACGCCGTTGAGCGGGGCTTTCGGGCGGTTGCGCTTCAAGAGCGACAGGAAGCCGAGCCACTCTTCGCGGTCTTCCTCGTGCACCGAGTAGCGGCCGGCGGTGTCGAGCAGGATGCCTTCGGTGGTGAAGAACCAGTCGCAGTTGCGCGTGCCGCCGATGCCGTGCAGCACGTTGCTGTTCTTGTCAGAGAACGGGAAGTTCAGGCCCGAGCGCACGATGGCCGAGCTCTTGCCCGCGGCGGGGTTGCCGATCACGGCGTACCAGGGCAGCTCGTACAGCGCGGCCGAGCCCGAGGTCATGCCGAGCTTCGAGGTCTTGATCGTCTTGATGGCCTCGTGCATGCGCTCGCGCACGGCGACCATCTCGGCACGGCCTTCTTTCGTCGGGGCGGCCTTGATGGCGCGTTCGGCTTCGGCGTCGATGGCGGCTTCAAGTTTCTCGCCGGCCTTCTTCGCGCGGTAGCGGCGCACCAGCCACACCAGTCCCCAGATCACCAGCAGGCCGATCAGCACGGCGGCGGCCCATTGCAGGCCGACCTTCATCGAGTCGGCTCCGACGAAGAGCAGGGCCGCCAGGGCCAGCAGGCCGATCACCGCGAGCACGCGGGGGTCGAGAAGGAACTGCCAGATTCGCTGCATGAAAAACGTCCGTGTTCAGAAGTTCAGGCGGTGGCCGCCGATTTGTCGTCGGCCTTGGCGGCCGGCTCGGGGGCAGCCATCGGCCGGGGCGGCGTCAGGACCAGGGCGACGCGCGCGAGAGGGTCGAAGGTACCGAGCACGAGGCCGGGCTTGTCGTCTTTGGCAACTTGGGTGGCGGCCAGTACGGCAGCGGCGACGAGGCGCACGATGCCCAGGTCGCCGCAGCCCGCGCCCAGGCGCAGCACGTGGTCGTTGGGCTCGATCTGCGGCAGCAGCTCTTGCAGGGTCTGGTAGACCTCGCCGGTGCGCGAGCCGCGGTGGTCGGCGTCGGTCGTGATGTGGGCAATGAGGCCGGCGTCCATGCAACTGGCCTTGAGCGTGTCGGCCACCGCCTGTTGCAGCGTTTGCGCGCTGATGCGGCCCGGCCCGTCGGCCGACTTGTCGCGTTGAAAGACACCAGCGCGGTGTAGCCAGGCCATCGGCGGCGCGGCATCGGTCGGGGCTGGCCACGAGGGCGATGCCAGCAGCAGGGCGGCGGCACCTTCACCGGGCACGCGGCCGTTCTGGTTCTGGCCCGAGAAGAGCTGGCCGCGATGCTGCCACTGGTCGATCTCGCGTGCGTCGAGGTGGCTGTCGGCCACGAGCGCGAGCATCAGCCCGGTGTCGCCATTGCGTTGCCATTGCACGCATTGCTGGTCGATCAAACGCCAGAAGGCTTCGGCACTATCAACCGGGTGCACGTGCACCTGCACGGCTGCGCGCGTGGTCTGTGCCATCGCACGCGTCTGGCCCGCGGCCTGCAGACCGGAGTCGATCAGCGGGTCGAGTTGCAACTGCAGCCACTGCGCGGCCAGCTGCCGCGCCTGCGGCGACCAGCGTTCGGGAAGGCCGATGCGGATCACTGCGCTCGGCAGCTTGAGTGCCGCAGGCTGGGCACTCGCGCGACCCGGCTCGGGCAGGCTGAGGCCGCCGAGCGCAGGCCATTGCATTTCGAGCGCTTCGCCCACGTCGGACAAACAATCGCCCGCCAGCACGAGGGCGCGGGCCATATCGGCCGGGCACTCGAAACTGTCCCAGGCCTCGGGCTCGCGGGTGGTGTTGTCGGCGACCAGCGATTCGAGCTGTTCAGTGAGAGGGGCCGTGTCGATGTCTTCCATCGGCGCGGTGAACACGGCCACGCCGTCGTCGTCTTTCAGCTCGGGGTCGAGTTCGGGTTTGCACTCGCCGGCGGCGATGGCCGTGTTGGCTGCCGCCCAGGCCCTGCCGGCCCGCACCTGCACGGCGCTGCGCAGCACCGTGACGTGGGTCGCGCGCTCGGCTTGTCCGCTGGCGGACGTCGAAGCGGGGCCCGCTGCGGCAGTTGGCTTCGACGACGCCACCGGCAAGATGGGCGCGACCGCGTAGCGCTTCATGCGCTTGACGCCCCAAAGAGCACCCACGAGCGCGGCGCTGAGCACCAGTGGCAGCACCAGCAGGTTGAGAGCCACGTCCGTGCCGCTCGGGTCCACGTGGTTGGATTGCCAGCGCCACATCGTGGTCAACCACACAAGCGTGGTGATGACCAGCGTCAGCGCCAGAATCTTCCAGACCTTTGCCATGAGCTGCCAACCGGGCGCGATGCCTGCGCCCGCGAAACGAAATCAACCGTGGATGAAAGAAGGGCGCCGCATCGGGGAAGGGCGCCCTTCGGAATGACGTGGACCGCTCAGCACTCGTCGCTGGTGACCGACTGAGAAGCAATCAATGTGGCACCGCAGGCCGTCTTGTCGCCGTGGCGTGCAGCGGGCTTGCCGTCGATGATCATCGTGGCGTCGCCCGAGGCGATGATGGTGGTGCCGCCGTGGCCCTTCTTCGGGCAGGTCACCTTGTCGCCCACGCGGGCAATGCGCTTGCCGTGGGTCTCGGTCACACCCGAGGCTTCGATCACCACCCCACCGTGGTCTGTCTGGTCACCGATCACGATGAAAGGACGTCCCATTCAACTTCTCCCTGCCCGCGGACGATGCGGTTTCACGAGCGGCCGAGTCTAACGGTTGGCCCCTTCGTTTCAGCCCCCCACCTTGGGGCGGACACCGGGCTTGCGCCACTCGACGTGCCCCAGGTCCATGTTCTTCCATCGGCCACCCCAGGTGAATCCGACACGTTGTGCAACCTCTCCGTACAACTCGTAACCGCGCATGGCCCAGGGGTCACGTTCGCTGATCACGAGCTTTCCGTTTCGCATGAAGGCGCTGTCGGCGGCGAGTCCGTATTGGTGATAACTCTGCCAAGCGGCTGCATTGGTCACGTGCTGGCCCATGCTGGCCAATGAGTTCTGGCGCTCGGGGCTGCGGTAGCCCTCCAGCAGCACCATGTCGTAGTTGTGCTCTTCTTTCATGATCCGGTAGATCACCAGCAAGCGCTGGCGGAACTCCGCATCGAGCAATTCCCAATTGCGGTTGGCGCTGGCCAATTGCGGACGCACGCTTTGCACTTCGGCCGTGGTGAAAACCTCGGGCGGTAGCGGCGGTGGCGGCACCAGTTGTTCGCCCTGCAGCAAGGCGGTGATGACCGCCGACTCGGACGAGGGCGAGGCCAGCGTGTCGTCATAGCCTTCGAGCGTGTGCCACGCCCGCAGCGAGAACACGACCAAGGGCGGGATGACCAGGATGGCCAGCGCTGCGCACACGCTCACCCAGTTGCGGCGAAACCAGCGGGCCACGCCCTGCGCCGATTCGCCGGCCTGCGCGGCCGGGCCTTGGGCCGAGCGCTGGGCCGCCACGCGCGCGACGCGCTGGGCATCGTTCACGCGCTGCCACAGCTGGCTGGCGCCGCCGAAGACGCGCTCTCGAAATGCCGGCAACAGAAAGAAGGCAGCCAGTGCGCAGGCGAGCGCGAAATAGGCCACGACGGCAATCCACATCATCTTGTAAGCAAGCTTTACGAGCCCCCCTGTCGGGGCGTTGTCGCGCGAGAGGCGCTCTCTAGAATCCGCCACGCGCCGCGCGAGACACGCGGTGTTGCGCCCGCGCCTTGCGGGATGCGCCGACGAACCGTCCCGCCATGAACCAAGACACAGACCAATCGGCCAACCACGGTGCCGCATCGACGCCGCGTGCGCGTCCGCAACTCTTCGGCGCACCCGCTGCGCCCAAGCCGCAGAACGACTTCGGGCCGAGCATCTTAGCCACCATCGATGGCGGCGGGCCTCGATTTTCCAAACGTCGTTCTCGCCGCGGCTCAAAGCTGTGGCTGGTGATGTTGGGCCTGCCCTTGGTGGCGGGTGCGGTGTATGTGGCGACGCAATCGCAGACGCCATCGACCCCTGCTGCTCCTGCGGCGGTGTCGCCCGCGCTGAAGTCGGTCGCCCCGCCGGTGGTTGTTGCGACGGCGTCCCCCGCGCCCACCTCGGCTGCGTCGGCCGTGGCGTCTCAAGCGGCCTCGATCGAGACGGTGGCGATGCCTGCAGCGGCTTCTGCACCCGCGGCGGCTGTAGCCAGTGCCGCTGTCGTGGCGGCTTCGGCTGCGCCCGCCGCTGCGGTGGAGCTTGCGGCGCCGCTCGCCGTGGCGGCTTCGGCTGCGCCCGCCGCTGCGGTGGAGCTTGCGGCGCCGCTCGCCGTGGCGGCAGCCACGTCGCCAGCGAAGACCGCCTCGCCCGATGCACCGAAGCCCAAGGCGGCGCCAGTCAAATCAACAGAAGTCGCGGGAGCGAGCGACACCAAGAAGCAGGCGCCACGGCCCGCCGCGACGAAGCAAACGACCAGAGTCTCTGACACGCGAAGCGCGGACACCCGAACCGCCGCCCGCGCCGAGAAGGCCGCGCCCACGCCGACGTCTCAGCAAACAGCAGCCAAGCCGGCGAGCCGCAGTGCCCCCACACCGGACACCGACGCCGAATTGCTCGCCGCAATGCTGCCGCACTTGCAGCGCATCTCGGCGGATCCGGCCCCTCGCAGCCCGGCCTATGACAAGCGCTGTGGTCAAACCAAGGGCAAGGCCGCAGACGCGTGCCGGGTCAAGTTCTGCAACGGCCGCCAAGGGGCCGACCCGGCCTGCCCGGCCGGTGCGACATCGCGTTGACCGCATGACCTGAGTGCCGCGGCGCACCGGCGCGCGGCGTGCCCAGACCCGGCTCAGGGCAGGGTGATCGTCACGTTCGCAGCTTGGGGCGCGAGCTTGATCACTTCTTGGTAGGCCGCCAGGTCCTGGCGGGTGCTTCGGTCGAGTTGCCAGCGCAGCCCGCTGAACGCGAGCAGGCCCATCAGCCCGAAGACCGAGGCGATCACCCACAGTGGCACGTCGTTCTTGAGCTTGTTGACCACACGGTCGGGCGCGGCCCAATGCGGCGCAAAGGCCGCTCGGGTGCCCTTCAGGTGGGCGATCTCGTCGCCCAGGCGCGCGGTCAGGTAGCTCAGCTTCTCGCTGCCCTCGAGGATGTACTTGCCCTGAAAGCCCAGCAGCAGGCACATGTGAAAGACCTCGAGGATCTGGATGCGTGCCGCGCCCTCGCGCCGCAGGGCTTCCAGCTTCACGAAGAACTGCTCGCCTGCCAACTGCTCACCGAAGAACTGCAACTGAAGCGGCTGGCGCTGCCAGGCATCGCGCACGCTGAATTGCGACATCAGGATGACCTCGTCCACCGTCGCGCAGAACGCGTACTTGCACAGGTGCACGTCTTCGGCCGAGCTGCCGAGCTTGTTGGCACCGCGCTCGACGCTGATCAGAAACTCTTTGATGTGCGCACGAAAGCCTTCTGCATCGGTCGGCCCTTGCTTGGCCTTCAGCAGAAAGAGCAGGTAGAAGCCGTCGTACATCAAGTCCATCAGCGTGCGCGCCTCACGCGGCGTGCTGCCGCTGGTAGGCATGCGCATCGTGGCGGCCGGGCCGTTGTTGAACAGCGAGGGCGGCTGGGTGGCAGGGGCGTTCATGAGTTGATCGCGATGAGTTCGAGTTTCAGGTCAGCGATGCCCGATGGCACGTACAGCGAGATGGCCTGCGCCTGCATCATGCGTTCGTACAGCGCGCCGCGCGGTTCGATCGCAAAGTAGTACGCCCCCGGCCGCACGGGAATGGCCGCTGGCACCTGGGGCGTGTGCACGATGGGCACGCCGGCCATCGCCGAGAGCACGAGCTTCTCGACGTCTTCTGGCGAGCCGGCCTTGAAGCGCATCGGCACGGCGTCCACCAACTCGGCCGGCGGCATCGAAGCGCTCACGCCGAGGTACAGGTTGGTGGTGGCCGTGATCTGCTGAGCATCCAGCCGGCCTTGGTGAAAGGACGGGCGCACCTCGTTGAGCGCGATGGCGAAGTAGCGCGTCGAGATCACCGTCTCTAGCAACTCGCGAATGATGTGGTCGAGCTTGAAGAAGGCCGGGCCAAGGTTGCTGTGGTCGTAAGCCGGCAGGTCGCTCAGCGTGAAGCTCTTCGAGAAGGTCATCAGCGAGCCGGCCAGTTCGAGCAGGCGCTGGAAGAGCCGCTCGGGATGCAGCCCGGGGTGGCGCATCAGGTGCGACAACGATGCGAAGGCACCGCTGGCCGTGTGCAAGAGCCAAAACGAGGCGACGTCGCCCGAGCGGAACTCGATGATGTTCTTCGACGGCTCGCGGTGAAAGCCGTACAGCGCATCGACCTTGGCCTGCAGCACGTCGAGCAGCCGGCGCAAGTGCAAGAACATCGTCGGCGACGCCTGGATGGCAATCGACGGCGGCACGTAGCGCGGGTCGAGCTCGACGTTGCCGGCCGCATTGCGACGAACCCGCAGCAAGGGAAGGCTCACGAGGTGACCGCGCGGGTCGTGGTCGGCGATCAGCTTGACCGACTTGCCGAGCACGCTCAGCTGAGCCGTGGTTGCGTCCGTGAACTGATCGGGGCAATCCTTTTGCACCTGGTAGTAGCGCATCGCGCTGTCGGCGTCTTCGCGCGACGACGCGAAGTTGCTGCCGTTCGTGCGCAGCGGAGCTGTGACCGCATGGAAGACCACATCCGTCGATTGATCGAACGCGGTTTCGAGCGACACGGCGGCAGGCAGCTCATCTTCTGCCGGGGCGTTGTAGAACTCGCCATCGGGCAGCACCATCTGCAATTCAAGCAGGCGCAACTGACCGGCCTGCAGGGCGTCTGAGTCGACCTTCAAGCTGCGCACGCCCCAGGCGAACGGGTGCATGGCGCGCATGGCTTGCGCCAAGCGCCACTCGTGATATGCGTCTTGCTGCTGGAAGTGCTGCGGGCGCAGGAACAAGCCTTCGCCCCAAAGAACCTTCGAGGTGGGAATCAAGCGGGACTACCTTCCTTGCATGTGATGTGCGAGCCGAGACGCATCAGACCTTGGGGCAGGTCGGGGCGAGAAGCTTCAACTCGGCCTTCGTGATGCCCACCGGGTCACCCGAGGCCACGCTCAGGCTGCAGGCGTGGGCGCCCAGTACGAATCCGGGGTCGAGCTGAAAGGTTTCCAGTTCGAAGGCGTAGCGCCAGCGTCGGACGGCGGGTGAACGGAACAGGCCGACCACGCCTATGAAGGCCGCTTCGCGGGCCCAGCGCTCGTCGATCTTTTGTTGTTGGCCGGGCAGCAGCACGATTTCTCGGCTCTCGAGCACTTCGTCACCGAGAACCTCCTTTTCCCTCGCGCTGTTGCCAAAGGTCTCGTACGGCGCGTTCAAGAATGCAGTGGCACTGCGCAGCTTGTAGACACGCACCACGAGCGACAGCGACTTGCCAGCAGGGTCCACATTGAGCGAATCGCTGGCCGCCAGCGTGAGCTTCATGCGGCGCGCGGGTTTGGCCGACTCAGGGATCTCGGGGACAGCCGGCACTTCGGGCTTTTTCAGCCCCACGGTTTCGAGGGCCTTGCCACCGAGCTTGCTGGCGGTTTCGCAGCCCGACAGCGCCATGCAAAACGCGACCGCGAGAAGCCATGTGCGCGAGCGTTTCATGTGTGGTGAATCGACGTGTTTCGGCGGGTTTTCCGCAGGGCTCTCGCTGCCCCGTGCAACGAGAGCCGCGAAGTCTACGGGGTGATACATGCGTTTGCATTCTCGGCCCCCAAGAGAGGGGTGGCTGAATGAGGGGTGCTGGGTAACATCGCGTAAACAATGCGGTTGTTGAAAACATTTGCGATCTAATTCGCTCGTTATCGTCTCATTCGCCGTCGTGTGCGCCCTTCCGCGGCCCTTCTGATCGACGGCAATCCAAACTCAGGAGTTGTTGGTGAATTTTTCCGAGAGTTGGCTGCGCAAGCCCATCGTGAGCTTCGCGGTTGCGACCAGTGCAGTGAGCATGACTGCGTGCTTGTCCACCGCCCCCAAGGAAGCCACTTCACTGAGCGGGCCCAACTACACCGAGTTGATGGCGTCTGCTGACGCAGCGCAGACCAAAGGCAGCACCGCTGAAGCCATGGTCTTCCTCGAGCGCGCAGCCAAGTCCGACCCTTCGAAGAAGCAGCCCTGGTTGCGCATTGCGCAGACCCAGTTCGATGCGAAGAACTACGGTGCAGCCATCTCTGCTGCCCAAGAAGTGCTTCAGCGTGACACCACCGACGTGACCGCCAAGAGCATCATGGCCGCGAGCGGCCTGCGTGTCTCTGCGGCCGCGCTTGAGCAACTGCGTGAAGCCAACGCCCTGGGCGGCAGCACCCGTGAAGAAGCGCAGACCCTGGCGCGCATCATGCGCGACGCGCTCGGCGAGGCGATTCTTCCGCCCCCGGTTGCCGAAGCTGAGCCCAAGCCGAAGCAAGCGGTGCGTCGCCCGCCCGTGGCATCGAAGCCGGCGGCGGCCCCGGTGGCCCCTGCTGCAGCCCCCGCCCCAGCGCCTGCGCCCGCCCCGAAGCCGGCCGCCAAGCCCGCCGCCGAACCCAAGCGCAACCCGTTCGACGCGCTCCGTTGATCGGGCCCACGTCGAATCCAGCAGAGAGGAACCATCATGGCCAAGAAAGACAGTGTCCAGAAGCGTCTCGAACGCGTGCGCCCGCCCCGGGTCCAGCTTTCGTATGACGTTGAAATCGGCGACGCCATCGAGAACAAGGAGTTGCCGTTCGTGATGGGTGTGATGGGCGATTTCACCGGCCAGCAAGATCCGAACAACCCGCTGCCCAAGCTGAAGGATCGCAAGTTCGTCAACGTCGACCTCGACAATTTTGACGAAGTGCTGCAAGGCATGGCGCCCAAGGCCAGCTACCGCGTGAAGAACAAGCTGAGCCCTGAGGGCGGCGAATTCGCGGTGAACCTCGATTTCAAGGCGCTCGACGACTTCACCCCCGAAGCCGTGGTGCAGCAGGTCGACCCGCTGCGCAAGCTGCTCGAAGCGCGTACCAAGCTCTCTGACCTGCGCAACAAGCTCGCGGGCAACGACAAGCTCGAAGACGTGCTGAGCGATGTGCTCAGCAACACCGAGAAGCTGAAGCAGCTCGGCCAAGAAGCCGGCAAGAAAGACCAGGAGTAAGCGATGAGCACGGCATTGCAATCGCAAGCAGCGGCCGACGGCGGCGCGAAGGAACTGGGCCTGCTCGACGAGATCGTCGCGCAGAGCAAGGTCGCCAAGACCACCACCGAACATGACCGCGCCAAGGACATCATCGGCGAGCTGGTCAAAGAGGTGCTGCAGGGCACGGTCGTCATGTCGGCCAACCTGTCGGCCACGCTCGACGCGCGCATCGCCGAACTCGACCAGCTCATCTCTGCGCAATTGAGCGAAGTGATGCACGCCGCCGAGTTCCAGAAGCTTGAATCGTCTTGGCGTGGTCTGCACTACCTCTGCAAGCACACCAGCACCGGCGAGCAGATCAAGATCAAGGTCTTCAACTCGACCAAGAAAGAGCTCGTTCGCGACTTCAAGACCGCGATCGACTTCGACCAGAGCGCGCTGTTCAAGAAGGTCTACGAAGAAGAGTTCGGCACCTTCGGTGGCGCGCCCTTCGGTGCCCTGGTCGGCGACTTCGAAATTGGTCGCCAAGCCGAAGACATGTACTTCGTCGAGCAGATGTCGCACGTGGCCGCAGCGGCCCACGCGCCCTTCATCTCGGCGGCCTCGCCTGAGCTGTTTGGCCTCGAAGGCTTCACCGACCTGGGCAAGCCGCGTGACCTGTCGAAGGTGTTCGACACGGTCGAATACGCGAAGTGGAAGTCTTTCCGCGAGTCCGAAGATTCGCGCTATGTGGGCCTGACGGTGCCCCGCTTCCTCGGCCGGCTTCCGTTCAACCCCAAAGATGGCACGACGACCGAAGGCTTCAACTTCGTCGAAGAGGTCGACGGCACGACGCACGACAAGTACCTGTGGGTCAACGCCGCCTACGCTTTCGCCGCGCGGGTGACTGCAGCATTCGAGAGCTACGGCTGGTGTGCTGCGATTCGCGGTGTCGAGGGCGGTGGCCTGGTGGAAGACCTGCCGACGCACACCTTCAAGACCGACGACGGTGAAGTGGCGCTCAAGTGCCCGACCGAAATCGCCATCACCGACCGCCGCGAAAAGGAGCTGAGCGACCTCGGCTTCATTCCGCTCGTGCATTGCAAGAACACCGACTACGCGGCGTTCTTCGGTGCGCAGTCGGCGCAGAAGGCACGCAAGTACGACTCCGATGCGGCCAACGCCAACGCGGCGCTATCGGCCCAGCTGCAATACATGTTCGCGGTGTCACGAATCTCGCACTACATGAAGGCGATGATGCGCGACAAGATCGGCAGCTTTGCCAGCGTCGAGAACGTTCAGACCTATCTCAACCAGTGGCTGGGGCAGTACATCCTGAGCTCGGACGATGCGTCGCACGAGCAGAAGGCCAAGTTCCCGCTGCGTGAGGGTTCCGTGCAGGTCTCCGAAGTGCCTGGCAAGCCGGGCTCGTATCGCGCGGTGGCTTTCCTGCGACCGCACTTTCAACTCGACGAGCTGTCCGTCTCGTTGAGGTTGGTGGCCGAACTGCCTTCAGGGGCGGGGGGCTAGCTAGGAGGCTGGGTTCGCAGATAACGAACTCAGTGGTTTTTAATTAGATCGCTTTAGGGAAGAAGGCAATGAAAGACATTTACGTCAAGTTCACGAAGAAGACCAACTCGAAGGACATCCCCGGTGAGTCGCTCGACGCCGACCACAAGGATTGGATCGAAGTGACCTCGTGGCAACACGAGATCGTGCAACCCAAGTCGGCCACGTCGTCGAGTGCAGGCGGTCACACGTCCGAGCGCTGCGAGCATGGCGAGATGCTCTTCACGAAGGACATCGACAAGGCCAGCGTCTACCTGTGGGAAGCCTGCTCGGCCGCCTACGCCTACGACGTGGAAATCCAGTTCTTCCGTGCCACGGGCACGGTGCGCACGAACTACCTGACCATCAAGCTGACGAATGCCATCGTCGCCAAGTCGGAAATGACCGTGCCGTCCAACGGCCTGCCGGTTGAAACCTTCGCCCTCAAGTACGCCAAGATCACCTGGCTGCACAAGGGTTCGAAGACCGACGGTTCGGCCAACGTTGGCAACGACGTCGGCGGTTGGGACCTGGCCCTCAACAAGGCCGCTGCCTGATTTCGATCAGTCACAGGAAAGGGCCGCGGGCAACGCGGCCCTTTTTTCTGGCCTGCGCGCTTTTGTCTCTTCTTGCCGTTTGTCTTGCCTGACACCTGGCGTGTCGGACTCCTTCTCCCATGCGCTACGCGCCCAGCCTGCTTGACAAGCTCACGCACCGCACGCTCGACACGAGCGCTGGCGAGGTGTTGCCCGGGTTCTCTCTCGAAGAGGTGAAGGACTCGGTCGCGGCCGACCTCGAGGCGTTGCTGAACACCCGCACCGCGCTCGACGCAGAGCTGACGCAGAAGTTTCCGCTGTGCGCGGCCTCGGTGGCGAACTACGGCGTGCCCGACTTTGCGGCCCTGAGCCTGTCCAGCGGCCTCGACCGCGACTTCATCTGCCGAGCGATTGAGGTGGCCATCGAGCGGCAGGACGCGCGCCTGCGCTCGGTGAGCGTGTCGCTCGAAGGCGAGGGCCGTGTGTTTAACCGTTTGGACTTCACCATTCGCGCCATCTTGCGTCTCACCGATGTGGGCGAACAGGTGAGCTTCGATGCACGCTTCGAGCCCACGGTGCAGCGCTACACCGTTGCCAAGCAGCGCGGTGGGCTGCCGCGATGAACGGGTGACGCCATGAAAGACCTGCTTCCCTATTTCGAAGCCGAGTTGTCGCGCTTGCGAGGCTCGGCCAAGCATTTCGCATCCGAGTACCCGAAGATCGCCGGGCGCTTGATGCTCGGCTCCGACGTGGCCGAAGACCCGCACGTCGAGCGCCTGATCCAGTCGTTCGCACTGCTGGCGGCGCGGGTGCACAAGCGGCTGGACGACGACTTTCCGCTCTTCGTCGAATCGCTGCTCGAGGTCTTGTACCCGCACTACCTGCAGCCGTTTCCCTCGTGTTCGATCGCCCAGTTCGACTTGGGCAGTGCCGCGGGCCAGCTGACGGGGCCGGCGCTGATCGAGCGCGGCACGCAGCTCAACAGCCGGCCTGTGCGCAGCGTGGTGTGCAAGTTCCGCACGGCCTACGACGTGCAGTTGGCCCCGCTGAAGGTCGCGTCGGCCAGCTACCGGCATGTGGTGGCCGCGCCCGACGGAACGCGGGTGCCCTCGGGGGCCACTTCGGCCATCTCGATCCAGTTGGAGCTGCAGAGCGCACAGGTGCACTGGAGCGCACTCGGCCCCACGCTGCGCGTCTACCTCGACGGTGAGGCGTCGTTGATCAGCGTGCTGCGCGATGCGCTGTGCCACCGCGTGGTGGGGCTCATGGTGCAGACGACCCCTCACGCCCCGTGGGCCGGCCCCTACCGCGAACGCGCGAGCGTCGCGGGCTTTGCCGACGACGAAGCGCTGATCGACTACGAAGAGCGCTCGCACCCTGCCTACCGCCTGCTGACCGAGTACTTCGCCTACCCCGAGAAGTTCAACTTCCTCGACTTGCCGCTGCCGCAGGGGGGCGTGTTCGGCAAGCGGGGCGCCGATGACAAGACGAGCCCGCGCTCGGTGACGCTGCACTTCCTGATGAGCGGCCTGGCGTCGGACTCTGATGGCGGACGCCTGCTGGAAACGCTGTCAGCACGCAACTTCTTGCTGGGCTGCACGCCGGTCGTGAACCTCTTCCGGCAGAACGCCGACCCCATCCGCGTGACGCACACGAACACGCGCTACCCGGTGGTGGTCGATGCGCGTCGCGCCTACGGCTACGAGATCTATTCGATCGACAAGGTGTTTCGCGTCAAGCAGACGCCGCACGGCGAGTCGATCGACGAGTTTCGGCCCTTCTTTTCGCTGCAGCACGACGACCTGCTCAGCGACGGCGACATGCCCGGTGCACAACCGGCCGGGCGCTACTGGCATGCGCAGCGTGACGAGTCCATCGCCGCCACGAGCCCGGGCTACGAGACCGAGCTGTCGATCGTGGACATCGACTTCGAACCTGCGCGTCCGCAGACCGACACGCTGTCGATTCAGGTCACGTCGACCAACCGCGACCTGCCCGCGCTGCTGAGCTTCGGCAACCCGGGCGGCGACTTGTTCATCGAAGGCGGCAGCGTGGCGCGCGAGATCCGCCTGCTGCGCAAGCCCACGTCGAGCCACCGCTTCGAGCGCAATCGTGGCAGCCTGTGGCGCCTGGTGTCGCACCTGTCGCTGAACCACCTGTCGCTGAGCGGCCGGGGCATCGATGCGCTCAAAGAGATGCTGCGCCTGTACGACCTGCCGCGTGATGCTGCCAACCGCCGGCAGGTCGATGGCATGGTGTCGGTCGAGTTCGTGCCCGCGACGGCCTGGCTGCCCGGCGAGCCTTTCGCCACCTTCGTGCGCGGCACCGAGATTCGCCTGAGCGTCGATGAGCAGAGCTTCGTCGGCACCGGGCTGGGCCTGTTTGCCGAGGTGCTCGACCGCTTCTTCGGCTTGTACGTGCACATCAACAGCTTCTCGAAGCTGACGCTCATTTCGGCGCGCACCCAGCAGCCGCTGTACACATGTCCTCCGCGAAACGGCAGCACGGCCCTGGTCTGATCGACCAGCTCTTCGCAGAGCCGCACCGCTTCGAGTTCTTCCAGGCGGTGCGCCTGCTGGAGCGCTGGCTCGCCGATGCGCCACGTTCACGCGGCGACATCGTGCCGCGCGAGTTGCGCTTTCGCAGCTCGGTCGCGCTGTCGTTCCCGCCGAGCGAGATCGAGTCGTTGCGCGTTCATCGCCGAAGCGATGCGCAGCCCTACGCCGCCTCGGGCGCGCAACCGCTGCGGGCGGGCGCCGATGTCGAACGCATCGAGATCACGCCGGCGTTCATGGGCCTGCTCGGCGTAGGTGGCACGCTGCCGCTGATCTACACCGAGCAGATCGTCCAGCGCGAGACGCAGCACAAAGACTTTGCGGCGCGGGGCTTTCTGGACATCTTCGGCAGCCGCGCCGTGTCGATGTTCTATGCGGCCTGGAAGAAGCACCGCCTGCCGCTGCAGTACGAGTCCGACCGCCGCAACCGCTTCGCGCCGTTGGTGCTGGCACTGGCCGGCGCGGGCCAGACCGCGCTGCACGAACGCCTCAAGCCCGACGAAGGCGGTGTCGCCGATGAGAGCCTCGCCTTCTTTGCCGGTGCCTTGCAGCACCGCCAGTTGTCGGCCAAGCAGGTCGAGCGCCTGCTCGCGCGCTACCTCGGGGTGCCGGTGCAGATCGAGCAGTTTCTCGGGCGCTGGTACCACCTGCCACCCGAGGCGCGCACCTCGCTCGGCCTGGGCAATGGCGTGCTCGGCAGCAACGCGCTGTCGGGCGAGCGGGTGTGGCAGCGCGACCTGCGCGTCAAGGTGACGCTGGGGCCGCTGGGCCATGCGAAGTTCCGCCGCTTCCTGCCGGGCGGGCCGGGGGCGGTCGCGCTGAAAGAACTGCTCAGCATGCTCACCGGCGTGAGCCTCGAATACGAAATCAACCTCTTGCTCAAGGCCGAGGCCATCGAGAGCAGCCGGCTCGTGTCGAACCGCTCGCCGCTGGCCGGCCGCCTGGGCTGGGACACGTACGTGCAGACGCAGCCGGCGCACCACGACCGCTGCGATGTGCGCTACGACATCAACGGTGCGGTCGCGGCCTGACCGACCGCCCCTTAACAGTCAACCTTTCGCTGTCATCACGTCACAAGAACCATGTCGAACAACCTCAAGACCCTGATCTCGAAGCTCAACGACACCACCCGCCGCGCCGCCGAGCGCGCCGCCAGCCTGTGCATGGCGCGTGGCAACTACGAGGTGGACCTGGAGCACTTCTTTCTTGCGCTGCTCGAATCGCCGCAGAGCGACTTCGCGCTGCTGTGCAAGAAGTTCGACATCTCGACCACCGAGATGCAGCGCGACCTCGAAGCCGAGATCGGCCGCTTCAAGAACGGCAACACGCGCACGCCGGTGTTCTCGGCCCACCTGCCGGCGCTGCTGGAGCACGGCTGGCTCATCGCCTCGCTCGAATCGCACACCACGCGCATCCGCAGCGCGCATCTGCTGCTCGCGCTGCTGACCGAACCGAGCCTGAGCCAACTGGCCTTCCGCGGCTCGAAGCTGTTCGTGAAGTTCAAGCTCGAAGAGCTGAAGCACAAGCTGCCCGAGCTGACCCAGGGCTCGCAAGAGGCCGCCGAGACCCTGCGTGAAGCCGGTGCCCCCGCGCCCAGTGACGAAGACTCGGCCGAGCAGTCGGCCGCCCCCGGCAAGACGCCGGCACTCGACCAGTTCACCACCAACCTCACGCAGCGTGCGCGCGACGGCAAGGTGGACCCGGTGATCGGCCGCGACGCCGAGATTCGCCAGTGCATCGACATCCTGATGCGCCGCCGCCAGAACAACCCCATCCTCACCGGCGAGGCTGGCGTGGGCAAGACGGCGGTGGTCGAAGGCCTGGCGCTGCGCATTGCCACCGGCGACGTGCCGCCGCCTCTCAAGGGCGTCGAGCTGCACACGCTCGACATGGGCCTGCTGCAGGCCGGCGCGTCGGTGAAGGGCGAGTTCGAGAACCGCCTGAAGAACGTGATCGACGAGGTGAAGAAGAGCCCGCACCCGATCATCCTGTTCATCGACGAAGCCCACACCATGATCGGCGCGGGCGGCCAGGCCGGCCAGAACGACGCGGCCAACCTGCTCAAGCCCGCACTGGCGCGCGGTGAGCTGCGCACCGTGGCCGCCACCACCTGGAGCGAATACAAGAAATACTTCGAGAAAGACGCGGCCCTGGCCCGCCGCTTCCAGGTCGTGAAGGTCGAAGAGCCCAGCGAGACGCTCGCCGCCGCCATGCTGCGCGGCATGGCCCCGCTGATGGAAAAGCACTTCAACGTGCGCCTGTTCGACGAAGCCATCACCGAAGCCGTACGCCTGTCGGCCCGCTACATCAGCGGCCGCCAACTGCCCGACAAGGCCATCAGCGTGCTCGACACCGCCTGCGCCAAGGTGGCGCTAGGCCAGAGCGCCACGCCGGCGCTGATCGAAGACACGAACCGGCAGCTCGACCGCCTCAACGCCGAACGCGAAGCGCTCGAACGCGAGCGTGCGGCCGGCGCTGACCACGCCGCGCGCCTGGTCGAGCTGAACGACCTGCGCCAGCAACTCACCGACACCGCCGGGGCCCTGAAGACGCGCTGGGAGAAGGAAAAGGCGCTGGTCGCCGAGATCCGCGAGATGCGCAGCAAGCTTGAAGCCGCGCCGGCGGCGCCTGCCGCATCGACCGAAGCCGAAGGCGAGGCCAAGCCCGCCGCCAAGGGCAAGTCCAAGGCCAAGGCCGCACCGGCCTCGCCCGAGCACGCGGCGCTGCAGGCCAAGCTCGGCGAGTTGGCCGAGCTGCAAGGCGAGAGCCCGATGGTGCCGATGCAGGTCGATGGCACGGTGGTGGCCGAGATCGTGGCCGCGTGGACGGGCATTCCGCTCGGCAAGATGGTCAAGGACGAGATTAAGACCGTGCTGGGCCTGCTGCCCACGCTGAAAGAACGGCTGATCGGTCAGGACCACGCCCTCGAAGCCGTGGCCCAGCGTGTGCGCACCGCACGCGCAAACCTCGAAGACCCGAACAAGCCCAAGGGCGTGTTCATGTTCGTCGGCCCCTCGGGCGTCGGCAAGACCGAGACCGCGCTCGCGCTGGCCGACCTGCTGTACGGCGGCGAACGCAACATGGTCACCATCAACATGAGCGAATACCAAGAGGCCCACAGCGTGAGCGGCCTCAAGGGCTCGCCCCCCGGCTACGTGGGCTACGGCGAAGGCGGCGTGCTGACCGAAGCCGTTCGCCGCCGGCCCTACAGCGTGGTGCTGCTCGATGAGGTGGAGAAGGCGCACCCGGACGTGCTGGAGATGTTCTTCCAGGTCTTCGACAAGGGCGTGATGGACGATGCCGAAGGCCGCGAGATCGACTTCCGCAACACGCTGATCATCCTGACCAGCAACATCGGCTCGCAGGCCATCATGCAAGCCTGCCTGAACAAGCCCGACGAAGAAAAGCCCGACGCCGACACGTTGGCCGAACAGCTGCGCCCGCAGCTCTACAAGGCCTTCAAGCCGGCCTTCCTGGGCCGCATGAAGGTGGTGCCCTACTACCCGATCTCGGACGACGCGCTGGAGCAGATCATTCGCCTGAAGCTCGGCCGCATCGCCAAGCGCGTGGCGACCAACCACAAGGCGCAGTTCGAGTTCGACGACTCGCTGGTCGATGCGGTGTTCGCGCGCTGCACCGAGGTGGACACCGGCGCCCGCGCGGTCGATCACATCCTCAACGGCACGCTGCTGCCCGAGATCGCCGAGAGCGTGCTGGCCCGCATGGCCGAAGGCCAGGCCATCGCGCGCATCAAGGTCAGCGCGAAGGACGGCAAGTTCAAGTACAGCGTGAAGTGATCGCTTGAGTTGAGCGTTGTCGGGAGGGCAGCGGGTGGGCGCGCTCTTCTCAACGCAAAGGAGCAAAGGAACGCCAAGGACGCCAAGGAATACAAGAGCAAGAGGCAAGCGGGTTTCTTCGCGCTCTTTGCATTCCTTTGCGCCTTTGCGATAGAAAACGGCCCCTGCCACCGACGCCCCAGGCGTCACCAGCAGGGGCCTGCACCTCAGAAGTCCCGCGACAGGATGTTCTCGATGTTCCGCTCGGCCAGCGCCGCCACCGTGAGCGCCGGGTTGGCGGCGAGCGCGCCGGGGATCAGCGAACCGTCGATCACGTACAGCTTCTCGTAGCCCAGCACGCGACCGAAGAGGTCGGTCGCGCGGCCCAGTGGCACGCCGCCGACCGGGTGGTAGGTGGCCGCGTCCGACATCACCTTGCCGCTGAACAGGTCGGTGCGGTACTGCGTGCCGTTGGCGCTGTTGACCTTGTCGAAGATGAACTTCGCACTCGCCACCGCGGGGGCGTTCTGGTGGCTCCAGTTGAGCACCGCCTGGTCGGTGGACGCGTTGTACGAGAACGTGCCGGTCTCGGGGTTGCGTGGCATCACGATGCTCATGCTGATGCCCGACTCGAACGGGAAGGTCAGCGGCAGGTTCATCGAGAAGAGCGGCTTGCGGTTCTGGTCGCGGGTGCGAAAGCCCGAGGCCGGCACGATGGACTGCGTGGTGCCCACGGGGTTGTCGGGCGTGTTCTGCCGCACCACGAAGATGTCGCCATTGGCGCTCCACTTCGTGCCCACGTGCGCATTCAGACGCGGCAGCGTGCCGGTCTGCCGCGCGCGCACCAGCATCTCGGTCGTGCCGATGCTGCCGGCGGCCAGGAAGAGGTGGTCGCACGCGATCTGGTAGCGGCGCAGGACGTTGCCGGCCAGGTCGATCTCTTCGGCGGTGACGACGTAGCTCTTGTCGAGCGCACGTTCGATCTTCTTCACGCTCGTCATCGCGCGGATGGTCACGCGGCCGGTGCCCACGGCGTCGGCGATGTAGTTCTTGTCGAGGCTGTTCTTGCCGTGGTTGTTGCCGAAGCCGCCTTCGCCGCCGAGGGCCGAGCGCGGCACGGTGCCGGCTTCTTCTTGCTCCATGTAGGCGTAGTCGTAGCCCGAGGGCAGCAACTCGGTGGTGAAGCCCGCGTTCGCCAGGTTCTTGCGCAGCGTGCGCGCGTACTGGTGGTACGGGCTCGCCTCGAAGTACGCCGGTCGAATGGTGTTGAGCTTGAGCTTGGTCGAGGCCTTGGGGTAGTGGCGGCGCAGGAAGTCATCGACGTTGAAGCCGTAAGGCATGACCTCGGCGAGCACCTCGCGCAGCGGCGTGATCAGCATGGCGATGTTGACCAGCGAGCCGCCGCCGACGCCGCGGCCTAGGTACACGTCCATGCCCGGGTAGCGCTTGAGCGCCAGCACGCCGGCGCCATAAGGCACGGTGCGCGTGGTGGGCTGGCCGTTGAAGCTCGTGACCACGGCCGCAGCCTGCGTCGAGAACCACATGGCGCGCTCGTCAGGCTGCGCGTTGCCGCAGAAGATCTTGCCGTCGGCGCCGGGCGTGTTCCACAGGCGGCCCATCTCAAGCATCGTGACCGGAATGCCGCGTTCGGCCAGCCGCAAGGCCGCGATGGCACCGCCGTAACCCGAGCCGACCACCAGCGCGCGCACGCGTTCTCGTGTGGACTGGGCCTGTGACGACTGCGCGACCGCAGCCGCCAGCCCGCCGACCGCGATGGCGCGGCCCGTGATGCCTGCGGCCGAGACCGTGTTGAGGCCCAGGCTGGCGGCGGTCGCCAGCACCTGCTGGCCGAACTGGCGTCTTGTCTCCTGCATGTTTGTCTCCTCTTCGTGGGTGGGAAGAGGGATGCTAGGAAGCGCTGTGGCGGCGATCTATGGCCGCGTTGACCAATCTATTGACCGGGCGCGGCGGGGTTTTCCCCGGTGATGGCGGGCACGCGGAGGTGCTGGCGCGCACGCCATTCGAGCGGCGTCATGTCGGTCCATCGCCTGAAGGCGCGGTGAAAGCTGGTGACCGAGGCGAAGCCCAGCTTTTCGGCCACCTGCTTGATCGGCAGCTCACGGTTGGCGAGCAACTGCTCGGCGCTGAGCCGCCGGCATTGCTGGGTCAGCTCGGCATAGCTCAGGTCGAGGGCCGACAACTGCCGGCGCAGGCTGCGCTCGGTGAGGCGCAGTCGGTCGGCCGTCTCTTGCGCCGATGGCTGGTGAGGCAGGGCGGCCAGCAGCCAGCGGCGCACGCGCTCGGCAATGTTCAAGCCCGAGCGCTGTGCGGCGAGCGCCGCCTCGGCATTGCTGCGCGCGGCCAGGTAGGCGACCGGGTCGTGCGTCTGCAGCGGCGCATCCAGCAAGGCCGGATTGAACTCGACCGCACAACGGCGCTGGTCGAACCGCACCTTCGGGCCGAAGGTCGCGGCGTAGCGCTCGGCCTGGCCTTCGGGGCAGGGATAGGGAAAGTCCACCGCATGGATGTCTTCGGCGCGCCCGCGCGCAAACCGCACCGCCTGGAACGCGCTGGTGGCCACGAGCTCGGTGCGGAAGTGGCCGCTGCGGCCGCCGGTGACGACGGGTTCGACGAGGATCTGCGCGCGGCCGTTGGGGTGCTCCAGCGCCATCTCGGAGCGTTCGAGAAACAGCGGCGCGAAGTGCTCGATGTCGTTGATGACCTGGCGCAGCGTCGGCGACACCAGCGTCACCTGCATCAGCGCCACATAGCGCATCAAGCCCTTGCTCTTGCCGGCGACGAGGCCGAAGCAGGGGTCGCCCGTCACCTCGATGGCGGCCGCCATCAGACCGTCGAAGAGGCTGACCGGCAGCCATGGCCCTTGGTCGTCCAGCGCATCCACCGATGTGAAGCCGCAGCGCTTGAGCGCAGCCAGCGCATCGAAGCCCTCGACCTCGAGAACGTAGGCCAGCGTCTTGAAATTGACCGGGGACACTTGCATGGCAGGCGGGGGCAAATGGCAATCAGCGGTCGACCCTGAGGCGAGCCCAGGCATGGAGCCGTCGAGTGTTTCATGCACCGTTCGCTGCCTGACCCCCGGGACTTTCCCGACCTGAGGCGAGCGCCTGCCGAACCGGTTGGCCGGCTCTCGTGCCGAGGCGCGGTGGGGCATGGCGTACAACGGCCTTTCGTTCACAAGGCCGCGCCCGTTACGAAAGTTTCACCTGTAACTTGGAGCCGTCGTCCCAATGAGGGATTGTTGGTGCACCCTCGCGCACCCATGATCCGACAACCGCCACCTCGACGGTTTCGCAGCCCTTCGGGCCCGCTCCAGTCCCATGTCCGTCACGTCTGCCGCACAGTCGATCGTCCAGGCCCTTCTCGCGGCACTCGGCCCCTCTCAGAACCAGCGTCTGCTGCGGCTTCACACGCCGTTGGGTCCCAACGTGCTGCTCGCCGAGCGTCTGCTGGGCCACGAGGCGGTCGGCCCCACGCATGGTCATGAAGCACCGGCCGGGTTCAAGTTCGACGTGCTGGCGCTCAGCACCAACGCCCACCTCTCGCTCAAAGACCTGATCGGCCAACCCGTTCGGCTCGACCTGCTGACGCAGCAAAGCGCCACGGTGCTGCGTCCCTTCCATGGCCACGTCACCGCCTTCGCCTTGCTCGGCAGCGATGGCGGCCTGGCGCGCTACAAGCTCACCATCGAACCCTGGCTCGCCTTCCTGGGCCACCGGCAAGACGCCTGGGTCTTCCAGGGCCAGACGGTCATGCAGATCGTCGACGAAGTCTTCGCCGACTACCAAGGCCAGGGCAAGCTCGGCCCGGCCTGGCGCTGGGACCTCGCCGACCCGGCGGCCTACCCGCAGCGCAGCCTGTGCATCCAGTACCACGAGAGCGACCTCTCGTTCGTGCAGCGCCTGTTGCGCGAAGAAGGGCTCTTCTGCTGGTTCGAGCACGAGGCCGATGCCACCGAAGCCCTGGGGCGCCACACCCTGGTCATCGCCGATCACAACGGTGCCTTTCAGCCCAACCTGCAGCCGCACGTGCGCTTCACGCAAAGCGCAGCGGCCAGCTTTCGCGAAGACAGCCTCGGGCGCTTTGGGCAAGTCCGCCGCGTGGCCACCAGCGCCTTGCAAACGGCCAGTTGGGACCACCGCCGCGTGCAGCAAGCCAGTGCCGCCATCTCGGGTGATGCGCGCCTCAACCCCGGCGAGCTCGAACTCACCCTGCGCGATCAACCCGGCGCTTACGCCTACGAAGGCAGCGAGCAAGCCCAGCGCATCGCCCAACGCCAACTCGAATCACTGCAAGCCACGGCCCACCAAGCCCACGCCCAAGGCGCCTGGCGCACCGCCGCCTGCGGCACCACCTTCAGCCTGACCGAGCACCCCAGCGCCGACCCCAGCACCGTGTGGGCCGTGCTCGGCGTGCAGCACCGAGCACGCAACAACCTCAACGCCGACCTCGGCTCGGCCCTGAAAGCCCTGCTGGGCGACCTGCCCGGGGCGTTTGCGCCGAAGCCCACGCCGACTGAAGACGGTGCTGCGCCGCGTGCCCCACGCCCCACCCTGTTCAAGGCCAACGCCACCGAAGAGCCGCTGTACCAGGCCAAGCTGCTCACGCAAGACGCCGCTGTCCCCGTGCGCGCGCCGGCCCGCCTCAACAGCCAAGCCGAGCCGCTCTTCACCCGCCCCCAGGTGCCCGGCAGCCAAAGCGCCATCGTCGTCGGCCTGGGTGAACCTGTGCACACCGACCGCGACCTGCGCGTCAAGGTCCAGTTCCATTGGCAACGGGGCACGCAAGGTGCGCACCGCCTCGACCACAGCGCCGGCAGCAACGCCCCGGGCAACGACAGCGCCGGCACCTGGGTGCGCGTCAGCCAAGCCTGGGCCGGGGCCAACTGGGGTGGCCACTTCACGCCCCGGTTGGGCCAAGAGGTGCTCATCGCTTTTGTCGAAGGCGACATCGACCGCCCCGTGGTCATCGGCAGTGTCTACAACGGCGCTGGCCAGGCTGATGCACAAGGCAACCAGGTCGCCGCAGGGTCCGCCACTGCCACCGGCAACGCGGGCGCGTGGTTCCCCGGCAATCAGAAGGTAGGCGAACACGAAGGCCACCAGCATCCGCAAGTGCTCAGCGGGTTCAAGAGCCAAAGCCTCGACAGCAGCCAGAGCGGCACCGGCGATCACAACCAACTCGTCTTCGACGACACCCCCGCGCAGGCCCGCACGACGCTGGGCAGCACGCAAGCCAAGACCTGGCTGCACCTGGGGCACTTGCTGCAACAGCGCGACAACGAACGCCTCGCCAAGCGCGGCCACGGCATTGACCTTTTCACCAGCGCGCATGGCGCGGTGCGTGCCGGCAGCGGCCTGCACCTGAGCGCCTACAGCCGCAACAACGGCACGCAAGGCGGTGGGCAGAACGCCGAAGCGCGCGATGCCATCGCGCAACTCGAACAGGCGGCCGAACTGGGGCGCACGCTGGCCGACACCGCGCAGAAGCACCATGCGAAGTTGGCGGGTGAAGCCGCTGCAGATGCATTGGTTGTGCTGAAGGGCGGGGGCGCGCTGCGCGAAGGCCTCGCGTCGGTCCAGTCGGTGGGTGGCTTTGCTGCCTCTGCTGAAACGATGGCTGAAAGCGGAGGGGACGCGGCCCCGGCCCAAGAATCGACTTTTGACGAACAGGTCGCTGCAGAAGATGTCGTGTCTCGCACACCGTTGGTCGGCTTGGCGTACTTCGCCAAGACTGCCTCAGGCCAAGTGCTACGCGGGTACACGGACAGCACAGGAAAAATCCCTCGCATCAAGACGGAGGGTGACGAACTGATCGAGGTGCACTGGGGCATTGCCGCACTCGAACGTTTTGACGCTGACGGTCAAGAAGGCGGGGTGTGAAGTGACGACGATCGTTCCGGCCTCGACCACGGCAAAGGGCAATGACGAAAAAGAGTCCTGCTTCAAGGCGCAAGTCAATGTGCGCAGTTGCATCGACTTCAAGACGCTGTGGTCAAAGCACCCGACGAATTGGAGTCCGTCGGAGCCGAGCCCCTTTCCAAAGGCGATTTTTGAGAACCAATGCGCAATCAAGGTGAGCCTGGCGTTGCAGCTCGCGGGGCTCTCCATGCAGTCGTTCAAGGGCGGAACCGCCGCGCACCCCGTGCGCGCACTGGACAACCGGACATACCGTGCGGCCTTGATGGCAGAAGAACTGGCTCGGTGGTTGTCGAAGGCCTTGGGAGAGCCGGCGGTCATCAACCCTGCGGACTTGCCTTCGGTTCGGTCCTTGCGCACGAAGAACGGGATCCTGTTTTTCAAAGACTTTTGGGCTCGACAGGTCGGACGTGGCGCAGTTGAGTCTCATGCCGCGAGAAGTGGCGACCACATTGACCTGTGGGACGGGGAGCGCCTGCCGGGATTGCCGGGTGTTGGTGAAGGGGATTTCATGAGCGGACCCCGGGCATGGGTGCACTACATCGAGAACGCCAAGCAGTTGCGATTCTGGGAGTTGACGTAGTGGGCCGGGTTTTGCGGTGCTTGGCATTCGCGGGGCTGCTGCTGGTCGCGGCGCTCCCCCTGAGCGCACAAGCCGCTGAGACGTCCGCCGAGCCCTTGGAGTTCGAAGTGGGTAGCGCGTTGTTTCGTCTCTACAACGAGCAAGGCCGATGCTTTGTCGGGGTGACTGATCGGGCATCCAAGCGTCCGTGGACGTTCGTCGATATCCCTGTTGCCTCCCCGTGCGATGTCATGACCCGCGGGCCCGGCTGGGCCTTCGCGCCGGCAGTTCGAGGGAACAAGCCCGGGCCGTATCGTTTGAGAATCGTGGGCGCCCTGCGCACGCAACCGGGTGATCGAAGCGAGTGCGGAAATCAGTGGGTCGATGTTCTCGTTGAGCCACGCTCGGGCACAGTGAAAGTCGGGTCTCTTGATGAGAATCCTGAACGTCGAAGCTTTTGCCCCAGGGCTTGGCGAACTGACAACTATTGGTAGCTCGGAGAGCTCGATGGTGAGAGGTTCATCTTTGACGTCTCGAAGTTACCTCTGGATGGCTGGGCTGTCGGCTGCCTTTGTTGGCTGTGGCTCACCGATTCACGATTTGAGCGCACACGCTGAACAGCAGCGTCACATGACGGCCGATTTTGAGGTTCTTGCGCAAGTGAAGGCGTTGTCTACCCAGCTGGAGCAAGTCCAGGCGCGGGGCGACTGGGTCGAAGCCAATGCCATCGCCAAGCGTGGTCTCGACTTGATCGGTCAACGCCACGTGATCTCGCAGACCATCGACGAAACCGGCACGAGGCTTGTGTTGGCCGATGCGCAAGAAAAGGCCGGCGCACTTCAGACATCGGCCTCGATTCGACGCAGCGTGCTCGATGCCCGCATGCAAATGCTCCGCCAGAAACTCGGCACGCAGAGCCTGGGTTCGAGCGCACCACGTTGAACAGCACTTTGAACTGACATGGCCAAGACCGTACCCGCCACCCCGAGCCTGCCCATCGCCGGCGGCACCGGCAGCGTCCCCGCATGGGCCCGCCCCGAACTGCTGGTCAGCGCACCCGGGGGCATAGCAACAGCCACCGCCGCCCATGGCGTGTGGACCGCCGGACAGACTGCCGCCCTCACTGCGGGGCAAGACATCGACTGCGCCAGCCAGCGCCACACCGCGGTGGTGGTGAAGGGCGGCCTGAGCTTCTTCAGCTACGGCAAGGCCAGCAACCCCAACAAGCCGAACGCCGAAACCGGTATCCAGATGCATGCCGGCAGTGGCAACGTCAGCGTGCAAGCCCAGCGCAACACGCTCAACCTGACAGCTGACAAGTCGGTCGAAGTCAGCAGCGTGACCAACGCCATCACGATGGGCGCGCCAAAACACATCTTGCTCACGGCAGGTGGGGCCTCGCTGCGCATCACCAATGGTGCGATCACGCTCACCACGAGCGGGCCGGCGAATTTCAAGGCGGCGATGAAGGAGCTGGCCGGGGCGGGAAGCGCCAGTGCGAGCCTGAGTTTGCCGACGCCAGGGAAATTGGCCGAGTGCCCAAGTGCCCTGGCGGCCGCAGCGGCTGGGGGCGCTAGTGCGATCTGAACAGACCTCGCTTACGGGGGCGGGCGTGTCTGAGGGTAGCGATGAACCTTTGAGCGTCCTCGTGCGCGCGTGTGAGCCTGGAATACCCGTCTTTGCTCTGGTAGACCCTTTGGTGGGTGAGCCGATCCCCGTGGGGCCAACGGGTGTGGGTGCCCCGCTCGACGAGCTCACGAGCGCGCGGAAGGCTGCTTGGGGTCGTGACGTGGTGCCCGTTGAGTTGCATGCGACCATTGAATTGGCCCCGAGCTTCCACCCCTATCTGGTCGCCCTGCGTGGGGCGGATGACCCGTGGCTTGTTGCCAGTTTCACCCTCGCCGACAGCGAGCGACTTGAGGCACAGGCCGACGGTTTGGCCGGCCAGGGTTGTGCTGCGCTGCGCTTCGGTGGGTGGTTGCATTCCAGTGCCCACGCCGAGCAGATCGCGCAAGCCCTGAGCGACATTCTGCGTGTGCGCTGCGAAATGGCGGTCAAGCCCCGCTACCAGCGTCTGGTGGATCGGCGCCCACTGGCCTGGGCGCGGTGTGTGGCGGGTGAGGTGCGTGTGCGCGCCATGCTTGGCCCCATCCAGCGGTGGACTTACCTCGATGCCACCGGGGCCGTGGACCATATCGACCGTGGCCGTGACGAGCAGTGCAGTGCTTTGCAATGGTCTGCCCCCGAGTGGAAGACCTTCATGCAAGGTGACCTGGTTCACCAGACCCTGGCGCGCTACCTCGGTGAGCTGGCGCAATGCGGGCGGCGCACCTTGGCCCGTGAGCGTGACCTGTTGATGCAGGCGCACGGGGCTGTGATGCAAGTGCCAGGGGCGAAGGCCCGCTGGCCCAGCCGCTTCACCGAAACCCAGGACGCCACTGCATGGGCCACCCTGCTGCTCTTGCATGGGGACGTCCTCGCGTCTCCAGTGGTTCAGCGTGTATTTCAGGACGCGGGTGACGACCATGCCGGCGCGGGCGTGCACGAACTCGCCCCCATGTTGAATGACCTGCTATTCGAGTCCCAGCCATGAATGCGAAATCGCACGACGAAAGTCCATGCACCACTTGCAACAGAAGCAGTCTGTCTCTTCTGCTGCTGCGCCCGTGCCCCATTCCAGATGACCCGAAGATGTTGTTCAGCGGGAGATACAAGGTGGAGGCGGATGCACTCGTCGCGGGGCTCGTGCCTGCGGGCAAGCCCGCCAAGGTGAAGTATGCGCTGCGTCTGCTGCGCGAAGGCTACGTGCATGTCTTCGTGCCGAAAGCGCCTGGAGGGGGCAGTGCTTGGCATGTGTACCGGGTGACGCCATCTAGCGACCTGATCCCAGAGAAACATCCCCTGTTCAAGTCCAGCGGGCCTTTCAAGTGCTTTGACAAGAAGCACAACGTTTCGGGCATGAAGCTGTTGCCGATCCCGATGGCGCATCAGATCGACAAGCTCTGGGTGGGCTTCAGCGCGAATTTGTGGAATGACACGCTCAAGGGCAAGAACGCCGCGAATCCCGCAGTCATGCAAGAGGTGATCTTGTCCGAGGTCGGAACCAACGAGTTCCGGCCAGACGCTGCGACGCTCAAGGCACACGTGCTTGAGTTCGCCATGGGCACGCTGCGTGTTCGCGACGTGGATGCGAACTTGACAGAAGACTATGTCAGCCCCTATCCGTACACCGGCATGACGGGCCATGACGAGTTCATGCCCGCGAACCTGCAAGCTGCCGCAGCTTGCCATGCGAAGACCCGTGGCAAAGGCAAAGCCATCGTGCTGCGCGACCCCGTGGGGGTCACCACCGAGCTCAACTCGTTGCGCCAACAACGGCAAAAGGTGGCCGCGCGTGCCATCGCTGCCGAGTGGGCCAAGCCAGAGAACGCGCACCCACTGAACAGCTCTGCAGCACTTTCGATGGTCGAGCGGATCACCACGGGCGAGGCGGTTGCCAGCGCTGAAAACCAGCTTCGCGGTGGTGTGATGACGAAGGCTCAGTTCGATGCATGGGATCGAACCACCAACTACACGCCGGCCGCTCAGAAAAAGTCTCCGGAAGACAGGCCCTACTGGGTGCCACTGGAAAGCACCCCCGAGATACTTCAAACCTATGGCCGCGACATGGGGCAGCGGGTGATCCCGGGGCTTCAAGAAGAAACCATGGACAGGGCCTGGCGCAGCGTCGATGCCGCATGGGCCAAGATGCAATCGACCTACTATGACGAAGCGGCTCGCCAGAAGTGGTTGAATGAATTCGAGGCTCGCATGAAGGCGAGTCACATCGACGAAGTCGCTAAGTATGAGGCGGACTGGTGGGCCTCACGTCAGGACTTGAGCTTCAGCAACTACTTCGCACTTCATTTCGAAGAGAGCGACCCCAACGACCCGCTCAGTCACCGTTCACCCGGACTGACCTACCTCACGGAAGTTGCAGGGGCCATGACGCCGGCGCCGGTCGCCGGTGGCGCGGTTCTCACCGCTTACATCGCTGAACTCAACAAACCTGTCAGCGACACGACTGCTGTCATGCTGCGCGCCCTGGTGTGCAACCAAGGCTGCCTCATGCCGCCGTTGCAGGCCGTGCTCGACACCAACCTGTCGGTTGCCAGCGCCTTTGTGACCCACACAGTGCAGGACGAAAAGAAAAGCGTCTACGCACATCTGAACGAAGACCGTTTTGACAAGGTCTACGACTTGGGCAAAGGCGCTGTCAGCTTTATTAGCGACCCCAAGCACCCCAACGCCCTCCAAAAAGCTGTCGCCAAATACAGCTGGCTCAGTGCGGCCTTGGGCGACGCGGTGGGGATCTTCGGTTTGTCAATTTGCACCAGCATCGCTGCGGCCGTGGCGGCCGCAGGGGTTGCGCGTGGTGCAACCCATGGAGCCCAAACCCCTTGGGGCAAAGCTGCGTTGAACCGGGTGATGAACCTCAAAGTTGCCCAGCGCGCCCTTGACCTCGCGTTGGACGCAATCACCCGCACCGGGCCCGGCATCGCGACGCCCGTGCTAATCAGCATGACCTATTCGTTGCACGACGCAACCATCTTTTTGCGAGAGCGCGGCGGGTTCAGTTCAGCCCACATCAGACGCAGAAGTTCGGGGCAGAAGGTCACGCTGTATTTGCTCACCGATACAGAAGAAATCGCCAAGCACAACGGCAATATCGACGCAGTGGTTGCCTCAGGTGGTGGGCGGGTCGATTTGCAGCGCCCTGCGGCACTGGTTCTGCCTAAGGGCTTTCCAAAGGTCATCAGTCGAGATGTGGCTGAGAGACTTTGGCGCAGCCAGTCAAACAAAGTACTCCAGTTTGCGAAAGAAGGCGCTGCTGATTCGGCGGCTCTGCTTGGCACAGTGGATGGGCGCTTGGCGGTTGGCGGCCTGGCGATCAACCTTGTCGGTCTCAAGAAGGCGCTGGGGGATGTCATCAAGGGCCCCGACAAGGTGAAGCCGAGACCGGGCGTGACCCAAGAAGAAATCGCCGCCGCCGCCTCTCGGAAGGCGTTCACCAACTACCTGGGCCTGCTGGACGCTTGTGGTGGCACGGTGGGGGCCACGGTTGACCTTCTTGCCTACCTGAAGGAAGACCGCATTCTTGCGGCGGGCGGCGAGGCGGCCGTGCGACAAAGCGGCAAGTTGGCCGCCTACAAGCTCGCCGGGGCGCTGTTTGGCTTGATGGGGGGTGGGCTGGCGGCTGTTGGCTCAATGCGAAAATTCGATGATGCGCAGAATGCTGGGCAGGAGAACGTTGCGGCCTTCTATGCCCTGTCAACTGCTGCATTCGTCGGAACAATTGGAACTTCTACGCTTTCTGTTGTGGGCTCTTTCGCGGAGTGGGTGGTCAAGTCGCAATCCAAGGGCGTGATCCGACAGGCTGCCCTGAAAAAAGTCGGAGATGATGTGCTCAAAGGGGCTGCCAAACACTTGGCCGGCAGGGGTGTAGCGATTGCACTTGGTGTTTCTGTGCCGGGCTTTGGCTGGATACTCCTGGGTCTGGGCATTGGCTTTGAGGCCATCGCTATTTGGCTGACCCCTTCGCCCATACAGGTCTGGGTCAGTCGCAGCTACTTTGGAAAAAGCAAAGCCACGGACGTAGAAAACCGCCCCTTTGCCAAGGGGGACTGGGCCAGTGAGCGCGAGGCGCTCGAAAAAATCTTCACGCCCAAGAAGGACGGCTAGTCCCGAGCCAATACTATTCGCTTTGCCCCGTTTGGATTAAGGTCTCGAAACCCAGCGCGAGGCTCCCTTCGATTCCTCAGGGCAGTCCGATCCACCTCCGCACGAAGGGGTGTTGTGGGCTGTCCGAAAAGTCCTGACTCCTTGTCTTCCCGAGGGTTACCCCACCATGTCTCGCCCCGAGTTGCGAACTCAAAAGAAGCCTCGATACCAAGACGGGGTCGCGGGTGTCAGCACTGACGAGGCCCGGCTTGATGGGGAGACCTCGGGCTTGGTCAAGCGCTACGACAAGCGCCTGCGCGCCAGTGACAAAGTGATGGCACTGGGCTGGATCAGAGCAGCCTACGTTGATGCGATTGAATACACCGGAATGTCCAAGGACACGCGAGGGATGGGACTGACGTTTGGTGTGGTCGCCGGTACTTGGCTTTTGGGTATCGGGCTCTACGTGGCGTACAACTTCATTACTACCGGCAATTGGTTCGTGAAACTCCTAGGGGTTTTTGTCGGTGCGGGAGCGCTGGGCGTGGGAACCTTCAGCGTGCTCTGGATGTCCCGCCTTGAGCTCTTTGGCCCCGAAGACGAACCCACAATATTCGACCGCAAGCACCGCAAGGTCTACCGAATTGCGCGTGATGTTCGGCCAGGTCTCGCCGGACTGCTGAAGCGCTGGCCATTGAGCGCTTGCGAGTACGACTGGGACCTGATCGATGCTGAACACCACGCCACCCTGAGCACCACCGGCAGCACGGCGACGCGTACACACGAGTTGACGATGGTCGTGCGCAGCAGCCCCAGCGACCCCACCATCGTGGACGGCTTCCGAATCGGTAATGCCCAGGTTCTTCGGAGTGACGCCATGACCGATGCCGTGTGGGAGCACATCCGCCGCTTCATGGAAGAAGACGGCCCCCACCTGCCGTCAGCCACTGAACCCCTGGCGGATCGGAGCCCATCTGACACGCTGTGGCAAAGCATGGGGGTGACCGGCCCCTTCGGGCCAAAGTACGGCGAGTGGTGGAAAGACGCCCCGGGGCTGACCTTTCTCAGCCACTTGTTCTTTCCTGCCTTTGCGCCCCTGTGGTTCATCTGGGCGGTGTGCCATTGGCTCAGCTACAAGACAGCCGTCCCCATTGCTTGGCCCAACGAGGTGCTGCAAGCCGTGGGGCCCATGCACAGGCAGCGCGCACGGTAGAAGACGCAGTCCCCAACAACAAAAAACCCGCCGAGCTTGCGCTGGGCGGGTTTCTTTAGGATCGCGACTGAATCACTTCAGCTTGGTTTCCTTGTACATCACGTGCTTGCGAGCCTTGGGATCGAACTTCATGATTTCGATCTTTTCGGGCGTGGTCTTCTTGTTCTTGTCGGTCGTGTAGAAGTGACCGGTGCCGGCGCTCGACTCCAGCTTGATCTTTTCGCGTCCACCTTTAGCCATGATCTGCTCCTAAATCAGAGTTCACCGCGAGCACGCAGGTCGGCGACGACTTGCTCGATGCCCACCTTGTCGATCAGGCGCAGCGCGGCATTGCTGATGCGCAGGCGGACCCAGCGGTTTTCGGTTTCCAGCCAGAAGCGGCGGTACTGCAGGTTGGGCAGAAAACGACGCTTGGTCTTGTTGTTGGCGTGGGAAACATTGTTGCCCACCATCGGGCCCTTGCCCGTGACTTGACAGACGCGTGCCATGACGCTTCTCCGTTTGAACTGATTTCAGGCTGACGTCTAGAGCAAGTGCGATGGAACCATCGGAATCACTTGGTGGACGCCCTTCGAAGGCTCTGAGGTGGTGCGACCCTGCCCGTGAGCAGAACCCGCAAGAACCCCGGCCGTTTTCGGCAAAGACAGCGATTATAGACAGCTTTTTGGCCGGAAACCATTTCCGGCCGGTCAATCGTCAGCTGGCGCCGCCTTGTTCGAGGAAACGCTGGGCGTCCAGCGCGGCCATGCAGCCGGTGCCGGCGCTGGTGATGGCCTGGCGGTAGATGTGGTCTTGCACGTCGCCGGCGGCGAAAACGCCGGGCACCGTCGTCATCGTGGCGAAGCCGCTCAGGCCGCTGCGGGTGACGATGTAGCCGTCTTTCATCTCGATCTGGCCCTTGAAGATGTCGGTGTTGGGCTGGTGGCCGATGGCGATGAAGCAGCCCTGCAACTTGAGGTCGCGTGTGCTGCCGTCTTGCGTGTTCTTGATGCGCACGCCGTTGACGCCGGATGCGTCACCCAGCACTTCGTCGAGCGTGTGCCAGAGGTGCAACTCCATCGAGCCGGCTGCGACCTTCGCGTGCAGCTTGTCGATCAGGATGGCCTCGGCGCGGAACTTGTCGCGGCGGTGGATCAGGTGCACCTTGCTGGCGATGTTCGACAGG
Organism: Piscinibacter sp. PDB5-1; assembly: GCF_056676035.1. Taxonomy (NCBI): domain Bacteria; kingdom Pseudomonadati; phylum Pseudomonadota; class Betaproteobacteria; order Burkholderiales; family Sphaerotilaceae; genus Piscinibacter; species Piscinibacter sp. PDB5-1. The sequence continues at coordinate 872,346 of NZ_JBWVZL010000001.1, read as the reverse complement.
TACAGCGCCTCTTCGACGGCGGTGTTGCCGCCACCGACGACGCAGACTTCTTGACCGCGGTAGAAGAAACCGTCGCAGGTGGCGCAGCCGCTGACCCCCCGGCCCATGAAGGCTTCTTCAGACGGCAGGCCGAGGTACTTGGCCGAAGCGCCGGTGGCGATGATGAGCGCGTCGCAGGTGTAGGTGCCCGAGTCGCCTGTGAGCGTGAAGGGGCGCTGCGAAAGATCGACCGTGTTGATGTGGTCGAACACGATCTGCGTGTTGAAGCGCTCGGCGTGTTGCAAGAAGCGCTGCATCAGCTCGGGGCCTTGCACGCCCATCACGTCGGCCGGCCAGTTGTCGACTTCGGTCGTGGTCATCAACTGGCCGCCTTGCGCCATGCCGGTCACGAGCATCGGCTTCAGGTTGGCGCGGGCCGCGTAGATGGCAGCGGTGTAGCCGGCGGGGCCGGAGCCGAGGATGAGGACTTGGGCGTGCTGGGTCGGGGTGCTCATGGCGGATTCAAGAAGTCACAAGGAAGGCCGAAAGGCGCTGGAGTGTTGGAAGTGTCACATGGGGCTGACAGCCACTGGCGTCAATCCGCCGAATGGTGACAATAGCCAATCTTTCGGGAAGCGTGAGTTTTCCACGATAAACGTCCGAGCCGCCGCAAGAAGGAGGATTTCCGATGGCCATGTTGTCCAACCTGGACCTGATTCGCCGAGTGCCCCTGTTCTCATTGCTGACCAACGAACAGGCATCGGCAATCGCCGACAGCGTGGTCAAGCGCCGCTTCCGCCGGGGCGAAATCATCGTTGAGCATGGCAAGAAGTCGAACGCCCTGTTCATCTTGCTGACGGGCCGGGCGCGCGTGTTGACGTCCGACTCTCGGGGCCGCGAGGTCATCCTCGCCGTGCTGCAGCCCGGCGACTACGTCGGCGAGATGAGCCTCATCGACAACGAGCCGCATTCGGCCACCGTGCGTGCCGAGGTGCAGACCGACATGCTGATCCTCGGCCGGCAAGAGTTCGCGCGTTGCCTGCCTGAAAACTCCAGTCTCTCGTACGCCATCATGCGCGGCCTCGTGCAGCGCCTGCGCAGTGCCGACCGCCAGATCGAATCGCTGGCCTTGCTTGATGTGTACGGCCGCGTGGCGCGCTCGCTGCTCGACATGGCCGAAGACGACGGCGAGATCAAGATCATCCGCAACAAGGTTTCACGTCAAGACCTGGCCAAGATCGTCGGGGCGTCGCGCGAGATGGTCAGCCGGGTCATGAAAGACCTCGAAGACCGCGGCATCGTCGAGACGCAGGAAAACGGCTCGGTCATCATCAAAGAACGCCTCACCAGCGGCGGTTGATCGGTCGGTGGCCGGCGCCCTGCGAGATACCCTCTGAAACGGGGTTGAGGCGGGGCGATCGGCCACAATCGGCGGATGACATTTCCGCTTGGATCGCTGCGTGCCGACACCGGCAGCACGGCCGCCTCGGGCGGCTCCTCTTCCACGTCTTCATCCACCTACACGCGCGACGCGTTGAGCGGCGCCCCCAGCGTGGCGTCGCCCGCCGCCGTCGGTCTGCGCGACAAGCTGCTCGTGCTGGCCGGTGGGGTGCTGTGGTTGCTGGCGCTGCTGGCCCTGGCCACGCACAGTGCGGCCGACTCCGCGTTCTCGACCTCGGGCAGCGCGGCCGTGCCGGCCAACAAGGCGGGTGCGCTCGGGGCGTGGTTCTCTGACCTCACCTACGTGCTGTTCGGCTATTCGGCCTGGTGGCTGATGCTGGTGGGCTTGCGGGCGTGGCTCGGCGCGCTGGCACGCGTGCTGCGCGGGGGGGACCTGGTTCCGGCCGCGTTGCCGCACCGGCATGCGGCCTGGATCTTCTGGGGCGGCCTCGCCGTGTTGATGGCCGCGAGCTGCTCGCTCGAATGGACGCGCCTCTACCAATGGGAAGCCGGTGTCGCTGGCGGTCACTCGGGGGGCATCGTCGGACGCACGCTCGGCGGTGTGAGCATGGCCATGCTGGGCTTCGTCGGCTCGGGTGTGTTGTGGATCGCCGCTTTGGTGGCGGGCCTGTCGATGGCCTTCGGCTTCTCGTGGCTGCGCGTGGCCGAACGCATCGGCGCGTGGTTCGACTCGCTGCGCGAACGGCGCGTCGAGCGCATCGAGCGGGCCGAAGACATTCGCCTGGGTGAGCAGGCCTTGCGCGAACGCGAGCTGGTGGTCGAAGAAGAACACCAGTTGCACGAAGACCACTTGCCGATCGTCATCGAGGCCCCGGTGGTCGAGGTGCCCAAGAGCGAGCGCGTGGTGAAAGAGCGCCAGAAGCCGCTCTTCACCGAACTTGCCGACACCAAGCTGCCGCAGGTCGATCTGCTCGACGCGGCGCCGGGCCGCCAAGAGACGGTGCCGCCCGAGACGCTGGAGATGACCTCGCGCCTCATCGAGAAGAAGCTGAAGGACTTCGGCGTCGAGGTGCGCGTGGTCGCGGCCTCGCCGGGCCCGGTCATCACGCGCTACGAGATCGAGCCGGCCACGGGCGTGAAGGGCTCGCAGGTCGTGAACCTGGCGAAAGACCTCGCGCGCTCGCTCAGTCTGGTGAGCATCCGCGTGGTCGAGACCATCCCGGGCAAGAACTACATGGCGCTCGAACTGCCGAACGCCAAGCGCCAGACGATTCGCCTGAGCGAGATCCTGGGCTCGCAGGTCTACAACGATGCCTCGTCGCAGCTGACCATGGGCCTGGGCAAGGACATCATCGGCGCGCCCGTCGTGGCCGACCTCGCCAAGATGCCGCACTGCCTGGTGGCCGGCACCACCGGCTCGGGCAAGTCGGTGGGCATCAACGCGATGATCCTGAGCCTGCTCTACAAGGCCGAGGCGCGCGATGTGCGGCTGATCCTCATCGACCCGAAGATGCTTGAAATGAGCGTCTACGAGGGCATTCCGCACCTGCTGTGCCCGGTGGTGACGGACATGAAGCAGGCCTCGAACGCGCTCAACTGGTGTGTCGGCGAGATGGAGCGCCGCTACAAGCTGATGAGCAAGCTCGGTGTGCGCAACCTCGCCGGCTACAACAAGAAGATCGACGAGGCCACCGCCAAGGGCGAGCTGATCGGCAACCCCTTCAGCCTGACGCCCGAGCAGCCCGAGCCGCTGGAACGACTGCCCTTCATCACCGTCGTGATCGACGAACTGGCCGACCTGATGATGGTGGTCGGCAAGAAGATCGAAGAGTTGATCGCGCGCCTCGCGCAGAAGGCCCGCGCGGCCGGCATCCACCTGATCTTGGCGACGCAGCGCCCGAGCGTGGACGTGATCACCGGCCTCATCAAGGCGAACATCCCGACGCGCCTGAGCTTCCAGGTCAGCAGCAAGATCGACAGCCGCACCATCCTCGACCAGATGGGCGCCGAGGCGCTGCTCGGCATGGGCGACATGCTCTACATGCCCTCGGGCACCGGCTTGCCGATCCGCGTGCACGGCGCCTTCGTCAGCGACGAAGAGGTGCACCGCGTGGTGAGCTACCTCAAGCAACAGGGCGAGCCGAACTACATCGAAGGCATCCTCGAAGGCGGCACGCTTGACGGCGAGGGCGGCGACGCGATCGCCGGCCCGGGCGGTGAAGGCGGTGGCGAAGCCGACCCGATGTACGACCAGGCCGTGGGCATCGTGCTGCAGCACCGCCGGGCCTCGATCTCGCTGGTGCAGCGCCATCTGCGCATCGGCTACAACCGCGCCGCGCGTTTGTTGGAACAAATGGAGAAATCCGGCCTCGTAACTGCCATGTCCACCAACGGCAACCGCGACATCGTCGTGCCCAAGCGGGACGACGCATGAGCGCAAGGCCCTTCTGCATGAAAACACTTGTCTCTCGGTTCTCGGTGGCGGTGCTGGTGGCATCCGCCGCCGGCGTGGCGCAGGCCGATGCGGTCGATCAACTGCGCGGCTTTGTGCGCGATGCGAAGTCGGGCAAGGCTGCGTTCTCGCAAACGGTCACTTCGCCCGATGGCGTGAAGAAAAAGACGTCGAGCGGCCACTTCGAGTTCGCGCGCCCCAACCGCTTTCGCTTTGCCTACACCAAGCCCTTTGAGCAGGTGATCGTGGCCGACGGCCAGAAGGTGTGGATCCACGACACCGACCTGAACCAGGTCAGTTCGCGCAAGCTGACGCAAGCACTGGGCGCCACGCCGGCGGCCTTGCTGGCGGGCGGTTCGCTCGATGCCGACTTCACGCTGGAGGCCCTGCCCGACGCCGAAGGCCTGAGCTGGGTCGAAGCCCTGCCGAAGGCGAAAGACTCGGCCTTTCAGTCGCTGCGGGTCGGTTTCAAAGGCAAGGACCTCGCCTCGGTGCACATCACCGACAGCTTCGGCCAGCGCTCGCTGTTGCAGTTCACGCAGTGGGTGGTGAACGCGCCCATCGACGCGGACCGCTTCAAGTTCGTCGTGCCTGCGGGTGCGGACGTGCTGGAGCAGTAGCCGGGGCAGGCGCAGCGCGGTCTGGGCCTGCGCGCCGCCGCTCACTCACGCAGACGGCGCGCGGCTCAGCTCCGCGCCGGCAACACCAGCTCGAAGCAGCTGCCGCCGCCCTCGCGGTCCTGGCAGCGCACGCTGCCGCCGTGCTTGTCGGCGATCTGCTTGACGAGGCTCAGGCCGAGGCCCACGCCGCCAGCCTGCTCGGCGTGGCCGGGCAGTCGGTAGAAGGGCTCGAAGATGCGTTCGCGCTGCGCGGGCGGCACCCCGGGGCCGCGGTCGCAGACCTGCACGCCGACCTGGCCGGCCATTGCGCTCACCTGCACTTCGATGTCGCCACCGCCGTAGCGGCGTGCGTTTTCGAGCAGGTTGCGCAGGGCGCGGCGCAGCAGCCGTTCGGACCCCATCACCATCGCGGGCACCCCTTGCACCTGGGCATCGACGCGGGCGGCCTCTTCGGCGGCCAGGGCCAGCAGATCGACCGGCTCGCGCTCGGTCAAGTCGCGGTTGGCGTCGAGCCGGCTGGCGAGCAGCACTTCTTCGACCAGCGCATCGAGTTCGGCCACGTTGGTGTCGATCTCGCGCTTGAGGCGCAGGCGCTGATCCGGCGCGCTGGCTTCGTCGAGCATCGACACGGCCATCTTCATGCGCGCCAGCGGGGAGCGCAACTCGTGGCTCGCATTGGCCAGCAGCGACTGGTGGGAGCGCACGAGCTGCTCGATGCGTTCGGCGGCCTGGTTGAAGCTCGTGGCCAAGGCCGCCACCTCGTCATGCCCCGACACCTCGACGCGGTGGCTCAACTGGCCGGCGCCGAACTGCTCGACGCCGCGCTTGAGCGCGTCGAGCCGGCGCGTGAGGCGGCGCACCACCGGCCACGCGCCGATGGCCACCGCGACGAACAGCAGCACCAGCACCACGGCCAGGCCCACGCCGCGCTGCCAGGGTGCGGGCAGGAAGGGGAACTGGGGCGCCGGTGCCGGTGCACCGAAGCGGCGTTCGCCATCTGCCTGCGGGCGCAGCAGGCCCGGGCGCGTGACCCACAGCGTGCGGCCGTCGTCGAGCGGGATGGCGAACTGCCGCACGCCCTTTTCGCCGACGCGCCGCTGGAAGGACGTGGACTCGGCGATGCGCCGGCCGTCGGCCGTGTCGAGCGCGAGCGGCAGGCGCAGCCGCTCGGACCATTCATGCACGGCATCGGCCTGCTCGCGTTCGGGTGCGGTGCCGGGCGGCAACGAGCGCTCGATCAAGTCGCCCCAGGCGGACATGCGCTCGCTGACCATCGACTGCACATTGCTGCGCTCGCGTTCGAGCTGGCGCTGGAAGAGCCAGCCCGAGCCGAACGCGAACAGCAGCAGCACCGCCACGAGCGTGAGGTAGATGCGCAGGGTCAAGGTGCTCATGCGAAACGGCTTTCTCGGGGCTCGGTGGGTGGGTCAGTGGCTGAGCGGTGATGCGTTCAAGGTGAGCGGGGCCCATTCGGTCGGGATTCGAAGGCCCGGCGAGGCATGTCGGCGCGACTCTTCGACAGGCTCAGGGCGAACGGGATGTGTGCCTGGCGAACGCAATGTGATGCTCGGCGACACATGGGGCGCTGGTTGCATCGGGCGTAAGGCTCGGCGCGCTCAATCGTTCCCTTCCGCATCCTGCTTCTTCGCAAAGATGTAGCCGGTGCCGCGCACCGTGAGCACGCGGCGCGGGTTCTTCGGGTCGTCTTCGATCACGGCGCGGATGCGCGAGATGTGCACGTCGATGCTGCGGTCGAAGGCATCGACCGGGTGGCCTTTCAGCGCGTCCATGATCTGGTCGCGCGAGAGCACGCGGCCAGGGCTTTGCGCCAGCACCACGAGCAGGTCGAACTGGTGGCTGGTCAGGTCGCACAGCTTGCCGGCCAGGCGGGCGACGCGTTCGCCGAGGTCGATCTCGAGCCGGCCGAAGCGCAGCACCTCGTCGGGCCCGGTGCTCGGTGTGGCGCGTCGCAGCAAGGCCTTGACGCGGGCCAGCAGTTCGCGCGGCTCGAAGGGTTTGGTCAGGTAGTCGTCGGCGCCCAGTTCGAGGCCGAGGATGCGGTCCATCGGCTCGCCGCGTGCGGTCAGCATCAAGAGCGGCAACTGGCGCGTGCGGGGCGATGCGCGCAGCTCGCGGCACAGGTCGAGGCCGTCGCCGTCGGGCAGCATCAGGTCGAGCACCAGGGCGTCGAAGCCGGTGTCGGCCAGCGCACGGCGGCCGGCGGCCAGCGAATCGGCCACCTGCACCTCGAAGCCGGCGTTGCGCAGGTAGTCGCTCACCATCGCCGACAGGCGGGCGTCGTCGTCGATCAGCAGCAGGCGTGATGTCATGGCAAAGGGGTGTTTGTCGGGACGAGCGAGGGCGCGTGAGGCGGCCCGGCGAGAACGGCACGAAGCCCGCGGCGCAAGCCGCGGGCCCGATCAGACCACAGTCTTTGGGGGCGTCATGCCGGCCGGGCCGGTCACTGCGTCACCGGCGGCGGGGTGCTGCCGGGGCGGGCCTCGCCGCGCGGGCCGTGGTGCCGGTCGCGCATGCGTTCGACGCGCTTCTTCATCTGCGCGGCGAGCTGCTGGCGCTGCTCGGGGCTCAGCACGCGGCTGATCTCGACCAGCGCCTGCGACATGCGACGGCTCGACTGGTCGTGCTGCGCCACCATCTGCTGGCGCAGCGCCTCGACGGCGTTCGCATCGACCGTGGGCGCGGTGAACAGCTGCGCGGCCTGCTCGCGAAGCTGCCGGGCGGTGTCGCGCTGGCCCTTCAAGTCGGCGGCGGCTGCGCGCACGATCTGCTTGATCTGCGTGCGCTGCGCTTCGGTCGCGTTCACGCCTGCCAGCATGCGGTCCACCCCCTTGTCGATGCGGGCCGGGTCGCCGGCCATGAAGCCCATGCCGGGGCCATGCCCGTGGTGGCCACCGGGGGCCGCGGCCCAGGCGGTCATCGCCACGCCGGCCGACACGGCCAGCAGCATGCCGCCGACCACCCGCTTCCAGCCCATGAAGCTGCCTTGTGCAGCCGAGATGTCAGTGCTTGCCTTCGTCATCGTCACTCTCCTTCAGTCAAGGGCCGATTGCCCATGAAGGCATGGTCGGCTCGGTGCGTGAACGCCTTCTGCACGGGGGGTAAAGATGTGTGAACCACGCCGCAATGCACAGCTGCCGAAAAAGCTTTCAAGCTTTGCCAGGGGGCGTCGATATCCGGGCAGACGCCCTTTTTGCGCCGGGCGAGGATTGCCTGCCCCCGAGGTTTCATGCTGACCCAGACCCGCCGCCTTACCAACTTGCTGGCTTCGCTCGATGTCGCGGGCGGGCCGGGCCAAACCCGGGCGCGTTTGAACCCGTGGCGGCTGTCGAGTCACTTCCAGCCCATTTACAGCCTTTCGCATGGCCGGGTGGTGGGGCACGAGGCCCTGCTGCGCGCGCACGATGCCGAGGGCGGCTTCGTGTCGCCGCTGGACGTGTTCGGGGCTGCGACGAGCCAGAAAGAACTGGCCTGGTGCGACAGCCTGAGCCGCGTGCTGCACCTGAGCAACTTCAGCGCGCATGCCCTGCCGGCGCAGTGGCTCTTCCTGAACGTGCACCCGCAGGTCCACCAACTGCTCGCCCTGCGCCCCGATGGCGCCGGCTACATGCGCGAGGTGCTTGGGCACTTTGGCGTTCGCGGCGACCAGCTCGTGCTGGAGGTGGTCGAGAACGAGATGACCGATGTACAGGCCTTCGAAGACTCGATGCACATCGTGCGTGAGCAGGGCGCGCTGATCGCCATCGACGATTTCGGTGCGGGCCATTCCAACTTCGACCGTGTGTGGCGCCTGCAGCCCGACATCGTCAAGCTCGACCGCAGCCTGGTGGCGCGGGCCGCCAAGGAACGCCGCGCGCGCCGGGTGGTGTCGCAGATGGTGTCGCTGCTGCACGAGTGCGGCGCGATGGTGCTGATGGAAGGTGTCGAGACGCAAGACGAAGCCCTGCTCGCGATGGAGGCCGATGCCGACATGGTGCAGGGCTACTACTTCGGCCGCCCGCAGCCCCTGCCCATGCCCACGGGCCACGCGCCCGAGCAACTGACCAACCTGTACGACCGCCTGGGCGAGTTGCGCGCGCGCCACCGCCTGGAGCATCGCGACCGCCTCGCGCCGTACCAGAACGCCATCGGCCACGCCGGGGTGCTGATGGAAACCGGCCACGGCGTGAACGCCGCCTGCCAGTCCTTCCTGCAGCTGCCGCAGGCCGAGCTGTGCTACGTGCTCGACGCGGCCGGCTACCAGATCGGCGAACACGTGTGGCCTGAAGACGAGGCCCACCGCGGCAGGCTCGGGGCCTACGCGCCGCTGCGGGCCACCGAAGGCGCCTGCTGGGCCCGCCGCCCGTACTTTCGACGCGCGGTCGAACACGTCGGCAAGGTGCAAATCACGCGGCCTTACCGCACACTGCACGGCAACCACACCTGCGTGACGGTGTCGTTTGCGTTCCATCACACCGAGAGCGGCCAGCAGCAGCTGCGGGTCGTCTGTGGCGACATGCGCTGGTGTGAAAACGATTCGCTGGACGACTGAGTCGACTTGCCCGCTGCCAGAACACGCCCGCCATGAAACCCGCCACCCAGCCGACTGCAGCCTCGCCCACCCCCAGCGCGGCCGGCAACGTGCTGCCGTTTCGTCGGCGCCGTGACGAGCCGCCGGCGATCGAGCCGCCGGCCGTGGGTGGCGATGGCGACGAAGCCACCGCCGCGCTGACCGAGAAGGCCTCGGCCGAGCGCGCCGCCCGGCGCCGCAAGGACTGGCTGCGCGAGTCGCGCATCATTGCCTTCAGCTACCTCGTCAACGGCCTGTGCATCGGCATGTTTTCGTGGGCCGGCACGGCGCACTGGTCGGCCGGACTCGCGTATGCGGTGCCAGGCTGGATCGTCGAAGCCTTCGCCGCGTGGATGATCGCCACCCGCCGCTCCGAGCGCTTCAAAGACCCGAGCATGGCGCTGCTGCACTCGACCACCGCGCTGGCGTTGTGCGTGGTGGGCATGGTGCTCTTTCCGGCGCTGAGCTTCATCTATGCGCTCTTCCTGTTTGCCACCTTCCTCACCGCGACGTACCGCGTGGCCAAGCGGTCCAGCCACATCGTCTGGGCGGTGACCACGGTTTTCGTCGCACTGGCCACCCTGACGCCTGGTCACATGCTGCACATCCCGTTCGAAACGCCTTTCGAGCGCTTTGCGACCTGGCTCACGCTGACGATCATGCTCGGCCGCTGCGTGCTGCTGAGCGTCATCAACATGATGAACACGCAGCTGCTCAAGCAGCGCAGCCAGCAGATGGCCGAAACGCTCGCGCAGATCGAGCGCCTGGCCAAGTACGACGAGCTCACCGGCGTGCTCAACCGCCGCAGCCTCGTGCACATCGTCGGCGACGAACGTGCCCGCACCGACCGTGGCGGCTCGCCGACCAGCGTCGCCATCTTCGACCTCGACCACTTCAAGATGCTCAACGACACCTTCGGCCACTTGGCCGGCGACCGGGCCCTGCGGCTCTTCGCCCAAGAGGTGCAAAAGCTCACCCGCGCGACCGACCGCTTCGGCCGCTACGGCGGCGAAGAGTTCTTGATGGTGTTCACCGACACCGACCTCGAGAAGGCCGAGATCGCCGTCGAGCGCATCCGCACCGGGCTGTCGCGGGTGGACTGGGGCACGGTCGCCCCAGGCATCGGCGTCACCTTCTCGGCGGGTATCGCCACCTATCGCCCTGGCGAAAGCACCGAGCAACTGCTCGCGCGCGCCGACGAGGGCTTGTACGGAGCCAAGCATGCAGGCCGCAACTGCACCCGGGCCGGCTGACGGCGGGCCCGCGCCCGTGACGACGCCCGCCGGCGGTGGCGGCGAAATGCCGTTCGTGGCCCCGCAACTGCACGGGGACGAGCAGATCCGCCGGGCCAAGCTCGAAGCGCACTACTACCGCAACCAGTTGCTGATCGCCTTCAGCTACGCCGTCGATGGCCTGGCAATGCTGGCCTTCTGGGGGCTGGGCACGGTGGGCTGGAAGCCCGCCGTGGCCTACACGCTGGCGGGCTGGTCGGTGTGCGCTTTCTGGGTCGCCCTGCGCCGCACCGGCTGGACCTACCGCTTCAAGGACCCCGACCTCACCATGTTCTGGTGGGCGTCGAATTCGGCCGTGCAGCTCGTGGCAATGTGGCTGGTGCCCGAGCTGACCTTCATGTTCGCGTTGATCCTCTTCATCGTCTACATCTCGATGTCGCTGCGAGCGCCCGTCAAGATGGCCACCACCGCGTGGCTGGTGGCCAGCCTGACGGCGGGCGCGGTGCTGTACTTCAGCGGGTCCGTCTTGCACGTGCCCAACGACCGTTGGGGCGAGCAGGCGCTGGCCTGGGGCTTCTTTGCGCTGACGCTGTGGCGCTGCATCTGGATGGGCACCTACAACAGCACGATGACCTCGATGCTGAAGCGGCGCAGCGCCGAACTGGCCGAGCTGACGCGCAAGGTCGAGCAGCTCGCCCACCACGACGAGCTGACCGGCCTGCTCAACCGCCGCAGCCTGATGACCCTGCTGGAGCAGGAGCGCCAGCGCAGCGCGCGGCACGGCACGCCGCTGTCGGTGGCCATCCTCGACCTCGACCACTTCAAGCGCGTCAACGACACGCTGGGCCACCAGGCGGGCGACGAGACCCTCAAGACTTTCGCCCGCGAGCTGCGAAGCGTCACCCGCAAGACCGACCGCGTCGGCCGCTATGGCGGCGAAGAGTTTCTGATGATCCTGGTGGACACGCCGTCCGAGACCGCCACCATTCCCATCGAACGCGTGCGCGACGCCTTGAAGGTGATCGATTGGAGCCGCGTCGCGCCCGATTTCGCCGTCACGTTCTCGTGCGGGGTGGCCACCTACCAGGCCGGCGAGGCCATCGAAGCCCTGATCAACCGGGCCGACGCCGCGCTCTACCGCGCCAAGGGCGACGGGCGCGACTGCACGCGTCTGGCCTGACCGGCCGCTCGGCGCCCCGGCGACACCGCTGAGGCGGCCGCGCGGAACTCCGCCGCCCGCCCCGGGTCGTCCAGGCATGCCGATTGCCGGCCTGATTGCGAGGAACCCCACCCATGAGCGCAGACACCCCACCCCGCATCCTGGTCGTCGATGACAACATCGACGCCGCCGACAGCCTCGCCATGCTGCTCGGCTGCTCGGGCTACGAGGTGCGCACGGCCTACAACGGTGAGGAAGCGCTTCGTGTGGCCGAAGAGTTCGATCCCGCGCTCATCATCCTCGACATCAACATGCCGGTGATGGACGGGTTGACCGCCGCCCGCACCCTGCGGCTCAATCGGCAAAGTAGCCAGCAAAAACTGCGGCTCATCGCCCTGACCGGCTTCACGCATCCGACCGAACGTGCGAACGCGCTCGACTCCGGTTTCGACATGATCCTGCCCAAGCCCATCGAGGGCGCGCAGATGCGGCAGATGATCGACAGCGTGCTGGGCTCCGCGCCGCACTGAAGCGGCGGGGCCCCGGCTCAGTCAGGGCCGCCAGATCACCGAGCCATCGACCGCACGCACGTCGGTCTTGCCGCAAAAGCCCATCGTCACGTCGAGTTCGTGGCGGATCAGTTCGAGGCAGCGCGTGACGCCCGCTTCGCCCATCGCGCCCAGCCCGTAGAGAAAGGCCCGGCCGATCATCACCCCGCGTGCGCCGAGGGCCAACGCCTTGAGCACGTCCTGGCCCGAGCGCACGCCGCCGTCCAGCCACACCTCGGTGCGCGCGCCCACCGCTGCCGCGATGGCCGGCAGCGCGGCGATCGAACTCGGCGCCCCGTCGAGCTGGCGCCCACCGTGGTTCGACACCACCAGCGCATCGGCGCCGCAATCGGCGGCGCGGCGCGCGTCTTCGGGGTCCATCACGCCTTTGAGGATCAGCTTGCCGCCCCAGCGCGACTTGATCCATTCAACATCGGCCCAACTGAGGGCCGGGTCGAACTGCTCGGCCGTCCACGACGCGAGCGACGACATGTCGGTCACGCCGCCCACGTGGCCGACGATGTTGCCGAAGCCGCGCCGCTTCGTGCCCAGCATGCCCAGGCACCAGCGCGGCTTGGTCACCAGGTGCGCCAGCATGGCCGGCGTGAGGCGCGGGCGCACGCTCAGGCCGTTGCGCACGTCTTTGTGGCGTTGGCCGAGCACCTGCAGGTCGAGCGTCACCACCAGGGCGCTGCAGCGTGCGGCACGGGCGCGTTCGATCAGGCGTTCGACGAAGCCGCGGTCTTTCATCACGTACACCTGGAACCAGAACGGCCGCGAGGTGTGCGCGGCCACGTCTTCGATCGAGCAGATGCTCATCGTGGACAGCGTGAAGGGCACGCCGAAGCGCTCGGCCGCCCGTGCCGCGAGGATCTCGCCATCGGCGTGCTGCATGCCCGTCAAGCCGGTCGGGGCCAGCGCGACCGGCATGGCCACGTCTTCACCCACCATCGTGCTGCGCAGGCTGCGCCGCGAGATGTCGATGGCCACGCGCTGGCGCAGCTTGATGGCCTGCAGGTCGGCCTTGTTGGCGCGGTAGGTGGACTCGGTCCACGAGCCGGCGTCCGCGTAGTCGTAGAACATGCGCGGCACGCGGCGCTGCGCCAGGCGGCGCAGGTCGTCGATGCAGGTGATCGGGGGCGGGGCCATGGGGCGAAGTATCGCGCCGGGCCCCGCGCGCGATCACATGCCGCGTCGCCGCTTGGGCGTGAAGTTCAACTGCCCGACCGCCTGCACGGGCGCCGGGCCGAGGGTGACGGTCTGGCCGGTCTGTTCGGTCAACTGGTCGGGGTGCCACAGGCGCAGCTCGGCGGCGCCTTCGGGCAGGCCTTCGACGCTGGCTTGGCCGTTGGCGTTGGTCTTGGCGAACCAGGGTGTGTCCACGACCAGCACGTGGCCGCGCATCGAGCCGTGGATGTGGCAGCCCAGGGCGATGACACCGGCCTTGTCGGTCAGCACGTCGGAGCTGCGTTCGACGCGGCCTTCGGCGCCGGCGATGCGCAGCTCGAAGTTCTTGGCCGGGGCGATGCTGCCCAGCGGCCCGCCAGGCAGCGAGCGCACGTGGTGGTCGTACGAGTCGCGGTTGACGAAGCGCAGCGTGCTGCCGGTGCGCACCACGCTCAGGAAGGGCACGAACTGCAGGCCCTCTTGTGCGATGACGGTGGGCGTGGCAGACAGCGGCGGCGCCTCGGCCCGCGCCTTGGGCGTGACCAGCACGGCCACGTGGGGCACGGGCTTGCCGTCCTTGTCGGTCACGGTGACCTGCACCGAGCCGGCCGACGCGAACGTCGCCCAGCCAGCGCAGGCTGAGGCCACGAGCGCGCGGCCGATGAGGGTGTGCAGAGGTGTCATGGCGTGTTGATGATGTCGCGGTGCATCGGGGCCAGTTGGGCGAGCAGGCGATTCTGCGTGCTGAACGGAATGCCTTGTGCGCTCATGCTGTCTTGCAGCACCTCGACCAGGGCGTTGAAGTCGCCTTTGGTGATGTCCATGCCGGCGTGGGCCTTCTTCATGTCGGGGCCCTTGAGCTTGCAGGGGCCGCCCGAGACCTCGCAGAACTGCGCCACGAGCTGGGCCTTCAGGTGCGTGGCGTCCACGTCCTTGAAAAACGGGTTCATGCGGCGGTCGGCCAGCAGGCGGGCGACGAAGTCGTCCATCAGCTTGACCAGGCCGGGCTGCGCGCCGAGCTGTTGGTAGAGCGCGTCGCCGGCGGCGGACGCTGTGGGCTGGGCCTGCGCGGGGGCGAGGGCGAGGCAGGTGCTGGCGAAGAGCGCGGCCAGCACAGGAACGAGGGATCGATGGGCTTTCATGGCGGGTGTCTCCGAGCGGGTCAGAAGGCGAACTGGGCCGAGAGGTAGGTGCCGGTCTGCTTGCGTGGCACCAGGGCCGGCGCGATGCGGCCGAGGTCCACATAGGCCAGCGTCAGCGACAGGTGCTTGTTGGGCGCCCAGGCGATGAACAGGTCTTTCCAGTCGTCTTCTTGCAGGCCGTTGCCGGCCGGGGTGGGGAAGCTCAGGTTGTCGGGCTTGGCGCGGTACTCGGCGCCGATCGCCACGTGCCGGTTCAAGAGCCACGCGACCGACAGCTCCGGCATCAGCCGATGGCCCGACTTGCCGGTGCCGCCGAAGCCCAGCAGCCCGTTCTGGTTGCCTTGCGTGGCGCGCAACGTGGCGTTGACGAGCACCCCCTGCGCGAGAAAGAGCTTGGTCGCGCTGACGTAGAGGTCGGTGCCGCTGTCTTTGGCGCCCAGGGCGACCAGGGTCGGCTCCAGCGCGCCCGCATCCACCCGCTTGTGTTCGAGGCCCACGGCGACCTGCGGCATCCAGGTGTCGCTGTCGAGCACCGCGTCGCCGGCCACGCGCAGCTTCACGCCGACGATGTCTTGTTTGATTCGCAGCCCGTTGAGCGCCGGGCTCAGGGGCGCGAGCCGGCTGTTGGCGTCGAAGTCTTGCCGGGCCAGCGACAGCTCGATGCGCTCGCCGTAGCTGGCGGCCGCGCCGAACACGCTGACGGCGTAGTCCTTCGTGCGAACGCGCGTGGCGAAGGCGGTGCCGCCGACTTCGCCCACCGTGGCGTAGCCGCCGGTCACGGCCCAGGGCGTGAGGCCGCCGCCGGCCGCGCCGTCGATGCTGCTCACGCCCCCGGTCAGCAGCAGCTTGCTGTTGCTGTGTCGCGCCTGGGCCGGGGCGGGGGCCGAGGCGGCCATCAGGGCCAGGGCCAGCAGGCCCGATGAAAGCGCCAGGGACCGGCCACTCGATGGGGTGCCGGTCACAGCCGGTACGGGGGTGGGGTGCATGGGAACTCCTCGCTTGAACACGTCCGACGGGTTGTACGCCGCCGGGCGAGGATTGGATGCAACAGCCCCTGTGATGTCGCGCCATGCCGCACGCCGTGGCACGGCCTGCGGCATTCGTCACGCTTCGGACCCCGGTTGCAGGCCCGAAGCGATGGCGTCAGCGCCCGTCGCAGCGCTTGCAGCGCAGCTTCTGCGGCAGCGCGATGCGGATGAACTCGGTGTTGTCCGAGGCCAGTTCACGCCCGCCGCCATACGGGAAGTTGTTGTCGTTGACGACCAGCAGCGTGTCGCGGTCGAGCACCAGCACGTCTTCGATGGTCGTGTACGGCAGCGTGAACGTGGCCGAGCCGTCACGGTTGAGGTCGTGCGGGTCGGCGATGGCCATCAGGTCCACGAGTTCGGTCTTGTGCACCGTGGCGCCGTTGCCCAGGCCTTCGAAGTCGATCAGGAACAGCTTCTTGAACGGCGTGCCGCTGGTGGCCGTGGCGCCGTTGCGCTCGATGACGATGAAGCGGTGCTCGTCGATGGCCGTCATGTCGCCGATGGCGGTGCCGGCGGCCTCCAGCGGGTAGACGTACTGCACGCCGGTGTAGGCCTCTGAGGCGATGTCGAACTCGTGGATGCGCAGCGTCTTGGCCGCATCGCCGGCGACGGTTTTCTCAAGCAGGGTGTACAGGCGCGTGCCGGCCGGGTTGATCGCCATGCCTTCGAAGCCGCCCGAGCCGCCCAGGTTGGCGGTGGCGCGGCCTTCGAGCACGTCGCGGTGCTCGGGGGCGTACACGCCGGGCAGCGGGATGGCCGCGCGCAGCACGGTGCCGTTCGCATCGGTCTTCACGAGGTAGGGGCCGAACTCGTCGCCGAACCAGTAATGGCCGTTCTTGTCGCGGCGCACCGACTCGATGTCGAGGTCGGCCCCGGTCAACAGGCGGCCCGCGCGAATGGCTGCATCGACCGGCGGGTGGGTCGGGTTGTTGTAGTAGTGCGTGTAGTCGGCCTGCACCGGGATGCCGATCACACCGCGCGCATCGTTGAGCGACAGGCGCGTGCGTGCGTCGAAGCTGTCGCGTGTGCGGCCATGGCGCCAGTCGGCCGGGGCCACGGTGCCGGTGCCGCCTTTGTGGCTGCGAAAGTCGATGGCCACGGTGTACATGCGCAGCGTCGCGTCGGCCGAGTTGGCCTTGCCGCCGAAGCCGTTGTCCACCAGGAAGTGAAAGACATTCGGGCGCGGGCCTGGCAGCACGCCCGAGAAGCCCTGCACGGGCTGCCGGTTGGCATACGGGGGCAGGTTCGTGCCGTAGGGGTTGGCATTGGCGAACTGGCCCGAGGTCGGGCCGTCGGCAAACGTAGCGGCAGGCATCGTGGCCCAGCCGATCAGCGTGGGCGCCGTCACCCGTTGCGGATGATCGTGCTCGCCCTTGGCCTGGGCGGTGAGGGTGAATGCGGCGCAGAGCAGGGCCGTGGCGGCGGCGAGCGCACGCGGTGCGAAGGTGAGAGGCATGGGGGCTCCGAAGAAAGTGGCAGGGCCAGCGAGCGCTTCGCCGGCGGCTGGATTCTTCGGAGCGGTCGTGTCGGGGGCGTGACGTCAG
Organism: Piscinibacter sp. PDB5-1; assembly: GCF_056676035.1. Lineage (NCBI taxonomy): Bacteria > Pseudomonadati > Pseudomonadota > Betaproteobacteria > Burkholderiales > Sphaerotilaceae > Piscinibacter > Piscinibacter sp. PDB5-1. Next base: position 855,507 of record NZ_JBWVZL010000001.1, on the reverse strand, counting down.
CGCACGTGGGCGCGCCGATCCATCCATCGCCGAAGGGCCAGGTCGGCGACAGCCAAGAGGCACAGCACCACGCTGACGCCGATCAAGACATCCAGCAAGCCCGCGTCAGGAAACAACGCTTCGCCAGTGCCGGGTGGGGCGGGGACTCGCGCCCGCATCCACGCCAGCACCGCCATGGCCGGCAGGGCCGCCGCCAGAAGCGCCGGCACGCGTTGGTGAAGGCGACCGGTGAACCCGGCCAGAAGTGCGACGCATCCCCAGACGAACGGGTACATGCCGTTGTCGAAACCCATCAAGGGGTCTTCGCAGCAATGGGTGCGATAGGTGATGAAGCGAGACAAGCCAAACAGGCCAAGGTAGACGAGTGACAAGCCCGCGAGGAGGTAGGTGTTGGACAGTCCGCGGCGCAGGATGTGCAGGTTCATGGCGTTGAGGCGCGTGGCTCTTCAATGGGGCTCGCCGTGAGGGCGTGTCCGTAGCAAGGACTCAACCCAGCACGTCGCTCGCGCGGAGCATGTGCAGCACCGACGCGGCCAGGGCCTCGACGGTGTGGACTGCCCCATCCATCCGCAGCTCCGGCCGCAAGGGCGCCTCGAACGGCGAGCCGATGCCGGTGAACTCGGGCAGTTCGCCTTGTCGGGCGCGGCGGTACAAGCCCTTGGGGTCGCGGGCTTCGCACACGGCGAGCGGGGTGTCCACGTGGATCTCGAAGAAGCGGCCGGGGGCGAAGCGGGCCCGGGCGGCGTCGCGGTCGGCGCGAAAGGGTGAGATCAGCGCGACCAGGGGGGTGAGACCGGCCTCGGCCTGGTGCCAGGCCATGTCGGCCACGCGGCGCACGTGCTCGCTGCGGTCGGCGGCGCTGAAGCCGAGGTCGCGGTGGAGCGTGTGGCGCAGGGCGTCGCCGTCGAGCAGGGCGGGCCGCAGGCCCTGTTCGCGCAGGCGGGCTTCGACGGTGCGGGCCAGCGTGGTCTTGCCCGCGCCCGACAGTCCGGTGAACCACAGCACGCAGCCGGGGCCGGTCATGGCGTCACGCCTTCATGCCGATGGCCGCGAGCGGGATGCGCGCCAGCACGCCGTCGCCGAAGGCTTCGTGGATGCCCAGGTCGCGCCGGTGCGCGTAGCCGATGAAGCACTCGCAGCGCAGGCGGCTGCAGGGGCGCTCGCGCAGTATGTCGTCGAGCGTGTCGGTGTAGAGGTTGCCCAGCCGCGTGGGGATGAAATGGCAGCGCTGCACCTCGCCCGCGCCATCGACGGCCAAGGCCTCCGACCCCGCGCGGCACGCGGCCCCGCGCGAGGGCTTCGGCGCGTGGTTGTGCGCGAACCAGGGGTCGAGCGATTCCATCCAGGCCAGGTCCTCGGGCGTGTAGTAGCCGGGGCCGCGCCGGTCGTAGGCGTTGAGCCACAGCGGCGTGCCGGCGGGCAGCGCGGCCTTCAATTCGCGGATGGCCTCGCGGTGCTCGCGCTTGGCGACTACGCCGACCGAGTGCCGCACGCCCAGCGTGTGCAGGCGCTGCACGCGGTCGTTGAAGCGCGCCAGCGTCGTCTGGTCGGGGTGGTAGGTGCACCACAGCGACAGCTTGCCGGCCGGCGCGTCGGCCAGCCACGCCAGCGGCCCGGCGAGGTTGGTCTGGATGGCCACCTGCGACAGCTGCGGCAGCCGCGCGAGCGCGAGCATCGCCTCGCGGTAGTGGCGGCGCACCAGCGCCTCGCCCCAGGGCGTGAACAGCACGCGCATCGGCCGCGATTGCGATGCGACCCAGCCGACGAAGCGCTGCACCTCGACCGCGTCGCGGGCCAGCGTCGCGCGGGTGTCGCGCCGCTTGGCGAAGGGGCAGTAGCCGCAGGCGTAGTTGCAGCTGGTGAGGCTGCCGCGGTACAGCAGGGTCAGCATGCGCCGCGCCGCGTCATTCGCCCGACAACCGCCGCACGCGCGGCGAGGCCAGCCACGGGCCCACCGTGTCGGCGAACGACACGCCGCGTGCATTCAGCTGCAGCAGCTCGCCGTCGTCGGTGGCGAGTTCGAGCGCGGTGAGTTCGGCCAGTTGCGGCAGGTCGTCGAGGGCCTGCGACCCGAAGCGCTGCCGGTAGGCGGTGTGCGACAGGCCCGGCTCGGTCAGCAGCGATTGGATGACGAAGCGCCGGCGCTGTTCGTCGCCATCGAGTTCGAAGCCGTAGGTGGCTTGCGCAAACGCCGCGTGCTCGTGCGCGATGAAGGCTTCGACGATGTCGCGCGTGGCGCGGCGCTCGACCGCGTAGTGGGTCGAGTAGTGCAGCCTTGACGTGTACGAGCGCGCGCCCGCGCCCAGGCCGACCATGCCGTCGTTCTGGCAGCAATAGACGGGGCCGTCGTCGGCCGGCGCATGCGGCGCGCGAAACATGCGCATCGACACCTGCCGGTAGCCGGCGGCGAGCAGCCGCTCGCGGGCGGCTTCGTACAGCACGTGGCGCGCATCGGCGGTGGGCGCGGCCTGGCGGATGGCGAGCTTGCCCAGGCCCGTCTGCTCGCGCACGTAGAGCGGGTAGAGGTACAGCTCTTCGGGAGCGAACGCCAACGCGCTGTCGAGCGACGCGAGCCAGCTCGCCACCGTCTGCCCCTCGATGCCGTAGATCAGGTCGAGGTTCATCACCGCGAAGCCGGCCTCGCGAATCTGCGCGATGGCGGCCGTGACCACCTCGTTCTGCTGCGGCCGGGCCAGCGCGCGAACCTCGTGCGCCGAGAAGCTCTGGATGCCCATGCTCACGCGCTGCACACCCATCGCGCGGCACACGGCCAGCTTGTCCGCGGTGACGGTCTCGGGCGAGACCTCGATGCCCGAGGGCGTGCCGTGCAGGTCGACGCCCAGCACGCGTTCGGCTGCGAGGTAGAGGCGTTCGAGCTGCGCGGCCGACAGATAGGTCGGTGTGCCGCCGCCCAGCGCAAACCGCGCGAAGCGGCGCGTGCCCAGCACCTCATCCATCGCCTGCATCTGCCGCACGACGGCATCGACATAGCCCTCGACCAGCGCCTCGTCGGGCCGCGCCATCGCAAACAGGTTGCAGAAGCCGCAACGCATGCTGCAGAAGGGCACGTGCACGTAGCCGAAGAGGGCCGAGCGGTCTTGCGTGGCCCACAGCGCGGCCAGCGATTGCGCTTGCGCAAGCGGCCGGTAGGCGCTCTTGTGCGGGTAGCTGTACGAGTAGGCCTGGTAGGGCCCGTGGCGCAGCAGCTCGGCGAGCGACAGCGTCTTCAGCATGCGGGCCGACCTTCCACAGAGCGCCCGAGAAAGAACTGCGCGTAAGGCACCGTCCACACGCAGTCGTGGCCGATGCGGTGGCCCTGGTAGCCGTCGTCGCCGTAGGCGGTGCCGTGGTCCGAGCAGACGATGGCGAAGGTGGGCGCGCGTTGCGCGAGTGTGTCGAACAGCGGGCCGAGGGCGACGTCCACATGGCGCAGCGCGGCGGCGTGCGTCTCGATCGAATCGGTGTCGTGCCCCGGCAGGTGCGCGCGGTTGGGGCTGTGCAAGGCGGCCACGTTGATGAAGAGGAAGACGCGCCCGGTGATGTCGCGCAGCCGTTCGATGGCCAGTGCCACCTGCCGCTCGGCCGAGTGCCGCTGGCCGACGCCCATGCCGGGGTTCCAGTGGGCCTCGTCGAACAGGCCGGGCAGCAAACGGCCCAATGCGTTTTGCTGGTTGAAGAAGCCCACGCCGCCGATGCACACGCTGCGGTAGCCGCGCGCCGACAGGGCCTGCGGCAACGAGGCTTCGTCGAACACGAAGGTGCCGCGTGCGGTGGTCTCGCTGCCGCGAAAGGCCGTGGCGAAGAGGCGCGGGTGCAGGCCTGGCCGCGCGGGTGTCGGCAGGTAGCCGGCGAAGAAGGCGTGGTGCGCGGCGTAGGTGAAGCTGCCGGGGCTGTGGCGGCGCTCCCAGCCCTCGGGCGGCAGGTGGCGAGCGAGCACGGGCAGTTCACCGCGCTCGAAGGCGGTCTGCGCCACGTCGTAGCGCAGCGTGTCGAGCGTGATGAACACGAGGTCGTGCGTGCCGACCAGCGGGTTCATGTCGAAGGATGGGGTCGATGCGTTCATGGCAGGTGCAGCGCCGTGGCGTAGGTGTCGCGGCCTTGCCAGAGCAGGCCCGGCAGCAGGTCGCCGAAGGCATTGGCTTCGAGCACCTGGGCTTCGCCCCGGTGGGCGACGAGGTCGAAGCCGATCACGGTGCTGTGCGCGAAGGCTCGGGCCGCGTGTTCGACGGTGGCGGTCACCACGCCCAGTTCGTCGGGCGTCAACAGGTGCGCCGGGTCGGCGCGTTCGCTGTCGAGGTGCAGGTTGGTCATCGGGCGGTGGCCGATGCGCGCCACCCGGTGCGCGGCGCGGCCGGCGAAGCTCAGCACGCGCAGGTCGAAGTGCCCGTTGCCGCAACGCGGTTTGGTGATCCACGCCTCGGCATACGCCTCTTGCGCGGCCACGAGGTCGATCACGCGGCGCACCTCGTCGGGCCGCTGGTAGCTGCGCATGCGCTTGACGTTGAAGAGCCGGCGGCCATCGCTGTGCAACTGCGCGGTGGTCGTGGCCTGCTGCTGCCCGCGCCGGTTGCGCCGGTAGGCCACGACGCCGGCTGCCGACGAGCCGTAGCGCGCCTTCACGAACACGCGGTCGGTGCCGTGCGCGTCGAGCAAGTCCATCAGCTGTTCGTGGCTGTGCACCGGCCCCAGCAGCGGCGGCGTCGGCGCGCCCTGCGCTTGCAGGCGCTGCTGGCAGACAAGCTTGTCGGTCATCGCGAGGATGTCGTCGGGCGCGTTGACGACCCGCACCTGCGGCCAGCGCTCGAGCTGTTGCGCAAGCTGCTGCAGGGCTTGAGTGAAGCCGGCGAACCACGCGTCGGCCGCCACCAGTTCGCCGCGCTCGGGCGCCTCGACCGGTGCACGGCCGAACTGCGCGCAGCCCGCGTGCAGCAGATGCAGGTGCGCCAGCGGGTCGTCGCCGGGCGGTTCGATCTTGAAGCGGCAGGGTGCGTGCAGCGCGTCGAAGGCTTCGTCGAGCACCCCAGGCCTTGCGAGCCAGTCGCGCCAGGCGACGCAGCGCACGGGCGCGCCGCATGCGGCGGCGGCCGCCAGCAGCCCGCGTGTGCGCTTGCTGTCGGCGACGCCCAGCACCACCCAGGCTTGCATGGCGGCGTGCGTGCGGGGGCTTATTCGCTGACCGCGATGTAGCGGTCGTCTTCGTCGCCTTCTTGCGCGTCATCGAGCACCACGCCCGGAATGGCTGCGCGCAGCTTCTGCTGCACCGGCTCAGAGACGTAGTGGTGCGATAGGTCCAGGCGCTTCAGCGCCTTGACGTGCGGACTGGCGAGCAGCGCATTGGCGCCCGTGTCGCTCAGGATGCCCAGCGACAGGTCGAGCACGTCGAGCGAGGCCACCCACGCTTCGCCGGCCAGCCAGGCGGCCAGCGCATCGACGATCTCGGAATTGCGCAGGCCCAGGTGGCGAAGCTTCGGTGTCTTGAGTTGCGCGACGACGCGGCGGAAGAGGTCCACATCGCCCTCGAAGCCGTAGCCGTCGGAGCCGAGCCAGAGTTCGAGCTTTTCGAGCGCCGGCAGCGTGGACTGCGCCAGCGCTTCGCTCACGTCCTTCGGCAGCCCGCCGCATTCGAGCGTCAGTTCACGCAGCCCTGCATGTGTGAAGGCCGGCAGCTTGAGTGAGGTCGAGCCGCGAATCTGCAGCACTTCGAGCTGCGGCAGCGCCTGCAGCAGCGGCTGGTAGTTGCCCTGGATGATCCACGAGATCTCGCACTCTTCGTAGGTCATGTCGCCCACGAACAGCGCCTTCAGGCGGGGCAGATCAGAGGCGTACTCGACCAGCACGGCGAAGGCCTCGTCGGGGCTGTTCTCGAAGGGTTCGGACCACATGCCGAAGACCAACGCTTCGAGCTGGCCCTTGTCGATGAGCCCGAGGTACTCGGCCAGCAGCTCGCTCATCGAACGCTTGTCGTCGTAGTCGAGCGTGAGGCGGTGCACCGTGCCGGCGTCGAGGGCGACCGGGCCACCCGAGTAGTCCACCACGCGCTTGCCGAAGAACGTTTCCGTGCGGTCCGAGATCGTCATGCAGGCCTCCCAGGCCGTCGGTTGAAACGGCCGAGGATATGCGAGCGCCGTGTCAGCGCGGTTGCTGCCCGCAGGCGGCTCAGCGCAAGCCTTGCGCGAGGGCTTCGAGCTGGTCGATGCAGGTGCCCCAGCCTTCGTAGAAGCCCATCGCTTCGTGCTTGTCGCGGGTGGCGCGGTCGGGGTGCATCACGGTGGCGATGTAGCGCGTGCCTTCGCCTTCGTCGGCCATCGTGACGATGGCGGTGAAGGGCATCCACGGGGTGGCGGGGCGCCAGCCGCCGGTGAGCATCGAGGTGAACACCAGCCGGCTGTGCGGCTGCACGTCGAGGAAGCTGCCGGGGTTGTCGCTGGTGCCGCCGTCGGGGCCGCGCATGAAGGTGTAGAAGTCGCCGCCCGCGCGCAGGTCGAAGCTGCGCACCTCGGTTGTCCAGGGCTTCGGGCACCACCACTCTTCGAGCAAGGCGGGGTCGGTCCACGCGCGCCACAGCGTGGCCCGTGGGGCGCGCACCAGGCGCGAGATGACGAGGTCGGCCCCGTCGGGCGATTCATGGGCGGGTGCGTTGGGCATCGGTCTGCTCCTGTTGGTGAAGTTTTTCGGCGAACTGCGCCATGCGGTCGCTGCGGGCTTCCCACAGGGCGCGTTGCTTGGCGATCCAGCCTTCGGCCTGCGTCAGCGCCTGGGGCACCAGTTCACAGGTGCGCACCCGGCCTTGCTTGCGCGAGCGGATGACGCCGCTGCGTTCGAGCACCGACAGGTGCTTCATGAACGAGGGCAGCGCCATGTCGAAGGGCGCGGCCAGCGCGGACACCGACTCGGGCCCGCGCACCAGCGCCCCCACGATCGCGCAGCGCGTGGGGTCGGCGAGCGCGTGGAAGACTTCGGCGACGCGGACATGATGGTTAGCCATTGAGATAAGTATCGGCGTAAATGCCAACCCGTGCAAGCGCGTGGCCGACACCCCGGTCAGCGGGGGCTGGGTGGCGCGGCTTCGGGCAGCGGGTCGAACAGCGACAGCGTCTCGTACACCGCCTCGGGCTCGCGCGCGGCCACCGCCGCCGTCGGCGTGGCCGACATCGCGCCCGCTGGCACCAGTGCCCCCGCCCGCACCCCCAGCAGCCGCAGGCGCCGCGACAGATCGACGCGCTTGAGCGATTCGCCTGCCGCGCGGCGGATGGCTTTCGCATCCATCGTCGGCGCGGGCAGCGTCAGGTCGCGCGTGGCGATCTGGAAGTCGTCAAAGCGCAGCTTGATGCCGATGGTCTTGGCGGCGTAGCCCTTGCGCTGCAGGTCGGCGGCCAGCCGCACGCACAGGTCGGTGAAGATTTCGCCGAGGCGGGCTCGGTCGCGCACCGCGTGCAGGTCGCGCTCGAAGGTCGTTTCGCGGCTGATGGACTTGGGTTCGCGAAAGGTCGTCACCACGCGCTCGTCGCGGCCGTGCGCGGCTTCGTGCAGCCACGCGCCGTAGCTCTTGCCGAAGTGCGCGAGCAGAAAGCCCGGGTCGGCGGCGGCGAGTTGGCCGATGGTCTCGATGCCCAGCGTAGCGAGCTTGGCGCTGGCCTTGGGGCCGATGCCGTTGACCTTGCGCGCGGCCATCGGCCAGATGCGCGTGGGCACGTCGGCCTCGCTCAGCAAGGTCAGCCCGTCGGGCTTGTCGAGCTCGGAGCCGATCTTCGCCAGCAGCTTGTTGGGCGCCACCGCGATCGAGCAACTCAGGCCCGTCGCCTCGCGCACCGCGTCTTTCAACTGCCGTGCCACGGCCGCACCGGCATCGGCCTGCGCGCCGGGCACGTCGCTCAGGTCGATGTAGATCTCGTCGATGCCGCGGTCTTCGACCACCGGCGCGATGGCGCGCACGGCGGCCTTGAAGAGGCGCGAGTAGTGGCGGTACTGGTCGAAGTCACCGGGCAGCAAGATGGCGTCGGGCGCGAGCTGCGCGGCCTTCATCAGCCCCAGCGCCGAGTGCACGCCGAGCGCGCGCGCCTCGTAGGTGGCGGTGGTGGTGACGCCGCGACCGGCGTACTCGCGCAGCCGGGCAAAGCGCCGCGTGCCGTCGGCCAGCGTCTCGGGGCCGTAGTGCCGCGCCCCGCCGATCACCACCGGCTGGCCGCGCAGCTCGGGGTAGCGCAGCAATTCGACGGAGGCGTAGAACGCGTCCATGTCGAGGTGGGCGATCAGGCGGCGGGACATGGCGAGGGGCGTTCGGCAGGGGGCGCGGCGGTGCGATGCGGGACTGTATTTTCATCCAGTGGGTGGGGCAAGCCCGGCGACGCCGTGGGTGGGGCTTGGCTACCATGGTCGGCTTCCATCTCAAGCGCCTGCCCCGTGAGTCAAAACCTCTACGCCCCTCCCAAAGCCGCCGTTGCCGACATGACGCCCCTGGCCGACGCGCCCGCGTTGTGGAACCCACGCGCTGCGATGCTGTGGAGCCTGCTGTTCTCGCCCGTGTTCGGCGCCTTCCTGCACATGAAGAACTGGCGGGCGCTCGGCGAGCCGGCCCGTGCCGCCAACTCGCAGGCGTGGTTCATCGGCAGCATCGTGGCCACGGCCGCGTCGATGTTCCTGGCCCTGGCGGCGCCCGAGTCGGTGGCGCTCGATCTGCTGTCGCGCGTGGGTGGCTTGGCGCTTTTGGTCGCGTGGGCCATCGCCTCGGCGTCGGCGCAGACGAAGTACGTCGCGGGCCGCTTCGGCGACCGCTACCCGCGCCGGTCGTGGCTCGTGCCGCTGCTGATCGCGTTCGTCATTCTGGTGGTGTTCACGGTGATCGCCGTGGCGCTGGCCATCGAAGCCGAAGAGGCGCTCTGAGGGGACGCCATGAGCACCCTGGACTTCGAAGCCCCGCCCATCGACGGGCCGCGCATGCGGCGTGCGGGCAAGTCGCTGCTGTCGCTGGCCTTGATGGACGCGCGCAACCACACGCTGCGCTGGAGCCACGCCTTCGAAGACGCGCTGAACCGTGCGCCCGAAGAAGGGCAGGCCCCGCTGGCCCTGCCCGACCACCCGCGGCTCGACTCGCCCGAGTGGCTGCTCGGGCACATCGGCTGGTTTCAAGAGCACGTGGTGCTGCGCAACGTGCAGCGCCACCGCGGTGACGGCGCCGACCTGCGCGTGCCGCGCCTTGCCTCGCTCGACCCCGAGGCCGATGGCCTGTACGACCCGACGCTTTCGCCGCGCGCGCGTCGCCAGGGCCGGGGCCTGCCGCCGCTGCCTTCGGTGCGGCAGTACCTGATCGACACGCTGGAGACCACGCTCGAACTGCTCGACCGGGCCGACGAAGACGACGAGTCGCTGTTCTTCTTTCGCCTGGCGCTGTTTCACGAAGAGTGGCGCGCCGAGGCGTTTGCCGTGCTGGCGCAGGCGACCGGCTTCGACGCGGGCCTGGTGCCCCGGCTCGAAAGCGCACCGCCGCGCGATGCGCTGTCGTTTCCGGCCACGCGCTGGCGCATGGGCAGCGACGAGGAAGGCTTCGTGTTCGACACCGAGCGCCCGGCGCACGAGGTGGACGTGCCCGACTTCGAGATCGACGCGCAGCCGGTGAATTGGTCGCAGTTCTGCGAGTTCGTCGAAGACGGCGGCTACGACGATGCCCGCTGGTGGACGCCCGAGGGCTGGGCCTGGCTGCAGCGCGAAGGCCGCCGCAGCCCACGCTATGTGGACCAGATGCGCCAGGCCGTGCTGCTGCAGCGCTGGGGCCGCATGGCGCGGGTGCCGCTGCACCAACCGGCCTTGCACGTGAGCTGGTTCGAGGCCGACGCGTGGTGCCGCTGGGCCGGGCGCCGCCTGCCGACCGAGGTCGAGTGGGAACTGGCTGCGCACCTGGGCGCCCCGCGCGGCTTTCGCTGGGGCGATGTGTGGGAATGGACCGCCGGCACTGCCCGCCCGTACCCCGGCTTCGTGCCCGGCGCGTGGTCGGCCAGCCTGCCGCCCGCCTTCGGCAGCGACCGCGTTCTGCGCGGCGCGTCGTTCGCCACGCGCGAGCGCATCCGCCATGGGCGGCACCGCGAATTTCAACCGACCGACCACGACCTGCTGTTCGTCGGCTTTCGCAGCTGCAGCTTCGAATGACGGCCCGCACGCGGCTGGTCGCGTTGCTCGCACTGGCGGCGCTGGCGCTGGCGGCGTGCCAGTCGGCCGGCCCGCCGGGCCGCGAACGCGTGCTCGTGTTCGGCGAACAGCACGACCAGCTCGACCAGCAGCGCCAGGTGGCCGAAGCCGTGCGCACGCTGGCCGCCGAAGGGCGCCTGCAGGCCGTGGTGCTTGAAATGGTCGAACAAGGCCACGGCACGGCGGCCTTGCCGCGCGACGCCGACGAGGCCCGCACGCAGGCCGCGCTGCGCTGGAACGACGCGGGCTGGCCCTGGGCGCAGTACGGCCCGGTGGTGATGGCCGCCGTGCGCGCGGGCGTGCCGGTGCTCGGCGGCAACCTGCCGCGCGCGGGCATGCGTGACGCGATGCGCGACGCATCGCTCGACGCCACCGTGCCCGAGGCTGCGCGTGGGCAACTGACGGCCGCCGTGCGCGACGGTCACTGCGGCCTGTTGCCCGAATCGCAGATGGCGCCGATGGTGCGCATCCAGATCGCGCGCGACCGGGCCATGGCGGCCACCGTCGCCGAGGCGCTGTCGGGCGCCGTGGCCGGGCGGCAGGTGCTGCTGCTGGCCGGCGCGCACCACGCGTCGCGCGACCGGGGCGTGCCGCTGCACCTGGCGGCTTCGGGTGTGCCGCCTTCAGCGCTGCGCGTGGTGCTGTTCGGCGAGCCCTCGGGCCTGGTGGCCGACGAGCGCCGCCCAGCGCAGTTGACGCCCACGCCCGACCCCTGCGAGGGACTGAAGCAGCAGCTTCAGCAGCGTCCGCCGTCTGCGCCGGCGTCCGTCCCTAGGTCGTAGCGCACCGCTTCCGTACCGCAGCGCCGGCGCGGGGCCTTACTTCTCGCACGCCACGCGCTCGGATTCGGAGACCACCCGCACCGCCGCGGTCGGTGGCGGGGGCTTCGGGGCGGGCGGGTGGGTGGTCACGCGCAGGCGGTCGCCGGACACCTCGTAGTGGTAGTCGCGGGCCGAGCCGACCAGGCTGGGCTGGACCGAGTTCGAAGTGACCGTCGCGCGGTAGGTGCCGGGCTTGACGATCTGGTAGCTGTATTCGGCCACGTAGCTGCGCCCCTGCGACAGCTGGCAGGTCGTGACGATCTGCTGGGCCCGCACGGCCATCGTGCAGGCCTGACCGCGAATTTCCTGGGCAGATCCATCCGCGAGGTGCGAGACGATGCCGCGTGCGCTCCAGCAGCCGAGCAGCTCGCTGCCGGGCGCGGCGCGGGTGTCGAGCGGCATGAGCAGCGGCCACAGGGCCAGGGCCAGGACGCGTGCGTGCCGCCGGCGTGTCGGGGTGGGTCGGCGTGGTCGCATGGAGGAATGGGTTTGACGTGTCAGTGGATGTGCGCCGGCCATGCGTGATCTCGGCGGTTCAGCAACGACGGCGAGACCGGCGCATCTTGCGGGGGTCACTCGACGGTGCGGGTGATCGGTGCGCGGTTCCGGCCGATGAAGACCGCCACGATGAGCAGGATCCAGGAAGCGGCGGCCATGAGCGAGATCGCGACGCCGATGATGCTGCGCACGCTGGTCAAGGACGAGATCGAGGCGCCTTCTTCGATCTGTGTGTAGAACCAGTGGGCCGACCCGGCCTGCAGGCCGAAGGCCAGCAACTTGGTGACCAGGGCCAGCAGCACCAGCTCAGCCGCCGAACCGAGGCGGCTCCAGTTGCAGTAGAGGGCGATGAGGCCCCCCAGGCTGGCCAGGGCCATGGGGGCGGTGTACGTGACTTCGAAAATGGCGGAGGGGTGCATGGGCTTCGGGCCGTGGTATGGGTGGACGGGGCTGGGAGGCTGTCAGAGCCGGTGGCCCCCGAGCACGCAGATGCCGCGATTGCCTGACCCTCACACGCCCCCATTTTTGATTCGAAACGGACGATCTACGGCGCCCCTGGTGCGGTCGATGCGGCGCACCCCGCCGCCTGTCCCCGCGAGCGCGCCGCGAGGCGGCTGCCGATGTCGTCGGCGAGCCTGAGCACGGCGCGGCGGTGGCCGGCACCCAGGTCGAGCGCATCGCCGGTGGCCGTTTCGCGCACGGTGCTCGTGCACACGAGCGGCTCGCCGCCGTTGCGTGCGAAGGGCGTGGCCGACCAGGTCGCTTCGATCCAGGCTTCGCGGCCGGTGACAGACTCCATGCGCGTCACATCCAACCGCACACGCCACGCGGGCAGGGCCGAGGGGGCGAGGGCCGAGCGCGCATCGACACCGCCCCAGGCCTGCGTCCAGCGCTGCGTCAGCGCGGCGCGAAACTCGTCGCGCAGCGGTGCGACCCAGCGCTCGCGCTCCAGCACGCGCAGGCTGTCGTCGGGCAGGCGCAGCACCCATTGCGGTTGATCGACCGCCGCCGGCACGCCCACCGGCCCCAGCTCGACCACGAAGGCCGGTGCGGCGCGTTCGCCCACCGGTGCGTTGCCGACCAGGCTGTGAAAGCGCGGCGCGGGGGTGGACGAGCAAGCGCCCATCGCCACGGCCATCACCGCGAGGGCCAGCGTGTGCGGTGGGATGGAACACCAGCGTGGGGTCATCGGGTCGTGCCTCCGCCCGGCAGCGCCGGGTCTTCGGGTTTGCCGCGCAGCAGCGATTCGGGGTGGCGCTGCAGGTAGTCGCTCAGCACGCGCAACGATTGCGCCGCGCGCTGCAGGTCGCTCAGCGTCTGCTCGACGTTGCGCTGCACCGGCGCGCTGGGGTCGAGCAGGTTGCGGTCGACGCGGTTCAGCGAGTCTTGCACCGCGCCCAGCGTTTTGTTGACCTCGGCCAGCGACTTCTGCGCCTCGGGAGTCAGCTTGCCGATGGCGCCGCGCGCCTGCGTGAGCGTGTCGTTGAGGTTGCGGCCGATCTCGTCGAAGGGCACCTTGTTGATCTTGGCGACGATCTCGGCGATCTGCGGTTGCACCTCGCTCAGCGTGCCCGGCACGGTGGGGATCTTGAACGGTGCCGTGTCGTTGTCGTCGGGGTTGGCGCTGCGCGGGCTCGGGATGAAATCGAGCGCCACGTGCATCTGCCCGGTGAGCAGGTTGCCGGTGCGCGCCTGTGCCCGCAGGCCGCCTTCGACCAGGCGCTGCAGCAGGGCCCGGTCGCGCGCAACTTCGCTGGCCGCGCCATCGACCACCGTGTCGCGCACCTCGCCCAGGCGCAGCGGGTAGATCTCGGCCTGCACCTCGACCGGGTAACGCTGGCGGCGGCGGTCGTAGCGCAGGCGGATCGCCGTGACCTTGCCGATCTCGATGCCCAGAAAGTCGAGCGGCGCACCGACCGACAGGCCACGCACCGACTGGTCGAACACCATGCGCACGGCGATGGGCCGGCCATCGGGCGGGGCCATCGCGCTCTTGCGGTTGCCGAACAGCTCGAAGCGCGTGCCGTCTTCGGCCACCGGCAGTCCCTGCGTGCCGGGCGGCCGCTCGAACGACACGCCACCCGAGATCACCGACGACAGGGTCTGCGTGTTGAGCGTCAGGCCATCGGCGCCGACGGTCACGTCCACGCCGCTGACGTTCCAGAAGCGGGTTTGCGAATTGACCAGGCCTTCATACGGCGCCTCGATGAAGATCTGCACGTTGAGTTCGTCTTTCTCGGGGTCGAGCTTGTAGCCCACGACCCGTCCCACGCGCGTGCGGCGGTACAGGATGGGCGAGCCCACGTCGAGCGAGCCGAGGTCTTGCGTGTGCAGCACGAAGCCGCGGCCGGGCTCGCCGCGCAGCACGTAGGGGGGGGCTTCGAGGCCTTCGAAGTGCGTGCGCTTGTCGTCCGACACGCCGGCATCGACACCGATGTAGGCGCCCGAGAACAGGGTTTCGAGGCCGCTGACGCCGGCCGTGTCGATGCGCGGGCGCACGACCCAGAAGCGCGTGTCCTCCACCGCGATGTTCGACACCGAGCGGTCGAGCTGCACCGACACGCGCACGCGCTTGCGGTCGGGCGTGAGCTGCACCGCGTCTACGCGGCCGACCACTACCTCTTTGTAGCGGACCTCGGTGCGCCCGGGCCGCATGCCTTCGGCCGAGTTGAACTCGATGGTGACGCGCGGGCCCTTGTCGAGCAGGCTCTGCACGATCAGCGACACCCCGACCGCCAGCGCGAGGATGGGCACCAGCCACACCAGCGAGGGCCCGCGCCAGGTGCGCGTGCGCGGTGTGGGCACGGCCGGCTCGGGGGCCGACGTGTCGGGCGGAAGCTCAGGCGTGTCAGGCATCGGGGGCGGTGGGCGCAAGGGGTGAAGACGGGGTCGGCGAGATCGGGCGGGCTGAGGCGACGGTGGTCGGGGCTGCGGGGGCGGAGGCGCGGGGCCACAGCATGCGCGGGTCGAAGGACTCGGCGGCCAGGATGCTCAGCACCACCACCGCGCCGAAGGCCAGCAGGCCGGGTTCGGGTCGCACGCCCGCGAAGGGCGTGAACTGCACCATGCCCACCAACAGCACCACGACGAACACATCGAGCATCGACCAGTGCCCCACCGCCTGCAGCAGGCGGTAGAGCTGCGCCCGTTCGAGCGAACGCCAGGTGGACCGGCGCTCGGCCGTGGCGCACAAGAGCAGCAGCACGAAGAGCTTGAGCAGCGGCACCCCGATGCTGGCCACGAAGACGATCACCGCCAGCGCCCAGTCGCCCGAGGCCCACAGCTCGCCGATGCCGCCGAGGATGGTGTGCGAGCTGCTGCCGAAGAGCGTCACCGTCGTCATGATCGGCAGCGTGTTAGCCGGCCCGTACAGCAGCAGCGCCGCCAGCGTGAACGCCCAGGTGCGGCGCAGACTGCCGCGGCGTTCGTGGTCGAGCGCGGTGCCGCAGCGCGGGCAATGCAGCGGTGCGGGGGCGCCGTCCTCGATGGCCGCGAGCGGGCGCGACACCATCCCGCAGGTGCGGCAGCCGTAAAGGCCGCACGCATCGGCGGTGCGCAGCGGGGGTGTCAGCTTCGAGGTCATGGGCGTGCCACCAGCCGCTTGGGCAGGTTCCACAGCATGTGCAGCCCGGCGGCCGAGATCGACGTGAGCAAGAGCGTCACCGCCGCGTACGCGAACAGGCCCATGCCCGGCGTCAGCTGCGCGAGGCCCGCGCTGCGCACGATGGCCACCAGCGCGCCGAGCATCAGCACCTCGACCATGCTCCAGCGCGTGGTGAAGGCCAGCAGGTGCATGGCCGGCACGAAGTGCTTGGGCACGTGCCCCAGCACCAACGGCAGCAGCACATACAGCCGCAACAGCGTCAGCAGCAGCGGAAAGACGATGGCCGTCAGCGCCGACAACACGGCCACCAGCGCCTGCCCGCTTTGCCAGGTGTGGGCGATGGCCTCGGGCAGGGTGAACTCGCTGCGGATGCCGCGCAAGTCGAGCGTGGCCAGAGGCGCCCAGTTGCCCACCAGCAGGAACACCAGCGTCGCCAAAGCGAAGGCGGCCAGCCCGTTGGGCGTGACGATGTGGCGGCGCCCCAGCAGTGCGTTGCAGCGCAGGCAGTGCGCGACCTGGCCAGGCGCGAGGTGCAGGCGCTCGTGCACGGTGCCGCATTCGTCGCATACCACCAGCGTGGGCTCGGCGCGCAAGGGCACAGCCATCCACGCGGCCGGGTCGTCCCAGCGGGCGGCGAAGCGGGCGAGCTTGGTTCTGGTCGAAGCGTTCAATGCGGTCGCTCGTTGAAAGACCCCGCCCGATGCTAGGTCAGCACCCGGTGGCTGCGCTGTAGGACGGGGGCTTCACCCGCAGCCGGGCGCCCCGCTCGTCGCGCCGGTCCAACGCTTGGCTCGGCTGGGCCCGGCAGCCGGTGGCGGCGGCGGGCATGGGGCCATTGTGTGGGGCGCGTGCGGCTCGGTTATGTTCGCCCCATGAGCAAGGCATTCACCAAGGAAACCGACACCTCGGGCGACGAGGACGACGACATCGCCGTCCCCGCGTTGCCTGCCGGCACCAAGAACTACATCACCCCCGACGGCTACCGCCGCCTGCGCGAAGAGCTGATGAGCCTGCTGGACGTGGAGCGTCCCAAGGTCGTCGAGGTCGTGTCATGGGCCGCGAAGAACGGTGACCGGTCCGAGAACGGCGACTACCTCTACGGCAAGAAGCGCCTGCGCGAGATCGACCGGCGCATCCGCTTCCTCACCAAGCGCCTCGACATCGCCGAGGTGGCCGACCCGTCCCAGCACCACGGCAACGACCAGGTCTTCTTCGGCGCCACCGTGACCTACGCCGACGCGAAGGGCGACGAACGCACCATCACCATCAAGGGCATCGACGAGTCCGACAGCCTGCAAGGCGAGGTGAGCTGGATCGCCCCGATCGCGCGCGCCCTGCTGAAGGCACGGGTGGGTGACGAGGTGCAGTTGATGACGCCGGGCGGCCCGCAGCGCGTCGAGGTCGTGGACGTGCAGTACCCGAAGCCCGCGCCCGAATATCCAGGCACCAGCCGCAGCTAGAAAGCTGGCTGGTGGCAGTGGCGACCCCGCGCGATAGCGCCGGGCCCATCCAGCAACGCCCCGTGGACCGGGTCTCCCGGCCACAGGGGTGGCGCCCCTCGGGGGCAGGAGCGACAGCGACTGGGGGGCTAAGGCTTCACGCGGATGACCCGCAGCACCGGCGCCGCACGCCGCAGCGTGCGCAGCACGTCGGCCAAGTGCTGCCGGTCGCGCACGCTCAGCAGCAGCTTCAGCTCGGTCGTGTCGCCGGCGGGTTCTTCGCCCATGTCGATGTGCGTGATGTCGGCCTCGGAGGCGCTGACCGCCGACGCCACCTGCGCCAGCACGCCCTTGCCGTTCTTCAGCAGGATGTTCACCGCCGTCTCGAACGGCCGGGTCGGCTCTTCGGACCACTCCACCGACATCCAGCGCTCGCTGTCGCGCTCGAACAGCCGCTTGCCGATGCCGCAATCGGCTGTGTGCACCACCAGCCCTTCGCCGCGCCCGAGGTAGCCGACGATCGCGTCGCCCGGGATCGGCCGGCAGCACGGCGCCATCTGCACCGAGGCGCCTTCGCCGCCGTCGATCACCACCAGGCCTTGCGTCGGCGTGCTGTCGTCGGCCCCGTAGCGGCCCATCGTCAGCGTCAACGCGTCGGGCTTGACGCCGCGCTCGTGCATCAGCTGCGCGAGCCGCTTGGCGACGATCGAAGCGATCTTGCGGCCGAGGCCAATGTCGATCAGCAGGTCGCCGCGCGTGCGGTTGCCGCTCCAGCGGGTGACCTGTTGCCACAGCGCGTGCGAGGTGCTGTCGTTCGCGTCCAGCTCGGGCAGCGTCAGGCCTTCGGAGCGCAGCGCCTGCGCGAGCAGCTTCTCGCCGAGCTGCTGCGACTCTTCCTGCTCCATGTTCTTGAGGTAGTGGCGGATCTTCGAGCGCGCCCGGCCCGTGCGCACGAAGTTCAGCCAGCCCGGGTTCGGCCGTGCGCCTGGGGCGGTGACGACCTCGACCACGTCGCCGCTGCGCAGTTCGGTGCGCAGTGCGACCGGGTCGCCGTTGACCTTGGCCGCCACGCAGTGGTCGCCGACGTCGGAGTGAATCGCGTAGGCGAAGTCCACCGGCGTGGCGCCGCGCGGCAACGCCATGATCTTGCTCTTGGGCGTGAACACGTAGACCGCATCCGGGAAGAGGTCGATCTTCACGTGTTCGAGAAACTCGCTCGCATCGCGCGTTTCGTCCTGGATGTCCACCAGCGACTGCAGCCACATGGCGCCCAGGCGCTGCGGGTCCTGCACCTCGTTGCCGGCCTTGTACATCCAGTGCGCGGCGATGCCCTTTTCGGCCACCGCATGCATGGGCTCGGTGCGAATCTGAAATTCGACCGCCGTGCCCAGCGGGCTCACCAGCGTTGTGTGCAGCGACTGATACCCATTGGCCTTCGGGATGGCGATGTAGTCCTTGAAGCGGCCTGGCATCGGCTTGTACAGCTGGTGCAGCACGCCCAGCGCCATGTAGCACTCGGTCAGCGTGCTGGTGACGATGCGAAAGCCGAAGATGTCGTTCACCTGCGCGAAGCTCAGGTGCTTCTCGCGCATCTTGTTGTAGATCGAGTAGAGCGTCTTCTCGCGGCCGAAGACCTGCACCTTCTGGCTCGCGTCGGCAAAGGCCTTCTCGACCTCGCGCTGGATGCGGTCGACGATGTCGCGCCGGTAACCCCGCGCGCGCAGCACGGCTTTCGACAACGCCGAATGCCGCCAGGGCTGCAGGTGCTTGAACGACAGCTCCTGCAGCTCGCGGTAGGTCTGGTTCAGGCCCAGGCGGTGCGCGATGGGGGCATAGATTTCGAGCGTCTCGCGGGCGATGCGTGCCCGCTTGTGGCCCGCCATGGCCTCCATCGTGCGCATGTTGTGCAGGCGATCGGCGAGCTTGATGAGGATCACGCGAACATCGCGCGCCATCGCCAGCAGCATCTTGCGGAACGACTCGGCCTGCGACTCCTCGCGGGTCGAGAACTGCAGCTTGTCGAGTTTGGTGAGGCCATCGACCAGGTCGGCGGTCGGCGCGCCGAAGCGCTCGATCAACTCGACCTTGGTGACGCCGCAGTCCTCCATCGCGTCGTGCATCAGCGCGGCCATGATGGCCTGCGCGTCGAGCTTCCAGTCGGCACACAGGCCGGCCACTGCGATGGGGTGGGTGATGTAAGGCTCGCCGCTTGCGCGGAACTGCCCCAGGTGCGCCTCGTCGGCAAAGCGGTACGCGTCGCGCACGCGCTTGATGTCGGCCGGGTCGAGGTAGTCGAGCTTGTGGGTCAGCGCCGCAAAAGAGGCCGCCGCCGCGTCGGTGGCCGAAGGCGAGGGCGAGGGGGCACCACGCCGTCCACCAGGGCCATTCGGTTCTCGCAGCGAGCTCGGTGCGCGGGCATTCATGCGTGGAATTTACTGTGGATCGGTGCAGCCTGCCGTCGCCCCCGTGGCAGGGTCGGGAACGCACCAATGAAAACGGCCCCCGCAGGGGCCGTCGTCAGGGGCGAAGGGAGGGTCAGACCGGAACCTTGCGCAGCATCTCGACACCGATTTCGCCGGCGGCGATTTCGCGCAGGGCGGTCACGCCGGGCTTGTTCTTCGTTTCGATCTTGGGCGCATGGCCTTGGCTCAGCATGCGAGCGCGGTAGGTGGCGGCCAGGACGAGCTGGAAGCGGTTCGGAATCTTGCTCAGGCAATCTTCAACGGTGATGCGGGCCATGGGGTACTCCGAACGGGGTTTAACTGATGTTGAGCGCAGCAAAGACGCCGGGCTTGCTTCTTCTCAGCGCAGCGTACTTGAGGCGCTGCGAGTGGACGACGGCTTTCAGGTCGAAAAGCGCTGTCTCGAAAAGGGCGTTGATGATAACAAAGTCGAAATTCTTGGCCTGGTTCACCTCGATGCGCGCGTTCTTCATGCGCTCGGCGATCACCTCAGGCTTGTCTTCGCCGCGGCGGTTCAGTCGCTGGGCGAGCTCTTCCCAGCTCGGAGGCAGGATGAAGATCAGCACCGCGTTCGGAAACAGCTTCTTGATCTGCAGCGCGCCCTGGTAGTCGATTTCGAGCACCACGTCGTCACCGTCGTGGATGCGCCGTTCAATGGCCTGGCGCGAGGTGCCGTACAGGTTGTCGTGCACCTCGGCCCATTCGACGAAGTCACCCGCGACGATCATGGCGCGGAATGTCGCCTCGTCAACGAAGTGGTACTCGCGTCCGTCCTGCTCCTGCCCGCGGGGTGGTCGCGTGGTGTGCGAAATCGACAAGGTCAGGTGCGAGTCCAGCTCCAGCAGCGCCTTCACCAGGCTCGATTTGCCCGCCCCGCTGGGGGCGGCGACGACGAAGAGATTGCCTGGGTAGTCCATCACTCGAGATTTTGGACTTGCTCGCGCAGTTGTTCGATCAGGACTTTCATTTCCACGGAAATATTCGTCAGTTCCAGCGTGGATGATTTCGAGCCCAGCGTGTTGGCTTCGCGAAGTAACTCTTGAATCAGGAAGTCGAGGCGCTTGCCGACCTCGCCGCCCTTCTTGAGCAGGCGCTCGATTTCTTCGAGGTGGGCGCGCAGCCGGGCCAGCTCCTCGGCCACGTCGATGCGGATGGCATACGCCGCCGCTTCGTTGATCGCGCGCTCTTGCAGGGCTTCTTTCGGGATGGTCTGCGATGCGCCGGTGGTCTCGAGCGCTTCTTGCCAGCGCTCCAGAAACTTCTGCTGCTGCCGTTGCACGACGGCTGGCACCAGCGGCTCGGCCTGGGCGGCGAG
Organism: Piscinibacter sp. PDB5-1; assembly: GCF_056676035.1. Taxonomy (NCBI): domain Bacteria; kingdom Pseudomonadati; phylum Pseudomonadota; class Betaproteobacteria; order Burkholderiales; family Sphaerotilaceae; genus Piscinibacter; species Piscinibacter sp. PDB5-1. The sequence goes on along the minus strand of NZ_JBWVZL010000001.1, from coordinate 835,189 downwards.
TTCGCGCAGCCGCTTGACGCGATCCATCAGCACCGCGACCAGCTTCTCGCCTTCGCGGGCGCGGGCTTCGGTCAGGCCGGCCACGCAGCGCTTGGCGGCGTCGAGCGCGGCCTCGTCGAGGCGTTCGGTGGGGGAGCCCCCCTTGCACCAGTGCAGGATTTCATTCACCGACAGCGGCGCCGCCTTGGGCAGCCAGCTCTGCACGGTGCCCTCGATGCGTGACAGGCGATTGAGCTGGTCGGGCTGTGGTTGCGGCCAAGCCGAATCACCCTCGCGCTGCGCGTTCAGGCGCAGTTCGATCTTGCCGCGTCGGAAGGCCGCGCCGAGCAGGTCGCGCAGGGCCGGTTCGAGCGAGCGCAGCTCGTCGGGCAAGCGGAAGCCCAGGTCGAGGAAGCGGCCATTGACCGAGCGAAGCTCGACCGTGACGCTGGCGCCGGAACGCGATGTCGAGGCCTCGGCGGGGCCTGTGGTTTCTGACGCAGACACGCCCGTGGAGGTGGCGCTTGCGTAACCGGTCATGCTGTAGACTGGCATTCAACTATCGCATTGCAAAATTCGATTATGTCAAAGCCCAAACCCGCTCCTCTGCCATCCGGCACGGTGGTGGGCGGCTACCAGGTCATCAAGAAGCTGGCAGCCGGCGGTTTTGGTGTGGTGTACCTCGCTGAGGACGCCGATCGGCACCTGGTGGCCGTCAAAGAATACCTGCCCTCATCGCTCGCCGAACGTGCGCCGGGCGAACTGACGCCGCGCGTCAAGCCCGAGAAGCAGCCGCTCTACCGCCTGGGCCTCAAGAGCTTCTTCGAAGAAGGTCGTTCGCTCGCGCAGATCAGTCATCCGAGCGTGGTCTCGGTGCTGAACTTCTTCCGCGAGAACGAAACCGTCTACATGGTGATGAACTACCTGCAGGGCGACACCCTGCAGGACTTCATCGTCACCGCGCGCGACCTGAAGCGCGACAAGGTCTTCCGCGAATCGACGATCCGCTCGCTGTTCGATGAAATCCTGCGCGGCTTGCGCATCGTGCACCAGCACAAGATGCTGCACTTGGACATCAAGCCGGCGAACATCTTCATCACGAACGAGAACAAGGCGGTGCTGCTCGACTTCGGCGCCGCACGCGAAGTGCTGAGCAAAGAGGGCAACTTCATCCGCCCGATGTACACGCCCGGCTTCGCTGCGCCCGAGATGTACCGCCGCGACGGCACGCTGGGCCCGTGGACCGACATCTACGCCATCGGCGCGTGCATCTACGCGTGCATGCAGGGCTACCCGCCGAACGACGCCCCGCAGCGCATCGAGAAAGACCGCCTGGCGCTGAGCCTGTCGCGGCTGCGCAATGTGTACTCGGACAACCTGATCGAAGTGACGGAGTGGTGCATGTCGCTCGATCCGCTGTCGCGGCCCCAGAGCGTTTTTGCGCTGCAAAAAGAACTGGCGCGCGAGACCGAACGGCGCTATACCAAGCTCAGCTTCAGCGAGCGCTTGAAGCTGCAGCTCGAAAACCTGACCACCGGCGCCAAGGGTTAATCAACGAACATGCGATTCACGGTCTATCAGGTCAGCCGCAAGGGCGGCCGCGAAAAGAACGAAGACCGCATGGGCTATTGCTACACGCGTGACTCGGGTTTGTTCGCGCTCGCCGACGGCATGGGCGGGCACCCCGAGGGCGAAGTGGCGTCCCAACTGGCGTTGCAGACGCTGGCGGCGATGTTCCAGCGCGATGCCAAGCCCACGCTCAAGGAGCCGATGCGCTTCCTGCACGAGTCGATCATCGCGGGGCACCACCAGTTGCTGCGCTACGCGACGCAAAAGTCGCTGATCGACACGCCGCGCACCACGGTCGTTGCCTGCGTCTTGCAGGGCAACTCGGCCTACTGGGCGCACTGCGGCGATTCGCGGCTGTACCTCGTGCGGGGTGACAAGCTGGTGGCGCGCACGCGCGACCACTCGTACTCCGAGCTGCAAGAAACCATGAGCCACGTCGTGCCCATGGGCGAGCGTTTCAACCGCAACGTGCTCTTCACCTGCCTGGGCAGCCCGGGCAAGCCGGTGGTCGATACCGTCGGCCCCCTGCTGCTGCAAAGCGGTGACCGCCTGTTGCTGTGCTCCGACGGGCTCTGGAGCACTGTCAGCGACGCGATCATCACCGAGCAGCTCGCCAAGAACACCATTGCCGACGCCGTGCCCGAGCTGGTCGAACAGGCGCTGCGCAACGGCGGCCCCAAGAGCGACAACGTCACCGTGCTCGCGATGGAATGGGAGTCGGCCGAAGACAGCGACAGCAGCGCCGGCATCTCGACCGAATCGCTGGGCGAAGAGGTGTTCGCCTCGACGATCCAGGCCAGCGTGATGGGGCAAGACCCGCCTGACGAGCTGGACGAAGCCGAGATCGAGCGTTCGATCCGCGAGATCAACGAGGCCATCCGCCGCTCGTCGCAGCAGAAGAAGTCGTAGGCCGCCGCGCCCCGAACCCCGACGCCTTGCTCCGGCAAGGCGTTTTGCTTTTTGAGCTTTCTCTCTTCAGACACGACCACCATGAGCTTCCAACGCACCCAGGCCCGCGCGCACGATGCGCTGCGCCCCGTCACCATCACCCGCCACTACACCAAGCACGCCGAGGGCTCGGTGTTGATCGCCTTTGGCGACACCAAGGTGCTGTGCACCGCCTCGGTCGAAGAGAAGGTGCCGGGCCACAAGAAGGGCAGCGGCGAAGGCTGGTTGACCGCCGAGTACGGCATGCTGCCGCGCGCCACGCACACGCGCGGCGACCGCGAGGCCGCGCGCGGCAAGCAGAGCGGGCGCACGCAAGAGATCCAGCGCCTGATCGGCCGCTCGCTGCGCTGCGTGTTCGACCTGAAGGCACTGGGTGAGCGCACGATTCACCTCGACTGCGACGTGATCCAGGCCGACGGCGGCACGCGCACGGCGGCCATCACCGGTGCCTACGTGGCGGCGCACGACGCGGTGACGTGGCTGATGCACCAGGGCAAGCTGGCGGCCTCGCCGATCCGCGACGCGGTGGCCGCCATCTCGGTCGGCATCGTGCAGGGCGTGCCCTTGCTCGACCTCGAATACATCGAAGACTCGGCCTGCGACACCGACATGAACGTCGTCATGACCGGCAGCGGCGGATTCGTCGAAGTGCAGGGCACGGGCGAAGGCGCGGCTTTCTCGCGCGACGAGATGAATGCGCTGCTGGCGCTGGCCGACAAGGGCATCGGCGAACTCATCGCCGCGCAGCGCCACGCCCTCGGCCAGTGAGGCGGTCATGACGATGCGTCTGGTGCTCGCCTCGAACAACGCGAAGAAGCTCAAGGAGCTGCAAGCGCTGTTCGCGCCACTCGGCGTCGAACTGGTGACGCAGGGCTCGCTCGGCATTCCCGAGGCGGAAGAGCCCTTCGTCACCTTCGTCGAGAACGCGCTGGCCAAGGCACGCCATGCCGCTGCACACGCGCGAGGCGCGGCGATTGCCGACGACTCGGGCCTGTGCGTCGATGCACTCGGCGGCGCGCCGGGCGTCAAGTCGGCGCGCTACGCGGGCCTCTTCGGCCGGCCCGCGAGCGATGCCGAGAACAACGCGGTGCTGCTTGAGAACATGTCCGATGTCACCGACCGCCGGGCGCGTTTCGTGAGCGCCCTGGTTGCGGTGCGTTCGGCCGATGACCCCGAGCCCCTGATCGCCTTCGGCCGTTGGGAAGGCGAGGTGCTGAGCGCAGCGCGCGGTGAGGGCGGCTTCGGCTATGACCCGCTGATGTTGATCCCGGCGCTGAACCAGTCGGTGGCCGAACTGAGTGCCGAGGCGAAGAATCAGCACAGCCACCGCGCCATCGCGGCACAACAGATGCTGGCGCTGATGCGCGAGGTGTGGCGGCTGTGAACATGCGTGCCCGAAGCTGCTGCATGAGTTCAAGCGCGTGGGCGCGCCAATCGCTCGGTGAGGGCGCGCGGTGATCCCGATCCAACCCGCGGAGGGCATGGGCGAGAGCCAGGACGATGTCGTTGCGCGCTACATGCGCCCCGGCACGCTGTCGCTGGGCGCCCTGCCGCCGTTGTCGCTGTACGTGCACCTTCCGTGGTGCCTGAAGAAGTGCCCGTACTGCGACTTCAACTCGCACGAGATGACAGCCCCTCGATCGGCGGGTACGCCGATCGATCCCCCGGGGGGATCCGGGCCGGCTTGGGAGCGGCCCGGCGCTCGGCCCGGGCCCGCCGTTCTGCCCGAGGCGCGCTACCTCGAGGCCTTGCGCGCCGACCTCGAATCGGCGCTGCCGCTGATCTGGGGCCGACGCATCCACAGCGTGTTCATCGGCGGGGGCACGCCGAGCCTGTTTGCGCCGGCGAGCATCGACCAGCTCATCACCGACATCCGCGCGCGTGTGCCGCTGGAGCCCGGCTGCGAGATCACGCTCGAAGCCAACCCGGGCACCTTCGAGCGCGACCGTTTCAAGGGCTTCCGGCAGGCCGGGGTGACGCGCCTGTCGATCGGCGTGCAGAGCTTCGACGACGACAAGCTGCGCGCACTCGGCCGCGTACACGACGCGGCCCAGGCCAGAGCCGCCATCGACGAGGCGCGGCAGGCCTTCGACACCTTCAACATCGACCTGATGTACGCGCTGCCGGGGCAGACGCTCGCGCAATTCGAGGCCGACCTGTCCACGGCCTTGTCGTTCGAGCCGCCGCACCTGTCGATCTACCACCTGACCATCGAGCCGAACACGCTGTTCGCCAAGCACCCACCCTCGGTGCCCGACGAAGACAGCGCCTTCGACATGCTCGACCTGATCGCCGATCGCACCGCGCAGCACGGGCTCGACCGCTACGAGGTCTCGGCCTTCGCCCGCGCGGGGCACCGCTGCCAGCACAACCTCAACTACTGGCAGTTCGGTGACTACCTCGGCATCGGGGCCGGCGCGCACGGCAAGCTGAGCTTTCCGCATCGCGTGGTGCGGCAGATCCGCTACCGCGACCCGGCGAAGTACATGGAGCAAGCCTTGCGCGGCCAACCCGTGGCGCAAGACGAAGAGGTCGCGCGTGCGCAGCTGCCCTTCGAGTTCATGCTCAACGCGCTGCGGCTGCGCGAGGGCTTCGAGCTGACGCGCTTCAGCGAACGTACCGGCCTGCCGCTCACCGCCATTGCCCAGGCCTTGAACGAGGCGGAGGCCAAGGGCTGGATCACGCGCGATTTCGCCCGGGTCGAGCCCACGGACCGGGGCTTCGACTTCCTGAACGACCTGCAGGGCTTGTTTTTGGCCTGAGGCGCGGGGCGGGGCTTCGATACCTCAGCCCGAACGGGAGGGGTGCTCAGGCAGCAGGTTCAACGCAAGGGTGCAAAAACGCGATGTGTTCTTTTCCCTTGCGCCCTTTGCGTTCTTTGCGCCTTCGCGTTGAGAAGCGCGCGGCAAGCCTCAATCGGCGATTCGCGCGGACGCATCGACGGGCCAGCACGGCCCGACGCATCAGACCCGGTTCGTGGACAGGCCCGTGGTCGAGCGCAGCCGCTCGATGAGCTTGGGGGCGATCTGGTTCAGCGGCAGCACCTCGTGCGCGGCGCCGGCGTTGATGGCTTCGCGCGGCATGCCGAACACCACGCAGGTGGCTTCGTCTTGCACGAAGTTGTAGCTGCCGGCGTCGCGCAGTTCTTTCATGGCCTTGGCGCCGTCGGCGCCCATGCCGGTGAGCATGATGCCCAGCGCGTTGGGGCCGACCACGCGGGCGGCGCTCTTGAACAGCACCTCGACGGATGGTTTGTGGCGGTTCACCGGCTCGCCGTCTTGCACGCGGGCGATGTAGTTTGCGCCGCTGCGCTCGACGCTCAGGTGAAAGCCGCCGGGGGCGATGTAGGCGTGGCCGGGCAGCACCCGTTCACCGTCTTGTGCCTCTTTCACGCGGATGCGGCACAACCCGTCGAGCCGCGCTGCGTAGCTCTTGGTGAAGCCGGGCGGCATGTGCTGGGTGATGACGACTGCCGGCGAGTCGGGTGGCAGGTTCATCAGCACCTCTTTGGTGGCCTCGGTGCCGCCGGTCGAGGCGCCGATGAAGATGATCTTCTCGGTGGACAGCCGGCCGATGGACGCGGGCGGTGTCGGCGGGCGCTCGCCCTGCACACCGGGAGCGGCCGGCGCGGCCACGTGCAGCTTGCGCACGTGGGCCTTCGAGGCCACGCGCACCTTGTCGGTGATGTCTTGCGCGAGCAGGCGCAGGCCGTCGGCCACGCCGATCTTGGGCTTGGCGACGAAATCGACCGCGCCGAGTTCGAGCGCGCGCAGCGTCACGTCGGCACCGCGCTCGGTCAGCGTCGAGACCATCACCACCGGCATCGGCCGCAGGCGCATCAGCTTCGAGAGGAAGTCGATGCCGTCCATGCGCGGCATTTCGACGTCGAGCGTGATGACGTCGGGGTTGAGGTTGCGGATCATCTCGCGCGCCACCAGCGGGTCGGCGGCGGCGCCGATGCATTCCATGTCGGGTTGGCGATTGATGATCTCGGTGAGCAGGCTGCGCACCAGGGCCGAATCGTCCACCACCACCACGCGTGTCTTTGCCATCGTCGTGTGCCTTCCTGTCTTGTCGCGTCGAAGGGGCTGGCCGCTCAGAACAGATCGACCGAGCCGCCGCCGGTGGCGGTGGGCACGGCCTTCTGCGCCGCGGCGCGCTCTTGGGCGACCAGTGCTTCGGTGTTCGTGGGTGCGAGGCGTTTGACCATGGCCTTGCCGCTGCCGGGCAGGAAGCACACCTTGCGGGCGTAGATGTCGAGCACGTCCTTCGAGACGATGGGGATGCGCTCGGTCTTCAGGTAGTCCATCACGAAGGTGGTGTTGCGCTCGCCGACGTTCATCGTCGTCATGCCGCTCACGACCTGGCCGCCCCCGAAGATCTTGGCTTCCATGGTCATGCGGCTGGCGCCGCGTTTCATCATCTCGTTGATGAGCAGTTCCATCGCGTACGAGCCGTAGCGGCCCGAGTCGCCGACGCCGTCGGGCAGCATGAAGTGGTTCATGCCGCCGACCTTGGCCACGCGGTCGTAGATGCACGCGGCGATGCACGAGCCCAGCGTGGTCATGATGAGCATGTCTTCGTTGTGCACGAAGTACTCGCCGGGCAGGATCTTCACCGCGTCGTTCTTGAAGTGCGCGTCGTAGAAGAAAAACGAGGCTTCGCCCGGTTTGCGCGACTGCGCCTTCAGGCGGTCCAGGCGCGAGCCGGCGGGCGGGGCGAGTGAGGGGGATGCGACGGCCATGGTGCTCCGATATCGGCGAGGTGTTGCTTTGCCTTGAATCTGGCGGGGGGCCGGCTCAGACGCGTTCGTAGATGGTCTTGCCGCGCAGGCGGAACAAGTCCTTCGAATCGGTGAAGTTCTCGGAATGGCCGACGAACAGCAGCCCGCGGGGCTTCATCACGGCGTGGATCTTCTCCAGCACGCGGCGCTGCGTCTCGTTGTCGAAATAGATCATCACGTTGCGGCAGAACACCACGTCGAAGGGCTCGCCCAGCGACCAGCGTGCGTCCATCAGGTTGTGCGAGCGGAACTCGATCAGCTTGGCCACCTCGGGCTTGACGCGGATGGAGCCGCTGTTGTCGCCCTTGCCGCGCAGGAAATGCGCGCGCAGGCGTTCGGGCGACAGGCCGCGTGCGTCGGCCGCGTAGACGCCGCGGCTGGCGGTGGCGAGCACCTTGGTGTCGATGTCGCTGGCGACGATCTTGGCCGACGGGTTGCTGCCCATCGCCTCGATCACCGTCATGGCGATGGAGTAGGGCTCTTCGCCGGTCGATGCGGCGTTGCACCAGATGCGCAGGGGCCCGGCCTGGCGCGCCTTCAGTTCGGCCAGCAGCGCGACGAAATGGTGGTCTTCGCGAAAGAAGGACGTGAGGTTGGTCGTGAGGCAGTTCACGAACTCTTGCCACTCCGCGTCGCCCGCGGGGCCCGAGCTGCTTTCCAGCCACTGCAGGTAGTCGGCGAACGAGCGCTTGCCAGTCTCGCGCAGCCGGCGCGACAGGCGGCTGTACACCATCGCCTGCTTGCCTTCGTGCAGGCTGATGCCCGCGCGTTGGTAGATCAGTTGGCGCACACGTTGGAAGTCGCCGCCCGAAAGGTGGAACTCCGCGTCGGTGGTGACGGCTCTTTGCAGGGCCAGCAGTTCAGCGGGGGAGGCAGCGGCGCTCATCAGGTCTCCAGGCGGTGGGGGCGTGCGCAAACCGGCGCGCGGACGTCCATCCGGTTTATCGGTTGTCAGTCTGGCCGGCTTGAGGCTTTGGCAAAGGTCAAGATGGCGTGCAAAGTCACGCCACTTCGACCCTCTTGGCGGTGGGGCCACCGCTAGACTCGCCGCAGCTTTCCATCCCACCCGTGCAGAACCAGCCGTCGCCCCCCAGCCCCGCCCAGTCACTCAAGCTGGACGCGGCCCTGCAGTTGCTGGAACAGGCGGGCCGCCATTTGCCCGCTTTCGAGCATGGCACCACCGTCTGGCTGCAGGCCGTGATCGACGGCTTGTGCGAGCTGTCCAGCCGCGACCCGCTCACCGGGCTGTCGAACCGCCGCCAGTTCGAGCTGGCGCTGGCCAGCGAGATCGACCGTGTGGCGCGCGCCGGCGAACCGGCCCTGCTGCTGATGGCCGACATCGACCGTTTCAAGCTCGTGAACGACACCCACGGCCACGGCGCTGGTGACCAGGTGATCCGCACCGTGGCCACGGCGCTGATGGACTGCGTGCGCCCGATGGACACCGTGGCCCGCTTCGGCGGCGAAGAGTTCGCGATCATCCTGCCCAACTGCCCGCCGGCCTTCGGCCAGGCCGTGGCCGAGCGCATCCGCCGCAAGGTCGAGAACCTTGTCATTTCGATCAACCCCCACGAAACGCTGACGGTCACCATGAGCCTGGGCGGCGCCTTCGCCCCGCAGTGGGTGCGTTCGTCGGCCACCTTGTGGATCGAGCGCGCCGACCAGCAGCTCTACGCCGCCAAGCAAGGCGGCCGCAACCTCGCCCACCTGGAGCAGCCGCCGGTGTCGCTGGTCACAGCCGAAGAGAAAAGCATGCTGTTCGGCACTTCGCAGTTTCAGGACCTGGAGCCATGAGCACCACGCCGACTCCCAACGAGACGGGGCGCCGCGCACGCATCCTCGCCGTCACCAGCGGCAAGGGCGGCGTGGGCAAGACCTTCCTGTCGGCCAACCTCGCGGCCGCCCTGGCACGCCGCGGTGAACGCGTGCTGGTGCTCGACGCCGACCTGGGCCTGGCCAACCTCGACGTGGTGCTGAACCTGTACCCCAAGATCACGCTGCACGACGTGTTCACCGGCAAGGCCGGGCTCGAAGAGGCCATCCTGCCGGCGCCGGGCGGCTTCTCGGTGCTGCTGGCCGGGTCGGGCATGGTCGAGTACTCGCGGCTCACGCCCGAGGTGCGCGACCAGTTGCTCAAGGTGATCGAGACCGTCGCGCCGCGCTTCGACCGCATCCTGCTCGACACGGGCGCCGGCATCTCCGATGTGGTGCTGTACACCATCTCGCTGGCCGACGAGGTGCTGGTCGTCGCCACCCCCGAACCCACGTCGATGACCGATGCCTACGCCACCATCAAGGTGCTGGCCACGCAGCAAAAGCGCCGTGCGCTGAACCTGGTGGTGAACCAGGTCTCGCGGGCCGGCGAGGGCCGTACCATCCGCGCGCAGCTGCAGCTGGTGGTCGATCGTTTCGTGACGCCCACATTGCCAGACGCGAATGAGGCGGTGAAGCTCGACCTGCTGGGCGAGATCCCGACCGACGTGTCGGTGCGCGAGGCCGTGCAACGGCGTCAGTTGCTGCTCGAAACCCTGCCGGGCTGCGCCGCCGCCCAGGCCGTGAATGCAGTCGCCACCAAACTGATGTCTCCGTGAGCACGAACCCCGAATCCACCTCGCCAACCGACGACACGACCGAATCGACCCCCTCACCCCGCACCGTGTTCGAGTGGATCGGCGGTGAGTCGGCGGTGCGTGCGCTGGTCGATCGCTTCTACGACCTGATGGAGCTGGAGCCGGCCTACGCCGGCATCCGCCAGATGCACCCGCCCGCGCTCGACGGCTCGCGCGACAAGCTGTTCTGGTTCTTGTGCGGCTGGACCGGCGGCCCGCAGCATTTCGTCGAACGCTTCGGCCACCCGCGGCTGCGGGCCCGGCACCTGCCGTTCCCGATCGGCATCTCGGAGCGCGACCAGTGGATGGGCTGCATGCAGCAGGCCATGGTCGACCTGGGCATGGACACGACGCTGCGCGAGCGCTTGTACGAATCTTTCCTCGGCACGGCCGACTGGATGCGCAACAAGGGCATCTGACCGCCCGCTCGGCTTCAGGCCGTCGTCAGGCGTCGTCGCCGAGGTAGGCCCGCAGGCTTGCCACCGCACGCGCGTGCAGGCGCGCAAACTCATCGAGCAAGGCAGACCAGCGGCCGGTGTCACCGGCCTCGATGGCCACGTGCAGCTCGCGGGCGCGCGCCGACAGGCGCTCGGCACCCAGCGTGCCGGCGGTAGACACGACGTTGTGCGCGATGAGCGCGGCGTGTTCGAGGTCGCCTGCGTCGAGCGCGGTGCGAATGGCCTGGGCGTCGGTGCCTGGCGTGCCCAGGAAGCGCCGCGCGATCTTGCGGTACAGCTCGTTGCGGCCCATGCAGCGCTGCAGCCCCACGGCAAAGATCACGTCGTGGCCCAGCGTTTCGTCGCCGGCGGGCACCTGGGTCTCGAAGTCACCCGACCCGCGTGCCTGCCCGTCGGGCGTCAGGTCGTTCGGCGCCGCGGGTGGCGTCACCCATTTGGCGAGCTTGGCAAACAGTTCGGCCGGCTCGAAGGGCTTGCTGACGTAGTCGTTCATGCCGGCGGCGATGCACTGCTCGCGGTCGCGCACCATGGCGTGTGCGGTCATCGCGATGACGGGCAGGGCGGTGTGGCGCACGTCGCGGCGCAGGTTGGCGGTGGCCTGCAGGCCGTCCATCACCGGCATCTGCACGTCCATCAGCACCACATCGAACGACTCGCGGCGCAGCACTTCGAGCGCCTCGCGGCCGTTGTTGGCCACCGTGACGGCCATGTGGGCCACATCGCGCAGCAGTTCGCCGGCGACGATCTGGTTGAACTCGTTGTCTTCGACCAGCAGCACGCGCCGCCCGGCCAGCACGGCGGGCGCGTCGTCGGGCAAGGCCGTGGTGGACGCGGCCGGCATCCCGTCGCCCACCCCGAGCTGCGTGTCGAAATAGAACACGCTGCCGTGCCCCAGCCGGCTGGTGACGCCGATCTCGCCGCCCATGAGGCCGACCAGCCGGCGGCAGATGGCCAGGCCCAGGCCGGTGCCGCCAAAGCGACGCGTGGTCGAGGCATCGACCTGGTTGAAGGGCTGGAAGAGCTGTGCGATCTGCGCATCGCTCATGCCCAGGCCGGTGTCGCGCATCGAGAAGCGCAGCCGCACCCTGGTGCCCTCGTGCTGCACGCATTCGACCTTCAGCGCCACCTCGCCGTGCTCGGTGAACTTCACCGCATTTGCGCCCAGGTTGATGAGCACCTGTTCGAGCCGCAGCGAATCCCCGATCAGCACCGCGGGCACGTCGGCCGCGACCTCGGTCGTGAGCCGCAGGCCCTTGTCTTGCGCGCGCTGGCCGATGACGCTGTTGAGCTTGTCCAGCACCGACTGCAGCGTGAACGCGCGCCGTTCGAGTTCGAGCTTGCCGGCCTCGATCTTCGAGAAGTCGAGGATGTCGTCGATGATGCCCAGCAGCGAGTCGGCCGCCGTGCGCGCTCGCGCCAGGTAGCCGCGCTGCCGGGTCGTCAGCGGGGTGCGCAGCGCGAGGTCCGTCATGCCGAGGATGGCGTTCATCGGCGTGCGGATCTCGTGGCTCATGTTGGCCAGAAACTCGGCCTTGGCACGGTTGGCCGCATCGGCCGCCTCTTTCGCCTCGGCCAACTGCTGGGTGCGCTCGGCTACGCGCGATTCGAGGCGATTGTTCGAATCGGCGAGCCCACGCGTCTGCGCGAGCAGCGCCACCCGCATCGCCTCTTGCGCCTGGGTGAGCGCCTCGACTTCGCTCCATGGCGAGCGCACCTCGATCGGCCGGTCGAGCTGCAGCCGGCCGAAACGCGCGCTCTCTTCGGCCAGCCGCTCCAGCGGGTCGGTGAAGCGGCGCGACAGGCGGATCGCCCCCAGCGAAGCGATCAGCAGGATGGCAGCGACCAGCGCCACGATGGCGGCCGTCTGCGGCGCGGCGTTCTCGACGAAGTCGGCCTGGGGGGCGAGGGTGGCGATCCAGAAGTTGCGCGTGCCGAAGCGCACCGGGGTGAAGCTGCCGACCCAGCGGGCACCCTCGACGCTGAAGCGCAGCGTGCTGTCCGGCTGGGCGCCGCGCGACTTCCACAGGCGGTAGGCCTCGGAGAGGGCCTCGACGCCGATGGCCTCGACCGGCTTGAGCACCGCCGCGCGGATGGCGTGGTCGTCGTCGAAGCGCGGGTCGCGTGGCACGCCGATCACCTGGGCATCGCCGGTGAAGATGGCCACATGCCCGTTCTTGCCGACCACGAGGTCGCGGGTGATGCGCGACAGGTCGAGCAGCTTGATGTCGGTGGCCATCGCGTGCCTGAGGCCCTGCGCATCGCGCCAATGCACCACGGCCGACAGGCCCGGTTCCTGGCTGGAGCGGAACATGTACGGCTCGGTCCAGAAGATGTCCTCGGGGTTCGCCAGGGCCATGCCGCCCTCGAACCACGGCCGGCGGCGCGCGTCGTACTGGAAAGGGGTGACCTCGTCCTTCTCGACCCCGCGTTCGTGGCTCCAGGTGATGAAGCGCGCCCGGCGCCCCATCACGTCAGGGTGGGTCAGGCGGTTGAGAAAGCGGCCGTCGGCCAGACGCAGCAAGAGCATCTCGCGGCCTTTTTCGTTGGCCACGACCATCGACGAGACCTGCGGCCCGCGTTCGAGCAAGGGCGAGGCCAGCTTGTTGAAGGCATCGAGCTGGTCGAGGTCGACCATGCCGTGCTGGGCCCATTCGCGGTTGAGGTGGGCGATGGCTTCGAGCCGCTTCACCAGCGTGCGCAAATGGCCATCGACCTGTTCGGTGACGATGCGCAACTGCGCGGTGGCCAGGTCGTCGGACAACGGGGCATACACGAAAGCCCACAGGCTCGCCACGAAGGCCAGCAGAGATACCAGCACCAGCACAAATGCGGCGCGAACCATGCCTACTCGCAGTGGCACGGTCATCCTCGGCGTGCTTACACTCATCGCGTGTCTACGCCCCCCGACTCTTCTGTGTCCCCGTCTTACTCTACTGCCGAAGTTGCGCGACGGCTCGGGGTTTCAGTGCCAACGGTGCAGCGCTGGGTCGATTCAGGGCACCTCAAGGCCTGGAAGACGCTGGGTGGCCACCGCCGCATCGATGGGCACAGCCTCGACCAGTTGCTGGCAGCCAAGCAGCTGCCCCCGGTCGCCGTGCCCGGCGGCACCTTGCGCACGGTGCTGGTGGTCGAGGACAACCCCTCCGACCGCGACCTGCTGGCCGCTCTGATCGAAGACGTGTTGCCCGAAGCGCAGGTCAGTTTCGCCGAGAACGGCTTTCAGGCGCTGCTCGCCATCGGCAAGCGCGCTCCCGACTTGCTGATCACCGACCTCGTGATGCCGCACATGAGCGGCATCGAGATGCTGCGTGAACTGGCGCTGCGCACCGAGGGCCGGCCGGGCGCCATCCTGGCGGTCTCGAGCTTCGAGCCCTCGCAGGTCGAGCGACTGGGCTCCTTGCCCTCTGACGTGGACTTGCTGCGCAAGCCGTTGGACCCGGTGCTCTTCGCTCGCGCGGTGCGTGCCTTGAGCGACGAGCCCCGCTCGGCGTCCTGAGACCCGCGCGGCGCCTTGCCGCCTGGTGGTGACGTTTGGTCACATCTCGCTCTGGCCTGGTGCGAAAAGCGACGTGATTTTTGACTCGCTGTGAAACAGCTTGGCTTCTTGCCGATGTTTCTTTTGATCATTTTCAAGTTCTGAGATCCAGACTCCGATATCGCGACGTGCGGCTCATGCGGTCGCGTCACTTCATCGAAGGCACGAGGAACGATCCATGAACAACATCAGCATCCGCGCACGGCTGTTTCTACTGGTGGGCGCACTCATCACGCTGTGCGCCAGCGTGGCGGCCTTGGGCCTGGTCCGCCAGCACGACAGCAACCAGGTGCTGGAGTCGCTCTACAAAGACCGCATCCAGCCGCTCGGCCAGCTCAAGGTGGTGGCCGATGCCTACTTCATCGGCACGGTGGACACCGGCCACAAGCTGCGCTCGGGCGCCATGACGGGCGAGGCGGCGGTCAAGGCCCTCGGCGAGTGGCGCACCCGGGCGGCCGCGTCCTGGAAGGCCTACACCGGCACCCTTCTGATCGACCGCGAGAAAGAGCTCATCGCCAAGGCCGAGCCCCTGTTCGTGAAGGCCGACGCGGCCGGGCGAGCGCTCGAAGGCCTAGCGCGCAGCGGTGACAAGGCGGCGCTCGACCAGTTCGTGATGCAGCAGATGTACCCTGCCATCGACCCCGTGGCCGAGGTGCTGGACGCCCTAGCCGCCGTGCAATACGAGGTCGCCGAGGCGGAGCATCACGCCGCCCACGAGGCCTACGAGACGCAGCTCGTGCGCAGCAGCGTGGCGCTGGTGCTGGTGATCGGTCTCTCGGCCTGGCTGGCCTGGCTGCTGATCCGCTCGATCACCCGCGGCATCGCCGAAGCGGTGCAGGTCGCCGACACCGTGGCCTCGGGCAACCTCTCGACGCGCATCGAGGTGACGCGCCGCGACGAGGCCGGTCAGTTGCTCGAAGCGATGCGCCGCATGAACGGCAACCTGGTGGACATCGTCGGCCGGGTGCGCAACGCCGCCGACTCGATCGCTACCGGCTCGTCGCAGATCGCCACCGGCAACGCCGACCTCAGCCAGCGCACCGAAGAACAGGCGTCGAGCCTGCAACAGACGGCGGCGTCGATGGAGCAGCTCACCGCCACCGTGAAGCAGAACGCCGAGACCGCGCGCGAGGCCACACGCCTGGCCAGCGGCGCCTCGGCCGTGGCCGCGCAAGGCGGTGAAGTCGTGGGCCGCGTGGTCGAGACCATGCAGAACATCGCCGCCTCGTCGAACCGCATCGTGGACATCATCGGTGTGATCGACGGCATTGCCTTCCAGACCAACATCCTCGCGCTGAACGCGGCGGTCGAAGCGGCCCGCGCCGGCGAACAAGGCCGGGGGTTTGCTGTCGTGGCGAGTGAGGTGCGCAGCCTCGCGCAACGCTCGGCGCAGGCCGCCAAAGAGATCAAGGCCCTGATCGGCGAGAGCGTCGAGAAGGTTGATGCCGGCACGCGCCTGGTGGCCGATGCCGGTCACACCATGGGCGAGATCGTGTCGCAGGTGAAGCGCGTGAGCGACCTCATCCAGGAAATCGGCCACGCGAGCGACGAGCAGAGCAGCGGCATCGGCCAGATCGGCGATGCGGTCGGCCAGCTCGACCTGGTGACGCAGCAGAACGCGGCGTTGGTGGAGGAGTCCGCCGCTGCCGCCGAAAGCCTCAAGCAGCAGGCCGCGGGGCTGGCGCAAACGGTGTCGGTATTTCGCCTGAGCGCGACCTGATTCGGCTCAGCCGACCACGCGGCCGTTGGGCAGGCACACGCGCAGGTTGGCCGGGTCGCGGCTGAACGAAGGCAGCTGGCCATACCAGCGCTGAAACGCGCGCGTGAAATGCGGCGAGTCGGCAAAACCGGCTTCGTGCGCCAGGTCGGTGAGCGAGCGCCGCGAGAAGAGCATTTCCATGGCCTTGCGGTGCTTGCGGCCGGTTTGGTAGTCGCGGTACGACATGCCCAGCGCTTGCTGGAAGAGCTTGCTCATCCAGCGCACCGACACGTCCAGCTGCTCGGCCAGCGAAGCCAGCGTGCTGTCGGGATTGCCGCGCAGGATGTCGATCACCTGCTGCACCTGAGTCGCGTTGCTGAACGACCGCGGTGGCAGCAGCTGTGCGGCGCGCGCGAGCACGGCGTCGAACTCTGCGCGGGCGGCGTCAAAGCCGGTGGTGCCGGCATGCAGGGCGGTGAGCAGTTCGTCCCAGTCGGCGAAAGCCTCTCGGTCGATGGCCAGCGCGCCGGGGGCCGGCAGGTTGACGAAGTGCGGGTACAGCGGGTGCAGCGGAAAGACGTGAAAGTCCACCAGCCCGCCGTGGGGCGAGAACAGCTGGCGCTCGACCATCGGGCCCACCACCATCGCACGCGCGCGCACCTGTTCACCGGTGCGCAACACCACCTCGAAGGGCTCGGGCTTGACGCCCAGCATCACCACGGCGGCATGGCGTTCGGTGAAGCCCGCCTCTCGCCGGTCCGTCGTGTAGACGAAGCCTTCGAGGTCGAGCACGTATGCGTTGTCTCTCATGGAACAGGGCCGGTGCGGGGGCAAACGCCAACCGGCAGCGGGTCGGATCGCAGCTGATCGCAAACCCTAATCACCCGTGGAGAAAAAAGGAAGGCTCCCGCAGGACGCGGGAGCCTTGAATGAGCCAAAAGCCCAGAAGACAAAGGGTGGATCAGCTGCGGGCAGGCGTTGGGCCGCCCGCAGAGGGGACGCCGAAGCGTCGGTCGATCAGTTGCAGCGGGCGGTCTTGAAGTCCGAGAAGCCGAAGGCGTTCGGGTTGCTGCAGGCGAAGCTCGTGTAGCGGGTGTCGCCGTCCATGAAGCGCTTCATCCAGGCCACGCCCTTCAGGCCGATGGTGGCGTTGGGGCTGTTCACGCAGAAGTGATCGCCCAGGGTCTTTTCGAGCAGTTGCTTCGGGTTGCGCGTCATGCTGCTGTAGAACGGGTTCGAGTGCGAGATGACCGGGGCCACGATGTCGCTCTGGCACGAGAAGATCAGCACAGGCGTGGTGATGCGCGAGAAGCTCGACGTGACATTCCACGGGGCTTGCGGTGCCGCCGCCTTGATCGAGGGACGGTTCTCGACCGAGATCAGCGAGCCGCCGCCGCCCATCGACCAGCCCATCACGCCGGTGCGCGAGCCGTCGATCTTGCCGTACAGCGGGCTGCTGCTGCTGTTGCCGAGCGCGACCACTTGGTCGAGCGCGCGCAGCTGTTGCTGCGAACGGCTGGGCGGCTGGTCCACGGTGGTGATGGTGTCGATGGTGACGACCACGAAGCCGTGCGAGGCGAGGCGGGGGCCCCACCACTCGATGCTGCTCTGGTACGACACGAAGCCCGGCACGATCGAGATCACGCCGACTTTGGCGCCTGCGTTGGTCGGGTAGTAGATCGTGCCGCCGCCGTGGCCGTTGGCGCTCAGGCGGGTGGTGCTCACCGAGAACGGGCCGCGGCTGGCTTCCAGCGACGACTTGGTCGGGTTCGGGCCGATCTGTACGGCCGATGCAGTGGCGGCGGCGGCGAAGGTCGCCACGGCGAGAGCCGCCTTCAGCAGCAGTTGCTTGCTCATGTCATCTGTCTCCAGTGTGTGAATGGACGGCTGGGCACCCTGTGCGGGGCCTCGGGCCGGCTGACGGTGTGTTTTTCGAAGTCAGCGACGAGATGTTGGGACGCGCGTGCGCAAAGCGCATCGGCGCATGTCCCTTGCAAAACCGTTCTAGCGTTTGTTTTGAATTTGTGCTAATCCGAAAGCAAGATCGCGCACGTCTGGCGGAGCGAGGAACCTCGCGGCCGCTCAGCCGCGTAGCCGCTCAACCCAGGCGGGCGCGGTGCCGCGCGATCTGCCGGCGCACCTGCGCCGGGGCCGTGCCGCCGAGCACATTGCGCGCGTTCAGCGAGCCACGCAGCGTCAGCACCTCGAACACGTCCTGCGTGATCGACGCGTTGAAGCCTTGCAGCGTTTCGAGCGGCAGTTCGCTCAGGTCCTTGCCCTGGGCGATGGCGGTCTTCACCGCGTGGGCGACGGCCTCGTGCGCGTCGCGGAAGGGCAGGCCCTTCTTCACCAGGTAGTCGGCGAGGTCGGTGGCGGTGGCGTAGCCGCGCAGCGCGGCGCGCTCCATTGCCTCGGCCTTGACGGTGATGCCGCCGACCATCTCGGCCATGATGCGCAGTGTGTCGCGCAGCGTATCCACGGTGTCGAACAAGGGCTCCTTGTCTTCCTGGTTGTCCTTGTTGTAGGTCAGGGGCTGGCCCTTCATCAGCGTGATGAGGCCCATCAGGTGGCCGACCACGCGGCCGCTCTTGCCGCGTGCCAGCTCGGCCACGTCGGGGTTGCGCTTCTGCGGCATGATCGACGAGCCGGTGCAATACCGGTCGGCCAGGTCGATGAAGCTGAAGTTCTGGCTCATCCACAGCACGATCTCTTCGGCCAGGCGCGAGACGTGCACCATGCTGATCGACGCGAAGGCGCTGAATTCGAGCGCGAAGTCACGGTCGCTCACGGCGTCGAGGCTGTTCTGGCACACGCCGTCGAAGCCCAGGGTCTTGGCGACGCGCTCGCGGTCGAGCGGGTAGCTGGTGCCGGCCAGCGCGGCGGCGCCCAGGGGCAGCACGTTGACGCGCTTGCGCACGTCGGCCAGGCGCTCGGCGTCGCGGGCAAACATCTCGACGTACGCCAGCAGGTGGTGCGCGAAGCTGACCGGCTGCGCGACCTGCATGTGCGTGAAGCCGGGCAGGATGGTCTCGACGTTCTTCTCGGCCACATCGACCAGCGACTTCTGCATGTCGGCCAGCAGCGCGGCGATGCCGTCGATCTCGTCGCGCAGCCACAGGCGCACGTCGGTCGCGACCTGGTCGTTGCGCGAGCGGCCGGTGTGCAGGCGCTTGCCGGCGTCGCCCACCAGCTGCGTGAGGCGGGCCTCGATGTTGAGGTGCACGTCCTCCAGATCGAGCTTCCACTCGAACGCGCCCGATTCGATCTCTTGCGTGATCTGCGCCATGCCGCGCTGGATGTCGGCGAGGTCGCTCGCGCCGATCACGCCCTGTGCAGCCAGCATGTCGGCGTGCGCCAGCGAGCCCGCGATGTCGGCCTTCCACATGCGCTTGTCGAAGAACACGCTGGAGGTGTAGCGCTTCACCAAATCGCTCATCGGCTCAGAGAAGAGCGCAGACCAGGCTTGGGATTTCTTGTCGAGTTGGTTGGCGGACATGGCGTGGGTCAAAGGATGCGAGGGCCGTGAGAGGCGGCCCCGCGAGGGCCTGTGGATTCGGGAAACCGAGGGGGTGTAACGCTTGGTAGCGCCGGGTGTGCGTGTGGTCGTCAGGGCGACAATGCGACCCACCGCCGAGGCGCAAACAAGCGCCAGATTCTATTCGGCCCCCCTCTCCGTCATGGCTGACCCCCGCTCGCAAGACAGCGCATCTGCATCGTCCGCCAGCGGCCCCGCCACGCTGGGGCCGGCTCCCACACGACCCAGCGAGTTCAGCAGCCACGGCAGCCTGTTCGGTGCCACCGGCTTCGGCCTGGGCAACGACGCCGCCCGGCGCGACACCACCGCCGGCTCGGCCTTCGATGTGTGCCACGTCGGTGTGGTGTTGCGCGCGGTGCTGTTCGTGCATGGCGCGGTGGCGGTTGGCGCGATGTTCGGCGCGATGAACCTGCAAGATTGGCTGGTGCGCATCGCGGTGTCGTCGAGCCTGGCCTTGCCGGCGGTGCTGCTGTGGCTGGTCGTCGTGTGCAGCCTGCGTCGATCGCTGGCTGCGGTGGTGCCCCTGGCGCAATGGGCTGCCGCCCTCGTGCTCGGCGCGGCGTGTGGTGCTTTCGCGTGGGCCCTGCAGGCCTTCGGTGGCTTGTCGCTGCTCGTTGAGGTGCCGGGCACTGCGTTGGTGGCTGCGGGCGCGGCCATGTCGGCGGCGCTGTTCTACTGGCTCAGCCTGCGCGCACGCGCCCGGCTGCCGGCCGACACCACGGCGCGGCTGGCCGAGTTGCAGTCGCGCATCCGCCCGCATTTCCTGTTCAACACGCTCAACACGGCGATCACGTTGGCGCGTCTGGACCCGGCGCGCACTGAAGGCCTGCTCGAAGACCTGGCCGAGTTGTTTCGCGTGGCGCTCAGCGAAAGCGGCGAGTCGGTGAGCCTGGCCGACGAGGTGGCGCTGGCGCAGCGCTACCTGGCCATTGAGCAGATCCGCTTCGGCGATCGACTGCAAACGAGCTGGGAGCTCGACGACGACGCCGGCACTGCCCGCGTGCCACCGCTGCTGCTGCAGCCGCTGGTCGAAAACGCCGTGCGCCATGGCGTCGAGCCCTCGCCCGAGGGCGGCGTGATCCGCATCCGCACCCGCGTCAAGCGCGCGCATGCGGTCATCAGCATTGCCAACTCCGTGCCCAAGACGCCCTCGCGCCCGGGCAACGGCATCGCGCTGCGCAACGTGCGCGAGCGCTTGAAGCTCATGCACGACGTCGCCGCGCAGTTCGAAGTCCGCCAGGAACGCGACGTGTTCCGGGTGCAGATCGTGGTGCCGCTGTCATGAGTGTTTCGCTGACCTCGTTGCGGGCCGAGCGCCGGGCCGCCCCCAAGCCGGCCCGCATCCCCGCGGGGGATCGACCGATGCACGCATCGGGCGAGGGGCTGTCATCACCACGGGCCGAGCGCCGGGCCGCTCCCAAGCCGGCCCGCATCCCCTCGGGGGATCGACCGATGCACGCATCGGGCGAGGGGCTGTCATCACAGCGGGCCGAGCGCCGGGCCGCCCCCAAGCCGGCCCGCATCCCCTCGGGGGATCGACCGATGTACCCGTCGGGCGAGGGGCTGTCATGACCCTTCGCGTGCTCATCGTCGATGACGAAGCGCTGGCCCGCATGCGCCTGCAGCAACTCGTGGCCGAGTGTCCGGCTCCTCACGCGCAGGTGGTGGGCGAGGCGGCCAACGCGCAGCAGGCGCTCGACTGGCTGGCCGGCCACGAATGCGACCTGCTGCTGCTCGACATCCACATGCCGGGGGCGGATGGCACCCAGCTGGCCGCGCAACTGCGCCAGCGGCCGCGCCGCCCGGCCATCGTCTTCGTCACGGCGCATGCCGAACACGCGCTCACCGCCTTCGAACTCGACGCGGTGGACTACCTCACCAAGCCCGTGCGACGTGAGCGCCTGCAGGCCGCGCTGCAGCGCGTGGCCGAACGCTTGCCTCGCCCAGGCCCCGCGAGCGGCGACGAGCCGGTGATCGTCGTCAGCGACCTCGGTCGCAAGGTGCGTGTGCCGGTGTCCGAGGTGCTGTATCTCAAGGCTGAGTTGAAGTACGTGACGCTGCGCACCGCTGCGCACACCTACGTCCTCGACGATGCACTCACCGACCTGGCGCAGCGCCTGGGCGACCGCTTCCTGCGCATCCACCGCAATGCGCTGGTCGCGCGGCACGCCCTGCGTTCGCTCGAGCGCCGAGTGCTGCCCGCGGGCGATGGCGACGACGAAGCTTCCGAGGGCTGGGTGGTGCGTGTGGCACCGGTCGATGAATGGCTGGTGGTGTCGCGCCGGCAGGTCGCGGCGGTGAAAGAAGCCATCGCCGAAGGCAGCCTATGACCGATCCCGACCTGCGCCCCGACGATGCACGCAGCATGCGCTGGCCGCTGGCCGCTGGCGTGGCGGTGCTGGCCGCCTTGGTGGCCTTCTTCTTCTCGCAGGTGCGCGGTGAGTGGGCGCGTGTGGACACGGCCGCGCCCGCACCCCGCAGCGCGGCGTTGGCGCCAGTGACCGTCCAGGCGGCCTCGGCCCCCGCGTCGCAGCCGGTGGGGCCGCACGAGGCCTGGTGCGCCAAAGGTTTCGACGGCCCCGAGGGCGGGAAGCGCCTGCGCGAGGCCCTGCACCGTCCGATGGACGAAGCCCTGCAAGCGGCCCGGCACCTGCTGGCCGCGGGTAGCCTGCCGCGCTTCCGGGCCTTTGGCCACTACGCCGCATGGGTGCAGGCCGAGGCCGAACGCCGTTTGCGCGCGGGCCGCACACCTGGTTGCGCGAGCGACGACAACTGCCTCGTCAAAGAACGCATGGCGGCCGGCATGGCCCGCGAAGAACTGGCGCGGCTGGCCGCCCCGGCCAACGACCCCATTGTTTATGCGCTGGCGATGGAAGCCTGCGACGCGATGGGGCCGCAGGCGACCGAACGCGGCAGCTGCCAGCTCATCACCGCCGAGCAATGGGCCCGTGTGGACCCGGGCAACGCGATGCCCTGGGTCGCCGTGTCGGCGCACGCCCAGTTGCGCGACGACCCCGAAGCGGTGCGCGATGCGCTCTACCGCGTGGCCGCCTCGCGGCGTGCGGACGCTTATGCCGGGGCCCTCAGCCGCGCGCTGGTCGCTCACGCGCCGCGCGACGTGCGACACAGTTCGCACTCCGCCTGGGCGGCCACGCTGGCCGGCCTGGAGTCGGCCCGCCGCCCGCCCCCCATCAGCGCGCTCGACCTTCACTGTTCGGTGACGGCGGTGGCCGATGCGAACCGCCGACAGGTCTGTGAGCAGATCGCGCAGGTCTTTCACGAACGCTCTGACCGCCTCGTGATGCGCCAATTCGGCCTCGAACTGGGGCGCCGCGTCGGCTGGCCCGCTGAGCGGGTGGCGGCGAGCGAGCAGCGCTTCGACGCGATGCAGCAGTTGCTCAAGACCGAGGTGCCCGAGCTCGAGCGCCTGAGTTGTGCCGGC
The DNA here is from genome assembly GCF_056676035.1 of Piscinibacter sp. PDB5-1. Taxonomy (NCBI): domain Bacteria; kingdom Pseudomonadati; phylum Pseudomonadota; class Betaproteobacteria; order Burkholderiales; family Sphaerotilaceae; genus Piscinibacter; species Piscinibacter sp. PDB5-1. The sequence continues at coordinate 812,632 of NZ_JBWVZL010000001.1, read as the reverse complement.
GCCCAATCGCTCGACCGCTTCGTGCGTCGCCAAGCCGCCGTCGGCGAGATGGCCGCCTTGGACGAACTGCTCGTGGCCTCGCCGCTGGGTGAAGCCGCGCTGGCCGAGCGGCACCGCGCCGAAAGCGCCCCGAAAGAGATCGGGGCTGCCGCAGCGCGTTGATCCGGCTGTGTGAGGCTATGCGGCGGCGGCTTGCGGGCCGCTGACGTGCCGAGCCAAGTCGCCCGCCGACGGCCCGAAGGCGTACGCATCCATGCCCAGGCAACCGTAGGTCACGGCGCTGTGCAGGCGCACGGGCGCCGCGTCGCGCCCACCCGCACCGGCGGCCACGAACCAGGGCAGCAGGTGCTCGTCGGTCGGGTGCATGTCGATCGCGTGCGGCGCCTGCGCGCGGTAGGCCATCAGCGCGTCCCAGTCGCGGGCCTGGCCGCGGTCGAGCCACCACTGGCGGAAGGCCCGGCTCTCGGCGATCTCGGGGGCATCCACCTCGGCCTGCCCCCGCGCGAACACGCGTCGCAGGTTGTGCGTGATGCTGCCGGTGCCCATCACCAGCACGCCTTCATCGGCCAGCGGTGCGAGCCGTTCGCCCAGCGCGAACTGCGCGGCGGTGGGCTGGTGGGGCGCCCAGGCGAGCGGCAGCACGGGGATGTCGGCCCGCGGCCACATGAAGCGCAGCATCGACCAGATGCCATGGTCGAGCCCCGCCTGCGCGAGGCGCCGGGCACCCGTGCCGGCCAGCAGGGGCATCACGCGTTCGGCCAGGGCCGGCGCGCCGGGTGGGTCGTAGCGCAAGCGAAAGAGGGCGTCGGGAAAGCCACCGAAGTCGTGCACCGCATGCTGCTGTTCGGCGGCCAGCAGCAGGGGCACCTCGGCCGTGCTGTGCGCCGAAATCGCGAGGATGGCCCTCGGTCGCCCGAAGCGCGCCTCGATCGCCGGGCCCAGCGCTTCGAGAAACGCGCCGGTGGCGCCGGGCTCCAGCGCCAGCATCGGCGAGCCGTGAGAGAGGAAGAGGGCGGGCAGGGTGTTCATGCCCCATTGAAACCCCGCAACCCACCGTGTGGCATGAGCCGCGTTGACGGGTGTGTGCAACGGGGGTGAACGGGCTCAGTGCGGGCGATGCGCGGTTGTGCTGCGTCGATGCAGGCCCGTGCCGAGCAGGCTGGCCAGCAGCACCCATGCCCACAGCGGCAGCGGCACCTCGCCTTCGGCCGCGCCCTCGTTGTCATCGCCCGTGGCTCCGTCGCCGCTGATGCAGCCGTCACCGCTGGGGCCGGTGAGCGCGAGGCTGTAGGCGCCGACCCCGGTTTCCTGGCCGTCGGAAACGACAACCATGAAGGTGCCCGAGACGGTCGCCGTGAAAGACACCGCCCCGCTCACCGGCCCCTGACCGAAGGTGAGGTAGCTGCCGTTGGGTTGGTACACGGTCAAGCGTGGATACAGCGACGTGGCCGCGGTTTCGGTCACGGCCAACAAGACGCTTTCGCCGGACGCAGCCGCGAAGGTGTACGAGTCCAGGTCGCCCAGGTCCAGCGCCTGCATGCGCGGCAGCGAGGGGCAGAGGCGCCCCAACTCGTTGGCACCCGCGGCCTTGGCGTAGTACAGGCGGTAGGGGCCGGTGCCTGTCTCTTGTGCATCGGAAATCACCACGGTGTAGGTGCCTGACAGGTTCGCCGTGAACGAAAGCGAGCCCACCAGCGGGCCTTGACCGAAGGTCACGTAGCTGCCATCGGGGCGGTACAGCGTCACGCGGGGGTAGAGCGAACCGCCAGCGGTGTCGGCCACGCGCAGGTTGATGCTTTCGCCCGCCGAGGCCGTGAGCGTGTACGAGTCCATGTCACCCAGGTCGAGGGTTTCGGCGACCGAGCCACCGTTGGGCAGCAGGCCGTGCTCGTTGGCACCCGCGGCCTTGGCGTAGTACAGGCGGTAGGGGCCGGTGCCCGTCTCTTGTGCATCGGAAACCACCACGGTGTAGGTGCCCGACAGGTTCGCCGTGAACGAAAGCGAGCCCACCAGAGGCCCTTGCCCGAAGGTCACGTAGCTGCCATCGGGGCGGTACAGCGTCACGCGGGGGTAGAGCGAGCCGCCAGCGGTGTCGGCCACGCGCAGGTTGATGTTCTCGCCCGCCGAGGCCGTGAGCGTGTACGAGTCCATGTCACCGAGGTCGAGGGCTTCGGCGACCGAGCCACCGTTGGGCAGCAGGCCGTGTTCGTTGGCACCCGCGGCCTTGGCGTAGTACAGGCGGTAGGGGCCGGTGCCCGTCTCTTGTGCATCGGAAATCACCACGGTGTAAGTGCCCGACACGTTCGCCGTGAACGAAAGCGAGCCCACCAGCGGGCCTTGCCCGAAGGTCACGTAGCTGCCATCGGGGCGGTACAGCGTCACGCGGGGGTAGAGCGAACCGCCAGCGGTGTCGGCCACGCGCAGGTTGATGTTCTCGCCCGCCGAGGCCGTGAGCGTGTACGAGTCCATGTCACCGAGGTCGAGGGTTTCGGCGACCGAGCCACCATTGGGCAGCAGGCCGTGTTCGTTGGCCCCGTGGGCCTTGGCGTAGTACAGGCGGTAGGGCCCGGTGCCCGTCTCTTGTGCATCGGAAACCACCGCGGTGTAAGTGCCCGACAGGTTCGCCGTGAACGAAAGCGAGCCCACCAGCGGGCCTTGACCGAAGGTCACGTAGCTGCCATCGGGGCGGTACAGCGTCACGCGTGGGTAGAGCGAACCGCCAGCGGTGTCGGCCACGCGCAGGTTGATGTTTTCGCCGGTGTTGGCGGTGAGCGTGAAGCTGTCCTGCCCACCTGCCGTGGTGATGCTGCCCGTCACGTGGCCGCCGTTCGGCAGCGATTGCGCCCATGCCGACCCGGTGCACGCCAGCAAAAGCAAAACCACGAACGCACCGATGCGGCGCTGCAGAGGCGACAGCCGAGTGCGGCCCATCGCCTCAGGTTTTTCGACGTGCTCCATCGGCCCTCCCGTATCACACGGGGGCCTACCCTAGAGCGGGTGCGTGACAGCGCTGCGCTTGTCCGGCGCTGGGCGTGGGCCGAACGGCGCAGTGCTGCGGGTTTGTCTCAGCCTACCCGACCGATCAGAAGGAACTCCATGAGTGCCTTCTGAACGTGCATCCGGTTTTCAGCTTCGTCCCAGACGACGGACTGCGGGCCGTCGATCACCTCGGCCTCGACCTCTTCGCCACGGTGCGCCGGCAGGCAGTGCATGAACAGCGCATCAGGCTGGGCGGCGGCCATCATCTCGCGGTCCACGCACCAGTCGGCGAAGGCCTTCATGCGGGCCTCGTTCTCGGCCTCGTAGCCCATGCTGGTCCACACGTCGGTGGTGACGAGGTGGGCGCCTCGGCAGGCGTCGAGCGGGTTCTTGAAGGTCTTCACGCACGAGGTGTTGGTCACGCCCGCCACGGTCGGGTCGATCTCGTAGCCGCTGGGCGTGCTGACATGCAGCGTGAAGCCGAGGATGTCGGCCGCCTGCAGCCAGGTGTTGGCCATGTTGTTGCCGTCGCCCACCCACGCGACCACCTTGTCCTTGATCGAGCCGCGGTGCTCGATGAAGGTGAAGATGTCGGCCAGGATCTGGCACGGGTGGTACTCGTTGGTCAGCCCGTTGATGACCGGCACGCGCGAGTTGGCGGCGAAGGCCTCGATCTTGGTCTGCTCGAAGGTGCGGATCATCACCAGATCGACCATGCGGCTGATCACCCGCGCGCTGTCGTCGATGGGCTCGGCACGGCCCAGCTGGCTGTCGCCGGTGGTGAGGTTCACCACCGAGCCGCCCATCTGGTACATGCCGGCCTCGAAGCTCACGCGCGTTCGCGTGCTGGCCTTCTCGAAGATCATCGCCAGCGTGCGGTCGGTCAGCGGCGTGTACTTCTCGTAGTTCTTGAAGCGCTTCTTGATGACGGCGGCGCGCTCGAAGAGGTAGGCGTACTCCTCGGCGCGCAGGTCCTTGAACTGGAGGTAGTGCTTGATGAGGCTCATGCCGGGCTTCATGACGCGGTGTTGGCGAGGAACTTCTTCACCAGCGGGACGAGGATGGCGATGATCTGGTCGGCCTCGTCGGCGCTCAGGATCAGCGGCGGCACCAGGCGAATCACGCGGTCGGCCGTCACGCTCATCAAGAGGCCGGCGTCGGCGGCCTGGCCGAGCAGCTCGCCGCAAGGGCGTTCGAGTTCGATGCCCAGCATCAGGCCCTGGCCGCGGATGTCTTTCACGCCGGGCAGGTGGCCCAGCTCGCGTGCGAGGCTGCTCTTGAGGCGTTCACCGACAGTTGCGGCGTTTTGCAGCAGGCCGTCTTCCTCCATGATGCGGATGGTCTCGACCCCCGCGCGCATGGCCAGCGGGTTGCCGCCGAAGGTGGTGCCGTGGTTGCCGGGGCCGAACACGTTTGCGGCCTTCGGTCCACACACCACCGCACCGACCGGCACACCCGAGCCCAGGCCCTTGGCGAGTGGCATCACGTCGGGCTGGATGCCGGCCCACTGGTGCGCGAACCACTTGCCGGTGCGGCCCATGCCGCATTGCACCTCGTCGAGCATCAGCAGCCAGCCGTGCTGGTCGCAGATGCGGCGCACGGCCTGCAGGTATTCGACGGTCGCCGGGTTGATGCCGCCTTCGCCCTGAATGACTTCGAGGAACACCGCCGTCACGTTCGGGTTGGTCTTGCCGATCTGCTCGATGGCGGCCACGTCGTTCAGCGGCACACGCACGAAGCCTTCGACCAGCGGGCCGAAGCCGGCCTGCACCTTCGGGTTGCCGGTGGCCGACAACGTGGCGATCGAGCGGCCGTGGAAAGCCTTTTCGTAGACGATCACCTCGGGCCGGTCGATGCCCTTGTCGTGGCCGTACTTGCGCGCGATCTTCAGCGCGGCCTCGTTGGCTTCCAGGCCCGTGCTGCAGAAGAACACGTTGGTCAGGCCGGACAACTGCGTCAGCTTCGCGGCCAACTGTTCTTGCAGCGGCACCTGGTAGTAATTGCAGCTGTGGATCAGCTTGCCGATCTGGTCAGTCAGCGCCGGCACGAGCTTCGGGTGCGCGTGCCCCAGCGTGTTGACCGCGATGCCCGCGAGGCCGTCGAGGTATTGCTTGCCCGCCGTGTCCCACACCCACACACCTCGGCCATGCGACAGCGCGAACGGCAGGCGGCCGTACGTTTGCATCACATGGGGTTCGGGGTTGGCGAGAGACTTGTCAGGCGCGTTCATGAGCACTCCGAGTGGGGCTTCAGAAAGGAAACCGGCCGGCGACGGGCCGGCCGGGGTGGGCCAATCATTCTAGGGTCACCCCCGGGCGCACAGGTACGTTTCCTGCACGGCGACAATGCGCGCCGTCCGCGCCGAATTGCCGTCTCTCAGCATGTCTCTGCCCAAACGTCCCCGCGAAGTTTTCATCCTCGGTGTCACCAAGGACGGCAAGACCTTTCGCCCGAGCGACTGGGCCGAGCGGCTGGCGGGAGCGATGTCGAGCTTTCGCCCCGGCGGTGCGGCCATGGGGCGCGCGGCGCACATCGGTTATTCGCCCTACTGCGTGCCCTCGGTGATCAACGGCACCAAGTGCGTGATCGTCAACGAAGAGCTGCGTGGCCTTGAGGTGATGGCCTGGGACTTCGTCATGAACTTCGCGCGCGACAACGATCTGCAAGTCGCCGAGGCCTGCCTGCTGCCGGATGCGAAGCCGGCGGGGCCGTCGTCCGGGGCCTGAGTCGTTGCGGCGGGTCCAGAAAGCAAAAAGCCCGCTTGCGCGGGCTTTTGTTTCCACCTGGGGGTTGATCGTCAGGCCGCAGCGGCCAGGGCCTTGACCTTGGCCGACAGGCGGCTCTTGTGGCGAGCAGCCTTGTTCTTGTGGAACAGGCCCTTATCGGCCACGGAATCGATGACGCTTTGCGCCGACTTGAAGAGTTCGGTCGCCTTGGTCTTGTCGCCAGCGGCAACAGCCTTCTGGACGTTCTTGATCACGGTGCGGAACTTCGAACGCAGGGCCGTGTTGGCGGCGTTCAGCTTGACGTCCTGACGGACGCGCTTGCGGCCCGAAGCGATACGGACCGTCTTTTTGGCTTTGGAAGCAGTGGCCATGGGGGTGGTGTGTCCAGGTGGAAAAGCCGGCGAGTATAGCAGTGGGCGCTTGCGGCGGGCAAATCGCGGGTCGAACGAGTTCTGGCGCTCCCTATAATCCGCCGCCTTCGACGGCCCGCTGCCAGCGGGGCCGCGCCTTTCGACCCACTTCGCCCCCCGGCACCGCCTGCGTCTCCCACCGATGAACCTGCTGCGGGCTGCCTCCACCGTTTCCCTGCTGACCCTGGCCTCGCGCATCACCGGGCTGGTGCGCGACCTGCTCATCGCCGCCATGTTCGGCGCGGGCGCGTGGACCGACGCCTTCCAGGCAGCCTTCCGCATCCCCAATATGCTGCGCCGGCTGTTCGGCGAGGGCGCGTTTTCGCAGGCCTTCGTGCCGATCCTGGCGTCCACGCGGGCGAAAGAGGGTGACGAGGTCACCAGCCGCCTGATCGACGCGGTGGCGACCGTGCTGTTCTGGGCCTTGCTGCTCACCGTGGTGGTCGGCGTGGCGGCCTCGCCCATCGTCGTGTGGCTGATGGCCGCCGGGCTCGAACGCTTCGACGCCGCCGTCGTGATGACGCGCTGGATGTTCCCGTACATCGCCTTCATCTCGCTGGTCGCGCTGTCGGCCGGCATCTTGAACACCTGGAAGCGCTTTGCCGTGCCGGCCGCGTCCCCCGTGCTGCTCAACCTCGCCATGATCGGCGCGGCCTGGGGCCTGGCTCCGGTGTTCGAGCGCCACGGCATCGAGCCCATCTACGCGCTGGCGGCCGGCGTGTTGCTCGGCGGTGTGCTGCAACTCGGCGTGCAGGTGCCGGCGCTGCTGCGCATCGGGCAGATGCCGCGCATCGGGCTGTCGCCGCGCGCCCTCAAGGCGGCGTGGCACCACCCGGGCGTGCACCTGGTGCTGCGGCAGATGCTGCCGGCGCTGGTCGGCGTGTCGGTCGCGCAGCTCTCGCTGATGATCAATACGCAGATCGCTTCGCAGATCGGCGTGGGCGCGGTGTCCTGGCTGACTTATGCCGACCGGCTGATGGAATTCCCGACCGCGCTGCTGGGCGTCGCGCTCGGCGTGGTGCTGATCCCGCAGCTGTCGGCGGCGCAGGGGCGGGGCGACGCGGCGGCCTACTCAGGCCTGCTCGACTGGGGCCTGCGCCTCGTGATGCTGCTGGCGCTGCCGTGTGCCGTGGCGCTGCTCTTGTTCACCGAGCCGCTGGTGGCCGCGCTCTACCAGCGGGGCGCGTTCACCGCAGGCGACGTGCCGCAGACCGTGGCCGCGCTGCAGGGCTATGGCGTCGGGCTGATGGGGCTGATCGGCGTGAAGATCCTCGCGCCGGGCTTCTATGCGCGGCAAGACATTCGCACGCCCGTGAAGATCGCCGTTGTCGTGCTGATCCTCACGCAACTGATGAACCTGGTGCTGGTGCCCCACCTGCGGCACGCGGGGCTGGCGCTGTCGATCGGCCTGGGCGCCCTGATCAACGCGACCTGGCTCTTCATCGGCCTGCGCCGCGTCGGGGCCTACGTGCCGGCGCCGGGGTGGGGACCTTTCGCGCTGCGGGTGGTCGTGGCCTGCGCCGTGATGGCGGCCTGGCTGGTGTGGGTCACCCAGCACGTGCCGTGGACGAACATCGGCGAATGGCGGCGCATCGGCTGGCTGACGGCGGGCATCGCGGGCGGTGTGGGGCTGTATTTCGGCACTCTCCTGGTCTTGGGTTTGAGCCTTCGCCAATTTCTGCGCCGGGGCTAAACTGCCTCGCATGCCTGACCCGCTGCATTTCGAAGCGCCGACTCCGCTCGAATATTTTGCGACCCTGGTCGCCGACGACGAAAGCTTGTCGTTGATCGAAGCGGCGGTCGCGATTGCCCAGGCCGAACACCCCCACCTCGACACCCAGGCCGTGCTCGACGAGATCGACGCGCTGGCCGACCGGCTGAAGCGCCGCATCCCGGCCGATGCCGTCCCCGTGCAGCGCTTGCGCTGGCTCAATCGCTTTTTCTTCGGCGAGTTGGGCTTTGCCGGCAACGTCAACAACTACTACGACCCCGGCAACAGTCACCTCAACACGGTGCTGCGCACGCGGCGCGGCATTCCGATTTCGCTGGCGGTGCTCTACATCGAGCTGGCCACGCAGGTCGGGCTGACGGCGCGCGGCGTGTCCTTTCCCGGGCACTTCCTGATCAAGCTGCGCATGCCCGAGGGCGAGGTGGTGATCGACCCGTTCTCGGGCCAGTCGCTGTCGCGTGAAGAACTCGATGAGCTGCTGGCCCCGCACCGCCGCGACCACGGCCTGACCGGCGAGTTCGACGCGCCCCTGGGCCTGTTCTTGCAGACCGCGCCGGCGCGCGAGGTGCTGGCGCGCATGCTGCGCAACTTGAAAGAGATTCACCGCAGCGCCCAGGACTGGCCTCGGTTGCTGGGTGTGCTGGACCGCCTGGTCGTGCTGCTGCCCGCCGCCTGGGAAGAGCGCCGCGACCGTGGCCTGGCGCACGCCGAGATGGGCCACTACCCCGAGGCGATCGACGACCTCAAGGCCTACCTGCCCCACGCGGCGGACGCCAACGAGCGGGCCGCCATCGCCGCACAGATGATCCACCTCAGCCGCCCGGGTTCGGCCCGCTTTCACTGAACCTGGGCAAGCGTGCCCGCACCGGGCTGGGGGCGGGAAGGGCGCCTTTAGAATCCGCGCCGCCCTGCATGCCGCTGGGCGCCACCCTTGTCGCTGATGAACCTCACGCCGGCCCAACGCAAAACCGCCTCCTGGTTGCTGATTGCCGTTCTGGCCGTCTTTTTGGTGTGGTTGCTCGCGCCGGTGCTGATGCCCTTCCTCGTGGCCTGGGTGCTGGCCTACGTGCTGCGCCCGGCAGTCGAGGGGCTTGCCAGGCGCCGGGTGCCCCGCCCGCTGGCCGTTTTGCTGGTCGAGGCGTTCGCGGGGGTGACCATCCTGGCGGTGCTGCTCCTGCTCGTGCCGATCATCGCGAAGGAACTGCCGCTGCTGCGCGAGCAGATTCCGCTGCTGGCCGACCGCTTGAACCGGTCCTTGTCGCCCTGGCTTGCGCAGCTGGGCATCCCGGTTGCACTCGACAGCGCCAGCATCAAGGCCTTCGTCGTCAAGTACCTCGACGCCAACCTTGAAGAGTGGTTGAGCACGGCGCTCAGCTCGGCGCGCATCGGCGGCAGCTTCCTGCTGGCCATCGTGGGCAACGCGATCCTCGTCCCGGCAGTGCTTTTCTACCTGCTGATGGACTGGCCGAACATCATGAGCCGCCTGCACGCCCTGGTGCCGCTGCGTGCAAGGCCCGGGCTGGACCGCTTTCTTGCCGAGGCCGACACCATGCTGGGGCAGTACCTGCGCGGCCAACTGCTGGTGATGGGCATCCTGGCGGTCTTCTACAGCGTGGGCCTCGCCCTGTTCCGTTTCGAGCTGGCGGTGCCGGTCGGTGTGTTCACCGGCCTGGCGACCTTCGTGCCCTACCTCGGCTTCGGCATCGGCCTGGCACTCGCGCTGCTGGCGGCGGTGCTGCAGTTCGGCAGCCTGTACGGGCTGGTCGGCGTGGCCGTCGTGTTCGGCCTCGGGCAGGTGCTCGAAAGCTTCTTCCTCACCCCTCGTCTGGTGGGCGAGCGCATCGGCATGAGCCCGTTGATGGTGATCTTCGCGTTGCTGGCCTTCGGGCACCTGTTCGGCTTCGTGGGTGTGCTGATCGCCCTGCCGGTGTGTGCCGTGCTGTCGGTGGCCAGCCAGCGCCTGCACCAGGCCTACCTGGGCAGCAAGCTGTACCAAGGCTGACGATGCCGATGCGGCAGATTCCCCTGGCCATCGGCAGCGAGCCCGTCCACAGCTTCGACGACTTCCTGCCCGGCGCGAACGCCCAGGCCGTGGTGCACTTGCGGGGCATCGCGCCGCATGCGGCGCCGGTGTTCTTGTGGGGCCCGTCGGGTGCCGGCAAGACGCATCTTCTGCAAGCCCTGGCGACGCAGACGCAGCGCCAGGGGGGGCGCGTCGCCTGGTTCGGCCCGGCCGAGCCGGTGCCATGGGTGTTCGACGAGAACGTCTCGCTGATCGTGTTCGACGACTGCGAGCGTTTCGACGAGGCCCAGCAGCACGCCGCCTTCGCACTCTTTGTCGAGGCGACGACGCACGGCATCCCGGTGGCCGCGGCCGGTCACATGCCGCCGGTCGATCTGCCGCTGCGCGACGACCTGCGCACGCGCCTCGGTTGGGGCCATGTGTTCGCGATCGAACCGCTGTCCGAGGCCGAGTCGCGCGCCGCCCTGCGCCGCGAGGCCGACCGGCGCGGCCTGTTCCTGTCCGATGACGTGATGGACTACCTCTTGACGCGCTTCTCGCGCGATTTGAAGCACCTGATGGCCTTGCTCGACCGACTCGACGAATTCGCCCTCGCGCACAAGCGCGCGATCACCGTGCCGCTGCTGAAGCAGATGCTGGCGGAGGAGGGCGCATGAACCGGGCCGAGCGCCGGGCCGCTCCCAAGCCGGCCCGCATCCCCTCGGGGGATCGTCCGGCGTACCCGCCGGGCGAGGGGCTGTCCCCCTTCAAGCAGATGCTGGCGGAGGAGGGCGCATGAGCAAGAACCTCTGCCTCTTCGACCTGGACCACACGCTGCTCCCGATCGACTCCGACCACGCCTGGGGCGAGTTCGTGCTGAAGCAGGGCTGGGCCGACCCGGTCGAGTTCGGCCGGCAGAACGACGCCTTCTACGCGCAGTACCAGAACGGCACGCTCGACATCCACGAGTACATCGAATACGCGACACGCCCCTGGCGCGACCGGCCGGCGGCCGAGATGGCGGCGGCGCACGAGCGTTTCATGGCGGACACCATCCGCCCGGCGCTGCAGGCCCCGGCGCTCGACCTGGTCAAGAAACACCAGGACCAGGGCGACCTGGTGGCCATCATCACGGCCACCAACGAGTTCATCACCGGGCCGATCGGCCGGGCCTTCGGGGTCGATCACCTGCTGGCGGTTCGCCTGGAGAAGACCCCGGCGGGTACCATCACCGGCCGGATCGAGGGCACGCCCTCGTTCCGCGAGGGCAAGACGCTGCGCACCGACGAGTGGCTGGCCACGCTGGGCCACCAGATCGAAGACTTCGAGCGCGTCAGCGTCTACAGCGACTCGGTGAACGACCTGCCGCTGCTGGAACGGGCAACCGACCCGGTGGCGACCAATCCATCCGCATCGCTCGAAACGATTGCACGCGCGCGGGGCTGGCGCATTCTTCATCTCTTCGCCTGATGATCAAGAAGTTCATAGACAAGCTGCTCGGCAAGTCGGCCGGCACCCCGGCTGCCAAGGGCGCGGTGCCCAAGGGCAAGCGCGTCGAAGTGCCGGTGTCCGAACACGGCATCGACCTCACGCTCGTCGACGACAACGCCATCCGTGTCGTCAAGACGCTCAGCGACGCCGGCTACGAGACCTACATCGTTGGCGGCGCCGTGCGCGACCTGCTGCTGGGCCTGCGCCCGAAAGACTTCGACGTGGCCACCAACGCCACGCCCGAGCAGGTCAAGGCCCTGTTCCGGCGCGCCTTCATCATCGGCCGGCGCTTTCGCATCGTGCACGTGGTGTTCGGTCGGGGGCGCGAGCACGAGGTGATCGAGGTCTCGACCTTCCGCGCCATGATGGACGCGGCGGCCGCCGAGCAGGTCACCGGCAACGAGAAGACCTCGAAGAGCGAGCTCGCCGGCAAGACCCACGTGGTGGACGCCGCCGGTCGCGTGCTGCGCGACAACGTCTGGGGCCCGCAGATCGAAGACGCCGCGCGCCGCGACTTCACGGTCAACGCGATGTACTACGACCCGGTCAAGCAGATCGTGGTCGACTACCACGGCGGCATCAAGGACGCGAAGAAGAAGGTGCTGCGCATGATCGGTGACCCGGCTACGCGCTACCGCGAGGACCCGGTGCGCATCGTGCGGGCGGTGCGCTTCGCGGCCAAGCTCGGCTTTGCCATCGAGCCCAAGACGCGTGCACCGATCCAAGAGATGGCCGCGCTGCTCGAAAGCGTGCCGGCCTCGCGCCTCTTCGACGAGATGATCAAGCTGCTGCAGACCGGCCATTCGCTGGCGAGCATCGAAGAGCTGAAGAAGCAGGGCCTGGTGGGCGACAAGCACGGCATCTTCCCGATCCTCGACGTGGTGCTCGAACAATCGGCCAAGCACCCGGCGCGCAAGAAGTTCGTGGACATGGCCCTGGCCGACACCGACCGCCGCGTGTCGGAAGACAAGCCCGTGGCGCCGAGCTTCATGCTCGCCTGCATGCTTTGGCACGACGTGCTCGATGGCTGGCAGCGCCTCAAGAAGTCGGGCGAGGCCCCGTTCCCGGCGCTGCAGCAGGCCATCGACTCGGTGTTCGACGCCCGCATCGGCGACATCTCGGGCCGCGGCAAGCTGGGCACCGACATGCGCGACATCTGGCTGATGCAGCCGCGCTTCGAGCGCCGCACCGGCAACAGCCCCTACAGCCTGATCGAGCAGCCGCGCTTCCGTGCGGGCTTCGACTTCCTGCGCCTGCGCGCCGACGCCGGCGAGATCGACGACCACCTCGCACGCTGGTGGGAAGCCTTCTCGCTGGCCGACGAACACGGGCGCACCAAGCTCGTGAACGAAGCGCGCGGCGAAGACCACGCACGCCGCACGCAGGCCGTGGCCTCGGGCGAGCCGGTGCCGGCCCTCGACCCGGCGAAGAAGAAGCGCCGCCGCCGCCGCAAGGCGCCGGGCTCGTCGGCGGCTGAATCGTCGGGCACTGCGGCCCCGAGCAGCGGCGCAGACGAGTGAACTGAAGCCCCGCCCCGCGGTGGCGGGGCCGCCCGCCTCGCGTCGATCGTCAAGAAGGCTTTCATGAGCGTCACCGACTTCGCCACCGCCGCGCCCGAGTCCGTCGGCATCAGTCCCGAGCGCCTGCGGGGGCTCGAATCGGTGCTCAATGCCGAGATCGCGCGCGAGAAGCTGCCTGGCGCGGTGGCCACCATCTCGCGGCGCGGCCAACTGGTCTACCACCAGGCCTTCGGCAAGCTCGACCCGACGCGCGACGCGCCGATGCAGAAAGACTCGCTCTTTCGCATCTACTCGATGACCAAGCCGGTCGTGTCGGTGGCGGTCATGCAACTGGTCGAGCAGGGCCGCCTGCTGCTGACCAACCCCATCGGCGCGTACATCCCCGAGCTCGCCGAGCTGCAACTGCTGGGCGACGACGGCACGCTCACACCCGTGAAGCGACCGATCACCGTGCACGACCTGCTGCGTCACACGGCGGGCTTCACGTACCACTTCATGGGTGTGGGCGGCGTGCACCAGCAGTACGCCGACGCGCAGATGTTCGCGCGCGGCCGCAGCAACGCCGAGTTCGTGCAGAAGCTGGCCGAGCTGCCGCTGATCCACAAGCCCGGTTCGACCTGGGCCTACAGCCACGCGACCGACGTGTTGGGCCGCCTGATCGAGGTGCTGACAGGCGAGACGCTCGGCGCGCACCTGAAAGCCGCCATCTTCGAGCCGCTGGGCATGGCCGAGACGGCCTTCTTCGTGCCCGAGAGCCAGCACCACCGCATCGCCGAGCCCTACGCCATCGACCCCGACACCGGCGTGCCCATCAGCGTGTTCGACGTGCGCACGCCCTTTCCGCAAGAAATGGGCGGCGCGGGCCTCGTGTCCACGGCCGCCGACTACGCACGCTTCATGGACATGCTGCTCGCCGGGGGCGCCCGGGGCGACGTGCGCATCCTCGGCCCCAAGACCGTGCGCCTGATGACCAGCGACCACCTCGGCGGCCTCAAGGTTGCAGGCGACCTGCTGGGCCGCGGCCACGGCTTCGGCCTGGGTTTCGCCGTGCGCCTGCAGGACGGCGTGGTGCCCGGCGCCGGTTCGCAAGGCATGTACTACTGGGCCGGCCTGGCCGGCACCTCGTTCTTCATCGACCCGAAAGAGCAACTGCACGCGCAGTTGCTGATCCAGCAGCCCGGCCGGCGCGACTACTACCGCTCGCTGTTCCGCGAGCTGGTGTACGCCGCGCTGGTCGATTGATGCCGTGACGGCCGCCCCGGTGCTCGCCTACGTCGGCCTCGGGGCCAACCTGGGTGACGCGCGCGCGGCGCTCGACGCGGCGCTGCACGCGATGGCGGGCCTGCCGGGCACGCAGCTGCTGCGCGCCTCGGCGCTGTACCGCACGGCACCCATCGATGCGGGTGGCGACGACTACCTCAACGCCGTCGCCGAGCTGCGCACCACGCTGGCGCCGCACGCCTTGCTGCGCGCCCTGCAGGCCCTCGAACTGGCCCACGGCCGCCAGCGCCCCTACCGCAACGCCCCCCGCACGCTGGACCTGGATTTGCTTCTCTTCGGCGATGAGCGCCTCGCCACGCCCGAGCTCACCGTGCCGCACCCGCGCATGCACGAGCGCGCCTTCGTGCTGGTGCCGCTGGCCGAGTTGGCGCCAGGCGCCGAGGTGCCCGGCCTCGGGGCGGTGCACAACCTGCTGGCGCAGGTCGGCCAACAGCGCGTCGATAAACTGAACCCATGACCAGCCTGCCCGCCCCCCTGCAGACGGTGTTGCTGCTGACCGCCAGCAACGTCTTCATGACCTTCGCCTGGTACGGCCACCTGAAGGGCCTGTCGGGCAAGGCCTGGTACGTGGCCGCGCTGGTGAGCTGGGGCATCGCGCTGTTCGAGTACCTGTTCCAGGTGCCGGCCAACCGCATCGGCTATGCCGGCGGCATGTCGCTCGCGCAGCTGAAGATCACGCAAGAGGTCATCACCCTGCTGGTCTTCGTGCCGTTTGCCATGCTCTACATGCACCAGCCCTTCAAGCTCGACTTCGTCTGGGCCGGCCTGTGCCTGGTTGGTGCGGTGTACTTCATCTTCAGAAGCTGACGCCGATGGACGCGCCCGAGCTGCGACGCTTTCGCCACATCGCCATCGAAGGCCCGATCGGCGTGGGCAAGAGCACGCTGGCGCGCAAGCTCGGCGCCCATCTCGGTGCCGAGTTGCTGATGGAGCAGGCCGAAGAGAACCCGTACCTCGAACGCTTCTATGCCGACGCGCCCGGCTATGCCTTCCAGACGCAGGTGTTCTTTCTGTTCCAGCGCGTCAAGCAGGTGAGGGCGCTGGCGCAGCCGGGCATGTTCGACGCGCCCATCGTCAGCGACTTCATGTTCGCCAAAGACGCGCTTTTCGCGCGCATGAACCTGAGCGACGAGGAATACCGCCTGTACGGCCAGATGTACGCGCAACTCGCCCCGCAGGTGCCGCAGCCCGACCTCGTGCTCTGGCTGCAGGCCCCGCCCGCGACGCTGCGCCAGCGCATCCGCCGCCGCGCCATCCCGATGGAGCAGCGCATCGACGACGCCTACCTGCAGCGCCTGATTGACGGCTATGCGGCGTTCTTTCAGACCTACGACGCCTCACCGCTCATCGTGGTCGACACCGAGCACTTCAACCCCGTCGAGCGCCCGGCCGACTTCAACCGGCTGCTCGACCGCATGGCGGGCTTCGAAGGCCCGCGCTTGTTGCTCGGCCAACCCGCTGAACCGCGCCTGACCTGAGCCTTTCGGGCCATGCGGGCGGATACACTCCCGCGTTTTGTGACAAATCGGCGACGGCGCATGTCAGACGCGCTGGCCCCTGCCGCCCAACTCCCGGAGACCCGCTGATGTTTTTCGGCAAGCTGCTGCCCCGCGAGGGCAATTTTTTCGAGCTTTTCAACCAGCACGCCGCGTTCATTGTTCAGGGGGCCCGCGCGTTCATGCTGATGATCGAGAACTACTCGAACGTTGAGCTGCGTGAAAAGTACGGCATGGAAGTGGACGTGGCCGAGCGCGCCGCCGACAAGGTCACCGCCGAAGTCAACCGCCTGCTGCACAAGACCTTCATCACGCCCATCGACCGTGAACAGATCCACGGCCTGATCAACGCGATGGACGACATCGTCGATCTGCTGCAAGACGCCACCGAAACCATGCAGCTCTACGACGTGCGTGCCGTCACCGACGAGGTGCTGCGCCTGGGCGACCTGAGCGCCAAGTGCTGCGAGCGCGTGCAGCATGCCGTCTCGCTGCTCAACCAGCTGAGCCGCCACGACGCCGCCGAAGCGGCCGTCAAGACCTGCGAAGAAATCGACAAGCTCGAATCCGACGCCGACCGCGTGATGCGCGCGGCCATGTCGAAGCTGTTCCGCGAAGAGAACGACGTGCGCGAGCTGATCAAGCTCAAGGCCATCTACGAGCAGCTCGAATCCATCTCCGACCGCTGCGAGGACGTCGCCAACCTGATCGAGGGCATCGTCCTCGAAAACTCCTGATCGAAGGCGGGCCTCTCGATGCAATCGATCCAGGTCGCCTTCTGGGTGGTCGCGCTCTTGGTGGTGCTGGCCTTGCTGTTCGACTTCATGAACGGCTTCCACGACGCCGCGAATTCCATCGCCACCGTCGTGTCCACCGGGGTGTTGAAGCCACAGCAGGCGGTGCTGTTCGCCGCGTTCTTCAACGTCATCGCCATCCTGGTCTTCCAACTCAACGTCGCAGCCACCATCGGCAAGGGCATCGTGATGCCCGGCATCGTGGACCACCACGTGGTCTTCGGTGCCTTGATCGGCGCCATCACCTGGAACGTCATCACCTGGTGGTACGGCATCCCGTCGAGTTCGTCGCATGCGCTGATCGGCGGCATCTGCGGCGCGGTGATCGCCAAGACCGGCGTTTCGGGCCTGGTGGGCGCCGGGGTGCTGAAGGTCGTTGCCTTCATCTTCGTGTCGCCGACGCTGGGCTTTCTGCTCGGCTCGCTGCTGATGGTGGTGGTGGCCTGGGTGTGCCGGCGCACGTCGCCGATCCGTGTCGACAACTGGTTCCGGCGCCTGCAGCTGGTCTCGGCCGGCCTCTACAGCCTGGGCCACGGCGGCAATGACGCGCAAAAGACCATCGGCATCATCTGGATGCTGCTGATCGCCACCGGCTACACCGCGGCCGCCGACAAGGCGCCGCCGTCCTGGGTGGTCTGGACCTGCTACCTCGCCATCGGCGCGGGCACCATGTTCGGCGGCTGGCGCATCGTGAAGACCATGGGCCAGAAGATCACCAAGCTCAAGCCGGTTGGCGGCTTCTGCGCCGAAACCGGTGGGGCGATGACGCTCTTCCTGGCCACGGCGCTGGGCATCCCGGTGTCCACCACGCACACCATCACCGGCGCCATCGTCGGTGTGGGCTCGGTGCGCCGCGCCTCGGCCGTGCGATGGGGCCTCGCGGGCAACATCGTCTGGGCCTGGATCTTCACGATCCCCGCCTCGGCCTTCGTCGCCGCGATCTTCTACTGGGCGAGCTTCACGCTCTTCCCGTGATGCGCAGTGGGTGGCTCAAGCAGCCTGCTGCTGCTTGAGCATCTGCCACTCGAAGTAGCGCTGGCCGCTGAAAGCGATGGTGGACATGAGAATGCCCGCGCCGATCAGCAGCGAGATCACCACGCCGATCACCGTGAACCAGCCGGTGCGGTGCTCGGGGCCATTCGGGTTGAAGCGCGCGTTCCACTGCTCGTCGGGCATCAGCCCGTAGACGATCGCCGACAGCATCGCCGCCGACAGCGAGAAGCCGAGAAACGGAATCAGCACCCAGGCCAGCACGTCGTCCTGCCCGAGCGTCTGCATCCGCTCGAGGCCATAAAGACCGACCGCCGTCGGCACCGGCCACAGCCAGCCCCACACGTCGCGCAGGCCGTGCAGGTAGAAGCGGTGCAGCCCCAGCGCGCCGCCGATCAGCGCGATCCAGGTGACGAGGGTCTTCGACTTGTAGCCGTTCATTCGGATTCCTCGGGGGCGCTGCGGTCACCGTCGCCCAGGGCGCGTTGCATGATGACCACGTCGCGCCAGTCGTCGTTCTTCCAGCCGGCGGCCTTCAGCACGCCCGTGTGTTCGAAGCCTTGCGCCGCGTGCACGGCGATCGAGGCCGCGTTCGCCGCATCGCCGATCACCGCCAGCATTTGCCGGGCCCCCAACGCTTCGCTCTGTTTGATCAGCTCGGTGAGCAAGCGCCGGCCGATGCCCTGGCCGCGCTGTTCGGGGGCGATGTAGATCGAGTCTTCGAGGCAGAAGCGGTAGGCGCGGCGCGGCCGGAAGTGGTTCGCGTAAGCAAAACCCGCCAACACGCCGTCGCGCTCGGCCACCAGCCAGGGCAGGCCCTTGTCGGTGACGTCACGCCAGCGGTGCGTCATCTCGGCCTCGTCCGGGGGCTCCAGCTCGAAGGTGCCGGTGCCGTTGCGCACATGCCAGCCGTAGAGGGCCGTGAGGGCCGGTAGGTCGGTTTGCGCACTGGCGCGGATGAGAAGTTCGTGCATTGAGCTGCTGAAAGCCAAGCGCAAGAGTTTATAATGGAGGGTTTTCGGCGACGGCTGTTCGCTGCGCGGCTTTGGCGGCGTGGTTGAACGGCGTATCTACGACGCCGAGGTCCGCACGGGCGTGGTCGGTTTTGATGACCCACCCGGGCATTTCGATCTACGCGCCCTGCGGTGTCTCCTGGTGCGGTGTAGACCTAGTTTCAGATTCAAGGAATCCCCATGGTCGTGATCCGACTCGCACGCGGCGGCGCCAAGAAGCGTCCCTTCTACAACATCGTCGTCAGCGACTCGCGCAACCGCCGCGATGGCCGCTTCATCGAGCGTGTTGGCTTCTACAACCCCGTGGCTGCCGGTGCCGAGCAGCCCCTGCGCGTCGCCTTCGACCGCGTCGATTTCTGGACCGGCAACGGCGCCCAGATGTCGCCGACGGTGGCCCGCCTGGTGTCGCAAGCCAAGGCTGCCACCCCCGCGGCTGCGGCCTAAAGCCAAGCCGTGACCGCATCCCCGCTCGCCGGGCAAGACCCGGCTTGGCCTGAGGATGCGATCGAGGTCGGACGCATCCTCGATGCGTGGGGCGTGAAAGGCTGGTTCAAAGTCCAGCCTTTCGCCTCCGACCCGCAAGCCCTGTTTTCCTCGAAGCGCTGGTTCATCCAGCCGCCCGAGCCGACCGCCGGCGCCGTGAAGCGCCCCGGCGCGTCGAATGCCTTTCCCACGCTGCTGAAGATCACCGAGGCCAAAGAGCACGGTGACGGGGTCGTGGCCAAGGCGCAAGAGCACGACGACCGCAACGCCGCCGAGGCACTGCGCGGTGCGCGCATCTTCATCGGGCGGTCGAGTTTCCCGACCGCCGACCCCGATGAGTTCTACTGGGTCGATCTGATCGGCCTGTCGGTTGTTAACCGCGAAGGGCAGGTGCTCGGCACCGTGGTCGGCCTGATCGACACCGGTCCGCACAGCGTGCTGCGCGTGCAGCCCGAGCCTGGCGCCAAGGAAGACGCCGAGCGGCTGATCCCCTTCGTGTCGGCCTACATCGACGACGTGAGCCTGGCCGACAAGCGCATCACCGCCGACTGGGGTCTCGATTTCTGAGTCGCGACTGGGCATGCGCTTCGACGTCGTCACGCTGTTTCCGGACCTGTTCTCGCCGCACCTCACGCAAGGCGTGACGCGCCGTGCCTTCGAGGCGGGCGGCTCGGTGGACGTGAAGCTCTGGCCGCTGCGCGACTACGCCGACGACGCCTACCGCCGGGTGGACGACCGCCCCTACGGCGGCGGCCCCGGCATGGTGATGCTGGTCGAACCGCTGGAGCGTGCGCTGGCCGCCATCCGCGCCTCGCGCACCGACGCGGCGCCGGTGGTGCACTTCACCCCCACCGGCCGGCGCATCGACCAGACCGTCGTGCGCTCGTTCGCGCACGGGCCCGGCGCCGTCTTGCTGTGTGGCCGCTACGAGGGCATCGACCAGCGTTTCATCGACCGCCATGTGGATGTCGAGTTGAGCCTGGGCGACTTCGTGCTGTCGGGTGGCGAACTGCCGGCGCTCGCCTT
This sequence comes from Piscinibacter sp. PDB5-1, assembly GCF_056676035.1. NCBI lineage: Bacteria > Pseudomonadati > Pseudomonadota > Betaproteobacteria > Burkholderiales > Sphaerotilaceae > Piscinibacter > Piscinibacter sp. PDB5-1. The sequence goes on along the minus strand of NZ_JBWVZL010000001.1, from coordinate 792,692 downwards.
GCTCGACGCGGTGGCGCGTCTGCAACCGGGTGTGTTGGGCGATGCCCAGTCGCACGAGCAGGACAGCTTCTCTGATGGCCTGCTGGATTGCCCGCACTACAGCCGCCCCGAACGGCTGCAAACGCCCGAAGGCGAGTTGCCGGTGCCGCCGGTGCTGCTGTCGGGCCACCACGCCGACATCGCCCGCTGGCGGCGTGAGCGATCGCTCGAACTCACCGCCCGCCGCCGACCCGAGATGATCGACACGCTGCGCGCCCAGGGTGGCTTGAGCAAGGCGGACGAGAAGTACCTCGCAAGTCTCGGCCTCTGATCACCGACGGGGCGCAAGGCCTGCGGTATACTCGCGGGCTTTTCGATCCTCTGCCAAGCCGTGCCTGCGCCATCCTCCGGGAGCAAGGGCCACCTTCCATCAACCAAGCGTTGGCACGATCCCAGGAGAAACCATGGACCTGATCCAGACCCTCGAGCAAGAAGAAATTGCTCGCCTCAACAAGACCATCCCTGCGTTCGCCCCCGGTGACACCGTCATCGTGAACGTGAACGTCGTCGAAGGCACCCGCAAGCGCGTGCAGGCCTACGAAGGCGTTGTGATTGCCAAGCGCAACCGCGGCCTGAACTCCAGCTTCATCGTGCGCAAGATCTCCAGCGGCGAAGGTGTCGAACGCACGTTCCAGACCTACAGCCCGCTGATCGCCAGCGTCGAAGTCAAGCGCCGTGGCGATGTGCGCCGCGCCAAGCTGTACTACCTGCGCCAGCGCTCGGGCAAGTCGGCTCGGATCAAAGAAAAGCTCGCCTGAGGCTGCTTTTCGCGGGGCGGCTGCATGCAGCGCCTCGCCCGTCACGAAGCCGCCTCACGAGGCGGCTTTTTCGTTCCTGACCCCCGCTTGCACCTTTGCGCATGGCCCTGCAATTCGATCCCGAAGAACTGCCGACGCTGAAGGTGGACGACCACCTGCCGGCCGTGGCGCACGAGGCGTTGAGCGCCTCCGCGGTGCGCGCGCGTTTCGTGACGCCACCGGTGTGGTCACCCGAGATCGCGGTCGAGCCACGCTTCATCGACCGCGCACCCTCGGCGGCCTCGGTGCTGGTGCCGCTGGTGCAGCGCGGGGATCATTTGACCGTGCTGCTGACCCAGCGCACCGCGCACCTCCACGACCACCCCGGGCAGATCAGCTTTCCGGGCGGACGGGCCGAGCCGAGCGACCACAGCGCGATCGACACCGCCCTGCGTGAAGCGCACGAAGAGATCGGCCTGGCCCGCCAGCACATCGATGTGTTGGGATCGCTGCCGACCTACACCACCGGCACGGCCTTCGTCGTGACGCCGGTCGTCGCGCTGGTCGAACCCGGCTTCAGCCTGGCGCTCGACGCCTTCGAGGTGGCCGATGTGTTCGAGGTGCCCTTGCCCTTCCTGATGAACCCGGCCAACCACCGTTGGCACGCCTTCGACGCCCCGGGCAACGTGAAGCGCCAGTTCCTGTCGATGCCGTGGATGGGGGCGGACGCGCAAGGCCAGCCGCGCCGCTATTTCGTCTGGGGCGCCACCGCGGCGATGCTGCGCAACCTGTATCGCTTCTTCTCTGCTTGAAACGCCGGGCCTGGGCGCGGGTCTCGCGCGATAGGCCGCCGCTATCATCCCCGCCCATGAGCTTTTTCGCCGTCCTGTTCGCGCTGCTGGTGGAGCAGTTGAAGCCCCTGCCGCGCCGCAACTGGGTGCACGAGGGCTTGACCGGTTGGATGCGCTGGGCCGGTCGCAACTTCGATGCGGGCCGCGACCACCATGCGTGGATCGTCTGGTGCATCACCACGCTGGTGCCGGCACTGCTGGTGGTGGCCATTTATCTCGTCATCGCGCAGTTCAGCCTGATGCTGGCCCTCGCCTGGGACGTGGCCGTGCTGTACCTGACGATGGGCTTTCGCCAGTTCAGCCACTACTTCACCGACATCCGCGACGCGCTGGAGCGCGGCGACGAAACCACCGCACGCGCGATGTTGGCCGAGTGGCGGCATTTGGATGCGAGCGAGCTGCCGCGCACCGAACTGCTGCGCCACGTGGTCGAGCATTCGCTGCTGGCGGCGCACCGGCACGTGTTCGGCGTTTTCTTCTGGTTCATCGTGCTGTCAATGCTGGGCCTGGGGCCGGCCGGCGCGGTGCTGTACCGCATGGCCGAGCTGGCGAGTCGCTACTGGGCCTTCAAGAGCCGGACCATCGGCGTGCCGGTGAACGAGCGCCTGCTGGCGCTGTCGCAGCGCCTGTTCAGCCTGATCGACCACCTGCCGGCGCGGCTGACGGCCTTCGGCTTCGCGGTGGTCGGCAACTTCGAAGAGGCGGTGACCTGCTGGCGGCGCGACGCCGGGCTGTGGAAGCACGCCAACGAAGGGATCATCCTCGCGGCGGCGGCCGGTGCGGTGGGCGTGCAGCTCGGGGGACACGCCGCCCCCGGCGTGACGCCGGACCGGTCGAAGACCTTCGACGCTGGCTTGGCCGATGAAACCACCGGCGCCGAAGGCTCGACGCCCGGCGCCGTGCCTGAGCTGCATCACTTGCGCAGCATCGTCGGCCTGGTGTGGCGCTCGGTCGTGCTGTGGATGCTGCTGCTGGCCTTGCTGTCGCTCGCCAACTTGACGGGTTGATCGCACGCCGACCGCGCGCGGGTCACCAGCGCGTCTGCGTCAGCTCTTGGTGAATTTCGCCGTAGATGCGGTAGCGCGACTCGGTGATCGCCCCGGCCTCGACCGCCGCTCGCACGCCGCAGCCGGGTTCGTGCAGGTGGGTGCAGTTGTAGAAGCGGCAATGCGTGGCCGCCTCCCGCAGGTCGGGCATGAAGCCGTGCAGGGCCTGGGCGCCGAGCTGGCGCAGGCCGAATTCTTGGAAGCCGGGTGAATCGAGCAACGCTGTCTTGCGCTCGGCATCGAGCCAGTACCACTGCGTCGTCGTCGTGGTGTGGCGACCCGAGTTGAGCGCTTGCGAGACTTCGCCCACCTGCGCACGCGCGTCGGGGGCCAGCAGGTTGATCAGCGTGCTCTTGCCGGTGCCGCTGGGGCCCAGCACCAGCGTGGCCTTGCCTTCGAGCAGCGGGCCCAGCTTGGCGCGCGAGCCTTCGGGGTCGCGCTTCAAGGCGACCTCGATCACCTCGTAGCCCATCGCGGCGTAGGGCTTGAGCCGTTCGCGCGCGGCGTCGATCTGCGGCAGGTCGGTCTTGTTGAGCACGATGCGCGCCGGAATGCCGGCGCTTTCGGCGGCGATCATCGCGCGGGCGAGTTGCGATTCGCTGAAGACCGGTTCGGCGGCCACTAGCACCAGCAGCTGGTCGAGGTTGGCGGCGAAGGACTTGGTCTTCCATTCGTCTTGCCGAAACAGCAGGTTGCGGCGCGGCTCGACCTGTTCGATCACGCCTTCGTCGCCGGTGGACTGCCAGCGCACGCGGTCACCGACCACGCAGTCGCTCTTCTTGCCGCGCGGGTGGCACACGATGCGCTGGCCTTCGGGCGACTCGACGATGTAGTGCCGGCCGTAGCCGGTGACGACCAGACCGATGTCGAGCGCGTTCTTGTCGAGGGCGTCGCGGCTCATCGGGCGCCCCTGTGCGCGCGGACGCGCGGCGCGCTCACGCGATCAACCCGCAAGCGACGAATCCGTGACAGGCATCAGCGCATCGACCTTGGCCGCGCAGATGAAGTCGTTGATCGACAAGCCGCCGACCGAGTGCGTGTTGAAACGCACCACGCAGCGCGCGTAGCTCACCGCGAGGTCGGGGTGGTGGTCTTCGGCGTGGGCGATCCAGGCGAGGGCATTCACAAAGGCCATGGTGCGGTGGAAGTTCTTGAACTCGTAGGTCTTTTCGATGGCCCCGTTCACCAGCGACCAGCCGGGCGCCTGCGACAGGTGGGCCTGGACGTCGGCGTCGACCATCGGGGCGCCGCTCACAGGTTGGCAATGGCGGTTCAGCAGGTCGTTCATGTCAGCTCGCCAATCGCAGGGCCGCCAGCCGCTCGGACGCCGGCGGGTGCGAATAGTAGAAGCGCACGTACACCGGGTCGGGTGTCAGTGTGGACGCGTTGTCTTCGTGCAGCTTGAGCAGGGCGCTGGCGAGGTCGCGGCCATCGGCCTGCGCGCAGGCGTAGGCATCGGCCTGGAACTCATGCTTGCGCGACAGCTGCGCAAACAGCGGCGACACGAAGAAGCTGAACACCGGCACCGCCAGCATGAAGAGCAGCAGCGCCAGCGCATCGTTGGGCGCCTCGAACGACGGCCGCACGCCGAGGCCCGTGTAGAACCACACCTGGGCCGACAGCCAGCCCAGCAACGCCAGGCCGGCGAGGCTCATGGCGAACATCGCGACGATGCGCTTGAGCACGTGCTTGTGCTTGAAGTGGCCCAGCTCGTGCGCGAGCACGGCCTCGACCTCACCCGGGGTCAGCTTGTTGAGCAGCGTGTCGAAGAACACCACGCGCTTGGCGGCGCCCAGGCCGGTGAAGTAGGCGTTGGCGTGGGCCGAGCGCTTGCTGCCGTCCATCACGAACAGGCCCTTGGCCTTGAACCCGCAGCGCGCCATCAGCGCCTGCACGCGCGCCTTGAGCGACTCGTCCGGCAGCGGCTGGAACTTGTTGAACAGCGGCGCGATGACCGTCGGGTAGATCACCAGCAGCAAGAGGTTGAAGCCCATCCACGTGCCCCAGGCCCACAGCCACCACAGCGAGCCGGTGGCGCCCATGATCCACAGGATCAGCGCGGCCAGCGGCAGGCCGATCAGGCTGCCGACCACGAGGCCCTTGAGCAGGTCGGCGAGGTAGAGCTTCCAGGTCATGCGGTTGAAGCCGAAGCGCTCTTCGAGTCGGAAGGTGCTGTACAGCTCGAAGGGCAGGTCGATCGCGCCATTGATGGCCGTGAAGGCCGCCAGCAGGGCGAGCTGGTAGGCCATCGCCCCGAAGCGCGGCTCGATGGTTTCGAGCAGTGCGCCGTTGAGCGTGTCGAGGCCGCCGAGCAGCGTCCAGCCCAGCAGCACGGCCGCACCCACGGCCAGGCTCAGCAGGCCGAAGCGCCCCTTGGCGAGCGTGTAGTCGGCGGCCTTCTGGTGCGCTTCGAGCGTGGTCGTGGCGGCGAAGGCCGCAGGCACTTGGTGGCGGTGTGCGGCCACGTGGCGCATCTGGCGCGTGGCGAGCCAGAACTTCACGAGCACCGAGGCAACGAGCGCCGCGGCAAACACCAGGGTCAGGGTGGACGATTGCATGGGCGACAAGTGTAGGCGTGCCCTGCCAAAATGCCGCCCCTCAAGGAGAAGCCGACATGACCGAAGCAGCCACCCCCGCGACCCCGCTCGCCAGCAGCGACCAGAACCTGATCTGGATCGACCTGGAGATGACCGGCCTGTACCCCAACACCGACCGCATCATCGAAATCGCCGTGGTGGTGACCGACCCGACGCTCACGCAGCGTGTCGAAGGCCCGGTGTTCGCCATCCACCAGAGCGACGCCACGCTCGACGCGATGGACAACTGGAACAAGGGCACCCACGGCAAGAGCGGCCTGATCGACCGCGTGATGGCGTCCGCCTTCGACGAGGCTGCCGCCGAAGCGCAGGTGATCGAGTTCTTGAAGCAGTACGTTCCCAAGAACACCTCGCCGATGTGCGGCAACAGCATCTGCCAGGACCGCCGCTTCCTCGCCAACTACATGCCCAAGCTGGAAGCCTTCTTCCACTACCGCAACCTCGATGTGAGCACGCTGAAGGAATTGGCCAAGCGCTGGAAGCCCGGCATCCTCGGGGGCTTCAAGAAGGCCCAGGCGCACACCGCGCTGGCCGACATCCATGAGTCGATCGACGAACTGGCCTACTACCGCGAGCATTTCCTCGCACTCTGAGCGGGCCGTTCCATCAATAGCCTTGCGATGCTTGCGGGAAACCCCCGGCGCGCATAGAATCGAGGGCTTCGCCGGGCTTGCCTGATCTGCAAGAGCGATCTTCAAGCCCTGGCGTTTTCGTTCATCCCCTCTGACCTCATCGAGTCTTCCCGCAGCTGTTCTGCTGCGCGGCCTGTTCGAACCCTCCCCGGGAATGGTTGGCGGCGATGCCGTCGCTTTGACTGTTCCCAAGAAACCCGTTCTCCGGCGCACCGCCTCGTGCACTGCCGGTGGGGGTTCGGACCTTCTCCCCAGCGACTGATTGCAGGCCCTTTGCCTGCCGGCGCTCGCGCTTGGCCTTTTGGCCGGCGGGTGCCATGTTCCCGAAGAAAGACGACGATGAGTTTCGACACCCTGGGCTTGCAACAAGCCATCCTGCAAGCCGTGACCGATTCTGGTTACACCACCCCCACCGACGTGCAGTCGCGCGCCATTCCACCGGCCATCGAAGGCCGTGACCTGATGGTCGCGTCGAGCACCGGCAGCGGCAAGACCGCTTCGTTCGTGCTGCCCGCGCTGCAACGCATCCTCAACGCCCGGGGCGACAACACCAAGCGCCGCGAAAAGGGCGTCGTCTACGGTCCGCGCATCCTGGTGCTGGCCCCGACGCGTGAACTCGCGATGCAGGTCGACAAAGCCGCCACCGTGTACGGCCGCCACGTGCAAGGCCTGCGCGTCACCACCGTCGTCGGCGGCGTGCCTTACGGCGCCCAGTTGAAGGCGCTGCGCGGCCCGCTCGACATCCTGATCGCGACCCCCGGCCGCCTGATGGACCACATGCAATCGGGCAAGGCCATTCTCGAGAACGTCGAAATGCTGGTGCTCGACGAAGCCGACCGCATGCTCGACATGGGCTTCATCGACGACATCCGCCACATCGCCGAAGCGCTGCCGCAAGGCCGCCAAACGGTGATGTACAGCGCGACCTTCGCCGGCCACGTCGGTCGCCTCGCGCAGGACTTGCTGAACAACCCGGAGCGCATCGAAGTCGCGTCGCACACCGACACGCACGAAAACATCGAGCAGCGCCTGCACTGGGCCGACAACAAGGCGCACAAGGACGCGCTGCTCGACAGCATCCTGACCGGCAAAGAGATGGAGCAAGCGGTGGTGTTCACCAGCACCCAGCGCGACGCCGACTGGCTCGCCGACCGCCTGGCCGACATGGGCCACAAGGTTGCCTCGCTGCACGGCGGCATGCCGCAAGGTCGCCGCACCCGCGTGCTGCAAGGCCTGCGCAGCAAGCAGCTGCAAGTGCTGGTGGCCACCGATGTGGCTGCACGCGGCATCGACGTGCCGACCATCAGCCACGTCATCAACTACGGCCTGCCGATGAAGGCGGAGGACTATGTGCACCGCATCGGCCGCACCGGCCGTGCCGGTCGCAATGGCCTGGCAGTGACGCTGGCCGAGCGCATGGACGTGTCGATGATCCGCCGCATCCAGCACTTCACGACGCAAGACATCCCGGTGGCGACCATCGACGGCCTGGAGCCGCAATCGCCGGCCCCGCGCATGTTCCCGGCGCGTCCGGAAGGCAAGTTCGGCGGCCACGGCGGCGGCAAACCTTTCGGCGCGGGCCGTCCGGGTGGACACAAGGGCGGGTTCGGCGGCGGCAAGCCGTTCGGCAACAAGTTCGCACCCCGTGGTGGGGAAGGCTTTGCGCCCCGTGGCGGTGAGGGTTTCGCGCCCCGCAACGAAGGCTTTGCGCCGCGCAACGAGGGCTTTGCTCCGCGTGGCGGCGAGGGATTCGCACCGCGCAATGCCGGCGGCTTTGCCCCGCGTGAGCGCGCGCCCTTCGAGCGCCAAGGCGACGAAGGCCGTCGTGACAACGCCTTCACGCCGCATGGCCGCGATGACGCCCCCCGCCATGCCTTCGACCGTGCACCGGCCGACCGTGGCGGCTTCGCCCCGCGCAAGCCGGCAGGTGGCCCCGGCGCTGGCAAGGCCGGCTTCGGCAACAAGCCGCAGCGCCCGCGCCAGGGTGGTTTCAACAACCGCTGAACGGCGGCGGTTGAATCGACCATGAGGGCCGACGCCGAAAGGCGTGGCCCACCAAGACAAAGGGCCCGCAGCAATGCGGGCCCTTTGTCTTGGTGCCGGCCGTTTGACGGGCCGGCCTCACTGCAGGCTCAAGGACGAATCAGGATGTCGTTCTTCACAGCCTTCACACCGCTCACGCGGCGGGCGATGGCTTCGGCCTGGGCCTTCTCGTCGGCGCTCTTCGCGAAGCCCGACAGCTGCACCGTGCCGTTCAGGGTTTCGACCTGGATGGAAGAGGCGGCCACGGCCTTGTCTTCAATGAAGCGGGCCTTCACCGAGGTGGTGATGGTGGCGTCATCGACATACTGGCCGACCGTGGATTGTTCGCGCTTGACTGCGCAACCGGTGGCGCCAAGGGCGGCGGCCAATGCGATGACGACTGCAGCGATGGGGGTGCGTGCTTGCATGTTGTTTCTCCTTCTTCGGTGGTGGAACGTTGGCAGGTGAGGAAAGGCCGGTCAGGGCCGCGTGGCTATTTGTTCGTGATGGTCTTGACGCTCAAGAGGCCGATCACGACGACGGCGATGAAGAGCACCAGGAACAGCACGAACAAGAACTTGGCGATGCCCGCGGCCCCTGCCGCGATGCCGCTGAACCCGAACAGGCCGGCGACAACTGCAATCGCTGCAAAGATAAGGGCCCACTTCAGCATGGAAGCTCTCCTGGGTAGCGGCCTTTGGACGCAGTGCCCTGAGCCGATGTCTGCACTCTAGGCGGGGGCTCGCTCGCAGCCCATCGGACGCCGACGGACGTGCGTGTAGGACGAACCCCTTCTCAAGCAGGGGTGACTGATGCGACGGCCGGCACTCACGCGGCGGCCGAGCGTGCGGCTTCATTCGCCGACGCGGTGGTGGTGGCGCTAGGGGCTGGCGGCGGGTCCATCGAGGCGTTGGCCGGTGTTGAGGGACCGCCTTCGGGCACCGGGCCACCGGAGGTGGCCTCTGCGGCGTACGGGTCGTATTGCGGCGCGGCTTCGGACCCGTCCGGTGCCCCGTGGACCATCGACGCGGCCCATTGCATCAACGACGCCCAGGTGGGCACGAGCCCCGCCAGCAGCACGCCCGAGAGCGACCGCCAGGGGCGCAGGTTGGCGATCACCGCGCCGGCCACCAACGCGCCGCCGACCAGCAGCCACGGGTGTTTGTCCGCGGCCGGGCGCACGACCTCGTCGGCCGCGTCGAGCGCAAACTCGACCGTCGCGCGCCAGGGGTGGTGGCGCCACCAGTGCACGGCACTGCTGGAGGCGAGTTCGCTGAAGGGCAGCTGGCTCAACAGGCGGCGCATGCCCCGCCACATGCCGCGGCGTGCGCGGCGGCCGCTGCCGCGGTCGCCCTCGGGCGCGCGCTTGCGCGTCAGGGCTGCACGCATCTTCTCGCGCGTGAGGGCGAGTCGTTGCTCAGGGCTGAGATCCGGTCCGCGCGTGAGGGCGCCCCGGTGTGCCAGCGCCTCGGTGGCGGCTGTGTTGGCTTGCGCTTCGATGGGGCTCATGCAGCCCCCACTTCATTGAACATCTGGGCGTCGGCGGCCAACTGCAATTGCAGCTTGGCGAAGGCCGGGTCGTCGGCCGGTCGCTGCGCATACCAGAACGCGACGCCAGCGCCGATCACCGGCGCCAGTGGCACCAGCACCAGCACCCAGCCAGCGGTCGTCGACAAGGAGCCGGCAGCCACTGCCCACATCATCAACGAGACCCCCACCAGCACCAGCGCCACGGCGAGCAGGCTCAGGCACAGGCCGATGAGCATCAGGTGCATCAAGGCGCGGTTCTTCACTTGCTGAATCTCTGCGCCCATGAGCGCGGCATACCCGCCCAGGTGCTCGGCGATGAGCTGGGGTTGTGTCGCCAACAGGCGAACCAGGGGGTGGATCATGGCTGGCCCTCCTCAAGACCGTCGCAGAAGGAAGAACGGCGGTGAAAGCCTTCACCGCCGCTCATGTATGTGCCGCCCGCCGCGCGCGCCTGCGGGCGAAGGCGGCAGAACTGCCCCTATCAGCGGTCGCGACGCGAGCTGAAGAGGCTGACCAAGGCCATCAGCGCGGCGCCGGTGGCGGCGGCGATGAGCATGGCCTTCACGGGCTCGTCCTTGACGTATCGCACCGTGGAGTCGCCCATTGACTGGGCGCGGGCGCGGACTTGCGTGGCGCTGTCGCGCACGGCGTCCATGCCGCGGCGGGCCAGTGTCTCGGCCTGGGTGGCCAGGCGGGCCACGGTCGGTTCGACGCGGTCACGCAGGCCGCTCGCGGTGCTTTCGGCCTGGTTCAGCGCTTCGCTGGTCGCGCGGCGTGCCGACTCCGAAGTTTCGTTGTACGACGTGGTGGTGGGATTGCTGGCGGTGTTGGTCATGTTGGCTCCTCAGTGGGGTGGGGCGGTGAATGGAATGAAACACGCAGCGAGGCGCGTCACGACTTCCGGATCAGACCGAACAGGAACGCCGCCACAGCCATCACCGCGAAGATCAGGAAGAGGATCTTGGCGATGCCTGCGGCGCTGGCAGCGATGCCACCAAAACCGAACAAGGCGGCGATCAGGGCGATGACGAAAAAGACGACGGCGTAGTGCAGCATGTTCCGGCTCCTCAGGTTGCGTGGACGCGGCGGTCCGATGGCTTCGGTGTCGGCCGATGAAGACTGCTACAAGCAAGGCGCTTCATCAACGTGAAGCCACTTTAAGGACGCGGCATTGCGCGCACCATGAGACGGTGGGCCGCAGCGCTGTCGGCCTCACCGGGGTCGCCGCGTAGGACGCCACCGACAGGGGCCTCCCGCAGGCTCGGCCAGGCCCCGGGGTGCCCGATACCGCGATGGCGCCCTTGCAGTGCTTGCCTCAGCCGGCGTGCGACACGGATTGCGCTTCGCGCGCCAGCATGGGCAGCGAAGCCCGGATCAAGGTGCCCCGGCCCGGCGCGGATTCCATGTGCATGCGGCCCCGTGCGGCCTCGACGCGGTAGCGCATGCCCAGCAGCCCGTGGCTGGAAGAGCGGCGCTCGTTCATGTCGAAGCCGACGCCATCGTCCTTCACCGACACCTCGGCTTGCCCGCCCTGCACCCGCAAGCGAATTTGCACGTGTTTGGCCTGGGCGTACTTGCCGACGTTGGTGAGGGCTTCTTGCACGAGGCGGTAGACCGTCAGTTCCGAAGGCGGCGCGAGGCGCACGTCGTCGTCGAACTCGGCCTGCACGTCGATGCCCGAGCTGTCGCCGAACTCGCGCGCCAGGATTTCGAGCGCAGCGACCAGCCCGAGGTTGTTGAGCGACGACGGGCGCAGGTCTTCGATGATGCGGCGCTTGAGTGCGATGCCGTTGTTGAGCGCTTCGGTCAGGTGCTTGAGCCGCTCGGCCACCTCGGGCGAGATCGGCTGGATGCGCGACTTCAGCCGCGCCACGTCGAGCTTGGCGGCGGTGAGCAAGGCACCCAACTCGTCGTGCAGGTCGCGCGCGAGGCGGCTGCGCTCGTCTTCGCGTGCGTTCTGCAGATGCTGAGCTAGCTCGGTGAGCTGCGCGGTGCGCGCGGCGACCTGCTGTTCGAGCAGATCGAGTTGCGCCTGCATCACCTGCTGGCGTTCGAGCCGCTCTTTTTCGAGTGTGGACGATTGGCGCAGGTACATGAAGAAAGCGAGCACGCTCAGGGCCGTCATCGCGCTGACGCCCAGGCGGCTGAGCAGCAGGGTCTGGTAGACCTCGGCGCGCTCGGCCTCGATCAGCGCCGACTCGCGTTCGATCAAGCGTTCAGAGGCGAGGCGGATGCTCTCCATCTGCTCGCGGCCGATGTCGGTCTCGATCACCGCGCGCCAGGCCTCGTCGCGGCCTTCACTGCGGAGTCGCACGGTGGTTTCCATCTCGGACAGCTTCTTGGCCACCAGCGAGGCAAGCACCGCGAAGTTGGCGGTCTGCGTGGGCTCTTTGCCGTAGAAGGTGGCCAGCTTCTTCATCGTGTCGCCGATTTGTTCCATCGCGACGCGGTAGGGCTTGAGGTACTCGGGCCGGCCCGTGATGAGGAAGCCCCGTTGCCCGTTTTCGGCGTCGAGCACCAGCCGCAGCAGCAGCAGGTTGTCGTTGCGCGCCTGCGTGCGCACGCCCACGCGGTCGAGCGAATCGACCGACGTGTGGTACGCCGATTCGCTGATGACCATCAGCGTCAACGCCGTCACCACGGCCAGGGGAAAGGTGAAAGCGCTGCGCTTGAGGCGTCCAAAGAGGTTCTTCATGCGAGGTGTATGGGGGTCAACCTAGAATCGTTCGAGGTATTTGAGAGAGGAACCACTCATGATCAAGATCGCCATCGTGGACGACCACGCCATCGTGCGTGCCGGGCTGCGGCAGTACCTGTCCGAACAGGTGGACCTGCAAGTCGTCGCCGAAGCCGGCAATGGTCGTGAGGCCCTGGACATCGTGCGACAAGGCCTTGTTGATGTCATGGTCATGGACTTGTCGATGCCCGACCAGAGCGGCGTCGATGCGCTGGCCGGCATCCGTGCCCGGGCCCCCGAGTTGCCGGTGCTCATCCTGAGCGGCTTTCCCGAGGCGCACTACGCGACCACCCTGCTGCGACAGGGCGCGAGCGGCTACCTCAACAAGGAATGCGACCCCGAAGAAATCGTCACGGCCATTCGCACGGTGGCGCGCGGCCGCAAGTACATCACCCCGGCCGTGGCCGAGCTGCTGGCCGACACCCTGGGCGGCAACGTCGACAAGCCGCTGCACGAACAGTTGTCGGAGCGTGAGTTCCAGGTCTTCCTGCGACTCGCCAAGGGCGAGACCATCGGGCACATGGCCGACAGCATGTCGCTGAGCGTCAAGACCGTCAGCACCTACCGCACCCGCGTGATGGAGAAGATGAAGCTCGAGTCGAACAGCGACCTGACCTACTACGCGCTGAAGAACGGCCTGATCCAGTGAGGTCGGGCCTGCTGCACCGCTGAGGTGGGCAACACCGGGCGCTTCACGCGCCCGGTTCTTTTTGGCGGGTGCACCTTCGAAGCCGAGGCCTGCGCCTGCACCCGCATGCGCGGGCCTCACAGATCACCGAAGACAGAGGTGGTGCTCTCGCCGGCGGCCAGGCGCTGGCAGTAGGTGATCAGCGCATCGATCTCGTTCGACTTGTCGAACACCTTGTCGGCCCCGAGCTGCAGGCACTTGCGGCGCATGTCGGGGGTGGCGTAGTTGCTGAGCACGATGCGCTTGGTGGTCGACGGCAGCTGCGCGCTCGCCGCGAGCACGCCGAGGCCTGAACCACTCTTGAGGAAGATGTCCACGATGACCAGGTCGCAGGGGTCGCGCGTCTGGTCCCTGAGCCACGAGGTCGCGGCGGCTTCGCTGTCGGCCGTGCCCACGACCTGAACGGGCACCAGTTCTTCCAGCGTCGCGATGAGGTTCTCGCGGATCACCGGGCTGTCTTCGACGATGTAGGTCTTGAGCATCGCCTAAGGTCCGTGAGGGGGCGTGCCGCAACGCGTCGTTCGGGTCGTCGCGGGGACGATCCGCAGCCCACCATGGCAACGCGAAAAACGCGCCGTGACGAGGCCGCGCATGCGCGCGAGGGCTGCTTCAGGCATGCGAGAAATTCTAATCAGCACGCCCTGCGCACCCTGTCGGGACAGCCCCGGAGCGCATGTAGGACGATGCCTACAGCTCGCCACCGTATGCCGCGCGCATTGCTTCTTCTCGCTCCCTCGCAGCGGCGTGGGAACGGTGTAGGAGCGAGCCCACAGCGGTGAGCTTCTTTGTCTGCTTTGCATCAATGCCCGCGCTGCCTAGACTGAGTTGAATGGCTGAACCCGCACGCATTGGATGCACCGCGCGCTTGACCCGATCGGTCCTCTGGACGAGGGCCTGGCGAGGTGCCGAGTGTGAGGCATCAAGCAAACGCCAAGCCTGCCGATGAAACGCGCCCCTGCCGACCCCACCTCTTCTGCACGCCGAGCTGTCGCGCCCGACGCGGTGGAAGTGTTGCGCCGTGGCCAGCAGGCGCTCGGCAAGCTCTTCTTCGCGTTTCACCTGCTGTGCGAGCGCGACGACACCGCGCAAGGCAAGCGGGCGCTGGTCGAGCGTGTGTATGTGGAGTTGATGGTGCACCTGCAACTGGTGAGCGAGGTGGTGCACCCTGCGCTGCAGCAGCAAGGCAGCAGCGTGCACCTCGACCTGATCGCCGAAGCGCGCAATGCGCACCGCAGCGCGCGCGAAATGCTGTCCACCATCGTCGGCTCGCCGGTCGAGAACGCCGCGCGGGACGCGCGTGTCGAGGCGCTGGGCGAATTCATGGAACGGCAGTTCGAGCACGAGCGCAGCCTGCTCTTTCCGGCCTTGCGGCAGTCGCCGTTGAAGCTGGACGAATTGGGGCGCGTCCTGCTGGAACGGCGGCAGGCGCTGCTGGTGCAGTACCAGCGCGTGCTGTCGCATGGCGCGGTGGTCGAGGACGAGGCCGACGACCCCGTGGGGCGCGGCGGCGACGAGGCCTGAGCCCGGTCCCGCGCGCGGCACGCGTCACACCCGGCGCACCTTCACGGCCACGTCCATGCCCTGGTATGCGTCGGGCGACCCGAACCACGTGCCCGATATCGGGGCGGCCTGCTTGGGATCGCGTGCCACCGCAACGCGCAGCAGCTGCGTGCCGCCCAGCAAGTTGTTGGTCGGGTCGAAGGGCAGCCAGCCGGCGCCGGGCAGGTAGGCCTGCATCCATGCGTGGGTGACGCCTGCACCTACCGTGGGCAGGCCGGCCGCGTCGTCGTCGGTGGTGTTGGGGTCGTCGAGTGCCGGGTCGTACAGGTAGCCCGACACGAAGCGGCTCGCGATGCCCAGCCGGCGGGCCGCCTCGATCATCAGCAGCGCGAAGTCGCGGCAGCTGCCGCTGCGCAGTTCGAGCGTACGCAGCGGGTCTTGCGTGCCTTCTTCGTCGCGCGCGGCATATTCGAATTCATCGCGGATACGCTGGTTCATGCGCACCAGCAGTTCGCGCGTGTGGGTGGGCCCGTCGGTGCGGATCAGCTCGCGCGCCCAGGCCGTGAGCACGCCTTCGGGGTCGTCGTGGTGGGGGCGCAGGTACTGTTCGAGGTCGAAGCGCTCGTCCACCGAATACGCAAAGGGAAAGAACTCGGCCGACGGCGACAGCGGCAGTTCGAGGTTGTTGGTGTGCGCGTGCTCGATGCGAAACGCGCACACGATCTTCAGCTCGTCGGCCGGCTCCAGCGGCTGCACCAGCGCGATCGAATTCGAATGCGGGTCCTGGATCATGCGCACCGAGGCCTCGGGGCTGACGTCCAGGTCCATCGCGAGCACACGCAGGTCGTGGCTGTCACGCGGGCGAAACATCACCCGGTGCTCGCCGAAGCGAACCGGCTCGCTGTAGCGGTAGACGGTGGTGTGGGTGATGTCGTAGGTGATGGGCATCGGGGCACGCAGGCAAGAACGCGTGCGTTCGAGTATGCAAGGCCGAGGCCTGCCCGCCCGACCCCACCCCGGCAAAGCCCCCGGCGCCCGGTGGATTGCCGGGCGCCGAGCCATCAGGCCGTGCGGCGCGACGCCCGCCGGCCCGAGCCCGCCTTGGGCGGCGTCCCGAACGGACCGTTTTCGGCGAGGTAGGTCTCCATCGCCAGGTGGCCCTTGTCGCGGCGCGTCTTCACGGTGTACGCAGAGAAGTCCATGCCGCCCGTCATCGGCACGTGCTGGGCGGGCACGACGTGCAGGTGGGCCAGAGCGGCGTACTTCATCATGCGTTTGAACGCGGGGTCGCGGCGCACGGAGGCGTTCGGGGGCAGGCTGCTGTCCAGCGTGCGCAGCATCTGGGCGTGGTCGCGCAGCCCGTCGGGGCCGCCGAAGTCGTCCCAGAAGCGGTTCTCGAACGAGATCTCCATCGCCCGGTCGCGCACCTGCTGCAGGTTGGTGGGCACGGTGTCGCCGGTCGGGAAGAGGTCGAGCACGAACACCGGCAGGCTCGCCGTCTCGGCGGTGGACAGCATCTCGACCAGAGGTCGCAGCGGCGTGTTGTCGAACAGGCCACCGTCCCAGTAGACCTCGCCGTCGATCTCGGTCGCCGGAAAGCCCGGCGGCAGGCTGCCGCTGGCGAGGATGTGCTTCGGCGTCAGCGTCCTCTTGTCGGGCTCGGTGTTGTAGAAGCGCTCGCTCATGCCGGTGCGCACGTTGGTGGCGGTGACGCACACGCGGTGCAGCGCGTCGTCGTTGAGGCGATCCCAGTCGAGCAGCTCGGTCAGCGTGGCGGCCATCGGCGACACGTCGCACAGGCTCGTCCACTGCATGAGGTTGAAGTAGTCGGTTCGTGGTCGATAGAAACCCGGCGTGCCGAAGGCCGACAACCAGAACTGCTCTTTTTCTGGCAAGAGCGGCACCGTCGGGATCACGATGGTGTTCCACAGCGCGTCGAGGCTGGCGGTGATGTCGCCGCCGGGTGCGCCGGCCACGGCGGCCGTGTTGATGGCACCGATGCTCACGCCCGAGATGGCCACCGGCGCGAAGCCGGCTTCATGGAGCGCCGCCAGCGCCCCCCATTCATAGGCGCCGAGGGCGCCCCCGCCTTGCAAGACCACGCCGCACGGTGTCGTCGCCATCGCTGCCCCCTGGGGTGAATGAAGCGAGTCACGCTATCGCAGGTTTTGCTGCGCCGCAATAACCGATTGCTGCGGGGGATTTGTCACCGGCGCTTCACCGGGCCGGCCACGAAAAAGGCCGCCGCGTGCGGTGGCACATCGGCGGCCTCGTGCGGCGCAGCGTGCCCCAGGCGGCGTGGCGCTCAGACGCCCAGCAGTTCGACCTCGAACATCAGCGTCGCGTTCGGCGGGATCACGCCGCCCGCGCCGCGTGCGCCGTAGCCCAGCTCGGCCGGGATCACCAGCACGCGCGTGCCGCCGACCTTCATGCCCTGCACGCCTTCGTCCCAGCCCTTGATGACCATGCCTTCGCCGAGGCCGAACTCGAACGGGTCGTTGCGGTCCTTGCTGCTGTCGAACTTGGCGCCCTTGGTGCCGTTGTTGTAAAGCCAGCCGGTGTAGTGCACGGTGACGTACTGGCCAGCTTTGGCTTCGTCGCCGGTGCCCGGCACGGTGTCTTCGTATTGCAGGCCGGAAGCGGTGGTTTGCATGGCGTCGAACCTTGAAGTGGAAAGCCCGCGATGCTATCGCCGTGCGCGCCGGCCTTTCGGTCGCGCGCCTTTTGGCCCCGCCCCATTCGGCATCACGCCTTCTTGACGATCTTCTCGGCGCGTTCCAGGTCGGCCAGCAGTTCTTCGAGTTCGGCGACGGCCTGCTGCGCTTCCTTGAACTCTTTCTCGTCCACCGCGCTCTTGAGTTTGCGGCCCAGCAGCTTCTCGGTGGCCTCGGTGTTCTTGCGCTGTGAATCGACATAGCCGCCGTGGCGCAGGATGTGGCCGTTGGCGTCCTTGTGGTGCTTCTTCACCAGCGCCACCAGCTCTTCCATCGTGGACTTCGCTTCCTTGCGGCATTTCGCGGCGATCGACTGCGCTTCTTTGGCGGCCTTGCTCACCTCTTTGCCGCCGCTGCCGTCGAGCCCCTCGAACTGCGAGATCAGCGAGCCCACCAACTGGCGGTGCGTGATCTTCAGGCTCTGCATGGCCTTGACGATCTCGTTCATCTGGCCGACCACCGGGTCTTTTGGCGTGAGCTTCTTCGACGCGGCGAGCACGATGTTTTCGGCCTGCGTGATCGACTTTTCGATGTCGTCGGCGCTCTTGGCCGGCAGCTTGGCCCCATTGAGAAACTTGTTGGCCTGGGCTTCCCAGTCGTCGAACTCTTCGACGGTCTTGATCACCATGTCCACCAGCTTGGTGAACTCCTTCTGCGGCAAGGTCTTGCGCAGGCCAAGGAAGTTGAAGCGTGGCATCGCGGTCTCCGGGGGCTGTCGTGAGGTGCGGCGATTCTGTCGAGGCCGCGTCGCGCCGCATGCTGACTTGCGTCACATCGCGCGCCTCCCCGCACCCCACGCTTCGGTGGGCATGGCTCAGCCTTCTGGTGCAACACGCGCCAAGCTGTCACGCCAGGCCATGGACGCGGCGGCGCGCCAGGCCGCAGCATCGTCGCCCTTGGGCAGCCCGTGCAGGCCCAGCGCACGCGCGGCCTCGCGCAAGGCGGTGAGTGGTTCGCGCAGGTCGAGCGGCGCGGCGCCGTTCTGCTTCGACAGCTTTTCACCGTTGGCGCCCAGCACCAGCGGCGTGTGCAGGTACCGCGGCGTGGGCAGGCCCAGCAGCCGCTGCAGGTGGACCTGCCGTGGGGTGTTGTCGGCCAGGTCTTCGCCGCGCACCACGTGCGTGATGCCTTGCTCGGCGTCATCGACCACCACGGCGAGCTGGTAGGCCCACAGGCCGTCGGCACGCTTCAGCACGAAGTCGCCCACCTCTTGCGTCACGTTCTGCGACTGCGTGCCCAGGCGGCGGTCGGCCCAGTCGATGCGCACATCGGCGACGTTCGCGTCGCTGCGCACGCGCATGGCGCGAGCCGGTTTGCCGTGCAGGCCATCGCGGCAGGTGCCGGGGTAGACCAGCTCGCCATGGCGCGGCTTGTCACGCCCCGCGGCCTGGAGCGCGGCCTGGATGTCGCTGCGCGTGCAGCCGCAGGGGTACACCAGCTGTCGCGCCGCGAGCGTGTCCAGCGCGTGCTGGTAGCGCTCGCCCCGGCGCGATTGCCACAGCGGCGGCTCGTCGCTCGTCAGCCCGCAGGCCGCGAGCTGCGAGAGGATGAGGTCGTCGGCCCCGGGCACGCAGCGCGGGGTGTCCACGTCTTCGATGCGCACCAGCCACGTGCCGCCATGCGCACGCGCATCGAGCCAGCTTGCCAGCGCGGCGACCAGCGAGCCGGCGTGCAGCGGCCCCGTGGGCGACGGCGCGAAGCGACCGCGGTAGGCCGTGGGGCTCATGCCCCGCCGAGCGGCACCAGGCCGCTGTGCCGCTCCATCAATGCCTGGCGGGTGGCCGGGCTTTCGAGTTGCGTCAACCACCAGCGCAGCGCGTGGCCCATCGTCGGCTTGCGTGCGCCGGGCGCGGCCGGGGTGCTGCGCCACGCGTAGCCCAGCCGGGCGATGTGCGCGGGCCGGTCCACCGGCTTGACCACCAGGCGGCCGGCGGCGATGTGCTCTCGCGCCAGCGGCTCGGGCAAGAAGCCGCAGCCCAGGCAGCGCAGCTGCGCTTCGATCTTGGCCTGCATGCTGGCGACGGTCAGCACGTCCTGGCCGGGCAGCAGGTGCACGGTGAGCGGGGCCATGCGCTGGGCCGAGTCGGCCACGGCGACCGCGCGGTGGCTCACCAGTTCGGCGTCGGTGATGGGCCCGGGGTGCGAGGCCAGCGCGTGGTGCGGCGCCACTGCGAACACGAAGGCCATCTCGCCCAGCGGCTGCATCTGCACGCCGGCGGGCAGGGTCTGGTCGGTGCCCACGCCGATGGCCAGGTCGGCCTGGCCGCTGAACAGCGCCTCGCAGGTGCCGGCCAGCACCTCGGTGCGCAGCCGCAGCCGCGTGCCCGGGCCCGACTCGGCGGGCGCCCCGGCGACGCCATCGGGGCGCAGCGCGAAGAAGGCCTCGCACAGCTCGAACATGGTCGTGCGCGACATCACGCCATCGACGGCCACGGTGAGCTGGGTTTCCCACCCGGTGGCCACGCGCTTCACGCGGTTGGCGACGGCGTCGATCTGCTCCAGCAGGCGCCGGCCTTCGTTCAGCAGCTCTTCGCCAGCGGCGGTGAGCTTGGCCTGGCGCGAGCGGCGGTCGAACAGCAGCACGTCGAGCGCGTCTTCGAGCTGGCGCACGTTGTAGGTCAGCGCCGAAGGCACCTTGCCCAGCTCGCGCGCGGCCGCCGCGAAGCTGCCGGTTCTTGCGATGACGTCCATCATGGCAAGCGCTTCGGGGGTCAGGACATTGCGGGAGGAAATCATCGCGGGTGTCGGCCGGGGCCAGCGGGCAGCAAGGGGTGCGTTCATCTTATTTGAACGGGGGCTTCAAGCCGCGGCCCGGGCCCATGGCGCGTGCGGCTTCTACAGTGGATGCACACCCGACGAACCCCGCAGCCACGAAGGAGCCGCACATGATCACCGTCCGCAAATCGTCCGACCGAGGTTTCGCCGACCACGGCTGGCTCAAGTCGTTTCACAGCTTCTCGTTCGCCGACTACTACGACCCGAAGCACATGGGCGTGGGCAACCTGCGGGTGATCAACGAAGACCGCATCGTGCCCGGCACCGGCTTCGGCGCGCACGGCCACCGCGACATGGAAATCATCTCGTACGTGCTCTCGGGCGCGCTCGGCCACAAGGACAGCATCGGCAACGGCGCGACCATCGAGCCCGGCGACGTGCAGCGCATGAGCGCGGGCCGCGGCATCCAGCACAGCGAGTTCAACCATGCGCCGAACGAAACCACGCACTTCATGCAGATCTGGATCGTGCCCAGCCAGACCGGCATCGCCCCCGGCTACGAGCAAAAGCGCTTCGAAGACGCCGACAAGCGCGGCCGCCTGCGCCTGGTGGCCTCGCCCGACGGCCGCGACGGCTCGGTGACCATCCACGCCGACGCCGCGATGTACGCCGGCCTCTTCGACGGCGACGAGTCGGCCGAACTGCCGCTCGCCCCGGGTCGCGAAGGCTACGTGCAGGTGCTGCGCGGCAAGGTGCAGGTCAACGGACAGCCGCTCGAAGCCGGCGACGCGCTTGCCTTGCGCGACGAACCGACCGTGCGCGTGGCGAAAGGCGAGCAGGCCGAGCTGCTGGTCTTCGACCTGAACTGATCACGGCCATCGGCCGCCCCGCCTTCACCGCGGGGCGGCGGCTTGCGCAGGGCGCTGCCATTAAAGTCCGCAGCATGAACACGATGCTGAAAGTGCTGGGGCTCTTGCCCTGGACCGATTGGGCCGCGTTGATCTGCTTCTTTGGCGGCTGGGCCGGCTACGCCTGGTTCGCCAAGAACCGGGCGCAGCGGCGGCCGTCCATCCTGGCTTCGACCAACCGCATCCGCCGCGAGTGGATGATGCAGACCACCTACCGCGACGTGCGCGTCGTCGATGGCACGGTGATCCAGAACCTCTCGACCAGCCCGTCGTTCTTTGCGTCCACCACCATCCTGATCATCGGCGGCCTGCTGGCCGTGCTGGGCACCAACGACAAGGCCAGTTCGCTGGTCAAAGAAATCCCGTTCGCGGCGCACACCTCGGTGCTGATCTTCGACCTGAAGACGGTGCTGCTGCTGGCGATCTTTGTCTACGCGTTCTTTCGCTTCACCTGGTCGATGAGGCAATACACCTTCGGCGCCTTGTTGATGGCGTCGATGCCCGAGGCCAAGCAGTTCGAATCGATGGGTGAAGAGGCCCAGGCGCAGCGCCACGAATACGCCAAGCGCGCCGGTGGGGTGGTGAGCATGGCGGCCGAAACCTTCAACGACGGCCTGCGGGCTTACTACATGTCGTTCGCGGCGATGGGCTGGTACTTCTCGCCGCTCATCTTCTTCTGCGCAACCGTCGGCGTGGTCTACATCCTGTACCAGCGCGAATTTCACTCGGACGTGCTGAAGGTCTTGAACTCGTAGGCTGAGCTCAGTCGAGGTCTCGGGCGAGCCTCAGGCCACTGAACTGCCACTGCGCCTCGGGTGGAAAGAAGTTGCGGTAGCTGGCGCGAACATGCGTCGCCGGCGTCGCGCAAGAGCCGCCCCGCAGCACCAGCTGTTGGCACATGAACTTGCCGTTGTATTCGCCGACCGCCCCGGCTGCAGGTCGGTAGCCGGGGTAGGGCGAGTAGCTCGATTGCGTCCATTCCCACACGCCCCCGAACATCTGCGCGGGGTGGGTGGTGCTTGCCTGCGTCGGCGGGCGTGGGTGGAAGGTGCCGCTGTCGGCCCAGTGGCCGCCCTCGGGGGCCGCAGCCGAGGGCAGGGCGCGGGCGGCGGTTTCCCACTCGGCCTCGGTGGGCAGGCGGGCAGCGGCCCAGCGTGCGTAGGCGTCGGCCTCGAAGTAGCTCAGGTGGCAGGCGGGCGCATGCGGGTCGGGGGCGGTTTCGCCGTGAAGCGTGAACGTGTGCCAGCGGCCCTCACGCTCGCGCCAGTAGAGCGGTGCCTCGCGTCGGCCGGCCTGCACCCAGTCCCAGCCCATCGACAGCCACAGTTCGGGTCGCCGGTAGCCGCCGTCGCCGATGAAGTCGAGCCAGTCGCCGTTCGTCACCGGGCGCGACGCCAGCGCGAAGGGCCGCAAATGCACCGCATGCCGCGGGCCTTCGTTGTCGAACGCGAAGGCGCCGTCGCGCTGCGGGTCGTGGCCGATCTCGACCAGCCCACCGGCGTGCTCGGCCCAGCGCAACGGCTGCGGTGGCACCGACGCCATCGGCCTGGGCGGCGCATAGGCCGCACGCGCGGGGTTGAACGACAGTGCGTGCTTGATGTCGGTCAGCAGCAATTCCTGGTGTTGTTGTTCGTGGTGCAGGCCCAGCGTGACCAATTCGACCAACGCCGGGTCGGGTGCGGGGTGGTCGAGCAGGCGCTGCATGCGGGCATCGACCGCCGCGCGGTACGCCATCACCGTGGCGAGGTCAGGGCGCGTGATCAGCCCGCGCGCGGCGCGCGGGTAGCGCTCGCCGACGCCGACGTAGTAGCTGTTGAAAAGCACCCGGTACTGCGCATCGAAGGGCCGGAAGTCGCGTTCGAAGCGCTCGAGGATGAAGGTCTCGAAGAACCACGTGACATGCGCGAGGTGCCATTTCGTGGGGCTCGCGTCGGGCATCGACTGCACCTGGCAGTCCTCGGGTGACAGCGGCGTGGCCAGGCGCTCGGTGGCCGCCCGCACCTGTGCATAGCGTTGCGTGAGGGGCAGGTCTTTCTCGTGCGGCATCGACGGCTCCGGGTGGCGGCGGGCCAGCTTATGTCGAGCCGCAAGCCCGAGCAAACGCGGGGCGTAGCCGGGCGAGAGCTCTTGCCGTGGGAGCGGGGGCCGACGCCTTGCTCAGCCCTTGGCCGGTGCGAGCGTGGCGTCCACCGCCTCGCGTTCGTCGAACACGAAGCAGCCGCCGTCGTAGTGCTTGCCGCCGGTCAGCTCGAAGTACTTGAGGATGCCGCCGTCGAGCTGCAGCACGCGTTCGACGCCGCGGTCTTTCAGCGCATCGGCCATGAAGAGCGCGGCCTTCTCGCAGCGGATGCCGCCGGTGCAGTAGCTCACCACCGTCTTGCCGCGCAGCTCGTCGGCGTGCTGCTGCACCGCGTCGGGAAACTCGCTGAACTTCGTCAGGCGCCAGTCGATGGCGTTCTCGAACTTGCCGTAGTCCACCTCGAAGGCGTTGCGCGTGTCGAGCATCACCACCGGGCGGCCGTCGTCGTCGTGGCCGGCGTCGAGCCAGCGCGCGAGCGTGGGCGCATCGACGGCCGGGGCGCGCGGCGAGGCGTCGGGCCGCACCTGCGGGTGGTTCATGCGGATGATCTCGTGCTTGACCTTCACCAAGAGCTTCTTGAACGGCACCGTGGCCGACGCGCTTTCTTTCGGCTCGACATCGGCAAAGCGCGCGTCGCCGCGCAGCCACTGCACGAAGCCGCGCACGCCCTCGGGCGTGCCAGCCAGAAAAAGATTGATGCCTTCTTCGGCCAGCAGCACCGTGCCTTTGAGGCCGAACGCATCGGCTTGTGAGCGGATGCTCTCGCGCAGCGCCTGCGTGTCTGCCAGCGTGACGAACTTGTACGCCGAGATGTTGAGAACGGGGGCGGTGGCAGGTGTCACGAGCGGGGCCGAGCAGGGGGAAGGGCGACGATTTTAAGGAGGCCGGCTCTCTAAAATCGCCCGATGCCTTTTGTTCACCTGCGCACCCACACCGAGTTCTCCGTCGTCGATGGCACCCTGCGCATCGACGATGTCGTGGCCGCCGCCGCCAAAGACCAGCAAGCGGCCCTGGCCATCACCGACCTGTCGAACCTCTTCGGCGGCGTCAAGTTCTACAGCACCGCGCGCAAGAAAGGCGTCAAGCCCATCCTCGGAGCCGACATCTGGCTCGAACCCGAGCCCGGCGGCGCCGACAAGAACCCGAGCCGCCTGCTCTTGCTGGTGCAAAGCAAGACGGGTTACCTGAACCTGTGCGAGATCCTCTCGCGGGCGTGGGTGAACAACGCGCAGCGCGCGCAGGCCTGGGTCAAGTGGGAATCGCTGGTCGCGCTCAACGAGGGGCTGATCGCGCTTTCGGGCGCTGAGATGGGTGCGGTGGGCCAGGCGCTGATGGCGCAAGACACGGCGCGCGCGCAGGCGATGGCCGAGCGCCTGTCGGCGATCTTCACGCAGCGCTTCTACATCGAGGTGCAACGCGCCGGCATGCCGACCAACGAGGCACATGTGCGTGCCGCCGTGCCGCTGGCGGCCGCCCTCAAGCTGCCGGTGGTGGCCACGCACCCGGTGCAGTTCCAGACGCCCGACGACTTCGAGGCCCACGAGGCGCGCACCTGCATCGCCGAAGGCGAGACGCTGACCAACCCGCGCCGCGTCAAGCGCTTCACGCGCGAGCAGTACTTCAAGACCCAAGCGCAGATGGAGGCGCTGTTCGCCGACCTGCCGAGCGCCATCCGCAACACGGTCGAGATCGCCAAGCGCTGCAGCCTCACGCTGGTGCTGGGCAAGCCGCAGCTGCCGAACTTCCCGATCCCCGAGGTCAACGGCGAGCGCATGGACCCGGACGCGTACTTCCGCTACGCGTCTCACGAGGGGCTGAAAGAGCGTCTGGTCGAGTTGTTCAAGGACGAGGCCGAGCGCGAGAAGCAGCGCCCCACCTACGAGGCGCGGCTCGAATTCGAGATCAACACGATCCTGAAGATGGGCTTCCCGGGCTACTTCCTGATCGTGGCCGACTTCATCAACTGGGCCAAGAACAACGGCTGCCCGGTGGGCCCGGGCCGGGGCTCGGGCGCGGGCTCGCTCGTGGCCTATGCGCTGAAGATCACCGACCTCGACCCGCTGAAATACAACCTGCTGTTCGAGCGCTTCCTGAACCCCGACCGGGTCTCGATGCCCGACTTCGACATTGACTTTTGCCAGGGCAACCGCGACCGCGTCATCGACTATGTGAAAGACAAGTACGGCCGCGACGCCGTCAGCCAGATCGCCACCTTCGGCACCATGGCCGCCAAGGCCGCGCTGCGCGACGTGGGCCGCGTGCTGGGCATGGGCTACGGGCACGTGGACGGCATCGCCAAGCTCGTGCCCGCACCGCCCGGCAAGTCGGTGACGCTGCGGCGCCCCGGCGACAAGCCCGACCCCGGCGTGATCTACGCGCGCGTCGAAGCGCCCGAGATCGAAGAACGCGAGAAGAACGAAGAAGAAGTCGCCGAGCTGTTGTCGCTGGCCGAGCGCGTCGAAGGCATGGTGCGCAACATCGGCATGCACGCGGGTGGTGTGCTCATCGCGCCGGGCAAGATCACCGACTTCTGCCCGCTCTACATGCAACCGGGCAGCGACTCGGCGGTGAGCCAGTTCGACAAGGACGACGTCGAGGCCATCGGCCTCGTGAAGTTCGACTTCTTGGGCCTGGCGACGTTGACGATTCTTGAGCTGGCGAAGGACTACATCCGCGCCCGCCACGAGAAGCACCGCAACTTCCGCCTCGAAGACATCCCGCTCGACGACCGTGCCGCGTACCGCTTGATGAGCGAAGGCAAGACGGTGGCGGTGTTCCAGCTTGAATCGTCGGGCATGCAGCGCATGCTGAAAGACGCCAAGCCCAGCGTCTTCGAAGACATCATCGCGCTGGTGGCGCTGTACCGGCCGGGCCCGATGGACCTGATCCCCAGCTTCTGCGCGCGCAAGCACGGGCGCGAAGAGGTCGAATACCCGCACCCGCTGATGGAAGAGGTCCTGAAAGAGACCTACGGGATCATGGTCTATCAAGAGCAGGTGATGCAGGTCGCCCAGCTCGTGGGCGGCTACTCTCTGGGTGGCGCCGACTTGCTGCGCCGCGCGATGGGCAAGAAGAAGCTCGAAGAGATGGTGGCCCACCGCGCCACTTTCGCCGAGGGCGCGGCCAAGAAGGGCATCCCTGAGCCCAAGGCGAACGAGATCTTCGACCTGATGGAGAAGTTCGCGGGCTACGGCTTCAACAAGTCGCACGCGGCCTGCTATGCGCTGTTGGCGTATCACACGGCGTTCTTGAAGGCGCACTTCGCGGCCGAGTTCACCGCGGCCAACATGAGCATCGCGCTCGACGACACCGACAAGCTCAAGATCTTTTACGACGATGCGGTGGCGAACCTCGGCATCACCTTCGAGCCGCCCAACATCAACACCGGCAACTACCGCTTCGAGCCGGTGGACACCAAGGTCGTGCGCTACGGCCTGGGTGCGGTGAAGGGCACGGGGCAGAGCGCCATCGAAGCCATCATCCAGGCGCGCACCGAGGGCGGGCCATTCAAGAGCCTGTTCGACTTCTGTGCGCGTGTCGATCGTTCGCGCATCAACAAACGCACGGTCGAGGCGCTGATCAAGGCGGGTGCCTTCGACCTGCTGCACCCCGAGCGCTCGATGCTGGTGGCCAGCATCGGCCTCGCGTTCGAATACGCCGACACGCAGGCCGCGCACGCCGACCAGGGCGGGCTGTTCGACTTCGGCGACTCGCATGCGGCGTCCACCCAAGAGCCCGAGCTCGTGCAGGCCGCGCCGTGGAGCATCAAGGAGCGGCTGTCGCTCGAAAAGGTTGCGCTCGGCTTTTATCTGTCGGGCCACCTGTTCGACCAGAGCGAGGCCGAGGTGCGGCAGTTCGCCAAGCGCAAGATCGCCGACCTCATCGACAGCCGCGAGCCGCAGATCCTGTCGGGCATCGTCGGTGACTTGCGGGTGGTCAACGGCCAGCGCGGGCGGGTGGCGATCTTCAAACTTGACGACAAGACCGACGCGATCGAATCGGTGGTCAACGAAGACCTGCTCAACGCCAACAAAGACTTGCTGAAGGAAGACGAACTCATCATCGCTTCGGGCAAGGTGCAGCCCGACCGCTTCTCGGGCGGCATGCGCTTCAACATCCAGCAGGTGTGGGGATTGGCCGAGGCGCGTTGTCGCTTTGGCAAGTACCTGCGCGTGGAGGTCAACGGCAGCGTGCCACCGGTGGCCGAGGTGCTGCGCGAATTTCCGACCCGCAAGCTCGAGAGTGAGCAAGGGCCCACCACGCAGGGGCTACCGGTGCGGCTGGTGGTGCAGCGCCCATCGGCCAGCGCGGAACTCGACCTCGGCGACGAGGGTCGATTCTTTCCCAGCGACGCCGCGCTCGAGCGCTGGCGCGCCAGCGCGCACGGCAAGGCAGGGGTGGTGTACGAATAGAAACGCGCCTGTGCGTTGTTTGGCGTCCAATGCGTCGTCCGACCCGGGGTGTCGGGCGTTGAAGGTGGGTTGCCCCTTTCCGTTCAAGGAGACCGAGATGAAAAACTACGTCCTTGCTGCCGCCCTGTTTGCTGCCGCTTCTGCCGCCTGTGCCACCGACGTCGGTGTCTCGGTGCATGTCAACCAACCCGGCGTCTATGGCCGCATCGACATCGGCCGCGTGCCGCAGCCGCCGGTGCTGATGTACCCGCAGCCGGTGATCATCCAGCAGCCGGCCGTCGTGGTGCAGCAGCCCCCGATGTACCTGCACGTGCCACCCGGTCATGCCAAGAACTGGCGCAAGCACTGCCGCAAGTACCAGGCATGTGGTCAGCCGGTGTACTTCGTGCAAGAAGACTGGTACCAGCGTCATTACGTGCCGCATGTGCACGCACCAAAGCCGCGCCACGACCACCGGCATGATGACCGCCGAGGCCGCGACCACGACGACCACCCGGGCAAGGGCCACGGCAAGGGCAAGCACAAGGACTGAACTCCGCACATGGCGCGGTGTTGTTGCAGCACCGCGTCATCGTGTTGACCCCGAGGTGAGCGCCCACAGGGCCTGCCTACACTGGGGGCCATGTCTCGCTCAACGACGACCGGCCTCATCCTCACGGGCGGCGGTGCCCGCGCTGCCTACCAGGTGGGTGTGCTGAAAGCCATCGCGCAGATCCGCCGCGATGCTGCCGCCACCAACACCCCGAACCCCTTTCCCGTGATCGCCGGCACCTCGGCCGGTGCCATCAACGCCGCGGCGCTCGCCAGCCACTGCGACGACTTCGACAGCGCCACGGCCGCGCTCGCCGAGGTGTGGGAGAACTTCCGCGCTGAGCAGGTCTACCGCAGCGATTCGCTGGGCGTCATCCGCACGGGCGCGCGCTGGCTCACGATGATGTCGGTGGGCTGGGTGATCGCCAAATGGCGCAAGGCGCGGCCGCGGTCCCTGCTCGACAACACCCCGCTCGAAGCGCTGCTGAACCAGATGGTGCGCGTGGACCGCCTGCGCGACCTGATGCGCGACGGCCACCTGCAGGCGCTGGCGGTCACGGCGTCGAGCTACAGCTCCGGCACGCACGTCACCTTCTACGACGCGGTGCAGAACTTCGTGCCCTGGAACCGCATGCAGCGCGTGGCCGTGCGCGACGCGATCACCGTGCCGCACCTGCTGGCGTCGGCGGCCATCCCCTTCGTCTTTCCGGCGGTGCCGCTGTCGTTCGACGGGCGCACCGAGTTCTTCGGCGATGGCTCGATGCGGCAGTCCGCGCCCATCTCGCCGGCGGTGCACCTGGGGGCGCGCCGCATCCTTGTGGTGGGGGCCGGGCGCATGCACGAGCCGCCCGGCCGGCGCGAGGTGAGCATCGAATACCCCAGCCTCGCGCAGATCGCCGGCCATGCGCTGTCGAACATCTTCCTGGACGCGCTCGCGGTCGATGTCGAGCGCCTGCAACGCATCAACAACACGCTGTCGCTGCTGTCGCCCGAGGCCCTGGCCTCGACCACGCTGCGGCCCATCGAAGTGCTGGTGATCGCCCCCACGCAGCGGCTCGACGACCTGGCGGCCAAGCACCTCGACAGCCTGCCCACCCCGGTGCGTGCACTGCTGCGTGGCGTCGGCGTGTCGGGCAAAGGCCAGGATGCGCGCGGCGCGGCGCTGGCGAGCTACCTGCTGTTCGAGGCGCCATACACCCGCGAGTTGATCAACCTCGGCGTGGACGACACCATGGCGCGCCGCGACGAGGTGACGCGCTTCTTCGGTTGGGACCGGCGCGACAAGCCCCGGGTGCCCATTCCCGACAGCGGCTACTACACCGGTGAGCTGGGCTGACCGCTGCGGCCACCCAAGCAAAACGCCTCGCGGTTGCGAGGCGTTTTGCTTGGGGCCTCGGTGCCGTGGCACCGAGTGCGTCGAACGCGTCAGCTGACGCTCACTGCTTGGCGTCGGCCTTGGCCGGCCTGGCCGCCTTCTCGCCCTTGTCTGCCTTGGGCGCCGCGACCGGCTGGCTGAAGCTCGCGCCGTTGACCGTGAGGCCGCCTTGCGAGAACTTGGCTGCGTTGCCCAGGCCCACGCCTTGCACGCGGTCGATCATGTCTTCCCAGTTCTTGAACGGCGCCTTCTTTCGCTCGGTCATGATCTTGCCGGCCACCGACGGGCCGATGCCCTTGACCGACTCCAGGTCGGCTTGCGTGGCCTTGTTGACATCGACGGCGGCAAACGCGGCGGCAGCGACAAACGCGAGCAGCGCGACGATCAGCTTCTTGAACATGGTGTGAACTCCCTCTGAGATGTTGGTGGATCGGGGCTGGCTTGTTTGAAGCCCCGCCGCGAACTGTAGGGAGCACCGTGGGTTCTGCATTCCCCCGGATGTCGGCCGAGCCTTGGGGGCCCCCGGCCGAGGGTGAGCGTCGGCTCGCCCCCAGACTCACCGGGCGTGCCGATCGAACGAGGCGCGGATCAGGCCTTTGGCTGCGCAGCCAACCAGGCCACATAGCGCTCCACGCCCGTCGCCACATCGGCGAAGCTGTGCGTGCAACCCGTGGCGCGCAGCTGCGTCGGGTCGGCCTGCGTGTAGCACTGGTACTTGCCGACCAGCGCCTGGGGGAAGGGCACGTACTCGATGAAGCCTTGCGCCACCAGATCGGCCAGCGACAGCGCCGCGTCGCCCTTCAAGCCGCGGCAGGCATTCACGGTCGCCACGGCCACGTCGTTGAACGGTTGCGCGCGGCCGGTGCCAAGGTTGAAGATGCCGCTCTGCCCGGGGTTTTGCATGAACCACAGGTTCACCGCGACCACGTCGTCCACCGAGATGAAGTCGCGCGACTGTTGGCCGGGGCCGTAGCCGCCGTACTCGCCAAAGAGCTTGACCTTGCCGGTCTCGTTGAACTGGTTGAAGTGGTGGAAGGCCACCGAGGCCATGCGGCCCTTGTGCTGCTCGCGCGGGCCGTAGACGTTGAAGTAGCGAAAGCCCGCGACCTGCGGCCCCTGGCCCGACTGCACCGCCGGCAGCATGCGCCGCACCACGTTGTCGAACAGCAGCTTCGAGTATCCGTACACGTTGAGCGGCTGCTCGAAGGCCGGCTCTTCGCGGAAGGTGTCGCTGCCGCCGTAGGTGGCGGCCGACGACGCATACAACAGCCGCGTGCCCTGGCGCTGGCAGGCGTCGAGCAGGTCTTTCGAGCAGCGGTAGTTGGTGTCGAGCATGTAGCGCCCGTTGTGCTCCATCGTGTCGGAGCACGCGCCCTGGTGCAGCACCACGTCGATCTTGCCGAACTCGCCCTGGGCGAAGCGCGCGTAGAACTCGCTCTTGTCGAAGTAGTCGCTGATCTGCGCGCCGAGCAGGTTGCGGTACTTGGGGCCGTCGGTCAGGTCATCGACCGCGATCACGTCGTCGATGCCGATGGCGTTGAGCCCATGCACGAGGTTGCTGCCGATCATGCCGGCCGCACCCGTGACGACAACTTTCATGCTCATGCCCATGTGGACCCCTTGTCCGACGAATACATCGGCCGATCCCCCGGGGGGATGCGGGCCGGCTCGGGAGCGGCCTGGCGCTCGGCCCGCTCGCAATCGCGTTTCTCGCTCATGCAAACAACTCCTCGTAGCTGACGCTGGCCGTGCCGAACTTGCCGACCACGATGCCCCCCGCGCGGTTGGCAATCGGCATCGCATCGCGCATCGACAGGCCGCAGGCCAGCATGGCGGCCAGGGTGGCGATGACGGTGTCGCCGGCGCCGGTGACGTCGAACACCTCGCGGGCTTGCGCGGGCACCTGCGTGTGGCCGCCGTTATCGCCATCGTCGAACAGCGACATGCCTTCTTCCGAGCGCGTCAGCAGCAGGCCTTGCAGGTTCAGCTTGGCGCGCAGGGCATGGGCGCGCTCGTGCAATTGCTCTTCGCTGTCCCAGCTGCCGATCACCTGCTGCAGCTCGGCGCGGTTGGGGGTGATGACCGTGGCCCCGGCGTAGCGCGCGTAGTCGCTGCCCTTCGGGTCCACCAGCACCGGCTTGCCAGCCCGGCGCGCGAGTTCGATCATGCGCGGGATGTGCGTGAGCCCACCCTTGCCGTAGTCGCTGAAGAGCACGGCGTCGTACTCGGGCAGCACGCGCTCATAGACGCTCAGGCGCTCTGACAGCGCCTCGTGGCGCGGCTGGTTCTCGAAGTCCACGCGGATCAGTTGCTGCGAGCGGCCGATCACGCGCAGCTTGACGATGGTGTAGAGCTGCGGGTCCACGCCCAGCAGCGTGCCGATGCCGGCCGCGTCGATCAGGCCCTTGAGCTTGCGGCCGGGTTCGTCGTCGCCGACCACGGTGATCAGCGAGGCCTGCGTGCCCAGGGCCTTGACGTTGATGGCCACGTTGGCGGCACCGCCCAGGCGCTCTTCTTCGCGATTCACACGCACCACGGGCACGGGCGCTTCGGGCGAGATGCGATCGACCGCACCGAACCAGTAGCGGTCGAGCATGGCGTCGCCCACGACCAGCACGCGGGCCTTCGCCAACTGCTCGCGGGTGGGTTGTCGGCTCATCAGAGATCCTCCAGCCGTTGCGGCGGATAGGTGTCCCAGTTCAGGCAGCCCGGGCATTGCCAGAAGTAGTGCTGGGCCTCGAAGCCGCAGGCCGCGCAGCGGTAGCGCTGCAACGGCTTGGCGGCCCGCGCGACCGCATCGCGCAGCGCGGTGGTCTCGTCGGCGGCCAGCGGCGCTTCGGGCCCGGTCTGGCGCAGCAGTTCTTGCGCGGCCGAAAGGGACGGTTGGGTTTGCAGGTGCGCCAGCACGCGTTCGCGCTGGGCGTGCGGCGTGGCGTCCAGGGCGGTGATGGCCGCCAGCAGGTCGAGCGTTGGCGCGCGCTTGTACAGGGTGCGCAACGGTTCAAGTGCGATGGACTGCGCGCCCATGGCGAGCGCACTTTGCGCGTAGTCACGGGCGACGAGGTTGAAGGCGGTCGGGTGCGCGGCCATCAGTTCGCCCCAGACCTGCATCACGGTGGCGTGGTCGCCCTTGGCAAATGCGCGTTGACCGCCCAGCACCAGCGGGCGGGCCGATTGCGGCGCGGCCTCGCGCGCATGCTTCAGCGCGGTGTCGGCTTCTTCGGGCTGCTGGCGCGCGTCGGCTTCGAGCGCCAGTTCGCACCAGTAGTGCGCGATGCGCGCCGAGAACGAACCGGTGCCGCTGCGTTCGAGCTTCTGCGCGACCTCGACCGCCCCGCGCCAGGCACGCGAGCGTTCGAGCAGCGTCAGCAGCGCGAGCCGCGCCTCGGTGTCGAAGGCCGTGCCATCGAGCGCGCGGTACGCCTCTTCGGCGCGGTCGAAGAGGCCGGCCTTCATGAAGTCTTGTGCCAGCGCGTGCTGGGCGCGGTCGCGCTCGGCCTTGGGCAGGTCGGCGCGGTTGAGCAGGTGCTGGTGCACGCGCACCGCGCGTTCGTATTCACCGCGACGGCGAAACAGGTTTCCCAGCGCGAAGTGCAGGTCCGAGGTGTCGGGGTCGTGCTGGACGGCTTCGATGAAGGCGTCGATGGCCTTGTCTTGTTGCTCGTTGA
Source organism: Piscinibacter sp. PDB5-1 (assembly GCF_056676035.1). Lineage (NCBI taxonomy): Bacteria > Pseudomonadati > Pseudomonadota > Betaproteobacteria > Burkholderiales > Sphaerotilaceae > Piscinibacter > Piscinibacter sp. PDB5-1. The sequence continues at coordinate 759,910 of NZ_JBWVZL010000001.1, read as the reverse complement.
GCAGCAGGTTCAGGCCCTTGAAATAGGCCTTGGGCGATTCGAGTTGCTCACGCTTCCACTGGCGCACATCGAGCCGCGAAGCGATCCAGCCGAAGGCGAACGCGAGCGGCAGGCCCAGCAGCAGCCATTGAAGGTCAAAGTCCATCGCGGGGCGGGTGGTTGTCGGGAAGGGCGGCCGGCACGCTGGTGGCCGTTTGTGCCGGTTGGGCTTCGGCCGGCAGGTCGCGCTGGTGGCGGTGCGCGACGCGGCGGTGCTTCCACCAGCTCGGCAGCATCGCCAACACGCCGAAGATGCAGCCACCCGAAAACGCCGCCAGCACCACGAAGACCATGGGTGCGCGCCACTCGTGGCCGAAGAACCAGCGAATGGCCGCCTCGTGCTGGTTGTTCAGCGCGAAGGCAAACAAGGTGAAGAAGAGCAGGGCTCGAACGAGCCAGAGGACGATTCTCATGGGCGCAGGCAGGCCGCGATTCTAGGTGCGTGGCGGCTGCCGGTCGGCCGGTGGGGAAAGCAATCGACGCAGCACACGCGCTTCGGCGTGGCTCGCGTGGCCGGGGCGATCAAGCGGCTTCTTCGAGGCCCGGGGCGGGCGAAGCGGGTTGGTCGTCCACGACGGGAACCTGGGCATCGACGGCTTCACGCAGCGCCTTGCCCGGCTTGAAATGGGGAACGAGCTTCTCCGGAATCACCACCTGCTCGCCCGAACGGGGATTGCGCCCCATGCGTGGCGGCCGGCGGTTGATGGAGAAGCTGCCAAAGCCCCGGATCTCGATGCGATGCCCGCGCGCGAGCGCGTCGGACATCGCGTCCAGGATGGTCTTGACGGCGAACTCGGTGTCGCGGTGGGTCAACTGGCTGAATTTGTCGGCCAGTTGGGCCACGAGGTCGGAACGGGTCATGGTCCTGGACTTTTTCTTTCTCGATCCGGGTCAGAGGGACAGAGAACCGATCGGGACGATCAGTTGTTCTGGTTGTCCAGCTTGGCGCGCAGCAGGGCGCCCAGGCTGGTGGTGCCAGCCGTTTCGCGCTCGTTGCTTTGCGACAGGCGCTGCATGGCTTCTTGTTGGTCGACGTTGTCCTTGGCCTTGATCGACAACTGGATCGAACGCGTCTTGCGGTCGACGTTGATGATCAGGGCGTTGACTTCGTCACCTTCCTTCAGCACGTTGCGTGCGTCTTCGACGCGGTCACGGCTGATTTCGGAAGCACGCAGGTAGCCGGTCACGTCGTCGTTCAGCTGGATTTCAGCGCCACGGGCGTCCACGGTCTTGACCTTGCCGGTCACGATCATGCCGCGGTCGTTGACCGAGGTGTAGCTCGTGAACGGGTCGGAGTCGAGCTGCTTGATGCCCAGCGAGATGCGCTCGCGCTCGACGTCCACAGCCAGCACGACGGCTTCGACTTCCTGGCCCTTCTTGTAGTTGCGCACGGCGGCTTCGCCGGGCTCGTTCCACGACAGGTCCGACAGGTGGACCAGACCGTCGATGCCGGCCGACAGACCCACGAACACGCCGAAGTCGGTGATCGACTTGACCGGGCCGCGCACCTTGTCGCCGCGCTGCACGGTGGACGAGAACTCTTCCCACGGGTTGGCCTTGCACTGCTTCATGCCCAGGCTGATGCGGCGCTTGTCTTCGTCGATCTCGAGGACCATGACTTCGACCTCGTCGCCCAGCGAAACGATCTTGCTGGGGGCGACGTTCTTGTTGGTCCAGTCCATTTCGGAGACGTGCACCAAGCCTTCGATGCCCGGCTCGATTTCGACGAACGCGCCGTAGTCGGCGATGTTCGTGATCTTGCCGAACAGGCGCGTGCCGTTCGGGTAGCGGCGCGACACACCGTGCCACGGGTCGTCACCCAGTTGCTTGATGCCCAGCGAAACGCGGTTCTTCTCGGCGTCGAACTTGAGGACCTTGGCTTGCAGCTCTTGGCCGACCTGAACGACTTCGCTCGGGTGGCGGACACGGCGCCAGGCCATGTCGGTGATGTGCAGCAGGCCGTCGATGCCGCCGAGGTCCACGAATGCACCGTATTCGGTGATGTTCTTGACCACGCCGTTGACGATGGCGCCTTCGGACAGGGTTTCGAGCAGCTTGGCGCGTTCTTCGCCCATCGAGGCTTCGACCACGGCGCGGCGCGACAACACGACGTTGTTGCGCTTGCGGTCGAGCTTGATGACCTTGAATTCCATGGTCTTGCCCTCGAAGGGCGACATGTCCTTCACGGGGCGCGTGTCGAGCAGCGAGCCCGGCAGGAAGGCGCGGATGCCGTTCACCAGGACGGTCAGACCACCCTTGACCTTGCCGTTGACGGTGCCGGTCACGAACTCGCCCGATTCGAGCGCCTTCTCAAGCGACAGCCACGAGGCGAGGCGCTTGGCCTTGTCGCGCGACAGGATGGTGTCGCCGTAGCCGTTTTCGACGGCATCGATGGCGACCGACACGAAATCGCCCGGCTGAACTTCGAGTTCGCCTTGGTCGTTCTTGAATTCGTCGATGGGCACATACGCTTCGGACTTGAGGCCGGCGTTGACCACGACGAAGTTGTGTTCGACACGCACCACTTCAGCGGTGATGACCTCGCCGGCGCGCATTTCCGAGCGAGTCAGCGACTCCTCGAAGAGGGCGGCAAAGGATTCCATCCCGGACGGGGCGGCAGCTTGGGCTTGAGGCATGAGGGGACTTTCTGTCGCAACTTGCGTTGCGGGGTTAGGTTGAACAAACCGTCGTTTCAGCGCACCGTTGCAGTGCAGAAGGGGAAACGACGGCGCTCGGATCGAACGGACGCAAAAGAACCAGTAGTTCTACTGCCGCCCGAACGGCTTGCGTTGCTGCCACCACGCCAGCACCAGGGAGACGCAGGCGTCCACCGAAAGTGCGGAGTTGTCGAGCAGCTTCGCGTCTTGTGCCGGCTTCAAGGGCGAAACGGCGCGGGATTGGTCCCGGGCGTCGCGCGCCTCCAGTTCGGCACGAAGGTCGGCGATGTTAGAAGGAATCCCCTTCGAAATCAACTGCTTATGGCGCCTCTCGGCCCGCACGGCGGCGCTCGCCGTGACGAATACCTTGAGGTCGGCGCCGGGGAAGATCACCGTGCCCATGTCGCGCCCGTCGGCCACCAGGCCGGGCAGGCGGCGGTGCGCGTACTGCAACTGAAGCAGCGCCTCGCGCACGGCCGGCCAGACCGACACCTTCGAGGCCATCGCGCCGACGTGCTCTTGGCGCAGCAGGTCGCTCACGTCTTCCTCGTCGAGCCAGATGGTGTGGGCGTGGAAGCGCAGCTTCAGCCCGGCGGCGCAGCGGGCGAGCCCCGCCTCATCGCCCTCGGACACGCCGGCGCGCAGCGCGGCCAGCGCGGTGGCGCGGTACAGCGCGCCCGAATCGAGGAAGTGGTAGCCCAGGGTCTGCGCCACGGCGCTGGCGAGCGTGCCCTTGCCCGAGGCGGTCGGGCCGTCGATGGTGATGACGGGCACGTCTTCAGACCGGGCCTCGGCCACGCTGAACAGCGCCTCGAAGTAGTCCGGGAAGGTCTTGCCCACGCAGCGCGGGTCGAGGATGCGCACCGGCACGTGCGGCGCGGTGTGGCCATCGCGCGCGGCCAGCGGGTTGAACGCCGCCAGCGAGAAGCACATCGCCACGCGGTGGTCGTCGTAGGTGTGGATCGCGGCCGGTGTCCACGTCACCGGTGGCGTGATGGCGATGAAGTCGGCGCCTTCTTCGACCGTCGCACCCAGCTTGCGCAGCTCGGCGGCCATTGCGGCGATGCGGTCGGTTTCCTTGACGCGCCAGGTGGCGATGTTGGTCAGCCGCGTCGTGCCTTCGGCATAGAGCGCCATCACCGCCAGCGTCATCGCCGCGTCGGGGATGTGGTTGCAGTCGAGCGTCAAGGCCTTCAGCGGCCACGCACCACGCCGCACGTCGAGCCAGTTCGGCCCGCTCGTGACCTGCGCACCCATGGCCTGCGCCGCTTCGACGAAGCGGATGTCGCCCTGGATGGACGCGCTGCCCACGCCCTCGATGCGGACCGCCCGCCCGCCGAAGCCGGCGATGGCGCCTAGCGCGACGAAGTACGAGGCCGACGACGCATCGCCCTCGACGTGGATGCTGCCCGGCGAGCGGTAGGCGCTGCCCTGCGGGATGGTGAAGCGCTGCCAGCCTTCGGCCTGCACCGCGATGCCGAAACGCGCCAGCAGCTTGAGCGTGATGTCGATGTACGGCTTCGAAACCAGTTCGCCTTCGACTTCGATGGTGATCGCGCGCTCGGCGCTCACCAGCGGCAGGGCCAGCAGCAGCGCAGTGAGGAACTGGCTCGACACGTCGCCACGCACGCGGATCGGCTGCGTGGTCTGCAGCGGCTTGGTGGTCGGCGACAGCTTGAGCGGCGGGTAGCCCTCGTTGCCCAGGTAGTCAATCGGGCAGCCGAGCTGCCGCAAAGCATCGACCAGGTCGCCGATCGGGCGCTCGTGCATGCGCGGCACGCCGCTCAGCTCGAAGGTACCGAGCTGCGTGGCCGCCAGCAGCGCCAGCGCCGCGGTGAGCGGGCGCATCGCCGTGCCGGCATTGCCGAGAAAGAGCTTGGCCTGGCGCGTCTGCAAGCGGCCGCCGAGGCCGGTGATGTGCCAGACGGTCTGGTCCCCCGAGCCTTCGGACGCCACCCCGCAGCCCAGCGCACGCAGCGCGTCGAGCATCACCTGCGTGTCGTCGGACGCCAGCAGGTCGTGCACGACGGTCGTGCCTTCGCTCAGGCCCGCCAGCAGCAGCACCCGGTTCGAGATGCTCTTGGAGCCGGGCAGGCGCACCATGCCCTGGGCGGCTTGCAGGGGCGGGAGGTCGAGGAACGGGGTCGTGAACATGGAAACAGCTCGGGGCGGTGGCGCGGCTCACCGCGAAGAATGCAACGCGGGCGACGAACTCAGCGGTTGCCGCCCTTCGATCCACCCAGGTGCCAGCCCGAACGGGCCTCGGAGGCGCTGCGGATCATCTCTTCGAGTGCCTCGACGTTGCCGGTCTTGACCACGTGCTCCATCGCGTCGAGCGTGTGGCGAAAGCGCATGGACTGCTTCAGCACTTCTTCGCGGTTGGCCATCAGGATGTCGCGCCAGACCGCCGGGTCGCTGGCCGCGATGCGCGTGAAGTCTCGAAAGCCGGGACCGGCCAGCGAGAGGTAGTCGCGGCCGGCCGGCTGCTTGGCCACCGAGTTGAAGAAGGCAAAGGCCAGCAGGTGTGGCAGGTGACTCACGGCGGCAAAGGCCGCGTCGTGGTTCTCGGCGGTCATCTTCAAGACCTGCGAGCCGATCGCGGCCCACACGTCGGTGGCCTTCTGGATGTGTTCGGGCAGGGTCTGCGGCAGCGGCGTCAGGATGACCTGGCGGCCTGTGTACAGCGCCGCGTCGGAGTGGCTGACCCCCGACACCTCTTTGCCGGCGATCGGGTGCGCGGGCACGAACGACACCGCGCGTTCTTTCAGCACGCGCCGTGCGGCATCGACCACGTCGCGCTTGGTCGAGCCCACGTCCATCAGCAGCATGCCGGGTTCGACCAGGTGGCGGATCGCCTTGAAGGTGGCCTCGGTGGCCGACACCGGCACGGCCATCAGCACGATGTCGGAGCCCGACACCGCGAGCAGCGCCGATTCGGCGGTGTCGTCGATGACCCCCATCTTCTTGGCACGCTCGGTGGTGGACGGCGACTTGCTGTAGCCGATCACACGCTTGACGAGCCCCGCACGCTTCAACGCAAGCGCGAAAGAGCCGCCCATCAGGCCGCAGCCTATGACGCCGAGCTGGTTGAACATCGTGTCCCTGTGGTGAGAGTTCTTAATGGGTGTCGATCGGATACGTGCCGAGCAACTTGAAATATGCGCACACCGCGCGCAACTCGCGCAGCGCGGCCGCCACCTCGGGCTGGTCGGGGTGGCCTTGCAGGTCGATGTAGAAGTAGTACTCCCACTGCCCCGAGCGTGCCGGGCGCGACTCGAAACGGCTCATCGACACGCCGTGGTTCTTGAGCGGTACCAGCATGTCGTGCACCGCGCCCGGCCGGTTGGCCACCGACACCACGAGGCTGGTGCAGTCGTGCCCCGAGGCCTTGGGCTGCGGGTGGTGCTGCGGGTGCGTGACGATGGCAAAGCGCGTGCGGTTGTGCGGGTCGTCCTGGATGGCGGGGGCGACCACGTGCAGGCCGTATTCGCTGCCCGCTCGCTCGCTCGCAATGCCGACGAGCGTGGGGTCGAGGCTGGCCAGGCGCGCGCCTTCGGCATTGCTCGACACCGGGCGCCGTTCGACGTTCGGCAGGTGGTTGCTCAACCAGCCATGGCATTGCGCCAGGGCTTGCGGGTGCGCGCACACGGCCTGGATGTCGTCGAGCGAATTCGTCTTGCGCAGCAGGTTGTGCCGCACGAAGAGGCTGGTCTCGCCAATGATGAACAGCGGCGTCGTCAGGAAGAGGTCGAGCGAACGGGCGACCACGCCCTCGGTGCTGTTCTCGACCGGCACCACGCCGAAGTCGGCCGCGCCGGCCGACGTGGTGCGAAACACCTCGTCGATGCTCGCGCAGGCCACCTTGACGATCGACGAGCCGAAGAAGCCCAGCGCCGCCAGTTCGCTGAAGGTGCCGGCGGGCCCGAGGTAGGCCACCCGCGTGGGCGTTTCGAGCGCCCGGCAGGCGGACATGATTTCGCGCCAGATCGGCGCCACGCTCTCGGCCATCAGCGGGCCGGGGTTGGCCGCCTTCAGGCCATCGATGACCTGGGCCTCGCGTTCGGGGCGGAAGGCCACCGAGCCCTCTTTCTTCTTGACTTCACCGACCTCTTGCGCGAGCTTCGCGCGCCGGTTCACCAGCGCGAGCAACTCGCGGTCCACCGTGTCGATCTGCGTGCGCAGCACCAGCAGTTCAGGGTTGATGGGTGGGGTGGGCTCAGCCATGGCGGGGGCGGATTCTGGCACGGGGCAAAGGCTTGGCCGCGGGGTGACTGGGCAGCCGAACGGTGAAGACGAAACGAGGCGAAACCGGCGCGCTTCAAGCGGGGCGAGGCTTCATCGCAAAGCCCCGCCGCCGATGGTCAGCGCTTCTTGGCCGGGGCGGCGGCGCCCGAGGCTGCCGGCGTGGCCGGGCCGCTGACGCCGAGGCGCTTGCCGACCGAGGTCTGCAGCGCCTTGATCTTCGGCTCGATGATGGTGCGCGAGTCGGCCACCAGCTTCTGCACGAAGCCATCCTGCATTTGCGGCATGGCCTGCTCGTACTTCTTGTAGGTCGGCGAATCGAACCAGGCGACGAGCTGCTTCAACTCGTCTTCGCTGAACTTCTCTTCGAGCGTGGCGCCCACCGTGCTGGGGGCCAGCTTCACGGCCCGGTCGGACAGCAGCGGCACGGCCTCGTCGAGGTACTTCTTGACGTCGGCCTGGATCGCCTTGCCGACCTCTTCGCGCTTGTCGGCGGGCACCTCGGACTGCATCACCTGCCGGGCCTCTTGCATCACTTGCATGGCCGGACGCTCGACCAGGCTGCGCGCCAGGTTTTCGAGGCCCGGGCGTTGCAGCACCAACAACTTCTGGACCAGCTCTTTCTTGGCGGGGCTGGACGGGGCGGCTGCGGGTGTCTGCGCTTGCGCTTGCAAGGTGCAGGCGAGCAGCGCCAGCAGGGCAATACGCTTCATCATTCTGGTGTCTCCGTGGATGGCGACGCGGAGTCGTCGCCGGGTTCGGTGGTGTCCGGGTTGGCATCGTTCTCGACGATGCGCTGCAGACCGCTGAGCTTGGAGCCGTCGTCCAGCGAGATGAGCGTGACGCCTTGCGTGGCGCGGCCCAGTTCGCGGATTTCAGACACCCGAGTGCGCACGAGCACGCCCTTGTCGGTGATGAGCATGATCTCGTCGGCGGGGCGCACCAGCGTGGCCGCGACGACCTTGCCGTTGCGCTCGCTCTGTTGAATGGCAATCATGCCTTTGGTTCCCCGGCCGTGGCGCGTGTATTCCACGATGGACGTGCGCTTGCCGTAGCCGTTTTCGGTGGCAGTCAGCACGCTTTGCGATTCGTCTTCGGCGACCAGCATCGCGATCACGCTTTGTCCGTCTTCGAGTGCCATGCCGCGCACGCCGCGGGCGTTGCGGCCCATCGCGCGCACGTCGTCTTCGTCGAAGCGCACGGCCTTGCCGCCGTCGCTGAAGAGCATCACGTCGTGCTTGCCGTCGGTGAGGGCTGCGCCGATGAGGTAGTCGCCCTCGTCGAGATCGACGGCGATGATGCCGGCCTTGCGCGGGTTGCTGAACTCATCGAGCGCCGTCTTTTTGACCACGCCCTGCGCGGTGGCCATGAACACGAAGTGGTCGGCCGGGAAGCTGCGGAACTCACCCGTCAGCGGCAGCACCACGTTGACCTTTTCGCCCTGCTGCAGTGGGAACATGTTCACGATGGGCTTGCCGCGCGAGTTGCGCGAGCCCGAGGGCACTTCCCAGACCTTCAGCCAATACACGCGGCCGCGGTTGGTGAAGCACAGGATGTAGTCGTGCGTGTTGGCGATGAAGAGCTGATCGACCCAGTCGTCTTCCTTCGTCTGCGTGGCCTGCTTGCCGCGGCCGCCGCGCTTCTGCGCACGGTATTCAGACACGGCCTGGCTCTTGATGTAGCCCGTGTGCGACAGCGTCACGACCATGTCGGTCGGCGTGATCAGGTCTTCGGTGCCGAGGTCTTGCGCGTTGTGCTCGATCTGGCTGCGGCGGGCGCCGACCTTGGTCTGGCCGAATTCGAGCTTGATCGCGGTGAGTTCATCCGAAATGATGGTCGTCACGCGCGAGGGGGTCGCGAGGATGTCCAGCAGGTCGGCGATCTCCGCCATCACGTCCTTGTACTCGTTGACGATCTTGTCTTGTTCGAGGCCTGTCAGGCGCTGCAGGCGCATCTGCAGGATTTCACCGGCCTGGTCTTCGGACAGGCGATAGAGACCATCGCTTTGCATGCCGAAGTGTTTGGGCAGGTTCTCGGGGCGGAAGGCCTCGCGGCCGCCCGGCGTCTGGCCTTCGGCGCGCGAAAGCATCTCGCGCACCAGCGACGAATCCCAGCTCTTGCTCATGAGCGCCTGCTTGGCGACCGGCGGCGTGGGCGAGGTCTTGATCGTCTCGATGAACTCGTCAATGTTGGCCAGCGCAACGGCCAGGCCTTCGAGCACGTGGCCGCGTTCGCGCGCCTTGCGCAATTCGAACACCGTGCGGCGGGTGACGACCTCGCGGCGGTGTTCGAGGAAGACCTCGATCAGGTCCTTGATGTTGCACAGCTTCGGCTGGCCATCGATCAGCGCCACCATGTTGATGCCGAAGGTGTCCTGCAGCTGCGTCTGCTTGTACAAGTTGTTCAGCACCACCTCGGGCACTTCGCCGCGCTTCAGTTCGATGACGACGCGCATGCCCGACTTGTCGGACTCGTCCTGGATGTGGCTGATGCCCTCGATCTTCTTCTCGTGAACCAGCTCGGCCATGCGTTCGAGCAGGCTCTTCTTGTTCACCTGGTACGGGATCTCATCGACGATGATCGACTGGCGCGCGCCCTTGTCGATGTCTTCGAAGTGGCACTTCGCGCGCATCACCACGCGGCCGCGACCGGTGCGGTAGCCCTCGCGCACGCCGCTCGTGCCATAAATGATGCCGGCGGTGGGGAAGTCGGGCGCCGGGATGATCTCGATCAACTCGTCGATCGTCGCCTCGGGGTTGCGCAGCAGGTGCAGGCAGGCGTCCACGACCTCGTTCAGGTTGTGCGGCGGAATGTTCGTCGCCATGCCCACCGCGATGCCGCCCGAGCCGTTCACCAGCAGATTCGGCAGCTTGCTCGGCAGGACCTTCGGTTCCTTCTCGCTGCCGTCGTAGTTGGGCTGGAAGTCGACCGTTTCCTTGTCCAGATCGGCGAGCATTTCGTGCGCGATCTTCGACAGGCGTATTTCGGTGTACCGCATGGCCGCGGCGTTGTCGCCGTCCACCGAGCCGAAGTTGCCCTGGCCGTCGATGAGCATGTGGCGCATCGAAAAATCTTGCGCCATGCGAACCGCCGTGTCGTACACCGATTGGTCACCGTGCGGGTGGTACTTACCGATGACGTCGCCGACGATACGGGCCGACTTCTTGTACGGCCGGTTCCAGTCGTTGTTCAACTCGTGCATCGCAAACAACACGCGGCGATGCACGGGCTTCAAGCCGTCGCGCGCATCGGGCAGCGCGCGCCCGACGATCACGCTCATCGCATAGTCGAGGTACGAACGCCGCATCTCCTCTTCGAGGCTAACGGGCAGAGTTTCCTTGGCGAATTGGGTCATTCGGGGGTGAGGCGAGGCCTGAAGAACGAAACGCCCGCGGGGCCGCGAGCGCGACCGAGGATTCTAAGTCCGCAACCCTGTGGCACTCGCGCAACAAGAGGTTCGACCGCGCGAGGGCTCGCCCGCACAATGGGTTCGGCTTGATACCCTATGGCACAATCAGTCGCGGTGGTAATCGCTCGTGATATCGAGGGTTTACCAGCGCTTTCGCATCCGGTTTTGGACGTTTCGCAGGTCATCTGCGTCTTCCCTTGAGAGGAGAATCAATGAAGAAACTGAATAAGGTCGCCTCGCTCTTCGCCACGGCCCTGCTTGCTTCGTCGGCCGCTTCGGTGTTCGCTCAATCCAGCGGCGCCGACAACTGGGTGAACAGCGCCGGCCAACCCTGGCGGAACGGCACCGGTGAAAACTGCTGGCGTGACACGTTCTGGACGCCCGCCACTGCCAACCAGGCCTGTGACGGTGCTCTGAAGCCCGCTGCTGCTCCGGCCCCCGCCCCGGCCGCTGCCCCGGCTCCCGCTCCGGCCCCCGCGCCTGCTGCAGCCCCCGCCCCGGCGCCGACGCCCGCTCCGGTGCCCGTCCCGGCTGCTCCGGTCAGCGAGAAGGTGACCTTCGCCGCTGACGCCTTCTTCGACACCGGCAAGTCGGTGCTGAAAGAAGACGCCAAAGCCAAGCTGGACGATCTGGTCGAGAAGACCTCGGGTGTGAACCTCGAAGTCATCATCGCCGTCGGCCACACCGACTCGGACGGTTCCGATGCAATGAACCAGAAGCTGTCGGTTTCGCGTGCTGAAGCCGTCAAGAAGTATCTGGTGAGCAAGGGCGTCGAAACCAACCGCGTCTACACCGAAGGCAAGGGCGAAAAGCAGCCCGTCGCCGACAACAAGACCAAGGATGGCAAGGCGAAGAACCGCCGCGTCGAAATCGAAGTGGTCGGTACCCGTACCCGCCGCTGATCTTTCGATTCAGCTCTCCGCAAAACCCCGCTTCGGCGGGGTTTTTCATTGGTGCGTTTGATTTGCGTGGCTGCGGATATTGGGGGCGTGGCTATGATCTCGTGATGACCAATGCCGACCCTCTTGAATTGGCGAAATTCGGTGAGCTGGCTCACCGCTGGTGGGACAAAGACAGCGAGTTTCGCCCGCTGCATGAAATCAATCCCCTGCGGCTCGACTGGATCGACGGCTTCGCTCGCCTGAATGGCAAGCGGGTCGTCGATGTCGGTTGTGGCGGTGGCATCTTGACCGATTCGATGGCTCGACGTGGGGCCGATGCGCTGGGCATCGACTTGGCCACCAAGGCCTTGAAGGTTGCCCAATTGCATGCCATGGAAGCGGGGACGCCCAAAGTCGCTTACCGCGAGGTCGCCGCCGAGGCTCTGGCATCCGAGCAGCCGGCGAGCTTCGATGTGGTCACCTGCATGGAAATGCTGGAGCACGTGCCCGACCCGCAATCGGTGGTGCAGTCGTGCTTCACGCTGGCCAAGCCCGGCGGCTGGGTGTTCTTTTCGACCATCAACCGCAACCTCAAGTCGTTCCTGTTCGCCATCGTCGGGGCTGAGCATCTGTTGAAGATGCTGCCGGCCGGCACCCACGAGTACGCGCGTTTCATTCGGCCTTCCGAGCTTTCGCAGTGGTGCCGCGCCGCGGGGCTGGACCTCGTGCAGATGAAGGGCATGGAATACAACCCGCTGACGCGCCGCTACCGCCTGTCGGGCGACACGGGGGTGAACTTCCTGCTCGCGTGCCGCAAGCCGACATGAGCGCGCCCGTTCGTGCGGTGCTGTTCGACCTGGATGGCACCCTGATCGACAGCGCGCCCGACTTGGCCGGCGCTGGCAACGAGATGCGCGCGGCCCGTGACCTGCCCCCCTTGCCCTATGCGCAATTCCGCCCCATGGTCGGGGCGGGCGCACGAGGCATGCTGGGTGTGGCGCTGGGCGTTTCGCCGGCGCAGGCGGGCTTCGAGGCTCTGCGAAACGAGTTTCTTTCGCGCTACGAGGCGCGCATGACGCGAGACACACGCGTGTTCGATGCGATGGCGCCGGTGCTCGACGCCTTGCAGCGCCACCCGATGCCCTGGGGCATCGTCACGAACAAGGCCGAGCGCTTCACGCACCCGCTGGTGCAGGCCTTGGGGCTGGACGAACTGGCCGCCGCGGTGGTCAGCGGTGACACCACGCCGCACCCCAAACCGCACCCTGCGCCCTTGCTCGAGGCGGCGCGGCGCATGGGCGTGCCGCCGCAAGACTGCGTGTACGTTGGCGATGACCTTCGCGACGTCCAGGCCGGCCGTGCCGCTGGTATGCGCACGATCGCGGTCCGATGGGGATACCTGGGTGACCGAGAGCCAATTGAGGCCTGGGGCGCCGACCATGTCATCGAAGTGCCCGATCAGCTCTTGAAATGGCTGCGCATGGCCTAAACTCCCCCTTGCCTGGGGCCGACCTGGCTTCGACGTGGGTACGGAGTTGGAACAGGGCATGCCGAGCACCAGTTCGCTCGTAAATCCACTGGAAACAAAGTAACTGCGAACGACTCTTCGTACGCCCTCGCCGCTTAAAACCGGTGAGCCTCGCAACAGTTGGCCCATGGGCTGGGTCTGAGGGGTAACCCAAGGACTGCGAGGTCATTCACATGGGATCGTCTCTCGGCGGGTCACTCGTCGAGAGATCAAATCAAGTGACTCGTGGGGACGGTAGCGTGCTGCTGCGCGACCGGCTCCATTAAAACCAAATCAGTCAGCTAAGCATGTAGATCTGCCTGACAAAGGCTCGCGGACGGGGGTTCGATTCCCCCCGGCTCCACCAGTCCAGAACGCAACAAGCCCCTGGGTCTTCGGACCCAGGGGCTTTTTTGCGTCTGAGGTGGCATCGGTGGGCGAGGCTTCACAGGTTTGCCTGAGATCAATCCTTCCGCAGCGCTCTCCCGAACCTTAGGGGCTGGTCGTCAGGCGCGCCGTCACTAGAGTCGCTGCAAGGCGTGGCCACGTGCTGCAGGTCGGGGTTGTGCGCCGGGACGACAAGGGAGTTGTCATGCGGCAGATCGGCTCGGGACTCGAACACACGTCATCGCCAGTGCGCGACGGGGCCGCGACGCTGCCCTGGGTGGTGGGCGTGGTGCAGACCAGCCCGGCGCAGGCCGCACTCGCGCAGCGCGTGTCGCGGCTGCTGGGGGCGTGGCCCCAGGTGGATGTGCGGGTGCTCGACGGGCGCCTGCCCGCCGATGCGCCGATGCCCGCCTTGCTGCTGCCGCTGGTGGACCCGACCGGGCTCGACGCGGCGGCCGATGCGCTCGTCGCGCGCCGGTCCCGGGGCGGGGCATGCCCGGTGATCGCGGTCGCGGTCGATCTCGACGCCGCCGCCACCGGGCGTTTGCTGGCTGCTGGGGCGAGCGACTTCATTCGCGCCTCGCTCATCGACGACGAGCTTCAGCTGCGTTGCACCCGTGCGCTGGGCGGCTTGCTCGATGCGCCCCTGCACACGGCCCAGCCCGCGACTGATGCCCACCGACCGGCCGCCCTGCGCAAGCTCGTCGGCGGCAGCCCGGTGTTCATGCGGCAGGTGGACCGCCTGCCGCTGCTCGCGCGCTACGACGCCGGGGTGTTGATCCTGGGCGAGACGGGCACCGGCAAAGAGGTCTGCGCCCAGGCCATCCACTACCTCTCGCCGCGCGCCGGCAAGCCGTGGGTGGCGCTCAACTGCGGGGCCATCCCGACCGAGCTGGTCGAGGCCGAGCTGTTCGGCCACGTGAAGGGCGCCTACACGCACGCGCACACCGCGCGGCCGGGGCTGGTGCGCGAAGCCGAGGGGGGGACGCTCTTTCTCGACGAGATCGACGCCTTGCCCTACAGCGCGCAGGCCAAGTTGCTGCGCTTTCTGCAAGAGAAGGAATACCGCCCGGTCGGATCGAACCACGTGGCGCACGCCGACGTGCGCGTGATCGCCGCGAGCAACCGCCAACTCGGCGACTTGGCCGCGCGCGGCGTGTTCCGGCAGGACCTGTTCTTTCGCCTCAACGTGCTGATGCTCAGCCTGCCCGCGCTGCGCGAACGGCGCGACGACGTGCCGCAGCTGGCGATGTTCTTCTTGCGCGCCGCCGCCAAGCAGTGGCGCTGCGCCGAGCCGTCGCTGTCGCCCTCGGCCCTCAAGAAGCTGCTGGCGCACGACTGGCCCGGCAATGTGCGCGAGCTGAAGAACGTGATCGAGCGCGCGGTGCTGATGTGCACGCACGGGGTGCTCGATGCCGCCGACATCGACCTCGACGGCACCCCGCCCGAGGCCGACACGCCGGTGGCCGCGGCCGACGAGTCGTTTCGTGCGGCCAAGGCGCGCGTGGTCGAAAACTTCGAGCGCAGCTACATCCAGCAGTTGCTGGCCTCGAACGGCGGCAACGTCACGCACGCGGCGCGTGCCGCGAAGAAGAACCGCCGCGCGTTCTTCGAGCTGATGCGCAAGTACCGCATCGAGCCCACGCCCTACCGGCCGCAGTGGGCCGTGTCGCCCGACTGAGTTCACGTGCGAACGATCATCCCCGCAAGGGCCAGCGATTGCTGGCCCTTTGCGCTTCTGGGCCGCGCTGTCGCAAGTTAGGGGGATGGGTGCGCCCTGAGACAAAGATGTCCGGCTGCAGGACAAAACCGCCCTGGCTCGTCTGCACTGCGCACACCGGTCTGGCCCTCGCTGGCGCACGCAACAACAGTGAGCCGCACCAGGACAAATCTGTCCCACCCGCCACGCCCCCGCCACAGCGCCAAGCCAACAAACCCAGGCGTGACAAGCACTTGCCGCCGATGCCTGCCGTGGCACCGCGCTTGCGATGAACAGCGGCAATACACCGAGGGGGCACGGCATGCCCATCCCACCCGACGTCCTGACCATCGTGCAACACGTCTCTCGCCACCTGCGCATCCACCCCCAAGCCTGCGACACGCCTGAAGGCATCGCACGCTGGTGGGTGGACATCGACGACCCCGTGCCGGTCGATGCGGTCGAGGCGGCGCTCGGCCACCTGGTCGCGGCGGCGGCGGTCGAGGCCCAGCCGGTGGCGGCCGATGGGCGCGTGCGCTACCGACGCGCCGTGCTCGTCACCGACGAGCGCCTCGCCGCCCTCGAGCGCGACCCGGGCCGTGCGCTGCGCGACAGCGGCGACCACCCGCCTGGCGTGAGGTGGCACTGATGGCCCAGGTCACCGCCTTGCACACGCTCGTCAGCGGCCTCGCGCAGCACCTGTCGCGCGCCTACCAGTTGCGGCCGCTCGCGGGCATCACTTGCCGCTTCGAGCCGCTGGGTATTTCGGCGATGAAGCTGCTCGACGGGCAAGACACCAAGTGCACCGTGCTGCTCTACCGCACCACGCACAACGAACACCAGCGCAACCGCGCGCAGGCCAGCCTGCCCTTCGGCAAGGCCGTGCCGCTGACGGTGGACCTGCACCTGCTCGTCACCATCTGGGCCGACACCGCGCTCAAAGAGCAGAACCTGCTCGGCTGGACGATGCGCGAACTGCACCAGCGCCCCGTCATCGACCGCAGCCTGCTGGGCGATGGCACGGTGTTCGACGCCGACGACCTGATCTCGTTGTCGCCCGAAGAGCTGTCGCTCGACGACATGACCAAGCTCTGGCAGGTGCTGTCGCCGCCGTACCGGCCGTCGCTCACCTATGTGGCGCGCAACGTGCGCATCGACCTCGACACCGAACCCGACCACGGGCCGGTGGTGGCCAGCCGCCTCGCGGTGACCGACGACGTGGCGGCTGTCGTGAGGGGGGCGTTGTGAGCGGCGTGGCGCGGGCCGAGCGCCGGGCCGCTCCCAAGCCGGCCCGCATCCCCTCGGGGGATCGGACGATGTACCCATCGGACGAGGGGCGGTCATGATGGACCTGATCGAACGGCGCATCTTCGGTGCGATCGAGTTCGTGCACGGCGTGACCGGCGCGCGCGTGCTCGACGAGTTGCGCATCGCGGCCCCCGGCCTCGGCCTGCTGCGCAACCGCAGCGGCTTCTATGTCATCCGCGAAGCCGAAGGCCTCAGCGACTACCCCCGCGCCTTCGACAACCCGCCGGCGCTCGCGCGGCAAGCCTTCACGCTGACGGTGGACGACCCGAAGCGCCGCTTCCAGCCCCGCCGTGTGTCGCTGCGCCTGCCACGTGTGCTGCCGCAACCGAATGCGCAGCCACCGGTCGAGCCCGCCGATGCCGACAACGCGCTCCAGCCCTTGCAGGTGCGCCTGTGGCCGGCCGCCGGGCTGCCCTTGCAACCGGGCTGGGCGGTGCTGCGAGTGCAGGTGGTGGTCGATGGCATCGAGCCCGCGCTCGGCCTGACCAACGTGATGGTCGAGGCCGCGCCCCGCGTGGCCGGTGCCGCCGTGCAGCGCGCGCTGACCGACCGCCATGGCGAGGCGCTGGTCGTCGTGAACGACGTCGCACCCATCCTGCCCGACGCCGGCCCGGTGGGCCTGACCACCACGTTCGGCGCCGCGCTCACCTTCGTGTTCGACGAGCAGATGGTGCGCGCCAACGACCCGCGTGCGCCCGATGCCGCGTTTCCGCTCGCCGACCCCGATGAAATTGCCCGCCGCCGCGCCGAGGGCGAGGCCGGCATCCGCGTCGTGGCCGGTGCGGCCGATGTTGTTCTGTCCGCCGGCTCGGCCCGGCGCCATGTCGAGAAGGTGGCGTGGCCTTGAAGGCGCACGTCTGCAAGTGTCCATGCCCAGGAGGTGAACCGTGCCCGAATACCTAGCCCCCGGTGTTTACGTCGAGGAAGTCAGCTTCCGATCCAAGTCCATCGAAGGCGTGGGCACCAGCACCAGTGCCTTCGTCGGCCCCACGCGCAAGGGGCCGGTCGGCATCTCACCCGAATTGCTGACGAGCTTTGCCGACTTCGAGCGCATCTATGGCGGTGAAGACGACCTCGGCTTCGGCGACGACCCGCTGCTCAACCGCAACTACATCGCCCACGCGGCGCGCGCCTTCTTCAACAACGGCGGCGCGCGGCTGTACGTCGTGCGCATCCAGGCCGACGACGCGGCCGTGGCCGAAGACACCACCACGCCGGTCGTCGCGGGCGCCGACGGCGAGCCGCCTGCGGCCTGGTTCAGCGCGCGCTTTGCCGGTGCCCAGTACGACGGGGCCACCGTGCTGGTGCAGCAGGTCGCGCAACCCATCGGTTTGTCGGGCCTGCAGAACGCGCCCAACGGCACGCTGGTGCGCGTGCATGACAGCGCCGACACGCCCGTGCTGCAAGGCTTCTGGGCCAAGGCCGACGACGTGTGGACGCGCGGCACGGCACTCGACGCCGGCGACCCACCGGCCGACGCGCCCGACCTGCTGGCCGACTTCGTGGCCGATGGCCTGCGCGCCGAGGCGCTGTCGGTCAACGTCACCATCACCACGGCGGCGGGCGACACGACCAGCTTCGAGTCGCTGGCCCTGGGCGCGCAGCACCCGCAGTTCATCGGCTCGCAGATGGCGTTCGCGCCCTCGCGTCGGTCCGACCAATTGACGCTGCCCGTGGGCTTGCGCTTCACCGGCGCGGCGCCTGCGGCCGATGCCTTGCTCGAAGGCCTGGGCGGTGGTGCGGCCACGGCCGGGGTCGAGCCTTCGCGCCGCTTCACGCTCGCGGGCGGTGCCGATGGCGGCGCCCCGGGCCTCGACGAATACAGCGACGGCTTCGGCCTGCTGGTGGGTCTCGAAGACGTGTCGATCGTCGCGGCGCCGGGGTATTCGGCCCGCTACGACCCGGCGAGCCTCACCGAGTACCAGGGCATCCAGGACGCACTGCTCACGCACGTGGCCGACCCGCGCCGCTACCGCATGGCGGTGCTCGATGCGCCGCCCAACGTCACGCCCAGCGAGATGCGCACGCTGCGCGGGCTGATCGACACCACGCGCGCCGCGCTGTACTACCCCTGGGTCGTGGCGGCCAACCCGCTGGCCTCGCCGCGCCGCAACGAGCCGGCTGAAATCTTGCTGCCGCCTTCGGGCCATGTGTGCGGCATCTATGCGCGCAACGACATCGAGCGCGGCGTCTACAAGGCGCCGGCCAACGAGGTGGTGCGCGGCGCGCTGCGCTTCGAGCCCAGCGTCAACATGGGTCAGCAAGAGCTGCTCAACCCCATCGGCGTGAACTGCCTGCGCGCGCTCTCGGGCCGCGGCCTGAGGGTGTGGGGTGCACGCACCGTGTCGAGCGACCCCGAGTGGAAGTACGTCAACGTGCGGCGCTACTTCAACTACCTCGGCGCGTCGATCGACCGGGGCACGCAGTGGGCCGTGTTCGAGCCCAACGGCGAGCTGCTGTGGGCCAACGTGCGCGGAACGATCGGCGACTTTCTCTACAACGAGTGGCGCAGCGGCGCACTGCTCGGCACCAAGCAGGAAGAGGCCTTCTTCGTGCGCTGTGACCGCACCACGATGACCCAGAACGACCTCGACAACGGCCGGCTCATCTGCCTGATCGGCGTCGCCGTGGTCAAGCCGGCCGAGTTCGTGATCTTCCGTATCGGCCAGAAGACGGCGGATGCCAAGAGCTGATCGCTGACCCAGGAGCATTCACATGATTCAACGCGACACCCCCTACGGCGCTTTCAACTTCCAGGTGGACATCGGCAACGGCGTGGCCGGTGGCTTCTCGGACGTGTCGGGCCTGGTCACCGAAATGACGGTGGCCGAGTACCGCAACGGCAACGATGCCGAGAACCACGTGCGCAAGATCCCCGGCGTGCACAAGGTCGGCGACGTGACCCTGAAGCGCGGCCTCGTCGGCACGCGCGACCTGTTCGACTGGATCAACGCCACGCGCACCGAGGGCTACAAGGCCAAGCGCACCGTGGTGATCCACCTGCTCGACGAAGCCCGCAGCGGCCCCGTTGCCACCTGGCGCCTGCAAGGCGCGATGCCGCTCAAGTACACCGGCCCGACGCTGGTGGGCAAGGGCGGCGGCGACGTGGCGATGGAAGAGTTGGTGCTGTCGTGCGAGGGCTACCAGGTCGAGTGACGCAAAGCACCTGACGAGTCGCTGCCATGAATCGCGCGCACCGGCACCTCTGCGGCCCTCACCCCAACCCTCTCCCAGAGGGAGAGGGGGCCAAGCGCCTGTGTCACTCCCTCTCCCTCTGGGAGAGGGCCGGGGTGAGGGCAGCAGAAGGGCCTGAACAGCCATGACCCGCCGCAGCCTCCGCCTGGGCCTGAGCTTCGAGCTGGCGCCGCCGCCCGCGGCCGACCCCTTGCGCACCGACATCGCCTGCGTCGTCGGCACGGTGGCGCGCCGGCGTGTGCAGGTCGCGCAAGAGGCGGTGCCACTGCCGCCGGTGCTGCTGCGCTGGCTGCAGTCGCTGCGCATCCACAGCCTCGGCGGCCTGCCGCTCGAACGGCACCGCCTGCGGCTCGGCTCGGTGTCGCAGTTCATCGAGGGGCTGCTGTCGCTCGCCTCGAACGCGGCCCCCATCGCAGGCGAGCCCAGCGAACGCGAGGCCCTGGCGGCCTTTCTCAACGAGCGCTTCGACGACGACGCCCGCGACACGCTGGCCGAGCTGCTGCGGGCCTGCCGCGAGCTGAGCCCGGTGCCGGCCGCCGTGCTCGACGACCTGCGCCTGCGCGGCTTCGCGCCCGGCCAACTGCTCGGCCCCGACACCCTGGCCGGCTGGCTGCGGCTGCAGCGCCTGCACAACCTGCCGGTGCTGCTCGAAAGCTTCGAGGCCTTCGACGCGCTTTTCGCGTGGAACGAACGCGGCGTGCTGGACCGCCTCGTGCGCCCCGGCGACCCGGTGGTCGCCACGCCCGTTGGTGCGGCCCTGCGCGCCTTCTTCGGCGAAGGCGGCCGGCGCGCCTACGCCGTGCGCACCGGCGACCCGAGCGACGTGTTCGACACCGCCGAGGCGCGTTTCGCGGCCTGCTTCCCCGAGCCGCGCCTGGCCCCGGCCGACGCGCACCTGTTCGACACCCAGGCCGACCGCTGCCCGCAACTGCCCGGCGTGCGCCGCAGCGTGCGCCGGGGCCTGCTCACCGGGGTGATCGACCTGGGCACGCCGCCGGCCCTGTCGGGCGAGGGCTGGCAGGGGCTCGAACACGTCTACGGCCTGGCCGACGTGAGCTTCGTGCTGCTGCCCGACCTGATCGACGCCTGCGCGCAGGCCGTGCCCGCGCAAGTGCCGCCGGCCGACGTGGTGGCCGCGCCCGAGCGCTTCGTCGAGTGCGTGGACGAAGCCGACCCCACCGAGCGCCCGGCCGGCCGCCGCCTGCCCGCGCCGCGCCTCAACGAACTGGGCCTGCAGGCCTGGGCCACGCTCGCGCGGCGTGCGCTGGCCGTGCTCGACAACCCCGGCCGCGCCTTTCACCGGCGCGACGTGCAACTGCTTGCCTCGCTGCCGCTGGTGGGCGAGGGCCGCGACCTGCCCACGCCCACGCAATGGCTGCCGTGGATGAACGCCCAGGGCTGGCTCGAACGCGACGGCCCGCGCGCCCTGCTGAGCGACCGCCTGCAACTCGCCTACCCCTGGGTCGTGAGCACCGACAGCGCCGACTGCCAGGGCGGCGTCGAAGCGCCCGAAGGCAGCCTCGCCGGCGTGCTGGCGCGCAGCGCGCTCGAACGCGGCGCCTACCGCTCGGCCGCCACGCAGCCCCTGCGCCGCTGGCAAGCCAGCGAACCGCGCCTGCCGTGGACGCAGACCCTGCAGCAACTCAGCTGGACGCCGCTGGGCGAACTGACCCTCGCCGAGCGCGTGTGCCTGCTCGGCCCCGCGCCGCGTGGCCCGCGTTTGCTGTCGGACGTGAGCTGCGCCGCCGAGGCCGCCACCCGCCAGGCCTGCGTGCGGCGGCTCGTCAACGTGGTGATCCAGGCGGCGCGGCGCGCGGGCGATGAGTTCGCCTTCGAGCCCAACGGCGAGGCGCTGTGGTCGCGGGTGCGCGAACGCCTGTCCGACCTGATGCGCGTGCTGCTCGCGGCGGGCGCCTTGTCCACCGACGGCGTGCCCTTCAGCGTGCGCTGCGGGCGCGACACCATGCGCCAGAACGACCTCGACGCGGGCCGCCTGATCGCCGAGATCGAGCTGCTGCCCGCGCAACCCATCCAGCGCATCGTCGTCGTGCTCAACCTGCGCGATGCCGGTGCCGGCACCGGCGGTGGCGTCGTGGCCGCGCGCACGCTGGCCGTGGCGGCATGAGGGGCTGAACACCGTGGCCGACGACTTCATCGCCCCCTGGTTCGGCTTCAACTTCCACGTGGCCTTCACGCGCGAGCCGCTGGCCGCGCGCGGCGGCAGCGGCGAAGCCGGCGCCGAAGAAGCCCTGTGCGAAGGCGCGTTCGCCGAAGTCACGGGCTTGGAGGCGTCGATGGAGACCAAGACCATCAAGGAAGGCGGCGCCAACTACGGCGCCCACCAGCGCGCGGGGCAGGTGAACTTCGCCACCGTCGTGCTCAAGCGCGGCATGACGCAGGCCCGTGATTTGTGGAGCTGGTGGTCGCTGTTTGCCGGCGCCGGGGCGGGCGAGGGCGAGTCGCGCGTCAACGGCGCCTTCGCGCACCGGCTCACCGTGCGCATCACGCTCAAGGGCAGCGACGGCGAGCCGCAACTCAAGTGGCGGCTCGAACGCGCGATGCCGGTCAAGTTCAAGGCGGCCGACTTCAACGCGCGTGCGGCCGACCTGGGCATCGAAGAGATCCACCTCGTGCACGAAGGCCTGTTCTTCGAGGCCACGCAAGGGGGCGCCGCATGAGGATGCCCGACGAACACAAGGCCAAGCTCTACAAGGTCGATCAGGCCAACCCGAGCCAGGAGCCCAACGGCGACAGCCCCGACGTGGTGCTGGTGCAGTTCAACCCCACCTCGCTCGCGTACTCGGTGCAGAACACGCTGGAGAAGAAAGGCCGGGACGCCAGCGCCAAGCAGTTCGTCGCGCAGACCACGGCGAAGCTCGACTTCGACCTCGTGTTCGACAGCACGCACGACGGCGGCGACGTGCGGCGCGAGACCGACAAGATCAAGCAGTTCCTCAACCCCGGCGACAAGGCCACCAACAAAGACCAGGCGCCGCCGCTGGTGGGCTTTCGCTGGGGCACCTTTCTCTTCAAGGGCATCGTCGAGGCCTTCAAAGAGAACCTCGAGTTCTTCTCGGCCGAAGGCGTGCCGCTGCGCTCGACCCTGAAGATCGGCCTCGCCGCGCAAGACCCGAAAGACGTGTTCGCCGCGCAGGACTTCGGCGACGCCGATGCCGCGGCGGCCGCCGGCGCCGACGTGAGCCTGGCCACCGTGCCCGACCGCGGCACCAGCGGCATGGCCTCGCAAGGCGGCAACCCCGACGCGGGCCGTGCGCTCGCCGCATCGAACGGCTTCGAGAGCATGCGCAACATCGGTGGTGGCGTCGCGGCGGTGGCCGGTGGCGGCATCGAGCTGAAGGCGGCGGCCTCGTTCTCGACCGGCGTGTCGGCGGGCATCGGAGCCTCGGCCGGCGCGGGCGTCGGTGTGGGGGCAGGGGCTGGCGTGGGCATCGGCGGTGGCGTGGGCCTCGGGGCCAGCGTCGGCGTGGGTGTCGGCATCGGCGCGTCCGCAGGCATCGGCTTCGGCGCAGGGGCCTCGGCCGGTGCCAGCAGCCTGCAGGCCTTTGCAGGCCTGGGGGCCAGCAAGACCAGCAGCACCGTGCGCCTGAACGCCAGCGCCCTGCAAGCGCCTGCGGCCACGGCGTCGGTGGGCACCGGCTTCGCGTTGGGCGGCAAGGCCACCAGCGCGAGTTCATCGGGTTTGAAAGCAGAGATGGGGGCTTCGGCCCGCATCCGCTTCGATTCGTGAGGCATGTCATGCGTGAGCGCCTGAACACCTCTTCCGCCGCCCTCAACACCCCCGGCCCGTTCGCCCTGAGGTATCGAAGGGCCCGTGCCGGTCGCGGGCAGGGCTTCGATATCTCAGCCCGAACGGGATTCGTGGTTCGCACTTGATCCACCCGAAACCACCAGCGACTCACCATGCCCGTCGTCATCGAAGACCTCGACGTCCAGGTCCAACCCCCACCGCAACCGGCCGCGCCCGCACCCGCCGGCAACGAAGGTGGCGGCGAGCCCGACCCGCGCCAGCTCAGCGCCTGGCTGCAGCGCGAAGCGTGGCGGCAGCAGCGGCTGAGCGCCGACTGAGAGGCACAAGACCATGGGCGAGATGAACCTCTCGAAGCTGGCCTTCTACAGCGCACGCCCCACGCTGCGCATCGACGGCCAGGACAGCGACCTGGCCTCGGGCCTGTTGCAGTCGCTCGTGATGCGCGAGCAGGAAGGCGGGCTCTCGTCCATCGAACTCGCCTTCGTCAACTTCGCCCCCAAGGACAGCGGCGAAGTTGGCCCCGCCTTCGAAGACGAACGCCTGCTCAAGCTCGGCGCCGAGCTGAAGGTGTATGCGGGCGAGGCCGGTGGGCCGACCGAAATCTTCAGCGGCATCGTCAGCGCCCTCGAATACGCGGCCGACGCCGAAGGCCCGCCGCGCCTGCAGGTGCTGGCCGAAGACGGCGCGCAGAAGGCGCGGCTGTCGCGCCGCATCGCCGTCTACGAGAACCAGTCGCTGGCCGACATCGCCCGCGACATCGCCGGCCGCATGGGCCTCACGCCGGTCGTCACCGGCCTGGGCGACGCGCTCGACCTCGAAGTGCAGTTCAACGAGACCGACCTCGGCTTCTTGCGCCGCCTGCTCGCCCGCCATGGCGGCGACGTGCAGCTC
The DNA here is from genome assembly GCF_056676035.1 of Piscinibacter sp. PDB5-1. Taxonomy (NCBI): domain Bacteria; kingdom Pseudomonadati; phylum Pseudomonadota; class Betaproteobacteria; order Burkholderiales; family Sphaerotilaceae; genus Piscinibacter; species Piscinibacter sp. PDB5-1. The sequence continues at coordinate 735,926 of NZ_JBWVZL010000001.1, read as the reverse complement.
GTGGGCAACGAGCTGCAGGTGTCGCCGCGCAAGGACGTGCAGCGCAATGAAATTCCGCTGCGCATGAACAGCCAGTTGCACCGCGTGCGTGCCGTGGCCGACCTGGCTGACCAGGTGACCGAGGTGCGTGTCACCGGCTTCGACCCCTTGCAGGGCCAGGCCCTCGAAGGCACCGGCAGCAGCGCGCCGCTCGGCCCCGGCAGTGGCCGCAAGGGCGCCGACCTCGTGCGCGAGGCCTTCGGCGAACGCGTGCAGCAAAGCGCGCACCGCCTCGCGCTCACGCAGCGCGAGGCCGATGCGCTGGCCCAGGCCGAGTTCGAGCAGCGCGCGAGGCGCTTCGTGCGCGTCGAGGGCGTGTGCGAAGGCAACCCCTCGCTGCGCGTGGGCTCGCACGTGAAGCTGTCGGACGTGTCGCCGCGCTTCGACAACACCTACTACGTCGTCGCCTGCACGCACCGCTACGACATGAAGAAGGGCTTCGAGACCGAGTTCCAGGCCGAAGGCGCGCATTTCAACCACCCGGCGTGAAGGCCACCCCATGAAGCGCGACACCCTGCCATTCACCGACTTCGCGGCGCCCGCCTTCGCGCTGGGCGCGGCCCACCTCGCGCGCGTCACCGACGTCAACGACCCCGAGGGCCTGGCCCGCGTGAAGATCGAGCTGTACGCCTTCGACACCGCCGCCGACGTGGCGCTGTGGGCCCGCGTGGCCAGCCCCTTCGCGGGCCACAAGCGCGGCGGCTTCTTCATTCCACAGGTCGATGACGAGGTGCTGGTGGTGTTTGCCAACGGCGACGCGCGCGCGCCCATCGTCGTCGGCGGGCTGTGGAACGGCGCCGCGCAGCCGCCCGAAAAACTTGATGGCAAGGTCGATCGCTGGAGCATCACCGGCAAGGCCGGCACGCGCATCGCCATCGTCGAAGCCAGCGACGCCACCTGCACCATCGAATGCGAAACGCCCGGCGGCGTGAAGCTCAAGATGACCGACGAGGGCGGCGGCAAGGTGCAGATCGACTGCGCCGGCAACACCGTCACCATCGACTCGGCCGGCATGTCGCTCGACGCGCCCGCCAAGGTCAAGGTGCAGGCCGCCAGCGTGGACGTGAGCGCCGGCATGGTGAAGGTCGATGCCGGCATGTCCACCTTCTCGGGCGTGGTGAAGTGCGACACGCTGATCAGCAACGCGGTCGTATCGACCTCGTACACGCCGGGCGCCGGCAATATCTGGTGACGCCGCGATGAGCACCCTCACATCGCCACCCGCACCGCTGGCCGTGCACGCGCCTCGCGGCATGGCCCATGCCACGCCGCACCCCGTGCAGCTCACCGGCCTGCGCACCGCCTCGCGTGGCCTGCACGACGCGCCGCTGATCGTCGAGCGGCGCGACCAGGACTTCATCGAGGGCCTGCTCGCCGACGTGGGCGACCCGGCCAAGCACGCCGCGCTGCGGGCCCGCACACCCGCCGTGCAGGGCGCGCACATGCGGCTCTTCCAGCCCATGCAGCGCGTGTTCAACCTGCTGGTGCTCGAAGCCTTCTGCGACATGCCCGGCCAGCCCCGGCTCGACCCGGCCAAGATCGAGAGCAGCGGCTTCGTGCTGCGCCGCGTGGCCGACGACGGCCGCAAGCTCGCATGGCTGAAGGCCGGCACGCAGGTGTTCGGCTGGGAGGCCGTGGACGAAGACCTCGACCCCGCGCACGACCGCCGCCCGAGCGCCGTGCGCCTGGGCCACCCCGCGCTCGACGCGCAGGCACCGAGCCAGCAGCGCGTCAAGAGCGCGGGCAGCCTGCGCCTGGCCGCCGCGCAGGCGCCGGTCGGCGAAGACGTGCAGCCGCTGTTCAAGGTCGCCCCCGACGTGGCCGACCGCGCCGGCAAGACCGTGCTTTTCGGCACCGTGCGCGTGGCATCGAGCGAGCTGGCCGAGGCCGGCACCCGGCCCGCCACCTACGGCCGCGACGCCGACGAACGCCAGCAACTGCGCGAGCACCTGGTGACGATGCTGCGGGCCGGTGGCGCACGCAGCCTGCCGCTGCCCACGCGCAGCTTCAGCACCGAAGACGCGCAACGCGCCGCCCGCCTGCCGCAGGTGCTGCCCCCGCTGCCGCCCACGCCAGCCGGCCCGCCGCTCACCCGCGCCGAGTACGACACGCTCAACACCAGCTTCACGCCGCTGCTGCACCAGTTGCAGACCGAGTTCGATGCCTTCGGCAACTCGGCCGGCGCCCTGGCCGTGCAGCAGCAACTGAAGCGACTCGAGGTCGAGACCGACGTGCCAGCCGCCAACGGCCAACCCGCGCGCGTGGACCGCCGCAACGCGTACACCTTCTTGCTCGAAGCCAAGGCCGTGCTGATGGACGCCGTGCCTGGCGCGCGCGTCACCATGCCGCACCGCTGGGGCGCGGTGAGCACGGCCATCGCCGATGCCTTGTTTGCCGCCACGCTGACCTGCCTGAGCGAGCAGCACGGCAAGCTGCTGCCGGCGGCCAGCCGCTTCGAGCCCACGCGCCGGGGCGTCGAGCCGCGCTACGTGCTGCGTGCCTTCGTGCGTTTGAAGCCCGAGCACCCGGGCTGCGCGGGCCGCCTGGTGTGGTCGGCCTACACGCCCGAGTTCACGATCGCCGCGTGGTTCGAGTCGTCGGGCGCGCCGGTGCCGGTGATCCCCATGCCTGACCTGATGGACCGCGCCCAGCTCGCCCGCGTCAAGCCCAACGTGGCCTTCTCGCTGCCACCCAAGCTCGCCAAGCTGCTGCAGGGCGACCCGAAGAAGCTGCGCGACGGCGAAGGCGACGGCGGCGATGGGCTCGGCCTCGGGTGGATCTGCTCGTTCTCGCTGCCGATCATCACCTTGTGCGCGTTCATCGTGCTCAACATCTTCTTGCAGCTCTTCGCGCTGATCTTCTTCTGGCTGCCCTTCCTGAAGATCTGTATTCCGTTCCCGAAGAGCAAGGACTGAAGACGATGAAACGCCTCCGACCTTGTTCAACGCGGTGGGCCGAGCGCCGGGCCGCTCCCAAGCTGGCCCGCATCCCCTCGGGGGATCGACCGATGTACTCATCGGGCGAGGGGCTGTCATGGCTCAAGGATTGAGGGACATGGGACCGAACCTCTTTGCAGAACCCATCGGTTGGCCCCTGTTGGCCGTGCCGGATGAGAACGGCGAGCTGCACTACCCCGACCTCGCCACCAGCGTGCGTCAGCAGATCGAGGTGCTGCTGTCCACGCGGCCGGGTGAGCAACTGATGCGCCCGGGCTTCGGCGCCGGCCTCGAAAACCTGCTGACCGAACCCAACACGGTGGCCACGCGCAGCCGCATCCACGACCTGGTGCAAGACGCGCTCAAGCGCTGGGAGGCCCGCATCGTCGTCGATGGCATCGCGGTGGACCCGGTGCGCGACGCCGCCACGGGTGTGAGCGATGCGGTGCGGGTCGAGATCGCCTACCGGCTCAAGCGCACCGGTGCACCGGCGCGGGTGGGGCTCACCTTGGTGATGGAGGCCCGGCATGCGTGAGCGTTGCGCGTTCGCGTTGGCTTGGCCCCTTCGTCCCTTGGGGGAGAAGGTGTTGAACCCCTGCATGAACTCTGTACCCCACGAGGCCCGCCATGCCCATTAGGCCGCCCGCCCTCGACGACCGCAGCTTCGACGACCTGGTCGCCGAGCTGCTGTCGCGCATCCCGGCGCACACGCCCGAGTGGACGCACCCGCGCCCTGGCGACCCGGGCCGCACGCTGATCGAGTTGTTCGCGTGGCTGGGCGACACGCTGCTCTACCGCGCCAACCTCATCCCCGAACGGCAGCGCCTCGCATACCTGCGGCTCGTGGGCATGCCGCTCAAGCCGGCGCTCGCGGCACGCGGGCTGGTGGCGCTGAAGGTCAAGGCCGATCGGCAGGTGGCGGCCGTGCACGCGCCGCCCGGGTCGGTGATCGACAAGCCCGTGCCCTTCAGCACGCTCGACTTCTGCACCGCCTACCCGCTGCAAGGCCGCGCCTACCTGAAGCGCAGGCTCACCGGCGACGAGCAGGCCGACTTCAACGCGCTGCTGCCCGACCTGCAGGCCGTCTACCGCGCGACCGAAGGCACGCCCACGGGTTATGTGACGACCGAGGTGTTCGCGCCGGGCCACGACCTCGCGGCGGGCATCGACATCGCGCAGACCAGCGTCGATGGCGCGCTGTGGATCGCGCTCAACGCGCCCAGCGCCGCGCAACACCAGGCCGCGTGGCAGACGCTCGGGCCCGACGCGCAAGGCACGCCGCGCACGCTGAACGTGGGCGTGGCGCTGGCGCTCGACATTCCCCAAGGCGGCGAGGGCATCACCAGCCTGCCGGCCCTGCCGCTGGTGTGGGAGATGTCCACCGGCAGCGACCCCAGCACGCCGAACGCGCCCGACATGGTCGCGCTCGAAGTGCTCGACGACGGCACGCAGGGCCTCACACGCGACGGCGTGGTGCGCCTGAACCTGCCGCCGCTCGACCGCATCGGCGCCCCGTCGAACGACCCGCGCGACAACCTGCGCGCCGGCGTGGGCGACGCGCCCCCGCGCATCGACAGCGAAGAAGACGCAGCCCAGCTCGTCACCTGGCTGCGCCTGCGCGTGCAACCCGGCGCGGTGGTCACCAGCCTGCGCCTCGCGTGGGTCGGCCTGCACGCCACGCGCATCGAGCAACGCCAGGCCCTGCCAGGGCGTGCCATCGGGGTGTCCGACGGCGGCTCGGACCAGGTCTTCGATCTCGGCGTGGCCAGCCTCGGCAGCGCCGACCCGGCCACGCTGCAAGTCATCGTGCACGACGCCATCAGCGGCAGCGCCGTGTGGTCGTCCATCGACGACCTCGGCCGCGCGGGCCCGCTCGACCGCGTGTACCGCCTCGACCCCGAAGCCGGCACCGTGCGCCTGGGCGATGGTGTGCACGGCCGCGTGCCACCCACCGGCAGCCGCGTCGTCGCCACCGGCCTGCGGGTGGGCGGGGGTGCGCGCGGCAACCTGCCGGCGGGCCAACTGAGCAAGCTCGACCGGGTGCTCGACCTCGTCACCGGCAACCTGCGCAAGCCCGAACTCGCGCTCGATGCGTGGCAGCCGCTGGCGCTGCAAGGCGGGGCCGACGCCGAGACGCTCGACGCGGCGGAGCGGCGCATCCCCGCGCACTTTCAGCACCGCGACCGCGCGGTGACCGCGAGCGACTACCGCCATCTCGCCCGCGAGGCCCCGGGCGCGCAGGTCGGGCGCGTCGAGGTGCTGCCGCTCTTCAAGCCGCACGAGCGGCACCAGTCGGTGCCGGGCGCGGTGTCGGTGATGGTGCTGCCGCCGCGTTCGACGGTCGATTTCGCCGCGCCGCTGCCGCGCGCCGACCGGCCGCTGCTCGAAGCCGTGCACGCCTTTCTGAACGAGCGCCGCGCGCTCGCGGCCGAGCTGTACGTCATCGGCTGCGAGTACCGCGAGCTGGGCCTGTCGGTCGCGGTGCAGGTGCGCGAGGGCCATGCGCGCGAGCAGGTGCTGAGCGACGTGCGCATCGCCATCCGCCAGCACCTGTGGCCGTTGCCGCTGGGCCTGTCGGGCGAACTCGGGCCGTGGCCTGCGCAGGGCGGGCACGACGGCGGCTACCCGCTGGGCCGCCCGCTCACCGACCGCGAGATGGAAGTCGTCGTCGCCCGCGTGCCCGGTGTGGCGGGGGTGTCCCCGGTGCGTCTGTTCGAGCCGCACGACGGCCGCTTCGTCGAACTGCCGGGCGCCGGCAAGGCCGTGACCACGCTCGCGCTCGACCCCTGGCAACTGCCCGAGCTGACCGCCTTGGCCGTGGTCGAAGGCACCGACGCGCCGGCTTCGGTCACCTCGCCCTTCGGCGATGGCCATGGGGTGGGCGAGGGCGGCGGTGGCAACGCCGTCTTCCTGCCGGTCGTGCCCGAACTCTGCTGACCCCACACGACTGAACACACGCCATGGACGCCAACGGCCTGCGCTCTTTCGGTCTCTCGCTCGATGCGGGCCTGTACGCCTGGCGCGTGCCGGTGGCTGGCACGGGTGAGGGCGGGGCGCGTGCCGTCGCCACCGAACCGGCCCCGCAGCACCGCGTGACCGGCGTGCGCCTGGCCAGCCGCGCGCACGGCCTCACGCTGCGCGAAAGCTTCGCCAGCGTGGCCGAGGTCGCGCTGCAACCCGCGCTCGCGATGGACGCCACCGGCAACCACGTGGCCTGGAACGGCACCGGCCTCACCTCGGTCTCGCACCTCGCCGAAACGCACGGCCTCGACGCGCTGCACTTCATGGTGCCGCCCGAGGCGCAGCCGGTGAGCGACCTCACCGTGGGCGACGACGACGTGCTCTACCTCGCGGGCGGCGGCGCGCTGTGGCTGATCGACCTGCGCGGGCGATTCGAGCTGACCCGCTTCGGCGCGCCCGCAGGCTTCACGCCGCAGCGCCTGTGCGCCATGCCCGGGGGCGGCGTGGCCGCGCTCGACATCGAGCGCGGCACGCTGGCCCGCACGCGCGGCCTGCCGCTCTTCACGCGGGGCGTGGCGGTGAACACCCATGCCAGCGATCGCTTCGAGTCGCTCGACCCCAACCCCCGGCCGCTGCGCTGGCAGGTGCTGCGCGGCGCGGTGCCGGCCAACGAACGGGCCGTGGCCCTCGCCACCCACCGGCATGGGCGCCTCGCGGTGCTGAGCCTTGCACGCGCCTCGGGCGGGGCGCGCCTGCGCGTCGCGCTGGCCGATGGGCGCTTGTCGCTGCCGCTACGCCTCGCGGGCCCGCGCTTCGCGCACACGCTGGGCTGGCTCGACGGCGACCGCATCGCGCTCGCCACACGCGGCGTGCTCGAAGCGGGGGCCGGCAACGGTGCCGCCTCGACCCGCGACCCCGGCGTGTGGACCTACGCGCTGCCGGCGGCCTTCATCGAGCGCCTGGCCGAGGCCAGCGCTGAAAGCGCGACCGAACTGCCGCCGCCCTTGTCCGACGCCTTGCCGCCGCAGGGTGATTACTTCCCGCTCGCCGGCTGGACCGGCGGCCCCTTCGTCAACGCCCGCCCCGGTGACCGGCTGCACTACCCGCGCCAGGGCCGCACGCCCGACGATCCGGTGGCGCCGGCCCGCGTGGCGCGGGTGTCGGGCGCGCGGCGCAGCCGCTACGGCGTGGTCGCCAACACCGCCGACGGCCGCGTGCCCGGCGCCCGCGTGCTGGCCGCGGTCGGCCTCATCGACACCGGCAACCCCGGCACCGTGTGGCACCGGCTCTACGCCGAAGCGTCGGTGCCCACCGGGTGCGCGATGCTCGTGTGGCTGGCGGCCGGCGGCAGCGCGCCGCCCCCCTTCGCACCCGGCGAGCCCGGCCAGCGCGCGCACTGGTACCCGCACCTCATCGGCGAGCGCAGCGCCTTGCCGGCCGATGTGGCCGAGGCCTTGCCGGCCGATGTGCCGCGCGCTGCCTGGGTGCCGCAGCCGAGCGAGGTGGCGCATGGCCAGCCGCTCTTGTGCTGCCCCCGCGACGCGCACGACCTGCAAGGCAAGAGCGGCCTCTTCACGGTGCTGGTCCAGCGCGCCGCCACCACCGTGCGCGCGCTGCAAGGCGCCACGCTGTGGGTCACGGTCGAACTCTTCGGCGACGGCCGCGCCACACCCGAACTGGCCGCGCTGCGGGCCTACGCCGGCCGCGTGTCCTACCGCGACCGCTACCTGCCCGCGCTGTACCACGAGCGGGTGTTCGGCGATGACGCCGACCGGCCCGGCCGCGCCACGGGGGCCGACTTTCTCGACCGCAGCCTGAACCTCTTCGAAGGCCTGTTCACCGACATCGAAGACCGCATCGCCGCCAGCGCCTTGATGACCGATGCGATGGCCTGCCCGCCCGAGGCCTTGCCCTGGCTGGCCAGCTGGGTCGGCCTCGCGATGAGCGAGGGCCTGCCCACCGAGCGCAAGCGCTGGATGCTCAGCAACGCGCCGCAGCTCGCGCGCCGCCACGGCACGCTGCACGGCCTGCAACTCGCGCTCGACATCGCCACCGACGGCGCGGTGACGCGCGGGCGCCTCGTGGTGGTCGAAGACTTCCGCCTGCGCCGCACGCTGGCGACCATCCTCGGTGCGCGGCTCGAAGACGCGACCGACCCGCTGACCCTGGGCCTCACGCGCTCGGGCAACTCGGTCATCGGCGACTCGCTCTTCCTGGGCGACGCCAAGACGCTGCGCGACGGTGAGCTGAAGACCTTCCTCGCGCTGTTTCGCCGCATCGATGGCGATGCCGAGTCGGACCAGCGCGCGAACGACCGCCTGCAGGCCGACCGCGCCGCCGCGAGCCGCGCGCTGTTCGACGACCTCGCCCACCGCGTCACCGTGCTCGTGCACGAAGAAGCCTCGGCCGACGAGCTGCGGCTCGTGCAGCACCTGGCCAGCACCAGTGCGCCGGCGCATGTGCGCGTGCGGGTGATCCGCGCCGTCTACCCCTTCATGGTCGGCGTGGCCGCGCTGGTCGGCGCCGACACCTACCTGCGCGCCGACGCGCCACCGCGCCCCGTGCGGGTCGGCCCCGGCGACGAGGCCTCGTCGCTCGGCGGCATCGACACCCTGCGCGGCGAAGCCTCGCTCGACGCGCACGCCGGGGCCTTCGACGGCGTGCTGCCGCCCTTCAGCGCGCGTCCCGTCGCGCGCATCGGTTCGCCCGATTTCGCGTTCGACGACGGTGAGCCGACCGTGGGGCCGCTCGCCTCGTTCCGCCTCGATGGCAGCGACTCGACGGCCGGCGACGGCCGCAGCGTCGCGGCCTACCGCTGGACCCACCTGCCACCCAACTGACCACCCCCAGGAGATCGCCATGGCCACCTTCACCCCCGGCGTTGACACCGCCGTTCGCGCCGATGAACCGATGCTCGACGTCGTCGTCGCGCGCACCAACCCGCTGCCCGTGGGCCGGCACCAGTTCCAGCTCGTCGTCAACGACGACTCGGGCAACGAGTCGGCGCCGGTCAGCATCTTCATCGTCGTGCAAGACACCGAACGGCCCACCGCCCTGATCGACTTCATCGACGCGCGCGGCAACCGCATCCGCGACCGCGAGGTCAGCGTGCCCTTCGGCGCGGCCTTCCAGCTGAGCGGCGAGGCGTCGAGCGACATCGGCGGCAGCGTGCGCGTGTGGAACTGGTCGCTGGTGCGCACCTGATCGCGGCTCCGCCTTCGCCACCCACCACGAGACGCCCCGCATGGCCACGCTCTTGCTCGACCAGCCCCTGCGCACCCGCGAGCCGGTGGTGGACGTTGAAGGTCGCCTGCCGGTCGGCACCTACCTCGTGCGCCTGGTCGTCGAAGGCGCCAACGGCCGCAGCGTGCCGGCCGAGCTGACCGTGCGCGTGGTGCGTGCGCTGGAGCCGCGGCCCTTCGACCCGCTGCGCCCGCTCGACCCGTTGCGGCCCCTCGATCCGATCAATCCGCTCGACCCTTTCCGCCCCACCTAGGAGTTTCACGATGGGTGCATCCGACCTCGGCCTCGCCACCGAACAAAGCGACGACCTCGTGGCCGAAAGCCTGGCCGAACGCGGCGTGCCCGAACGCGTGAACTACGCCACCGGCGTGCTGCTGGGCGCCGAAGACTTCGCGCACGAGCAGCTCTACCTGCGCGGGCGCATGGCGCGCGCCTTCGCCGGCATCTACGGGCACGGCACGGTGGCGGGCCTGCGCGTCACCTGCCCGAGCGCCGACAACCCCAACTTCGAAGTGCAGGTCGCCCCCGGCATCGCGCTCGACCGCCTGGGCCGGCTGATCGAGGTGCGGCGCACGCAGTGCATCCGCCTCGTGCCCTGGCTGGCCGAGAAAGAGGCGCTGCCCGCCGGCGACGCGCAGCGCGTGGCCCTGGTGCGCGGCGTGCGCGCTTCGGCGCAGCCGGCGGTGTCGCACCTGGTGCTCGATGTCTTCGCACGTTTCGCCATCTGCCCGCACGGCCGCACGCCGGCCTTCGCCGCCGGGCCCTTCAACGCCACCGACTACGTGGTGCCCGCGCGCCTGGCCGACGCCTTCGAGATCAGCCTGCAGCTCGCGCACACGCGGCGCGCCAACCCCGGCGACCCCAACGACCTGAGCACCGTGCTGGCCGACCCGGCGCCCCGGTCCGACCGGCTCGACGCGATGTTGGCCGCGCTGCAAGACATCACCGACCCGGCAGCGCTCGAAGCCGCGCGGCGCGCGTGGACGGTTGAGAGCGCGCTGTCGGCCTGGCCCACACCGGCCGAAGAAGACCCGACGCGCCTGCCCAAGCTGCGCGAGCACGCCGCCAACGACGACTGGGACAAGCTTCTGCTGGCACGCGTGTTCGTGCCGGTGCGGCAGGCGAATGCCGATGCCTTCCCGACGCTCGACATGCTGGTCATCGAGTCGATGGGCGCGACCGGCGACCTGGCCGACAACAGCCTGCGGCCCATCGTGTTCACGCCTTACTCGTGGCGGGGGGCGGTGTGAGCCGCGCCGTCATGCCGATCCCCATCCCGTTCGCCCTGCGGGATCGAAGGGCCAGCTCCGACTTCGGCCCGCACTGAACCAGAGGAGACCGCCATGCCCGTCACCCCCACCCCCGAACTCACCGTCAGCAGCACGCAAGACCAGGCGCGCCTGCAAGCGCAGCTCGACGCCGGCGCACTGATCGTGGACAGCGGCCGCCGCCGGCCGTTCTACTTCGACGGCCGCTTCCTCACGGCCGACGACCTCACCGCCGACCAGAACTACATCCGCGCGCGGCAGAGCGACCTGGCGCAGGCGCTGGGCGCCGGCGTCATTCGCGGCCTGATGGTCGGGCTGGGCACGCAGGCCGCATCCAACAGCCCCACGCTCGTCATCGAGCCCGGCACCGGCATCACGCCCAGTGGCGACCTGGTGCAAGTCAGCGCCCGCCAGACCGTGGCGATCAGCGCCTTGCCGCAGGCCGCGCAGCTCGACGCGCAGCTCGGCATCAAGGCCTTGCCGGCGGCCAGCAGCATCAACCGCAGCGGGCTCTTCGTGCTGGCGCTGCGGCCCATCGAGTTCAGCGCCAACCCGACCGCCGCCTACCCGACCACGCTCGACGGCGAGCGCACGGTGAAGAACGGCGACATCGTCGAAGCCACCGCCCTCACGTTGATCCCGTACCCCGACCGCGCGGGCGTCGAGAACGCCAACGCCAAGCGCGCCCGCGTGGCCCGCGAGATCTTCTTCGACCGCCAGCGCCCCGGCGTGCTGCAAGACGCGCTGCCGCTGGCCATGCTGTGCCTCGAAGGCGGCGCGCTGCGCTGGCTCGACGTGTTCATGGTGCGGCGTGAGGTGGGTGCCGAATCGACCCTGAGCGCGGGCCTGAGCCAACGCCCGCGCGCCCTGCTCGAAGCTTGGATCAAGCAGCACCAGGACCAGCTCGACGACATCGACACGCCCACCGTCAACACCGGCTTCGCGGCGGCGAAGCAGTTCGAGGTGCTGCCCCCGGTCGGCCCCATCCCGGCCTCGACGCTGCGCTTCGAGATGCAGCTCGGGCAGCTGACGCTGCTGCAGTCGTACTTTCCGCCGCTGGTCGATTGCGAGTTCGCGTTCATTCCGAGCGACGAACTCGCGGCGCTGGTGCAAGACGGCCTCGCGCTGCCGCCCATCGACCTGCGCGCGGCCGACGAAGACCTCGACCACCTCTCGGTGCTGATCGTCGCGCCCGTCACGCGCCAGCAGCTCGAAGCGCACAAGCGCGCCTTGCAAAGCGTGCGCCGGCCGATCAAGGCGGCCGCCTCGGGCCTGGTGGCCAAGCGCTCGCCGCTCGAATCGCTGATCCGCCTGTCGCAGGAGAGCGTGCTGGAGCCACCCGCCACGCTGGTCAACCTGACGCCGGCCGAGCAGGCCCTGGCCTGGCAACGGGCCGTCGAGGCCACGCGCACGCAGGTGAATGCGGCGAATGCCGGGCGCGGCATGTTCTGGTACGTGCGGCGCCGCCAACTGCCCTACACCAGCGAAATCAGCAGCGCCACGCTGCGGCTCGCGGGCGACGCAGCCACCATCGACGACGCGGTGGACACGCGCCTGCGCGCCGACGGCGCCATCACCGAGTTCAACCGCATCACGAGCCGCGTGCCCACGCTGGCCCGCGCCGAGGTGGCCAACCTGCTGGCCGCACCACGCCTGGCCGTGTCGGCCAGCCTGCCCAACCGCGTGCTGGCCACCAGTGACCTCTTGCGCCGCAGCGCCTTCACCGCGCTCAGCACCCGGGCCGCCGTGCTCGCCGAAGAAGAACGCACGCTGGGCCACGACGACGTGCTCGACGTGGCGCGCCAGTTCGGCGACCCGCGCCTGGGCGATGGTTTCGACGCCTTGTTCGACGCGGCCGATGCCGACACGCAAGGCCAGTTGCGCACGCCCGAGGTGGTGCAGGCCGTGGCCGCGAGCGGCGTGGCCCCGCAGCTCGACCTGGCCGCGCGTGCGCTGCCGCGTGCGCAGCAGACCTTGTTCGCCACGCGCCTGAGCGCCGCGGCCCGCTCGACCGATTCGGCGCGCGAGCTGGCGGTGCTGGCGGGCGTGCGGGCGGTGGAGCGGTGACCGTGCGGGGCCTTGGACGGCGCGGTGTGGGCTCGCTTGCCGCTGGGGCAAGAAGCTCAACGCAAAGGCGCCAAGGAACGCAAAGAACGCAAAGAGCGCAGAAAGAAGGCGCGGCAACACAGGGCTGTCTTTCCTTGGCGACCTTTGCGTTCCTTGGCGCCTTTGCGTTGAAAGAACGCCACCCGATGCCCCGCCGGCCCGAGCCCCCCAGGTTGAACCCCGCGCGCCGACACAACCCTTCCCGGAGCCACCCATGACCATCCTGCGCGGCATTCCGAACCCCTTCGCCGGCGAGCACGTCATCGCCACCGTGCCACCGCTCGGCCCTTACGCGCGGGCCTCGGCCGACGAGCCCGCCATCCGCAAGCGGCTGAACTTCTTTCCGCAGCGTTCGCTGACCCACACCGCCTTGCTCGACGAGCAGCGCAGCCGCATCGCGGCCTGCCTGGCCATCGGCCAGTCGGTGGCGCCCGGGGTGATCGACGGCTTCGAGCTGGGCCTCGAAGGCGACACGCTCGTGCTGATGCCTGGCCATGCCATGGGCCCGAACGGGCACGACATCGAACTCGCCTACCCGCTGCGGCTGCGCTTCGACACGCTGCCGGTCGTCTCACCGCGCGTGGACCAGGCGCTGCAAGACCGCCACACCGGCAGCACGCCCTGGTCGCGCCTGCCGCTGCTGCAACGCCAGGCCACGCTGGCCCGCGTGCTGGCCGACCTGAACGGCGCTGCCTTCCTGCCGCATGCGATGGTGCTGGTGGCCATGCCGCGCACCGTGGCGCTCGACCGCACGGGCGAGCTCGACAGCCCGTGCCCCAACGCCACCGACACGTCCGCCTTCGACCGCACGGCCTGGGAAGACGGCTTCCAGCTCGCGTGGGTGCCCTGGCCCGACGACCGCACGCCGCCGCTGTGGTCGCAAGACGGCCGCACGCTCGACGCGCGCTACCGCAACCGCCTGGCCTACGCCGTGTTCAACACCGAACGCGAGCGCCTGTCGCTCAGCGTGCCGCGCTCGATGCGGCGCTGGCTCGACGAAGGCCGCATGACGCCCGAGCAGCGCGAGGCCCTCACGGCGCAGGTCGCACGCGAGGCCGAGCGGGCCCGGCCCTGGCCGTGGGAATCGCTCGGCGTGCCGCTGTCCATCGTCGCCTTCGACGCCGCCTTCCGGCCCGCCTTCGCCGACCGCGCGGCGGTCGTGCGCCAAGGCGGTGGCCGCCACAACCGCAGCGCGCTGGTGCCCGCCTCGGGCGACGACGTGCTGTGGCAGGCCCGCGTATCGCAACTGCTCGAACACCTGGCCGAGCTGCCGCCCGAGCAACGCAACGCGCAGACGCTCGAAAACCAGTTCGAGTGGCTGCCACCGGCCGGTGTGCTGCCGCTCGAAGTGGCCGACTTCCTCAGTGGCCGGCAGCACCTCTTTCCGCCGCAGTTCGACGTGCAGGCGATGCCGGTGCCGCTCGACATGGTGGACGCGCTCATCGCCGAAGCCTCGCCGATGCGGCCGTTCAACCTCTCGCTGCGTGACCAGGTGCAGCTGCTGGTGCCGGTGCCATCGCGCTACTTCGACCCGAACCTCTTGAAGCTCGACGAACGCGTGCACCCGCTGTTCGACCTGGAGGTCTCGCGCCTCGAAGGCGAACGCGCCCGCTTGCTCGCGCGCCGCGACGGCCTGCGCCGCCGCAGCGACCTGCTCACGCAGGCTGTCACCGGCTCGCTGCCGGCCTACCCGCAAGACGACGCCAACGCCTTGCCCGACGAGACCGGCGCGCTCGACGCCCTGGCCTTCGCCCGCGTGCACCGCGCCAGCGTGCCGGCCAATGGCGCCGAGCTGCACCAGTTCAGCGGGGCGCACGCGCGGCTCGACTTCCAGGCCGTCGATGAGCTGATCGTCTTCGTGCGTTTCAATGGCACGCCGGCGGGCATCGGCATCCGCCCGCTCATCAGTGCCGTGGCGGGCAGCACGCCGCCGGCCACCCGGCCCTTCGTGTGGGGCACGGCCCCGGCCACGGCCAATGGCGACCGCGTGGCCGAGCTGCCGCCAGCCAACACCTGGGTCAAGCTCAGCGTGCCCATGTCGCGCGCCGGGCTCGCGGGCCAGTCGATCGACGGCCTGGCCTTCGCGGTGTTCGGCGGCGCGCAGCCCAGCGAGGTGACCTGGGGCTACGCGGGCAAGGCCTCGAACGGGTTCGAGAGCTACTGGCTCACCGACGCGTTGCCCCCCGGCGCGCGCGCCGAAGGCACGTGGACCTGGCTCACGCAAGGCGAGGCCTTCACCGAGGCCGAAGACCTGGCCGCCGGCCTGCCTGTCGAGGCCGGCGTGGCCACCGGCACCGATGCGCGGCCCCACAGCCGCCACGTGGCCGAACTCGACAAGCTGCTCGCCTCGTGGCGCAACTTCCGCAGCGGCGTGCTGACCGTCGAGCTGGGCGAGCCGGCCAGCGGCCCCCGCACGGCCAGCACCCCGCCGCGCACGGTCGATGGCGGGCTCGACGAGCTGATCGCGCGGCTCGACCTGCGCATCCGCACCGCGAGCGACCACGTGGACTTCGGCTTCCTGCGCGCCCGCACCGAGATCTTCCGCATGCGCCAAAGCGTGCTCGGGGTGGACAACGCCGGGCGCTTTCTCACCTCGCCGGCCGCGGCTGAACTGGTGCAGCGCAGCGAGAACCCGGTGGCCAGCGAGAAAGAGTTCGCCGACTACTTCAAGCGCCTGAATGAGGCGCCACCCGCGCCACCGCCGTTCACCCCGAGGAGCCCCACGAGCGGCCCGGCCCCGGCGCCATCGACCCCGCCGCCCCCCGCGCCGGCCCCGGGCCCGGTGGTGGTCTCGACGCTGCCGTCGCGCTCGGTGCTCAACCTCTCGTCCATCAACACCAGCCTGTTGAACACCTCGGGCGCCACGCTGCGCAGCAACCTGCTGGGCGCAGCGAGCCCCACCACGTTCAACCTCGGGGGCGATGTGCTCTCTCGCGGCGTGGCCCTCGACACGGGGCTCAATGCCACCACGGCGGCCAGCGGCGGCCTGCTGTCCACCGGCATCGTCGCGCCCCGGCTCAACTTCGCGGGCAGCACGCTGCGCGCGGCCACGTTGGCCGTCGAGCCGCCCGCCGCCGTGAAAGACGTGGTCGGCGCCAGCCTCCTGGGCGCGACCTACAACACGGTCACCGTGGCCGAACGCTTCACCCTGCCGGCCTCGGTGGTGTCGAGCAACTCGGCCGCCAAGGGCAAGGGCGACTTCGTCACGGGCGGGCTGTCGGCCCTGGCGTCCAACGGCCTCGTCATCGACGACCTGCCGGTGTACGGCTACCGCCGCACCGACGCCGACCCCGAAGACGACGCCACGCGCGTCACCGCCGCCGAGCTGCTGGCCCGCAGCGACAACATCGCCGACGACGATGCGCAGACCCTCAGCAACGACCAGCACGAGGCGGTGTACTTCCGCCGCGGCATCGACGCGATCGACAACACCATCCGCTTCCTGCGCGGCATGGAACTGCGCGCCGAGGACTACCGCCGCCTGCAGGCCGATGCGAAGAACGCGCGCAGCAACATCCTCGCCACCATCGCGCGCCTGCAGACGGCCATCGACGCGCTCGCCGGCCGGCTGGCCGAGGTGCGCCACGACCTGTCGGTGGCGCGTGCGCTGCGCGCCGAAGAGCAGGCGCGGGTGGATGCGCTGGTCGCGCGCCGCAAGGCCATCCTCGCCGAACAGGTGCCGTTTCTGGTGTTTCGCCGCCCGCGCCTCACCGACGTGCTGCACGACCTGCCGGTGCTCGCCGCGCAGCCGGCCGAGGTCGAAGACCCGGTGCCGCGCTGCCGGGGCGAGGCCCACGACGCGCCGCCCGAGTTGATGGCCATGGTGGACACGCTGCGCGACGTGCCCGTGCGCTGGTGGCGCCGCCTGTCGCTCGACTTCGTCAAGCTCGACCGCCTGAGCGACCTGCAGCAGCTCGCCGAGGCCTCGACGCGGCGCCTCGCCATCCCCTACGAAAAGAAGCGCCTGCACGGGGCGATGTCGTCGCACGAATCGCCCACCGGCCAGATGCTGCAGCGCAGCCTGTCGCGCCAGGCCGAGCGGGTGCAGAAGACCTACGACCGCGCCGCGCCGCAGGTGCAGGCCATGGCCGCCGCCGCGAGCTGGAAGCAGGCCGCCGCGCCGATGCAGTCGCTCGCGAGCATCCGCGACCTGCTGCAGATCGGCCCCGCCTCGCGCGACCTCACGCTCGCAGCGGCCGGCCTGCTCGACGACGTGGCCGGCGTCGGCGCCTGCCTGCACGCGGCCTTCTGCACCGTGCCGCCGGCCACGCGCCTGCGCTGGGCCGAGTTGTTCTCGCAGCTCGACGAATCCACCCCTTTGCGCCTGCTGAGCGTGCTGCCGGGCTTCGGCGACGAGCGCCTGGGCGTCGATCACATCGCCTGGCGGCAGATGCAGCGCATGGTCGATTGGCTGTTCGCGCAGGTGGCCGACGAAGACGACGCGCACGATGCCGTCAACGACCTCGTGCGCGTGTGCCTGCTGCTGGCCTCGCACGCGCCGGTCAAGCGCATCTTGAGCGCGCGCATCCGCCAGCCCCGGCCGGCCATCGTGCACACCACGCTCGAACTCGACCTCGACCCGCAGACCACCCGCATCGGCATGCAGGTGCTGGTGCACGGCGCGGCCACGGCCGGCGCGGCCCCCACCGTGCTCGCGCGTGCCGTGGTCGAAGACCTGGGCGCGGCGGGTGCCGTGGCACGCATCACGCAGGTGATGACGGCCGAGCCGCTGATGCTGACCGCCGCGATGCAGGTGCAGGTGCAGACCGGGCCGGCCTTGTCCACGCCCCAGGCGCAGAAGGCCGATGCGGCCGCCCAGGCCTGCGCCGCCCACCCGGCGGCGCAGGCCGGTGGCGGCAAGAAGGCCTCGGCCCCGGCGGCCGAAGTCGCCGCCGAAAAACGCGTGGCCAAGCAGGTCGAGGCGCTGCGCCAAGGCGGCGCGCGGCGGCCGGCAGGGGTGCGGTGATGGGGCCGGGCAGGGCGGCGCTGGCGGGCGATGTCGTCTGTGGGGCCGGTGAGCCATGACCCCCCTGGCTCCCGGCACCCGCCTCGTCCACCGGGCCCGGCTGCGCCCGGCACACGCCGACGACGCGGCGGCCCTGCGCTTCAGCGTCGAAGACGCGCTGCACACGCTCGACTTCGCCGACTGCGGCCGGCTCATCCTCGTGCGCCGGCTGCGCCTGCACGGCCTGCCGCCCCGGCCGACGCCGGCCCAGGTGTCGCGCCAGCTCGAAGCCGTGTGGCGCGAGATGGCCGCGCGTGCCTGGCCCGGTGAACACCCGCAGGCCGAACATGCCCCGGCGGTCTTCTTCGCGTCGCGCCAGGTGGCACGCGTGGCGTGGTTGCAGCGCGAGGCCACGCACGCGCCGACGAGCGCGTGGTTCTGGCCGCAGGCGTTGCCCGAGTTGCGTGCGGCGACCTCGCCCGCGCAGGCGCTGGCCGCGGTCGTGCACACGCTGCTGGCCGAAGCGCCGCAGGGGCTCATCGACGGGCTGCGACGCTGGCCCGATGCGCTGCTGCTGCGCTGGGCGATGGGGCTGCCTGAACACCTGGGGCACACGCTGCTGCAACGGCTCACGGCGGACGTTGTGCCTGAGCGTTCGTCGTTCGCGGGGCCGTCCACCCCGGTCGCCGAGGCCACGCCACCCGCACCCGCTGTCGAGGTGTCGGCCGGGCAGGCCCAGGCCCTGCGCGCGCGTCTGGGGCGCGCACCCGTGCCGGCGCATGTGCAGTGGGTGCTGGCCCTGTGGATGGGCGCGGCGATGCCGGACCGGCCGACCCGGGCGCAGGTCGAGTCGGTGGCCGGGCCTGCATCGGGCCCGCCCGCCATCGACCCGACCGAGCCCACCGACACAACCCCCAGGCTGCAGCCCGTACGCGACGCGCGGTTCGCCGAGCATCGACGCGCGCACGACGCGGCCCCCCACGCTGCGGCGCCGTCGCCCGAGCCACAGCCCACCCGCGCGGCGACACCGCCGCAAGGCACCGGCGGCGAGGTGCCCGTCCCCGCTGCCGCGCCCGTGGCCTCGATCGAATCGGGCCTGCAGGCACAAGCCACCGCACGCCCCCGCCAGCCTCACCGTGGCCCGCTCACGCTGCCCTGGCTTGCCGACGCCCAGCCCAGCGCGTGCGGCGGGCTGATGGCCGTCGTTAACGCCTTGCAGGCCCTGGGCATCGAGGCGTGGTTGAACGCGCAGCCGCCCGCTGCGCGCCCGGCCTGGGTGCAGCACCTGTTCACCGAGGTGCTGGCCGCGGCCGGCGCGCCGGCCCGCGACCCGCAGGCGGCCTGGTTCACCTTGAGCGACGACGCCCGTGCGACCTTGACGCAAGCGCGCTTCAAGGCCGCGCCGCCTGTCGCATCGCCCACCGAGGCCGACTTCAGCACCGCGACCCGCCGCTGGCTCATCCACCTGCGCCGCGCGCTGCGCCAACGCGCCGGCCTGGGCCTGCGCGAGCTGGTGCAGCGCCCCGCCTGGGTCAGCGCCAGCCCCACGCACATCGACGTGGTGATGGCGCTCGAAGACGTGGACCTGCGCGTGCGCCGCGTGGGCCTCGACGCCGACCCTGGCTGGCAGCCCTGGTTCGGCCGCATCGTGGCCTTTCATTACATCGCGCGCGCGCTGCTGCCGCCCTGGCCCGAGGACATGCCCCATGGATAAACGCGCCCACCTCGCCTGGCGCGCCGCGCTGCTGCAGGCCCTTGCCGACGCGCTGCCCGAAGCGCAGCACACGCACCCCGACGCGCAGTGGCTGTTCGCACCCGAGCCGGCGCCCGCGAGCGCGCACGACGCGGTGCTCGCGCCCCTGATCGAAGGCCTGTCGCTCCATGGCGTCGAGCAGGTGGCCGTGGCGCTCGCGTTGTGGGTCGAGGTCGATGCGCGCTGGTCGGCGCTGCTGGCGCTGATGCAAGGCCACGGCCCGCACCTGGGCCCGGCGCGGCCCACGCTGGGGCTGGTGGCGGCCCTGGCCGAACCCCTGGCCGCCACGCTCGGCGACACCGACCCCCAGCCACTGCCGCTGGGCCGATTGCTGCAAGGCCCGGCGCTGGCCAGCGGCCTGCTGCAGGCCAGCGAGGCCCACGCGCCGGCCCACGCCCGCACGCTGCAACTGCACCCGGCCGTGCTGGGCCTGCTGGTGGCTGGCGGCCACCTGCCCACGCGCGGCGTGACGCTCGGGCGCCTGGCGCTGCACCCGCCGGCGCGGGCGCCCTGGCCCTTGCCGCAGGCCTGGCGCGAGCAGGCGCGCGACATCGCCGAGCGCATCGGCGCCCAAAGCGAGCCCAGCACCGTGGTGCTGCGCGGGCCCGACCGCGACGAGCTGCACGCATTCGCCGCGCAACTGGCGCAGCATCTCGGCCGCCGCGCGATGGAAATCCAATCGCTCGACGACGCCGCCCCCACCAGCGCCGCCGCGTGGCAGGCACTGGCCGCGCGCGAGGCCGTGGTGCCCGCGCTTCTGGCCAGCGGCGGGCTCGCCCTGTGGCCCGCGCCGCTGACCCCCGGGCAGGCCATCGAAGCGCCCGACTTCGCGCACCTGCCCGGCCCGCTGGTCGTGCTGGCCGGGGCCGACGCCGCCGTGACCTCGCGCCACACCTGCCACGAGTTCGAGCTGACACGCCCGAGCGCCGCCGACCGCCTGGCGGCGTGGGGGCACGCGCAGCCGGCGCCGGCCGACACGGGGTGCGCCACGCCGCTCACGCCCACCGAGCGCCGCGCCATCGCGCGTTCGCACTGCGGCATCTCGGTGCTGGCCCGTGCGGCACGCGAAGCGGCGCGGGGCGTGCCGGTGCACGCGGCCATCGAACAGGCCGTGCGGGCCAGCGCCCGCGGCCTGGCCGCCTGGGCCCAGGTGTCGAACGAACGCGTGCCCGCCGACGCCTGGGTCGGCTCGGGCGAGCTGCACCGCGAGCTGGGCCTCTTGCTCACGCGCTGCATCGCCCGCGAGACAGCCGCCGCACAACTCGGGCCCTTGCTCGCCGGCCGGCTGAACGCGGGCGTGAAGGCGCTCTTCCTCGGCGCCTCGGGCACCGGCAAGACGCTGGCCGCGCAGTGGCTGGCCGACCGCTTGGCACGTCCGCTGGTGCGGGTGGACCTCGCCTCCGTCGTCAGCAAATACATCGGCGAGACCGAGAAGAACCTCGCGCAACTGCTGGCCCGCGCCGAGCACCTCGATGCCGTGCTGCTGTTCGACGAGGCCGACTCGCTGTTCGGCGCGCGCACCGACGTCAAGCAGGCCAACGACCGCTACGCCAACATGCAGACCAACTACCTGCTGCAGCGGCTCGAAACCTTCCACGGCGTGGCCGTGCTCACGTCCAACAGCAAGGCGCGCTTCGACGACGCCTTCCTGCGCCGGCTCGATGCGGTGATCGAGTTCCCGCTGCCCGACGTGGCCGAGCGCCGCGCGCTGTGGTCGCTGCACCTGGGTGACGCGCCGGGGCTCGACGCGGCCCTGCTCAACCAGGTCGCCGCCCTGGCCGACCTGCCCGGCGGGCACATCCGCAACGCGGCGCTCACCTCGGCCCTGCTCGCGCGCCTGCGGCTCGGCGACGACGTGGACGAAGCCGGCGCCCAGGCCGCCGAGCCACTGCGCCTGTGCGCGGCCGACCTGCGCGAAGCCCTGGCGCTCGAATACCGCAAGCTCGGCCAGCGCGCGCCCGACAGCCTGCAGCGCTGACCCCGCGGCCCATGCTCGAAGCCGCCCCGAACCCCGCGCACGAGGCCCGCAAGCGCAAGCCGCCGCCGGGTGCGGCCGGCGCGCACGCGCAAGAACCGGCGTCGGCCGCGGCGTCACCGGTGACGTCGCCCCTGGTGGGTCAGGCCGCGACAGCCGATGCCGCCTCGTCCCCCGCGGCGGCGGCGGCGCCGGGCCCCTCCGGGGCGGCCGGCGGGTTGAAGAGCGAAGGCAGCTCGTTGCCGCGCTACCTGCAGAAGGGCGCGGCCGAGGGCGCGCCGGGCGTGTCGGCCACACCCCGGGCCGGGGCACAGGGTGCGATGGCGTCGATGGCCTCGGCCACGCCTTCGCAGGCCCCTCCTGGTGGTGTCGCTGCGGTGCCCACCGCCGGGGCATCGTCTCCGGGGCCGATGCAGGCCGGCGCGCGCAGCCCCGCCGAAGCCGCCGGCCCCATGGCGGTGAAGCCGGCCGCGACACAGGTGCCGGCCGGTGCCGCGGCGGCGGCGCCGGGTGCCACCCCAGCGGCTGACGCGCAGGCCGGTGGCAAGGCCGCCGCACCGACGCAGTTGCCAGCGGCTGACGCGGCGCGGCCGGCCGATGCCAAGGCGGCCCAGGGCGTGCCCGATCACACTGCCCCGGCCACGGCCCAGGGGGCCGCGCCTGCCGGCAAGGGCACGGCCGGTGCCGGTGCGGCACCGCCAGCCGGCAAAGAGACAGGCAAAGAGACGGGGAAAGAGACAGGCAAGGCGGCCAGCAAAGCGGGCATCCCAGGGGCCGCGAAAGAGGCCGCCCCCGGCCCCGGCAAAGCCGGCGGCAAGGAAGGCCCGGCGGCGGCCGGCAAGGCGGGCGTGGCAGGTGCCGTGCCCGGTGCGGCCGGCGCAGCGGGTGCCGCAGGTGCCGCGGGTGCTGGCGCCGGCCCTGCTGCCGCCGGTGAAGGGGCTGCCGCCGGTGGCGAAGCGGCCTCCGCGGGTGCCGGCAAGGCCGCAGCGGGTGCGGCGGGTGGTGCCGGGGGTGCTGGCGGGGCCGGGGGTGGGGCGGCAGGCGGTGCCGCTGGTGAGTCGGCGGGGGCCGGTGGCGGCGCAGACGACGCCGCCAGCGAGCAGGCCGAATCGCAAATGGACGCGGCCGAGCCCGAAGGCCAGAACGACGCCGAGGGCGGCGCTGCTTCCGAGCCCGAGGCGGCAGCAGCAGCGGCGGCGCCCCCTGTCGCCCCGGCGCCGCCCGAAATCGGCGGCGCCGCCATGGCGGGGGCCGACGCGGGCGGGCAGGCCGGGGCCGAAGCGGCGGGCGGTGGCGCGCCCGATGCCGCTGAAGCCGCCGACGTGGAAGGGGGCGGTGGTGGTGGCGGAGGTGGTGGCGAATCCGACGCCGGCGAAGCCGAGCCCTCGCCCCCTGCCGCGCCCAAGCCCGCCGAGGTGGCCGCGCAGATGCCCCAGCCGGCGGTGGGCAACGACCCGGCCGCCACCGAGCGCGCGCAGGCCGCCGCCGACGCCCGCAGCGAGCAGGCCGACACCGAGCAGATGGCGCAGCACGGCTCCGAGCAGCGCGACGCAGACGTGGCCGAGGCCTCGGCCGACAGCGCCCCCTCGGCCGACGCCGAGAGCGGGCTGAGCGCCTCTGAAAAATCGGCCGCGCTCTCGTCCCTGGGCGAAGAGATTCCGGCCGACAGTGGTGGCGGTGGGGGTGGCGGCGGTGGCGGCGGGGGCGGCGGCGAAACCAAGCAGGAAGACGCCCCGCCCGACGTGAGCGGCATGCCCCCCGAGCAAGGCCTGGCGACGCTCGCCAGCGCCACGCCCACCGAGGCCGAGGCGGCGCTCGGCGGCGTGACGAGTGCGGCGGCCAAAGACAGCGCCGACCAGATGGCCAGCGCCGAGGCGTCGATCCCGAAGGTCACGCTGGGCGAAGACGCACAGCCCCAGCCCGCGCCCTCGAAGGGCGCCGGCGCGGGCGGCGCCAGCGCGCCCAAGCCCGGCGCCGCGGCGCCCGCACCCAAGCCCAAGGTCGAACCCACGCCCAAGCCCAAGGCGGGCAATGCGGCCGACAAGGTCAAGGCGCCGCAGATCGCCAAGCCCGAGAAGGGCGCCGAGATGAGCCCGGCCGACAAGGCCAAGCTCTCGGGCGCGGTCTCGTCGCTGTCGGCCAAAGACCCCGGCCTGGGCGTGCGCCTGGGCAAGGCGCCCACGCTCAAGCTCGCGGGCGAGGCCGACCCGAACCGGCTGGCCACGCAGAAGGGCCAGGCCGACCAGGCCATCGCGGCGGCCAAGGCCAAAGAGCAGGCCGAGCTGAACAAGCCGATGGGCGAGCAGGACGTGCGGCCCACCGTCGGTAAGGTCGAGATCGAAACACCCAAGCTGAAGGCCCCGAGCGCGGGTGGTGGGGGCAGTGCGGGGGGCGCCGCCGGTGGGGGTGCTGGTGGAGGTGCTGGTGGAGGTGGGGCCGGCGGTGGCGGCAAGGCCCGCGCCGTGCTCGCCGAAGAACTGCAAGGCGCCGAGGTGCGGGCCGCCGCTGCCGCCGCCTCGGCCCAGACCGCCGCCGCCAAGGCCGCCGCGCAAGAGCAGGTGGCCGCCGGCAACGCCGCGGCGCGGGCGAAGGTGGGCGAGGTCAAGGCCCGGACTGCCGCCGAGCAGGACGGCGTGCGTGCCAAGGTGCGCACCGACGCGGCCAACGCCCGCGCGCAGTTCGCCGCCGCGCAAGAAGCCAAGATCGTCAAGCTCGAAGGCGAGCAGCAGAAGAAGGTTGCCGAGACCGAGCAGAAGGTCGAGGGCGAAAAGACCCAGAGCGAAGAAGCCGCCGAGGCCGAGATCGAAGAAGGCGACAAGCAGGTCGCCGAGAAGGAAGGCGAGGTCGAGGCCCAGGTCGAGCAGCACAAGGACCAGGCCGAGGCCGAGAGCGAGAAGGGCCTGTTCGGCAAGTGGGCCGACGACGCCACGGCTTGGTTCGAGTCCAAGAAGAAGTGGATCAGCGACAAGGTCGAAGAAGGCAAGAAGTGGATCCAGGAGAAGGCCGACGAGTACAAGAAGAAGGCCACCGAGCTGATCGAGAAGGGCCGCGAGACCTGCGTCGGCTGGATCAAGGAAGGCGGCGAATGGCTGGCTGAAAAGAGCGACGCGCTGCTGGCGGACTTTCCGGCCGCGCGCGACGCGGCGCGTGGGCTCATCGAGTCGGGCGTCGAGTACGGCGTCAACAAGACCAACGAGTACGCCAAGAAGGCCGAAGACGCGGCGCATGCGGTCATCGACGGCACGGCCGCCGCAGCCACGGCCGTGGTCGAAGGCGCCGGCAAGGCCGCCACGGCCTTCGTCGATCACTACCAGCAGCAGGTGGTGGGTGCGCTCAAGGTGGCCGACGCCGCCGCGCAGGCCCTGGGCGTGCTGTCGGTGCTGGTCGAAGACGTGGCCGCGAACCCGGGTGGCTGGGTGGCCAATCTGGGCTCGTCGGCCAAAGACGGCGTCAAGAACCACCTGGCCGGCGCGATGAAGGCCGCCATCAAGCAATGGTGGGAAGGCAAGGTCGAGAGCGTGCTCGGCGTGAGCGGCGACATGTGGGACACGCTCAAGAAGGGCGGCATCGGCCTGAAGGAAATCGGCGCGATGGCGTGGTCGGGCATCAAGGCGGCGATACCGCCGGCGCTGATCCAGCTGGTCATCGAGAAGGTCGTGTCGATGATCGTGCCGGCCGCCGGCGCGGTGATGGCCGTCATCGAAGGCCTGCAGGCGGCCTGGGGCTCGGTCTCGGCGATGCTGGGCGCGGTGCAAAAGGCCATCGGCTTCTTGAAGGCCGTGAAGGGCGGCGGTGCCGGGCCGCAGTTCGCGCAGCTGGTCGCGGCCGCCGCCATCGTGGTGATCGACTTCGTGTCGAACTGGCTGCTCGCCCGCATCGGCAAGGCCCTGCTCAAGATCGGCGGCAAGATCAAGGGCATCGTCCAGAAGATCATGCGCAAGCTCGCCGCCGCGCTGAAAAAGGCCAAGGGCAAGAAGAAGGGCGCCAAGGGCAAGGGCAAGCCGAAGAAGAAGGGTGACAAGAAAGCGCGCGACAAGAAGGCCCGCGACAAGCGCAACGCGCGCAAGAAAGACAAGGACGGCAAGGGCAAGCCGAAGGACGACCCGGGCAAGAAGGACAAGGACAAGAAGGACGCGAAGCGCAAGAAGTTCGAACGCGCGCAGACCGGCACGCGCTCGGCCATCGCCTCGCTGCTGTCCAAGGGCATCAACGGCCTGATGTTCAAGATCCGCGTGCGCTTGCTGAAGTCGAAGTGGGGCTGGTCATCGCTGATCGTCAAGCCAAAGGGCAAGGACGGCTTCGTCGTCCACGGAAAGATGAACCCCGAAGGCGACATGGGCGAGGGCGAACGCTCGCCGCAGGTCACGGTCAAGGGGGCGCCGCAAGTGAAGGAAGGGCCGCCCAAGGCCGCACCGGCGGGGCAGGCCGCCGCGGGTGCACCGGGGGCGGCACCGGCAGCGCCGGGTCAAGCCCCGGGCAGCGACCAGCCGTTGCCGGAGTGGGAGAACTCAGCGCTGGCTGGCAGCTTCCCGATGACTCGGGAACGCCACGCGGCAGCCATGCAGTCTGCGGGGGGCTTCCGCGGTTCGCAGCACGCCAACCCCTGGGAACTGGCGACCAACCCCTATGTGGTCCGAACGCTTGCGCCGGCCATCGCCGAAGAGCATGGCAAGTCGCTGGCCCTCGGCGCCAAGCCCACCGCCAACGAACTGGGCGATGAGGCCAAGGACTCGCTGCGCAAGCAACGCAATGCGCGCGCGAAGGAGTCCACCGCCAAACGCGTCGATCTCAAGCCGCAGCGCCAGCACCGTGAAGATTTCGGTTCGGGCTTCTTCAAGCGCACGCCGGACTTCCAGATGGTGGTCAAGAACAAGGTGGAAGGGAGCAACGCTGTGGAGACGAGCGAGGTTCACCTCGTCGAGCAGACGGTGGACGTGAACTTCACCTACTCGGCGAGTTCACGCAAGGCGGTGCAGATTCCCTCCACCATCGGCATGGTGGCTCGCAACCCGAAGTACCAGGGGGCACGCATCGTTTATCACATCGTTGCACCCGTCGATGCGCCGCAAGGCACGAGGGAGGCCATCGAGCGTTCGATTGCCGAGAGCGGCCTTGGCTCCAAGGTCAAGGTCGTCTGGCATGCGATCAAGCCACCACAAGGCTGAGGCAGCGCTTCGCGGGTCTCAGCGATGAAGCAGCGAGAGGTAGTGCTCGCGCAGTCGATGGGCCTGCCGGTCGCGACGGTATTCGGCTTCGACGCGCTCGCGCCCGCGACGGGCCAGTTGTTCCCACTGACTGTTCGCGGCCAGCAACGAACGAAGCCGCTCCGCCAGCGCGGCTGCATCGCGCTCGGGCGCCAGCAGGTGCGCCAACGTCGGGCCCATCACCTCGGGGATGTCGCAGTGCTTCGTCGCGATCACCGGCATGCCCGAGGCCAGCATCTCGGTGATGCTGACCGGCGCGCCGCCTTCGGTGTCGCCGTCGCGCGCGGTCACGCTGGGCTGCATGAAGACGTGGTGGGCGCGTGCTTCGGCGAGCAAGCGCGCGTGCGGCTGGTAGCCGAGCAGGCGGGTGCGTTCGCGCAGGCCGGTGCGGTCGAGGGCGGCGAGGATGCGCTGTTTCTCCGCGCGTGAATCGGCCTCGGGGCCGGCGTCGCCGATGACCGTGACTTCAAGGGGCAGCTCGCGCTTCAGCCGGCCCAGCGCTTCGATCGCGTACGGGATGCCCTTCTTCTCGCGGAACGACGCGGCGATCAGCACCTTGAGCGCCTCGCCCGGCTGCCAGCGGCGCGGCTCGAAGGCGATGCCGGCGACATCGACCCCCAGGTGGTGGACCTTCACCTTGCGCTCGGGGCAGCCCAGGGCCATCAGGCATGCGGCCATGTGCGAGCCTTCGCACAGCACGCGGTCCACATGCTCGAACAGTTCGAGGTAGCGGCGGCGCCACACGGGTGAGCGAGGCAGCTTGTTGACGTCGAGGCCATAGAAGGTGACGACGTGGCGTGCCCCCAGCGCGCGCACCGCCGGCACGTCGCCCCAGCCGATGTGGCCGAAGTGCGAATGCACGATGTCGGCACCGACCTCGCGACCCACGCGCAGCACATGCCGGCCCTGCGGGCGCAGGCGGGCGTGGCCGAAGCGGCGGTCGAGTGCGTTGCCGAGCGGGTTGTGGACGAGGCGGGTGCCGAGCGCCGTGCCCCATTCACCCAGCCTCGCGCGCCAGCCTTCGCTGCGCGGCGCCTGTGCGAGCAACGGGTGCAGGTTCTGCACGCGAAACTGGTCGAGGTGTTCGAGGTGCTGGCAGGCCACATGCGCACGCAGGCCGAGGGTCTGGCTGTCGGCCACCTGCGTGTGCAGCCAAGTCAGCGTCTGCGGCAGCCACACCTGCACGCTGTGCAGCACGGCGGGCCCGGCGGCGGGCACGGGGCGCGCCACATGCGCATGCGCGGCGACGCGGCTCGGGGCGGGCGGGTTGCCGCTCACCGCCGCGCTCACGCCGCGAGGCAGCGGCGCACAGCCACTTCCACGTCGCGCACGTCCTTGTCGGTGAGCTTGGGCGACAGCGGCAGGCTCACCGTCTGCCGGCCGACGCGCATCGCGTGGGGGTAGTCCTCGGGGCGCCAGCCGAGCGTCTGCTGGTAGTACGGGTGCTCGGGCAGGCTCATGTAGTGCACGCCGATGCCGATGCCTTGCGCCGTCATGCGGTCGAGGAAGGCGTCACGCGAGATGCCGGTGCGCGCTTCGTCCACCAGCACCGTGAACAGGTGGTGGGCGTGCCGCTCGTGCGACTGCACCGGCGCGGGCAACTCGATGGGCAAGTCGGCGAAGTGGTCGAGGTAGCGCTTCCACAGCGCCTCGCGTCGGCCCCAGTTGGCCTCGACGCGGGCCAGCTGGTGCACGCCCAGGGCGGCCTGCAGGTCGGTCATGTTGTATTTGAAGCCGCACTCGACGACCTGGTAATGCTTGAAGCCTTCGTCGCCGAAGCGCTTCCAGGCGTCTTTGCTCATGCCGTGCAGCCCGAGCACCTTGATGCGCGAGGCGTCTTCTTCGCGGCGCGCGATCACGAGGCCGCCCTCGCCGGTGACGACGTTCTTGGTGGCGTAGAAGCTGAAGCAGCCGAAGTCGCCGAAGGTGCCGGCCTTGCGGCCGCGGTACTCGGTCTCGATGGCGTGCGCGCAGTCTTCGATGACCTTGAGGCCATGGCGCTGCGCGATGGCCATGATCGCGTCCATGTCGCACGGCCGCCCCGCGAAGTGCACCGGCACGATGGCGCGGGTGCGCGGCGTGATGCGCCGTTCGATCTCGGCAGGGTCGATGTTCATCGTGCGCGGGTCGATGTCGGCGAGCACCGGCTTCGCTCCCGAATGCAGGATGGCATTGACCGTGGCACAGAAGGTCAGCGGCGTGGTGATGACTTCGGCGGGCTCTTGCATGCCGGCGCCCAGGTCCGCGGCCAAGAGGCTCAGATGCAGCGCCGCCGTGCAAGAGCTGAGGGCCACCGTGTTGGGCGCGCCCTTGTACGCCGCGAAGTCGCGTTCGAAGCGCGCCACGCGCGGGCCGGTGCCGATCCATGCGCTGCGCAGGCAGGCCAGCACCTCTTCGATCTCGGCCGCCTCGATGGGCGGTGAGCCGAAGACGAGAAAGTCTTGAGCGGATCGAACGGGTTCAGCGGTCATGCAGCGGTGGCTTCAAGGTCGCCGCAGTGTGAAGGGCCGGTGAAAACCTGTTCTTTTGTCAGGGCTTGTGCAAGCCCTGGGTGGCCTGTCACACGCCCGAGGGTGCGCAGAGGATGCCCATGAAGATGGGCCGCACGTACAACTCGGCCACGTTGTCGGCGCTGGCGTCGCTCACCCAGCGTTGCAGTCCGGCGATGGCGTTCAGCCCGACGGTGCTGATCTGCGCGGCGATCAACGGGTCGAGCGGGCGCATCGAGCCGTCCATCATGCCGTCCACCACGTCGCTGGCGAAGCGGTAGGTGAGGCGGCGCACGGCGCGGTCGACCTCGTCGCGGCGCTCGGGTTGCGCAAGCGCACTGGTGGCGGCGAGCCGCAGCAGGGGGCCGTCGTCGGACAGCTGAAAGCGCCCCAGCGCACGGGCCACGGCGCAGGTGCGCGCCCAGCCGCTGGTGTACTCCGCTTCGGCCAGCGCCATCGCGCGGCGCACGACCGCAAAGCTGCGCTCGAAGCAGGCGAAGACGAGGTCGTCCTTGTTGTCGTGGTGGTGATAGAACGAGCCCTTGGTCACGTTGAGCTGCGCCGAGATGCGGTCGATCGACGCCCCCCGGTAGCCCTGCTCGTTGATGAGCAGCGAGGCCGCGCGAAGAAAGGCGTCCGAGGTGGCGTCGCCTTCGTGGCTGAGGCGCCAGCCGCGTTCGAGCTCGGTTTCGCGTGACCAGCTCGAGCCCGGCCCCGCACTGCCATGCAGCACGATGTCGGCCGTGCGGCGCGACACCCGGCCGTAGTCGGATGTTTCATAGCGCCCCGCCCAGGCCCGCACCCAGTGCGACAGCGACAGCAGGTAGTAGGCGCGTGCGTTCATGTCGGCGCGCGACAGGCGCAGCGTTTCAGCACCCCGCAGCAGTTGGCGCACGCGGCGAAACATGCCGGTGTAGGCCTCGAACACCTCTTCGGCATGGGTGTCGGGCAACGCGCGCACGTCGTTGAACAGCACCAGCGGAGGATGCTCGCCGCGTTCGATCAGCGCCAGCAGGTCCACGTGCAGGCGGAAGTACGCGTTCACGCGGGCTTCGATGTCGGGCTGCTGGCTCGCCTCGTCGGCGATGTCGCTGAAGACTTCGATGGCCCGCAGGAAGCAGGCCTTCGCCAGGTCTTCTTTCTTGCGGTAGTAGTAGGTGACGCTGTTGGTGACCAGGCCCACGCGCGCGGCGATGTCGGCCAGTGTCGCGCCCTTCACGCCGTGTTCGTTGAACAGCTCGGCGGCGGCGCCCAGGATGGCTTCGCGCTTGACCTGGAAGCGCGGCGTCTGGAAGCTGGTGCGGGGCGGGGGCGACATCGGGGGGCGGATTGTGACGGTGTGCGCTGTCGCGTCACAGGCTCGTGGCCAACGGCGCGGTGGCGCTGCGCTCCATGCGCACCAGCGGCTGGGCAACCGCCGACGCGGCCGGCTGGGGGTGCAGGTGGCAGGCCACGGCGCGGCCGCCGCCCATGTCCACCAGCGGCGGGTCTTGCGAGCGGCAGACTTCGAGCGCCTGCGGGCAGCGCGGGTGAAAGCGGCAACCCGGCGGCGGGCGCAGGGCACTGGGCACCTCGCCTTTGACGACCACGCGCGGGCGGGTGGCTTCGACCTCGGGGTCGGCCACCGGCACGGCGGCCAGCAGCGCCTGCGTGTAGGGGTGCAAAGGGCGCTGGTACAGGTCGTCGCGCGAAGCGATCTCGACGATGCGGCCAAGGTACATCACCGCGATGCGGTGGCTGATGTGCCGCACCACCGCGAGGTCGTGCGCCACGAACAGGTACGACAAGCCCAGGCGCTGCTGCAGATCGACCAGCACGTTGACCACCTGCGCCTGGATCGACACGTCGAGCGCCGACACCGGCTCGTCGCAGATCAAGAGGCTGGGTTCGAGCGCCAGCGCGCGCGCGATGCCGATGCGCTGGCGCTGCCCGCCCGAGAACTCGTGCGGGTAGCGCTCGGCCATGTCGGGCAAGAGGCCCACGGTTTGCAGCAGCTGCGCGATGCGCTCTTTGTAGTCGGCGCGGTTCTTCGCCACGTCATAGACCTGCAGCGGCTCGCCCACCAGGTCGCGCACCTTCATGCGCGGGTCGAGCGAGCCGTAGGGGTCTTGGTAGACCATCTGCATGCGGCGGCGGAAGGCACCGCGCCGTGCGTCTTGCTGCGTGATGTCTTGCCCCTCGAAGACGATGCGGCCTTCGGTCAGGGCCTGCATGCGCAGGATGGCCATCGCGGTGGTCGATTTTCCGCAGCCGCTTTCGCCGACGAGGCCGAGCGTCTCGCCGCGCTGCAGCGTGAACGACACGCCATCGACCGCCTTCACCGACGCGACCTGGCGGCGAAAGATCGCGCCGGCCATCACCGGGAAGTGGACCTTCAGGTTCTCGACCTGCAGCAAGGGTTCAGACGAGGGCATCGCGGGGCTCCAGGCGCAGTTCGCCGAGTGCGTTGCGCAGGCAGGCGCTCAGGTGCTGCGGCGCCACCGCGTCGAGCGGGGGCCGCGTGAGCAGGCATTCGGCCGAGGCGAGCCGGCAGCGTGGCGCAAAGGCGCAACCCGGCGGCAACGCCGACAGGTCGGGCGGCTGGCCGTCGATGGGCACGAGGCGCTGCGTGGCGTCGCCGTCGATGCGTGGCACCGAGGCCAGCAGCCCGCGCGTGTACGGGTGCTGCGGGTGCTTGTAGAGCTGTCGCGCGGGCGCCTGCTCGACGATGCGCCCGCCGTACATCACCGCCACGCGGTCGGCATAGCGCGCCACCACGCCCAGGTCGTGCGTGATGAGGATCAGCGCCGCCTGCATCTCGCGCGTCAGCTCTTTGAGCAAGTCGAGGATCTGCGCCTGCACCGTCACGTCGAGCGCGGTGGTGGGTTCGTCGGCCACGATGAGCTTGGGCTTGCAGGCCAGCGCCATCGCGATCATCGCGCGCTGCCGCTGGCCGCCCGAGTACTGGTGCGGGTACGCGTTGACGCGGCTCGCCGCGTCGGGAATTCGCACGCGGTCGAGCAGATCGCGTGCGGCGCCCAAAGCCTGCTTCCAGGGCGTGCGCCGGTGCACGTTCATCGGCTCGGCGATCTGCATGCCCACGGTCAGGGCCGGGTTCAGCGAACTCATTGGCTCTTGAAAGATCATCGCGATGCGGTTGCCGCGCACGGCCCGCATCTCGTGCTCGCTGAGCTTGAGCAGGTCTTGCCCTTCGAACAAGATTTCACCGCCGACGATCTGCCCCGGCGGGTTGGGGATCAGCCGCATCAGCGACATCGCCGTGACGCTCTTGCCCGAGCCCGACTCGCCGACGAGGGCCAGCGTTTCGCCGGCCGAGACCTCGAACGACACGTCATCGACCGCGTTGACCGTGCCCAGCTCGGTGCGAAAGCGGGTGGTGAGGTGGCGGACCTGGAGGAGCGGCTCGTTCATGCGGTGTGACTCATGCAATGGCCATGCAGCCTGAACGCAAGACGGTGGCGTGCCCCGGCT
Organism: Piscinibacter sp. PDB5-1; assembly: GCF_056676035.1. Lineage (NCBI taxonomy): Bacteria > Pseudomonadati > Pseudomonadota > Betaproteobacteria > Burkholderiales > Sphaerotilaceae > Piscinibacter > Piscinibacter sp. PDB5-1. Next base: position 703,536 of record NZ_JBWVZL010000001.1, on the reverse strand, counting down.
CTCTCACCGCCAAGACGCCAAGGGCGCCAAGAACGCCAAGAAAAACTTCGCGCCCTTTGCGTTCTTGGCGTCTTTGCGGTGAAAAGAGCGAGCCCACTCGCCGGCCTCGGTTCAAGCATGCGGAAATCTCAGAACCCCATCTTCTTCTTCAGGTCCTTGTCCACCCACACCCGCGAGTAGATCGGCCATGGGCGCACGGCACCGGCGCGCAGTTCGCCGTTGTAGTTTTTGACCCAGGGCCACCAGGCGGTGTAGTTGTAGGCGGTGGGCAGCCAGATGTACGGCGACTTCTCGAGGATCTCGCGCGTCAGCAGGCGCAGCTTGAGCGCGCGCTTGCCTTCGTCGCGTTCGAGGAAGACCTCGTCGAGCGCGCGTTCGTAGGCCGGGTCGTTCCATTGCGAGGGGTTCCACACCTGGCCCTTGATGAAGTTCTTGCGGATCGTCGTCGTCGGGTTGGTGTGGCTCTGGCTCATCAGGTAACCCGCGGCATTGGTGCGCGTGGTCATCGCCGAGAGGAAGGCCGGGTACTCCATCGGCTGGATCTCGACCTTCACGCCGACCTGTTCGAGGTAGGCGGCCACCAGCGGCAGCAGCTCCATGTGGTTGGAGTTGCTCGCGCTCACCTGCACCTTGAACGTGAAGCCGTTCGGGTAGCCGGCTTCGGCCAGCAGCTTCTTGGCCTTGTCGGGGTTGTAGGTGAACAGCTCTTGCACCGCGACCGGCATGGCCGACAGGGGCTCGTAGTAGCCGCTGTAGTCGGGGTGCTGCGGGTGGGCAAACATCTCGGCGTTGCCCCCGTAGAACTGCTCGATGATCTCTTTCTTGTTGACCGCCATGTTGAGGGCCCGGCGCACGCGCACGTCGTCGAAGGGCTTCTGGTCGGTGCGCAGCGCCAGCACGTCGGTGGTGGTGGGCAGGTAGCGATGCCATTTGAGCTGCGGTGCGCTCTTCTTGAGTTCGTCCACGGCGCCCCAGCGCACGACTTCGAGGATGTCGAGCTTGCCGGTGCGCAGGGCGGCGTAGTAGGTGGCCTCGTCCTTGATGGTGCGGTAGACCACGTTGTCCACGAAGGGCAGCTTGTAGTCCTGGCCGGCGATCTTTTCCTTGTCCCAGTAGCTGGGGTTCTTCACGTAGGTGTTCGAGTTGCCCTGCACGAACTCGCTCAGCATGAAGGGCCCGGTGCCGTTGACGTTCTTCCAGTTGCCGGCGCCGGCATCGACCACCTCTTTGGGCACGATGGCCGAGTAGTAGCCCCAGCCGAAGCGGTAGTCCCACTCGGCGTTGTATTCCTTGAAGTTGAAGACGACGGTGTGCTTGTCGGGCGCCGTGACGCTGGTGACGTGGTCGAAGTAGCCCGGCACCTTCTTCGGGCTCTTGAGCAGGCGGTTGTAGGTGAAGAGCACGTCGTCGGAGGTCAGCGCGCGCGCTTTCATGACCCCCGGCTTGTCGGGAAACATCACGCCCTTGCGCAGCTTGATTTCGAGCTTGAGCGGCTCGACCCACTTCCAGCTCTCGGCCAGCTCGCCGCGAATGGCGTCGCTGGGCAGCCAGGCATCGGCGACGAACTTGTGCTTGCCGCCGTTGCGCACGGCCTTCGACAGGTCGGCCGCGAACAACTGCTCGTAGGCGGCGCCGGCGTCGTGGTTGACCTTCCAGTTGAAGTCGGCCGGGTCCCACGACAGGGCCGAGATCGTCACGTACACCGTGCCCACTTCGAGCTTGCCGCCGTACTGCGGCTTGCCTTGGGCCTGCGCGGCCAGGGGCGACAAGGCCAGGGCGGCGAGGGTGGCCGTCGAGAAGGCCAGTGGGTGCCAGCGAAAGCGCGTCATGAAGGTCTCCTGGTGGGGCCGAAGCAGGCCATAGGGGTTGTGGATCAGCGCGTGCCGCGCATGCGCGGGTCGAACAGGTCGCGCAGCGCGTCGCCGAACACGTTGCTCGCATAGACCACGAGCGTCAGACACAGACCGGGTGCGATGGCCAGCCAGGGCTGGTCGAACATGTAGTTGCGGCCGGCCCCCGACAGCATGCCGCCCCAGGTGGGCGCGGGCGGCGGCACGCCGAGGCCGAGGAAGGCCAGGCCCGATTCGGCCAGGATCACCGTGCCGACGCGTGTGGTGAAGAGCACGATGATCGGCGGCATCACGTTCGGCAGGATGTGACGCCACAGGATGCGCCACGACGACGCTCCCAGCGACTGCGCGGCGTGCACGTACATGTTCTCGCGCACCGACACCACCGCGCTGCGCACGATGCGCGAGCCGCCGATGCCCAGCAGCAGGCCGAGCGTGCCGATGGTCTGCGGCATGCCGGGGCCGAGCACCGACACCACGACGATCAGGATCACGAGGTCGGGAAAGCTCATCCACGCATCGACGAAGCGCTGGATGGTCAGGTCGATCTTGCCGCCCACGTAGCCGCTGACGATGCCGATGACCGCCGACACCACCGTGGCCAGCAGCGCCGCGCTGCAGCCGATGATCACCGACAGGCGCGCACCGTGCAGGCAGCGCGAGAGCACGTCGCGGCCGAGGTTGTCGGTGCCGAACCAGTGCTGCCACGACGGGTCGGCGAGCCGCTCGCGCATGTTGATCTGGTTGAAGCCGTAGGGCGCCAGCAGGTCGGCGAAGAGCGCTGCGAAGAGCATCAGCACCAGCAGCAGGCCACCGGCCGCGCCGAGCGGCTTGTGCAGGAAGAGCCGGGCGATCACGCCGCGCGGCTTGCGCGGCACAGGCAAGGCAAGTGCGGGCAGCACGGCGCTCATCGGGCGGTCCTCATCACCGGTACCTCACCTTCGGGTCGAGCCAGCCGTAGCTCAGATCGACCAGCAGGTTGATCAGCATCACCGCCACGCCGACCACGAGGAAGACGCCGGTGATGACGGGGTAGTCGCGCTGGTTCACCGCGTCGAGCAGCAAGAGGCCCATGCCCGGGATCACGAAGATCTGCTCGATGATCACCGCGCCGCCAATGAGCAGCGGCGCCTGCAGGCCGATCAGCGTGACCACCGGGATCAGCGCATTGCGCAGCGCGTGCCGCAGCACCACCAGCCGCTCGCTCAGGCCCTTGGCCCACGCGGTGCGGATGTAGTCCTGCCGCAGCACCTCGAGCATCATGGTGCGCATCAGGCGCATCGTGATGGCCGAGAGCGAGGCCCCGAGGATCACGCCCGGCAGCAGCATCTGCTGCAGGTTGGTCCACGGCTCGCGGTGGAAGGGCACGTGGCTCACCGAGGGCGACCAGCCCCACCAGATCGACGGAAACACCACCACCATCGTCGCGAGCCAGAAGCTGGGCACCGCCAGCAGCAGGATCGAGAACGAGCGCGCCGCGTAGTCGCCGGCCGTGTCTTGCCGCATCGCTGAGTACACGCCGATGGGCACGGCGATCACGAGCCCGGTGATGAGCGCGATCAGCCCCAGCTCGAAGGTGACCGGCAGGCGCGCCAGCAGAAAGTCGGTGACGGGCACGTCTTGCCACAGCGAACGGCCCAGGTCGCCGCGAAAGACGATGTTGCCGGCCCAGTGCAGGTACTGCTGCCACATCGGCTTGTCGAGGCCGAGGGCGGCGATGACCTCATCGCGGCTCTTCTTGTCGGCCGTGACGTCGTTCTGGCTCAGCATCAGGTCGATCACGTCGCCCGGGATCAGCCGCACGGTGACGAACACGATGACGCTGGCGAAGAACAGCGTGGGCAAGAGCGCCAACAGCCGGCGCAGCACGTACGCGTGCATCAGGCGTCGCACCTGCTGATGAGATGCGCCGCACGGCCGGGCGTCGAAAGCAAGGGTCGCATGCTCGTCCTCGTGCATCGCCGCGGTGGCCCGCAGCGTTCGAACGATGATGTACCCAGTTTTCTAAAAACGATCCGGGTGGAAACACTAGGTCGTTATGCCCCTGTGAACACCTGTTCGAAATGGCGACGACGGCCATACCGTGGCTTTGAAATCTGGGGCGACGGAGCGCCAGATTTCGGGGGAGGGGGCGCGCGGCTTCAGCGCCGGGGCGGCCACACGCTCAGCAGGCCTTGCAGCGCGGTGACCAAGGCCAGCGGCTGATCGACCATCACGTGGTGACGGGCGGCGGGAATCTCGACGAACGGCGTTTTCGGCGCCGCTCGGCGTGCACCCGCCAGCAGGTCGGCCTGGATCAGCGACGAGTCGCCGCCCCACATCACGGCCACGCGGCACTGGCTCGCCGCCACATCGCCCCAGGGATTGGTGATGCGCATGTCGCGCCACAGCGCGGGGTCGAAGCGCCAGGTCCAGCCTTCGTCGGCCTGGCCTTCGAGCGGCGCCCGCTTGAGCGAGGCACGGGCCAGGAAGTCGGCGATGAAGAGGTTGTCGCAGGGCTGGGGCGGCGCGAAGCGAAAGCGCGCCAGCGCGGCGGCCAGCGTCGGGTACACCCGGTGCGGGCGCGGGTTGAGCGCGTCGCGCACCTCACGGTCGCTGTGGGGCTTGTCTTTGTCGCGCTTGCGCAAGGGCATGTCGATCGTGACGATGCCGCCGAGGCGATCGCCCCGCTGCGCGGCGAAACGCGCCGCGACGAAGCCGCCGAACGAGTGCGCCACGACGATGGGTTTGCGCTCGCTTTCGTACAGGCCGCTGGCCTGCATCACCGCATCGGCTTCGTCCACGTAGTCGTCGAGGCCGTAGCGCTCGCGCCAGTCCGACCCGCCCATGCCCGACCACGAGGGTGCGACCACGCGGTAGTGGTCAGCGAAGTAGGGCGCGATGAAGCGCCACCAGTCGGCATGCGCCTTGTTGCCGTGCAGAAACAGCAAACCCGGCTGGCCGCGCTCGCCCCAGGTCAGGGTCTCGATGCGTGCGCCGCGCACGGTGTGCCACTCGCGCTGCGGCTCGCGCGCCAGGGCGGTGTCGAACCACGCCGGGCGGTCGGCAGGCTGGCCGTCGAGGTGGGCCAGCGGGGCAGAAACGTTCGGGTCGTCGTTCACAGGTGTCGAAGCCAGGGTATGGGGTCGATTTGCGAGGTGAGTCGCGTGCGAATTCACCAGATTAGAAAATTCAGTTTGCCACGATTCGAAGCGCTCTGCTAAGGTTCGCGCCGCGTCCGGCGGCCCACCGCGGCCCCTGCGCGGCCAACCCATCACGAACGAGGAAACCCGATGAACTTCAGCCTGTCCGAACGGCAGACCTATTGGCGCGACGGCGTGGTGGCATTCATGAACGAGCACATCTATCCCGCCGTGCCGGTCTACGTGGCGCAGATGAAGTCCTTCGGCGACAACCGCTGGCAGGTCATCCCCATCGTCGAAGAGTTGAAGGCCAAGGCCAAGGCGGCCGGCTTGTGGAACCTCTTCCTGCCGGTCGATTCGCTTCCCGAAGACAGCCCCTACCGCGGTGCGGGCCTGACCAACCTCGAATACGCGCTGTGCGCCGAAGAGATGGGCAAGGTGGGTTTTGCCTCCGAGGTGTTCAACTGCTCGGCCCCCGACACCGGCAACATGGAGGTGCTGGCCCGCTACGCGACGCCCGAGCAGAAGGCGAAGTACATGGTGCCGCTGCTCGAAGGCAGCATGCGCTCGGCCTTCCTGATGACCGAGCCCGACGTGGCCTCGTCGGACGCCACCAACATCGAGACCTCGATCCGCCGCGACGGCGATCACTACGTCATCAACGGTCGCAAGTGGTGGTCGTCGGGCGTGGGCGACCCGCGCTGCAAGCTCGCCATCGTGATGGGCAAGAGCAACCCCGACGCCCCCCGGCACGCGCAGCAGTCGCAGATCCTCGTGCCGCTCGACGCGCCGGGTGTCGAGGTCGTGCGCATGCTGCCGGTGTTCGGCTACGACGACGCGCCGCACGGCCATGCCGAGGTCATCCTCAATAACGTGCGAGTGCCGGCCGACCACCTGCTGCTGGGCGAAGGCCGCGGCTTTGAGATCGCCCAGGGCCGCCTCGGGCCGGGCCGCATCCACCATTGCATGCGCGCCATCGGCAGCGCCGAAGTCGCGCTCGAAAAGATGGTCAAGCGCCTGCAGTCGCGTGTGGCCTTCGGCAAGAAGCTGTCCGAACACTCGCTGTGGGAAGAGCGCGTCGCCGAAGCCCGCATCGACATCGAGATGACGCGCCTGTTGTGCCTGAAGGCCGCCGACATGATGGACAAGGTTGGCAACAAGGTCGCGCGGTTGGAGATCGCCATGATCAAGGTGGCCGCGCCGCGCACCGCGCTGAAGATCATCGACCACGCCATCCAGGCCTTCGGTGCGGCGGGCGTGTCGGCCGACGCGGGCCTCGCGCGCCAGTACGCCAGCATGCGCACGATGCGACTGGCCGACGGCCCCGACGAGGTGCACAACCGCAGCATCGCGCAACTCGAATTCGCCAAGTACCGCTGAGCGTCGTTCGCGAGCCTGCCGCATGTGCTGCCGGTGCACCCAAAACGGGCGCGCCGGTGAGCCAGACGAGCGTCGAAAACGCTGACAATGCCCCGCGACGGGCGCGCGCCCGCTGCCTGTTTTCTTTCTGTTCTGAACTGCTGCTGCCAACCTGAGTCTTGTTCACCATGTCTGACGCCGCACCCTCCAAGCCCTGGCCCGCCATGTCGCTCGCCGATGCGCACGCTGCACTCACCCGCCCCGGGTCGCCTTTCGAGATGGATGTCGCCACCGTGCGTGGCGTGAAGATGCGGGTCTGGAAGAACGCCCCGCGCACCATGCGCGAGGCCTTCCTCGCCGGCCGGGCGCACGGCGCGGCCACCTACCTCGTGTTCGAGGACGAGCGTGCCACATTCGAAAACTTCTCGCGCGCAGCGGTCAAGCTGGCGCACGAGTTCATCGCCGAAGGCGTGCAAAAGGGTGACCGCGTGGCCGTGGCGCTGCGCAACCTGCCCGAGTGGCCGGTGGCCTACTTTGCCGCGCTGCTGGTCGGTGCGATCGCCGTGCCGCTGAACGCCTGGGGCACCGGCAACGAACTCGAATACGGCCTGGTCGATTCGGGTGCCAAGGTCGCGGTGCTCGACGGCGAACGTTGGGCGCGGCTCGAAAGCCGGCTCGACGCCTGCCGCGACCTGCAGCGCGTGTTCCTGACGCGCACGACCGTCACACCGGGCATGCACCCGGCCGTGCGCTCGCTGCAAGACGTGATCGGCGCGACCAACAGCTGGGGCGATCTGCCCGACCTGCCGCTGCCCGACGTGCCGCTCGACCCCGAAGACGACGCGACGCTCTTCTACACCTCAGGCACCACCGGCCCGCAGAAGGGCGCGCTCGGCACGCACCGCGCGTCCACCACCGTGCTGATGGCCAGCAACTTCGTCGGCATGCGCAACTTCGTGCGCCGCGGCGAGCCGATCCCCGACCCCGCCTCGCGCACGCACCAGCGCGGTTCGCTGGTGGCGATTCCCTTCTTCCACACCACCGGCTGCCAGGCGCTGCTGTGCGTGACCTTCTTCAACGGCACGAAGATCGTCACCATGCACAAGTGGGACGCCGAACAGGCCATGGCCCTGATCGAGCGCGAGAAGCTCACGCAGGCCGGCGGCGTGCCCACCATTGCGTGGCAACTGGTCGAACACCCGAGCCGCTCGAAGTACGACCTCTCCAGCCTCGAGACCGTGTCATACGGTGGCGCGCCGGCCTCGGCCGAACTCGTCAAGCGCATCAAGGCAGAGTTCCCCAAGTCGATCGCCGGCACCGGGTGGGGCATGACCGAGACCTCGGCCACCTTCACCAGCCACAGCGCCGAAGACTACGAAAACCGCCCCGACAGCGCCGGCCCCGCGCTGCCCATCAACGAGATCAAGATCGCCCACGACGACGGCGTCGAGTTGCCGCGCGGCGAGATCGGCGAGCTGTGGGCCCGTGGCCCGAACATCGTCAAGGGCTACTGGAACAAGCCCGAAGAAACCGCGCGTGCGTTCGTCGATGGCTGGGTCAAGACCGGCGACCTGGCGCGCATGGACGACGAGGGCTTCCTCTTCATCGTCGATCGCAAGAAGGACATGCTCATCCGCGGCGGCGAAAACATCTACTGCAGCGAAGTCGAGGCGGTGCTCTACGAACACCCGGCCGTGATGGACGCGGGCGTGGTCGGCATTCCGCACCGCACGCTGGGCGAAGAGCCCGGCGCGGTGGTGGCCTTGAAAGCTGGGGCCGACGCCACCGAAGACGAACTGAAAGCCTTCGTGCGCGAGCGCTTGGCCTCGTTCAAGGTGCCGGTGCGCATCCTGGTGCTGCGCGAGACCTTGCCGCGCAACCCGAGCGGCAAGATCCTCAAGCCCGAGCTGAAGCGCATGCTGGGGATCGCGGCCTGAGGTCGCTGAGCCGCTGAGCCGGGCCCCGCCGGCATCCGGGTCTGCGGCCTCGCGCCGGGGCGATTGCCGAGGGGCCACCGCCGCGACGTATCCTCGCCCCCCATGTACGCGAAATTCTTCGGTCTGAAGCGCGAGCCCTTTTCGCTCGCGCCCGATCCGCGCTACCTGTTCATGAGCGACCGCCACCGCGAAGCGTTGGCGCATCTGCTCTACGGGGTGGATGGCGGTGGCGGCTTCGTGCTGCTCACGGGCGAGATCGGCGCGGGCAAGACCACGGTGTGCCGCTGCTTTCTCGAGCAGATCCCCAAGCGCTGCAACGTCGCCTACATCTACAACCCGAAGCTCACGGTCTTCGAGTTGCTGCGCACGGTGTGCGACGAGTTCGGCATTCCCTACGAGACGAACCCGAACAACCCGCCGACGGTCAAGGACTACGTTGACCCGCTCAACGAGTTCTTGCTCAAGACGCATGCGGTGGGGCAGAACAACGTGCTCATCATCGACGAGGCGCAGAACCTCTCGCCCGATGTGCTCGAACAGCTGCGGCTGCTGACCAACCTCGAAACCAACGAGCGCAAGCTGCTGCAGATCATCCTCATTGGGCAGCCCGAGTTGCGCGGCATCCTGGCGCGGCCCGAGCTCGAACAGCTCGCGCAGCGCATCGTGGCGCGCTTCCACCTCGAAGCGCTCACCGAGTCCGAGACCAGCCGCTACATCCGCCACCGGCTGTCGGTGGCGGGCCTATCGCGCCCCTTGCCCTTCGACCGGGCGGCGCGCCGGCGCATCCACCAGCTCACCCGCGGCATTCCCCGGCGCATCAACCTGCTGTGCGACCGGGCCCTGCTGGGCGCCTATTCGTCGGGCAAGCCCAAGGTTGATCGAGAGACGGTCGATCGCGCGGCCGGCGAGGTGTTCGAGAAATCGACCTTCGGCCCGCTGATGACGACGCTGGCCAGCCCGCGCGCGAACAACCTGGCGCTGATCGGTGGCGGCGCGCTCGCCGGGGCGTTGATCGTCGGCCTGGGGGCGTGGGCGCTGGGCAGCCTGTGGCGACCCGCTGCGCCGCCGTCGGCCGCGGCGCCCGAGGTGCCTGCTGCTGTCGCGCCGGCGGCCTCGGCGCTGCCGGTGGCGGCGCCTGCGTCGGTTGCAGCGCTCGTGGCTCCGGTGCCGACGCCGGTGGCCGCGGCCACGCCCATCCCGCAACTCGCTTCGCTCGACGCGGCTTTCCGCGACGAGCGCGAGGCCTGGCGCGAGCTGGGTGCGGCCTGGAAGGTGTCCCTCGGCGACGGCGACCCCTGTGCACTGGCGCAGCGCCACGACCTGATGTGCCACCGCAGCACGACCGGGCTGGGCCTCATCCGCCAACTTGGCCGGCCCGGGGTGATCGCCTTAGAGGCCGATGGCGGCGGCAAGCTGTATGCGTTGCTGGTGGGGCTGACCTCGCAAACGGCGACGCTGCGCCTGTCGGGCGGGGCCACGCTGACTGTGTCGCTGGAGTCGCTGGGCCGGCGCTGGCGCGGCGAGTTCGGCACCTTCTGGCGCACGCCGCCGGGCTACAACGGCAAGGTGCTCGACGGTCACAGCGGCCCTCCTGTCGATTGGCTGGCCGCGCGGCTGGCGGGCTTGCAAGGCCAGCCCGCACCCAAGGGCAAGCAGACGCTCGATGCGTCGCTCAAGGCCAAGGTCAAGAGTTTTCAGCTCGCGCAAGGCCTCACGCCCGATGGCGTGGCAGGCGCGACCACCTTCATGCTGCTCAACCGTCTGAGTGGCATCGACGAACCGCGTCTCCCCGAGACGCCCGCGAACTGAAGGAGGGGCGATGTCGTACATCCTGGACGCATTGCGGCGAGCCGATTCCGAGCGCGAGCGCGGCGTCGTGCCTGGCCTGTATACGCAGCAGGGCACGGACCGCAGCGAAGAGGCGCCCGCGCCCGCGAACCAGCGCCTGCTGGTGGGTGTGATCGTCGCGCTGGTGGCCGCACTGGCCGCCGTGCTGGCGTGGAGCCTCTGGCCGGCCGGGCCTGAGCCGGTGGCCGTGGCCCCGGCGCCTGCCCTCGCCGCCGTGCCTGTGGCGCCTGCACCGCCCTTGGTGCCGGCGCCCTTGCCGCCATCGACCGGGCCGGTGCTGGAGTTGCCCGAGCCGGTGCCTCCACCGCCCGAGGCGGCCGCTGCCGCGCGCAAGCCCCCGACGGTTGCGGCCGCCACCCCGCCCACGGCGTCAGCGCCGCGCCGCGAGCCTCGGGTGCTGAGCTTCAACGAGCTGCCCGAGAACGTGCGCCGCGAGTTGCCGCGCCTCACCGTGGGCGGTGCGTCGTACTCAGAGAACGCGGCCAGCCGCATGCTCATCCTCAACGGCCAGGTGTTCTTCGAAGGGGCCCGGGTGAGCCCCGGGCTGACGCTGGAGCAGATCCGGCACAAGTCGGCCGTGCTCGAATTTCGCGGCTACCGCTACCGCATCGACTACTGAGCCGACGTGAGCGCTGGCGCGGCGGACGCGCCACGCGAGGGCGCGCCGTCGAGCACGGCGAACTCGCCGGCGAGCATGCGCGCGGCGAACAGCGCGTCGGCCGACACTTCGGCGGCGTCGGCCGGCGGCTCACCCACCGGCGCCAGCATGAGCAGCGCCGACACAAGCCCGAGCCCGGCGAGGGCAGTGGCGATCCAGCGATGATGCGAGCCCGTGCGCGGGCGGGTCGGGGCGGCCTGAGGCTCAGGGGGCGCAAAGGGGCGGCGGGTGATGTCCATGGAAGGCTCCTGAAGTCGAGCCGCCATTGCAGCGAAACCCCGGCGCCCGCTCAAACGACCTTTTCGCGCGCTTCGCATGAGGATTCGGAATGTCACTGCCCTTGTCGCGCCTCACCTGCATGGACCAGCTTCGAGGCTTCGTCGCCGTGGGCCGGCGCATGAGCATCACGCAGGCGGCGCAAGACCTGTTTTTGACGCAGTCGGCCGTCAGCCGGCAGATCGCGCTCCTCGAAGACACGCTGGGCGTGAAGCTGCTCGTGCGCAGCCACCGCCGCATCGACCTCACGCCCGAAGGCGAGCGCCTGTTTCGTGTGGCCGACGCCGCCGTGCAGCAACTGCAAGACACGCTCTTCGCCGTGAGCGCATCCGGCGAGCGCCAGCCCGTCGCCCTGACCACCAGCGCCAGCGTGGCGGCATGGTGGCTGCTGCCGCGCCTGTCGCGCTTTCGGGCCCTGCACCCGGGCATCGACCTGCGTCTCGCGTCGAGCAACCACGTGCTCGACCTGCGCGCCGAAGGCATGGACCTCGCCCTTCGCTACTGCCCCGCCTCGGCCGTGCCCGAAGGCGCGGTGCGGCTCTTCGATGAAACCGTGCTGCCGGTGGCGCGCCCGGGCCTCGTGGCCGAGGGCCAGCCCTTCGCCGAGGCGCTGACCGCGCACGTGCTGATCGAACTCGACGACCCCCGGTTGCCCTGGCTGCAATGGGACGACCGCCTCGCCGCGCTGGGCCTGGCCGAGGTGCGCCGCACCGGCATGCTGCGCCTCAGCCAATACGACCAGGTGGTGCACGCCGCGCTGCAAGGCCAGGGCATCGCGCTCGGCCGGCAGGCGCTGGTGCAGCCGCTGCTCGACGAGGGCCGCCTGGTGGCGCTGGGCGAGGCGCGGCCGGCGGGCGATGCGACCCGGGCCTACTGGTTGATCGGCGCCGAGGCCGCGCCGCGCGACGAGGTGCGCGCGGTCGCGGCGTGGATCTGCGCCGAGGCGGCCCGGGGCGACGCCGCCGAGTGATCAGCGCGCGGCCTGCGCGACGCTGACGGCGTGGTCGAGCGCGTCTTCCAGGCGGTCGTTGCCCCAGAACAGCTCGTCGCCGACGAACAGGCTCGGCGCCCCGAACACGCCCCGGCGCAGGGCTTCGTCCACCTGCTCGCGAAGGCGGGCCTTGTTGGGCTCGGCCTGGGCGCGGTCGAGCCAGTCGGCGGCGGGCAGACCCAGCCCCGCCAGCACCTCGGCCACGGCCTCGGGCGTGTGGATGTCACGGTCTTCGACGAAATTGCGCGTGAAGATGCGGCGGCAGTACTCGGGCATCCAGGCTTCGCCGCTGGCGGCCAGCGCCACCCGCACGGGCAGCATCGACGCGCGCGGAAAGCTGCTCGGCTGCGTCCAGCCCAGGCCGTACTTCGTGCACAGGCGGCGCGTGTCCTGCCACACATAGGCGCCCTTGCGCGCTTGCAGCACGAAGGGCGAGGTCGTCCACCCCTGCTGCTGGAAGATCGGCCCCAGCAGGAAGGGCCGCCACTGCACCTGCACGCCCCGGGCCGCGGCTTCGCGCGCGATGCGCATCGCGGCGAGGTAGCTGTAGTTGCTGGGAAAGTCGAACCAGAACTCGACCGTGGGCGTGGGGGCGGGGCTGGGCATGGGCAAGCGGGCGGGGTGGGCGGCGGCCGAGTCTATGCGCCGGGTTGGGGGCCGCGACGACATGCCCGCACCCCCTTGACCGGGCGCACGGCGGCCCGGGGCGCATGGGCCAAAATACGCGACTGCTTTTTGACCCCCGAGGATCCCCAATGGCCACCCGACAGTTCGTAATGACCGCCGAAAACATCATGGGCGCTGGTTGTCTCGCCGACGCCATGACGCTCATCAAGTCGCGCGGCTACAAGCACGCCTTGATCGTCACCGACGCCCCGCTCACCGCCCTGGGCGTCACCGAAAAGGTGGCTGGCCTGCTGCGCGAGCGCGAAGTGCAGGTCACGGTGTTCGACGGCGTGCAGCCGAACCCGACGGTTTCGAACGTCGAAGCCGGCCTGGCCGCGCTGAAGACGGCCGGCGCCGATTGCATCATCTCGCTGGGGGGCGGCTCGCCGCACGACTGCGCGAAGGTCATCGCGGTGCTCGCCACCAACGGCGGCACGGTGATGGACTACCGCGGTGCCGACAAGGTCAAGAAGGCCCCTCTGGCGCTGATCGCCGTCAACACCACGGCCGGCACCGCCGCCGAAATCACGCGCTTCGCCGTGATCACCGAAGAAACCAAGCACATCAAGATGAGCATCGTCGATCGCCAGATCGCCCCGCTGATCTCGGTGAACGACCCGCAGCTGATGATGGGCATGCCGCCCTCGCTGACTGCCGCCACCGGCATGGACGCGCTGACCCACGCCGTCGAAGCCTACGTGTCGCGCATGGCCACCCCGGTGACCGACGCTTGCGCGCTGCACGCGATGAAGCTGATCGCCCAGTACCTGCCGCGCGCCGTGAAGAACGGCAAGGAAGACATCGAAGCCCGCGAGCAGATGACCGCGGCGCAGTTCCTCGGCGGCATGGCCTTCAACAACGCGCTGCTGGGTTACGTGCACGCGATGGCTCACCAGCTGGGTGGCCAGTACAACCTGCCGCACGGCGTGTGCAACGCGATGCTGCTGCCGCACGTCGAAGCCGTGAACGCCAGCGCCTGCGCCCCGCGCCTGGCCGACGTGGCCCGCGCCATGGGTGTCAACACCACCGGCATGAGCGACGAAGCCGCTGCGCAAGCCGCCGTGAAGGCCATGCGCGACCTGGCCATCGAGGTGGGCATTCCCGCCAAGCTGTCGGACTTGGGCGTCAAGCGCGAAGACATCCCGCTGATGGCCGCCAACGCCATGAAGGACGGCGCGGGCTACACCAACCCGAAGAAGCTCACGCAAGAAGACATCGAAGCGATCTTCGAAGCCGCGATGTAAGCCGCGCGCGGCCGCTTCGGTGGCCGCGCCGCAGCGAGTGCAAGCCAGGGCCCGAGGCCGGCATCACGCCGGGTCGGGCCCTTTGCCTTGGGGCGGCGCCTCTGGCGATGCACCGGTGGCGGCGCCGTCGTGGGGGTCCCAGCCGGTGCGCGCCTGCATGCGTTCGGCGTTCTGGCGTTCTTGCGCGAACAGCGATTCGAGCTGCTGGCGGCCTTGCTTGGCCACGGCGATCAGCTTGTCTTCGTCGTTGCGGTAGGGCGCCATGGCGTCGATCTGCTCTTGCGTGTGGCGGCGAAAACGCAGCGCGAGGTTGCGCGCCTGGTGTGGCTCCCAGCCCAGCACTTCGAGCACGCTGCGCCCGCTGGCCAAGGCCGAGCCCAGCGTTTCGCGTTCGACCAGCGTCACGCCGAGTTCGCGCAGTTCGAGCTGGTGCTGCACGTTGCGCGCCCGTGCCACCACGCTCAGGTGCGGGAAGTGCTGGCGCACCACGCGCGCGGTCTTCACGCTTTGCTCCACGTCGTCGATGGCCAGCACCAGCACGCGCGCGGTGGCCGCGCCGGCGGTGCGCAGCAGGTCGAGCCGGGTCGCGTCGCCATAGAACACACGCCAGCCGAACTTGCGCAGGGCTTCGATCTGTTCGGCGTCGTGTTCGAGCACGGTCGCCTGGATGCCGTTGGCGTACAGCAGGCGGCCGACGATCTGCCCGTAGCGCCCGAAGCCCGCGATGATCACCGGCGCGCTCTGCGGCTCGTCGATCTCGGGCAGCGTGCGGCGCGACTGGCCGGCCAGCAGCGGCGCCCACCAGCGGTCGGCCGCCACCAGCAGCAGCGGGGTCAGCAGCATCGACAGCGCGACCGACGCCACCAGCAGCGACGAGGTGGCCGCGTCCATCACGCCCGACTGCGTGGCCGTCTGAAACACCACGAAGCCGAACTCGCCGCCCTGGGCCAGCAAGATGATGAACACCGGCCGCTCGGGCTTGGGCAGCGGCATCGCGCGGCCCATGGCCCACAGCACGACGGCCTTCAGCGCCAGGAAACCCAGCACCACGCCGGCGATCAGCAGCGGCTGGCGCAGCACGACCGCGAAGTCGATGCTCATGCCCACCGCGATGAAGAACAAGCCGAGCAGCAGGCCCTTGAAGGGCTCGATGTCGGTTTCGAGTTCGCGGCGGTATTCGCTCTCGGCCAGCAGCACGCCCGCGAGAAACGCGCCGAGCGCCATCGACAGGCCGACCGCCTGCATCAGCGCGGCGGTGGCCACCACGAGCAGCAGCGAGGCGGCGGTGAAGATCTCGGGCGTGTCGCTGCGGGCGATCCAGCGCAGCGCGGGGCGCAGCAGCAGGCGCCCGCCGAGCACGATGGCGGCGATCACGCCGATGGCCTTGGCCGCTTCGAGCCAGCCGTTGGCGTCGTCGTGCGTGGCGGCGCCCACCGCCAGCAGCGGCACCAGCGCGAGGATGGGGATGGCCGCGATGTCTTGCAGCAGCGCCACGCTCAGCAGGCTCTGGCCGCCGCTGGTGGCCATCAGGTTGCGCTCGGCCAGCACGCCCAGGCCGATGGCGGTGGACGACAGCGCCAGCCCGAGCGCGGCCACGAGCGAGAGCTGCCACGGCACGCCCAGCGCGTAGGCCAGGCCGGCGATCAGCGCCGCCGAGCCGAACAGCTGCACGCTGCCCCAGCCGAAGATCGGCCGCCGCAGCGCCCACAGGCGGCGGGGTTCGAGTTCGAGGCCAACCACAAAGAGCATCAGCACCACGCCGAACTCGGCGAAGTGCAGCATGTCTTGCGGGTCGGTGACGAGCCCGAGCCCCCAGGGGCCGATGGCGATGCCCGCGCCGAGGTAGCCGATGATCGACCCGAGGCCGAGCTTCTTGGCCAGCGGCACCGCCAGCACGGCGGCGGCCAGGTAGACGAGGCTGATGTGGAGCCAGCTGCTGTGTTCCATCAGGCGGCTCCGTTGGTGGCGGCGCGCGCCGGGCGGGCGTCGGACGGCACCTCGCAGGCCGGGCACTCGTCGAGCCCCGCCAGCTCGGGCCAATCGGGGTAGCTGCGCAGGCGCTTGGCGAAGGTCTGCGCATGCGCGCCCAGCGCGGCCTCGTCGGCGTGGTGCGCGCCGTGCAGCAGCATCGGCGGCAGGAAGCGCATGCCGCACAGCGCGGCGGTCTGTTCGTAGGGCGGCAGGAAGGCGTCGAAGTGGTAGCGGTTGTAGCGCGTGGGCTGGTACGACTCGGCCGGGCCGCCGGTCGAGGCAACGAGCCAGACGTCCTTGCCGCGCAACGCGGTGCCGCCCGGGCCGTAGGCCCAGCCGAAGCTCAGCACCTCGTCCAGCCACAGCTTCATCAGCGGCGGCATGCTGTACCAGTGGATGGGGTGCTGCCACACCACCAGTTGCGCGCGGGCCAGCCGGGCCTGCTCGGCGGCCACGTCGATCAGGTAGTCGGGGTACAGGGCGTACAGGTCGCAGACCGCCACCCGCGGCCCGCCCGCGCGCGCGGCGGCCTGCATCAAGGTGCGGTTGACGCGAGACAGCGCCATGTTTGGATGGGCGGTCAGCACGAGGATGTCGGCGTGCGGGGTGGCGTCGGCGATGGGCATGGTGTGGGGCGCTGGGTAAGTCTTGATGCGGTGCGGCGAAGCGCCTGGGTAACATCGCCGCCAGCACGCGCATTCTGGAGGCTCACATGCCGGTGATCGTGGTGGCGAATCCGAAGGGCGGGGTTGGCAAGAGCACCCTGTCCACCAACCTTGCGGGTTACCTGGCACATGCCGGGCATGCGGTGATGCTGGGCGACGTGGACCGGCAGCAGTCCGCCCGGGGCTGGCTGGCGCTGCGCCCCGCGCACCTGCCGCCGATTGCCGGCTGGGACGTGGACGAGGCCGAGATCGTGCGCCCGCCCAAGGGCACGACCCACGTGGTGCTCGACACGCCGGCCGGCCTGCACGGCAAGCGGCTCGACATGGCGATGAAGGTCGCCGACAAGGTGCTGGTGCCGCTGCAGCCCAGCCTGTTCGACATCCAGGCCACCCATGCCTTCGTGCAAGAGCTGCTGGCGCACCGGCGCAGCGACAAGGTCTCGATCGCCGTGGTGGGCATGCGCACCAAGGAAGGCACGATCTCGTCCGACCAGTTGCGCAGCTTTCTCGGAACGCTGAAGGTGCCGGTGCTCGGCTTCCTGCGCGACACGCAGAACTATGTGCACCTCGCCGCACGCGGCCTCACGCTGTGGGACGTGGCGCCCAGCCGCGTCGAGCGCGACCTCGAACAGTGGCAGCCGGTCATCGACTGGGTGAATGCCTGACACGAGCGCCTGAAGCGGGCGCCTGAGCTGCGCGCGTCGGGTCGTGGTTTGACCTGCAGGTGACAGCGCCCGCGCCGGCACGCGGTAGGCTCGCGGGCTTTCGTCCCGCACCCGCAAGCGCATCCAACAAAGGCAAGACATGAAGGTTTTCGAGAAGCTCACCGACCTGCAAGCCCTGGTCGGCCAGGAGATCGGCGTCAGCGACTGGGTCACCATCGACCAGGACCGCATCAACCTCTTCGCCCAGGCCACCGGCGACCACCAGTGGATCCACGTGGACCCCGAGCGCGCCAAGGCCGGCCCCTTCGGCACGACCATCGCCCACGGCTTCCTGACCCTGAGCCTGCTGCCCGAACTGAACGCGCAGGCCTTCACCGTGAGCGACACGCGCATGGGCGTGAACTACGGCCTGAACAAGGTGCGCTTCACCTCGCCGGTGCCGGTGAACAGCCGGGTGCGCGCGCGCTTCAAGCTCGTGGCCTACGAGCCGATCGAGGGCGGTGCACAGGTCACCACCGAAGCCACCATCGAGCGCGAAGGCGGCAGCAAGCCGGTGTGCATCGCCGAAACGCTGGCGCGCCGCTTCACCTGAGCGGCTGAGCGGCGCAGCGCCGCGATTTACCCCCTTACGGGGGGTCTCCCCCGGGGGAGGGGTGCCGTGGCTTACGATGCCGGGCCGCCGTTTGACCCCTGGAGAGAAAGCCGATGAAAGTGTTGCTGGTCGATGACCACCCGTTGATCCTTTCGGCTTTGCAGACCGTGATTCAGGGTCTCGGCGACAACGTCAAGGTGGTCGGTGCGGGCAGTGCCCGCGAGGCGCG
This sequence comes from Piscinibacter sp. PDB5-1, assembly GCF_056676035.1. Classification (NCBI taxonomy): domain Bacteria; kingdom Pseudomonadati; phylum Pseudomonadota; class Betaproteobacteria; order Burkholderiales; family Sphaerotilaceae; genus Piscinibacter; species Piscinibacter sp. PDB5-1. The sequence goes on along the minus strand of NZ_JBWVZL010000001.1, from coordinate 685,463 downwards.
CGAAGCGCTCAAGGCCGACAAAGACTTCGACCTTGTCCTGCTCGACCTGCAACTCGGCGACGCCGACGGCTTCGATCTGCTGGTCGAGTTCCGCGCCGCTTACCCGGCGCTGCCGGTGGTGGTGGTCTCGGCCTCCGACCGCGCCAGCGACGTGATCCGCTCCATCGACCTCGGTGCCATGGGCTTCGTGCCCAAGCGCGCCAGCAACGACACCCTGTTCGAGGCGCTGCACATGGTCATGTCGGGCGGCATCTACGTGCCGCCGATGAACATCGGCTCCGAGCGTTCGCTCGAACCCGACGTGCCGGCCCGGGGCCAGCTCGGTGTGGTCGGCCGTGAGGCGGCCGGCGGCGAGTTCCAGCAACAACCCAGCCTGGCGTCGCTCGGCCTCACGCCGCGTCAGACCGACGTGCTGGCGCTGCTGCTGCAAGGCAATCCCAACAAGCTCATCGCCCGTGAACTCGGCCTGTCGGTCGAGACCGTGAAGGACCACGTCGCCGCCGTGCTGCGCGCGCTCAACGTCAGTTCGCGCACGCAGGCCGTGCTGGCCGTCAGCCAGATGAGCCAAAAGCACGGCGGCTTCTCGACCTGGCGCGGCAGCAACGCGCGCTGATGCCATCCATGAGCGATGCCCCGGCGACCGCCCCGACCGCTGCCACCCTGGGCGAGGCCGATGCCGGCCTGAGCGACAGCGCGGCCCTGAAGGCGCAGTTGCGCGACCAGGCGGCAGCCGAGCGCGTCGAGAACGTCTTTTCGTACCTGCCGACCACGATGCTCGCCACCGCGGCGGGCGCGATCGTCATCACCACGCTCTATTGGCAGCATGTGCCGCGCGCGGGCATGCTCGCGTGGCTGGCGCTGCTGGGGCTGCACGGCCTGCTGCGGGTGTGGATGAACTGGGGCTACCAGCGCAGCCGCCCGCACACGCTGGAAGAGTCGCTGCGCTGGTACCAGCGCTGGCGCGCGTTCACGCTCGCCGCCGGCGTGCTGTGGGGTGGCGCGGCTTGGTTCTTCTATGGGTACGGGGGCGCGACCGAGAAGATCGGCCTGATCCTCACGATCTACAGTTTCTGCATGGCGGCGATGCAGATCCTCTCGCCGCAGAACAACACCTTCTACGAGTTCTGTGGCCTGACGCTGGTGCCGTTGATCGTGCGCGTGGCCTTGCCGGGCGATTTCGACAGCCTCTTCCTGGCGGGCGCGCTGTTGTTCATCTCGGGCACGACGGTCACCTTCAGCCGGCGCTACCGCAAGAACTACGAAGGCCTCTTGCAGATCAAGGTGCGCGCCGACCAGTTGATGATCCAGCTGCGCGCCGAAAAGGCCGCGGCCGACGCCGCGCGCCAGCAGGCCGAAGTGGCCAGCCGCGCCAAGACGCAGTTCTTCGCCGCCGCGAGCCACGACCTGCGCCAGCCGTTGCATGCGATGGGCCTGTTCGCCGAAGCGCTTCGCCAGCGCAGCCACGACGAAGAGGTGGCCAGCCTCGTGACCAGCATCAACGGCTCGGTCGATGCGCTCGAAGGCCTGTTCTCCGAACTGCTCGATATCACCAAGATCGATACCGGCGGTGTCGATGTGAACCCGACCCACTTCAACGTGGGCGACATCTTCCGCAAGCTCAAGCTGCACTTCGAGCCCGCCGCGTTCGAGAAGGGGCTCGCGCTGCGCTTCCGCGGCGAGCATCACAACGTGTATGCGGACCCGATCCTCGTCGAACGCATCCTGCGCAACCTGGTGTCGAACGCGATCCGCTACACCAACGACGGCAGCGTGCTGGTGAGCTGCCGGCGCCGCGGGGGCCGCCTCGTGCTGCAGGTGTGGGACACCGGCGTGGGCATCCGCGAACGCGAGCAAGAGCACATCTTCGAAGAGTTCTACCAGGTGCCCTACAGCGAGACGCTCTCGCCGCAGCAGCGCAAGGGCCTGGGCCTGGGCCTGGCCATCGTCAAGCGTCTGGCCGGGCTGATGGGGGCGCCGCTCACGCTGCGTTCGCAGCAGGGTCACGGCTCGGTCTTCTCGCTCGTGCTGCCCATCGGCAAGGCCCCACGCGTGGTGATGCCCACGGGCCAGAGTGGCAAGGCGCCGCTCGGCCTCACGCTCGACCGGCGCTTCATCGTCGTGGTCGAAGACGAGCCCGCGGTGCGCGGCGGCCTCGAAGTGCTGCTCAAGGGCTGGGGCGCGCGCGTCGCGTCATTCGAGACCGTGCATGCCGCGCGTGTGTGGGCGCAAAGCGCCGACCTGGCCGAAGAGCGCCCCGACCTGATGATCGTGGACTACCGCCTCGAAGACGGCCGCACCGGGCTTGAAGCCATCACTGCCATCCGCGAGCGCTTCGGCCCCGCGGTGCCCGCCATCATGGTCACGGGCAGCACGATGAGCGGCCCCGAAGCGGAAGCCGAGCGCTACGACTTCCACCTGCTGGTCAAGCCCGTGGTGCCGAACAAGCTGCGCGCGATGATCGGTTTCAAGCTCGGCATGCGTTCGCCGACCACGTGATATCCCCGTGCCGTACCGGGCACTTTTGACGGAGCTTGCCTTGATCCCAGCGCGTGTGACCTCGTTTGTCGTGAAGCCCGTGCTGGGTGCCGTGCTGCTGGCGGTGTCGGCCGTGTCGCTGGCCCAGCCGGGCGACGACCAGGTGTTCGTCGAGCACGGCAAGATGCTGGCGATCAACGACCTGTGCAAGCGACGCGGTGTGGACCACACGGCCAAGATCGACCAGCTCACGCAGGCGCGCGCCGGCCTCTTGCAAAAGATGGCGGCGCATTCCGCCGCCCCGGAAGCGGCCAAGGCCGAACTGCTGGTCCTGGTCGAGCGACTCAAGAAGAATGACCACGACAAGGGCGCCTACGACAAGCAGCGCAAGGCGTCGCTGCAGTTGTCGGCGAAGAAGCGCGATGCGCAGTGCGCCACCGTGCCGCAGCAGGTGGACGAAGAGCTGGCGATGATCCGCCAGCTGCAGCCGATGATCGAGATGATGGGTCAGTTGCCCGGGCCGGCTGCCTCAGGTGCATCGGCGCCCGCACCCGCCGCGTCCGCCGCCTCTGGCGCGAACTGACGCGGCGCCCTCAAAGGCTGTGGATGAACCCGGCGTGGGCCGCGTTCACACCTTCTCAGAACTCGAGGTTGTCGATCAGGCGCGTGGGGCCCAGTCGCGCAGCGCCCAGCGCGACCAGCGGCGCTTGCGCGTCGTCGGCCGTGGGCACTTGCAGGTCGCCGCGGCGGCGCACCGTCAGGTAGTCGGGCTGCCAGCCGAGGGTGGCGAGGTCGCTTGCGGCCCGCGCTTCGAGCGCCTGCAGCGCCTCAGGCGTGGCGCGGTAGCCCTCGGCCAGCGTGCGCAATGCTTGCGACAGCGCCACGGCCTCGCGGCGTTCGGTCTCACTCAGGTAGCCATTGCGAGATGACAGCGCCAGCCCATCGGGTGCTCGGCAGGTGTCCCCACCTTCGATGGCGATGGGCAGCGCGAACTGCTCGACCATGCGGCGGATGACCATCAGTTGCTGGTAATCCTTCTTGCCGAACACGGCCACGCGCGGCTGCACCACCTGGAAGAGCTTCATCACCACCGTCGCCACACCGGTGAAGAAGCCGGGGCGAAAGTGCCCTTCCAGGATGTCTGCGAGCGCCGGGTCGGGCTGCACCTTGAAGGTCTGCGGCTGCGGGTACAGCTCGCGCTCGTCGGGTGCGAAGACGACGTTGCAGCCGGCCGCGCGCAGCAGTTCGGCATCACGCGCCAGCGTGCGCGGGTAACGGTCGAAGTCTTCGTGCGGCGCGAATTGCAGCCGGTTGACGAAGATGCTCACCACCACCGGCAGCCCGTGTGTGCGGGCCTGGCGCACCAGGGCCAGGTGGCCTTCGTGCAGGTTGCCCATCGTGGGCACGAAGGCGCAGGCGCCCGGCTGGGGCAGCGCAGCGCGCAGGTCGGCAATCGTGTGGAGCGTCTGCATCTCGCGGGCGGGCTCGGGGGTCGGGGTCAGTAGCCGTGGACGGCTTCGTCGGGAAAGCGGCGTGCCTTCACATCGGTCACGTAGCGCGACACGGCTTCGCCGATCGACGGTGCGCCCTCCATGAAGTTGCGCACGAAGCGCGGCAGCTTGCCCTGGGTGATGTTGAGCATGTCGTGCAGCACGAGTACCTGGCCCGAGGTGCCGGCACCGGCGCCGATGCCGATGATGATCATCGGCAGGCTATCGGTGATCTCGCGCGCCAGCGCCGAAGGCATCAGCTCGAACACGCACATCGCCGCGCCCGCGTCCGACAAGGCTTGCGCGTCGTCCTTGAGCCGCGCGGCGCTTTCGTCGCTCTTGCCCTGGATGCGGTAGCCGCCCAGCGCATGCACAGACTGCGGCGTGAGGCCGAGGTGGCCGCACACCGGCACGCCGCGTTCGACCAGAAAGTGCACGCGCTCGACGGCCCAGCCGCCGCCTTCGAGCTTGACCATCTGCGCGCCGGCCTGCATCAGCGCGGTGGCGCTGCGCATGGCCTGGTCGTTGGACTCGTGGTAGCTGCCGAAGGGCAGGTCGGCCACCAGCCAGGCGGCCGGCTTGGCGCGGGCGACGCAGCGCGTGTGGTACGCGATCTCGTCGAGCGTCGTGGGCACGGTGGTCTCGTGGCCTTGCAGCACCATGCCGAGCGAGTCGCCCACCAGCAGGCAGTCGATGCCGGCCGCATCGACCAGCCGCGCGAAGCTCGCGTCATAGGCGGTCAGCATCGCAATCGGCTCGCGGGCCGCGTGCATCTGGCGCAGGCGGTGCAGGGTGATGGGCTTGCGTTCGGTGGTCATCGCGGGCTCCGGGGGGTCACGCGGCCTTCATGCCGAGCTTGTCGAGCAACTGGCGGTCGGCGTCCACGTCGGGGTTGCCGGTGGTCAGCAGCTTCTCGCCGTAGAAGATCGAGTTCGCGCCCGCGAGAAAGCACATCGCCTGCACCGCCTCGCCCATTTGCTGGCGGCCGGCCGACAGGCGCACGCGCGCGGTGGGCATGGTGATGCGCGCCACGGCGATCATCCGCACGAATTCGAGCGGGTCGATCTTGTCGATGCCGTAGAGCGGCGTGCCTTCGACCTGCACCAGGTTGTTGATGGGCACCGACTCGGGGTACGGGTCCATGTTGGCCAGGGCCGCGATGAGTTCGGCGCGCTGCTGGCCCGACTCGCCCATGCCGACGATACCGCCGCAGCACACCTTCACGCCGGCGTTGCGCACCTTGTCGAGCGTGTCCAGGCGGTCTTCGAACTGCCGGGTGCTGACGATGTCGCCGTACTTGCCCGGCGCGGTGTCGATGTTGTGGTTGTAGTAGTCGAGGCCGGCCGCCTGCAGCGCCTCGGCGTGGCCCTCGTCGAGCATGCCCAGCGTTGCGCAGGTCTCCATGCCCAGGCCCTTCACGGCGCTGACGAGTTCGGCGACTTTCTCGATGTCGCGGTCTTTCGGCGAACGCCAGGCGGCGCCCATGCAGAAACGCGTGGCGCCGGCGTCGCGCGCGGCCTGGGCGGCGGCGAGCACGGTGTCCTTGTCGAGCAGCTTGCCGGCGTCCACGCCAGTGTCGTAGCGCGCGGCCTGCGGGCAGTAGCCGCAGTCTTCGGGGCAGCCGCCGGTCTTGATGGACAGCAGCGTCGAGAGCTGCACTTCATTGGCGTCGAAGTGCTCGCGGTGCACTTGCTGCGCCTTGAACAGCAGGTCGTTGAAGGGCAGGGCGAACAAGGCCTCGATGGCCTCCACCGACCAGCGCTCGGGCTTGGCCTTGGGTTCGACGCGGGGGTGGATGCGGACAGCAGCTTCTTGCATGGATTCCAGCCTGTGCTCTGGGAGAGGCGCGCAGTCTAACCACTGCACGCCAAGGGGTTTTTGCAGGGGATTGCGGGCGTCAGGCCGGCTGGTAGGCCAGCCGGACGTAGATCGGCGCGAAGGCTTCGGCCTGGGTCACTTCGAGCAGGTGCTCGCGGGCGAGTTCGAGCATGGCGATGAAGGTCACCACCAGCACCTGCGGGCCGCGCGTCAGGTCGAACAGGTCTTCGAACAGCGCGAAGCGCCGCCCTTGCAGGCGCCGCAGCACGATGCTCATGTGCTCGCGCACGCTCAGCTCTTCGCGGGTGATGGTGTGGTGCTGGTTGAGCTTGGCGCGCTTCAAGATGTCCAGCCATGCGGCGCGCAGCTCGTCGGCATCGACATCGGGAAAGCGCGGCGCGAGTGACTGTTCGATCGTGACCTGCGCACGCAGAAAGTCGCGGCCGATCACCGGCAGCGCATCGAGCTTGGCGGCCGCCAGCTTGATCTGCTCGTATTCGAGCAGGCGGCGTACGAGTTCGGCGCGCGGGTCTTCGGGCTCCTGGCCTTCCGCCGTCTTCTTGGGGGGCAGCAGCATGCGCGACTTGATCTCGATCAGCATCGCCGCCATCAGCAGGTACTCGCTGGCGAGCTCGAGGTTGGTCTTGCGGATCTGCTCGACGTAGGCGAGGTACTGGCGCGTCACGCTGGCCAGCGGGATGTCGAGGATGTTGAAGTTCTGCTTGCGGATCAGGTACAGCAGCAGGTCCAGCGGCCCTTCGAAGGCTTCGAGGAAGACCTCCAGCGCGTCGGGCGGGATGTACAGGTCGGTCGGTAGCGTGAACAGCGGCTCGCCGTACAGCCGGGCCACGGCCACGCCATCGACCACGCTCGGCGAGCCGGCGACTTCGGCCGGCCCCTGGGGCGATTCAGGCGCAAGCGCCTCCATGTTCACGCGACGTGACCCGCAGCGGGCTCAAGCACCGAAGCGGTGCTCAACCCTTGTTCTGGTAGACGTAGGGCTGCTGGGCGACACGCGCATCGCGGTAATCCGCCTGGGCCTCGCGGTCGATTTCCTTGTCCCACAGCAGGGCGCGCCCGGCGCGCTGCTCGGCTTCGAGCGTGGGCTTCTTGGCCTTCAGCTCGTCGATGAACTGCGAGACGTCGGATTTGTAAGGCTTCCAGAAGAGCGGCATGGGGCGACCCGAAGGCAGTGCAGCGGAAAAGCCGCGGATTTTAGCGGCGCGGGTGATGGCCGCCTTGCCGTCGATCACAAGACCCGCTCGAAGCGGCGTTTCACCACGCCATCGACGTCGAGCGTGCCGAAGAACATCGCGTGCGGCCGCACCCACCAGCCTCTGGCGTTGTAGAGCGGGCGGTAGACGACCAGCGGCTCCAGCGTTTCGCTGTGGCGGGCGGCGCCCATCACCTCGTACTCGCCGCCCTTGTAATGGCGGTAGCGGCCGGGCGGCGTGTCGGGTAAGGGGGGCAGGTCGGAGTCGCTCATGGCGGCGCGGTCGGGCTCGGAAGGGCGGCAAGGATAATCCGCCGATGCATCCGAACGCCCTGCTTGAACTTGCCACCGAACTGCTGCACCGCGTGCTGCAGTTCCAGTCACCCGCCGATGGCGTCGTGTCGTCCTTCTTTCGTGAACAGCGCGCGCTCGGCCAGCGCGAGCGCCACACCCTCGCCGAGACCACGTACCACGTGCTGCGGCACCGGCTGCTGTTTCAGCACCTGGCGCAATCGGGCCGGGGCGAGATGGAGCGTCGGCTCGCCGCGCTGGGCTGGCAGGGCAACGAAGGCTTCCTCCGCGCCGCGCTCTCGCCCGACGAGCAGCAGTGGCTGGAGCAGGTCAAGACCATCGACCGCAACGCCTTGCCCGAGAAGCTGCGCCACAACCTGCCCGAATGGCTCGAACAGCGCCTGCGCGCCCAGTTGGGCGACGACTTCTGGCCGCTGGTCGAAAGCCTGAACCGCAGCGCCGCCCTCGACCTGCGGGTCAACACCTTCAAGGCCAAGCGCGAGGCGGTGCAGGCCGCGCTGGCGCAATCGAACGTGCAGACCACGGTCACGCCGTATTCGCCCTGGGGCCTGCGCATCGACGGCAAACCGGCCATCAACAACCTGCCGGCCTTCACCTCGGGCGAGGTCGAGGTGCAAGACGAAGGCAGTCAGTTGCTCGCGCTGCTGACCGACGCCAAGCGCGGCGAGATGGTGGTCGATTTCTGCGCTGGTGCCGGCGGCAAGACGCTGGCGCTGGGGGCGTCGATGCGCAACACCGGCCGGCTGTACGCCTTCGACACCTCCGGCCACCGGCTGGCGGCGCTGAAGCCACGGCTGGCGCGCAGCGGGCTGTCGAACGTCTACCCGGTGCAGATCGCCCACGAGCGCGACGAGCGCATCAAGCGGCTGGCCGGCAAGATCGACCGCGTGCTGGTCGACGCCCCGTGCTCGGGCCTGGGCACGCTGCGCCGAAACCCCGACCTGAAGTGGCGCCAGTCGCCCGAAGCCTTGGTCGAACTGCGGGAAAAGCAGACCAACATCCTGGCCAGTGCAGCCCGCCTGCTCAAGTCGGGCGGACGGCTGGTGTATGCGACCTGCAGCCTCCTGACAGAAGAAAACGAGGCCATCGCCCAGGCCTTCAGCGAGGCTCATGCCCGCGACTTCAAGCCGCTGCCTGCCGCCGTCGCCCTTGAAAAGGCCCATGTCAGCCAGGCGACCGACCTGGTCTCCGGCGACTTCCTGCGGCTGTGGCCGCACCGCCACGGCACCGACGGCTTCTTTGCCGCGGTGTGGGAACGAGTTTGACCCGGGTCAATCCATAAGGCTGTGAATCGGCCCGCCGAGCGCCGGAATGCCTGGTTTTTCCGGCTTTCGTCACAACCTGGACATTTAGAATGCCGCACCTGCCTGTTCTGGCAGCTTGAAAGTAGTTGAATGAATGAATTGATGCTCGTTTGGGACGGATTGGTGAACTGGCTGGCCCACGGCCTCGTCGAAACCACGTGGTGGCAGATCGTGCTGTACGCGCTGGTCACCACCCACATCACGATTGCCGCCGTCACGATCTTCCTGCACCGCTCGCAGGCCCACCGCTCGCTCGACCTGCACGCGATCCCCTCGCATTTCTTCCGACTGTGGCTTTGGCTCGGCACCGGTATGGTGACCAAGGAATGGGTCGCCATCCACCGCAAGCACCACGCCAAGTGCGAAACCATGGACGACCCGCACAGCCCGGTCGCCCACGGCATCAAGACCGTGTTGCTGACCGGCTCTGAGCTGTACCGCAACGAAGCCAAGAACCAAGAGACGCTGGCGAAGTACGGCCACAACACGCCCGACGACTGGATGGAGCGCAACGTCTACAGCCGCTACACCTGGCAAGGCGTGGGCATCATGATGATCGCCAACCTGTTGATGTTCGGCGCGGCCGGCCTCACGGTCTGGGCGATCCAGATGGTCTGGATCCCGATCACCGCCGCCGGCATCATCAACGGCCTGGGCCACTGGTGGGGCTACCGCAACTTCGAGGCGGCCGACGCCAGCACCAACGTGTCGCCCTGGGGCATCCTGATCGGCGGCGAAGAGCTGCACAACAACCACCACACCTACCCGACCTCGGCCAAGCTGTCGGTCAAGCCGTACGAATTCGACATCGGCTGGATGTACATCCGCGGCCTGGAAATGCTCGGTCTGGCCAAGGTACGCAAGACGCCCCCGATGCTCAAGCTCGGCGATGTGAAGCCGGTGGCCGACTCGAAGACGCTCGAGGCCATCATCGCCAACCGCTACGAAGTGATGGCCAAGTACGCCGTTGGTCTGCGCGATGCCTGCCGCACCGAGGTCAAGCGCCTCAAGGCCGAAGGGGCCCGCGGCAGCGCCAAGCTCGCCGACATGCGCCTGGCCCGCCGCTGGTTGCACCGCGACGAAGACAAGATCCCGTCGCACGTGAAGGCCCAGGTCGAAAACGCCTGCGAAGCCAGCCCGAAGCTTGCCAAGCTCGTGGCCATGCGCGAAGAGCTGCGCCAGCTCTGGACGCGCACCAACGTGTCGGCCGAGCAACTGGTCGTCGACCTGCAGGCTTGGTGCAAGAAGGCCGAAGAGAGCGGCATCCACGCGTTGCAAGAGTTCGCACTCAAGCTGCGCGCAGCACACGCCTGACGGCTCAACTTTCCGGCAAGGCTCGAAACAAAAATGGCCCGCACTGCGCGGGCCTTTTTTTTTGCCCCTTTGCACTGGCATAGCCAACACGTGCAGAGACAAGAAAAAAGCCAGGCATGCAGCCTGGCTTTTGAATCGGTTGGTGGAGAGGAGGAGGATCGAACTCCCGACCTTCGCATTGCGAACGCGACGCTCTCCCAGCTGAGCTACCCCCCCGACCGAGTCGCGCAGTGTAGCAAAAGAGCGGGCGGGCGCGGATGCTGGTCGCCGCTGCGTTGCGCCCGGCGCACGGGCAAGGCCCCTATGCTGGCGCGAGGTCGAACCTCGTTATAGAAAGCACGCTGTCCGGTGTGCTGTTTCGTGCCCGCCTGCGCCCCCGTTTCGGAGCCCTCATGACACGTCTCGATCCTGCCTGGTTGGACCTTCAGTACAACAACCGCGCCCGGGTGGCCGAGCATGAAGAGATCCTCGAAAGGTGGGCCAAGGCTTCCGAGACTTCGCGCGAGGGCTTGTCGCGCCGCCTGGACGTCGCGTATGGGCCGGGCCCCGACGAGACGCTCGACATCTTTCCCTGCGCGAAGGCGCATGCGCCCGTGCTGGTGTTCATTCACGGTGGCTGGTGGCGCTCGCTTGACAAGAGCGATGTGTCGTTCATCGCCCCGACCTTCGTGCACGCCGGGGCAACGGTCGTGGTGCCCAACTACTCGCTCTGCCCGGGCACGGCCGAGCGACCGGTGAGCGTACAGACCATCACCTTGCAGCTCGTGCGAGCCCTGGCCTGGACTTATCGCAATGTGGCACTGTACGGCGGCGACCCGAAGCGCATCGTGGTGGCGGGCCATTCGGCAGGCGGGCATCTGGCGGCAATGCTGCTGAGCTGCCATTGGCCGAGCGTCGGCGCGGAACTGCCGGCGCAGTTGGTCAAGTCGGCGCTGTCGATCTCGGGGGTGTTCGACCTGGAGCCGGTGCGGCAGGCGCCCTTCCTGAAGGACGACCTGCGGCTCACGCCGGCGCAGGTGAAGAAACTCAGCCCGGCGTACTTTCCGCGCCCCAAGGGCAAGCTCTGCGCGGTGGTGGGGGCCGACGAGAGCGAGGAGTTCCTGCGCCAGACGGCCTTGATCCACAAGGCCTGGGGCGCGAAGGCCGTGCCTGTGTGCGAAGGTATGGCGGGCAAGAACCATTTCGACGTGCTGCACGACCTGGCCGACCCGTCGTCGCGCCTGCAAGAGATCGCGCGCGAGTTGCTGGGTCTTTCCTGACGCGCTCGCGCGGCGGGCGCATCATCGCCGCCCGATGGCCCGTGTGGTGTTCACCCAGCAGCTGAAGCGCTTCACCGAGGTGCCCGAGGTGGACGCACCGGCCGCCACCCTGCGCGAGGCGCTCGAAGCCGCATTTGCGATCAACCCGCGCTTGCGCGGTTACGTGCTCGACGACCAGCAGCACCTGCGACCCAACGTGGTGGCCTTCATCGACGGCCGGCGCATCGACAGCCGCGTGCGTCTGGACGACCCTTTGCAACCCGACAGCCAGGTCCACGTGATGCAGGCCTTGTCGGGTGGCTGACGACGACCGAGGAGATGCCGCATGACCTCTCTCAGTGACCGCGCCTGGGTGGCGACCCGCAAAGGGCTGTTCGAACTGCGCCGGCGCGGTGGCGCCTGGGCCGTCGAGCGCGTGAGCTTTCTGGCCGAGCCGGTGTCGATGCTGCTGCCGCCCGATGCGCGCGGGCGCATGCTGGCGGCGCTCAACCTTGGGCACTTCGGTGTGAAGCTGCATGCGTCTGATGACGCCGGGGCGACTTGGCGCGAGGTGGCCACGCCGACCTACCCCGCGCAACCACCCGAGGCCGAGGGCCCCCCGTGGAAGCTGGTGCAGGTGTGGTCGCTCGAACGGTCGGGCGACACGGTCTGGGCCGGCACCTTGCCCGGCGGCCTGTTTCGCAGCGACGATTTCGGCGCGTCGTGGCAACTGGTCGAGTCGCTGTGGAACCGCCCCGAGCGCCTGGGGTGGTTCGGCGGCGGCTACGACGTGCCGGGCATCCACTCGATCCTGCCGCACCCCACCCAGCGCGACGAGCTGCTGGTCGGCATCTCGTGCGGCGGGGTGTGGCGCACGCGCGATGGGGGCGAGACTTGGCAACTGCAGGCCGACGGCATGCGCGCCGCGTACATGCCGCCCGAGGGGGCGGGCGACCCGAACATCCAGGACCCGCACCGGGTGGTGCGCTGCGAGACGCGCCCCGAGGTGCTTTGGACGCAGCACCACAACGGCATCTGGCGGTCCACCGACAACGCCGTGTCGTGGCAAGAAATCACCGAGGTGCCCGTGTCGAACTTCGGCTTCGCGGTCGCCGTGCACCCGCAGGAACCCGACACGGCCTGGTTTGCCCCGGCCGTGAAAGACGAATGCCGGCTGCCGGTGGGCGCGGCTTTCGCCATCAACCGCACGCGCGATGGCGGCCAGACCTTCGACACCCTGCGCCAGGGCCTGCCGCAGAAAGACTGCTACGACCTGATCTACCGCCATGGGCTGGTGGTGGACGCCTCGGGCTGCTCGCTGCTGATGGGCAGCACCACCGGCAACCTGTGGGCGAGCGACGACGCGGGCGACGCCTGGGTGCAGGTCGCGGGGCACCTGCCGCCGATCTACGCGGTGTGTTTCGGCTGACCTGAACGGGGCTGCGCACCCCACAAAGAAAGAAGCCCGCTGCTGCGGGCTTCTTCTTGCTTTGGCGGAGAGGGTGGGATTCGAACCCACGGTACCTTGCGGTACGCCTGATTTCGAGTCAGGTACATTCGACCACTCTGCCACCTCTCCTGAACTGGTGTCGGCGGGTCGATTTCGCCGAAGCCCGTGATTCTAGCGCACAGAAATCAGGTTCAGACCGAGAGCTTTTCCTGACCACCCAGATAAGGCCGCAGCGCCTCGGGCACGGTGATCGAACCGTCGGCGTTCTGGTAGTTCTCGAGCACCGCCACGAGCGTGCGCCCCACGGCCAAGCCTGAACCGTTGAGCGTGTGCACCAGATCGTTCTTGCCTTGCGCGTTTTTCACACGCGCCTGCATGCGCCGCGCCTGGAAGGCTTCGCAGTTCGACACCGAGCTGATCTCGCGGTAGGTGTTCTGCGCGGGCAGCCACACCTCGAGGTCGTAGGTCTTGGTCGAGCCAAAGCCCATGTCGCCGCTGCACAGCAGGACCACGCGGTAGGGCAGGCCGAGCTTCTGCAGGATGGCCTCGGCGTGGCGCGCCATGTCTTCGAGCGCTTCGTAGCTCTTGTCGGCCTGGACGATCTGCACCATCTCGACCTTGTCGAACTGGTGCTGGCGGATCATGCCGCGCGTGTCGCGCCCGGCGCTGCCGGCTTCGCTGCGAAAGCACGGGCTGTGCGCCGTCAGCTTGATCGGCAACTGGTCGGCGGCGAGCACCGATTCGCGCACGGTGTTGGTCAGCGAGATTTCCGACGTCGAGATCAGGTACTGCTCGCGTTGCTCTTCGTCACCGCCACGGCTGACCCAGAACATGTCGTCCTTGAACTTCGGCAACTGGCCGGTGCCTTCGAGCACCTCTTTGTTGACGATGTAGGGCGTGTAGCACTCGGTGTAGCCGTGCTCTTGCGTCTGCACGTCGAGCATGAACTGCGCGAGCGCGCGGTGCAGCCGGGCGATCGGCCCCCGCAGGAAGCTGAAGCGCGCGCCGGCCAGCTTGGCGCCGGTGTCGAATTCGAGGCCCAGCGGCTCGCCCAGATCGACGTGGTCTTTCACCGTGAAGTCGAAGCTGCGCGGTGTGCCCCATCGGCGCACCTCGACGTTGTCGGCTTCGCTGCTGCCTTGCGGCACGCTCTCGTGCGGCAGGTTGGGCAGGTTCATCAGCAGGGCCGACAGCTCTTGCTGGAGGACGTCGAGCCGCTCGGCCGAGTTCTTCAGCTCGTCGCCGATCTGGCCCACCTCGGCCATCAGGGCCGAGGCGTCTTCTCCCTTGCCCTTTTTTTTCATGCCGATCTCTTTGGACAGCTTGTTGCGCTTGGCCTGCAGCTCTTCGGTGCGGGTCTGGTTGGCCTTGCGTTCGTTCTCGAGCGACGTGAAGCGTTCAACGTCGAGGAAGGGTTGCGGGCTCTTGCGTTTCTCAAGCGCGGCGACCACGGTGTCGAGGTCTTTGCGCAGCAGGCTGATGTCAAGCATGGAAGGTATTTCCGATGAGAGGTGGGAACGAGGGTCGTTGGGGGCGAGGCGCGTCGGCCGTCACGATCGTGACGCCACCACCTCGGCCATCGACTTGTCGCCCAGGCCCATCGGCAAGGGGAAGTGAACCGTTTCTTCGACGCCCGGCATCTTGCGAACCGACACCGCGCCGAGTTCGCGCAGGCGGGCGATGACGTCTTGCACCAGCACGTCGGGGGCGGACGCGCCGGCGGTCAGGCCCACGCGGCGCTTGCCGTCGAACCACTGGGCCTTCAGGTCGGCGGCGGTGTCCACCATGTAGGCGTCGGCGCCGAGGCGTTCGCCCAGCTCGCGCAGGCGGTTGCTGTTCGAGCTGGTCGGGCTGCCGACGACGATCAGCACATCGACCTGCGGCGCCAGCACCTTCACCGCGTCTTGGCGGTTTTGCGTGGCGTAGCAGATGTCTTGTTGCTTGGGCTCGCGGATGTGCGGGAAGCGGCGCTTGACGGCGTAGAGGATCTCGGCAGCGTCGTCCACCGACAGCGTGGTCTGTGTGACGACGGCCAGCGGCGTGTCGGCCGACAGCTGCAAACGCTCGACATCGGCCACGTCTTCGACGAGGTGGATGCCTTCGTTCAACTGCCCCATCGTGCCTTCGACTTCGGGGTGGCCTTTGTGGCCGATCATGATGAAGTCGTAGCCCTCTTTGTGTAGCTTGGCGACCTCGACGTGCACCTTGGTGACGAGCGGGCAGGTGGCGTCGAAAACGCTGAAGCCACGCGCGGCGGCCTCTTGTCGCACGGCTTGCGACACACCATGGGCGCTGAAGACCAACGTCGCCCCCGGTGGCACCTCGGCGAGGTCTTCGATGAAGATCGCGCCCTTGGCCTTGAGGTCGTTCACCACGTAGGTGTTGTGCACGATCTCGTGCCGCACGTAGATCGGCGCGCCGAACTTCTTGATCGCGCGCTCGACGATTTCGATGGCGCGGTCCACACCAGCGCAAAAGCCACGCGGCTCGGCGAGCAGCACTTCGTCGAGGCCGGCGGGCATGCTCTTGCCGGGTTCGCCCATCACAGCACCCCGATCAGTTGCACTTCGAAGGTCACGGGCTGACCGGCGAGCGGGTGGTTGAAGTCGAACAGCAACCAGTCGGGGCCGACCTCGCGCACCACGCCGGCGTACGAGCCCTGGCCGTCCGGCGTCGGAAACTGCACCACGTCGCCCACCGAATACTGCTCGTCGGGGTCGCCCAGTTCATGCAGCAGCGCGAGCTTCACACGTTGCAGCAGTTCGGGGTTGCGGTCTCCGAAGGCCTCGCCGGCGGTCAGCTGGAAAGTGGTGCGCGTGCCCTCGGGCAAGCCCATCAGGCGTTGCTCCATGGCCGGGGCCAGTTCACCTGTGCCCAGCGACAGCGTGGCCGGCTTTTCGGCGAAGGTGTTGATCACGTCGGCGCCGTCGGGGCCGGCCAATCGGTAGTGCAGGGTCAGGAAAGAGCCCTGTTGGACGTGGTTCAAGTGAGTTCCCGGTTCTCGATAGACTGCGGCGAATTTTAGGTGCCCGGGCGCGATGCGCCGCGAGTTGCCACAAAGAACCACGACGACCAAGCCGGCAACGACCGGTGCTGCAGGGGGAATTGAAGAATGGTGCTCAAGGATCTGCCGCGAGACGCGCGCCCACGCGAGAAGCTGCTCTCGCGCGGCCCGCAGGCACTGGCCGATGCGGAACTCATTGCCTTGCTGCTGCGCACGGGCTTCAAAGGCACCTCGGTGCTGCAACTGTCGCAGCAACTGCTCGACAGCTTCGACGGCCTGTCGGGCCTGCTGCAGGCCGGCCCGGATGACCTCAAGCGCATCAAGGGCCTGGGCCCGGCCAAGCGCGCCGAGATGAGCGCCGTGCTGGAACTTGCACGCCGTTCGCTTGCTCAAGAACTGGCCGAGCGCCCGCTGTTCGACTCGCCCGCCCGCGTGAAAGACTACCTGCGACTGCAGATTGGCGCCCTCAAGCACGAGGTCTTCGTCGTGATGTTTCTCAACGCCCAGAACCGCCTGCTGCAAATGGAAGAGATGTTTCGCGGCACGCTCACGCAGACCAGCGTGTACCCGCGCGAGGTCGTCAAGCGCGCGATGGCGCTGAATGCGGCGGCCGTGGTGTTCGCGCACAACCACCCGTCGGGCGCGGCCGAGCCGTCTCGCGCCGATGAATTTCTGACGCAGACGCTCAAGGCCGCACTCGCCCTGGTGGACGTGCAGGTGCTCGACCACCTCGTCGTGGGTCACGGCAAGGTCGTCTCGTTCGCGGAGCGGGGCCTGCTGTGAGCACCCGGCTGCGCACGTTCAACGACCTGGGCCAGCTGAAGGCGGCCATCCAGCGTGCGCAGAAAGAGGCGGCCGAACGCGAACAGCGCCGCCGCGAAGACGAAGCCCGGGCCCGCCGCGAGCGCGACCTGTTCGCCACAAGCGTGGGTCGGGTCGAGCCCATGCGCGACGCCGGCCGCGTCGAGCCGCTGCTCAGCAAGCCGGCGCCCGAGCCGGTGCAACGCCAGCTTGACGAACGCGAGGCGCTGCGCGAGGCCATCTCGGACGAGTTCGACCCCGAATCGCTGCTCGAAACCGACGAGGCGATGTTCTATCGCCGCGAGGGCATCGGCCTCGACACGGTGCGCAAGCTGCGGCGTGGCCGCTGGACCATCCAGGCGCAGGTGGATTTGCACGGCCTGCGCCGAGATGAAGCCCGCGAGCAGCTTGCCGAGTTCCTGCGCGACGCGGTGCGGCGGCAACTGCGCTGCGTGCGCGTGGTGCACGGCAAAGGCAACGGCTCGCCCGGCCGCGAACCGGTGCTCAAGGGCAAGGTGCGCACCTGGCTCGTGCAGAAAGACGAAGTGCTCGCCTTCGTGCAGGCCCGCGCATCCGACGGCGGACATGGTGCCCTGGTGGTGTTGCTGAAGGCCGGCCAGCGGCCGGTTGAACCGGCCTGATCGCTCGGGTCGCACTTTCCGTGCGAACAGACCCTAGAACGGCGCTGTGCTTTCCACTGCCACCGGCTCGCCCGAGCCCGGGTGCGTGAAGGCCAGCCGCTCGGCGTGCAGCAGCAGGCGGGGCGACCCCAGCGCCACGGCGTCGGGCGCATAGAGGCCATCGCCGACGATCGGGTGCCCGAGTGCCATCAGGTGCACGCGCAGCTGGTGCGAGCGGCCCGT
Organism: Piscinibacter sp. PDB5-1; assembly: GCF_056676035.1. Taxonomy (NCBI): domain Bacteria; kingdom Pseudomonadati; phylum Pseudomonadota; class Betaproteobacteria; order Burkholderiales; family Sphaerotilaceae; genus Piscinibacter; species Piscinibacter sp. PDB5-1. Next base: position 668,181 of record NZ_JBWVZL010000001.1, on the reverse strand, counting down.
GACGGGCATCAGCGCCACGCGCGTGCGGTTGATCACCGGGTCGCGCGAGATCACCTCATAGCGCGTCAGCGACGGCTTGCCGACCGTAGGGTCCACCTTTTGTCGGGGGCGGTTGGGCCAGTCGGCGATCAGCGGCAGGTCGATCTCGCCGGCGTCGTCGCGCAGCAGGCCGGCGACGACCGCCACGTAGCGTTTGTGCATCGCGCGCTCGGCGAAGAGCGCGCTGTAGGCGCGTTGCCAGACCGCGCCGCGTGCCATCAGCAGCAGGCCCGAGGTGGCCATGTCGAGCCGGTGGACGACCCGCGCGTCGGGCCAGCCGACCTGCACGCGCGAGGCCACGCAGTCGTGCAGCGCCGCGGGCCTGCCGGGCACGGCGGGCAGGCCGGCGGGTTTGTCCACGACGACGGCGGTGTCGTCGCCCCAGACGACCGACAGGTCGGCGAGGGCAGGCGAGGGTGGGGCGGGCGGTGGCGTCATGGCGGCGCGCATTGTGGGGGCGGCAAGGGCCGCCGAGGCCTGCCCGGGCGAGGCATCGTCCGACACGCGCAGGGGTGGCCGGCTGACCGCGCCGGCCCGCGCCAGTGCCTAAGGTTGCGGCACCCGAGAACGGGCGGGGTCGAACGGCCCGGCCCGAGTTCGCCGCCCATCCGGCGGCCGCATGAAAAGGAGAGACCTCATGAACAAGCCCATCCTGTCCCGGACCACCGCTGCCACCGCCGCTGGCCTGCTCGTCGCCTCGCTGGCACTGGTCGGCTGCGACCGCCGCGACGACACCGCCTCGTTGAACGACATGCCGCCCACGGCCGCAGGCGAAACCCCGGTCAACCCGGCGCCCACCACGAGCACCCTGCCGGACGCGCCGGCGACCTCGACAACCACCGCCGAGCAGCGCGCCCGTGAAATGCAGGCCGATGCATCCAGCGCCATGGACCGCACGGCAGAAAACGCGCGCGAAGCGGGCCGCGACGTGCGCGACGCAGCCAAGGAAGCCACCGACCGCACCGGCAGCAAGGTCAACGACGCGATGATCACCACCGCCGTCAACACCGAGCTGGCCAAGGACTCGCAGCTGTCGTCGCTGAAGATCAACGTCGATACCGACGGCGGCCGCGTGATGCTCAAGGGCACCGCGCCGACCCCGGCCGCACGCGAACGCGCCACCCAGATCGCCACCTCGGTCAAGGGCGTGGTGAGCGTGGACAACCAGCTGCGCGTCGAGTAACGACAGCCCCAGTCCGGCTCCGGCGCTTCGGCGGCGGGGCTGAACGCAAGAAGGCCCGGCAATGCCGGGCCTTCTTGCTTGTGGGGCGTGCCGTACAGGTTCAGCCCGGGTTGCCCAGCGTGGCCAGCGCCTCGCGCACCACGTTTTGCGTCAGCACCTCGGGCAGCAGCAGCGGCTCGCGCCCCGGCCGGATCAGCAGGTACACCGGCACGCCGTTGCGGCCCAGCTTGGCCAGCGCGGCGGTGATGCGCTCGTCGCGGTGTGTCCAGTCGGCGCGCATCAGGCTCACGTTGGCCTTGGCAAACGCGGCCATGGTTTCTTCACGGTGCAGCACCAGGCGCTTGTTGACCTGGCAGCTCACGCACCAGGCCGCGGTGAAATCGACGAACACCGGCTGGCCCTGCGCCACGCGCTGCTCGATGACACCTTCGTCGTAGGGCTGCCACTGCGACTCGACGCTGGTGCCCGACGCGTCGCCGTGCGGGTTGGCCGCCTCGACCAGCGCATGCTGTGGCCAGGCCCAGGCGACCAGCCCGGCCACGAGCGCGACGCTGACCACCCGGCCGACCCAGCCGCGCGCCGCGCGCAGGCCACCCAGCCACACCACGAAGGCCAGGCCCACCAGGGCCATCAGCACGGCACCGGCGCCATCCATGCCGGCCTGCTGGCCCAGCACCCAGACCAGCCACACCACCGTGGCAAACATCGGGAAGGCCAGCGCCTGCTTCAGATGCAGCATCCACGGCCCGGGGCGCGGCAGGCGCGAACGCCAGCCCGGCGACAGCACCAGCACCACGTAGGGCAGCGCCATGCCCAGGCCCAGCGCGGCAAACACGCTCAGGCTGACCGCGGCCGATTGCGTGATCGCATAGCCGAGCGCCGCGCCCATGAACGGCGCCGTGCAGGGGCTTGCCGCCACCACGGCCAGCACGCCCGCGCCGAAGGCATCGGCCGAGGGTCGCTGGCTGCGCCAGTTGGCTAGGCCTTGCGGCACCAGGTGGCCGAACTCGAACGCGCCCATCAGGTTGAGCCCGATCACGAAGAACAGCAGCGCGAGCACGAAGACGACGCCCGGCTCTTGCAACTGGAAGCCCCAGCCGATGGCGCTGCCCGCTTCGCGCAGCGCGAGCAAGGCGCCGGCCAGCGCCAGGAAGCTCAGCACCACGCCGCCCGTGTAGGCCAGTGCGTGCGTGCGCAGCGTGTGGGGCGTGTCGTGGTGCTGGGCGAGGCTCAGCAGCTTGATCGACAGCACCGGAAACACGCACGGCATCAGGTTCAGCACCATGCCGCCCACGAAGGCCAGCAGCACCGCCGTCAACCAGCCGAGGTTGGCGCCGCCATTCAGTTGGACCGGCGACACGCCGCCCAGCCGCTGCGCGCCGTCGGGCAGGGCCACGCGCGACACCGCCTGCACCGGCGCGCTGAACTCGGCCGAGCGCTGCGCACCGCCCCACACGGGCGCCGACGCGTCTTGCAGCACGGCGATGCCGTCGAGCGTCTCGGGCAGCTTCATGCCGTCCATCAGGCGCAGCTTCACCGCGTAGCCGGTGGCCGTGCGGTAGGGCTCGTGCTGCGCAGGTTCGAGGACTTGTTCGGCAAACGGAAAGACATGCACCTCGGGCAGCGTCGCCAACTGGGCACGCGCTTCGGGCGACTCGGGCTCCATCGTCAACAGCACGTCGCGGCCCGCGACCTGCGCCTGCAGCTTCCAGTCGCGCAAGACCACGGGCTGCTGGGCGGCGGCCTGTTCGAACAGCGCGCTGTGCGCCGTCGAGCCCGGCGTGGTGCCGGCGGCGACCACCGGCAGCTGCAGGTCGAGCGTGGCGTTTTCAGGAATGCACACGTCCTTGCACACCAGCCAATTGACCTGCGCGCGCAGGGTCAGCGTGGTGCCCGGCAAGGCGCCCGTCGGTGCGGTGAAGCGCAGCGGCAGCAGGATTTCATCTTCGTAGCCGTAGTTGACCAACTGGCCGAGCGGTAGGCGCCGGGGCGCGGGCCATTCGATGTCGCCGGTGTTGGCGCCCAGCGGCAAGGTCCACTGGATGGTCGTGGGCAGCCCCGAATCGCCCGGGTTGCGCCAGTAGCTGTGCCAGTGCGGGATGTGCTGCATCCGCAGGCCGATCTGCAGCGACTCGCCCGGCTGCACGGCGCTGCGTTCGGCCACCAGCTCGGCGGTGACGTGGGGGGTCTTGACGGTCGAGGCGGCGTAGGCCAAACCCGCGACGAGGGACGAAACAAGGGCCAGGGCGGCAAGCGCCAGGCGCCAGGTGCTGCGAGACATCACCACTCCAAAAAGGGACAGGGCGCTCGCTCGAAGGGGCGCCGGGGTGCTGGGTCTGAACGGGAGGCGGTGCTTCGGTTCCGCACCGAAGGCCGAGGGGGCGGATTGTTCCATGCAGGTAACGCTGCGAGCCGGGAGTGTCACGGCCGGATACCACTGGTGACCTTCGTGCCTCTGGGCCGTGCGGCGCCCCACCGGTTCATGGGGGCGGCAAGGGTTTGTACGCAGTCGTCGAGTCTCCTTGACGACGTGCGACGTCACTTTTTACGCCAACAATTCCACAGTCCGGGCCTCTCGGTGCTCGCGACGTGCCGGCGTTCCGATTTCAACAATCCCCAGGAGACCCTCTCATGCTGCGTTTTGCCCCCCGCAACCCGCGCCTCGCAACGGCCATCGCGCTGCTTGCACTGCCCTTGTGGGCCCAGGCCGTGAGCGTTCAATACAACCTGACCGACCCGGCGACCACGCCCTTCCCGAGCGACCGCTTCACGACGTACGACGGTGCGCAAAAGACGCTCAAGCGCGTCAAGCTGCCCAAGCCGAACTGCACGACTTTCGCGTCCGACTGCGCCGACATCGACGTCATCAACCTGCTCGATGGCTTCAACACGCAGCCGCGCATCACGGTGCCCTTCGACGGGGCCATCGACCCGGCCACGGTCACCAGCGCGAACGTCTTCCTGTTCAACCTCGGCCACACGCTGACCGGCCAGGGCTTCGGCCAGCGCGTGGGCATCAACCAGGTGGTGTGGGACACGGCCAGCAAGATGCTGGCTTTCGAGTCGGACGAACTGCTCAACGAAACCTCGCGCTACGTGCTCGTGGTGACCAACGGCGTGAAAGACGCCGCCGGCGCGCCCATCACCACCGGCGCCTTCGGCAAGTTCATGCAGGCGCTCGACGCCGCCTCGGCGCGCAACCCCGAGATCGCCAACTACCGCAAGGCCCTGCTCGACGCCCAGCGCAGCACGGGGGTGGACACCAAGCGCATCGTCGCGATGAGCCTGTTCACCACGCAGACCGTGTCGTCGGACCTCGAACGCGTGCGCAACGCCATCAAGCGCAGCCGCCCGGCCGCGATCAACTTCAACATCGGCACCAGCGCAGCCGGTGCGGTGCGCGCGGTGTTTCCGCTGGCCGACGTGGCAGGCATCCAATTCAACCGCCAGACCGGCACGGCACCGGTGTTCACGGCGTCGTTCCTGCCGACGCCGGCGTTGGCCATCCAGCCCAACTCGGTGGGCACGGTGGCCTACGGCCGCTTCGCCTCGCCGAACTACATGACGGCGGGGCGCTACATCCCGACCGTGCCCACGATGACCGGCACGCCGGCGCTGCAAGGCAGCAACGTGCTGACGGCCCAGTTCTTCTTGCCGGCCGGCGCCAAGCCGGCGGGCGGCTACCCGGTGGCGATCTTCGGACACGGCTTCTCTGACAGCATGTATGGCGCCCCCTTCACCGTGGCCTCGTCGCTCACGGCGCAAGGCATCGCGGTGGTCTCGATCAACGTCGTGGGCCATGGCGGCGGTGCGCAAGGCACGCTGAACGTGCTGCGCAACTCGAACCCCGCCGCGCCCGTGGTGGTGCCGGCCGGTGGCCGCGGTGTCGACGCCGACGGCAACGGCAACATCGACGCGACCGAGGGCGTGGCCGCCGCTGCGCCCCGCCAGATCATCAGCAGCCGCGACGGCCTGCGCCAGACGGCCATCGACGTGATGCAGCTCGTGCGCCAGATCGAATCGGGTGTGGACGTGGACGGCGATGGCAGCCTCGACCTGAACGCGCAACGCATCTACTACGCGGGCCAGTCGTTCGGCGCCATCTACGGCTCGATCGTGATGGGCATCGAGCCCAGCATCAAGGCCGGTGTGCCCAACGTGGGCGGTGGTTCGCTGAACGAGATCGCGCGCCTGAGCGCCATCTTCCGTCCGCAGACGGGCGCCTACCTGGCGCTGCGCACGCCCCCGCTGATCAACGTGGCCGACCCGTCGGGGCTGGTGTTCAACGAGAACATCCCGCTGCGCAACCTGCCGCCGGTGACCAACGCGGTGCCGGGCGCGATGGCCATCCAGCAGGCGCTCGAACGTGCCGAGTGGGTGCAGCAGCCGGGCAACCCGGTGGCCTATGCCTCGTACATCACGAAGCGGCCGCTGCCGGGCAACGCGCCCAAGTCGATCCTGGTGCAAGTGGCCAAGGGCGACCTCGTGGTGCCCAATCCCACCAGCACCGCGCTGATCCGCGCGGGTGACTTCGCGGCCCGCACCACGTACTACCGCAACGATCTGGCCTATGCAGCCAACCCGGCCGTGGGCAAAACGGCCCACACCTTCCTGACCGGGGTGGCCGCCGCGGCCACGGCGCCCATCGCCATCGCGGCGCAGACGCAGATCGCGGTGTTCTTCGCCAGCAACGGGACGACCATCATCGACCCGGACGGCGCAGGCCCGATCTTCGAGACCCCCATCGCCGGCCCGCTGCCGGAAACGCTGAACTTCATCCCCTGACGCGACGTTCAGCCGCGCACCAGCGGTGTCATGCAAACGCGGCCTTCGGGCCGCGTTTTTTTTGTCGGTGCCCGTCACCAACGGGAAGGGGCCAGCTGTGCCCACAGGGACTGTAGGCACCCTCTGACAGCAAGAAGCTCCCCGCTCGACTGGTTCGATCGCGGCAACCCTGGTGTGATGCAGACAGCCGCCGAGGGACGCCCTTCAAGCCTCACCGAGCGTTGCGGCTCGACCCTTTCGCCCGAGTCCCATGGACCCGCAACCCATCGACCCCCGCGCCTGCTTCTTCATCGTGTTCAACGATCGCTCCGGCCACCGCGACGCGCAAGAAGCGCGCGCCACCCTCGAGCGGGTTTTCGCGCGGGCCGGGCGGGCGCACCGGGTGCTGGCGTGCGCGCCCGGCCAAGGCATCGAGGGGCTGGCACGGCAGGCGGTGTCGCAGGCACGTGCCGAAGGCGGCGTGGTCGTTGCTGCCGGCGGCGACGGCACCATCAACGCGGTGGCGCAGGCCACGCTCGGCAGCGGCTGTGCGTTCGGGGTGCTGCCGCAAGGCACCTTCAACTACTTCGCACGCGCCAACGGCATTCCGTCAGACACCGAGGCGGCCGCCGATCTGCTGATGCAGGGGCGGCCGCAGCCGGTGCAGGTGGGCCAGGTCAACGGGCGCGTGTTCTTGGTGAACGCGAGCCTGGGGCTGTACCCGCAACTGCTGCAAGACCGCGAGGCCTACAAGCAGCAGTTCGGCCGCAGCCGCCCGGTGGCGCTGCTGTCGGCGCTGACGACGCTGCTCGGGCAGCACGCGCAACTGCGTCTGCTGATCGAACACCAGCAAGGCGGGCAAGACGCGGTTCGCAAGGTGCGCACGCCCACGCTCTTTGTCGGCAACAACCGCCTGCAGCTCGAACAGATCGGCATTGCCGAGGCCCCGATGCTCGAACAGGGCCGCCTCGCTGCCATCACGCTCAAGCCCGTCGGCACGCTGGCGATGCTGGGGCTGCTGCTGCGCGGTGCGCTCGGCCGTCTGGGCGAGGCCGACACGGTGGACAGTTTCGCCACGCGCCGCATCGTCGTGAGGCCCTGGTTGCCAGTGGGCGCGCGCCGCATCAAGGTCGCCACCGATGGCGAGGTCGTCTGGATGCGCCCGCCGCTGGAGTTTCGCGTGGCGAGCCAGCCCTTGCACCTCATCAAACCCGAGGGCGATCACCTTGCGGAGGCGACATGACCACGGTCGTGCACCTGTCCGACACGCACTTCGGCACCGAGCGGCCGCCCGTGGTCGAAGCCTTGGTGCGCTTCGTGCGCGAGCAGGCCCCGCGGCTGGCCCTGCTGTCGGGCGACATCACCCAGCGGGCGCAGCCGGCGCAGTTTCGTGCGGCCAAGCTCTTTCTCAACCGCTTGGGCGTGGCCTCGACGCTGGTGATTCCGGGCAACCACGACATCCCCCTGCTGCACCTGGGCGCGCGCCTCTTCGGGCCGTACGCGAGGCACGCCGAGGCCTTTGGCCGCGAACTGGAGCCGATGTTCGAGACCCGCGAACTGCTGGTGCTCACGGTCAACACCACGCGGCGCTACCGCCACAAGCATGGCGAAATCTCGCGCGCGCAGATCGAGCGCGTCGCACACCGGCTCGACCATGCCGCACCGGGGCAACTGCGCCTGGTGGTTCTGCACCACCCGGTGATCGCCATCAAGGCGCAAGACGAGGTGAACGTGCTGCGCGGTCACCAGACGGCCATTCGTGTGTGGGCACGCGCCGGGGCCGACCTGATCCTCGGCGGGCACATCCACCTGCCCTACGTGGCGCCGCTGCACAAGCGCTTCGACGACCTGCCGCGCACGCTGTGGGCGGTGCAGGCGGGCACCGCGGTGTCTGCACGCGTGCGCCACGAGGCCGACAACTCGGTGAACCTCATCCGCTATCCCGGCCCCATCAACAACCGCCGCTGCGCGGTGGTCGAGCGCTGGGACTTCCGCGAAGCCACGCGCCGCTTCGAGCGCGTGTCTGCCGATGAGCTTCACTTCTACCCGTTGGCACCCGGCCATGGATGACGGTGACATCGTCATGGCGCAACTCGCCGATGTGCTGGGCACGCACGCGCTGCCTGGCTTCTTCGTGGCGCTGGCCTTGCTGCTCGCGACGGTGGCGGGCGTGTGGAAGTTGCTCTCGCGCGTCGGCCTGCCCCACGAGCGTGGCCACATGCCGCAACTGGCCTTTCTGGCGATTCACGTGGGACTGGGCTTCTTGCTGGTGCTGAGTGCGGCATCGGTGTTCGCCTCGCTGGTCGAACAACTGTGGAGCGGCATGCTGCTCGGCCAGCTCGACGAGGTGTTCACCGTCGCGCTGCGCGAGAGCGTCTCGCTGGATGTGCTGCGTGCCTTTGCCCGCCTCACCCAGCTCGGCGACCCCGACACGCTCATCGCACTGGGCATTGCGGTGGCCATTGCCTTGCTCGTGATGCGTCACCACGGGCTGGCGGCCGGCTGGGTGCTGGCGCTGGCCGGCAACGGCCTGCTGAACCCGGCGCTCAAGAAGGTGTTCGAGCGCGTGCGGCCAATGCACGACCACGGCCTCGTGTTCGAGACGGGCTACAGCTTCCCGAGCGGTCACAGCTCGGGGGCGGTCGTGGCCTACGGAATGCTCGCTTACCTGGCGATCCGCCTCTTGCCGCCGCGCTGGCACCTGCCGGTGCTGCTGTGCGGCGCCGCGCTCGCCTTCACCGTGGGCGCGAGCCGCGTGTTCTTGCAGGTGCACTTCGCCAGCGATGTGATCGCCGGGTTCGCTTCGGGCACGGTGTGGTTGGTGGTGTGCATCGCGAGCATCGAGCTCACGCGTGGCTACCACCGCATCCGCGGCGGCCGCTGACCTTCACGCTCAACTGCGCCAGAAGTCCACCAGCGCCTGCGTCACTTCTTGCGGTTTCTCGACCGTCGAAAGGTGACCGCTGTCGGGCAGGGTGATCAGCCGCGCGCCGGGGATGGCCTGCGCCATCTCATGCGACCAGTCGGCCGGGATCACCTCGTCGTTGGCGGCCGCCAGAACCAGCGTCGGGCAGGTGATGGCGCCCAGGTGCGGTCGAGAGTCGATGCGGCCGATGATGGCGGTCTGCTGCCGCACGAAGGCCTCGGGCCCCGTGTCGGCCGCCATCTGCGTGACGGCCTCGCGCAAAGCTGCATCGTGGTGGTGGTCGGGATGGAACATCAGCGGGAAGGCGAGCTTGGCGATGTCGGCGAAGCGGCCTTTGCGGGCCAGTTCGATCTGCTGGCGGCGGCGGTCGGTCTGCTCGGGCGTGTCGGGTCGTGCCGAGGTGCAGATCAACGCAAGCCGGCTGACCCGCTCGGGCGCCTGGCGCATGACTTCGAGTGCGATGTAGCCGCCCATCGAGATGCCCGCCAGCGCAAAGCGCGGTGGGGCATGGCGAAGCACCCGCGCGGCGATGGCTGCGATGCTGTCGTCGCGCCGGTGGTCGGCCACCATCACCGGCCCGAACTGCCAAAGCGCCGGGGTCTGGCCGGCAAAACACCGCGGTGTGCAGAAGAGTCCCGGCACCAGCACCGTGGGCATGTCGTGGCTTGTGGCGTCGCTCATGGCATGTCTTTCGTCATATTGGGGGATCGAATCGTAGTGAAACAGGGGTGTCCCCCACTTTCGCGGGGTGGCAGTACCCCGCGGGCCGACCTATCAATGAGGTGTTTTCTGACTGACTTCGCAGCGCCGCACCGACATCCGATTTGCGTCGCCGCGCGTAAGGTCTCACCGTCGGCCATCAGGATCGACGTCATGAAGGGAAAGGACCTCATCATGAACTCCGCCAATTCGCTCTCAGCAGCCCCTTGCTACGAAATACGCTTCCGGTCGCTGTTCAACGACGGTCGTGCGCTCTCGTTCCCGTGCGACGCGCAAGGCCATGTCGAACTCGATGCGCTCAGCGAGCGGGCCCGCACGAACTACCTGTATGCCCGCGCCGTGGTGGGCCGCGAGTTCGCATCGCCCGCCGTGATGCTGGCCGACCTGCACTGAGCCGACGCGCACCGAGAGGTGCGCAGGTGACAGCGCCGCCTCCCATGGCTGCGTTAGGGTTGAGGGTTCGTCCGACCCACCAACCTCCGAAAGGCTCCTTCTCATGGGCATCCGCCAGACCAAGCCAGGCATCGACCTCGGCATCGTCACCACCAACGGTGAGGCCATGCTGGCCTTCTACCGCGACACGCTGGGCCTGAAGTACGTGCGCGAGATGTCCATGCCCGGCGGCAACGGCACCATGCACCAGCTGGTGTGCGGCGACAGCCTCATCAAGCTCGTGGTGCTCGCATCGACCCCCGCGCAAGCGGCACCGGGCGGCGTCTCCGGGGCCACCGGCCTGCGCTACTGGACCATCACCCTCGACAACATGGCCGAGATGCTGCAGACCTGCGAGGCCCAGGGCCACAAGGTCATGATGAAAGAGCGCGAGCTGCGTCCCGGTGTGACGATCGCCATCGTGGCCGACCCCGACGGCAACTGGGTCGAGTTCCTGAGCATCGCTGCACCTGTCTGACCGGCTGAAACGCTCAGCCCCCTCAGTCAGCCACGGGCCCGGCACCGCGCCGGGCTCAAGTTCGAGGCGGAGCGGCCGATAAGACGCCGACACGCCATGAACACCGTTTCATCCATCGCCCTCTCGGGTCTGCGCGGCGCGCAGATGCGCATCGACACGTCGGCGCACAACATCGCCAACGCGCAGACGCCGGGCTTTCGCCGGCAACTGGTCGTGCAGCAGTCGCAAGAAGGTGGCGGCGTGCTGACCCAGCCGCTGACGACGGCCGAGCCGCCCGCCGAGGCGGCCCCGGGCGAGGGCCTGGCCGACGACATCGTCGCGCAGAAGGTCGCCAGCTACGCCTTCGCAGCCAACCTGCTGGTGCTCAAGACCAGCGAGCGCATGCAGGGCACGCTCATCGACGCGTTCGCCTGATCGGCCTCCCTGGCCGGTCTGCCCTGGCCCCTTTGTGACTTTTGCATCGTTTGCAGGCCTTGGGCAGCGCGTTGGATCGCGTTTTCCACGCTTGTGATGGAACGCGCGGGCAAGGTCTAATCCGCCCAGCCGCCCCCTGCCAAGCCATGCAAGAACAGCCCACCTTCGTGCCGCCGCGCATGCCCACGCTCCAGGCGCAGACGGTGTTGTTGCGCCTGTTCGAGGTCAGCCCCGACCCGGTCTGCGTGACCGAATTCCACAGTGGGCGCTTCCACATGGTCAACGGCGCCTTCGAGCGCATGACGGGCTACACGGCCGACGAGGTGCATGGCCGACGCGTGCAAGACATCGGCCTCTGGCAAGAAAGCGATGCCCGCGACCGCTACACCGAACTGCTGGTGCTGGCCGGTGGCCAGGTGCACGACTACGCGGCGGTCTTTCGGGCGCGTGACGGGCGGCCGGTGCCGCTGCGCATTTCCGCCTCGACCTTCGAGCAGGACGGCGTGCGCTACGTGGTCGCCGTGCTGCACGACGTGACCGAGCGCGAGCGGGGGCGCCTGCAGTACGAGGCGATCCTCAACAACGCGGTGGTGGGCGTGGCTTTCACGCGCGACCGCGTCTTCCAGCACACCAACCCGCGCTTCGAAGACATGTTCGGCTGGCCGCGCGGCGGGCTCGTCGGCCTGCCTGGGCGCGTGCTCTGGAGCGACGACGCGAGCTACATCTCGATGGTGCGCTGCGCCGGGCAGGTGCTGGCCCGCGGTGACGTTTTTCAAGACGAGTACGAGATGCGCCGCCGCGACGGCTCGACCATGTGGTGCAGCCTGCGGGCGCGCGCCATCGACCTGGCCAACCCGGTGTACGGCGGCGCGATCTGGATCGTCGACGACATCACCGAGCGTCGCCGGATCGACCAGGCGCTGGCCTCGGCCAAAGAGCAGGCCGAGGCCGCCAACCGCGCGAAGAGCGCCTTCCTGGCCAACACCAGCCATGAGATCCGCACGCCGCTCAACGGCCTGCTGGGCCTGGCTCGTTTGGCGCTGGCGCCCGATGCCGGGCCGGTGCGCCAGCGCGAATACCTCGAACGCATTCACGAGAGCGCACAGGCGCTCGCGGGCACGATCTCCGACATCCTCGACTTCTCGAAGATCGAGGCCGGCCGCATGACGGTCGAGCACGTGCCCTTTGACCTGCACGCGCTGCTGGGCAGCCTGCGCGATGCCCATGCGGCTCTGGCGCGAGGCAAGGGACTCGGCTTTCGCCTCGTGATCGACGAAGACGTGCCCTCGTGGGTGTACGGCGACCCCGTGCGGCTGCGCCAGATCGTCGGCAACTTCCTCGGCAACGCGCTCAAGTTCACCGAACACGGAATGATCGAAGTCACCGTGCTCGCCACGCGCGAGCACCGCGTGCGCGTGCAGGTGCAAGACACCGGCCCGGGCATCGACGCTGCGCTGCTGCCGCGCCTGTTCAAACCCTTCTCGCAGGCCGCGAGTTCGATCACCCGCCAGTACGGCGGCACCGGCCTCGGCCTGAGCATCTGCCGCGAGCTGGCCGCGCTGATGGGTGGCGAGGTCGGTGTGGACAGCACGCCCGGCGAAGGCAGCGTCTTCTGGGCCGAAGTGCCGCTGCCGCTGGCGGCCACGGGGCACGAGGTCATCAGCATGCGGTTGCCGGCGGCCGATGCGCTGCGCGGTGCACGCATCCTGCTGGTCGAAGACAACCCCATCAACACCCTCGTGGCCGACGCGACGCTCAGGCAGTGGGGCGCCGAGGTGACGTTGGCCGAGCATGGCGCCGAGGCGGTCGAGGCTGTGCTGGCCTGCGACGGCGCCTTCGATGTGGTGCTGATGGACCTGCAGATGCCGGTGATGAACGGCTTCGAGGCGGCGTCGGCGATCCGCAAACGCTACGACGCCGCGCGCCTGCCCATCGTTGCCTTGACGGCCGATGCGCTGCTGACCGAGCGTGACGCTGCGCTCGACCACGGCATGAACGACTTCCTGTCCAAACCCATCGACGCCGAGCGGCTGGTGAAAGTGCTGGCCCGCTGGGTGCACGGCTCACGCATGGCCCGTAGCCGAGTCTGAACGGGCCGCACGCGGGCTCACGCGCCGCGCGCATCGACACGTCTTTGGTCATGCCCGCAGGGAAACCGCTGCGATAAGCTCCCGGCCGATGAACGAGCCGCACAACCCCAGCACGCCGGCCACGACGCCCCTCACCGGACCGGCCGTGATGCGGGTGCACGAAGACCAGGACGCCCTGGCCCCGGGCACGCGCCTCGGCGAGTTCGAAATCTTGCGGGTGCTGGGCATCGGCGGTTTCGGCATCGTCTACCTGGCGATGGACCACGCGCTCGAACGCCAGGTGGCCATCAAGGAATACATGCCCTCGTCGCTGGCCGGTCGCGGGCAGGGTGACCAGGTCTCGCTGCGCTCGTCGGCCCACGTCGAGACCTTCGGCATCGGCCTGCGTTCTTTCGTGAACGAGGCGAAGCTGCTGGCCCGCTTCGACCACCCGTCGCTGGTGAAGGTCTACCGCTTCTGGGAGGCCAACGGCACCGCCTACATGGTGATGCCCTTCTACGCCGGTCGCACCCTGCGCGACGAGCGCAAGGGCATGACCACACCGCCCGACGAGGCCTGGATTCGCCGCCTCATCGACCCGCTGCTGGGCGCGCTCGAAGTGCTGCACAAAGAGGGCGTGTACCACCGCGACATCGCGCCCGACAACATCCTGCTGCTGCCCGAAGGCCTGCCGGTGCTGCTCGACTTCGGCGCGGCCCGCCGCGTGATCGGCGACCGCACGCAAACGCTCACCGCCATCCTCAAGCCCAACTACGCCCCCGTTGAGCAGTACGCCGACGTGGGCCAGTTGCGCCAGGGTCCGTGGACCGATCTCTACGCGCTGGGCGCGGTGCTGCACTTCCTGGTCGCCGGCAAACCGCCCACGCCATCGGCGGCCCGGGCGGTGCACGACGACGTCATGCCGCTTTCGGCGCTTGACCCCGCGCTCACCGGCGGCCTGCCGCACCGCCTGCTGGCAGCGGTGGACTGGGCACTGATGATCCGCCCCAACCAGCGGCCGCAAAGCGTGCAAGAGCTGCGTGACGCGCTCGACGGCCGCCTTGTGCCGCCCGAGCGCGTGATGAGCGAGGCCGACGGTTCGCCCACGGTCATCCGCGAGCGGGTGCAGGCCGCATGGTCGCCCACCCAGCCCGAACGCAGCGGCACCGGCGCCTATGCGCCCACCGCCGTCATGCCGGGCCGCGACGAAGGGCAAGACAAGACGCTGGTGATGCCGCAGACAGCGCCGCCACCGCCGACCGGCTTTGCCACCGCCGAGACGCCGCGCACCGTGACCCAGCCGCAGGTGCGCCCGATGGAGCCGCTCGCGGCGCCCGCACCCGTGGCCGCCCCGTCGTCCGCCCGCACGGCGGTGCTGGCCGGCGCCGGTGCGGCCGCCGTGCTGGTGCTGGCGGTCGGGGCGTGGCTGGTCTTCCAGCCCGGGTCGGACGAGGGCACCGAGGCTGCGGCCCCGGCGCCGGCCACCGCGCCCGTGGTGGCGGTGCCGCCGCCGGTGCTTGCGCCGGCCGCCCCGGCCAGCGCGGTGGTGACGGCGGTGCCGGCCGCTGCCCCGGTGTTGGTCGCACCGCCCGCACCGGTGCTCGCGTCGCCACAGGCGGCAGCCGAGTCGGCGTTGACGCCACGCGAAGCCGCCCGCCTGCGCGCCGAGGCCGCGCGTGAAGCGCTGGCCGAGCGGCGTGCACTCGCCGAAGCGCGGCGGCAGCGCGCGGCCGAGGCCCTGGGCGCGGCGCCGCCCGCGCCTGCGGTCGTCGCCCCACCTGCCGTGGCTCCGGCACCGCCGGTCGAGGCGGCGGGCCCTCGCAGCCCGCGCGAGGCCTGCGGTTCGCGCGTGTTCATCGCGCTCACGAATTGCCTGCGCCGGCAGTGCGAGTCGGCGCGCTTCGTCAACCACCCCGAATGCGAGCGCATGCGACACGACGAAGAGATGCGCCAGCGCAACCCACTCAACCGCTGATTCAAGCGCTGAGTTGCGCCCCGCCCATGACGAGCCCTCACGACCTGCGGGCCGACGGGGGGCGCAGACTCAATCGCTAAAGCAACTGCGCCGACGGGCCCTGGCGCAGGCGGCTCAGCGTCATCTGAAGCAAGCGGGCGTCCGAGCTGGCCCGATGGCGGGGCAGGTGCGTTTCGTGGCCGATGGTCAGCTTGGTCTCGTGCCAGGCGCGTGCTTCGGCCTCGCTGAGCAGGCCGCGCAGGCTGTCGAGCTTGAAGCTCGGCACGCGCTCGGCCTCTTCGTACAGCGCGCCGATCCATGCATAGTCGTTCGCCCAGCCATCGGTGTAGAGCGTGAGCCCGTGCAGTCGGTCGTTGAGCAGCCGTGTCACCTCGTCGATGCTGCGGCCGTGATGCTCCAATTGCTCACGGCGGATGCGGTGCACGCGTTCGGCAGAGGGGTCCCAGTGCGTCCAGTGCGGGGCGGGGCGGATCAGCGTGCAGAAGCTGGTGCCATCGGGCAGCACGAAGCCGATCTCGATGGGGTAGCTGTCGCGGCCGAAGCCCGACGCCTCGACGTCGAGGATGGCCGGCATCGGCGAGGCCGAGGGCCCCTTCGACGGCGGCGTGCGGGCGTGTGAATCGACCAGTGGCAGGACCATGTCGTGGAGCATAGGCATCGCCGCAGGTTCGCGCCCTCCCCAAGGCGCAAGAGCCGACGGATGAAAGGGCTTGTCGGCCCGGTCATGTGCCTGCGTTTGTATGGGGCTGTTGCCTCAGGCCCGGCACCTTGAATTCGGCTTGCGGGTTTTCCCTTTGTGTGCGGCGCAGCAAACCCGAGCAGGCGCTCGTTTCGGCTATACACCCGTATCTCCGTTTTGTGTGTCCAAATGAACTCGAAAGATCCTGCCATGGTCGTCGCCGCGCCGCCATCCACCCCGCGCCCCCACGAACGCATCTGGCCCAAGCGCCTGCCCCGGGCGATGGTCGTGCCGACCACGTCGATGTATTTCAACCTCGAGGTGTCGGCCAAGCGCTACCCCAACAAGCCGGCTTATGTGTTTTTCGGCAAGGCGCTGACTTACGGCGAGCTGCACTCGCAGGCCGAAGCCATCGCCGGTTGGCTGCATCGTGTGGGTGTTCAGAAGGGCGACCGCGTCGGCCTGTTCATGCAGAACTGCCCGCAGTTCGTTGCGGCGTACTACGGCATCTTGCGTGCGAACGCGGTGGTCGTGCCCGTCAACCCGATGAACAAGGCCGACGAACTGCACCACTACATCACCGACCCGCAGGCGCGTGTGTTCATCACCACTGCCGACCTGGCCGGCGTGCTGTCCGAAGCAAATGGCGGCGTGCCCGAGGCCGAACGTGTGAAGCACGTGCTCGTGACGCGCTTCACCGACGCCATGCCCGAAGGCGCGATCGACCCGGCCGACGCCCCGCCCCCGGCCATCGAAGCCTGGCTGCGCCTGGACCCGCCGCTGCCGCAACCTGCCGGCACGGGCTTCGTGCGCTGGACGGACGTGCTCGCGCAAAAGCTGACCCCGCCGGCGCAGAACGTCGGCCCCGAAGACATGGCCGTGCTGCCCTACACCTCGGGCACCACCGGCAACCCCAAGGGCTGCATGCACACGCACGGCACCATCATGTCCAACACCGTGGGCATTCAGTGGGCGCATGGCGGCCCCGAGGCCGTGGGCCTGGGCGTGGTGCCGATGTTCCACATCACCGGGATGATCGGCCTCGTGTGCGCCGCCGTGTACGCCGGCAGCACCGTCGTGCTGCTGCCGCGCTGGGACCGCGAACTCGCCGGCCGCCTGATCTCGCGCTACCGCGCGACGCACTGGACGTGCATCCCGACGATGATCATCGACCTCTTCGGCAGCCCCAACTACCAGAGCTTCGACCTGAGCAGCCTGAAGTCGATCAACGGCGGCGGGGCCTCGATGCCGGCGGCCATCGCCCAGCGGCTGCACGAGCAATACGGCCTGACCTTCGCCGAGGGCTACGGCCTGACCGAAACCGCGGCCGCCACGCACGGCAACCCGCCCGAGCGGGCCAAGCCGCAGTGCCTGGGCATTCCGGTGTTCGGGGTTGATTCGCGGGTGGTCGATCCGGCCACGTTGAAAGAGCTGCCGCCGGGCGAAGTGGGCGAAATCATCACCCACGGCCCGATGCTCTTCAAAGGCTACTGGAACTGCCCCGAAGCGACCGCCGAGGCCTTCGTCGAGTTCGAGGGCAAGCGCTTCTTCCGCACCGGTGACCTGGGCCGCATGGACGAGGAAGGCTACTTCTTCATCACCGACCGCCTGAAGCGCATGATCAACGCCAGCGGTTTCAAGGTGTGGCCGGCGGAGGTCGAGATGCTGCTGTACAAGCACCCGGCCGTCCAAGAGGCCTGCATCATCGCCGCCAAGGACGCCTACCGCGGCGAAACCGTCAAGGCGGTGATCGTGCTGCGCACCGAGGCCAAGGGCAAGACGACCGACAAGGACATCACCGACTGGGCCAAAGAGCACATGGCCGCCTACAAGGTGCCGAAGATCGTGCAGTTCGTCGATGCATTGCCCAAGTCGGCCTCGGGCAAGGTGATGTGGCGCCAGCTGCAAGAGCAAGAGAACGGCTGATCTCTCGGCGCGACGCCGCGACTTCGACCACGGGCCTTCGGGCCCGTTTTTCATGGTTGCGCAGGCAGCTGCCCATGGCGCCGGCCGGACCGGCGCCGGGCTTTTCACGCGCCATCCCGAGAATCACGGTTGACACACCTGCGCGACTGAGGCATCAAGGCGGTCTGTGCCCACTCCGAGGGCAGGCGGTCTCACCGACATGCGGCAATCGATTCGCGGGTGGTTGGAGGGCTGGCGGCGCCGCAGCGGCGAGGGCACACCCTCGCGCCGGGCGCGGCGCACGGCCTTGCGCTGGGCGTCGATCTACGGAGGGCTGGCGAGCCTGTGGATCTTGCTGTCCGACACGGTGCTGCACACCCTGGTGCGCGACCCCGACGCGGCGGCCCGCGCCCAGCAATTCAAGGGCCTCGGCTTCGTCGCCGCCACGGGCGTGCTGGTCTACGTGGCCGTGCTGCGCACTGCGCGCCGGCTGCACGCACAGAAGGCGCAGATCGAGCGCCAGCACGCGATGCAGGCGCAGATCGAAAGCCGCTGGAAGCACCTGATCGGCAACCTCGACGATGTGGCGTGGTTCGGCAGCGCCAACGGTGAGCGTGCCCTGTACGTCAGCGACGCGGCGCACCGCGTCTTCGGCCGCTCGCCGCAAGAGTTCATCGACGACCCCAAGCTGTGGTGGTCGCTCGTCCACCCCGACGACGTCGAGGCGGTGCGCGAGGGACTGCGCCGCCTGCACGCCGTGGGCATCAAGGAAAACGAATACCGCATGCGCCACAGCGATGGCCGCTGGCTCTGGATCCGCGACCGGGCCTCGGTGCTGCGCGACGCGCAGGGCGAGGTGATCGGCGTCGGCGGCATCTCGGAAGACGTCACCGAGCGACGCCAGTCTCAGACGGCGTTGCGCTTGCGCGAGATGCAGCTCGCCGACATCGTCGACACGGCGATGGACGCGATCATCACCATCGACGCCCACCAGCGCATCGTGTTCTTCAACCGCGCGGCCGAGCAGGTGTTCGGGGTCGATGCGCACGTTGCCATCGGCGCATCGATGGAGCGCTTCATTCCCGAGCGTCTGCGCGCCGCCCATGCGGCGCACGTGCAGGCCTTCGCCGACTCGCCGGCCACGCAGCGCCTGATGGGCGTTCGGCCATCGCTGACCGGCCTGCGCAGCAACGGCGAAGAGTTTCCGATCGAGGCATCGATCTCGAAGCTCGTCACCGAACAGGGCGTGTTGATGACGGTGCTGCTGCGCGACGTGAGTGCCTTGCGCGCCGCCGAGGCCGCGCGCGACGCACAGGCGGCGGCCGAAGCGGCCAGCCGCGCCAAGACCGAGTTTCTGTCGCGCATGAGCCACGAACTGCGCACGCCGCTGAACGCGGTGCTCGGCTTCTCGCAACTGCTCGAAAGCTCGGAAGACGAGCCGCTCACGCCGGCGCAGCGCGCGCAGGTCGGCCACATCCACCAGGCGGGCTGGCATTTGCTGGCTTTGATCAACGACGTGCTTGACGTGTCGCGCATCGAGGCCGGGCAATTGCAGGTGCATCCCGAGCGGGTGCCGCTCGTGGGCCTGCTCGCCGAGGTGCGCCGCATGTGCGAAGGGCTGGCCGAGTCGCACGGCGTGCGCCAACGGCCGCTGGCGTCCGACACGCCGACCTTGCTGGCCAGCGCTGACCGCACGCGGCTGCGCCAGGTGATGCTCAACCTCGTGTCGAACGGCATCAAGTACAACCGGCGCGGCGGCGAAGTGGCGGTGCACCTCGTGCGCGAGGCCGGCTGCGTGGGCTTCGTGGTCGAAGACAACGGCCTGGGCATGACCCCCGCGCAGATGGACCACCTGTTCGAGCCCTTCAACCGCCTCGGGCGCGAGCACGGCACGGTCGAAGGCACCGGCATCGGCCTGACGCTGACGCGTGAACTGGTGCACCTGATGAACGGGCGCATCCGAGTGGACAGCGAGCCGCGCACCGGCACCCGCGTGACCGTGCTGCTGCCCGATGCCGAGGCCGCGCCGCCCGAGTCGCCCTGGCCCCTGGACGTGCCGGTGCCCGGGGCGGGCCTGCTGGTCGATCCCGAGCCGGCGCCCGAAGGCCTGGTGCTCTACATCGAAGACAACCCGGTGAACGTGCTGGTCGTGCAGGAGGTGCTGGCCCAGTGGCCGGGCCTGCGCATGGTGGCGGCTGACGACGGGCAGAGCGGCATTGCGCAGGCGCGCCGCCTGCAGCCCGACCTGGTGCTGCTCGACATGCGTCTGCCCGACATGGACGGCGAGGCCGTGCTGCGGGCCTTGCGCGGCGACCCGGCCACGCAGGGGCTGACGGTGGTGGCGCTGTCGGCCAGCGCGATGGCCGAAGACGTGGCCTCGGCCTGCCAAGCGGGCGCGCAGGAATACTGGACCAAGCCGCTCGACTTCAAGCGCTTTGCCGCCGACGTGCGGCGGCTGCTCTCGGTGGCGCAGCGCGAGCCCGACGCGGTCTCGCCCTGATGCGTCCGGTGCCGGGCTCGGCCTTCTAGAAGGTTTCCCAGTCTTCGGACGAGGCTGTGGTGGCCGCCACCGCCGGTGCGGCTTTCGGGGCCGCAGCGACCGGGGCCGGCGCCGCGACCGGGTCGGGCCGTTCGGCCGGACTGTGGGTGCGGGTCGGCTTGACGCTGACGACGGGCTCGGAGCGGCCGGCCGTGGCCGGGCGGGGCACCGGCGCGGCCTTCGCCTGCGGCGCCGCGACGTGCTCGACGCCCTTCACCGCGGCCGTGCGAAACACCGCCACGGCGCTCACCAGTTGCTGGGCCTGCACCTTGAGACTCTCGGCCGCTGCGGCCGACTCTTCGACCAAGGCCGCGTTCTGCTGCGTGGCGCGGTCCATTTGTGCGACGGCATCCGTCACCTGGCCCACGCCCTGACTCTGCTCGCCGCTGGCCGAGCTGATCTCGCCCATGATGTCGGTCACGCGCTGAATGGCCGAGACCACCTCTTGCATGGTCTGCCCGGCCTGATCGACCAGGTGGCTGCCCTGGTCCACCCGCTCGACGCTGGCCGAGATGAGCGACTTGATCTCTTTGGCCGCATCGGCGCTGCGCTGGGCCAGCGCACGCACCTCGCCGGCCACCACCGCGAAGCCGCGGCCCTGCTCGCCGGCGCGGGCGGCTTCGACGGCCGCGTTCAGCGCGAGGATGTTGGTCTGGAAGGCGATGCCGTCGATGACGCCGATGATGTCCACGATGCGCTTGGAGCTGTCGTTGATGCCCTTCATCGTCTCGACCACCTGGCCCACCACCTCGCCGCCGCGGATGGCGACCGTCGAGGCGCTCATCGCCAATTGGTTGCCGGCCCGGGCGTTGTCGGCGTTGTGCCGCACGGTGGCCGACAGCTCTTCCATCGAGGCCGAGGTCTGCTGCAGCGCGCTGGCCTGTTGTTCGGTGCGTGCGCTCAGGTCGAAGTTGCCCTTCGAGATTTCGGCCGACGCGGTGGCCACGCATTCGGCGTTCTGGCGCACGCTGTCCACGATGCCGGCCAGCCGGTCACGCATCGTGGCCAGCGCTTCCAGCAATTGCGAGGCTTCGTCGCGCCGCTTCGTGTGGGGGATGTCCACCAGCAGGTTGCCAGCCGCGACCTCGGCCGCGCAGCTGAGCGCGTGGCGGATGGGCCGCACGATGGCGCGTGTGGTGAGCGCTGCCAGCACGAGGCCGAGCGCGATGGCCGCCACCGCGCCGAGCGCGAGGCTCCACAGGCCCATGCGGGCGTCCGTCACTGTGGCCGCCTGGCTCGCGGCGAGGCGCTCGTCCATGTAGGTGTCGAGCTTGTCGAGCGTGGCGAGGTAGCGCGTGGCCAGCGGGCGCAACTCAGCGTCGAGCAGCGCGGCCACGTCTTCACCGGCCTTCTTGCGCTTCATCAGGCCGGCGCGTGTGACGCGGTACTTCTCGCGTGCAGCGGCGATGTCACCCATCAGCGCGCGGCCCGCGTCTTCGGTCACCAGCGCTTCGAGCGCCTTTTGCTTGCTGCTGAGCTGCGCCGAGGTGGCGTCCATCTCGTCGCCGAGCTGGGCCAGGTGCGTGGGGTCGCTGCTGCGCAGGGCGGCGGCGGTTCGCACCCAGTTGAGCTGGATGCCGGCCGTCCACGACTGCGCGAGCGTGCGGCGCTCCAACTCGACCGTGGCCAGGTGGTCGGCCGATTGTTTGAGGCGCTGCACCTGCGCCATGCCCACCAGCGCCATGCACGCGGTGATCAACAAGATGAGTGCGAAGGCGGCGACGAGGCGCTGGCCGACGCGAAGGCGATTGATCCACATCAAGAACTCTCCAGTCCAGCCCACTGTGCTCAAGGTTGTGGCAGGGGCTGTCCGGGTTTTCGGACTGGAGTTCGAGCCCTTGAGTGGGTGAAAGCGGGTAAACCCCGCCCAGTTCAAGCGATGGGCCCGCGCGGCGTGGGCCGCGCCCGGGTCTCAGAAGCGGGAGCCAGGCTCGCGCAGAAAGGCCAGCTCTTCGGCGGTGGACGCGCGCCCCAGCACCTCGTTGCGGTGAGGAAAGCGACCGAAGCGGCGGATCACGTCGCGGTGGCGCAGCGCGTAGTCAAGCATGCCGGCCAGCGCCGGGGCTTCGGCGGTGAGCACGTCGAAGAGCCGCACTGATTCGTCTTGCAGGCCGGCGTCTTCGGCGTGCTCGAAGGGCAGGTAGGCGAAGGCGCGTTCAAAGGGGCTGAGCTGTGCGTCGTGCCCGCTGGCCACGAGCCCTTGCGCCAGAGCCAGCGCGAGCGGGTCGCCCGAGAAGGCGCGCGGCGTGTCCCGAAAGCTGTTGCGGGTGAACTGGTCGAGCAGCACGATCAGCGCGAGCGTGCCGCGCGGCGTGGCGTCCCAGTCGTTGAGTTGCTCGCGCAGCGCCAGTTCGACCAGGTCGCCGAAGCGGTCGGCAATGGCGCGGTCGGTGTCGGCGCTCTTGACGAACCACAGGTCGCGGAACTGCCCGTGCTGCGGGTCGCCGGGCGCGCCGAACCAGAAGTCGAGCACGGCCTGGGCATCGGTGGGCAGCGGGGCCGGGTTAGCTTCGAGACTGGTCATGGGTCGGTGTTTGTCTGAAGGTCAGGCCTCGCGGCCGAGCTGCTGCCACAGGTAGGCGAATTCGAGCGCCTGCAGGTGCGCGCGCTGTTCGTTGTCGGCCGCCCCGGCGTGGCCGCCTTCGGTGTTTTCGTAGTACAGCACCGGGTGGCCTTGTTCGAGCAGCCGGGCGGCCATCTTGCGCGCATGCGCGGGGTGCACGCGGTCGTCGCGGGTCGATGTGGTCAGCAGCACCTTGGGATAGCGCACGCCGGCACGCAGGTTGTGGTACGGGCTGTAGCGGCGGATCACGTCCCACTCGTCGGGCACGTCGGGGTCGCCGTACTCGGCCATCCACGAGGCCCCGGCGAGCAGCGTGTGGTAGCGGCGCATGTCGAGCAGCGGCACCTGGCACACGACGGCGTTGACCAGGTCGGGGCGCTGCGTGAGCAGGGCGCCCACGAGCAGCCCGCCGTTGCTGCCGCCGATGACGCCCAGGTGGCGCGGCGAGGTGATGCGGCGTGCGATGAGGTCTTCGGCCACGGCGATGAAATCGTCGTAGCTGCGTTGCTTGTGTGCCTTGACGGCGGCCTGGTGCCAGGTGGGGCCGTACTCGCCGCCGCCGCGGATGTTGGCCACCACGAGCACGCCGCCACGCTCGTACCACGCACGGCCGAAGCCGCCCGAGTACCAGGGGTTGAGCGCGATCTCGAAGCCGCCATAGCCGTAGAGCATGGTCGGGTTGCGGCCATCGGCCACGGCGTCTTTCGGCCACACCACGAAGTAGGGCACGCGGGTGCCGTCTTTCGACGTGGCGAAGTGCTGCTCGGTGCGCATGCCGCTGGCGTCGAACTGGCCCCGGCGGGTCTTGAGCAGCTCGCGCTCGTCGCTGGCGGTGGTCGCCAAGGCCAGCGAGTCGGGCGTGATGAAGTCGGTGTAGCTGAGCAGGTAGTGCTCGGCCAGCGGGTCGTCGGCCAGCAGCGGGTCGTGCAAGCCGCTCGCGCCGAGGCTGCCGGGAAGGGGCGCCTGCACCGCGCGGCAGCTGAAACCGCTGGGTGTCTTGCGGCAGAGTTCGAGCTTGTTGGCGACGTTGTCCATCACGTTGAGCAGCACGTGGTCGCGTGTGAAGCTGTAGCCGTCGAGCGAGCGTGTCGGCGTGGGCGTGAAGACGGCCGTGGCATGACGCTCGCCACGCATCCAGGCCTCGGCGTCGGTGGCGAGCAGCGCGCCGCTGGGCCAGGTGGTGTCGCCGAGCGGCAGGTCGCTGCGCAGGTGCAACAGCATCGTGTCGCGAAAGAAGCTGGGCGAGGCGTCGCTCGGGATGTCGAGCTTGACCAGCCGCTCGCCGCCGCCGCTGCCTTGCAGCAGGAAGACCTCGTTGTTGTAGAAGTCGGTCGCGCGGCTGAACAGCGTGCGCTCGTAGCCGGGCGTCATGTCCACCGACACGCCGACCGACACGTCTTCGGCCTGGCCTTCGAACACCGTCACCGCCTCGGCCAGCGGGGTGCCGCGACGCCAGCGCTTGAGCACACGCGGGTAGCCCGAGTCGGTCATCGAGCCGGGGCCGAAATCGGTGCCCACGTACAGCGTGTCGGCGTCGATCCATTCGACATCGGTCTTGGCTTCGGGCAAGAAGAAGCCGCCTTCGATGAAGCGCTTTTCAACGCAGTCGAACTCGCGCATCACCTTGGCGTCGGCGCCGCCGCGCGACAACGCCAGCAGCGCGTGCCGGTACTCGGGGCCGAGCACGATGGCACCGCCCCAGGTCCAGTTCTCGCCTTCGGCTTCGGCCAGGGCGTCGAGGTCGAGCACAGTTTCCCAGTCGGGCTCGGGGTGGCGATATTGCGCCAGCGTCGTGCGCCGCCACAGGCCGCGCTTGTGCTGGTCGTCTTGCCAGAAGTTGTAGAGCCAGTCGCCGCGCCGTGCGATGTTGGGAATGCGGTCTTGCGCGTTCAGCACGTCGAGCATGGCCGCGCGGATCGGCGCGTACTCGGGGCGCGCCTTCAGCTCGGCTTCGGTGATGGCGTTGCGCTCGCGCACCCAGGCGAGGGCTGCATCGCCCAGCACGTCTTCGAGCCACAGGTGCGGGTCGGCGTCAGTGCCGGTGGGGGCGGGGGAGGTCGTGGTGTCGCTCATCAAGTTCGCAAGGTGAAGCGCGAGACCGCCGCCAACCGGCAGTCGCGCCGCAGAGCCCGCCGGGGCTCAGGCGGCGCGCGCGTGGGTGTCGTGGGTATCGGGGTGGCCCTGAAGGTAGGCCCGCGCGAACGAACACAAGGGGTCCACTTTCAAGCCCTCGGACTGCGCATGGTCGAGCACTGCCGCGATCAGGGCCGACGCGATGCCCCGGCCTTGCAAGGCATCGGGCACGCGGGTGTGCACGATCAGCAACACCCCGTTCGAGAGCTGGTAGTCGGCCACGCTCAACAAGCCATCCACCGTGCATTCGAAGCGCTGCTTCGAGATGTTGTGCTCAACCTGAATCTCTTTTGCTGCCATGCCAACCCTTTGCAGTTCTTGTTGGCGAGCGATTCTGAACCAATCGCCTGAGGCCGACTGTCCCTAAGGCATGCGGCGTGCCTGGGCTTCGGTCCAGGGGGCGTGGCGATCCGTGAGGGCGATCAGGCCGGGTACAGCTTGCGGGGCGTGACCTCGACCGAGCGTTGCCCGTCGCCCACCCACACGGTGCCGTCCTGCACGGTCACCTGCAGTTGCATCGTGCGCTGCGTGAGGGCGGCGAGCGCCTGGCTCTGCTCGGCCTCGATCAGCCACACGTCGAGGTTGCGGGCGCGGGTGATCTTGGTCTGCAGGCCGTTCCACCAGATCGGCGAACTCGCGGTGTAGGTGTAGACCGTGACGCGCTCGGCGCGCGGGCTCGCCTTCATCATGCGTTTGTCGTCGGGCTGGCCCACGTCGATCCAATGCATGATCTGGCCGGTGAGGTCTTTGTGCCAGAGGTCGGGCTCGTCCGTGTCCCACAGGCTCTTGGCGAATTCGAGCGTGCCGTTCTTGTCGTCGGCCGGCACGTTGAGCGCAAACGCCAGCAGCCGGATCATGAGGCGCTCATCGGTCTCTGACGGGTGGCGTGCAATCGTCACGCTGTGGTCGCCATAGACGTTGCGGTCCATGTCGGCGAGCTGCACGTTCGCCTTGTAGATGGTGGCTTTGAGCGCCATGGTGGGGTCAGGGTGGCAAAGCCAAGGATTGGAGCACAGGCGTTGGCCGCGCTTTTCGCAGCTTCCCGCCCGCGAGCGAAAATCACGCTCCGTTTCACGCCGCCGAGCCCCGCCCCATGTCCCTCAAGAAATTCGACCTCGCCAAGAACCTCGCCCTCAAGATCAACGGGCAGATGAAGGCCGCTGGTGTGCCGAACCGCTTCGGCAGTGGTGCCGCGACGGCGATCGACAAGCGCGAGCAGCGCAAGCTCGATGCTGCGGCCGGCCTCGTGCCCTTCGCCTGCAAGCTGCCGCTGACGCTGACCAAGCAACTGCAAGAGCGCGCCGCCCAGCATGAAGGCGGGCTCAACGGCCTGATGGCCGAGCTGGTCGAGAAGGCCCTTGCCGAGAAGGCCGTGGTTCCGAAGAGCCCCGCGAAGAAGGCTGCGGCGCGCAAGACGCCGGCTGAACCGAAGGCTTGAGGGCGGGGTGTCGGTGACTGCTCAGGCGCAGACCTCAGGCGTACACCGTCACCACCTGGTAGCCCAGCGCGGCCAACTGCCCGCTCGGCGACCACAGCCGCGTCACCTGGTTCACGTAGCCCGCCGATGCGGCCAGGGCATCGGTGTCGGCGCGCCACCAGCCCTTGGCGTCCAGCGTTTCATGCAGCGGGCGCAGTTGCAAGTCCCAAGACACTGAACTGGCGGGCGTCGGCTTGGCCAACTGGCTCAGCATCGGGGTGGGCGGCACGTCGGCCAGCAGCACCGTCAGCAACTCGGGCGTCACTGGGGTGTCGGCCGGCTCGCGGTTCATTCGCAGCCAGATGCGGCTGTGCGACATCGAGCCGTTGCTGTACGGCAAGCCCCCTTCGGACCAGCTCGAATCGATGTGCTGCAGAAAGTTGGGGGCCAGCCCGCGCATGAAGGGCAGCTGCAAGCCCGCTTCGGGGCTGCGCGCCACCGCTGGGCGCACCGGCTCGATGGGCGTCAGCACCGATTCTCGGTCGCTGCCGAACACCCCCAGCAGCGTGGCCGCCAACTGACCGGCTTGCCGCACCGTGGCCTGCACCTGCCGCACGTTCTTGCCTTCGCGCAGCGTGTTCACCGCCACCTCGACATCGCCCTCGGCAACCGGGCCGATGAAGCTCGTCTGCAGCGACCGCAGGCTGACCGTGCCCGGCCACTGTGCCGCCGCCACGTCGCGCATGGCCTGCACCGCGAGGGTCGAGATCACCCCGCCAAATGTCGTCCGGCCCTGCAGCCAATCGTCGGTGATCGCGAAGTGCACGGTGCTGCCGTCAATGCGGCGTTCGGCCAGCAACTGGGCCAGGGGCTGGAAGGTGGGCATGGGCGAAACAGAAGACTGGAAGGGCGCAGATTACCCAAATTTGCTAACGATTGGTTTTGGCAATACGGCGAGTCACGGGGGAGGCCGGTCTGATGTGTCCCCCGCGATGTGATGGGGCGCCGTGTTTGCTGGTCCGGGGGCACCCGCTGCCTCCATGTTCTTGCCCAGCGCAACGGCGCACCATCCCAACGGATCGCTCCACCCCGTCGCATTCGGCGCATACGCATAAAGATTCTCCCCACCCATCAACCCGATCGGATCGTGGTTGATGAAGCGGCCGACGTCGGGGTCGTAGTAGCGGAAGGTGTTGTAGTGCAGGCCGGTGGAGTCGTCGGCGTACTGGCCGGGGTAGCGCAGGGGCTGGTCGATGCGGGCGTCGAGGGCGATGTCTTCGCCGCGTTCGACCTTGCCTCACGCGCCGTAGCGGCCGGCCCAGGCGAGTTCGCCGTGTTCGTCGGTGGCTTCGAGTGGGGCGCCGACGAGGTCGGTGTGGAAGTGATAGACGCGTGAGCTGCGTTGCGCGGTCTCGATGGCCGATGCGGCCAGGGCCTCGCCGATCACCGCGTCGATGCGGGCGAGGGGCGTGTAGGCCTCGTCAGGGCTGTAGACATAGCTGCTGACGCCGCCTGCACGCAGCTCTTGCACCATGCGCAGGCCTTGCCAGACAAAGCGGCGCGTCTCTTTGAGCGAGCGGAGTCTCGCGGACTTCGGCTACGGTTAGTTAGAGATGTCGCCCCACGGGTCGTAAACAAAGTCACTGTCGATGGGGATGAATTTCAGTCCTTTTAGTTGTCGAGACAAGCTCATCTTGCGAAATTCTGCGCTTGCTACCAAACCAGCCAGTTCAACGCAATGAAACAGATGGAATTCGTTGGGAATGACGCTAAAACTCTTTATCCAACTGTAGACAGGGGTCTCGGGGAAGAACTTGTCCATCATCGTGGCACCTGTCTCCACAACTTTCTCTTCGCAGAATTCGGACTGATCACGGTTCAGCAGGGCAGCACTTTGGCAAGGCAAGAAAAAAGAGAAGTCGTCGGTGACCTTTCCGCCGACGATCGTAATTCGTAGCGGGACAGCTCTGTGCTTGACCGACAAGTCTCGGCAAAGGTCAAGAAAACTTCTCGAAACGACAGGTGACTTGGGGTCGTAGAAGTCAAACTCGATCTTTTTGACAGCTTTGTCATTCACTGAAAATTCGTAGTTTCTTTTGATCTCGACATCGCAAAGTGAATTGGCATCGAGAACATTCCATTCGAAGTCAGGGTGATTGAATTCGCCGCTGAGATAAGGGGGGAGGCTCCAGCTCTCCCAGTCGTAATCGATGAGATAAAAGTCCTGTTGCTGCGTCATAGAAGTCTTCCGGATATGGCATCGATCGCGTACTTGCCGGCCTCAAGGCCTTCTCTAGCCATGTTCTGAATTCGACCAACCCCAAGGGCCAGTTGCGTGTCACTCAATTGCCCCCTGCCAAACAGCGTCGCTAGCTTGTCCAGTTCTTTCTGGACTGCGGAGGTGTACTGAGAGTGGTTGCTCCAGTGTCCTGGCATGCCGGTTTGTTGAGCAAGTTTTTGGCTTCCAGGCAAGAAGATTCCGTTGGAGGCCCCATCACCGTCAAATCCCATGCTCTTCAATCGCTGGAACATGCTGGCGTACCTTGGGTGCTTCAACAGTTCCTCAGGAATCAGGTGATGGTTTGCCATCCCATCGCCCGTGCGTGCCCCCATGTTCTTGCCCAAGGCCGTTGAGCACCACCCCAACGGATCGCTCCACCCCGTCGCATTCGGCGCATACGCATAAAGATTCTCCCCACCCATCAACCCGATGGGGTCGTGGTTGATGAATCGGCCGACATCGGGGTCGTAGTAGCGGAAGGTGTTGTAGTGCAGGCCGGTGGAGTCGTCGGCGTACTGGCCGGGGTAGCGCAGGGGCTGGTCGATGCGGGCGTCGAGGGCGATGTCTTCGCCGCGTTCGACCTTGCCCCACGCGCCGTAGCGGCCGGCCCAGGCGAGTTCGCCGTGTTCGTCGGTGGCTTCGAGTGGGGCGCCGACGAGGTCGGTGTGGAAGTGATAGACGCGTGAGCTGCGTTGCGCGGTCTCGATGGCCGATGCGGCCAGGGCCTCGCCGATCACCGCGTCGATGCGGGCGAGGGGCGTGTAGGCCGCGTCAGGGCTGTAGACATAGCTGCTGACGCCGCCTGCGCGCAGCTCTTGCACCATGCGCAGGCCTTGCCAGACAAAGCGGCGTGTCTCTTCAAACGGGGTGGCGTCTTGCACGCCTTGCTGCACATCGGTCTTGGCGATGCGCCGGCCGAGCGCGTCGTACTGAAAACGCGTCTCGACCGTCCCGCGGCCGCTCTCGGTCTTGACGGCCATGAGCCGGTCCTCGGCGTCGAAGACGAAGTGCTGCGTCTGCTGCGAGCCCTTGCGCTTGGTGGCGAGGTTGCCCCAGGGGTCGTAGTCGAAGCGCAGGTCTTGCCACATGCGCAGGCGGTTGTCCTGCACCTGGCCCTGGCTCTTGCGCTGGATGTCGTCGAGCAGGTTGCCGGCGGCGTCCCAGGCGAATTGTTCTCGGCTGCCGTCGAGCTGGCGGGTCTGCGTGAGCAGTTGGCCGGCGGGGTCGTACCGGTAGTCGATCTCGCCGCGCACGTTGTCGGCCTGCTGGGCCAGCTCGCCCTGCGGGCTGTAGCGCCAGGTGCGCCACAGGCGGCCCTGGCCGGGGCCGAGCGGGCCTTGCGGCATGCCGGCCGACTGCCACATCTTGCGGCCCAGCGCGTCGTAGGCGGTGCGCTGGCTCAGGCCGCCTTGTGTGCGCATGACCTCGCGGTGCAGATCGTCGCGCTCGATGTCGCTGATGACGCGCGTGCCGCTGCGAATCTGGTGGACGTGGCCGCTGCCGTAGCTCAGCCAGTCGAGCCGCTGGCCGTGGGGCAGGGCCAGGCCGCGCAGCTGGTCGAGTTCGTCCAGCTCGTAGTGCACGCTGCCGTTGGCGCCGTGCTCGGCCAGCAGGCGGCCGGCCTTGTCGTAGTCGAAGGCCAGGGTGTCGGGTGTGACGCCGAGGGCCGCGCCTGCGTCGCTGGGCACGCGCTGGGCTTGCGTCAGGCGGTCGGCTGCGTCCCACGTGAAGGTGGTCAGTGCGGTGTCGCTCGCGCGTGCGAGAAGCCGGCCGGCCTTGTCGCGCTCGAACGTGGTGATGCGCTCGGGCGGCGCCTCGCCGGCAGGTGCGCTGCCCAGGGTGCGGATGCTGACGAGCTCGCCGGCCGCGTTGTAGGCCAGGTGGCGCTGCACGCCGTCGGGCCGCGTCTCGTGCACGAGGCGGTCGCCCGCATCGTGGCTGAAGCGGTAGGTCGCACCGTTGTCGCTGGCCAGCGCGACCAGGCGGCCGCGTGGGTCGTAGTGGTAGTGCAGGGTGCGCTGCGCCGGGTCGATGGCGTGCAGCACCTGCCCGCGTGCGTTGCGCACCCATCGACGTGGGGCGTTGCCCGTGCTCTGCACTTCGACGGGCAGGCCGGCGTCGTCGTAGGCGATGGTCTCGGTGCTGCCGTCGGGGCGCTCAATGAGCACCGGCTCGCCGGTGCGGCGGCGCTGGTAGCGCACGCGCTCGCCGAGGGCGTTTTCGATGGCGACGAGCTGGCCGTCGGCGTCATACGTGTAGTGCGTGGTCTTGCCCGAGCAGTCGGTGCTGGCGAGCAGCAGGCCGCGCCGGTGCCAGTGCATCTCGCGACGGCCGCCGCGTGCGTCGATGTGCGCCAGCGGCCACGGTGTCAGGCCTTCGGCGTACTCGAAACGCTCCGTGCGGCCCAGTGGGTCGGTGGTCTTGAGCAGTCGGCCTTGCAGGTCGTAGTCGGCCAACCAGCGGGCACCGTCAGGCGTGGTGACTTCGGCCACGCGCAGGCCGTCGCCCTGGTAGCGCGTCTTGGTGCTGCGGCCGAGCGGGTCGGTCTCTTCGACGATGCGGCCGGCTTCGTCGTAGGCGAGCTTCACCGTGCGGGCGCCGGGCAGGCGCAGCTCCACCGGCAGGCCGCCCGCGTTGTACTTGGTGCGGTACTTCGCGCCGTCGAAGTCCACACACTCGACGACTTGGAAGTGCTCGTCGTACACCCAGCTCGCGCGGCGGCCGAGTTCGTCGGTGGCGACCGTGCTGCGGTTGGCCAGGTCGTAGGCGAACTCGGTGCGTTCGCCGCTGCTGGTTTCGCACGCCTGCACGCGCGACTGGCCTTCGACATCGGCCCACGCGTAGCGGCACTCGAAGCCGAGCGCGTTGGTGTGGCTGACCATGCGGTGCTGCGCGTCGTAAGCAAACTGGCGCACCACGGTGCCGTTGGCGTCGGTCACCGAGATCAAACGCCCAAGGGTGTCGTAGCCATAGCTCACGAGTGCGCCGCGCGTGCCGCCCTCGATGCATTCGATGCTGGTCAGTCGCCCCAGCAAATGGATGTGATGGGCACGCAGCACCTGCCCGCCGCTGGTGCGAATCAATTGCAATTGCCCGCGTGTGGTCCACGCATAGCTTTGCCATTGGCCGCTCTGGTCTTCGATGCGCTGCAGGCGCGCGGGCTCGGTGGCGTCGGCGTTGAGCCGGCCGAAGTCGAGGTAGGTCTCGTTGAGGTCGGTCACCACGTAGCGCCCGTCGTGCAGGCAGGCGAGACGCCGCTGTTCGGTGTTGCTGAACGAGACCTGCCCGGGCGTGAGCAGCGGAAAGCCGCTCTCGCGCCCTTGCGCGTCGGTGAACCACAGCTGCCCGTCGCGGCGTTGCAGCGTCTGCTCCCAGGGCATCACCCAGCCGGGGCCGAGCGCGCCTTCGCGCGTGAGGTTGCTCGCGTAGAAGCGGCTGATGACCACCGGGATGGGGCTTGCCACCACGAAGTCGGTTTCTTCTTCGGCCAGCAGCAATTTGCGGCCCGTGGTGGCTTCGACCGGCTGGCCGACCAGCGCCCCGTAGGCGCGGGTCACGGTCGGGGCGACGACGTAGCGGCCCACGGCCTCGCCGATCACGAAGCCACCGATGAACTTGGCGGCGCAGGGCAGCACCGCGCGCGACAGCCCGCCCGCCACGCGCACCAGGCCCGCAAGCCCGCCCGCCAGGCCGGCCAGTGCGAAAGCCCAATCGACCGTGGTGCGCAGCCACGCGGGCACCTCGTCGTCCACCGGCAGGTAGCGCACGGTGCCGCCGCCGACGAAGACGTTGTTCGAGCCGCCGTCGATCTTGGCGCCGCAGGTGATCGCATCGCCTTTGCGCGCGGCCGGCAGGCTGTTGTAGAAGACGTTCGACGAGCCCTCGGCCACCATCGGCACCGGCGGGTGCTTGTCGCAGGTCACGGTGCTGGCCGTGGCATACGCCGCCGGCTTGCGGTTGACAAAGACATTGGGCGAGCCAAGCGTGATCGCCCCGGCAGGCGACGAGAACATGCTGCCTATCTTCTCGCTCAGGCCCAGGATGAGGCTCGCGCCCACGCCGGCCACCAAGCCCGCGAGCAAGGCCACGCCGAAGCCGCAGGTGAAGGTGGCGAAGGCCACCGCAGCGATCAGCGCGATGCCGATCACCGCCCCGGCGATGAAGCCCGCCAGCGCGCTGGTGTGCGCGATCGGGTCCGAGAGACGCGCCGCCTCGTACATGCTCAGGCCTCGCCGCTGGCCGCTTCGGCGTCAGGTGTCGCGCCTTCTTCGGCATCGCGCTCTGCGGGCACGGCAGGCGGTGGCGGCCGGTACGCATCGAGCCATTCGCGCCACAGCGTTTCGGTCTCGATGGTGAAGGCGCGCGGGCTCGACGCGGTGAAGATCAGCGCCCGGCGCGGTGCCACCAGAAACGCCGCCTGGCGCTGGTGGATCGTGCGGTTGCCGTTCTTGTACGACGCGTCGATGCGCTCGCCGGCCAGTGCCGAGCCACCGTCGCGGCCCAGCCGCTCGGCGCTGCGCGCGCGCAGCTTGTGGCCCGGCAGCCGGCCCTTCAGCAGCGCGAGCTGGCGGTCGATGTAGGCGGGCAGTTCTTCGCCGTCCTTCAGCCAGTCGCGCGCGATGCTGAGGTTGGGCATGGCCTCGGTGTCGCCGGGCACGAAGACGTTGCTCGTGCGGTCTTCGAAGCCTTCGGGCAATTCGATGCTGCCTTCATGAAAGTGCACGCGGGCGCTGGCTTGCTGGGGGGTGCTCATCGGTCAGAACGCTTCATCAGGGGTTGATGTCCACCTTGCCCGAGCCCTTGACCGTGACCTGCACGCCCTCGATGAGGATGGACCCGTCCTGGCTCATGTGGATCTTGCTGGCGCCCACCTCGAGCACGATGTCGGTCTTGGCCTTGATGTGCACGTACTGCGTCTCGGCGGCGAGTTCGAGCGAGGTGTGCGCGACGTTGCGGATGTGCTCGGTCTGCGACTGCACCTCGATGGCCTTCTTCACCGTCGTGGCCTGCATGCCGGTGGTCACGGCGATGGTCTGCTGCGGCCCTTGCACCACGGTCGAGTGGTTGTTCAGCACCGTGGTGACCATGTCCTTCTGCGAGAAGATGTTGATGAGCTCTTTGCCCGCCTGGTCGTGGATCACCATCTCGCAGTGGCCGCCGCCGCCCGGCGTCGAACGCGTCTGGATGCCCGTCTGGTGCGCCGCCGCCGGGAAACCCCAGGCCGGCAGGTTGTTCTCGTTGTAGACGCAGCCCGTGATGAGCGGCCGGTCGGGGTTGCCATCGAGAAAGCTCACGATGACCTCTTGCCCCACGCGCGGGATGCCCACGAAGCCGTAGCCGTTGCCTGTCCACGCCGACGACACGCGGATCCACGCCGACGATTTTTCGTCGTAGGCGCCGACGCGGTCCCAGTGAAATTGCACCTTCACGCGGCCGTACTTGTCGGTGTGCAGCTCTTCGCCCTTGGGGCCGACGACGATGGCTGTCTGCGGGCCGTGCACCTTGGGCGTTCGGCTGTTGAAGCCCCGGCCCGGCCGCCATGGGATCTTTCGGCGGATGCAGGTCAGTGTGTTGGCATAGCTCGACTGGATGCCGGCAAGGTAGTTGTTCGTCGCGCGGTGGCTGACGTTGACCACCAGAAATTCGTTGTTGCCCGCCGCGTCGGCCGCCGCGCCCGGGTCGAGCAGCGCGTCGTCGAAGTGCCCGGTCAGCCGAAACCAGCGGCGCGGCGCGGCATAGCGGTCGCAGCCGTTGGCCTCGAAGTGCTTGCCGCGCGCTTCGATCTCTTCCATGCGCCGGCGCACCAGCGCGTCGCCGGCCGCAGCGTCTTTGAAGCCGTAGGCGCCAGCGTATTCGTAGACCTCCAGGCCGAGCACGTCGCCCTGCTGGTTGACGGTGGGCACCTCGGCGACCACCGGGCGCGGGCTCTTGTAGTCGAAGCTCGAAAACGCAACCCGCGTGGGCATGATGCGGCGCACCGGCGTCCACTCGGCGATGCCGTCTTCATCGACCGAGCCGGCCTCGCTCTGCCAAGGGATCTCGGGGCTGCCGTCGATGGGCTCGGCGTCGAGCGAGTCGTCGCTGATCATCAGCGTGTGGCCGTCGGCGCGGTGTTCCCACCAGTAGTGCCAGCCGAGTTCTTCCCAGCGGCGGTGCAGGTAGTTGTAGTCGCTCTCGTCGAACTGGCAGGCGTGCGGCATGGGCTCGTCGGCGCCCTTGATCTTGATCTTCCAGTCGGCCACGCTGTCGTAGTCGCGCAAGACCTCTTCGGTCTGCATCTTCACGCTCTGGCCGCAGAAGAGGTAGTTGTCCTGCCGCAGCTGCAGGTAGGTGAGCCAGGGCTTGAGCACCATCAGGTAGAAGGCAAAGCCGCCATCGGTGCGCACGAGCCGAAACTCGAACACGTAGCCGTTGAAGTAGCGCTTGTCTTGTCCATCGCGCTGCATCTCGATGGTGACCATCTTGCCCTGCATGTCTTTGAGCGCGATGCGGGCGTCGTCGGACAGCAGCTCGACCTCGAAGTGGAAGTCGCGTGACAGGCCTTCGGTGCCGGTCAGGCTGTTGGGCAGCAGGCGGGCCTTGGGGCCGTCGTCGTGCGGAAAAGCGATCCGCAGAAATCGGTGGTGCTGCGGCGCGTCGAAGAGCGCGCGCAGGGCGTCTTGGGCATCGGCCATGTTGGTCATGGGTTCGTCCTGGCTGGTGTCTGTTCAGGGCGCGACGGGGTCATCGGTGGCTTTCGAGTTCGCTGCGTGCAAAGACATGCGCGGTCGGGCCGTTGCCCACCTGCAGCCCCTGCGCCGACCACGTGATCGCGCCCCAACGGGCCACCGCGTCCTGGTCGTCTTGGGCGGTGCCGAGCGTGCGCGTCGCATGGGTGTAGGCCCCGTCGGGGCCGCCGCGAGCGATGCGCACCGACAGCTTCACATCGACCTGACCGTCGGCGCGCGGCTCGTAGTACACGTAGGCGCCGTAGAGCGCCCGGCCGTACTTGCCATCGCCCCAGCTCACCGCGACCAGGCGCTCCAGCTGGTCCGAGCGCTCGCGCAGCCAGCCGAGGCGCTGCAGGTGCAGGTACAGCAAGCCGGTGGCGATGAGCGCGAGCCCCGCGGCGAGTGCCAGCGCGAGGGGCTTCGTTGAGCGGAGAGAGGTCATTGGAAGAGGGCGTCCAGGGGCGAACCCTTCGGGGGCCGAACGCCGAGCTCGGCTTCCCACTCGACCTGCTGGCGGCTCAGCCCGCGCACGTCGTACTCGCGTGCATAGCAGCGGCGGTGCAGCTCTTGCAGCAGGTCGTCCTTGACCTTGAGGTGGTCGGTGAGTGGCGTGGTCTTGTTGCCGTCCCAGTTGTAGCGGTCGAAGAAGTGAAATTCGAAGTCGAGCCGGTAACGCCGCAGCCTGCTGTTGCTCTTGCCCTCGCTCTTGCCGGGGTGGGCTTGCACGTGCACCTTGCCTTGTCCCCAGAACACGTAGCCGCCGATCGCATAGAAGAGGTGCGGCTCGTCGGTCACCCGGAAATAGCCCCCGCTTGTCTTGGCCGAGGTGATGGCGTGCAGGCCGGGGTCCAGCGTTTCGGCGAAGCGTCGCGCCAGCTGCAGTTCGGCGTCGTGGTGCTGGCGCAGCCTGTGCGACTTGGCCATCAGCGCACCCATGTTGAGCTGCAGGTCGCGGCCGGAGTTGCCCAGGTAGTGGCGCATGTGGGCCACGGCCTCGGGACCGACCTTCAGCTCGACCGCCTGCAGGTCCATCGCCAAGGTGATCGCGCGCTTGTAGGCGCTGTATTCGAAGGTCGCCGGGGCCGAGCACCAGGGACCGGAACCTTTGTCTGGAGTGAGCGTGGGGGGCTGATCGCCAAGCACGTAATCGGGCATGGTTGTTGTCCGTCATCGCCTGCGCGGTGGCGTGCGCCTGCGCCGCGCAAAGGCGCAGGGGTAGGCAGCTGATCAGTCTAGATTCACCCTGTGACGAATGCGCTTAACCCCCCACTTTGCAAGTGTTTCAATCGGTGAGAGCCGGCGCTTGCCGCGGCCCAAAGCCTTGCGGCGGGCTGCGCTCAGACGGCGCTCCTAGAATGAAATTTCACTTGGCCCCCGGAGCGCGCGATGAAGCCAGTCCCGAGCAACCCGCTGCTGTCGCCCTGGGACGCCCCCCATGGCCTGCCGCCTTTCGCGCAGCTGCGCGCTGAACACTTCGCCCCGGCTTTCGAGCAGGCCCTGGCCGAACACCTGGCCGAGATCGACGCCATCGCCAACCACCCGGCGCCGCCGGGCTTCGACAACACGCTGGCTGCGCTCGACCGCAGCGGGCGGCTGCTCGCGCGCATCGAAAACGTGTTCTGGAACCTCGCGTCGAGCGAGACCTCGCCCGAGCTGCAGGCCGTCGAACGTGAGATGGCTCCGCGGCTGGCGGCGCATGGCAACGCGGTGTTCCTCAA
The DNA here is from genome assembly GCF_056676035.1 of Piscinibacter sp. PDB5-1. NCBI lineage: Bacteria > Pseudomonadati > Pseudomonadota > Betaproteobacteria > Burkholderiales > Sphaerotilaceae > Piscinibacter > Piscinibacter sp. PDB5-1. The sequence goes on along the minus strand of NZ_JBWVZL010000001.1, from coordinate 631,236 downwards.
CGAGCCGCTGTTTCGTCGCATCGACGCCCTGCATGCGCAGCGCCAGGCGCTGGGCCTGCGCCCTGAAGACCTGCGACTGCTGGAGCGCACCCACCTCGACTTTGTGCGGGCCGGCGCGCGCCTGCCCGCTGCCGCGCGGCAACGCTATGCGCAGATCGTCGAACGCCTGGCCGAGCTGACGACCTGCTTCTCGCAGAACGTGCTGGCCGACGAAGCCGGCAACCCGCTGGTGCTGCGCGACGAGGCCGAGCTGGCCGGCCTGCCGGCCTTCGCGCGCGACGCGGCGCGGCAGGCCGCCCGCGAACGCGGCATCGACGGTGCCTGGGTCGTCACGCTGTCGCGCTCGCACATCGTGCCCTTCCTGACCTTCTCTGACCGGCGCGACCTGCGCGAGCAGGCCTGGCGCGCCTGGGTGTCGCGCGGCGAACATGCCGGGGCGCACGACAACCGCCCCGTGGCGCGCGAGATCCTTCAGCTGCGGCAAGAACAGGCCCGCCTGCACGGCGAGGCGAGCTATGCCGACTACGCGCTGGCCGACACCATGGCCGGCTCGCAGCACGCCGTGAACCAGCTGCTGCTGCAGGTGTGGGAGCCGGCCAAGCGCTGCGTCGAACGCGACCGCACGCTGCTGCTCGACGTGGCGAGCGAGCTGCCCGGCGCGCCCACGCACATCGAAGACTGGGATTGGCGCTACTACGCCGAGAAGGTGCGCCAGCGCCGCTACGACCTCGACGAAGCCGAGCTGAAGCCCTACTTCGCGCTCGACGGCATGGTGGCCGCGCTGTTCGACTGCGCGCAGCGCCTGTTCGGCCTGCGCTTCACCGCACGCGACGACGTGGCCCTGTACCACCCCGACGTCAAGGCGTACGAGGTGCACGACGGCGACCCGCGCGAGGGCGCCTCGCTGGTCGGCGTGTTCTTGCACGACAACTTCGCGCGCCCCAGCAAGCGCAGCGGCGCGTGGATGGGCACCTACCGCCAGCAGACGCGCAACCCCGGCGACGGCTCGACCGGCCGCGTCGTGCCCATCGTCGTCAACAACAACAACTTCGCCAAGGCGGCGCCGGGCGAGCCCACCTTGCTGAGCTTCGACGACGCGCAGACGCTCTTCCACGAGTTCGGCCATGCGCTGCACGGGCTGCTGTCGGACGTGACCTACCAGCGTCTGGCCGGCACCAACGTGCTGCGCGACTTCGTCGAGCTGCCCTCGCAGCTGTTCGAGCACTGGCTGGCCGAGCCGCAGGTGCTCAAGCGGCACGCGCGCCACCACCGCAGCGGCGAGCCCATGCCCGATGCGCTGATCGACAAGCTGCAGGCCGCACGGCGCTTCAACCAGGCCTACGAGACGCTGCGATACACGGCCTCGGCCCTGGTGGACATGGCCGCGCACGCATGCCCCGACGGCGTGGACGACATCTGCGCCTTCGAAGCCGACACGCTGCGGCGCCTGGGCCTGCCGCCCGGCATCGGCATGAACCACCGGCTGGTGCATTTCCAGCACCTGTTCTCAGGCTCCGGCTACGCGGCGGGCTATTACGTGTACCTGTGGGCCGAAGTGCTCGACGCCGACGGTTACGACGCTTTCACCGAAACCGGCGACCCGTTCAACCGCGAGGTGGCGCAGCGCCTGCGCCAGCACATCTACTCGGCGGGCGACAGCCGCGAGCCGCGCGAGGCCTACCGCGCGTTTCGCGGGCGCGATGCGCAGGTGCAGCCCATGCTGCGTGAACGCGGGCTGCTGGCCGAGGCGTGAACGGCGCCCCGCCGCTGGTGAGGGTCAGGCAGCCCCGGCGTCTTCGCGCAGCGGAAACAGGCGGTCCAGCGCCGCGAGGAAGTTGGCGAAGTTGATCGGCTTGGTCCAGTAGTCGCTGAACCCCGCCTCGGTGGCGCGTGCGATGTCATCGGGCATTGCGTTGGCCGACAGCGCGATGCACGGGATGCTGGCCGTCTCGGGCTGCGCACGCAGGCGCGCCAGCACCTCGAAGCCGTGGATGTCGGGCAACTGCATGTCTACGAGGATCAGGTCGGGCCGGGTCGCGGCGGCACGCGCCACGCCTTCTTCGCCGTTGACCGCCGACTCGATCTGCAGGCCGGCGTGGGTGCGCACCAGTTCTTCGACCAGCAGCACGTTGACCGGGTTGTCTTCGATGTAGAGCAGCCGGCCGTGCCGCGCCGGGCGGGGCTTGGCGGGAGGGGCCGCCGCGGGGGGGCTCGACGCCGAGGCCGGTGGGGTGGTCGGCGTCTGGCCCAGGTCCGCGCCGTCGCGGGGCAGCCGCACCTCGAAGCACGAGCCGACGCCGGCGGCGCTCTCGACCCACACCGAGCCGCCCATGCGCTCGACCAGCGCCTTCACCACGGCCAAGCCGATGCCTGCGCCTTCGATGCCTTCGCGCTCGACGCCGAGCCGGTTGAAGGGCTCGAAGAGGTGCAGCATCTGCTGCTGGGTCATGCCCCGGCCGGTGTCTTTCACGCGCAGCACGACTTCGCCGTCCACGCTGCGGGCCGACACGCCCACCAGGCCGTTCGGGCGGTTGTACTTGACGGCATTGCTGAGCAGGTTGATGAGCACCTGCCGCGTGCGGATGCGGTCGACCTGCACCACCGCGTGGATGGGCTCGGCCTGCAGCTGCACGCGCGCGGCACGCGCGGCCGGCTCGACCAGCGCCATCGCCTCTTTCAGCACCTCGGCCAGTGGCACCGCCTGCAGGTCCAGCTTGAGCTGGCCGCTTTCGAGGCTCGACAGGTCGAGCACGTCGTTGATGAGCGACAGCAGGTGCTCGCCCGCCGACTGGATGTGCCGCAGCTTGCCCAGCGCGTCTTCGTCGGCCATCGCCGGGTCGAGCTGCAGCAGTTGCGCAAAGCCCAGCACCGCGTTGAGCGGCGTGCGCAGCTCGTGGCTCATGCGCGCGAGGAACTCAGACTTGGCCTGGCTCTCGCGCTGCGCGATGAGCTTGTCCTGCCGTTCGGCCTCGGCGGTGACGCGCTCGTGCACGTCCCAGTTGACGCCGATCTGACGCACCACGCGTCCAGCGTCGTCGCAGATGGGCAGCGAGCGCGAGGCCAGCCAGCGGTAGCCGCCATCGGGCATGCGCACGCGAAACTCGTAGGTGCACGTCTTGCGCTCGCGCACCGCCTCTTCGTTGATCCGCAGGATGCGCGCGAGGTCGTCCGGATGGGCCAGCTCGTAGCGCAAGTCGTCGGGACTGTTGCTGCCATCGGGCAAGAGGCCGCGCAGCACGTACATCTGCTGGTCCCACAGCACGGTGTCGTTCAGGACGTCGCGCTCCCACGTGCCGATGCCTGCCCCATGCGCCGCCAGTGCGATGCGCTCGTTGGCCTGGCGCAATGCGGCTTCGGTGCGCACGCGCTCGGTCACGTCGATGGTGATGCCGAATAGCACCGATTCACCGTCGCGCTTCTCATGGCGCGCGCGGTTGACCAGCCAGCGCACTTCGCCATCCGGTCGAACGATGCGGTACTCGTGCTCGACCGTCGTGTCTTCAGTGGCGCGCAACTCGGCGTGCGCCGTGCGCATGCGCTCGCGGTCGTCGGGGTGGATGATCTTTTCGAGCCACTCCTGGCGCGTCGGCACGCCGCTCGTCGGCGGGCGGCCGATCATCTCGAACATCTGTGCGTTCCACTCGCCGCGGTGGCTGTTCGGGTCGCGGCTCCAGATGCCCAGGCCGGCGGCGGCGGCGGCCACTTCGAGCCGCTTGGCCAGTTCTTGCGCGCGGCGTGTCTTCTCGACCTGTGCGGTCACGTCCAGCGCCACGCCGACGAATTCGATCGGCTCGCCGTCGGCGTTGCGTCGCACCACGCGACGCGTCAACACGTAGCGGTAGCTGCCGTCCGCTCGCAGGTAACGGGCCTCCATGTCCACCGGACGGTCCGACTGCAAGGACTCGTTGGCCGCGGCGATCACCTTGGGCAGGTCGTCGGGGTGGATCAGCGCACGCACCTCGTCGAGCATCATGCCCTCGGGCCGAGGCGTCACGCCGATGACCTCGAAGGCCTTGTCGTTGTAGTGCAGGCGGTCGGTCTTGAGGTCGTGCCGCCAGATCGCGATGTTGCCCAACTCGACCGCCAGCTTGAGCTGGGCACTGGTCTTGTTGAACGACTCGGCCATCTCGTAGACCTCGGTGTCGTCCACCATCACGCCGGTCAGGTGATTGGGCGTGCCATCGGGGCCGTTTTTCACTTCCCACTGGGCGTGCACGTGCCGCAACTGGCCGTTAGGCAGCGAGATGCGGTAGCGCTTCGAATACTTGCCCGCCTTCTGCGCCGACGCGCGATACAGCTCGCCGGGGCGGTCGTCGGGGTGGATGCGCTTGACCACCTCGGCGAAGTCGGGCGTGCCCAGCTTGGGGTCGAAGCCCCACATGCGAAACATGTGGGGGTCCCAGAACCCCTGGCCCAGGGGCAAATCGCGTTCCCAGACGCCGAGCCGCCCGAAGTCTTGTGCCGATTCGAGGCGCTCGACGGCCTGGGTCTTCTCGGCGCGCAGGCGGTGCAGCTCGGTGGTGTCCTGCATGGCCCACAGCCAGTGGGCGGCTGCGGCACGCTGCGATTCGTGCAGCGGCTTCAGGCTGGCCCGGGCCAAGCGCGCGGCGCCGCTGCCGTCGTGCCAGGGCAGCTCGGGCAGTTCCAGCGGCTCGTCGCCCGTGAGCGCCTGCGTCAGCTGCTGCCAAGCGGGCGCGGTGCTGTCGTGCACGCCCAGCGCCAGGGCCAGCGGTCGGCCGCACACCGTGCTGGCGCGATAGCCGCTGGCTTGCTCGAACCCCGCGTTGACCCACACGACGACGCCGTGCGCATCGAGCAGGGCCAGCAGATCCGATGAGGCGTTGAGCAAGGCCGACCACGCGCCCGTGGGCGGTGGAGGTGGCGAGGGACGGCGTGTCGCCATGAGGTGCGTTGGGGGTGTTCTGCCAGGCAGTCTAGCGGCGGGCCAGCCCGCGTCTACCCCGTGCGGGCCCTGTCTTGCGGGGCAGTGTCAGAAGCTGTCGGTCATTGCTCACACAAATGGCCTGCTTGTTTGTGCGCGCATGGGCGGGAACCGAAAGGCGATGCGCCTTGTCAACAGAAACTGCCCACTTGCAAGCGCCTCGACGCTGCCGCAGCCCCATGACTTCTCTTGCCTTTTCGTTCTTGTCGCAGCGCCCCTGGCGCACCGGTCTCGCCGCCTTGACGCTGGGGGTGGCGCCCTGGGCGGCGGCACAGGTGCCTGCCGCGCCGCCGGTCCAGCCCGTTCAAGCCGTGCCGCGGGTCGATCTCGCCCGGTATGCCGGCACCTGGTATGAGGTGGCGCGCCTGCCCAACCGCTTTCAATCGCGCTGTGCCGGGGAGGTCACCGCCACCTACGCGCCCTTGAAGGACGGCTCGGTGGCCGTCGTCAACCGCTGCAAGCGTGCCGACGGGGGCTGGGAGGTCGCCGAAGGCCGGGCGCTGCCGGCCGACGAGCAGAGCGGTGGCGCGCGGTTGAAGGTGAGCTTCCTGCCGGGCTGGCTGCAATGGCTGCCGCTGGGCCGTGGCGACTACTGGGTGGTGCAGCTCGACGAGGCCTACCGCTACTCGGTCGTGAGCGAACCCAAGCGGGAGTACCTCTGGGTCTTGTCGAGAAGCCCGGTGCTCGACGCTGCCACGGAGTCGGCCATCAACGAATGGCTGCGGCGCAGTGGCTACCCGGTCGATCGCCTGGTGCGCACGCGGCAATCGGCGCCCGCGCCGTGACGGCGGGCTCGACAAGAGCGTGCGCCGGCAAAACCGAACGCCCATGAAAAAACGCGGCCGGGGCCGCGTTTTCTTGGGGTGCGATTCGCGGGTCAGAGCACGCGGATGTTCGCGGCTTGCAGGCCCTTCTGGCCTTGCTTGACTTCGAATTCGACCTTCTGGTTTTCGACCAGGGTCTTGAAGCCCGTGCCCTGGATGTCACGGAAGTGGGCGAACAGGTCGGCACCGCCTGCGTCTTGAGCGATGAAGCCATAGCCCTTGGCTTCGTTGAACCACTTCACGGTACCGGTTTGCGTCGTCATGGACGTTCTATCCTCTAAAAAAACACTAAGAAATAGCGGGGCTGCGCCCCACCCGCAGAAACACTCAAGAAAGTCATTCAGGACCCGCGAAACCCCGCTTCAATTCACCGTTCTTTGGGGTTCGATGAGTTGACGCCGGCTCCCGTTTGAATCTCAAACCGCACTCTTGCGCATAGCTGTGGGCGCGAATATACACCGCTGTTTTGAATGTTCCAGACCCGCATGCCGCCTCGCTGTGCGCGTTGGTGGGCGCACGCAACACTGAGCGTCCCGGGCCGTTGGACGCACTGCTTCGAGTCCTTTGCAATGGCCTTCGAATGCCGGGTCAACGCTTGATCAAAAGGGTTTGAAAGTCAATCCCACCACACGCGAATCTGGCTGTTTTGCTTCAAGTCCCGGGCGAGCAATTCGAGGGCGAAATCGCCGTCCGAAAAATCAATTCCGTCGACCAATGCGCGGGTCGCGGCGTCGAGTGGCTGCCCGGCGCGGGCCATGGCATCGACCATGTCGCCCATGCACGCGTAGCCCTGATCGATCACATCGGGGCAAAACTCGGCGAGCTCGCGGGCCAGCGGCAACAGCGGTTCCGGCAGTCGCTTGAAGCGCAGCAGGAAGCTGTTGCCGTCCACTTCGCTCACCGTCACGCCGTGGTCTTTGTCCCATCGCGTGAGGCGCGCCACGATCTCGTCGGTGCCCAGGCCGTGGTTGCTGCCGTTGGTCTTGCGCTCGTACAGATCCCGGTACTTGCGCGGCGGCGCCTTCAGCTTGGGCGTGTGGGGCATGCGTTCGCGCAGCCATGCAGCCAACGCGTCGTGCCCTTCCTGGCGGGCCATGAACTCGGCGGTGCAGCCGCGGTCGCCCCAAGCGCAGGCCATCGGGTCGGCGCCCAGGGCCAGCAGCCGCTCGACCATGGCCTGATCCCCGCGCATGGCCGCGCTGATGAGCGGCGGCGTGTCGCCCGCCAGCGGCTGGTTGACGTCGGCACCGGCCTGGACCACCAGACTCAGCAACTCGACATGGCCGGAGCCGACCGCGCAGGCCAGGCCGTCGATCACCGGGTGCAGCAGGTCCACCCCCTGCGCCGCGAAGGCGCGCACCTCGTCGAGCCGCCCCTCGCACATCGCCTGCCGGCAGGCCAGCAAGGTGTCATCGGCGCGGACGGCCCCGGCCTCGGCGAGCGCCTGCTGGATGTCGCGCATCGCCTCGGCCACCACCGGGTCGGTGAGGCGATCGGCGCACAGCCCCCAAGGCGTCCAGCCTTGGGCGTCGCGCAGGCTCGGATCCGCGCCCCGGCGCAGCAAGAGGGCCACAGCGGTCGGGCTGCCCATGCCACCCTGGATGGCCTCGGTCAGCGGCGTGCGGCCGTCGCGGTTGAGGCCGTTGGGGTCGGCGCCCTGGTCGAGCGCCGATTCCATCTGCGCGGCGAACTCGGTGCGATCGTCCTGGCTGCCCATGTCAATCCAGGCGATGGCCGAGAAAAGCGCTTCTTGGGGGCCTTGGTTGTCCATGAAGGTGTCCCTCCGAAAGGTCGTTGTTGGGTTTGTGATGTGACTTTGCCGCACCCGACCTGCGGCCCTCGGCCCAGGCCGCGATACTGTGTGCATGCGATTGAAACTGTCCGTTCTCGACCAGTCGGTCTCGCGCGCTGGCAGCACCGAAGACGCCGCCATTCGAGACACGCTGGCGTTGGCCCCGTTCGTCGAGGCGCTGGGCTACCACCGCTTCTGGTTGAGCGAGCACCACAGCCTGCCGACCATCGTGGGCACGGCGCCTGAAATCTTGATGGCCGCGATTGCCGCGCGCACGACGCGCATCCGCATCGGCAGCGCCGGGGTGATGCTGCCGCACTACGCGGCGCTCAAGGTGGCCGAGCAATTTCGCGTGCTCGAAGCGCTGGCGCCGGGCCGCATCGACCTCGGTGTCGGCCGCGCCCCGGGCAGCGACATGCGCACCGCGCGTGCGCTGAACCCTGGCGCAAGCGGCGCGGCCGAGCACTTTCCCGAACAGATCCGCGACCTGCAGGCCTGGACCGCGGGCCTCACCCACCAGGGCATCGTCGCGCACCCGCGCGGGCCGCATGCGCCCGAGGTTTGGGTGCTCGGCAGTTCGGATTACGGCGCGCAACTCGCCGCGCACTTTGGGCTGCCCTATGCCTATGCGTACTTCTTTGTGGACGGCGAAGGCGCCGAAGAGGCGCTTCATCTCTACCGCAGCCTCTACCGAGGCAGCGAACGCCACCCCAGCCCGCAAGCCACGGTTTGCGTGTGGGCCCTGGCCGCCGACCGCGAGCAAGACGCGCTGCACCATGCGCTGAGCCGCGAGCGCTGGCGTGTGGACCGCAGCCGGGGCGTGCTGGGTCCGCTGCAGTCGCCCGATGAGGTGCGCAAGCGCGGCTTCACGGCCGACGAGTTCCGCATCGTCGAGCCGATGCGGCGCAAGGCCTTCGTGGGCAGTGCCGCCCAGGTGGCCGACAAGCTGCGGGCGCTGGCCACCGAACTGCAACTCGACGAAATCGTCATCAACAGCTGGACGCACGACCCCGCCGTGCGCCGTCGCTCCTACGAACTGCTGGCGCAAGAATTCCAGCTCACGACCCCCGTCCCATGAACACCATCGACTTCGAAATCCGCGGCGAATTCATCACCCTCGACAACCTGCTCAAGGCCACCGGCCTGGCCGACAGCGGCGGCGCCGCCAAGGCCATGGTGGCCGACGGCAAGGTCGAGGTCGATGGCCAGCAAGAGCTGCGCAAGACCTGCAAGTTGCGCGCGGGACAGGTGGTGGTGGTGGCGGGCACCCGTGTGCGGCTGCATGCCGGAACGATGCATTCGTCGCTCGATTGAGGTCGCGCCGGTCCACGAAAAAAGCCGCCAGGGCGAACCCTGGCGGCTTTGCAGTTGAGCCGGCTGAACCGTCAGAAGCGGAAGTTCACGCCGACCGACGCGAGGTCGGTATTGGCCTTGGTGCCGAAGGCCTCGAAGCGGTAACGCTCCCACTCGCCGCGCAGCGACACGTTTTTGCTGATGTCGTACTGCAGGCCCAGGCCGACCTTCGGCTTGGTATTGCGCTCGGCGTCGCCGATGCTGGGGATCGGCGAGCTGTAGTCGGCGCGGCCATTGAAGGCCCCGACGCGCGCAATGCCCGACAGCTGCGGCGTGATGGGCATCTTGGCCACGACGTCGAGGAAGGCGCCGTCGCCGTCAATCGTGCCGGCTGCGCTGCTGAACGAGCCGAGGTCGGCGTAGCCCAGTTCGAGTGCGATGTTCGGGGTGAACTCGTACCCGGCGAAGACCTTGCCGCCCGAGTCCGAGCGGTCGGTCGAGAAGCCGCCGATGTCGGCACCCTTGTAGCGCGAGGGACCGACGTTGCCGCCGATGTACAGGCCGCTGTTGGCGATCTGTGCGTACGAGGGCAGGGCGGTCACGGCGGCACAGGCAGCCACGGCAGCAGCAGCAAGCAGCTTGATTTTTCGAGTCATGTCATTTCCTTTCGAGGTCATCGGGGGCCGGTCTTTTGCAAGACAACCGGCGGTGACATCAATCCACCGCACCATTGCGGCGGGTGAGGAAATGCTCGTTGCTGCGGCCCGGCAATTGCAGCGGACAGGGGCTGAATGCCCCGTCGGCCGGTTCTCGCCCTGCGTGTAGGCCGAGCCCGACAAAGGCCCTGCTTCAAGTGGGGTCGGAACGGCCCCGGCGCGCCTGCTCGCGGCGCATTAAGAGGTACAGGCCTTCGACCTTTTCGCGCGCCCATGGCGTCTTGCGCAAGAACTTCAGGCTCGACGCCACCGAGGGGTCAAGCACGAAGCAGCGGATGTGGATGCGCTGGCCGAGCTCGTCCCAGCCGAAATACGCGACCAGTTCGTTGAGCATGGCTTCGAGGGTGAGGCCGTGCAGCGGGTTGCGCGGCTGTTGTGCCGGCGCTGGCTTCGGCGCGTTCATGCGCCGAGCAATCGGGTGAGGGCCGGGGCGGTGCGGGCCAGTGCCGAGCGAGCCTCGGCCTCGTCGCGCAGGAAGCTGAAATCAGCGAACTCGAAGCCCGGCCCGACCGTCGCGCCGACGTAGGCGAACTCACCGGTGGGCTCGGCGGCCTGCCACCACCCGGCCGGCACGGTATGGCGCGGCGTGGTCGTGGCGCTGGCCGGCGTCAGGTCGATCGCCTCGACGCGGTCGAGCGTCGGCGGTATGCACCACAGGCGCAACGGTCCGCCTTCGAGCAGGTGCCAGACCTCGTCAGACGCCACCCGGTGCCAGGCACTGAACTCGCCGGCCTTGAGCACGAAGTCGATGGTGGTGAGCGCGCTGCGAGAAGGCCGCGCGCCGGTGGGCTGCACCAGGTGCGCGGACCGGAACACCTCGCGGTAATGTCCGCCTTCGGGGTGGGCCTGCAGTTGCAGCAGGGCGATCAGTTCGTCCGCGCGGGGGGGTGTCGTCGGCATGAAGGGGATGGGATCGCTCGGCAAGCTCATTCGACGAAGTACAGCACGGTGACGTAGTGGCACACCGTGCCGGCGATCACGAAGAGGTGCCACACCCCATGGGCATGGCGCCAGCGCGTGTCGTTCGCATAGAAGACGATGCCCACCGTGTAGAACAACCCGCCGGCCACCAGCCATGCGAGCGCCGCGCCCGACAGGTTTTGCACCAGCGGCACGGCGGCGATCACGCCGAGCCAGCCCATCGCCACGTACAGCGGCACCGAGGGCACGCGGTCGCGGCCCAGCCACAGCTCTTTCACGATGCCGATGAGCGCGAGACCCCACACCGTGCCAAACAAGGCCCAACCCCAGGGCCCGCGCAGCGTGACCAGTGTGAAGGGCGTGTACGTGCCGGCGATGAGCAGGTAGATCGCGCAGTGGTCGCACTTCACGAGCACGTTCTTGATGGCGCCGCGTGCGCTGTGGTACAGCGTCGAGGCGCCGTAGAGCAGCACCATCGTGCTGGCAAAAATGCTGAAGCTCACGATCTGCCAGGCGTCGCCCGCGAGGGCGGCATCGGTGATCAGCACGGCCGCGCCGGCCATGGCCAGCAGCAGGCCGGCAAGGTGAGAGATGCTGTTGAAACGTTCGCCGTGGTACATGGTGTGTCGTCGTCGAGGCGTGGATCGGCCAGGGCGTGACCGTAGCAGAGTCGCAAGGCGCCGCACCTCCCACGTGCGAAGGGACAGTGCGCTGGCTCATGGGCATGCCGAATGCTCGCGCCGCGCAGCGATGGGGGCTTCGGGTGCGGGTGGCATCATCACCGGATGACCGCCAGTTTCTCTCCACCCTGGACGCCGGCCGACGCCGTGGCCGACGCCCTGCGCAGCGCGGGGCACGCCGTCGTCGCCCCCGAAAACGTGGCCCGCCTGCTGCAGGCTGATGCCACCGAACTGCAGGCCCTCGAACCGAGCTGGAACGACCTGCCTCCCGATGCCCACCTGCGCGACGGCGGCCGCTACCGGCGCCGCCGCCACGCGAGCTTCGTCGTGGACGGCACCGAGGTGCGCCAGGCCCCCCACCGCGCGCATTGGCAACCGCTCGAATACAACGCGCTGCACGGTGGGCTCGAACGCTGGTTCGAGCCGATGTCGACCGAACTGATTGCCCGCCCGGTGTGGCGCCGCCTGCTGGTCGCGCTGAGCGGCCTGTGCTCGGCCGTCAAGGGCGAACAACCCTGGTACGTCGAGGCGCATCAGTTCCGCATCGACACGACCGATGGCATCGGCCGGCCCACGCCCGAGGGCGCGCACCGCGACGGGGTCGATTTCGTCGTGGTGATGCTCGTCTCGCGTGAGGGCGTCAAGGGCGGCGAGACGCGCGTGTTCGAGGCACAGGGGCCGAGCGGCATCCGCTTCACGATGACCCAGCCGTGGACGCTGCTGATGCTCGACGACGCGCGCGTGATCCACGAAAGCACGCCGATCCAGCCGCTGCCCGGCGCCGCCCCGGCGGCGAGCCACCGAGACACGCTGGTGCTGACCTTCCGCTCGGGGGGCTTTCTGGGGCCGGGCCATGCTTGACGCCGTGAAAGGCATCGTGGCGGCTCTGCTGCGCGCCGTGGTCACGCTGGTGGGCGTGCTGCTGGCGGCGGGCCTCGTCGTGCTGGGCCTGTCGATGGCGCTGGTGTTCGTGCTGATCGGCCGGCTCACCGGCAAGCCGGTGGGGTGGCGCACGGTGCGCATGGGGTCGATGCGCGGCACGGCCGGCCATCCGTTTGCCCGGCGTGATCCACCCGAGGGCCGCGAGGTGGGTGAGGCCGAGGTGATCGACATCGAGGTCCGTGAGGTGCCCGAGTCGGCCCGGCGCCTGCCCGACGAGCGCTGAGCGCTTCGGCGTCGTTCAGGCCTCGCGGATGTCTGCGATCACCTGCTGACCGAAGTCAGGTCGCGCCAGGTAGGCCAGCAGCTTGGCGGCGGCCTCGGCGGGCGCGCTGAGCGCGCCGCCTTCTTTCATGCGCACGAAGTTGTCTCGGTCGGGAAAGCCGCTCGGGTCGCCTTCACGCAATTGCGTCTGCATGTCGGTGTCGATCACGCCGGGCGCGATCGACACGATGCGCGCGCCGTGCGGGCGCTGGGCCTCGTCGAGCGCCATGGCGCGCGAGAGGTGGTCCATGCCGGCCTTGGCGGCGCAGTAGCTCGCGCTGCCCGCCATGGCGCGCCGGCCCAGGCCCGACGAGATGTTCATGATGCGGCGGTCGGCGGGCCAGTCGCGGGTGCCGAGCAAGAACGCCGCGCTCACGAGCAGCGTGGCTTCGAGCCCCACGCGCAGCGCATTCGACAGGTCGGCGAAACCGGCCTCATCGACCGGGCCGACCCGCGACAGCACGCCGGCGTTGTTGATGAGGCAGGCCCGTTCGAAGCGGGTGCCGTTCAGCGTGGCCAGCCACTCGGCCAGGCGCTGTGCGACCGGCACCGGGTCGGCGAGGTCGGCCGCCCATTGCTCGCAGTGCGCGCCCCGGGCAGAGGCCTGCGCCGCCAGCGGCTCGCGCAGGCCGCGCGAGATGCAAAGCAGCCGGTGCCCCGGCTGCAGCAGCGCATCGACCAGGGCTGCGCCCATGCCGCGCGAGGCGCCGGTCACGATGTAGAGCGATTCCGCCATGGCCGGCCCCGGTGTCGATCAGGCGTAGGGTGCGATGCCCGCGATGGCCCACTCGCGGCTGCCATCGGTCGGCTTCACCAGATGCCACACCTCGTCGAACGGCGCGGCGGCGGTGTCGCGCTCTTCGCGGATCAAGCCGCGGAAGCGCACGCTGACGATCTGCTGCGTGGGCTCTTGCGCCACATCGATGACTTCGGCGTCGAGTTGCACCACGTCGGTCTGCTGCGTGGCGCCGTTGCGCTCTTGCAGGTCGAGCCGGGCGGCGGCAAACATCTCGGGCGTCGTGAAGTTGCGCAGGTCGTTCAGGTCGCCGGCGTCGTTGGCAGCCTGCATGCGGATGAAGATCAGCTTCGCCGTGCGCGCGAAGGCCTCACCGTCGAAGCCCGGCGGCAGGGCCATCGAAGCGGCCGGCGCGAATGCCGCGCTGGACGAAGGTGCGCTGGACGAAGGCGAGGCGGGCTGTTGAGCGCCCCCGGAGCCGAAGGCCGGCTCGCGCAAACCCTGCGGGCCACCGGCCCCGGCGAATTGCAGCCCGCGCGGCGCTTGGGCGGGCTGCGGGCCGAAGCGTCGCAGCAGGAAGCGGATCACGAAGAACGCCACCAGTGCCAGCAAGGCGATCATCAGGAAGTTGGCCATCTCGGCGCCCAAGCCCAGGTGGCTCATCAGCGCGGCCAGGCCCAGGCCGGCGGCGAGGCCCGCGACCGGGCCCATCCACGAACGTTTCGGTGCCGCGGCGCCTGCGGCGCCTGGCGCGGCCTGCGCGGCCATGTTGGGCGAGGCGTTGGGCGCGGTGCTCGGGTTCTGCGTCGGGGCGTCGGGTGCCTTGCGCGGGATGTCGCGGCGCATGCCCGACGAGCCGCCGCCGCCCAGGCGCTTGGCATCCACCTGCGGCAAGACCACGGCCGAGCACAGCAGCGCCAGGCCGAGGGTGGTGAGGAAGCGTTTCATCGTTGTCCTTTCGAGGGAAGAAGAAGGCTGCGGTTGCGGGCCTTGGTGTGCCAGACGGATCGAGCGGTTCCCGAAAGCGGTGATGTTAGGCCTTTGCGATGGTCGAGGCCGTCACCGTTGCCAGCGGCTTCGACTTGTTCATTCTTTGCAGGGTGGCGGTCCTGCGAGGTACCAAAGCGGGAAAAGCTCACGCAGCCCCGCCCCAGCCCGCGGCCTCACGCCGCGAGAATTCGCTACGAAACATTCGGATGCAAAGCCCAGCGTGGATACGGCCGGCGACGTCAACCCGCATTACCTTGACCACGTGATGCACACCGCGCAGAAGCGCGACATGGAAGCGAGCGAAGACATCATGTCGCGCTCGGGTCTGAAGCTGCTCGCCAAGGGGGCCCGCATCGACGCGAGCGTCAAGGAACGCCTGTTGCAGCACAAGCTGCTCAAGCCGCTCGAGGACTGCATGAAGGTCGTCGGCGCGGTCGATGGCGTGGACCTGATGGCCACCGCCGAAGCCCTGCTCGACGAGCACCCCATGCTGCGCGAGCTGTACAGCCGCGCCAACAGCAAGCTGCTGCTCGCGAACCTGCGCCATGGCATGGTCAGCACGGCCTTCGAGTCGATGCTCACCGTGTACGCCGAGCACAGCGACAACAAGATCAGCCACGCGGTGGGCACCAGCCTGTTGTGCATCGGCCTGCTCGACAAGGTCACCGGCGGCGCAGACGAGAACCGCATCCGCCAGGTCATGGTGGCGGGCCTGGCGCACGACGTGGGCGAGCTGTACATCGACCCTGCTTACCTGCGCAAAGGCGTGCAACTCGACCCGAACCAGTGGAAGCACATCGCCGCGCACCCCATCGTGGGCCACCGCGTGCTGAAAGACATGCCCCGCGTCGGCGAGGCCGTGGCGCAGGCGGTGCTGACGCATCACGAGCGGCTCGACGGCTTCGGCTACCCGCACGGCCTGCGCGGCGACCGCATTCCATTGCCCGCTCAGGTGCTGGCCGTGAGTGAGCTGCTGATCGGCCTGCTCGAATCGCGCGGCACGCCGTTGCGCGCAGCCGAGGTGGCGCTCAAGCTTATCCCCGGAGAGTTCGGCCGGCCCTTGATCGACGCGGTGTCCACGCTGTGCCGCGCCTGCAAGAGCGACGAGGCGGCCACGGCCACGCTGCCGCCCATCGAAGACATCGTCAAGAAAGCCGCCAAGGTGGCGCATTCGGCGCGGCGCATCGACGAGGCCCGGGTGGAGGTCGGTGAGTTGACCGACGCCGGCAGCCCTGCCTTCCGCGACCTGATGGTCAACGCCACCGCTCGCCACGAGCGCATCCGCCGTGCGTTTTCGAGCACGGGGCTCGACGCCGACAACTTCGAGCGCACCTTGCGCGAGATGAACGCTGCGGGCGACGGCGAAACCCTGCTCGAGATGACGCTCGTGATGCGCGAGATCATCTGGCGCTACCGAGAACTCGACCGCGAGTTGCGCGTGCGGGTCGAACGTTCGATGCCACAAGAGAGCTCCCGCATCGCACGTGTGCTGCGCCTGGTCAACCTGCACTCGCAACAGGTGGCCGAAGCCGCCGCCTGAGCGTGCGCGTGCCGCGTGGCCAAGCCGGCCACGCTGGCTGCGTGTCAAACGGCCACGGGCGCCTTGATGGCCTCGTGGTGCTGGTAGCCCACCACCTCGAAGTCTTCGTAGGCGTAGTCGAAGATCGACGCGGGTTTGCGCTTGATGTTGAGCGTGGGGTAGGCGTACGGCGCGCGCGAGAGCTGCAGCGCGACCTGCTCGGTGTGGTTGCTGTAGATGTGGCAGTCGCCGCCGGTCCAGATGAAGTCGCCGACCTGCAGGTCGCACTGCTGCGCGAGCATGTGCGTGAGCAGCGCGTAGCTGGCGATGTTGAACGGCACACCCAGAAAGATGTCGGCGCTGCGCTGGTAGAGCTGGCAGCTCAGCTTGCCGTCGGCCACATAGAACTGGAAGAACGCGTGGCAGGGCATCAGCGCCATCTTCGACAGGTCGGCCACGTTCCAGGCGCTGACGATGATGCGGCGCGAGTCGGGGTTGGTCTTGAGCGTGTGCACGACCTCGGCGATCTGGTCGATGTGGCCGCCCTCTGGCGTGGGCCACGAGCGCCACTGCACGCCGTAGACGGGTCCGAGGTCGCCATCGGGCTTGGCCCATTCGTCCCAGATGGTGACGCCGCGTTCCTGCAGCCACTTGGCATTGCCATCGCCTCGCAGGAACCACAGCAACTCAAGAATGATCGACTTGAGGTGGACCTTCTTGGTCGTCACCAGCGGAAAGCCTTCGTTCAGGTCGAAGCGCATCTGGTGGCCGAACACACTCTTTGTACCGGTGCCCGTGCGGTCGGCTTTGAAGACGCCGTGCTCGTTCACGTGGCGCATGAAATCTTCGTACTGAGAGCGGACAGGGCGTGACATCGGCGGGGCTCGGCAAACGAGGGAGGGACGCATTATCTGCGGGCAGGCCACAGGGCGTCGGCCGCAGCTGCGAGCCCTCAGTGGCCCAGCGCCAGCCCGGTGTTGCGGCGCGGGTCGTTTGCCCCGAAATACCGGTAGCGACCGGCCGCCGTTCCGCCCAGCCTCGGCGCGCCCACGACGATGGCCGCGGCGTGGTTCGCAGGTTGGGGCCGGTCGAACCGATGCCCCATGCCTTCGAGGATGCGCTGCGTGTCGGCGCTCAGCGCAAAGGCTTCAACTTCCGTGGTCGCCGGCACGCCCTGGTGATGAAAACGCGGCGCATCGACGGCCTCTTGCACCGTCATGCCGTGGTCGATCAGGTTGACGAGCGTGTGCAGCACCACGGTGATGATGCGGCTGCCTCCCGGCGTCCCCAGCACCGCGACGGGCTGGCCGTCGCGCATGACGAGCGTGGGCGTCATCGAACTGAGTGGGCGCTTGCCGGGCGCGATGGCGTTCGCCTCGCCTTGCACCAGCCCGTACATGTTCGGTGCGCCGGGCCGCAGCGTGAAGTCGTCCATCTCGTTGTTGAGCAGCACGCCGGTGCCCGCAGCGGTGACGCGGGCACCGAACCAGCCGTTCAGTGTTGTCGTCACGGAGGCCGCGTTGCCCCAGCGGTCGATGATCGAATAGTGCGTGGTGTTGCCGCTTTCGCGCGTCGGCGGGGCCGCCACCGGCGCCGATACGTTCGCACGCGTGGGGTTGATGGCGGCGCGGATGCTGGCGATGCGCGCCGGGTCGAGCAGCGCGTCGACGGGGTTGTGCACGAAGTCGGGGTCGCCCAGGGCGTTGCGGTCGGCATAGGCCTGGCGCATCGTTTCGATCTGGTGGTGCACCGCTTGTGCCGAGCGAAAGCCCCAGTCCTTCAGCGGATAGGCTTCGAGCACTTGCAGCATCTGGCACAGCAGCACACCGCCGGAACTTGGCGGCGGCGCCGAGACGATGCGGTAGCCCCGGTAGCCGCATTCGAGCGGTGCCCGTTCGCGCACGGCGTAAAGGTCGAGGTCACCCCGCGTGAAGACGCCGCCGGCGGCGCGGTTGGCGGCCACAAGCTGGCGCGCTGTGTGGCCCTGGTAGAAGCCGGCCACGCCCCGGCGCTGAATGCGCTGCAGCGTTTCAGCCAGGTCGGGCTGGCGCAGGCGGTCGCCGATCTGCCAAGGTTCGCCGCGGCGGTTCAAGAAGATGGCGGCTGAAGCAGGGTCGCGCCGAAAGTCCTCGGTCGCGCTGTGCAGCATCTCGATATCGCCCGCTTCGAGCACGAAGCCCTGCCGTGCCAGCCGAATCGCGGGTTTGATGAGCGCCGCGCGCCCGCGGCTGCCATAGCGTTCGCGGGCGTACTCGAGGCCGGCCACCGAACCGGGCACGCCGGCTGCGAGGTGGCCACGCCGACTGCTCGGGTCGCCGTTGGTCGTGTCGAACATTTCGGCACGCAGGGCTTGCGGTGCGGTCTCTCGGAAGTCGATGAAGGTGTGCCGGCCATTGGCCAGGCGCAGCGTCATGAATCCCCCGCCACCCAGGTTGCCTGCGGCCGGGTACACCACCGCCAGCGCGTAGCCCACGGCCACGGCGGCGTCTATCGCGTTGCCCCCGTCGCTCAGCACCTCGACGCCGACGCGCGTGGCCAGGTGCTGGGCGGTGACGACCATGCCATGCTCGGCCGGCACGGGTGCCACCGATGCGGCTGGGGCGGCGGCTGCGCTGGCTGCCAGCACCAGCGCGGCTAGCGCACGCGCCCATGCGAAAGCGCCATGCGGGGTCGCATGGCGCAGGCGATCAGAACAGTAAGGGCTCGGCGAGTGGATCAAAAAAGCTCCAAGACGGGGCGGTGACGGCGGGGTTCGCCGATTGTCCCCGTGGCCCGATGGCCCTGCGGGCCGCTCGGTCAGGCTGCTGGCTCGCGCAGGAATATCTCGACGCGACGGTTCTGCGCGCGTCCCGACTCGCTGTCGTTGCTCGCCACCGGCTCGCGTTCACCGCGGCCCACGGCTTCCATGCGATTGACCGACACGCCGCGCGCAGCCAGGTAGTCGCGCACGCTCTGCGCACGGTCCACCGACAGCGGGTTGTTGACCGCCGGGCTGCCGGTGCTGTCGGTGTGGCCGACGATGGTCAGGCGGGTGTTGGCGTCGGTGCGCAGGCTGTCGGCGAATGGGTTCAGCACGTTCTGCAGCGTGGGCTTCACGGCCGAGCTGTTGACGTCGAAGGACACATCGCTCGGGATGTTCAGCTTGAGCTGGTTGTCGGCCGTGCGCACCACGTCGATGCCGGTGCCTTGGGTGGCTTGCTCCATCTGCTGCTTGCGCTCTTCCATGCGCTTGGACCAGATGTTGCCGGCCACCGCGCCGATCGCACCGCCGACCACGGCACCCGTGCCGGCCTTGCCGCCTGTGCCCTTGCTCAAGACCGCGCCGGCGGCGGCACCGATGCCCGCCCCGGCGGCGGTGCGCTTTTGCGTGTCGCTCATGCTTTCGCAGCCGGCCATCAGCACGGCAGCCGCCGCCACAGCGGCCAGGGTGGTGGTGCGGAACTTCGTTTGTTGTCTCATCACGGGGTCTCCTTCAGACAGGGCGCGTTCAATGCGTGACAGTCCACGCGTCGTGTACGAGCCGCAGTATGAAAAGGTCGTGGCGAGAAATCTGTCGGAGCGTGCGGCGAGCCCGTGTCGGCGCGGGCCTACAGCCGGTGTCGAAGCGCCTGAGATGTCACAAGTCGAACTGCAGCGCGGCGAGCCGCGCATACAACCCACCGGCCGCCGACAGCTGCGCATGCGTGCCGGTTTCGACAATGCGGCCGGCCTCCATCACGACGATGCGGTCGGCGCGTTGCACGGTGGCCAGGCGGTGGGCGATGACGAGCGTGGTGCGGTCTTTCATCGCCGATTCGAGCGCGGCCTGCACCATGCGCTCGCTCTCTGCGTCGAGCGCGCTGGTGGCCTCGTCCAGCAGCAACAGCGGCGGGTTCTTCAGCATCGCGCGGGCGATGCTGATGCGCTGGCGCTGACCGCCCGAAAGTCGCACGCCCCGCTCGCCGAGGAAGGTCTTGTAACCCTCGGGCAGTGCGCGGATGAATTCGTCGGCAAAGGCCGCGCGGGCAGCGGCAATCACTTCTTCATCGCTCGCACTGGGCCGGCCGTAGCGGATGTTCTCCATCGCATCGGTCGAGAAGATCACGCTGTCTTGCGGCACGATGCCGATGCGGGCGCGCAGATCGGCCAGCGCAGCGTCTTTCACCGGCACGCCATCGACCTCGATCACGCCTTGCGCGTCATAGAAGCGCAGCAGCAGCTGAAACACCGTGCTCTTGCCAGCGCCGCTGGGGCCCACGAGTGCGACCGTCTCGCCGGGCTTCACGTCGAGCTCGAAGTGGGCGAGGGCCGCGTGTTGCGGCCGCGACGGGTAGCGGAAGTCGATGTTCGCCAGCCGCACCGACGAGCCGCCCTGCGTGGGCGGCAGCGCACGCGGCTGCGCGGGCGACACGACCGGCGAGCGCGTCGCCAGCAGCTCCATCAGGCGCTCGGTCGCACCGGCCGCCCGCAGCAGGTCGCCATACACCTCGGCCAGCACGGCCACCGAGCTGACGAGGATCACCACGTACACCACCGTCTGCCCCAGGTGACCGGCCGAAATGTCGCCGGCGATCACCGCCTGCGTGCCCTGGTACAGCGCCCACAGCAACGCGCCGAAGGTCGCGGTGATGATGAAGGCGACCAGCCCCGAGCGCACCCGCGTGCGGCGAATGGCGGTGGCGAAGGCGTGTTCGGTCGATGTGCGAAAGCGCTGCGCCTCGCGCTGCTCTTGCACGTAGCTCTGCACCACGGGCACGGCGTTCAACACCTCGGCGGCGATGGCGCTCGAATCGGCGACGCGGTCCTGGCTGGCGCGCGAGAGCTTGCGCACCCGGCGACCGAAGTACAGCGAGGGCAGCACCACCAGCACCAAGAGGCCCAGCACCTGCGTCATCACGTAGGGGTTGGTGACGATGAGCATCAGCATCGCGCCCAGGCCCATCACGCTGTTGCGCAGGCCCATGCTGAGGCTCGACCCGACGACCGTCTGCACGAGCGTGGTGTCGGTGGTCAGCCGCGACAGCACCTCGCCGGTTTGCGTGGTCTCGAAGAACTCGGGGCTTTGCTCGACCACGTGCGCGTAGACCGCGCTGCGCAGGTCGGCCGTGACGCGTTCGCCCAGCCACGACACCATGTAGAAACGCGCCGCCGAAAAGACGCCCAACGCAGCGCCCACGGCGAAGAGTGCAAAGAAGTGCTCGCGCAGCGCCATCACGCGTTCGCCCGGGTCGGCGGTCACGAGGCCCTGGTCGATCAGCGACTTCAGCGCCACCGGAAACACCAGCGTGCTCACCGCAGCGAGCACGAGAAACAAGCCCGCCAGCGCGATGCGCCCCCGGTACGGACGCAGAAACGGCCCCAGGGCGCGCAAGCCTCCGACGCTGCGTGCGGGAGGCGGTGCGACCGCGGTGACGGTGGGGGCCAAAGTGGAGGAGGGGGCGGTGCTGGACATCGCGGGAGTGTATTCAGCGGGCCATGGCCACTCCGTTAGCATCCCGGGCGCGTTGCGCCGGCCGCCCGGTCATTCGTTCGCAACGCGCCACCCACAAACACATTTCGGAGGGGCCCCATGGCCGGAGCCAGCCTGCTTGCATTGCTCGACGACATCGCGACCATCCTCGATGACGTCTCCATCCTGACCAAGGTCGCGGCGAAAAAGACCGCTGGCGTGCTGGGCGACGACCTGGCGCTCAATGCGCAGCAGGTCACCGGCGTCAACGCCGACCGTGAGCTGCCGGTGGTCTGGGCGGTGGCCAAGGGCTCGGCGATCAACAAGGTGATCCTCGTGCCGGCCGCGCTGGCGATCAGCGCGTTCCTGCCCTGGCTCATCGTGCCGCTGTTGATGCTGGGCGGGGCTTTCCTTTGCTTCGAAGGCTTCGAGAAGGTGGCGCACAAGCTGCTGCATGCGCCGGCCGAAGACGAGGCCCACCACCAAGAGCTGGTCAAGGCCGTGGCCGACCCGAAGGTGGACCTCGTGGCCTTCGAGAAAGACAAGATCAAGGGCGCCGTGCGCACCGACTTCATTCTCTCGGCCGAGATCGTGGTGATCACGCTGGGCACGCTGACCGGCCAGCCCTTCGGCACCCAGGTCGCGGTGCTGACGGTGGTCTCGGTGCTGATGACGGTGGGCGTCTACGGCCTGGTGGCCGGCATCGTGAAGCTCGACGACTTGGGCCTGCTGCTCACGAAGCGTGGCGGCGCTCAGGCGGCGCTGGGCCGGGGCATCCTGACCACAGCCCCGTACCTGATGAAGACGCTGTCGGTGCTGGGCACGGCGGCGATGTTCCTCGTGGGCGGCGGCATCCTGGTGCACGGCATCGGCCCGCTGCACCACGCCATCGAAGGCATGGCCCACGCGGCGGCGAACGCCGGCGGTGCAGTGCTTCAGTTCGTCACCGAGACGGGGCTGAACGGTCTGGTGGGTGTTGCTGCCGGTGCGGTGGTGCTGCTTGCCGTGACCTTGATTCAAAAGCTCATGGGCCGCAAGCCCGCACACTGACCGGTGCCCCGCGGCCGACGCCCTCGGGCGTCAGGTCACTGCTGGGGCTGAGGCGGCGCGAACCCGCCCAGCGGCGTCCACCAGGTGTCACCGGGCGCTTCAGCCAGTGGTTCGTCAAGGCCCACGCCTTCGATGTGGCCGCCCTCGGCCCACTCGGCATAGCGCCAGTCGCCATCGACCTGCACCAACCCCTCGGGTACCAGCGGGGCCACGCGCTCCACGCCGGCCAGGGCGTGTTTCATGAAGTCGATCCACACCGGCAGCGCGAGGCCGCCGCCCGACTCGCGCTCGCCCAGGCTGCGCGGTTCGTCGTGGCCCATCCACACCACGGCCACCAGCGTCGGCTGGTAGCCGGCGAACCAGGCATCCACCGCGTCGTCGGTGGTGCCGGTCTTGCCGTACAGGTCGTCGCGCTTCAGCATGGCCTGCGCCTTGGCCGCCGTGCCGCTGCGCGTGACCTCTTGCAGCAGCTGCGCCGTGAGAAACGCATTGCGCGCCGGGATCACCCGCTGCGCCTCGCCCACCACCGGCGCGGGCGCTTCGAACACGGTCTGGCCTTGCGCGTCGACGATGCGCTCGATAAGCAGCGGGTCCACACGCAAGCCCCCGTTGGCGAACACGGCATAGGCGCTGGCCATCTGCACTGGCGTGGCGCTGCCCGAGCCCAGGGCGAGGGTCAGGTTGCCGGGCAGCTTGTCGGCGGCGAAGCCGAAGCGGGCCGCCCAGTCGCGCGTCGGGCCCGTGCCCACCAGTCGGGCGAGGCGAATCGACACGAGGTTCTTCGACCGCGCGAGCCCCTCGCGCAGCGTGAGCGGGCCGTCGAAGCGGCCGTCGGCGTTCTTGGGCGACCAACCCGTTGCGTCGTCGGCCAGCGGCGCGTCGTTGACGCGCGTGGCAGGCATCACGCCATGTTCGAGCGCGGCGGAGTACACGAAGGGCTTGAAGCTCGACCCCGGCTGGCGCTGCGCCTGCTGCGCGTGGTTGAACTGGTTGCGCCCGAAGTCGAAGCCGCCCACCAGCGCACGCAAGCGGCCGGTCTGCGGGTCCAGGGCCACGAGCGCCGCTTCGACCTGCGGCCACTGTGCGATGGCGTGTCCCTTGCCTTGTTGCACCAGCCGAATCACCGCGCCGCGTTTGATGGCCAGCGCGGCCTTGGCCTTGTTCGAGAGCCCGGGCCGACCCACGCGCAGGCCCTCGCCGGTGATGCGCACCGCTTCGCCGCTGGCCAGCGTCGCACGCACCTCGCGCGGTGAGGCCGCGGTGACCAGCGCCACACGCAGGGTCTCGTCGTCTTCGTATTCGTTCAGCAGCTCGGCGATGGCCTCGGCCTCGTCGGGCGCATCGGCAGGCAGGTCTTCGAAAGCTTCGGGGCCGCGCCAGGGCTGGCGACGGTCGAAGTCGAGCACGCCCTTGCGCACCGCGCGGTGCGCGGCCTCTTGCTCGCTGGCGCGCAGCGAGGTGTAGACCTTCAGGCCCAGCGTGTAGGCCTCCTGGCCATAGCGCGCATACACCACCTGACGCGCCATCTCGGCCGCATGCTCGGCGTGCACCGAGGCCTGCGGCACGCGCTTGACGAGCACGTTGTCGGCGCGGGCCGTGTCGTGCTGGGTCTGGTCGATCACGCCAGCGCTCAGCATGCGTTGCAGCACCACGCGCTGGCGGGTCTGCGCGCGCTCGGGGTGGGTCAGCGGGTTGGCGTGCACCGGGTTCTGCGGCACGCCGGCCAGCATGGCCATCTCGGCGACCGACAACTCGGCCAGCGGCTTGCCGAAGTAGGTGCGCGAGGCGGCTTCGAAGCCGTAGCTGCGATGCCCCAGGTAGATCTGGTTCATGTACAGCTCCAGCACCTGGTCCTTGTCGAGCTGGCTTTCGATCTTCCAGGCCAGCAAGATTTCGCGCAGCTTGCGGTCGTAGGTGCGTTTCGACGTCAGAAAGAAGGTGCGCGCGACCTGCTGCGTGATGGTCGAGGCGCCTTCCATGCGTGTGTTCGTCAGGTTGACGAACACCGCGCGCAGCACGCCCTTCAGGTCGACGCCGGTGTGCTCGCGGAAGCGCTTGTCTTCGACCGCGATCACCGCGTCTTGCATGAGCTTCGGAATCTCGGCGATGGGCACGTGGATGCGCCGCTCGGTGCCGAACTGGCCGATCTCGACCCCGTCGCTTGTGAACACACGCAGGGGTTGCTTGGGACGGTATTCGACGAGGCGGTCGATGTCGGGCAACTGCTGGTAGATCACCGCCAGCCCGATGCCCACTCCCGCCACCACGGTGAGCCCCGCAGCGCCCGCCGCCAGCAGCACGCGGCGCCAGCCCAGCTGCACCAGCCGGTCGCGCAAGGCCTGCCAGATGCGGAACAAGCGACCCTGGAGGGAAGAGGGCTCAGCCATGGTCGCTCGGCGCGGAGGTCAGCGCTTGACGATTTCGAGCAGCTCGACTTCGAACTGCAGCGTCGCGTTCGGCGGGATCACCGCGCCCGCGCCGCGCTCGCCGTAGGCGATGGCCGGCGGGCAGGTCAGCTTGGCCTTGCCGCCGACCTTGATGCGCTGCACGCCTTCGGTCCAGCACTTGATGACGCGGCTGAGCGGAAAGGTCGCCGGCTCGCCGCGCGCGATCGAGCTGTCGAACTCTTTGCCGTCGAGGAACGTGCCGCGGTAGTGCACCTTCACTGTGTCGGTGGCCGCAGGCTGCGCGCCGGTGCCGTCTTTCAGTGAGCGGAACACGAGGCCGCTCGACGTGGTGACCGCGCCGGCTTCCTTGGCGGCGGAGGCCGCGTCGGCCGCCTGCGCGTGGGCGGGCAGGGTGATGACCGAGGCGACGAGGCCGGCGCACAGCGCGGCAGCAGCGAGAGGTGATGTCATGGGCGTGTCTCCGTGAGGTGTTCGAAGGGCCGCCATGCTAATCGCCGCTTGCACGGCGGCTGCGTCCTTCGCCCTTCGGAGGGGAAGGGCGCACGCCGCCGATGCACCGACCTCAATGCATGCGCACTTCGCCGCTTTCGCCCATGTCCTTCGGCGGGCGACCGGTGACGGCGGCGGTCGCCATCTTGATCAGCTGCACGACCTTGCTGTCCTTCACGTCCCAATAGTTGGCGTGCACGATCTCGACGCGCACAAGCGCGAGGTCGGGGTCGCTCACGCCACCGGGAAACCACGCCTGCGCCGCCTTGTTCCACAGCTGTTCTTTCTTGGCCATGTCTTCGACCACCGAAGCCTGACCTGAGACCGACACATAGGCGTCGCGATCGGGGTCGGCGTACGAGACATTGACCGTGGCGTCGTCGTGGATGTCGGACACCGGCTCGCTGCGCCGCGACATGAAGAACCACAGGCTGCCCTGCTCGTCGATCGACGAGTTCTGCGTCGTCATCGGGCGCGCGTGCAGGTGGCCATTCGCGTGTCGGGTGGTGAACATGGCGAAGCGGATGTCCTTGATCAGGTCCCACAGCTGTTCGCACTTTTCGCCGGGGGTCTTGTGTTCGGTGTTCTGTTCGTTCATGGCGGGCTCCTTGGGTGGATCGGGGTGGATGGATCGCGGAGAGGGCGATGTGGCTCGCGCGACCGATCTGCCCATTGCAGCGTGCGCTGCTGCGCACTCCCATCGGGCACGTGCCCGCCTGCGTGTAGGAATGGTCCCGCCGCACGCGTGGCGCTCCTACACTGCGCGGCTCACCGAAAGACCCCATGCGCCTGTTGCTCGCCCCGATGGAAGGGCTGCTCGACTTCACCCTGCGCGACGTGCTCACGCGTGCCGGCGGCATCGACCGCTGCGTGTCCGAGTTCATCCGTGTGACCGACCAGCTGTTGCCCAGCCGCGTGTTCTTGCGCATCGTGCCCGAGCTGCACCACGGCGGCCTCACGCCGGCCGGCGTGCCGGTGCGCCCGCAACTGCTCGGGTCAGACCCGGCCTGCATGGCTGACAACGCGGCCAGCCTGGCGACGCTGGGCCCCGATGGCATCGACCTCAACTTCGGCTGCCCGGCCAAGGTGGTGAACCGCCACGGCGGCGGCGCGGCCCTGCTGCGCGAGCCCGAGCTGCTGGGACGCATCGTCGGGGCCGTGCGCCGGGCGGTGCCGGCCCACCTGCCGGTCTCGGCCAAGATGCGCCTGGGCTTCGACGACGACTCGCTGGCCGAGGACTGCGCCCAGGCCATCGCCGAGGGCGGTGCCAGCGAACTTGTCGTGCACGCACGCACCAAGGCGCAGGGCTACAAGCCGCCCGCCTACTGGGACCGCATCGCCCACTTGCGCGAGGCCGTGCGCCTGCCCATCGTGGCCAACGGCGAGGTCTGGACGCTCGACGACGCGCGGCGCTGCATGGCGCAGTCGGGCTGCGATGCGTTGATGTTGGGCCGCGGCATGGTGGCCGACCCGGCGCTGGCGATGGCCATTCGCACCGAGGGGCGCGTGGCGCTCGGCTGGACCGAGCTGTTGCCGCTGCTGCGCCACTTCTGGGGCCTGATCGAGGGCCACATCGAACCGCGCCACCGCGCCGGGCGCATGAAGCAGTGGCTCAACTACCTGCGCCGCCGCCACCCCGAGGCCGAGGTGCTGTACGCCGAACTGCGCACGCTGAACGACGCGCAGCGCATGCGCGAGCGGGTGCTGGCGATCACCGGCACCGCACCGCTTGGCACGTACGAAGGCGCCGCCCACGCGACCGATGCGGACGCAAAAACGGCCCGGGGCCCCGTCGCCGAGGCGACGTGACACACTGGGCCGCATCGAACGACCCGCGAGGGCCGAACGAAAGGGCCGAGCCGGTCAGCGGATGAACGTGCCGCGCGGGCCGACGATGGTGATCTCGACGAAGCTCACCGGGTGGTGGTTGTTCGGCGAGAAGCGCACGTCGGGGCCGCCGTCCACGTTGAGCAGCTTCATGTTGCTGAAGGCGCGGTTCAGCGTCTGGGGCGTCACGTTGCGACCGGCCAGGCGCACGCCTTCGGCCAGCATCGTCATCAGCAGGTAGGCGGCGAAGTGCGAGTAGCTGATCGTCTGCTTGGCGCGGGCGGTGTCTTTCGCGTATTCACGCGAGGTCGGGTTGGTGTGGCGCCACGGGTAGGGCGCGACCTGCGTGACCGCGATGCCGCGCGCGTCTTCGCCCAGATAGGGCAGGGCGGGCGAGGCGGTGCCCAGCGTGTACAGCGGCACGCTCAGGAAGGCTTTGTGCGCCTTCACGTAGCCCACCACCGCCGGGCCGGCGATGGCGATCATCAGCACCGCCAGCGCGCCCTTGGCGGCGATGGTCTGCGCCACGCCGGCCACGTCGCGCCCGTCTTCACCCATGCCGACGGCGGCGACCATCGTGCCGCCCAGTTCCTTGATGGCCTGTTCGGCCACCGGCAGCATCAGCTTGCCGAATTCGTTGTTCTGGAAGACGACGGCGATGCGCTCCTGGCGCAGCGACATCATGTGCTTCACGCACTGGACGACTTCGTCCTTGTAGCTCGCCGCCGTTGTGTAGAAGTACGGGTGCGGGCGCAGGCGCAGCAGGTGCGAGCCGGTGTACACGCCGAACAGCGGCACCTTCTTTTCCAGCAGCAGCGGCAGCACGGCACCCACGCCCGGGGCGCTGCCCAGGCCGGTCAGCGCGACGACCTTTTCCTTGTCGATCAGGGTGTTGACGTTCTCGACCGTGCGGCGCGTGTCGAAGCCGTCGTCGAGCTGGATCACCTTGAGCTTGCGGCCGTTGATGCCGCCCTTGCGGTTGATCGAGTCGAGCGCGAGCTGCTGGCCTTGCAAGGCCGCCGCGAAGGCCGGCGCCACCGGGCCGCTCAGCGGGATGCTCTGGCCGATGAGGATGGGCGAGGCTTCTTGTGCCCAGGCCGGCACCGACACGGCGCTTCCGGCCACCCCGGCCGCAGCGGCCCCCAGCCAATCACGGCGATTCCAGTTCGTGCTCATGCGCGTCAACGTCCCTAGGTGAATGTGAAACAGGCGGCCAGGCTCGGCCGCGCGGCGGAAAACCCGGCATTGTGACTTGTCATGTCGCCAAAATTGCTTGACGAATCGCAGGACTTCGGCGCTTCGTCACGCTGCGCCGGCCTGCGCTGGCGGGCGGCGCTGACAGCCGCGGACAAACCCGTGTCAGCCCTTTTCCTACGCACCGCACAGTCGCTTTGCGACACCCGGCAGCGATGCCCGCCGAAGGCGTTTTCGTGGGCCGGTGCCTAAGCTGTCATCAAGTCGAAATCGACTTGTGGTTTGTTCAGCAGGAGTTGCTCGCCATGAACTCAGCCTTCGCTTCCTTGTCTGCCTTGCCCGCCGCCGCGGCCTATGAACTGCGGTTCCGCTCGTTGTTTCAGGAAGGGCGCGGCCTGTCGTTTCCGTGCGATTCGCAAGGGCGCGTCGAGCTGGATGCCCTGAGCGACCGGGCGCGCCAGAACTACCTCTACGCCCGTGCCGTGGTGGGCCGCGAATTCGCCGCCCCCGCCGTTCAGTTGCGCGACCTGCACTGACACCCGCCGGCCCCGTCGCCCGGCGAACGTGCCGAATGGCGGGGTAAACCGGGCCAATTGCGCCCGTCCCGGGGGTGTCGGCTGGGATCACAATCCGCGCAGGTTTGCCCTGCGCACGTGCCGATGTCCCACAGCCCCGTTCCCCTCAAAACGCCCGCCGGCGTGGATGAGCTCAAAAGCCGCCTGCTGCGGCTGAGCCAACGCCACCGCACGGTGCTGCTGTTGGTGGACGGCCGGCGCACCCTGAGCCAGGTGCTCGGCCTGGCGCACCAGGCGGGCTCGGCCACCAGCCACTTCGAAGAACTGCTGCGACTCGGCCTCATCGAGCTGCCTCGCGAACCCGAACCCCCACCTCCGCCCGACACCGGGCCAGGCGCGCTCGATGCGCCCACCGTGCACTCGCTGGAGGTGGACGTGCAGGCCGCCGAGGACGAGCCGCCCGAGGACGCAGCTGCGACGGCGTCCGAGCCCCTGCATCATGAAGTCGCGCTGGTGGAGGTCGTGCCGCCGGCCATCCAACCCGAACCGCAGCTTGCACCGCCTGAACCCGTGACGGCTGAGCCGGCCTTGGCGCGTCCAGCCGACCCCGCGGCGCCTGCCACCGTCCGCGCGTCGCCAGCGCCCGCGCACCCCGCACCGGTCGAGGTCGTCGTGCCGTCGCCGGAACTGGACCTCGGCCTGCCGCTGGACGAGCCATTGCTCGCCGCGCCCTCGCTGCCCGACCCGTCTCCGGCCCCCCGCGACACCTGGGCCTTCATTCCCTTGGGCGATGAGGTCGCCACGCTTGCACGGCCCCCCGCGCCGGCCGCGGCCTCAGCATGGCTGGGGGCGCCGGCCTGGACCGACGATGGCGTGTCGTCGCCCGCGACGCGCGGGCCGCGAGCGCCGGCCCCGCCCGTCACGCCCCCGGCCACGCAGTTCATCCAGCCCTCGCTCGAAGCCATGCTGCCCGTGGCCCCACCCATCGCGCAGCAAGCCGACTTCGTGCCGCGCAGCAGTCTGCCGCCGGCCGCGCCGGAGCATCCTTCGCCGGCGCCCGACGACGCCGACCTTCAGTTGCCCGCCGCGGCCCACGACTCGGCCGAAGAGCGTCTGCTCGGGCAGGTGCGCGATCTTCTGGCCGAAACGCTGAGCTTCGACACGCCGCTGTTCTCGGCCCGCATGCTGGTGCGCGTGCGCATGGCGCCCACGCGCCGCGAACTGGTCAACCTCGTCTGGGAAATCGAGCGCCACCTGCGCCACACCCGCCGCGCCGCCTCGGCTTCGACCCGCCTGCAAGACGCCCGGGAGCTGCTGGGCATGGGCAACACCCACGTCGCCGGCGAAAGCCAGTACGGCTGGCGCGAAGACGAAGACGAGTGACCCCGCGCGCGCCGGGCCGCCGTGGCCCCGGCTTCCGGCTCCCGCCGGAATTTGAACGATTTCGCTACGCCAAACGCCAAAACGCCCGGGGCAACCCCAGGTGCAATGGCGTTCGCCTTCCCGACAATTTGGTCTGCCATACGGTTTATGCGTTCTTTCTAATAGAACGATTCTGATGACGTCCGAACCATCGAGGAAGACAGCCATGACGACCCCCGCCATCCCGTTCCTGACCCGTCGCACCTGGGGCCTCTGGGCCACCGCGACCACCCTGGCCCTGGCCGGTTGTGGTGGTGGCGACGACGACACTGTGGTCACGGCGCAACCCACCGGGGCTTACCTGTCCGAGGCCGGCGTCGGCGTGGCCGACCTCGAAGTGGCCGTCACCTTCTACCGCGCCCTCGGCATGGTCGAGCGCACGCGCATCACCCGCAGCGACCGCCGCGAGGTCATCCTCGACTCGGCCGACGCACGCGGCTCGCGCCTGGTGCTCTTCAACTACACCGATGGGCGCACGGTCAACTACGGGCGCAACCCCGGCAAGATCGTTTTCTATGTGCGCGATCCGCTCGCGTTCGCGGCGGCTTTCCGCGCCGCAGCCACGGCGGCCGGCGCCGGCGGCGTCACTGCACCTCCGACCGCACTGCCGGGCGGCACCATCGTCGGCTTTGGCCGCGACCCCAACAACAACCTGATCGAAATCGCCACGCCCTTGGCCACCGACCCGGCGGCCGCGCAGACGCACTCGTACATCAGCGCCTTCGGCGTGGGCGTGAGCAACCTGCAGGCAGCGCGCAACTTCTACGTCAACGCGCTCGACATGCGCGAGAGCCAGTTCCTGAGCATCACGCGCCCGGCCGCTGGTGGCGGCACCACGCCCTGGTACGACGAGTACATCCTCGTGTCGCCCACCGGCCGTGGCTCGGCCATCGTGCTGATGACCTTCACCGACGGCGTGCCGCGCAACTACGCCAACAACCCGGTCAAGCTGACGCTTGCGGTCACCGACCCGGGCTCGTACGCGCAGCGGGTCACCTCGGCCGGCGTGACCGGCGCGACCGTGGTGCGTGCCCCGGCCCCCGAGCGCGAACTCGGCGGCGCGGTCGTCGGTTACGCGACCGACGCGGACGGCACCACGCTTGAAATCCTGAAGTCGCCGATCTGATTCAGCTGCGTCGCAACCTCACCTCAAGGAACCTCTGCATGAGTGCAGCCAGCCAATTTCTCGAAATGATCCAGAGCGGTCAGGCCTACCCGACCGACATGCTGATGTCGCTGTACGAACAGCTCGACGGCACCACCGCCGATTTCATGATCGGCACCTGGAAGGGCGGCAAGTTCGACGGCGGCAAAGACCCGGACCCGATCAAGTGGTACGGCAAGCGCTTCGTCTCGGCCTCGCACGTGGAGCCGTTGCTGTGCCGCAAGGACGACGGCACGGTCTACTCGTACGAGAACCTGGGCGTCGCGCAGCTGCGCGAGGTCGTGTTCGGCGGCAAGGTGTGCGCGTCGCTGATCTACGACAAGCAACCCATCATGGATTACTTCCGCAAGGTCAACGACAAGGTCGTGATCGGGCTGGGTGACGTGAAGGGCCGTCCGCTGGATTTCTTCTTCCACCTCACGCGCGAGTGAGCGTCACGTTCGGGCGAGGCTTTCACAAGCCCGGCCCGAACGGGGTTGGCCGGGCCGAAGTGCGGTGCGCACCCGCCGGCCGGTCACCCATCACTTCGCCCAGGTGTCTTTCAGCGTCGTCGTGCGGTTGAACACCACGCGAGAGGCCGTGTGGTCCACGCGGTCGGCCACGAAGTAGCCGTGCCGCTCGAACTGGAACTTGTCGTCGGCCTTCGCTGAGGCCAGCCCGGGTTCGACGAAGCCCTGAACGACCTTCTTGCTGTTCGGGTTCAGCACGCTCAGGAAGTCGGCCCCGCCCGCATCAGGTTGCGCGGCGGTGAAGAGCCGGTCGTACAGGCGGATTTCGGCCGGCACGCCGGTCGCCACGCTGACCCAGGTGATCACGCCCTTGACCTTCACCGAGTCGGCGCCGGGGGTGCCGCTCTTGGTGTCGGGCACGACCTTGGCCAGCACGGCGGTCACGTCGCCGGCGTCGTTCTTCTCGGCGCCGACGCACTCGATCACGTAGCCGTACTTCAGCCGCGCCTTGTTGCCGGGGTAGAGCCGGTGGTAGCCCTTGGGCGGCACTTCCTGGAAGTCTTCGCGCTCGATCCACACCTCGTTCGTCAGCACGAAATCGCGGTGGCCGCGCTCGGCATGGCCCGGGTGCACCGGCGCGTGGCAGGCCTCTTGGTGAGCGTCGGTGCCAAAGACCTCGGCGAAGTTCACGAGCTTGAGCTTCAGCGGGTCGAGCACGGCGCAGGCGCGCGCGGCCTTGGGGTCGAGGTCGTCGCGCAGCGCGATTTCGAGCGAGCTGTAGTCGAGCCAGCCGCCGGCCTTGCTGACGCCGCTGCGCTCGGCCAGCAACTGCAGGCTCTCGGGCGTGTAGCCGCGCCGGCGCAGGCCGACGATGGTGGGCATGCGGGGGTCGTCCCAGCCGCTCACGTGGCCTTCGTCGACCAGTTGCTTGAGCTTGCGCTTGCTGGTGACGATGTAGGTGAGGTTGAGCCGCGCGAACTCGTACTGGTGCGGGCGCGGCTGCGCCAGCAGGCCCAGCGTGCAGAGCTGGTCGAGCAGCCAGTCGTAGAACGGGCGCTGGTCTTCGAATTCGAGCGTGCAGATGCTGTGGGTGATGTTCTCGAGCGCGTCTTCGATCGGGTGCGCGAAGGTGTACATCGGGTAGATGCACCAGGTGTCGCCGGTGTTGTGGTGCGTCGCCCGCTTGATGCGGTAGAGCGCCGGGTCGCGCAGGTTGATGTTGGGCGAGGCCATGTCGATCTTGGCGCGCAGCACGGCGGCGCCGTCGGCGAGCTGGCCGTCGCGCATCTCGCGGAAGCGCGCGAGGTTCTCGGCCGGTGTGCGGCTGCGAAACGGGCTGTCGGTGCCCGGCGTGCCGAAGTCGCCACGGTTGGCGCGCATCTGTTCGGGCGTCTGCTCGTCCACGTAGGCGAGGCCGGCGTTGATCAGCGCCTCGGCCGCGCGGTACATGAAGTCGAAGTAGTTGCTGGCGTAAAAGAGGTGCGAGGTGCCCTGCGCCTGCCAGTCGAAGCCCAGCCACTTCACCGCGTCGATGATCGAGTCGACGTATTCCTGCTCTTCTTTCTCGGGGTTGGTGTCGTCGAAGCGCAGGTGGCAGATGCCGCCGTAGTCGCGCGCCAGGCCGAAGTTCAGGCAGATGCTCTTGGCGTGGCCGATGTGCAGGTAGCCGTTCGGCTCGGGCGGAAAGCGGGTGCGGATCTTCGCCGCGTCGGGTTCGCCGGCCGCATGGTGGGCCGCGTCACCCGGGCTGCCGGCAAAGCGACGACCGGCGTAGGTGCCCTGCGCCAGGTCCCGCTCGATGATCTGCCGCAGAAAGTTGCTGGGCTTGGCGTCGGGGGTGGGCGCAGAGGTCTTCTTGTCGTCGCTCATGAGGCGGGCGTGGATGGGTGAAGGGAAGGGCGCCGCGGGGCGCTGCGAACTGCCCGCCCGAGGGGCGATGCGGCAGTGCAAAAAAGCGAAAAACCATTGTAGTGCGCGGCTTTGCGCGTGTTTCGTGCGTGGGCACCGTGACGCAGTCCACACCGAATGTGACAAGTTGCGTACACCCCCGTGGCTGCAGGATGTCTGCCCCACGCCGCGCTGCGAAGAATCGCGCCTCTTTGCGGTGCATGGCCTTGGCCATGGAGGGCACCGCGTGCAACCGAGAGTGCGTCCGCTGTGTTTTCTACGTCCCGCCCGCCCGCGTCTGAACCGCCGAGTCCTGAGCGCAAGCTCGACCTCGACCTGAGCCATCCCGAGCCCGAGCACCCCGCGCGCGTGCAGCCGCCCGAGAGGGGCCTCACGCCGGCTGCGCACCAGTGGCTGGGGGCCGTGCCGCCGCGTTACCAACCGCTGGCGACCGCGCGGCGCTACCCGCACGTGGTGAACCGGCTCGCCGCGCTGTGGGGCCAGCCCCAGGACCTGCGTGCCTACCTGACGGGGCTGCTGCTGCCCACGCGGCCGGGCCGGGCGGGTTTTTCGTTTGATGTGCTGACCGAGTTGTCGGACCTGCAGGACCTGCTGGGCCAGCGTCGGTCCGGCCGCTGAACAGGGGCGGCCGCGCGCCGCTTCACGTTCAGAAACATGGGCTTTACCAATTCGAACGCGAAAGAGGTGAACCGAAGGCTGTCGGCCGCCGTTGTGGGACCAGGTCGCCGCCGATGGTGGTGGTGGCCCTCAGAAGGAGACCCCAGCATGTCGATTCGCAAAACCCTCTTCTCCGCCGCGCTGGCCCTGGCGGCCGCGTTCGGTGCATCGGCCGCGCATGCCGGTGACGTGCACTGGTCGGTCGGCGTCAGCCTGCCGCACGTGGACACGGTGGTCAGCAACGTGCCGCATCGGCCGACGCACGTCTACCACGCACCGCCCCCTGTCTATTACCCGCCGCCGGTCGTGGTGCACCGCCCGCCGCATGTGGTGTACGTGCCGCCCCCGGTGGTTTACCAGCCGCACCCGCGCGCCCATGACCGTCACCACCACTGGCACGGCCCGCGCCATGCGCATTGGCACCGCTCGCACCACGGCCATGGCCGACACCACGACCACCATGGCCGCGGTGACCGCGAATGGAGCCGCGATGACGGCCACCGCCGCGGCGACGGCCATCGCCGTTGACCGGGTGTGACCGGCCCCGGCGCGGGCCCGGTGCCTGATCAGGCCACCGGGCCTTGCAGCCGGCGCATCTCGTGCGCCACCAGGCGCTCGCGCCAGCCGGCCTGGGTGAGGCGCAGGAAGACCACCAGGCCGTGAATGCCCAGCCCCAGGCCCCAGCCGAGCAGCGGGGTGAAGCCGCGTGTTGACGATGACATCTGGGCGGCGGCGAACAGGCCCAGGTTGACGCAGAGGTACACGAGCGCGTGCGTGGCGAAGCCGAGCTTCAGGCTCACGCGGCGGCGGGCGCGGGTTTCAATGGAATCGGTCGTGTCGGTGTGCTGCGCCATGGTGGGCTCCCAATGTGTGGATCGAGCCTGCATGGTGCGCGGTGGCCGCTGCGGCCACCACTGCCTTGCGACGAAGTGCCGCACCGCGCGACGAAGCGTCGTCCCGCGGCGCGAAAGGCGCTCACATCGCCTTGAAGAGGTGCGCGTAGAGCCGGCTCACCGCCAGCGTGTCGGCATGGCCGCGCAGCGTCAGGGTGAGCTTGCCGGCCTCGTCGCGCGTCGCCGTGGCGATCGCGTCGGCACGCACCACCGTGCCCCGGTGCACCTGCCAGAAGCGCTGCGGGTCGAGTTGCGGCAGCAACTCGCGCAGCGAGGTGCGGATGAGGTGCTCGTCGTCGGCCGTCACCACGCGCACGTACTTGTCGGCGGCTTCGAAGTACAGCACCTGGTCCACCGGCACGAGGTGGATGGCCGCCCCTCGGCTCGCCTGGATCACCTGCAAGCGAGGCATGGCCGCTGGGGCACCGGCCTGTGCCGCGACCAGCGCGTGCAGTGCGGCAAGCGTGTTGTCCATCGCCGAGGGCGCGGACTGTGTCGCTGCCGTGCGCGGCGCCAGCGCCTCGCGCAGCCGTGCGCAGGTGCGCGCCAGCCGCTCGGGTTGCACGGGCTTGAGCAGGTAGTCCGCCGCCGAGCGCTCGAAGGCCTGCACCGCGTACTGGTCGTAGGCGGTCACGAAGACGATCAAGGGAAAGCTCGGCCCGCCCTCGGGCCAGTCTTCGGCCAGGGCTTGTGCGGCGTCGAGCCCGCTCATGCCCGGCATGCGGATGTCGAGGAAGACCACCTGCGGCTTCAGCGCCAGCGCCTGCTCGACGGCCGCCGCGCCGTGGCCCACGGTGGCGACGACGCGCAGCTCGGGCCACTGCCGCTGCAACTCGTCGCGCAACGCGGCGGCGAGCAAGGGTTCGTCTTCGGCGATCAGCGCGGTGGGGGTCATGACAGCCCCTCGCCCGATGTGTCCATCGGTCGGTCCCCCGAGGGGATGCGGGCCGGCTTGGGGGCGGCCCGGCGCTCGGCCCGCTGTGATGACAGCCCCTCGCCCGATGGGTCCATCGGCCGATCCCCCGAGGGGATACGGGCCGGCTTGGGGGCGGCCCGGCGCTCGGCCCGCTGTGATGACAGCCCCTCGCCCGATGCGTCCATCGGTCGATCCCCCGGGGGGATGCGGGTAGTCACTGGGTGTTTCATGCGATGGGACTCCACGGCAGGCGCACGGTGGCGATGGTGCCGTCCGTGCCGTCATCGGGGGCGGCCAGGCTGAACGACGCCTGCGATCCATACAAGGTGGCCAGCCGCTCGCGCACCTGGCTCAGGCCGAACTGCGTGCCGCTGGTGCCCGGGCTTGTCGCCAGTCCGAGCCCGGTGTCGTGCACGCGCAGCACCAGGGTCTTGCCCTCATGCGCGGCGCTCACGCGCAGGCGGCCGCCTGCGACTTGCGGTTCGAGCCCGTGCTTGATGGCGTTTTCGACCAGCGGCTGAAGCAGCAGCGGCGGCACCGAATGGCTGGCCAGCGCGGGGGGCAGGTCGAGTTCGGTCACGAGGCGGTCGCCCATGCGGACCTTCATCAGGTCGAGGTAGTCGCGCACGCGTTCGAACTCGGCCGCCAGCGGTTGCGAGCCGCTGCGCGACGCATTCAGCGTGGCGCGCAGGAAGGCGATCAACTGGTCGAGCATGGCCTGGGCGCGCGGCGGGTCCATGCCGATCAGCACGCGCAGGTTGGCCAGCGTGTTGAACAGCATGTGCGGTTCGAGCTGCGATTCGAGCAGCTTGAGCCGGGCCTGCGTCGCGTCGCGCTGCGCGGCGTCCAACTGGTGCTGGCGGTGCTGGTCGCGGGCGCGCGAGATGAAGAAGAACGAGATGCCGAAGCTGATGGCCAGCGACACCACCACGTAGCCCCAGAACGAGCGCGGCGTGTTCTGCCACAGCGCGTGCATCGAGCAGCCGCAGTACCAGTCGCCGATGGCCCAGCCGGTGACGAGCCCGCCGGCCACGCCGCCCACCTGCGTCACGACGGCGCGCCAGCCCACCGGCCAGTTGGTCTGCGGGTCGCGCTTCCACAGCAGGCGGCCCAGGTCGATGTAGAGCCAGATGCTCAGCCCGATGGCCTGGGCGTAGACCATCTGCTCGGCCCAGCCCGCGCCGCGCACCAGTCCCAGCGCCAGGCCGATGACCGTGTTGAAGGCGACGATCGCCGCGCCGCGCCGCGCAAACGAGCGCAGCTTGAAAGGGCCGCTCACGGCGCGCCGGAATGCATCGTCGGTGCACCCAGCGCGGCCTGCCGACGCAGGTCTTCGGTGGTGCCGCCCTGGCCGTGGGGCTTCCAGCCCGGGGGCATGAAGACGTAGCCGAGCACGTCGCCCAGGCTGCGCGCCTGCGACAGGTCGCGCAGCAAGGCCCGCCACTCGTGGAACTCGACCTTCAGCGGGTTGTAGGTCGTGAGCGGGTGCACCAGGCCGTAGCGGCAGGGCTCGTCGGCGCGCTCTTCGCGGTAGGTGCCGAACAGCCGGTCGAAGACGATCAGCACGCCACCATAGTTGGCGTCGAGGTAGTCGAGGTTCGACGCGTGGTGCACGCGGTGCGCCGAGGGCGTGTTGAGCACGTATTCGAGCCAGCCGAGCTTGGGGATCCACGTCGCGTGAATCCAGAACTGGTACAGCAGGTTCAGCGTCAGCATCAGGAACACCACGTCGGCCGGGTAACCCAGCCACACCAGTGGCACGTAGAACAGCAGCGCACCGGACAGCCGCCCGAAGGTGCCGATACGGATCGCCGCCGACAGGTTCAGCTCGTTAGGCGTGTGGTGCACCGCGTGGTTGCACCAGAACCAGCGCACGCGGTGCGCCGCGCGGTGAAACCAGTAGTAGCAGAACTCCTGTCCGACGAAGAGCCCCATCAGCGCTGCCCCGTGGTTGAGCTCGATGCTCGTGAGGCGGTGCGCCTCGGCCAGCGCGATCAGCGGCGAGGCCAGCGTGAACGGCACCAGCACCTGCACCGCGCTGCGCGTGAACAGGTTGAACACCGACACCAGCATGGCGCGCCAGTCATACGAACGGCGCCAGCTGAGCACTACCGCTTCGAGGGCGATGGACACCAGCACGACGGCCAGCACCGCCAGCATGAACCGAGGAGAAGAAAAAGACATGTCGTGCACCGGGTCGGACGGAAAAGCGAGGGCATGCGCCGGGGGGAGGCATGCCGGAGCAGAACTGTGCCAGCCCCCTGGCGTGGACGCCAGCGCCGCGCGACGAAACGCCCCGCCGGGCGCGCGAAATGCCGGCTGCCGTGACTGAGCCGCTGACCCCCAGCCCGCCCCTATAGTCCGGGGCCCGACCGACGCCCGGAGTGATTTCAATGCCCTTGTTCGCCCAGCCCTTGCCCGCCCTTTGCGAGCGCGTTGTGCGCAGCCGCTGCGCCTGCGCCGTGGTGGTCTTGGCAACCGGGTTGGCCGGGTGCAGCACAGTCGAACGGCCGCCTCGCGCCGCTGCGGTGTTGCCCGCGGCATCGACGTCACCGGCTGCAGCAGCGCCGGCGGTGCGCCCGGTGGCGACGCCCGCAGCACCCGCGCCCGCCACCGTGGCCGGCGAACCCGTCGCGGCGGCGCCGGTGTTCAGCGCGGGGGTGCTGGCGCGCTTTCCCGAACTGCCGGGGCGGGCGCTGTCCACCCCGGGCCTGCAGCCCGGCCGCACCGATTTCACCAGCAACGCCGAACTGGCCACCTTCATGCGCAGCCTGCGCTGGGGCGCGCCCTCGGGCACCGTGGTCGAGTTGATCGACCTCGGCCGTTCGCAGGAAGGCGTGGCGCTCGAAGCGCTGCTGTTCACGCGCCAGCCCGACAGCTCGCCCGCCGCGCTGCTGCGCAGCGGCGTGCCCACCGTGGTGCTCGTCGGCCAGCAACACGGCGACGAGCCGGCCAGCGCCGAGGCCTTGCTGGTGCTGGCCGAAGACTTCGCCCGCGGCCGCATGGGCAACCTGCTCGACCGCATCAACGTGGTGATCTTTCCGCGCGCCAACCCCGATGGCTCGGCACGCGGCCAGCGCGCCACTGCCAACGGCACCGACGCCAACCGCGACCACCTGCTGCTGCGCACGCCCGAAGCGCGCGCCCAGGCCCGGCTGATGCGCGACTACCAGCCGCTCGTCGTCGTCGATTCGCACGAGTACCCGGCCGTGCAACCCTTCCTCGACCGCTTCGGCCTGCTGCCGCGCCACGACGTGCTGACCCAGTACGCGATGGTCGCCGGCGTGCACCCCTTCGTCACCAAGGCAGCCGAAGAATGGTTTCGCGTGCCGCTGGTCAACGAACTCAAGCGCCAGGGCCTGAGCGTCGAGTGGTACCACCTGCCGGTGCCCGACGTGCTCGACAAGCGCCTGGCCATGGGGGCACCGCACCCCGACATCGCACGCAACGCCCACGGCCTGCGCCACGCGGTGAGCGTGCTCATCGAAACACGCGGCGTGGGCATCGGCCGGCTGCATGCGCAGCGCCGGGTGCTGTCGCAACTGGTGGCCTTCCAGGTGCTGCTGCGCCAGGCCAGCGAACGCGCGCCCGATCTGCGCAAGCTTCGCCAGTACGTCGAGTCGGATGTCGCCGCGCAGGCCTGCCAGGGGCAACTGGTGATCGAGGCCGCACCCACGCCGACCGAGTACACGCTGACCTTCCTCGACCCGCGCACCGGCCAGGACCGCGACACCACCGTGAGCTGGGACTCGACCCTGGTGCTCGACCAGCGCCGCACGCGCGCCCGGCCCTGCGGCTACTGGCTCGGCGCGGACCAGACCGAGGCCGTGTCCCGCCTGCGCGCGCTGGGCCTCACGGTGCAGCAGGTGACCGAACCCGGCGTGGTGCAAGGCGATGCCTTTGCGACACAGCCGCGCGGCGTCGATCTCGTCGCCCCGGCCCCCGTGCGGGCCCGCACCGTCGTTGATGCACCCGCCGGCAGCTACTACGTGCCGCTGAGCCAGGCGCTCGCGCCGATCGCGGTCGCGGCCCTCGAACCCGACACACCGTTCAGCTACGCCTCCAACGGCCTGCTGCTCGCCGGTCGCGCGGTGCGCGTGCTGGCGGTGCCGAGCTTGAAGACGACGGCGGTGCCGTGATTGGCGAAGCCGTCCGCCAACGAAAAGGGCTGCCCTCGGGCAGCCCTTTTTGGGACGTCAGTCGAGAAGGCCCTAGCGGCGCTTGCTGCCACCGCCCAGCAAGCCCCCCAGCACCCCGCGAATGATCTCGCGGCCGACGGTGGTGCCCATGGTGCGCATCGCCGATTTGGCCAGCGTCTCGACCATGCCTTCGCGGCGACCGCCGCGGGGGCCGGTGCTACCGAAGAGCACGTCGCCCAGGCCGCCGAGCATGCCACCGCCTTCGGCGGGCGCGGGCTCGGTGCCCGGCAGGGTCTTCTTGCGTCCGGCCACGGCGTCTTCGGCTGCGTCGGCGGCGGCCTCGCCCCGGCCTTTGAGCTTTTCGTAGGCCGAATCGCGGTCTTGCGCCTTCTCGTAGACGCCCGCGACGAGCGAGCTGCCGATCAGCGCCTGGCGTTGTGCCGGGGTGATGGGCCCGATCTGGCTGCCGGGCGGAATGACGAAGACGCGCTCGGTCACACTCGGGCGGCCCTTCGCGTCGAGAAAGCTCACCAGCGCCTCGCCCACCGCCAGCTCGGTGATGGCGGTTTCGATGTCGAGCCCGGGGTTGGCGCGCATGGTGCTCGCGGCTGACTTCACGGCCTTCTGGTCGCGCGGGGTGAAGGCGCGCA
Organism: Piscinibacter sp. PDB5-1; assembly: GCF_056676035.1. Classification (NCBI taxonomy): domain Bacteria; kingdom Pseudomonadati; phylum Pseudomonadota; class Betaproteobacteria; order Burkholderiales; family Sphaerotilaceae; genus Piscinibacter; species Piscinibacter sp. PDB5-1. The sequence continues at coordinate 590,510 of NZ_JBWVZL010000001.1, read as the reverse complement.
GCGCGTGCTGCACGCGGTTGCCCAACTGGGCCAGCACGGTGTCGGGAATGTCGAGCGGGTTCTGCGTCACGAAGTACACGCCGACGCCCTTGCTGCGCACCAGGCGCACGACGAGTTCGATGCGTTCGACCAGGGCATCGGGGGCGTCCTTGAACAGCAGGTGCGCCTCGTCGAAGAAGAACACCAGCTTGGGTTGGTCGAGGTCGCCCACTTCGGGCAATTGCTCGAACAGCTCCGACAGCATCCACAGCAGGAAGGTGGCGTACAGCCGGGGCGCGTTCATCAGCTTGTCGGCGGCAAGGATGTTGACCACGCCCTGGCCATCGACCGTCTGCATGAAGTCGCTGATGTTGAGCATCGGCTCGCCGAAGAACTTGTCGCCGCCTTGCTCTTCGATCTGCAGCAGCCCGCGCTGGATGGCGCCCACGCTCGCGGCGCTGACGTTGCCGTACTCGGTGGTGAACTGGCTCGCGTTGTCGCCCACGTGCTGCAACATGGCGCGCAGGTCTTTCAGGTCGAGCAACAAGAGGCCGTGGTCGTCGGCGATCTTGAAGACGAGGTTCAGCACGCCGGCCTGCGTTTCGTTGAGTGCCAGCATGCGCGCCAGCAGCAGCGGCCCCATGTCGCTGACGGTGGCGCGCACCGGGTGGCCTTGTTCGCCGAAGACGTCCCACAGCGTGGCGGGGCAGGCGCCGGGCGCGGGCGCGTCGAGGCCGCGTTCTTTCAGCACGGCGGCGAGCTTGTCGCCGATCTTGCCGACCTGGGTGATGCCGGTGAGGTCACCTTTCACGTCGGCCATGAAGACCGGCACGCCGATGCGGCTGAGGCTTTCGGCCAGGGTTTGCAGCGTGATGGTCTTGCCCGTGCCGGTGGCGCCGGTGATCAGCCCGTGCCGATTCGCCAGTGACGGCAGCAGCGCACATTCGGTCTTGTCGTGCTTGGCAATCAGCAAAGGCTCGGCCATGGCGGGGCTCCCAGGGGTGGCAACGTAAAATCGCAGTCTATTCGCAAGATTCCTTGCGCCGTTTCGGCAAGAAACCCACCCCGCAAGAACCCAACCAGCGGCCGGCTGCGACAGCCCAGCCCCGCGCACGAGGAGCCTTCATGGCCGGACATTCCAAATGGGCCAACATCCAGCACCGCAAGGGCCGCCAAGACGAAAAGCGCGGCAAGGTCTGGACGCGCATCATCCGTGAAATCATGGTCGCGGCCCGCCAGGGCGGCGGCGACGTCAAAGACAACCCGCGCCTGCGCCTCGCGGTCGAAAAGGCCAAGGCGGCCAACATGCCCGCCGACACGGTCAAGAAGAACATCGACAAGGCCACCGGCAACCTCGAAGGCGTGAGCTACGAAGAGATCCGCTACGAGGGCTACGGCATCGGCGGCGCGGCCATCATCGTGGACTGCATGACCGACAACCGCGTGCGCACCGTGGCTGAAGTGCGCCACGCGTTCAGCAAGTACGGCGGCAACCTCGGCACCGAAGGCTCGGTGGCCTTCCAGTTCAAGCACTGCGGCCAGCTCGTCTTCGCGCCGGGCACGAATGAAGACCAGGTGATGGAAATCGCCCTCGAAGCGGGCGCCGAAGACGTGGTCACCGGTGACGACGGCGCCATCGAGGTGCTGACCGCACCGCCCGACTTCGAAGCCGTGAAGGCCGCGCTCGAAGCCGCGGGCCTGAAGCCCGAGATCGCCGAAGTGACGATGCGGGCCGAGAACACCATCGACCTGAGCGGTGAAGACGGCCAGCGCATGCAAAAGCTGCTGGACGTGATCGAAGACCTGGACGACGTGCAAGACGTCTTCCACAACGCCGTCATTGGCGAATAAGCAAGGCGGCGATTCATGAAGGCATTGGTCATTGGCTCGGGCGGACGCGAACACGCCCTGGCCTGGAAGCTCGCGCAATCGGGCAAGGTCTCGGGCGTGTTCGTCGCACCGGGCAATGGCGGCACGGCGCTCGACCCGCATCTCAAAAACGTGGCCATCACCGACGTGAAGGCGCTGGCCGACTTCGCCGAGCGCGAAGGCATCGCGCTCACGGTGGTCGGCCCCGAAGCGCCGCTGGCGGCGGGCGTGGTTGATGAGTTCCGGGCACGCGGCCTGCGCATCTTCGGGCCCACGAAGGCCGCCGCACAGCTCGAAAGCTCGAAGGCCTTCGCGAAGGACTTCATGCGCCGGCACAGCATCCCGACGGCGGCCTACGACACCTTCACCGACGCGGCGGCCGCGCATGCCTACATCGACAAGATCGGCGCGCCCATCGTCGTGAAGGCCGACGGCCTGGCCGCCGGCAAGGGCGTGGTCGTGGCGATGACGCTGGCCGAGGCGCACGAGGCGGTCGATTGGATGCTGCTCGACAACAAGCTCGGCGTACAGCACAACGCCGGCGGCGCGCGGGTGGTGATCGAAGAGTTCTTGCAGGGCGAAGAGGCCAGCTTCATCGTGCTGTGCGACGGCAAGAACGTGCTGCCGCTGGCCACCAGCCAGGACCACAAGCGCCTGCTCGACGCCGACGAGGGCCCCAACACCGGCGGCATGGGCGCCTACTCGCCCGCGCCGGTCGTCACGCCCAACGTGCATGCGAAGGCGATGCAAGAGATCATCTTGCCGACCATCGAAGGCATGGCGCGCGATGGCATTCCGTTCACCGGCTTTCTCTACGCGGGCCTGATGATCGACGCCAACGGCCAGCCGAAGACGCTCGAATTCAACACGCGCATGGGCGACCCCGAAACGCAGCCGATCATGATGCGCTTCAAGAGCGACCTCTTCGACGTGTTCATGGCCGCGACCGAGGGCACGCTCGACGAAGTCGAGCTGCAATGGGACCGCCGCGTGGCGCTGGGCGTGGTGATGGCCGCCGAGGGCTACCCGCTCAACCCGCGCAAGGGCGACGCGATCACCGGCTTGCCGGCGGCCGAAGCCGATGCGATGGTCTTCCACGCCGGCACGGTGATGCAGGGTGAGAAGGTCGTCACCTCGGGCGGGCGTGTGCTGTGCGTCACCGCGCTGGGGGACTCGGCCAAGCTCGCGCAGGCTCGGGCCTACGAGGCGATGCACGGCATCCACTTCGACGGCATGCAGTTCCGCCGCGACATCGGCCACCGGGCGATCAAGCGCTGATGATCCTCGCGGATCGGCCTGTGCAACTGAAGGGCAGCGCCCTCGCGCGAGGTGTGCTGCGCCTGGCAGGCTGGAAGGTGCGCTTTCAGGGGCTGCCGGCCGGGCAGGGCGTCTTGGTCGTCTACCCGCACACCTCGAACTGGGACTTTCCACTCGGCGTGCTGACCAAATGGACGGTGGGCATCCCGGTGACGTTCTGGGGCAAGGACAGCCTCTTCAAGCTGCCCCTCGCGGGCCGCTGGATGCGCTGGATCGGGGGCGTGCCGGTGGACCGGCAGGCCGCGAGCGGCGTGGTGGGGCAAATGGCCGAAGCGCTGCGTGCCGCCAAGGCGGAGGGCCGCTTCATGTGGCTCGCGCTGTCGCCCGAAGGCACGCGCAGCTACCGTGACGCATGGCGCTCGGGCTTCTACCACGTGGTGGTGGCGGCCCAGGTGCCGCTCGGCCTGGTGTGCCTCGACTATGCCCGGCGTGAGGTGGTGGTTGAACGCTTCATCCGCCTGTCGGGCGATGCGGTGGCCGACATGGCCGAGATTTCCAGCTACATGGGCGGCACGGTGGGCAAGCGGCCCGACCAGGCCGCCCCGATCCGAATCAAGACATGAACACCACCGACGCTGTTCGCAGCTACCTGCTCGACCTGCAAGACCGCATCGTGCGCGCGATGGAAGAAGAGGGCGGCGAGCCCTTCATCCGCGACGGCTGGACGCGCCCGGTGGGCGGTGCGCTCGAAGGCGATGGCCTGTCGCGCCTGATCGAAGACGGCCAACTGCTCGAGCGAGGCGGCTGCAACTTCTCGCACGTCAAGGGCAAGGCCATGCCGCCCTCGGCCACGGCGCATCGGCCTGAATTGGCGGGCGCGCCGTTCGAGGCGATGGGTGTGTCGCTCGTGATGCACCCGCGCAACCCGTTCGTGCCCACCGTGCACATGAACGTGCGCATGTTCGCCGCGCTGCCGGCCGGCCGCGAGCCGGTCGTGTGGTTCGGCGGCGGCATGGACCTCACGCCCTACTACGGCGCCGAAGAAGACGCGCAGCACTTTCACCGTGTGAACCGCGACGCGCTCGCGCCTTTTGGCGATCACCTCTACCCGCGCTTCAAGACCTGGTGCGACGAGTACTTCTTCTTGAAGCACCGCAACGAGCCGCGCGGCATCGGCGGCGTGTTCTTCGACGACTTCGCCGAGCTGGGCTTCGACGGCAGCTTCGCGATGACGCGTGCGGTGGGTGACGCCTTCCTCGCGGCCTACCTGCCCATCGTGCAACGCCGCAAGGCCACGCCCTACGGCGAGCGCGAACGTGACTTCCAGGCCTACCGGCGCGGGCGCTACGTCGAGTTCAACCTCGTGTTCGACCGCGGCACCTTGTTCGGCTTGCAGTCGGGTGGGCGCACCGAGTCCATCCTGATGTCGATGCCGCCGCTGGTGAAGTGGCGCTATGCGTGGTCGCCCGAGGCCGGCACGCCCGAGGCGCGGCTGTACAGCGACTTTCTGCGGCCGCGCGATTGGGCCGGCGAGGCGGTCGCTTGAAACGCATTGGGCTTTTCGGCGGCAGCTTCGACCCGGTTCACAACGCCCATCTTGCGCTGGCCCGCACGGCCTTGCGCGACCTGGCGCTCGACGAGGTGCGCTGGATTCCCGCCGGGCGGCCCTGGCAGAAGTCGCGCGAACTCGCGGCCCCCGAACACCGCGAAGCCATGGTGCGCCTGGCCATCGCCGGCGAGCCGCGCTTCACGCTCGAGCGGTGCGAACTCGAACGCAGCGGGGCGAGCTATACGCTCGACACGGTGCGCGAGCTGCAACGGTCCGGCCCGGCCGATGCCGAGTGGTTCTTGATCATCGGACAAGACCAGTACGCCGGCCTGCACAGCTGGCTCGGCTGGCAGCAACTGCTGCAACGCGTGACGCTGGCTGTGGCTGGCCGCCCGGGCACCACGGCCCAGGTGCACCCCGACGTGCTGACGCAGCCCCACCGCGCCGTGGCGCTGCCCATGATGGACGTCTCGTCCACGCAAATCCGCGAACTCATCGCGCAACACCAGGGCATTGACGACTTGGTGCCGCCAGAGGTCGCGCGCTATATTGACCACCACTGCCTTTATCAAGGCCACCCCAGGAGCTGAATGGACATCCGCAAACTGCAACGCGCCATCGTCGATGGTCTGGAAGACGTGAAAGCCCAGGGCATTCAGGTCTTCGACACCGAGCACCTCTCGTCGCTCTTCGAGCGCGTGATCATTGCCTCGGGCACCTCCAACCGGCAGACGAAGGCCCTTGCGGCCAGCGTGCGCGACGCGGTGAAGTCCAACGGCTTCCCCGTGCCCCGCACCGAAGGCGAAGACAACGGCGAATGGATCATCGTGGACTGCGGCGCTGCCGTCGTGCACGTGATGCAACCCTCGATCCGCGAGTACTACCACCTCGAAGAGATATGGGGTGGCAAACCCGTGAAGCTGACCGCTGAGAAGCTGACCAAGCTGGTCAAGGCTTCGGAAGACGCACAAGAGGCCAAGCCGGGCGCGAAGAAGGCGGCCCCGGCCAAGAAGGCTGTTGCCAAGAAAGCGCCGGCCAAGAAGGTGTCTGCGAAAACCGCAGCGCCCAAATCCACGACCAAGTCCGCTGCAACCAAGGCCAGCGCACCGAAGGCCGCTGCGCCCAAGGCGTCGGCCCCGAAGGTGATGAAGGTCGGCCTTTCGCCCGCCGCTAAGAAGGCCCCTGCCAAGAAAGCGCCGGCCCGCAGCTTCGTCGCTGCCAAGAAGGCGCCGGCGAAGAAGCTCGCGACTGGCGTGACCCGCACCGTGGGCGTCAAGGCCCCGGCGTCCAAGAAGGCCGCCACGAAGACGGTGGCCGCCAAGAAGGCGCCGGCCAAGAAGACCACCGCGCGCAAGACCGGCAAGTGAAACTGCTGCTCATGGCGGTCGGCCAGCGTCTGCCGGCCTGGGCCGACGATGCGTACGAAGACTTCGCCAAGCGCTTTCCGCCCGAAATGCGCTTGGAGTTGAAGGCGATCAAGGCCGAGCCGCGCAACGGCAAGACACCCGAGCAGCTGATGGCCGCCGAAGGTGCGCGCATCGAGGCAGCTTTGCCCAAGGGTGTGTTGCGCGTGGTGCTCGACGAGCGCGGCGAGCGGCTCACCACGACGCAGCTGTCGGCTCGCATGTCGGCGTGGATGCACGATGGCCGCGACGTGGCCTTTCTGGTGGGCGGGCCCGATGGGCTCGACCCGAGCCTCAAGCAGACGGCGGGCGAAACGCTGCGCCTGTCTGACCTGACCCTGCCGCACGCCTTCGTGCGCGTGATGCTGGCCGAAGCGCTCTACCGCGCGTGGACGCTGATGAACAATCACCCGTACCACCGCGAATGAGCCGCCCGCGCCCGCCTGCGTTCGACTTCATCTACCTCGCTTCGCAAAGCCCACGCCGCCGGCAGTTGCTCGACCAGCTCGGGGTGCGCCACCAATTGCTGCTGGCCGGCGACGGCGAAGACGCCGAAGCGCTCGAAGCCGAGCGCGCCGGCGAGTTGCCCGCCGACTACGTGCAGCGCGTGACGCTCGCCAAGCTGGCTGCGGCCAAGAAGCGACTGAAGGCGCGCGGCTTGCCCGAGGCGCCCATCTTGTGTTCAGACACCACCGTCGCGCTCGGCCGGCGCATCCTCGGCAAGCCTGCAGACGAGGCCGACGCACGGCGCATCCTCGGCCTGCTGTCGGGGCGCACGCACCGCGTGATGACGGCCGTGGCCGTGTCGAGTGGTCGCCGGTCGCTGTTGGCGGTCAACACCTCGCGCGTGCATTTCGCGCCGGTGGATGCAGCCGAGATCGAGCGCTACGTCGCGTCGCGCGAGCCCTTCGGCAAGGCCGGCGCCTATGCCATCCAGAGCGCTGCGGCGGCCTGGATCTCGCGCATCGACGGAAGCTACTCCGCTATCATGGGTTTGCCCCTGTACGAGACGGCGCAACTGCTGAAACAAGCGCGTGTGAGCTTCTGATCAGCGCACATCCGAGACCCGTCCGCCCCATGCAAGACATCCTCATCAACTGGACCCCGCAAGAGACGCGGGTGGCCATCGTCGAGAACGGCGCTGTGCAGGAGCTGCATGTCGAACGCACGCTCGAGCGCGGCCTGGTCGGCAACATCTACTCGGGCAAGGTTGCGCGCGTGTTGCCCGGCATGCAGTCGGCCTTCATCGACATCGGCCTCGAACGCGCGGCGTTCCTGCATGTGGCCGACGTGCACGTGAATGGCGGCAAGAGCGAGCCCCCCAACGGCAGCGCGCCCGCCACCCCCATCGAAAAGCTGGTCTTCGAAGGCCAGACCCTCACCGTGCAGGTCATCAAGGACCCGATCGGCACCAAGGGCGCGCGCCTGTCCACGCAGATCAGCATCGCCGGGCGCCTGCTGGTCTTCCTGCCGCAAGACGACCACATCGGCATCTCGCAGAAGATCGGCTCGCACGAGTTGCGCGAGCAACTGCGCACGCGCATGAACACGCTGACCGGCAAGACCGAGCAGGGCGAGGCCTACGGCGGCGGCGGGTTCATCCTTCGCACCAACGCCGAAGACGCGAGCGACGACGAGCTGGGCGACGACATCGCCTACCTGCGCAAGACTTGGGGCGCCATCCGCGAACGCAGCTTCAAGACCCCGGCCGGCTCGTTGCTGCACCAGGACCTGAGCCTTACCGAGCGTGTGCTGCGCGACCTGACCAGCGACAGCACCCAGTCCATCCGCATCGACTCGAAGCTGCAGTTCGAGCACCTGCAGGCCTTCGGCGCCGAGTTCACGCCCGGCGCGGTGGACAAGCTCGCGCTCTACAAGGGCGAGCGGCCGATCTTCGACCTGTACAACATCGACGAAGAAGTCACCCGGGCCTTGGCGCGGCGCGTGGACCTGAAGTCGGGCGGTTATCTGATCATCGACCAGACCGAGGCGCTCACGACCATCGACGTGAACACCGGCGGCTATGTCGGCGCGCGCAACTTCGACGACACGATCTTCAAGACCAACCTCGAAGCTGCCCAAGCCATCGCGCGGCAACTGCGCCTGCGCAACCTGGGCGGCATCATCATCGTGGACTTCATCGACATGACGCGCGATGAACACCAGAGCGCCGTGCTCGGTGAGTTCCGCAAACAGCTCGCGCGCGACCGCACCAAGACCACGGTGAGCGGCTTCACGCAGCTGGGTCTGGTCGAGATGACCCGCAAGCGCACGAGAGAGTCGCTTGCCCACATGCTGTGCGAGCCGTGCCCCACCTGCCAGGGCAAGGGCCAGGTGAAGACCCCGCGCACCGTGTGCTACGACATCCTGCGCGAAATCTTGCGCGAAGCCCGGCAGTTCAACCCGAAAGAGTTCCGCGTCATTGCCTCGGCCGCGGTGATCGAGATGCTGCTCGACGAAGAAAGCCAGCACCTCGCCGGCCTGTCCGACTTCATCGGCAAGCCGATCTCGCTGCAGGCCGAGCCCTGGGGCTCGCCGGAGCAGTACGACATCGTGCTGATGTGAGACGCGGTGCTCGTGGCTTGGTCGGGTCCCGACCACCCCCACGACATGTGCCGGCTTGTTCTGATCAGTTGATCAGCAGCGCTGCTTTGATCGTATCGAGTTGTCGGTCCCAGGCGTAGTGCGTCGTCGCATGCGCATGGGCCTTCGTTGCGACAGAGGCATAGGCGGTTGCTGGAATCGCCATCGCTGCTGCCAGGCGTTCGTCCCATGCATGCGCGGGGCAGAGGAACCCGTTGCTCCCGTGCTCGATCACCCTTGAATACCTCTGGGTTGGCGAGGCCAGGCTCACCGTTCCCACAGCGGCGGCCTCGAAGTATTTCAACTCCGACTTGCAGTGCGTGAAGCTGTTGATCTGCAAGGGTACGAGATTGAATTCGACCGAGCCGACCAGTTTTTGCAGCTGCACGAAGTCGCGGAAGGGTTCGTAGTGGACACGATCCTTGACGGCATTGGCAATGTGGTTCGCCGAGATATAACCCGCCACGACGAGATGAGCATTGGGGTGCTCGATGAGCAACTGCTCCAGTGCAGGAAGGGCAATCGCGAAGTCGCGCGCATGGCTTGGCGTGCCGCTGAAATAGCCGAAGTGGATTTGCCCGTCGCCCTTGAATCCATCAGCGAGCTTGGCCCGATACACCTGCTCAGACAGGGCCAACTGCTCCCGGTTCATGAAGTTGGGCATGACGCGCGCAGGTTTGTCTGAAAAGGACTCGATGCGGTCGGCCAAGTAGTCGTTCGTGGTGATGGCGCCATCGCACATGCGCAAGGTTGCGCCTAATCGGCTCACATAGCCGTACCACGCATCCCAACTGTCCTGGGTCTTCATCTGATGCGCAATGGTCTCTGCCACGAGCGCTGCGTGGTCCGGGTCGAACACCAGATCATCGATGTCGAACAGCACCCGTTTGCCAGCGTGCCGGAAAGCCGAGATGAAGGTGTCTACCTGCGAGCAGTAGCGCGTGCGGCAGACGACTGCCATGTCCGCGAGCGAGACGATGTCATCGAGTGATGGCAGGTCGCTGAGGTAAAAGTGAGACGCCGACGTGTCGTCGCCCAGTTCGTTCAGTACCTGAACCGGGTTGTAGACCCGGTATCGAAAGGTGCTGTTGTCAGGCTTTTCATAGAAATAGGCAACGCGAAAGCGACCCTGGCGCAGGCTGGCCAGACGAGCCGCCAAGGGGCTCGCCCACGGATCCGTGTAGGTCGTGGGGGCGTTGACGTTCTGCAGGCTATGCATGGTCGCCCGAGTTCACGAAGTCGATGACGTCGCTGAAGCTCTTGTGCCAGTCGGAAGCCAAGCCTGCCGCTGCATAGTTTGCAGCCCTCCTGGGCTTGTCCTGCGACAGCGCGAGCCCGGCCTCCAGGGCCGTCAACATCGACTCCAGGTTGGGTTCCCCACAAATGATGTTCTGCGAATATGCCGAAAGGTCGCGCTTGTTTCCGCAGGTGTTCGTGACGGCGACGGCACCACTGGCCGCAAGGTCGAGCGGCGGATAGCTCGGGTGAGGGGTGTACATCAGACTGAGCCCCACGTCGGCCGACCCCAACAACTCGGCGTAATCTTTCCAGCCCAGGTTTTGTACGCGCGTCGGCTCATGGTCGAGAAGCATGACGCGCGGGATGTCCTTGCCCATGAGCACCACGTCCCATTTGTTCAAATCCACGATGCCGCGGCGAACCGCGTGATCCAGGATCTCGATGCCAAAGCGGAAGAGGTTGCGGTGGTTGTTCGGGCGCGCGTAGAACAGAAGCTTTGATTTGGCGCCTGCCGTCGGTTGCCGCGGAAAGTAGAGCGAACGAGGAAATGCGGGCTCAAAAGTCGCATTGCCGTTTGCGATATGCGCCATGCCGGAGGCCGCGAAATGCTCTTTCAGCAAGTTGGAGTTGACGATGAAGCGGATGTCACGGCGTGACATCACTGTCTCGCAGCGCAGGCGCTCATCCCCGAAGGGATAGAACATGCGCTCGTCTTCCTGGATCAGGTAGTAGATCGACCGTGCAGGAACCGACGGCAGCGTGGCCGCTGTCGTCCACCATGACGTGGTGAGGAAGATGTCTTTGCGCCTCAGGTCGAGATGCTTGGTTTCCTGGGGGGGGCAGAAAACGAACTCGATGTCGGCTGGGCACTCGATGCCATAAATTTCAAGGATGCTCTTGAACAAGCGTGGGACGGGCGGCTCCGTCCGCGTGATGACACGCAGTCCGATGCCGTTGCGCGTCGCGAGAATCGCGGCAAGGATGATCGATGTGCCCACCCCGCCAAAAAGGCTTCCCTGACCGATGGTGTCAGTGATGAGGTTGAGCCGTGCAGGTGCCGGCTCATTCGATGTGAAGGTGGGAAGCCGAGTGCAGCCGGGGTAGTAGACCTCCTGGAAGCTGCTGGGTCGCAGTGCGTGGCCAAATTCTGCCGCCAGTTGCCGGCGGTGGCGCTTGCGTTCGATGGATCTGCGAATGCCGTCCCTGCCCCACTTCTGGATGAATCGGTCCAGTTTGCTCATGACACGAGGCCTGCTTACTTGTTGTGGCCGGCCGGGCGACCCAGAGGCTCTGAATTGACGATCGCATCTCTTCCGCGGATCAACCGCTCACCGAGTTTGCTGTGTCCGGGCTTTTCCGCCTTGCGCAGGATGATCATCGAGTTTCTGAATTCGATGCTCTCAACCCAACCTTCCGAAATAAATGCAGGAACCGGTTGATGAGGAAAACTCTTCCGAAGAAAGTCTGCGATCGTGCCCTCATTGCGCCAGTGCTCAAAGTTCACCACGTCTGCTAGCGCCTTGAAAAATTCTTGAGCGGCATTAGGTTTGGATAGTCCGCCGCCGAATTCCGGCCAATACAGGGTGTGGGTGTCTTCGACACAATAGACCCCGCCCGGGGCCAGGGCGTCGAACATGTTCAAGAAGGACAGCAGAATGTGGTCGGAGCGATGAGATCCATCATCAATGATCACATCGAAGACGGGGCAAATCGCTCGGATCTTGTTCGCGGTTTCCGGTGTGGTTCCGTCAGCGACTAGCACCTGAACACGCTTGTCTGTGTACTTCAGGTTCGCGCACTTTGGGTCGATGTCGCAGCCAATGAAGATGCGCCCCCTGGCGAAATATTTCGACCATGTCTCCAGTGACCCGCCGTTCTGGATGCCAATCTCCAGTAGCCGGATCGGCCTCCCGCGCAATTCGCGGAACAGCCCATCGTAGACATGAAGATATGACTCCCATTTGTCGCTGACTTTGCCCTTGGTTGCCATGTGAATCTGCTTGAGCGAGCGCCGAAACAGCAAAGAAGCAAGTAGAGGGAATTGCATAGGAATCATTGGATGAGTCAGCTGAAGGACTGGATTGTCTGCGCAGACGGTTTGGTTTTCGCAGGCCGACAACGGGAGAAAGGAGGGGGCTAGCGACGCCCCCACGGGGGCAACGCAGCCTCCCTGGATGTCGTGCCTGTTCTGCGCAGCCTTTTGCCTGGACCCAAGGGCCTCGCTTACAAGGCTGAGCGTTGGTAGGTCTCTGGCACCAGGGCTCGAACGCGGGCATCGTTCGGAAATTCTTTGATCACACTGGTCTTGACGAACGGGAAGCCCATTTGCAGCAGGGTGTCCCAGCGAAGGTAGGTGTCGTTCGGGTCAAAAACCGAAGTTTGCAAGGCGGGAAACAAGGCTTCGCAACGCAACCCGTGCGACTCGAGAACTTCGGTCAGATGAGTTTCATACACATCGATCACGAACGACTTGTCGGGTAGGTTGATCATGCGAGAAAAGAGCGAGATCACCGCCGCGTGCCTCAACGCAGATGCGTTGAACACCAGGAAGTAGCTCTGGAGATGGGCGCGCGGGTGGAGGTTTTCCGTCAGTCCAATGACATCTGCAGGCGAGGCCCTTACCCGGTCGATCATGCGAACGAAATCCTCGCTGCTCAGGGGGCCGACGACGCTGTCGTTGACGACAAACAACCGCGTCCAATGCGCTGCGGGGCTGCACACCTGGAACAGATGCCCCCATGCAGCAAAGTCATAGCCGAGGTTTTCTCGGACATAGGCTCCGCTCAAGCGATCCAGAAGATTGGATTCGATCTCGAGGGCGTCGAGAGGCAAGTCCGTGTTCGCAACCAGCACAACCTTGATGCCGCATTTGAGCATGTGGTCGATGTGGTCCCGGACGTGCGCCTTGATCTGGGCGCTTGCGGCATAAGTGACGAAGAAGCACACGTCGCCAGTAAGGTCCGACGCGACCTTGCGCGTCTGCAGCGCTGCGCAGTTGGCCGGAGAACTCGCCCAACCGACTGTCCGGGAGAGCGATGTGTACTTGTTTTGAAGCTTCACATGCTGCCGGCGCCGAACGTACGGCAGCAGAGCCTTCAATTGACGCCGCCAGATGCGGAACGAATCTCTCAAGGTCATGGAATGGTGGGCGTGGGAAGTGGGCACTGCGCCGGTACGTCAGCGGAATTCAACGTTTCCGTGCTTGTGGACCATGTGCAGCGTGAGGCCAAAGCGCTGCTGCTCTTCGTCCGCCCACCGGCGCGTCTGTGATTTTCGAGCGAACTTGGCCCGCTGGCGACCCCACCAATTGAGGCCCACCTTGCTGTAGAAGTAGCGGTGGTCGCCGAACGACTTGACGCCCTTCTCCTGCTTCATCGCCTTTTGGGTGATCGAGCCAAAGTGGTGCAGCAGCGCGCTGCCGACCGTTCCGACCCGCAAACCATGGCGGCGACAGCGCCAGAGAAATTCGGAATCCTCGCGTCCATAGAGCAGGCGATCGGTGTCGAGAAAGCCAATTTGCTCGAATACGCTGCGGCGCACCGAGAAGCACACGCCGTGAAACCAGCCAATGCGCACCGTGTCGCTCATCTTCCCGAGAAAGTCCTGGGTGAACGCTGCGAGGTCGTAGTCAAGGTCGTCTTCGACCATTGCTGGGCTGACGACCGCCAACTGGTGGCGCTCTGCGGCATCAATCTGGGCCTGGATGAAGTTGTGGCCCGAGACGATGTCGTTGTTGAGCAGCACGACCCAATCGCGGTCGGACAGCATGGCGCCTTGCGTCCATGCGCCTCCGCAGCCGAGGTTGACTGCGTTTCGCACCGAGCGGACGTCCGGTCGTGAGGCGAGCCAAGCTGGCGTGTCGTCGGTGCTGCCGTTGTCCACGACGAGGATGGATGTCGGATCCACGCCGTTGGCCAGCAGGCTGTCGATGCACTGTTTCGTGTAGTGCAACTGGTTGAGCACCGGGATGACGATGGTGTAGCTCATGCGGTTTCGCTCGTGGTCAACTGGGCGCCGCGAAACTGCAGGGCGTGCAGGCGCGCGTAAAGCCCGCCGCGGGCCAGCAGCTCGGCGTGCGAGCCCTGCTCGACGATGCCGCCCTTGTCCATCGCGACGATGCGGTCGGCGCGTTCGATGGTTGAGAGCCGGTGGGCGATGACGAGGCTGGTGCGGCCTTGCATCAGCCGCTCGAGGGCTTGCTGCACCAGCCGTTCTGATTCGGAGTCGAGCGCCGAGGTGGCTTCGTCGAGGATGAGGATCGGGGCGTCCTTGTAGATCGCCCGGGCGATGGCGAGGCGTTGACGCTGACCGCCGGACAGGCGGTTGCCGTTGTGGCCGATGACCGTGTCCATGCCCTGGGGAAGGCCCTTGACGAAGTCGAGCAGGTTGGCGGCTGTCAGCGCGTCGTGCACGCGCTGACGCACGGCATCCGAGGCAACATCAGCGCCGAGCGCAACGTTCGCCAGCACCGTGTCGTTGAACAGCACGACGTCCTGGCTGACGAGCGCGAACTGGCGCCGAAGGGCGGTGACCCGCCAGTCGTGCAGCGGCATCCCGTCAAGCAAGAGCTGCCCTTCGCTCGGCTCCAGGAAGCGCGGCAGCAGGTTCACCAGCGAGGATTTGCCAGCGCCGGAGGGGCCGACCAGCGCGACAGATTCGCCCGGCGACAGCCGAAGATCCACGTGCGCCAGCGCCGGTCGCGGGTCGCTGGCGTAGCGCAGGGTCACGCCGCGCAGCTCCAGCTCGCCGCGGGCGCGGCCGGGGTCGAAGTCGCCGCCGTGCTCGAGCGGTGCATCGGTGATCAGCGCCACGCCGCGGTCCAGCGAAGCCAGGCCACGCGTGATGGGTCCAGCGACTTCGGACAGGTGCTTGATCGGTGCCACCAGCATCAGCATGGCGGTAACAAACGCGACGAAGCTGCCGACCGAACTGCCTTGCGTCGAGCTCTGCCACAAAGCTGTGACGATGATGGCCGAGAGCGCGAAGGCCGCCAGCATCTGCGTGACAGGTGTCATCGTGGCCGACGCCACCACCGCCTTGAGCGACAGTGCGTGGATGCGCTGACTGCTCTTTTCAAAGCGCTCCGATTGCTGGCGCTCGGCCCCATGCAGCCGCACGATGCGCCAGGCGCTGGTGTTTTCTTCGACCACGTAGGCGAGTTCGTCGCCTGCACGTTGCATCTCGACCGTCAGGCGGTGCAGCCGTTTGCTCATGATGCGCATCACGATGGCAACCGCGGGAAAGAGCACGGTCACGAAGAGCGTGAGTTGCCAGTTCAGCCAGAGCAGGTAGCCCACCAGGGCCAGCAGCGTCAGGCTGTCTTTCACCAGCGTGAGCAGCGACGCCACCAACTGGCCGACACCCCCGCCCACCTCGTGGGCCAGCATGTTCGTCAGGCTGCTCGCCGTGTGCCGGCTGAACAGGGTCGGGTCGGACTTCATCAGGGCGTTGAACATCGCCGATCGGATCGTCAGCGTGCCGCGGCCCGCCGCCCACGACAACCCGTACTGGGCCAGGAAGCCCGCAATGCCGCGGATGGCGAACAGCCCGATGATCGACACGGGCACCGCCCACAGCGGCAAGGCATTCGATTTGAAGCCGCTGTCGAGCAAGGGTTGCATCAGCGCCGGGATCGCCGGCTCGGTGGCCGCGCCGATGATCGCCCCGACGATCGCCAGCACAAAGCCCTTCTTGCTGTTGACGAAATAGGGTGCGACCCGCGCGAGCCGCTGGCGCAGAGGTAGGGTGGGTGAAGTCATAGAAAGGAGCGATGCGCCGCGAGGCTCGCGAGGCTAGCCACGGAACTCCGGCCGCACGGGCGGACTCTTGAGGAACATCAGCTTCAAATACTTGTAGTAGGTGTATTCGGCGTTGTAGATCGCGAGCATCAAGCCGCGTTGGCCGTCGAGGAAGCCCAGGCGTACGAAGTAGGTACGCACAAAAGCAAACCAGCCATGAACCACTGCCTTGAAGAGGTTGCCTTCTTTGCCCCGCGCGAGCATGTCGCGGGCGTGGCCGCTGGAATAACGGTCGAGCTTTTCGAGCACGTCGTGCAGGTCGGGGTAGCTGAAGTGCACGAGGCTCGATTGCAGCGTGCCGATGGCGCCGGCAACCGTCATGTGGGCGTGCAGAAAATGGTCGGTGAAGCCCGACTTGGCCTTCCGGCCCAGGCGCAGCGTGTGGTCGGGGCGCCATCCGGAGTGCTGGATGAACCTGCCACAGAACTCGGAAATGCGCGGAATGCGATAACCATCGTGCCGGCCTTCGCGAATGGCCGCGATCACCTCGTCGCGCAGCGCCGGGATGATGCGCTCGTCGGCGTCGAGCGACAAGACCCAATCGCCAGTGGCGAGCGAAAAGCCCCGCGCGACTTGAGGGCCATAGCCTGGCCAATCGGTGATCACCACCTTCGCGCCGGCTTGGCGCGCCAGTTCGGCCGTGGCGTCGGTGCTGTTGGAGTCGAGCACGAGCACCTCGTCGGCGAACGATGCGCTGGCGATGCACTCGCCGATGTTTCGGGCTTCGTTCTTGGCAACGATCACGACGCTCAGGGTCGGTGGGTTTTGCATGCTGTCGTGTGAGCTCGCTCTATCATCGAACATTGTCCACCATCCGGTGTGCCCGCCCGCGGCGCGCCCTTCAGTCTGCCCAGCCATCCATGCGACATCCCAACCGGCGTGACCTTGTCCTGTTGACCGCTTCGAGCGCGCTTGCCGCGCCTGCGTGGGCGCAGTTCCGAGTCGAGATCTCGGGCGTCGGCGCGACGCAGTTGCCCATCGCCATCGTGCGGTTTGCCGACGAGGACAAGGTCCCGCACAGCATGTCGCAGATCATCACGGCCGACCTCGAACGCAGCGGCGCCTTCCGTGCCGTGCCGAACACCGCGAAGTTCGACGAGAGCGCGTCGCCGCAGATGAGCGAGTGGCGCGCCAAGACGGCCGATGCGCTGGTGGCCGGCTCGGTGAGCCGCCTGGCCGATGGGCGGTTCGACATCCGCTTCAAGCTGTGGGACGTGGTCAAGGGGCGTGAACTGGCTGGCGGCAGCCGCGTCGTCGCCCCCGGCGACCTGCGCCTGGCCGCACACCAGGTGGCCGACGCCATCTACGAGAAGCTCACCGGCGAGAAGGGCGTGTTCTCGACGCGCATCGCCTACGTCACCCGCTCGGGGGGCCGTTACGCGCTGCGCGTGGCCGATGCCGACGGCGTGGGTGGGCAGGTGGCGCTCAACAGCTCGGCCTCGATCATCTCGCCGGCGTGGTCGCCCGACGGCCGCGAACTTGCCTACGTGTCGTTCGAGCAGCAGAAGGCCGAGGTCTATGTGCAGGACGTCAGCACCGGGCAGCGGCGCGCCGTGGCGAGCTTTCGGGGGTCGAACAGCGCGCCGGCCTGGTCGCCCGATGGCCGCTCGCTGGCCGCGACGCTCAGCCGTGACGGCGGCTCGCAGATCTACATCATGGGCCGCAACGGCGACAGCCCGCGCCGTGTGACCAACAGCCAGGCGATCGACACCGAGCCCGTCTTTTCGCCCGACGGCAAGCAGCTCTATTTCGTGAGCGACCGCGGCGGCGGCCCGCAGGTCTACCGGGTGCCGGTGGCCGGGGGGGCGGTCGAGCGCGTGACCTTCCACGGCAGCTACAACATCAGCCCGGCGCTCAGCCCGGATGGCCGCTTGATGGCCTATGTGTCGCGTCAGTCCGGGGGCTTCCGCCTGCACCTGCTCGACCTGACCAGCACTGCCGCGCCGATTGCGCTGACCGAATCGACCGCGGACGAGAGCCCGAGCTTCGCGCCCAATGGCCGCTTGATCATCTATGCGACCCGCGCGCAGGGCCGCGACGTGTTGATGACCACCACGCCGGACGGCAAGACCAAGGCGAGCCTGCCTGCCCAGGCGGCCGACCTGCGCGAGCCGGTCTGGGGGCCTTACGCGCGTTGATTGCGGTCGCCCCTGTGCGCGACATGTGCGCCTGGCGCCTGCCTGTGGCCACGGGGTTCAAGTTTCCACGACAGTCTTTTCCAGCATCACCATGAAGAAGGAGTTTCTCAAGATGAATATCACGCGCAGCACCGTGGCGGTGTTTTCGGCGCTGGCCTTGCTGGCTGGCTGTGCCTCGAAGGTTCCGCTGAACGAGCCGGCCAAGGTCGAGACCCGCACGCCCATCGCTCCGACCACCCCCAGCACCGGCAGCGATGGCGCCACCGCCGGCGGCGCGGGTGCCGGCAACGTCGCGAAGGTGGACCTGACCCAGCAGCAGACCGCTACCGTGCCGGTGACCGAACGCATCGTGTACTTCGACTACGACAGCTTCGTCGTCAAGGACGAGTACCGCGCGGTCGTCGAGGCGCACGCCAAGCAACTGAGCGCGGACCGCAGCAAGAAGCTCGTGATCGAAGGCCACACCGACGAACGCGGCGGCAGTGAATACAACCTCGCGCTCGGCCAGAAGCGCGCTGAATCGGTGGCCAAGGCGCTGGTGCTGCTGGGTGCGAGCGAGTCGCAGATCGAGTCGGTCAGCTTCGGCAAGGAGCGCCCGGCCGAGCAAGGCAGCGACGAGAGCGCGTGGGCGAAGAACCGCCGCGCCGAACTCAAGCCGCGTTGAACCCGAGGAGGTCGAGGATGAACCTGCGCTTGCGTCCCTTCGCCCCGTGGCTGCTGGCGCTGGCGCTGGCCGCGCCCACGGCGCACGGCTTTCTCAACGACAACGAGGCACGCAAGGCCATCCTCGACCTGCGCCAGCAGGTCGCTCAGAGTGAGGCCGAGCGCGCGAAGGCGCAGGCCGCGTCTGCCGAGACGGCCAAGCAGCTCACCGAGCAGATCAACCAACTGCGCCGCAGCGTGCTCGACCTCAACACCCAGCTCGAGTTGCTGCGCGTGGACATGGCCAAGATGCGCGGCAGTGAAGAGCAGCTGCAGCGCGAGCTGGCCGAGGTGCAGCGCCAGCAGCGCGACATCCAGCAGGGCGTGGACGCGCGCATGCGCAAGCTCGAGCCGCAGAAGGTCGTGGTCGATGACCGAGAGTTTCTGGCCGATGCCGACGAGAAGCGCCAGTTCGACGAAGCCATGGCCGTGCTGCGCAAGGGCGACTTCGGCGGCGCGGCGGCAGCGCTGTCCACCTTTCAGCGTCGTTACCCGTCGAGCGGTTACGCGCCGTCGGTGCTGTTCTGGCTGGGCAACGCGCAGTACGGCAAGCGCGAGTACCGTGAGGCGATGGCGTCGTTTCGCGCGCTGGTGAACAACCACCCCGATCACCCGCGTGCCGCCGAGGCGCTGCTGTCGGTGGCCAACTGCCAACTCGAACTGAAAGACAACAAGGCCGCGCGTCGAACGCTCGACGAGCTGATCAAGGCCTACCCGAAGACCGAGGCCGCCCAGGCTGGTCGCGAGCGCATCGCTTCCTTGCGCTGACGCCCTGCGTTGGCATGACGCGGCGGTCGGCCGGGCCGGCTTCCTAGAATCGCGGCATGCCCGACGCCATCGACCTCACATCGCTCACGCACCAGGTGCTGTGGGCGGTGTTCTTTCTTGCCATGGCCTTCGGGGCTATCGCGCAGCGAACCCACTTCTGCACCATGGGGGCGGTGGCCGACATCGTCCACATGAACGACTGGACCCGAATGCGCATGTGGGTGCTGGCCATGGGCGTGGCGATGCTGGGGTTCAACGGCGTGGTCGCTGCAGGATGGCTGAGTGCCGCCGACAGCCTGTATGCCGCACCGCGCCTGACCTGGCTGTCGGCGATCGTCGGCGGGTTGCTGTTCGGCATGGGCATGGTGCTGGCGTCAGGGTGCGGCAGCAAGACGCTGATCCGCATCGGTGGCGGCAACCTCAAGTCGCTGGTGGTGTTCGTGGTGCTCGGGGTGTCGGCCTTTGCCACGCTCAAGGGCATCACCGGTGTGATGCGTGTCGAGACCGTCGATCGGGTGGCCGTGCTGCTGCCTTCCGGGCAAGACCTGCCCTCGTTGCTGCATCACTTCGCCAGCGGCAGCATGCACGGCTGGGCCGCGGTGATCGGCGGTGCCCTTGGCTTGGCGCTGGTGGCGTTTGCATTGATGCGGCCCGAAGGCCGCAGCCTCGATGTGCTGCTGGGCGGGGTGGGCATCGGTGCGGTGGTGACGGCCGTGTGGTGGGTGTCGGGCCGGCTGGGTTACGTCGCCGAAGACCCCAACACCTTGCAAGAGGCCTTCGTCGGCACTGCGTCACAGCGGATGGAGTCGCTCAGTTTCGTCGCCCCCATGGCGTACACGCTCGACTGGTTGATGTTCTTCAGCGACGCGAGCAAGCGCCTGACGCTGGGCGTCGTCAGCGTGGCGGGTGTGGTGATCGGCTCGGCCGCGGTCGCGCTGGCGACGCGCAGTTTTCAGTGGGAAGGCTTTCGCAGCGTGCGTGACATGGCGCAGCACCTCGTCGGCGCGGTTCTGATGGGTGTGGGCGGCGTGACTGCGCTGGGGTGCACCATCGGGCAGGGTGTGTCCGGCCTTTCGACGCTCAGCGTGGGCAGTTTGCTGGCACTGCTGTCGATGATCATCGGGGCCGTCATCGCGTTGCGCTGGCAGGCCGCCAGGGCATGACATGAACACGACGCGCTCAACCATGGATGCTGACCTCGAACGCCGCTTCGGTGGCCTGCGCCGCTTGTATGGCGACGCGGGCTACGAGCGCATCCGCAGCACGCGCGTGGCGGTGGTCGGTCTCGGGGGCGTCGGCTCCTGGGCCGTCGAAGCCCTGGCGCGCAGTGGCGTGGCAGCGCTCACCTTGATCGACATGGACCACGTCGCCGAGTCCAACGTGAACCGCCAGGTGCAGGCGCTGGGCGCCACGCTGGGCCAGGCCAAAGGCGAGGCCTTGCGCGCGCGCATCGCCGACATCCACCCGGGCTGCGTCGTCACGCTCGTCGATGACTTCGTGAGCGAAGCCAACTGGCCTGCGTTGCTGCCTGCGCCGGTGGACGTGCTCATCGACGCCTGCGACCAGGTGCGCGCCAAGGTCGCCATGGCGCACTGGGCCATGCAAGCCAGCGTGCCTTTCGTGTGCGTGGGGGCTGCGGGGGGCAAGCAGCGCCCGCAAGCCGTCGAAGTGGGCGATCTCAACGACGTGACCCACGACCCCTTGATGGCGTCGATGCGTCAACGCCTGCGAAAGCAACACGGTGCGCCACGTCAGGGCCGCATGGGCGTGACCTGCGTGTTCTCACGCGAAGCTGTGGTGCAGCCTTCGGCGGTGTGCGACGCGGTTGACGAAGGTGCATCGAACGACGGCAGCCTCAATTGCCATGGCTATGGGTCGAGCGTCACGGTGACCGCGACCTTCGGCATGGTGGCTGCTGCGCAGACGCTACAATCTCGGCTTCGCTGACCCAGTTGGCGATACCGCGAAAATTCCAGCTATAATCGTGGGCTTGCTGGGTTGTTAGCTCAGTTGGTAGAGCAGCGGACTTTTAATCCGTTGGTCGTGGGTTCGAGTCCCGCACAACCCACCACTTGGCAAACGCCGCAGCGGCGCAAAAATTTCGGGCTCTTAGCTCAGTTGGTAGAGCAGCGGACTCTTAATCCGTTGGTCGAGTGTTCGAGTCACTCAGGGCCCACCAAAACGAAACCCCGGAATCCTCTTCGAGGATTCCGGGGTTTTTCGTTGGCGGGTGCGTTTTATGCGCCGCGCCTGACCTGAAGGCCGCAGACGGCCAGGCCCACCGAGGCGGGCCCAGCGCGTTCAGGCGCCTGCGAGCTTCTTGAAGGTCGCGATGACTGCGTCGCCCTTGAAGGGTTTGACGATCCAGCCCTTGATGCCGGCGGCCTTGCCGCGCTCTTTCATCAGCGGCGAGTTCTCGGTGGTCAGCATCACGATGTTGACGGCCGAGTTCTTCAGGTCGCTGCGGATCTTCTCGGCCATGGTCAGGCCGTCCATGTTGGGCATGTTCACGTCGCTGACGATCAGCTTGATGCCGGGGTCGGCTTGCAGCTTGGTGAGGCCGTCGCGGCCGTCGATGGCGGTCGAGACAGACAACCCGCTCTTCTTCAGGAACTCGCTCACTTCGCCACGCACGGTGCTCGAATCGTCAACAACAAGGATTTGGGCCATTTCAGTACCTCTTCGATGGGGGATGGTGAATCAGAACAGTTCGAGTTCGCCCGACTCGCACAGCGACTCGACGGAGGGCAGGTTCTCTTTGAAGTTGTCGGGTGACCAAGACAGGCTGAACGCGAACCACTGGTAGACCAGGATCGACCCGCGTTGCGGGTCGCGCCGGTCATGCAGTCGGTACTTCACGCACAGCAGCGGCTCTTCGGAGCCGAACGAGATGTAGCGGTGCTGGTGGTTCACGATGATCGGCACCTGCGTCAGCACGCAGCGGCTGTCGGGGGCGTCGGTGATGAAGCGGTTCTTGAACGCGCCCCAGACCATGTTGGTCGTCTCGCCGAGCAGGTTGTTCAGCTCGCGGAAGTTCACCTCGCCGACGGCGGCACCGAAGGTGTCGCAGGTCATGAACTCCAGCAGTTGCTGCTCTTCGGTCTGCAGCATCATGTAGCCGCGGCACCAACTGCTTTCCAGAGGAATCATGCTGAACAGCTCGCCGTAGATGATGCGGTCCTTCACGAGGCAGGGCGCCTCGTGGCTGACCATCACCTCGGGGAACTGGCCTTCGATTGCCGACTTGGTGACCTCGGTGATGCCGCGCACCAGGGCCGTCGGGTACACGCGGCTGAAGAGCGATTCGCCGATGGCGTCGCGCAGGCGGTCCATGTGGGCCACCGTGTACGACGCGCGAAACAACGGCTGGTCGGCCTCGGCCAGATCGTCGATGTCGGCACGTGCATTGCGCCGCAGGAAGATCGGCAGCTCCGGGCGGATGCGATGGATCTCACGGGCTGCTTCGAGCCCGCCGTTCGCCGTGTGGCCGAAGCCTTCCCAGAGCAGGATGGCGCCCAGGTCGACGTTCGAGCGCAGCACCGACATCGGATTGCCGTCCTCGGCCGCCTTCATCGGGATGAGGCCGTTCTCATCGCAGAACGCCTTGATCGCGCGGTGGTGGTGCTCGTCGTCGTCAAGCACGAGCACCTTGCTGCACAAGGCGGCGCTGTCGTTCATCATCAAAACATCTCCAGTTCACCAGCGGTTTCGGTTGCTTCTTCGGCCGCGCGGGCCTCGAACGGGAAGTCGAGATCGGCAAATGCACACACCGCCAACGTGAGGTGCATCGACACGCCCGCACCGAGGTCGGCCCGGTAGCGTCGCGTGAAGGCCGGCTGCAGCGATTCCACGTGCTGGATGGACTCGGCATGCAGCACGCAAGGCGTGGACATGCCGATGTGCGGATAGAACTGCGCGAGGTCGCGGTTGAGCGCACCGCAGCACAGGTTGCCGCGTTCCATCATCTCGTCGTCGAAGCGCTCTTTGTCCATCGCCTCGGTGCTCACGCCGGCCAACGCTGCGAAGTGCGCGCGCGTGACGGCGTTGCGGTCGAAGTGGATGAACAGCAGCACGCGAAAGAGGTAGGACGACACGGTGAGCATCACCAGCTCGCGCTCGCGCGGCTTGCCGTCGTCGGCCGGCACGACCTCGCAGTCGCTGGCGCTGGCGACGAGCGTGGCCTTCGCCGCTTGTGCGACGAAGTGGTCGAAGCCTGCACGGGCGCGGTCACTGACGACGTGGCTCATGGGCGGCTCCGGGCGGACGTGGCGGTGGTCATGGCCTCAGGCGGCTTCGGTCAGCATGGTCTGGCGCGTGCGGCCGTTCAGCAGCCGCAGCTCGTTGATGGCGCCGGCGATCATCTTGCCGCCGGCCTGCAAGTCCTGGAAGGTGCTGCCGGTGATGAGGTCGTTCTTGTAGAGGTTGCTTCGGTAGTCTTTCGACAGCTTGTCGGCACGCGTGGCGAGGTCGCGCACTTCAGCGGCCACCACCGCGAAGCCCCGGCCGTATTCGCCGGCGCGTGCGGCTTCGATCGAAGCGTTGAGCGCGACGATGATCACTTGGTTGACGATCGAGGCGAACTCGTCGTTCTTCGAGTGCATCTCGCGGTTGTGCTGCAAGAGCTTGTTGAGGTCGCTGTTCCAGCGCTCGAAGGTCTCGATCAGGCCGAGCAGGCGGTCGATGGTGCCGCCGAGCGCGTCCACGCCCTGCAGCGCTTGCGTCTTCAGCAGGCGGGCGTCTTCGGCCAGGCGGCTCAGCATTTCTTCGTGCGCGCGCTGTTGCTGGTGTGCCATGGACTCGACCGAGGCGCGTTCGCTGGCTGCGTTGTGCTGCAGTGCTTCGAGTTGCTGGCGCATCTCCAGTGCCCGCGATTCGGCCGCGTGGCTGGCCGCGTCGGCTTCGCGGCGGGCCGCATCCGCCGCCCGCGCTGCCAACGATCGCGCTCGCCACTGCGCCGCGACGGCGCCTGCGATGAGCCCGAGAACAAACAGAGCGATGGATAGGGTCATGGCGTTGGCTGCTTCACGCCCACCAAACAACGGGCGCTGGGTGGCTGTATCGGCTGCTGGCTGCGAAGCTGAAGCCATGCGCCCGCAAACACCCCACCGGCGTGCGGCAGACCGCACGGTCGGACGGGGGCGTGGGCAGGGTGCGGCATCGGCTCGTGCTTCGCAGGGCAGGTTCAGTGCGGCGTGTTCGCTGCGTTCGAAGGTTGGGCCTTTGCCGCCGCCAGACGAGCACACAGCGCATCGAACGACATTGCGGCGCTGACCGAGGCGGCGAACTTGTCGGGCAGCGCGATCACCGTCTCGAAGGCACGGAAGTCGGCATCGGCCTTGTCGTCGAGGAAGCGCAACTCGATGCTGCCGCCTTCGTTCTCGATGAAGCCCTTCACCGCGTCCATGCCCACGCCGCGCCCGGACACCTCGGTCACCTGTTCGGCGGTCGAGAAGCCCGAAGCGAAGATGAGCTGTGCGACGTCTTCAGGGCTGATCTTGTCGCCCGCGCTGATGACGCCGTTCTCGATCGCACGCTGGCGGATCTTGGCGATCGCCAGGCCCTTGCCGTCGTCGCGCAGCTTGATCCACAGCTTGCCGTCGTCCACCGACAGGTCGAGCTGGATGTGCCCGGCCGCCGGCTTGCCCTTCTCGTGGCGCACCTCGGGCGTTTCGATGCCGTGGTCCACCGAGTTGCGCAGCAAGTGGGTGAAGACGTTCTTCAGCACGCTGCTGGCCTGGGTGCGCACGACGATGCCGCGGTCTTCGATGCCGACGGTCGGCGGCTCCTTGCCGAGTTCTTTGGCCAGCGAAGGCAGCGATTCGAGCGTGCCTGCCAGCGCCTCGCCGAGCGGTTCGGTGCCCAGCATGTTGAGCGTGCGCCCCACGCTCTGGATGGCATTGCGCAGCGCGTCAGGGTCGGCCTGGTCGACGCTGAGCAGCAGCTGCAGTGACTGCTGCACCGTGTCGCGCTCGACCATCAGGAACTTCTCGACCCCGCCGCGACGGCCCGGGCCCTTGCGGCCCAGCACCGTGTCGTTGACGTGCGAGTAGGTTTCCAGCAGGTCGCTCACGGCCTTCAGTTCGGCCAGCAGCTCGTCCTGGTTCCACTCGACCTCGTTTTCGCCCTTGCGCATGTCGTCGTAGCGCTGTTCGGCCACGTGCACGAGGTTGGTCAGCGCCAGCAGCCCGTAGGTGCGTGCGTTGCCCTTGATCGTGTGCATGTTGCGGAAGAGCAGGTTGATCGTGTCGTCGCGCTTGTCGGTGGCGGCCTCGATGAGGCGCTTGTTCTCTTCGAGGAAGTTGCGCGAGCTGGCGACGAAGGGGTGGAACTTCTCCTGGCTGACCGCCAGGATCTCGCCAATCATCTGCAGCTCACGCTTGCGCTCGTTGGCCTCGGCTTCGAGGCGCTTGAGTTCGGTCACGTCGCGCACGCAGAGCATGAGCTTGTCCACGATGCCTTCGTCGTTGGCGATGGGCGACCAGCTCAGCGCGAGCGACTTCACCCGGCCGTCGGCCATGGTTTTGTCGAACTCGCTCACCAGCAGGTGCGAGTTGAACTCGTAGTTCATCTCGTCTTCGCCGATGCACGAGCCGATGGCCGCGTCGATCTGCGACAGCGTGTCGGCACCCAGGCTGGTGTTGGCCAGCACCAGGTCCATCACCGACTGCTCGGCGATGGTGTCGGTTTCGAGGATGGTCTCGAGGTAGGCCGAGTACTCGGGGTGGATCACGCCGCCGCCGACGATGGTCAGCACGCCCTGCGGCATGTTCTGCAGCATCGCGTTGATGTCGTTGGTCTTCTGGCGCAACTGCGCGGTGCGCTCGGCCACGCGCTTTTCGAGCGAGGCGTACAGCAGCGCGTTGTCGAGCGACACCGACAACTGGCCGGCGATCATCGACACCGAGTTCAGTCGCTCGGCGCTGAAGGCCGCGCGGCGCTGGTGGTTCTCAAGAATCAGCACCGCGTTGAGCTGGCCTTGCTTCAAGATCGGTGCGACCACCAGCGAGCACTGCGCGAACTTCTCGACGTAGGGGTCGGCCGAGAAGCGTTCGTCGCTCGGGGCGTCGTCGATCACCAGCAGCTCTTTGGTGCGTTCGGCGTAGCGCACGGCCGACAGCGGGGCTTCGCCGCGGGCGCCGGCTTCTTCGACCGTCACCGGCTCCTGGCCATCGCCAAGCGAGCTGGCCATGACCCACTGGTTGCTGCCTTCTTCGGGGTGCACGACCAGGTAGACGCCGGTGGCGCCGGTGATGGCGCCCAGCACCTTGCCCACGGCGGCCGTCAGGCGCGACAGGCTGGTCTCGGAGCTCAGTGCCTGCGACGCGCGCAGCACGGCCATCATGTCGACCATCTCGGTATCGACCACGGTGCTGCGCGGGCCGGCGGTGCTGCTGCCAACCTTGCTCGTCGCACGCAAGAAGGCGTGCTGGCGGCGCAGCTCCTTGACCTTGGCCGATGCGCCCCAGGCCTCGTAGGTGTCAGAGGCGGTGGCGAGCAGGGGCCGGGCCGTGTGCTCCATGCCTTGGGCCATGTGGAACAGGCCGGCGCGCTCGTGGATGAGGCCTTTGTGCCACGGGCGGTTGTGCAAGAGCGACTCCGCCACGGCGGCGTCGAAAGCCGTGCCGGCCGCCCACACCGAGTCGGCGGCCCATGCGCGCTCGGCCTCGGCCCAACGCTGCAGGTGCAAGAAGTTCTCGGGCGCATCGGCCGCGCGGGCCGTGAGCCAGGCCAGGCTCTTGTCGAGCTCTTCGATCACCGGCGCGCGCTCTTCGGCGGGCAGGCTGCGTGCCTTGTCGGCGAGCGACAGGCAGTGCAGCGCACGGATCATCGCGGTGATGTAGTAGCCCGGCAGGCGGGCCGACAGCGGCACCGCCGCGGCGATGTTGCCGGCCAGCGTCGGCATGTCGCCGAAGATCGCGGCGCTGAAGGCGCGGAAGGCGCGGTACGTGGCGGCGGTCGGGCTGGTCGGGTCGGCCTTCAGCCGCTCGACGTAGGCCTCTTCGTCGAAGTTGTCGCACGTGAAGTGACCGGGCTTGGCGGTCTGGCCACGCAGCGTCTTGATGAACTGGCGACGCGGCAGGTAGCGCTGTTCGAACTCGGTGTTCTTGGTGCGCGCCGCCATGTCGAGACCTTCTTCCAGGTCTTTCCACGCCGGCTCCAACGTGGGCATGCAGTCGATCATCGGATCGACGGCCACGTGCGTGTACGAGATGAACGACTCGTCGCCCTGCGCCTTCAGGTCGGCGCGCGAACGCATGAAGGCATCGGTGACCACCGATTCGATCGGATCGACCCAGTGCGCGGCCGAAATGCCGAAGAGCGCGCGCACGAACGAGGTCGAGGGTTCGTACTTACGCGCCTCGCCCACCTTGAGCACATGCCGGCCCACGGTGTAGGCACCGCGGTAATCCTGCGGCGTGCCCACCAGCATCATCTGCACGGCGCCGAGTGAGCTCATCAGGCGCGGTGAGGGCCCGTGTTCGACCCACAGGCGCTGGCACTCGAGCGTCAGCCAGGCCCAGGTCGTCAGGTCGGTGAAGTAGGCGGGGTTGGTGGTCTCGGGAATGATCCGGGTCAGCGCCACGACATGGGGGTCCGCGATCTCGGGCTTTTCGTTCACCTCGCGTTCGGTCTCGGGGTTGCGGTACCACATGACCACGCGCTTGAAGCCTTCGCCGATGGCGGGCAGCAGGTTCTCGGGCTTGGTGAGGCCGAGTCGCCCCATCACGCCCAGGCCGAGGTTCATGCCGTCGGTCATGCGGCGGCGGTTCATCAGGCCGTAGATCTGCACGCGCGTGGCTTCGAGCAGCGGCGTGGGGTCGTCGACGCTGGCGAGCAGGTCGTCGTACAGCGTGTCGCAGTCGGCCAGGCGGCCTTGCTCGAAGAGGGCGCGGTGGTGGTCGATCTTGAGCGTGACCAGGCGCTCCTTGTCGCCGTCGCCCGCCACGGGGGCCAGGGCCTTGATGGCCGCGGCGAGGTAGCGCTCGGAAGCGGCCGGGTCGCTCAGGCGCAGGCGCTTGGCGGCGCCTTCCAGCAGGTCGGCAGCGAGGCGCCGCTCAGATTCATCGCCCAGCACGTCTTGCGCGGCGAGGAACTGTTCGGTCGCCAGCTCCGCGAACTCGGCCTTGGCGCCGGCCGACAGCTTGCGCGCCAGCGACAGGTGCAGGTCCAGGCGGGCCGGGGCGTCCATCGATGCGAAGGCCGCGGTGCGCACGCGTTCGTTCGCGCATTGCAGGCCGGCCTCGCCTTGCAGGGCCAGGCCTTCGTCGAGTGCGGGGGCGGCGCGCTTTTTCAGGTCGGCGTCACGCCAGCCGGTGGCGGTGCGCAGCGTGGCGGGTGGCGTGGCATGGCCCAGGCAGGCCAGGGCTTGCAGCAGCTCGACGCTGTCGCCTGGCAGGCTGCCGATGCGTTGGGCCAGCTCGGCCGGGCTCGAATGCCCGACGTAGCGGCGCAGCGCGGTGGCGTCCCAGTTCCATTGGCCTTGCTGTTGCACCAGCAGGCCGTCGTTGCGCAGCGCGTTCAGCAGCGCGAGCGTGCGACCGGGGTTGTGGCCGGCGCGCAGCTTGAGCGCATCGGCCAGGCGGCTGGCTTCGTCGGCCGGCAGGCGCAGCACGCGGCCGACGAATTCGCCGGCGGCGGCATCACCCAGCGGCGGAACCTCGATCGCGCGGATGCGCGGCACGCCCTTCCAGCGGCTCACCAACTCGCCGAGCTTGGGGTCGGCGGCGACGGCTTCGGTGTCGAAGGCGCAGACCATCAAGAGGCTGGGCACGATCTGGTCGCGCGTGAAGCCGGAGTCGAGCGACTTCAGCGTCAGCTGCGGCGCCCAGTGCAGGTCGTCGTAGACCATCACGAGGGGGCGCTCGGGGCTGGCGATGGCGCGCAGCAGGGCGAGCGTGGCGGTCGCGGTGCGGCGGCCCACCTCTTCGGGCTTCAGTTCGAGCGGCGGGTGTTCGCCCAGCAGCATCTGGAACTCGGGCAGCAGCGAAGCGCCCACACCCAGGTGGCCGTCGAGCGCGGCGAGGATGCGCTCGCGGTAGACCTTGAGCTGCTCGTCGGGCAGCGCCAGCAACTGGCGGCCCAGTGCCTGCAGCGAGTCCTTGCCGGTGCCGGCGGTGCCTTGGCTTTCGGCGGTGTACTTCACCGAGACCATCCACGGGCGCTGGCCCGCGACCGTGGCGCGAAAGTCGTCGATGAGCGCCGACTTGCCCGCGCCGAGCTCACCTTGCAACAACACCACCGGGCTTTGGCCCTGGCGGGTGAGGTCGAAGGCCTCGTGCAGGGCGGCGCGCTGGGCATCGCGCTCGATGAGTTCGCTCGGTGCGCTCAGCCGCGTGCCGAAGTCGAAGCGGCCCAGCGCGAAGCTGTCGAGCTTGCCAGCCGCCAGGCCCTTGCGGATGAGGCCCAGGTCTTGAATCAGGCCTTCGGCGCTCTGGTAGCGGCGGTCGGGTTCTTTTTCGAGCAGGCGGATGACGACGTCCGACACCATCGGCGGCACGTCGGCGCTCAGCGTGGCCGGGGCGTCGGGCACGCGCACCAGGTGGTCGTGCACCATCTCCAGCAAGTCTTCGCTCTCGAAGGGCTTGCGGCCCACGAGCAGTTCGTAGAGGGTGATGCCGAGCGAGTAGAGGTCCGATCGCTGGTCGGCGGCGCGGCCGGTGCGGCCCGTCTGCTCGGGCGACATGTAGGCCAGCGTGCCGGCGAGGGCGCCTTCGGCTTCGGCCGCGGCCTTCTCGTCGCTCAGGTCGCCGGCGATGTTGAAGTCGATCAGCGTGGGGGCCAGCGTCTGGGGGTGAATCAGCAGGTTGGCCGGGCCGATGTCTTTGTGGATGACGCCGAGCTTGTGCACGTTGGCGAGGATGCTGGCCACGCCCATGGCGTAGTCCACGCATTGCGCGGGCGTGAGCTTGCGGGTCTTGATGAAGTTGGCAAGCGCGACGCCACCTTCGTCTTTGAGCATGAGCGTCGTGCGCTCGGCCGACGGTGCGGCGATCTTCACCACGCCGTCGATGTGGGCCAGCCGCTTCAGCATGCCCACTTCATGATGCAACCGCTTGATGGCCTGGTTGCCCACGGCCTGTTTGACCACCACCGCGCCCACGTCGGGCAGGGTGCGGCGCGTCACGCGCGCATGGTCGTTTTCGTACAGGAGCTCTTCAGCGGCAGCAGCCACGTCAGCACCCATGTCACGGTTGTTCTGTTGAGTCGTCACACGTCACCCCTCGTTGAGATCACCGAATCCGGAATTGGCCCACCCCGCAAGTCCATCGCGAGCGTTCGGCAGCATCGGTGCTATCGGCACGCGGGCGGACTTGTTAAGTCTTGTTTCCTCCCAGTGTGGGCACGAGTGCCGCGAAGCAGGGTGGGAAATAAGGCCCAAATCCAGGCCAGTTGCGGGCGGCGGCACGGCCCCTGGTGTGCAAAGGTGCGCACCGAGCAACTTGTGTCGAGGCGGCTCCGAATTCGCTGATTTGTGAAAAATTGTGTCCACATCGTGAGGTGGGCTGCCTCAAGCCGAGTCGCCCGGCGCCGAAAACCCCGATGAGCGTCGGGCTTCGCATCGGCGCCGCAGAAGAAAGCCAGGGTCGGAAAACAGAAGACGTGGTTCGTCCGAACCGAGCCAAGTGAGGCGACATGCCATGACAGACAAGACATCGACACCGGCGTCGAACGACTACTGGATCGACGAGCGCGACCTGCTGGTGCTGCAAGGCGACCCGGCGGGCAACTTCGTCTACGCGAACCCGGCCTACATGGCGGCCTCGGGCTACACCTGGGCTGAGCTCAAGGGCACGCCCTCGGCGCGCATGATGGCCAAGGACAACCCGCCGCAGGTCATGAAGGACATGATCCTCACCATCCGCGGGCGCAAGCCGTGGACGGGGATCATCAAGAACCGCCGCAAGAACGGCCAGTTCTACTGGCTGCGGCTGAACATCTCGCCGCTGTACGCGGGCAAGAAGTACGCCGGCAGCCTGATGGTGCACAGCCGCCCGTCGCGCGAAGAAATTGCCAAGATCGAGCCGCTCTACAAGCTCATGCTTGACGGCAAGCACAACGACTTGGTGCTGCGGCACGGGCGCGCTTTCCGCGCCACGCGCCTGGGGCTGGGCCTGCAATGGCTGCGCGAGACCGGCCTCAAGCTGCGCCTGTGGAGCAGCCTCGCGGCGCTCGACCTCGTCGGCCTGGCGGGGCTCTTTGCCGTCAGTAGCCCGGCCGAGGGCGGCTTCTGGGTGGCGCTGTCCATGCTGGTGGGCGCCAGCGTGGTGATGGGCGCGTACCTCTTCCGCTCGATCGTCGTGCCGCTGCGCGAGACCGCGCGTTTCGCCAACAACATCGCCGCGGGCGACCTGGGCTCGCAGATGTCCAGCGAGCGCAACGACGAGATCGGCGAACTGATGCGTGCGCTGACGCAGATGAACATGAACATGCGCGCCACCGTGATGGACGTGCGCGACGGCGTCGGCCTGATGGAACGGGCCACCAGCGAGATCGCCACCGGCACGCTCGACCTGTCGTCACGCACCGAAAACCAGGCCAGCAACCTGCAGCAGACGGCCGCGTCGATGGAGCAGATCAACTCGACCGTGCGCAACAACGCCGACACCGCGCGCCAGGCCAGCAGCGTGGCCAGCGCCGCGTGCGATGCGGCCGAGACGGGCGGGCGCGTGGTGGGCGAAGTCATCTCGACGATGGATGGCATCACCAAGTCGAGCAAGCAGATCGCCGAGATCATCGGCGTGATCGACAGCATCGCGTTCCAGACCAACATCCTCGCGTTGAACGCGGCTGTGGAAGCGGCGCGTGCGGGCGAGCAGGGCCGTGGCTTCGCGGTAGTGGCCGGCGAGGTGCGCAGCCTCGCGCAGCGCAGCGCGCAGTCGGCCAAAGAGATTCGCACGCTGATCTCGGAGAGCGTCAACCAGATCAACAACGGCTCGAAGCTCGTCAACTCGGCGGGCCAGTCGATTCAGAACATCGTGGACCAGGTGCGCCGCGTGACCGAACTGGTGAGCCACATCTCGAACGCATCGACCGAGCAGTCGTCGGGCATCGGGCAGATCAACCAGTCGGTGACCCAGCTCGACCACATGACGCAGCAGAACGCGGCGCTCGTGGAACAAAGCTCGGCCGCCGCCGAGAGCCTGCGCGAACAGGCCACGCGCCTGGTGGACACGGTGGCCATCTTCAAACTGTCGCAAGCCGAGAACGACGCGCTCTTGAAAGCGGTCGATGCCGAAACGCTGAAGGCGGTGAACCGCGCCCACGCCGAGGCCATCGGCAAGAAGTGAGCGGCGCAAGGTGAGGGCATGGCGGGAAGTGAAAGCTGCCAGCCATAAACTGCCGCCGCATGAACACGACCCTCTACGGCATTGCCAACTGCGACACCGTGAAGAAGGCCCGTGCCTGGTTTGCCCAGCACAGCCTCGACCCGATCTGGCACGACTTCAAGAAGCAAGGCGTGCCTGAAGCCGCCCTCGACCTGTGGCTCGCCCAGGTCGGCTGGGACAAACTGCTCAACCGCCAGGGCACCACGTGGCGCAAGCTGGGCGACGACGAGAAGGCCGCGGTCACCGACGCGGCCTCGGCCCGCGCACTGATGCTGCGCCAGCCCAGCGTGATCAAGCGCCCCGTGGTCGAGTGGCGCAGCGGCGAGGTCACCGTCGGCTTCTCTGACGAACTGTTTCAGAAGCAACTCAGATGAGTGAAACCCCCTCGCATGGGGGCCGTAACGGTCTGTGACATGCAGCTGCCGCGCAGGGCGCGCCGGCAAAATCCCTCGGTCATCACGAGGGATAAAAGATGAACTTCATGGAGGTCGTGGCGCGCCTCAAAGCCACGCTCTTTCACAGCCAGCAACGGCGATTGCTGCAGTTGGAAACCGCGTTGCCCAGCGCGACGCTGGTAGTCGAACGGGCCACCTGGCGAGAGAACATCAACGGGTTCACGCTTGACGAGGGCGAGGCTGTTTCGGGTTCATCCGACAAAGCACCCGGCAAGGCGCCGCTGAGCCCCTTGGTGGCCGTGGTCGATTGCCTGAGCACCAACGCCAACCTCGAACTCAAGGCCCTGATCGGCGAACAGATGAGCCTGCGGCTCATGACCTCCACCGGGCGCTATCGCACCTGGCACGGCTACGTCGCCCAGGCCGCCCAACTCGGCGCCGATGGCGGCCTGGCCCGCTACCGGCTGCAACTCGTCGCGTTCACCCACTTCCTCGGCCTGCGGCGCGACAACCGCGTCTTCCTCGGCCTTCGCGCCGACGACATCCTCAACCAAGTCATCGCCGCCTACCCGCAGGCCAACTTCCGCTTTGAACTCAGCGACCAGGCGCTGGACGCCGCTGTCGTGCGCGGCACCACCACCCAGTACCGAGAAACCGACGCCGCCTTCGTGCAACGGCTGCTGGCCGAAGAAGGCTGGAACTGGTGGCTCGAACACAGCGACGACGGCCAGCCTTTGAGCGACGCCAAGCAAGCCAAGCACACCCTCGTCATCGCCGACGCCCAGGCCGAGCGTGCAGAGCTCGGCCCCCTGCGCTTCGGCAAGACCGACGTGCGCAACCTCTTGGGCATCACCGAAGACACCATCACCGCCATCGGCGTGCAGCGCCAACTGCACACCAACGCCGTCACCCAGGCCGCGTGGGACGCGCGCCAACTCGCCGGCGTGTCCGCCCACACGCAAAGCGCATTCGCCCAAGGCGAGGTGCCCACCCTTGAGTCCTACGACGGCCGGGGCGAACGCCGCTTCGCGCAACACGAAGCTGGCGAAGATCAGGCCCACGGCGCCCGCGCCGAACACCATGCGGCCCTGCAACTCGCCCGCCATGAACTGCGCCTGAAGACCCTGCAAGGCGAAGCCGCCGTGCGCACGCTCGCGGCCGGTGCTAACTTCCACCTCAGCGGCCACAGCCTCTACGGCCTGCAAGGTGCCGCCACCGGGCGCACCGACAACCACTTCTGCGTGCTCGCCATCGAACACCAGGCCGCCAACAACCTCGGGTCCGAAGCGGCCCAGCTGCTGGCCGCCACCGACATCGAATCCGGCAGCTACCGCAACCGCTTCAACGCCGTGCCCGCGGCCGCCCGCCTCGCACCGAACGCCCAGCCCAAACCCCAGGCCCATACCCAGACCGCCTGGGTCGTCGGCCACGACGGTGAGCCCCTGACCACCGAACGCGACCTGCGCGTGAAGCTCCAGTTCCCGTGGCAACGCGGCGAGCGCCCCCAACCCGGCGGCCTCGGCGCCCCGGTGCCCCCTGGCAACCAAGCCAGCGGCCACGCCCCCGGCGATGCGTCAGCCAGCCAATGGGTGCGCGTCGCCCAGCCCCAGGCCGGCGCCAATTGGGGCGCCGTCTTCATCCCCCGCATCGGCACCGAAGTGCTGGTGGACTTCATCGAAGGCGACCCCGACCGGCCCCTCGTCGTCGGCCAACTGCACAACCCCCGCGAACCCCTGCCCTGGCCCGCCGGCCAAGACAGCGACGCCAACCACCCCGGCACGATCTCGGGATGGCACAGCAAGACCCTCGACCGCGCTGGCCACAACGAATGGCTCATCGACGACGCGACCGGCCAGCTGCGCATGCGCCTCTCAAGCTGGAGCGACGGCAGCCCCTGGAGCGAACTCAGCCTGGGCCACCTCATCCAGCAAGGGTCGAACAGCAGCCAACGCGGCCCCTGGCTCGGCAGCGGCTTCTACGCCCACACCGACGGCTGGGCCAGCGTGCGGGCCGCGCAAGGCCTGCTCTTGAGCAGCACCGCCAGACACGGCAGCTATGGCAGCGCCCAAAGCACCCAGATGGACGCGCAAGAAGCCGTCGCCCAACTCAAAGGCGCCCAGAACCTTGGCCAACGCCTGAGCGAAGTCGCCCAGGCCCAGGGCGCGCTCGGGCTCACGAGCCACGACGCGCAAGACAGCGCCGCGCTGCACAGCCTCATCCACGCCATCGACCCCACCCAAGCCGGCAAGCACGAAGGCAAGAGCAAGCAGCAAGGTCGAAGCGACACCGACCCCGTCGAAGCCTTCGCACAGCCGCACATCGTGCTCGACACCCCGAGCGCCGCCGCCTTCGCCAGCCCCGGGCCGATCGCCAGCTTCTCAGGGCAAGACACCAGCTTCACCGCGCAAAGCGACGTGCACCTCGCGGCGGCCTACACCGCCAGCCTCGTCAGCGGCCAGACCACCAGCGTCTACACGCACGAAGGCGAGCTGCAGACCATTGCGGCCAACGGCAACCTGAGCCTGCGGGCGCACACCGACCAGATGGAGATACTGGCCGACAAGGACATCACCATCCTCAGCGTCAACGACGAGATCCGCATCACCGCCAGCCAGCGCATCGAGATGGTCGCCGGCGACAGCAAGGTCGTGCTCGACGGCGGCAACATCGACTTCATCACGCCGGGGACGTTCACGGTCAAGGCGGCCAGTCATGCTTGGGGAGGGGGACAGAATGCCCAAGCCAGCTTGATACCTCTGCCCAGTGCCAAAACTGCGATCTTTGGCGCGAAGTATCGATTATTGGATGAGTCGTCAGGCCAGCCTCTGCCGAACGTCCCTTATTACATTCGCCTTGCCAGTGGAGTTGTTTTTTGGGGTGAAACGGATGGCAAGGGCTTCACTGAATATGCTGGATCAGATAAGCGGGAAATGGCTACTCTCTTGATTGGTCATGAAGCCATGCTAAGAATATATGACCTAAAAGGTTCGTAATGCCGAGTAATCCGTTTGATGTACTCCTGAAGGACTCTTCTCAGGGGCACGATGTGCCCGTAATTGATCGTGTAGTGCTACGCTCTGGTCGCTATAAGATTGGCCCGGCAGAGCGACCGTTAGATATTGTGCATGACAATGGATTTCTTGAAAGAAAAACCAAGAATGGTACTGTCGAAAAAGTCCCTTTTGAAGAGCCAACCGGCGGTGATCGCGACTTGCTTAGGGCTTGGCGTGCAGGCGTCGCGACCTACGGTTCCCTCTATCCGGAGGATGCTGACGCGGTTGAGGCTTATTTTCACTTTCTAGATGGCAAAGGCAAAGATCGCCATATCGATTACAACAGATTTCTTGAAGGGGATGCTGCTGGCATAGAGGTGCTCAATGAGGTTGTCGATGACTTCGTCAAGCACGCAGAAATTCTCTCTAGAAATCGAAAAGAATTTTCGATGACCAGCACGAAATACAAGGTCGGGACTCCTTCCTCGGGCGAAGATCAAAGCGTAATCTGGAATGGTCCATTGAACTCAAATTGGCGTCGCGCAATTGGGGAGCATCAGTTCTGGGTGCATGGGATGGTGTCTGTAAAGGTCGCAGCCCCAAGAAAAATTCTATTCTCCGCGAGAATATTTATAAACATGGAGGATAAGTACAATTTCAACCCAGGGCAGCAAGATGTATCTACTGGCTTGAAGGATGCGCACAATGGACGATTTGAAGTTACTCGTTTGGCGCATCAGTATATTACCTATGGTACTGCCTCTCGCTGGTTACGATGGTCCCCAGGAGAGATGCCCAAGATTTACAAGCGAGATCCAGATGCTGGTCCAGAAAAAATTCTGATGGATTATTGAGTATGCGGGCATCCCATGTCGTGCTGGGCGGCCTTTTTGGGCTTCTAATCCTCTTTGGTATGGAAAAAATTGTCGACACTCCCGCCCCTTTCGAGTCGGGTGAATTTCATCGGCTCTTTCGATTGCCGTTTCCCATTGAAGTTGTCGGCTGGGAGAAATTTTCTTATCCTGAGAAAGGTGGTTTTTTTACCCCTGGACAAGACCAATACATCGTGGTGGCGTTGCTAAA
Source organism: Piscinibacter sp. PDB5-1 (assembly GCF_056676035.1). Classification (NCBI taxonomy): domain Bacteria; kingdom Pseudomonadati; phylum Pseudomonadota; class Betaproteobacteria; order Burkholderiales; family Sphaerotilaceae; genus Piscinibacter; species Piscinibacter sp. PDB5-1. The sequence continues at coordinate 553,426 of NZ_JBWVZL010000001.1, read as the reverse complement.
AGGCGTTTACAGCCCCCCCGCTGCGGATCCGCTGGCTCGAATGGACTGGTTTGTGCCAAATGCGGTCCGCTCTTGGTTGCCCGACGATGTCGCGAAGACAATCAGAGCCGGAATGAAGGCTGGTAAGGCGGGAGCAGAGCGTTCTGGATGCTCACGGGTGAAGGTCCTTTTGCCCGCAAGCGATGAGCGAGATGCCTCCGTGCAGGCGGTTATTTGCCCTGTGGGCCCGGAGAGAGTTTTTTTCTATCTTGCTTCCTGATATTTCGCAGGGTACGTTTCAACATAACTCGGATGGTTAGCCCCTTCAGAATGGCTCCCCGTCGACAGAATTGGATCACGCACGCCTGCCAAAGACAGTCCGCGCGAGATTCCGGCCGCTAAAGGCGGACTAAATCGAAGTCTTGCCCGCGTGGCATCCCCCGACCTTCGGTGCATCAAGCCGCCAGCAACTGCCGCAGCACGAAGGGCAAGATGCCGCCGTGCTTGTAGTAGTCCACCTCGATGGGCGTGTCGATGCGCAGGGTGAGCGACACGTCTTGCGTCGTGCCGTCGCCGCGCTTGATGACGAGGGTGGCGTCTTGCTGGGGCTTGAGCTCGATGCCGAGCAGGATGTCGAATTCTTCGTCGCCCTTGATGCCGAGCGACTCCCACGAGTCCGTGCCCTTGAACTGCAGCGGCAGCACGCCCATGCCCACCAGGTTGGACCGGTGGATGCGCTCGTAGCTGCGTGCCACCACGGCCTTGATGCCCAGCAGTTGCGTGCCCTTGGCGGCCCAGTCGCGCGACGAGCCGGTGCCGTACTCTTCGCCGGCGAAGACGATGGTCGGCACGCCGGCGGCCATGTACTTCATCGCGGCGTCGTAGATGAACATCTTTTCGCCGCTCGGCTGGTGCAGCGTGAGGCCGCCTTCTTCACGGCTGCCGTCGGGCAGGGCCGGGATCATCAGGTTCTTCACGCGCACGTTGGCGAAGGTGCCGCGCACCATCACGTCGTGGTTGCCGCGGCGTGAGCCGTAGCTGTTGAAGTCGGCCTTTTGCACACCATTGGCCTTGAGCCAGATGCCCGCGGGCGATTGCTCCTTGATCGAGCCGGCCGGCGAGATGTGGTCGGTGGTGATCGAGTCGCCAAACAGCGCCATCGAGCGCGCGCCCTTCACGCCCGCGTTGGCGAGGCCGGGCTCCATGTGAAAGCCATCGAAGAAGGGCGGCTTGGCGATGTAAGTGCTGTCGGGCCACGTGTAGACCTGCCCCTTCACGCCCTTGATCTGCTCCCACAGCTTGCCGGGCTGGGCCTCGATCTTTTCGTAGTTGGCGCGGAAGGCTTTCGCGTTCATCGCGTGCTTCATCAACTGGTGCACTTCGTCGCTGGTCGGCCAGATGTCGCCGAGGTACACGTCGCGCCCGCCCTTGCCCTTGCCGACCGGCTCGGTCATCAGGTCGACCGTCGCGTTGCCGGCAATCGCGTAAGCCACCACCAACGGCGGCGAGGCGAGGAAGTTCGCCTTGATGTTCGGGTGGATGCGCGCCTCGAAGTTGCGGTTGCCCGACAGCACGGCCGAGCAGACAAGGTCGTTGCGGTAGATGACTTCGTTCAGCTCTTGCGTCAGGTCGCCTGCGTTGCCGATGCAGGTGGTGCAGCCATAGGCGGCGACCGCAAAGCCGAGCTTTTCGAGATAGGGCAAGAGGCCGGTCTTCTCAAGGTACTCGGTGACGATGCGAGAGCCGGGCGCGAGCGAGGTCTTGATGTGCGGCTTGACCTTGAGGCCCGCCTCGACCGCCTTCTTGGCCAGCAGGCCGGCGGCCAGCAGCACGCCCGGGTTCGAGGTGTTGGTGCACGAGGTGATGGCGGCGATGAGGATGTCGCCGTTCCGCACGTCGAGCCCGCTCTCGGTCTTGAAGACCTGATGCAGTTTCTCTGCCGGCTGGTTGAAGCCGTTGGCCGCCGTGGGCTTGCTGAACAGCTCGGTGAAGGTGGACTTCATCTTGCCGATCTCGATGCGGTCTTGCGGGCGCTTCGGGCCGGCCAGCGATGGGGTCACCGTGCCGAGGTCGAGCCGTACTTCTTTCGAGTAGCTCAGTTGCCCCGCGCTCGGCACGCCGAACAGGCCCTGCGCCTTGAAGTAGGCCTCGAAGGCTTCGATCTCTTTGCGCGTGCGGCCGGTGCCTTCGAAGTAGTCGATGGTCTTCTCATCGACCGGAAAGAAGCCCATCGTCGCGCCGTACTCGGGCGCCATGTTGGCGATGGTGGCGCGGTCGGGCAGGGCCAGTGTCTTGGTGCCTTCGCCGAAGAACTCGACGAACTTGCCGACGACCTTTTCGCGGCGCAGCAGCTCGGTCACCGTCAGCACCAAGTCGGTGGCGGTGACGCCTTCGCGCAGCTGGCCGGTGAGCTCGAAGCCCACCACGTCGGGCGTCAGGAAGTACACCGGCTGCCCCAGCATGCCGGCCTCGGCCTCGATGCCGCCCACGCCCCAGCCCACCACGCCGATGCCGTTGATCATGGTCGTGTGGCTGTCGGTGCCGACCAGCGAGTCCGGGTAGTAGACGCTGTTCTTGCCCTTGTGCACGCCGCGCGCCAGGTACTCGAGGTTGACCTGGTGGACGATGCCGAAGCCCGGCGGCACGACGCCGAAGGTGTCGAAGGCCTGCATGCCCCACTTCATGAACTGGTAGCGCTCGTTGTTGCGCTGGAATTCCAGCTTCATGTTCAGGTCGAGCGACTTCTTGCTGCCGAAGTAATCGATCATCACCGAGTGGTCGACCACCAGGTCCACCGGCACCAGCGGCTCGATGGTCTTGGGGTTCTTGCCCTGCGCCTCGGCCACGTTGCGCATCGCGGCCAGGTCGGCCAGCAGGGGCACGCCGGTGAAGTCTTGCAAGACCACGCGGGCCACCACGAAGGGGATCTCGTCGGTGCGCTCGGCCTGGGGCTGCCAGTTGGCGAGCTGCTCGACGTGCTCGGCCGTGACCTTCTTGCCATCGCAGTTGCGCAGCACCGATTCGAGCACGATGCGCAGCGACACCGGCAGCTTGTCCACGTTGGGGTAGGTCTTCGCCAGTTCGGGCAGCGAGAAAAAGCTGCCGGTCTTGCCGCTGGCGGTGGTGAAGGTCTTCAGCGTCTTGGGAAAGGCGTGGCCCAGGGCATGGCCCAAGGCGCGGGCAGACGCGGGCGAAGCCGAGGAATCCGCGGGGGGCGTGGTCTTCTTGGTGGACTTCTGGGTCGGGGCCATGGGGTCTCCTTCGTGAAGCGGGAAATTGTGCCCAAAGCCGCAGCAAGAAGCGTGACAGATGACCGGAAAGCCCGGCTTCTGGCTGCCTCTTCAGGCTGGGGCGGCGGCATCCTGCACCCCGTGTGGGCCGGAAAAGTTCGGCAATCGCCCCGTTAATGCGCAGACCGCCGACGGGGGCGCTGACCACAATCGGCTGGAGTCAACCTGCCCATGGTCCCCTCATGAATGCACCCCTGTTGCCGCCTGCCGTGGCGGCCGCCTCTGGCGCGTCCGGCGACGTGGAGCGCGACATCGCCCTGGCCCGCGCCGGCGGCATGGACCTGACCGCCCTGATGACGCGCGCTGAGCAGCTCAGTCGCAGCGGCTTGGCCGAGGCTTCGGCACGCCTTTACGAGAACTGGATCGCCGGCACCGACTCGCCGCTGCGCCACGTGGCCTGTTTCAACTGGGGCACCGTGCTCGGCACCCTGCGCCGCCACGCCGAGGCCGAAGCCGCCTACCGCCAGGCGCTGACCCTGCACCCCGACTTCTTGCAGGCCCACCTCAACCTGGGCCATCAGCTCGAACAACTCGGCCGTCCCGAAGAGGCGCTGGCCGAGTGGCAGACCGTCGTCAACCGCACGCTGGCGCCCACCGGCGACGCGCTGGTGATGCACCTGCACGGGCTCAACAACCTCGCGCGGCTGAACGAACAGCTGCGCCGCTACGACGTGGCCCTGGGCTGCATGGAAGCCAGCCTCAAGGTCAAGCCGCAGCAGGACGACGTGATCCAGCACTACGTGCACCTGCGCCAGAAGATGTGCGCCTGGCCCGTCTACACGCCCGTTGGCGAGCTGACCGTCAACCAGCTCGTCTGCGGCACCTCGGCCCTGGCGATGCTGAGCGCCAGCGACGACCCGGCCCTGCAACTGCTGGCCGCCAAGCGCTATGTCTACGACAAGCTGCCCAAGGGCGAGCAGCAGGCGCTGCACAAGCTCAGTGCCAAGCGCGAAGGCAAGATCAAGGTCGGCTACCTGTCGGGTGACCTGCACCTGCACGCGGTCGGCCTGCTCAGCGTCGAGCTGCTCGAACTGCACAACCGCGACAAGTTCGAGGTCTACGGCTTCTGCTGGAGCCGCGACGACGGCACCCCGCTGCGCGGGCGTCTCGTCAAGGCCATGGACCGCCACGTGCGCATCGGCCACCTCGACGACCTCACCGCCGCCAAGATGATTGCCGCGCATGGCATCGACGTGCTGGTGGATCTGCAAGGCCTCACCAGCGGCGCACGGCCCAGCATCGTGGGCCACCGCCCCGCGCCGGCCATCGTGAGCTACCTCGGCCTGCCGGGGACCTCGGCGCTCCCCGGGGTCGACTGGGTGCTGGCCGACCGCTTCGTGATGCCGCCCGAGCTGGAGCCCTACATGACCGAAAAGCCGCTGCACGTGCCGCGCTGCTACCAGGTCAGCGACCGGCAGCGCGAAGTGGCGGCGATGCCCACGCGTGCCCAGTACGGCCTGCCCGAGGACGCCTTCGTCTTCGCCTCGTTCAACAACAACTTCAAGTTCACGCCCGAGGTCTTCCAGTCGTGGATGCGCATCCTCCAGGCCGTGCCCAACAGCGTCCTGTGGCTGCTGGCAGACAACGAATGGGCGCACCAGAACATGCTCAAAGAGGCCGACGCCCACGGCATCGACCGCGCGCGTTTTATCCTCGCCCCGCGCGTGGCGCCGCCCGAGTACCTGGCCCGCTTCCAGCTGGCCGACCTGATGCTCGATACGTTTCCGTACAACGCCGGCACCACCGCCAGCGATGCGCTCTGGATGGGCCTGCCCATCGTCACCTGGTCGGGCCGCAGCTACATCTCGCGCATGGCCGGCAGCCTGCTCACCAACGTGGGCCTGCCCGACCTCATCACCCATTCGCTGGCCGACTACGAGCGGCTGGCCATCACCCTTGGGCGCAACCCCAAGCGCGTGGCTTCGTACAAGCGTTACCTGAAAGACTTCGGCCGGCAGTCTGACCTCTTCAACGTGCCGCAACTCGTGCGCGACATCGAAGACCAGTTCGAGCGCCTGGCGCTTGAAAACCGCGCGAAGCAGGCCGGGGGGTGAGATGACCGTTGCCGGCATCACGTCCGTTGCCCTGAATCGGCCCCGTTGTCCGGCGGAAGGTCTTTTCATCGCAAAGGCGCAAAGGACGCAAGGACCGCAAAGGAAGGAAAGACCTTTGCGCCCGATGCGTTCTTTGCGCCTTTGCGTTGAAAGTTCGTCGCCGTACCCCGGTATCTCTAGCCGCCCGACATGACCGAGCGCCAGGAGCCGTCATTCGACCCCGCCGCCTTTGCTGCAAGGGCGGCGTCGCCGTTGGCGCAAGACGCGCTGCTGCAGGCGATGGTGTGGCTCAGCCGGCACCATGGCCGCGAGCGCTCGGCCGAGTCGCTGCTGGCCGGCGTGTCGCTCGACAAGGCGCTGGGCCCCGATCAGGCCGTCAAGCTGATGCGCGACGCCGGCTTCAACGCCGGCCTCATCCAGCGCAAGATCGGCGAGATCCACTCGCTGCTCTTGCCGGCCGTGCTGCTGCTGAAGAACGGCGACGCGGCCATCGTGGTCGAGCGCCTGCCCGAAGCCAAGGGCGAACCGCTGCGCTACCGCGTGGTGATGCCCGGGCCTGAAGACCACGGCTGCGAAGCAAGCGAAGACGAACTCGCCACCGAATACACGGGCTTCGCCTTCGTGGCCACGCCCAAACCGCAGGTCAACATCACCTCGCCCGAGATCCTGCGCGACCCCGGCGCGCACTGGCTGTGGGGCACGATGCGGCGCTTCATCCCGTATTACCGCTCGGCCATGATTGCCGCGCTGCTGAGCAATGTGCTCATGCTGGCGATTGGCCTCGTCACGGCGGTCGTGTTCGACAAGGTCATTCCGCACCAGGCCATGGTCACGCTGTGGGCGCTGGTGACGGGCGGCTTCATCGCGGTGGCCTTTGACCTCATCGCGCGGCAATTGCGCAGCCACCTCATCGACGTGGCCGGCCGCAAGGCCGACCTCATCATCGGCTCGCTGATGTTTCGCCAGACGCTCGCCGTGCGCATGGAGCACAAGCCCGACTCGGCTGGCTCTTTCGCCCATTACCTGGGGCAGATCGAGATGGTGCGCGACTTCTTCGCGTCGGCCACCTTGTCGGTGCTGACCGACCTGCCGTTCATCGTGCTCTTCGTGGCCATGGTCTTCGTGATCGGCGGGCCGTTGGGCTGGGTGCTGGTGCTGGCCATTCCGATCATCGTCGCGCTGTGCCTGGTGGTGCAGGGCTCGCTGCGCCGGTCCATGCGCAACAACATGACGCAGCAGGCCGACCTGCAGGGCGTGCTGGTCGAAGCCGTCGAGGGCCTCGAAGACCTCAAGACGAGCGGCGCGCAAGGCCGCTTTCTTCGCCGCTACGAAGAGGCCACCGCCGGCGCCGCCGAATCGGCGCTGCGCGCGCGCAACCTGTCGGCGTGGACGAACAACCTGTCGAGCAGCGCGCAGCAAATGATCACGCTCGTGATGCTGGTCGTCGGCGTGTACCTCATCCAGTCGGGCGACGTGTCGAGCGGCGCGCTGATCGGCTCGATCATGTTCGCCGGCCGCGCGATTGCGCCGCTGTCGAGCGTGGTGAGCCTGGCCACGCGCTACCAGGGCGCGCGGGCGGCCATGGTGTCGCTCGACAAGCTGATGGAGCTGCCCATCGAACGCGAGGCCGGCAAGACCTACGTCGCCAACCACCAGGTCACCGGCAAGATCGGCCTGCACGAGGTGAGCTTCTCGTATCCCCCGCAGACCGGAGAAACCGCGCCCACGGTGCTCAAGGGCGTGAACCTGCGCTTCGCACCGGGCGAGCGCGTGGCCATCCTCGGGCGCATCGGCAGCGGCAAGAGCACCGTGCTGCGCCTCTTGGCCGGGCTGTACCAGCCCACCGACGGCATGGTCGAGGTCGACGGCATCGACCTGCGGCAGATCGACCCGGCCGACTTTCGATCGAAGGTGGGCTTCGTGTCGCAAGAGCCGCGGCTCTTCAAGGGCACGTTGCGAGAAAACGTCTTGATGGGCCGCATGTCGGTCGATGCCGCACGGCTGAGCGAGGTGGCGCGCCTCACGGGACTGGACCGCGTGATCTCGTCGCACCCCATGGGCTGGGAGCTGCAGGTGGGCGAGATGGGTGGCCTGCTCTCGGGTGGCCAGCGCCAACTGGTCGCGCTCGCGCGCAGCCTCGTCACGCAGCCGCAGATCTTGCTGATGGACGAGCCCACCAGCTCGATGGACGCGCAGTCCGAAATCATGTTCTTGCGCCAGTTGAACGAGGTGATCGGCAACCGCACGCTGATCATGGTGACGCACCGCCCGGCCGTGCTCGAACTCGCGCAGCGCGTGCTGGTGGTCGATGGCGGAAAGATCGTGCTCGACGGACCCAAGGCCCAGGTACTGGCCGCGCTCTCGGGCCAGAAGCCGGCGGCATCGGCCGCGCCCACCGCCGGGGGCGCACCGCCCAACGTGCACATGCACCCCTCGACGCAGCCCGTGCAGCGCGAGGCGGCTGTTTGATGTCGCCCTGAGCCATGGCCAAGAAGAAAGAATCCCTCGGCAACGACGTCGCCTTCATGGCCGACGTGCGGGCCGCGATGATCGTCGAATCGACTCCGAAGACCTCGTGGGCGCTGTACCTCATGCTGGTCGTCGTGGTGAGCACCATCGTGTGGGCGGCCATCGCCCGCGTCGATGAGGTCACGCGCGCTGACGCTCGCGTGGTGCCCGAAGGCCGCGAGCAGGTCATCGCCAGCCTCGAAGGCGGCATCTTGCGCGAGCTGCACGTGCGCGAAGGCATGCAGGTGCACGAAGGGCAAGAGCTGGCGCAGATCGACCCCACGCGCTTCGAGGCGCAGCAGAACGAAGGCGAGGCCAAGCGCCTGGCCATCCTCGGCACCATCGCGCGGCTCACCGCCGAGGCGAACGGTCGCGTGCTCGTCTTTCCGAAAGAGGTGGCCGAAGTCGCCAGCATCGTCGAAGGCGAAACCGACGCCTACAACGCTCGCAAGCGCGCCCTCGACGAGGCCATCGCGTCGAACCGCCGCAACGTCGGCCTGCTGATGAAAGAGCTGGGCGTGGCCGAGGCCATGGCCTCGAAGGGGCTCATGTCAGAAGTCGAAGTGATGCGCGTGCGCCGACAGGTCAACGACCTGCACCTGGCCAGCAGCGAGCGCACCAACAAGTTCCGCGAAGCCGCCAGCACCGACCTCGTGCGCGCACAGACCGAGTTGGCGCTGATCGAAGAACAACTCGCCGGCCGCGCCGACGTGCTGCGCCGCACGGTGCTGACCTCGCCGGTGCGCGGCCTGGTCAAGAACATCCGCATCGCCACCGTGGGCGGCGTGATCTCGCCCGGCGCGCCCATCATGGAAATCGTGCCCATCAGCTCGCGCGTGCTGATCGAAGCGCGCATCAAGCCCAAAGACATCGGCTTCGTGCGCGTCGGCCAAAAGGCCGAGATGAAGCTCGCCGCCTACGACTACACCACCTACGGCGGCATCATCGGCAAGATCGACTACATCAGCCCCGACGCGCTGGGCGACGTCGACAAGGCGTCGAGCGACCAGACCTACTACCGCGTGATGCTGCGCGCCGACCGCAACACGCTCAAGCAAAAGGGCAAGCCCCTGCCGGTGCTGCCCGGCATGACCGGCATGGTCGAGGTGCGCACCGGCGAACGCTCGGTGCTGAGCTTCATCCTGCGGCCGATGATGAAGTCGCAAGAGGCCTTCCGCGAGCGTTGAGGCCTCGCGCCTGGCCCCACCACATGGGCCGAATCAGATCGCCTGCGTGCGCGCGTTCAGCCACGCCAGCGCATCGCCGCTCACGCGCGGTGCCAGGCGCTCGCGCACGGTGGCGTGGTAGGCGTTCAGCCACGCGATCTCGTCGTCACGCATCAGCGAGCGCTCGATGCAGCGCGTGTCGATGGGGCACAGCGTCAGCGTCTCGAATTCGAGGAAGTCGCCGAACTCGCCGCTGCCTTCGGGTGAGGTGAAGGGCTCGTTGAGCACCAGGTTCTCGATGCGGATGCCCCACTGCCCGGGCCGGTACAGGCCGGGCTCGACGCTGGTGATCATCCCGGGCTCCATGGCCATGTGCGGCTCGGGAATGGCCTTCGAGATGCTCTGCGGCCCTTCGTGCACGTTGAGGAAGTAGCCCACGCCGTGGCCGGTGCCGTGGCCGAAGTCGAGGCCGTGTTCCCACAGCGGGGCGCGGGCGATGGCGTCGAGCATGGGCGACAGCGTGCCGCGCGGAAAGCGCGTGCGGCTCAGCGCCAGCGTACCCTTGAGCACCAGCGTGTAGTCGCGCCGCTGCGCCGCGTTCACGGTGCCGATGGGCCACACGCGCGTGATGTCGGTGGTGCCGCCGAGGTACTGGCCGCCCGAGTCGATCAGCAGCAAGCCGTGACCTTCGATGGCGGCATGCGAGGCCTCGGTCGCGCGGTAGTGCGGCATGGCGCCGTTGGCGTTGAAGCCCGCGATGGTCGGGAAGCTCAGGCCCACGAAGCCCCGGCGGCGCGCACGGGCGGCGCTCAGGTGCTCGTCCACCGACAACTCGGTGAGGGGCTCACGGCCCTGCGCCTGTTCGAACCAGGCGTAGAACTCGCACATCGCCGCGCCGTCTTCGGCCATCGCCTCGCGGATGTGTTCGGCCTCGGCCGCGCTCTTGCGGCTCTTGAACAAGGTGCTGGGGTTGATGGCTTCGATGACCTTCACGCCTTCGGCCACGTGCTCGCGCAGGCCGAGCGTGACGCGGCGCGGGTCGATCAGCAGGCTGGCGTCGCGGGGCAGGGCGCGCAGGGCGGGGCCGGCCTCGGCATAGGCGGCGAGTGCCACGCCGTCATTCGACAGCGCCGTGGCCAAGTCGGCCGGCACCTTGCCGGCTTCGACGAAGAGCGTGGCGCCTTGCGGGCCCAGCAGCGCATGGGCCATGAAGACGGGGTTGTATTGGACGTCGGCGCCGCGCAGGTTGAAGAGCCAGGCCACGTCGTCCACGGTCGAGATGAAGTGGTGCGTGGCGCGGTGCTGCGCCATGGCTTCACGCACCTGCGCGAGCTTGGCCGCGCGGGGCAGCGGCGCGTGGGGCGCGCGGTGCTCGTAGACCGGCGCGGTGGGCAGCGCGGGGCGCTCGGGCCAGACGCTGCCGTCGAGCACGTCGGCATCGGTGCGCAACTGCAGGCCGGCCTGGGCGAGGCCGTTGCGCAACTGAGTGGCGGCGGCGAGGCCGAGCACGCTGCCGTCCACGGCGACGGCCTGGCCGGTGGGCAGGTGCGAGGCGATCCAGTCGATGTGGTGCGAGGCCGCACCGGTGGGGATCTTGACGAGCTCGATGCCGGTGCCGGCCAGTTCGGCCTCGGCCTGCACCCAGTAGCGGCTGTCGGCGAAGAGCGCCGCACCGTCGAGCGTGACGACCAGGGTGCCCATCGAGCCGGTGAAGCCCGACAGCCACTCGCGGCCCTGCCAACGGCCGGGCAGGTACTCGGACAGGTGCGGGTCGCTGGAGGGCACCAGCAGCGCCGCCAGCCCCCGCTGCTTCAGCGCGTCGCGCACCCGTTCGAGGCGCAGGCGGATCGGGTCGGTGCGAGTGTCCATGGTTTGCCTCGTGCGTAGCCGCAGTGCAAAGCCGCGGCGGAGTGATTGCAAACCATTCTAGGAGCCGTGTTGCAGCGACGGCTTCGAAGGGTTCTGAAGCGGGGTAACAGTTTTAGGGGGTCTGTGAAGACCGGTTCAGGGCCCCTTGGGCGCCGTCTCGGCAGGCTGCCCGGTCTGCAGCCGGTAGCGCACCAGGTCGATGTGGCTGCGCAGCGAGTACAGCTCATCGGCGTAGCTGAGCGGCACGGTGACGCGGCCGACGCGCTCTTCGACATCGCCCAGCTCTTTGAGCAGTTCGTCGAGCGGGCGACGGCCCTGTGCGTTCTCGATCGCACGCAACTGCCCGTACCAGCGGAACACCCGCGAGCGGATGCGGAACTGGTACAGCGGCGGCACCACGCGCGACATCGGGATCAGGATCGCGACGATGGATACCAGCACCACCCACATGCGGTCGATCAGGTTCGCCAGCCAGAAGGGCAGGTAGCGCTGCAGGAAGGGCGGGCCGCTCTTGTAGAAGCGCTCGGCCTCGGCGTCGAGCGGGCGTTCGATGTTGCGGGCGCTGGGAAAATCGCCCTTGCGCTGAAACCAACCCGGCTCGCTGTGGATGGTCTGCGCCGCTTGCACGAACAGCTGCACCAGCGCCGGGTGCGTGCTGTCGCGCGCCACGAGCGTGGCCGTGGGAGCGACCAGGCGCACGTCGGCTGGCGGCAGGTCTCGCGCCAGATCGACCACGCCGCGCGGCAGCGCCACCGGGCTCAAGAAGGGCAGGCGGCGCGAGTACGCGTCGGCCTGCGAGAAGCTGAAGAGCTTGATGCCCGGGGTCTGCAAGAGCATTTGCACCATCAGCGACTCGGGGGCCGAGGCGAACACCACCGCGTCGAGGTCGCCGCTGAGAAAGGCCACCACGGCGGGCGTCTGCGGCTGCTGCGACAGCGTGAGCGTGGCGGGGTCGATGCGGTTCACGTCCAGCAGGTGGCGCACGAGGCCCGGCACGCCGCTGCCGGGGGCGCCGATGTTGAGCCGCCAGCCGGGCAGCTGTGCCAAGCTGGTGAGCTCGGTGCTGCCCTTGGGCAAGAGGCGCTGGGCGGCGTCTTCTCGGTAGAAGAGCCACACCGGCTCGTAGAACAGGCTGCCGAGCGAGACGAGGTCGGCGTCGGGGTCGTCGTCGCCCGCGTCGCGCCGGCCGTTCTGCGACTCGTCGGCGCCGCCTTGCATGAAGGCGAGGTCCACACCCGAGTTCGGGTCGCGCAGCAGCGCGAGGTTCTCGGCCGCGCCCTGGGTCGGCCGCAGTTCCACCGTGATGCCGTGCGCCTTGAGCAGCGCCGCATAGCGCTTGCCGAATTCGGCGTAGGCGCCTTGATCGACGCCCGTGGCCAGCACCACGCGCTGGGGTGGATTCGGGTCGAGCACCCAGTAGGCCACCAGCAACAAAGCCAGGGTGAGGGCGATGAAGGGGCCGGCGGTGGCGAGCAGGTCGCGGGCAGAGAGCAGGGTGTTGCGCAGGGCTTGGGGCATGGACGCGAGTCTAAGAAGCTTGGCGCCCCTGCCGTGCATGGCTCCGCGCAAGGCTTCAGCCTTGTGGGGGCGGGGCGGTCAGCAGCGCCACCGCCTTGCGGGCCAGAGGCGCCACCACCAGCACGACCGGAAAGGCAAACAGCCAGGCGGTGAGCCACGAACTGAGCCACAGCGGCGGCCAGTCGGCCACGAAGCCGACAGCCCTCAGGGTGGCAATGCCCGAGACCAGCAGCGACATCAGTCCCGACAGCAAGAGACCGAACAGCAAGGGGGCGAATTTGGCAGGAATCATTTCAAGGGTCCTTTCGAAGTGGAGGGGTGGAACAGGCGAGGGGTTCAGGCGATGAGCCCAGGCGATGTGCGCTTGGCTCAGCGCCAGACCGCGGCGACGAGCCAGGCCGCGAGGTACAGCCCGAGGCCGAACACCGTGTGGTTGGCCAGGCTGCGCAGGCAGTTCTTCAGCGGTGTCGGTGTCTTGGTCGAGGCGAAGCCGGCCCCCATGGCGGGTTGCATGACGAAGAGCGGCGCCGCGACGGTCAGCGCCCCCAGCACGAGGGCGGGCCCGGCCGTCGGTGCACGCACCCAGGCGACGCCTTCGATGGCCACCAGCAGCGCCGCGAACGCGACGCCCACGCCGTAGTGCGTGAGCCAGCCCAGGGCCCGCTCGCCGCGCACGGGCTCGGCCTTGGCGATCGCGCGGTGCGCCACGGTGCCGCGCGCGAGGTGGCCGACCCAGCGGCCGACCAGCGCGAAATCGAGGCCGCGAACGCCCAGGCGCTTGAGCGCGAGCAGCCACACATCCATGAAGGCGGTGGCGCCCGCGCCAATGAGGGCGATGCGTGCGAGGTCTTGAAAGTCGGTCATGGCGGGCTCCTTGTCGTTGACGGTCGAGAAGATGAAAGGCAGCATAGAAGTTCAAGTCAACTTGAAGTCAAGCGGCCATGGACATTGCAGAAGTCGCCAAGCGCTCGGGCGTGCCCGCCTCGACGCTGCGGTACTACGAAGAGCGCGGGCTCATCGCCTCGCTCGGCCGGCAGGGCGCCCGGCGGCGGTTTTCACCCGCGGTGCTCGACCAACTGGCGCTGATCGCCCTGGGGCAGGCGGGTGGGTTCTCGCTGGACGAGATCCGTGCGATGTTCACGCCCGCCGGCCACGCGCAGATCGACCGCCAGATGCTTTCGGCCAAGGCCGACGAGATCGACCGCCGGGTCAAGCGGCTGAAGGCAATGAGCGATGGGCTGCGTCACGCCGCCGCCTGCCCGGCCCCCAGCCACGCGGAATGCCCGTCGTTTCAACGGCTGCTCAAGGCCGCCGCGTCTGGGGCCCTGGAGAGCCGGCCCCCCAAGCGCCGCGAACGCCCAGTGCCCGTCAAATAGCCGACCTGGTTTTGCAGTTAACTGTATATAAATACAGTATTCTGCAAACCCGTCGCGGTCTGGATTCGCGGCGGAGCCGGGCGATGCGTCATTCCCTTCCCCCCTACGCCGAGCTGCACTGCCGCAGCAACTTCAGCTTTCTTGCCGCCGCCTCGCACCCGCGTGAACTGGTCGAGCGGGCGGCGCAGCTCGGCTACAGCGCGCTGGCGATCACCGACGAGTGCTCGCTGGCCGGCGTGGTGCGGGCCCACGAAGCGGTGCAGGCGCTGCCCGAGGCGCGGCGCCTGCACCTGATCGTCGGGGCCGAGATGCGCCTCGGCGCGCCGGCCACCACGCCAGTCTCAGGGCTGGGGCCGGTCGCGGGCCCCGGCGACACTGGCATGCGCCGCCTCGTGCTGCTGGCGCAAACGCGGCGGGGCTACGGCAACCTCTCGCACTGGATCACCGTGGCCCGCAAGCGCGCGCCCAAGGGCGCCTACCTGGCCCACCCCGGCGACATCGAAGGCAAGGTGCCCCACGCGCCCACGCTCGCCGGCCTGCCCGATTGCCTGGCGCTGCTGGTGCCCGAGGCCACCCAGTCGTTCGAGACGGTGTTCGCGCAGGCGATGTGGCTCAAGACCTGGTTTCAAGAGCGCGCGGCGTTGGCCCTCGAACTGCTCAACCGTCCGGGTGATGACGAGCTGGTCGCCACCGTGCGGCGCGTCGCCCATTTCACCGGCCTGCCCATCGTGGCGGCCGGTGGTGTGCGCATGCACGTGCGCTCGCGCAAGCCGCTGCTCGACGTGCTGACCGCCACCCGGCTCAACACCCCCGTCGCCCAATGCGGCTGGCAGCTCGAAGCCAACGCCGAAGCCCATTTGCGCTCGCGCCTGCGGCTGGCGCGCCTGTACGAACGCGAGTGGCTCGACAACACCGTGCGGCTGGCCGGGCAGTGCAAGTTCTCGCTGAAAGAGCTGAAGTACGAGTACCCGCGCGAACTGGTGCCCGAGGGCGAAACACCGACCAGCCACCTGCGAAAGCTGGTCTTCGCCGCTGCGCCCTCGCGCCTGCAAGACGGGCTGACCGACGAGCGGCGCGACAAGATCGAGCACGAGCTCGCGCTCATCCAGAAGCTCGAATACGAGCCGTACTTCCTGACCGTGGCCGACATCGTGCGCTGGGCGCGCGAGCAGAACATCCTGTGCCAGGGCCGGGGCAGTGCGGCCAACTCGCTGGTCTGCTACTGCCTGGGTGTGACCTCGGTGGACCCGGCCCACGCCACGCTGCTGTTCGAGCGCTTCGTCAGCGCCGAGCGCGGCGAGCCGCCCGACATCGACATCGACTTCGAGCACCAGCGGCGCGAAGAGGTCATCCAGTACATCTACAAAAAGTACGGCCGGCACCGTGCGGCGCTGACCGCCGTGGTCATCAGCTACCGGCCGCGCTCGGCCGTGCGCGACGTGGGCCGCGCGCTGGGCATCGACCTGCAGCGCATCGACGCGGTGGCCAAGGGCCGGCAGTGGTGGGACGGGCGCGGCATGCCGCCCGAGTCGCTGCGCGAAAACGGCTTCGACCCCGACGCGGCGCTGGTGAAGCTGTGGTGCGAGTTGACGGCGCAACTGGTGGGCTTTCCACGCCACCTGAGCCAGCACCCGGGCGGCTTCGTCATCGCGCGCGAGCAGATCGAGCAGTTGGTGCCGGTCGAAAACGCCGCGATGGCGGACCGCCAGGTCGTGCAATGGGACAAGGACGACCTCGACACGCTGGGGCTGATCAAGGTGGACATCCTCGCGCTGGGCATGCTGAGCGCGCTGCGGCGTTCGTTCGAGTGGGTGGCGCGCAAGCTCGGCCGTGCGAGCTTCGGCGCGACCGACATCGCGCAAGAAGACAAGCCCACCTACGACATGATCTGCAAGGCCGACACCATCGGCGTCTTCCAGATCGAAAGCCGCGCGCAGATGAGCATGCTGCCGCGGCTGCAGCCGCGCACCTACTACGACCTGGTGGTCGAGGTGGCCATCGTGCGGCCTGGGCCCATCCAGGGCGGCATGGTGCACCCGTACCTCAAGAACCGCGCGCTGCGCATCGAAGACACCGACTGCCCGCCCGGCCTGTGGGAGGCACTCGGGCGCACCAAGGGCGTCCCGATCTTCCAAGAGCAGGTGATGCAGATCGCCATGATCGCCGCCGACTTCACCCCCGGCGAGGCCGACCAACTGCGCCGCGCCATGGCCGCCTGGAAGCGCAAGGGCGGCCTCGGCCCGTTTCACGACCGCCTGGTCGAACGCATGGTGCAGAACGGCTATGCGCGCGACTACGCCGAGCGCATCTTCAAGCAGATGGAGGGCTTCGGTGAGTACGGCTTCCCCGAAAGCCACGCCGCCGGCTTTGCGCAACTGGCCTACGTCAGCAGCTGGGTCAAGTGCCACCACCCCGATGCGTTTCTGGTCGGCCTGCTGAACAGCCAGCCGATGGGTTTTTATGCCCCCGCACAACTGGTGCGCGACGCCCGCGAGCACGGCGTCGAGGTGTGGCCGGTGGATGTGACGCTGAGCGGGTGGGAGACCGAGTTGGTGATGGACGAGGGCGCGCAGGCGCCGGTGGGCCGCCACCCCGTGCGCCTCGGCCTCAACCGCATCGCCGGCTTCGACGACCTGGCCGCGCAGCTCGTGGTCGAGGCCCGCGCCGCGCGCCCCTTCGACAGCGTCGAAGACCTCGCCCGGCGCGCCGCCCTCAACGCGCACGAACTCGACGCGCTGGCGCAGGCCGATGCCTTGCGCGGCCTGATCGGCCACCGCCACCAGGCGGCCTGGGTGGTGGCTGGCATCGACACCCGCGCCACCGCCTTGCTGCGCGACACGCGCCTGCACGAAGCGGCTGTCGAACTGCGCGCCCCGCAGGCGGCCGAAGACACGCTGGCCGATTACCGCGCCCTGGGCCTGAGCCTGAAGTGCCACCCGGTGGCGCTGCTGCGCGAGCAGCTCGCGGCCTTCCAGGTGCAGCCGGCGGCCGTGCTGCGCACGTACCCGAGCGGCCGGCTCGCGCGGGCCAGCGGCCTCGTCACCCACCGCCAGCGGCCTGGGACGGCCAAGGGCACCATCTTCGTCACGCTCGAAGACGAAACCGGCGCCATCAACGTCGTCGTGTGGCCGCGCGTGGCCGAGGCGCAGCGCCGGCCGCTGGTGGGCGCGCGGCTGCTGACGGTCTATGGCCAGTGGCAACGCCAAGGCGACGGCGAACGCGCGGTGATGCACCTCGTGGCGGCCAAGCTCATCGACCACACCGAGCTGCTCAACGGGCTGGTGACGCGCAGCCGCGACTTTCACTGAGTCATTGAGGCGCCGGGCCGAGCCGCAGAACCCCACCCGGCGGCAGGGTTGTAGGACGGCACGCACAGCCGAACCCGCCGCCTTCCGGCCGACAGGGCGCGGGCGAATTTCTACAGTTCATCCCAACGATGAACGCCTGCCGCCCCACGCGGTGGTGCATCCAAACCGCCCTCGCTGTCACTGCCCCAGGAGCCCACCATGTTCACCCCCAAGACCTCGATCTATTTCTTCGTCGCGGCAATGTCGATTGCCACCGCCGCCTGCCAGCCCAACGAAGGCCCGGCCGAGCGTGCAGGCAAGAGCCTCGACAACGCCGTGCAGCAGACCGGCGAGCAGATCGAGCGTGCGGGCGACAAGGTGAAAGACGCGACGAACTGACCCGGCGCGCCGACGCGGCCGTGCGGCGCGCACGGTGGCATTGGGTAGAGTGCGGCGGCCCGAAGGGGCTTCGCCGCTCTCCCTTGATGTCCACCGCCTCGCGCCATGCTGTTTCTGCTGTCCCCCGCCAAGTCGCTCGATTACGAAACCCCGCTCGACCCGGCCATCGCCGAGGCCGCCACCACGCCGCAATTCCTGGCCGATTCGGCCGAGCTGATCGAGGTGCTGCGCGAGCAGTCGGCCGATGACATCGCCGGCCTGATGGACCTCTCGCCGGCGCTTGCCACGCTGAACGTCGGCCGCTATGCCGCATGGTCGCGCCGGTCCACCACCCGCAACAGCCGGCCTGCCGTGCTGGCCTTCAACGGCGACGTGTACGACGGCCTGCAAGCCCGCAGCCTGAGCGCCGACGACCTGGCCTGGGCGCAAGGCCACCTCGCCATCCTCAGTGGTCTCTATGGCGTGCTGCGCCCACTGGACCGCCTGCAACCCTACCGGCTGGAGATGGGCACTGCGCTCGCCACGGCGCGGGGCCGCAACCTGTACGAGTTCTGGGGCGACCGCCTGGCTGCGCACCTCAACAAGCAGGCCGCCAAAGACGCGACGCCGGTGATCGTCAACCTCGCGTCGCAAGAGTACTTTCAGGCGGCTGACCGCAAGGCGCTGAAGCCGCGCATCGTCGAGTGCGTGTTCGAAGACTGGAAGGGCGACCGCTACAAGATCATCAGCTTCTTCGCCAAGCGGGCGCGCGGGCTGATGGCGCGCTACGCCATCGTTCATCGCGCGGCCACGCCCAAGGCGCTTGAAGGCTTCAACCTCGACGGCTACGCCTTCGCGCCCGAGGTGTCGCAGCCGCACCGGTTGGTATTTCGCCGCCGCCTGAACGACGGTTGACGGACCGCGCGCGAGGCGAGCGGGCGGCTGACGAGGCGCAAAACTGCCGCTGGCGTCGCGGGTTTGCCTCGCGGCAGAATGGCCGCATGAGCCAGCAAATCACCCCCGAACTGCGCCAGTGGATCGTTGACCAGGCCAAGGCCGCCCGCAGCCCGATGCAGGTGCTGAAGTCCATGATGGAAAGCGGCTGGACGGAAGACGTGGCCATCGCCGCGCTCGAAGAAACGCTGCAAGGCTTCTTGAAAGACCAGACGGTCTTGCAGAACCTGCCACCGCCGGTCCCGGTGCCCGAGCCGGACCTCGCCGAGTCGCCCGCGTCGATCACCGTCGGGGGCCACACCGTCGACATCGTGATGACCATGCGCGAGCCGCGCGTGGTGGTGTTCGGCAACCTGCTGACGCACGACGAATGCGACCAACTGGTCGAACTGGCGAGTGCGCGGCTCGCACGATCAGAGACGGTGGTGACCAGCACCGGCGCCAGCGAAGTCAACACCGCGCGCACCAGCGACGGCATGTTCTTCGACCGCGGTGAAAACGAGTTGTGCCGGCGCATCGAAGAGCGCATCGCCGCGCTGGTCAACTGGCCCCTCGACAACGGCGAGGGCCTGCAGATCCTGCGCTACCGGCCCGGCGCCGAGTACAAGCCGCACTACGACTACTTCGACCCTGCCCAGCCCGGCACGCCCAACATCCTGAAGCGCGGTGGCCAGCGCGTGGGTACGCTGGTCATGTACCTCAACACCCCCGAGCGCGGCGGCGCGACGACCTTTCCGGACGTGAAGGTCGAGGTCGCACCCGTCAAGGGCAACGCGGTGTTCTTCAGCTACGACCGCCCGCACCCCAGCACGCGCACGCTGCATGGGGGCGCTCCGGTCACGGCCGGCGAGAAGTGGGTGGCGACGAAGTGGATGCGCGAAGGGCGCTTCGAGTAGCCGGCGCCTTCGTTCGTTGCCCCGGCCGCGCGCTCAGGCGCGGCGTTTCTGCCCCTGGCCCGGCCCCGGGCTCTGGCCTTGCAGCGTGTCGAGCGCCGCCGGCTGGCTGCTGCCGAAGGGGCGGCTCTGGGCAATACGTTCCCACTTGCGCTGCTCCCAGGTCTGCGGGCCGGTGAGTGGCCAGCGTTCGACGCTGCCCTGCAGTTCGTTGCGCGGCACGCGTCGGTAGACTGGATTGGCCGGGCCGATCAGCCACAGCCCGCGGCGTAGGCGGCCGGGCAGGGGCGCGCGCGATTCGCTCACCCAGTACACGCAGCGCTTGTCTTCCCAGAAGTTGACGCGCTCGAAATGCACGCGGCCCGCAAAGCCCGTCTCGGCCGGAAAGAGGATGTACTCGTCGGCCAGTTCGACCACGGCAAACGCCAGGTCGCCCGGGGTGTCGCCCGCGCCGCGGTGAACGAAGATCACGCGTTGCGCGTCGGCGGCGGCGAAGCGGTCCACTTCCTGGTCGTCACGGTAGACCACGATGTCGGGCCCATGCCAGGCGGTGTGCCACGGTGTTTTCATCATCTTGCAGCTCCTGAATCGTGCGACCTTAAAGGCGCAGCGCGGCGTACGTGTATCGAGCCGCGACAAGTTGCAAGCCTTGGAGGCTTTGTGGGCGAGGTGGCAACAACCCGTGACAACCGGGGGGCGCCGTGCGGCTCGCCGAAGACGGCCGAGTGTGCCTGTGTCGCAGATGCTCCCGCGGCGGTAGGCGGGCTGCGTGTGCGGTTATGTCTTGCTCCGCGCTTCGCGCAGGCCAAAGAAAACAGCCGCGCGGGCGAGGCCGGCGCGGCTGTTCGTTCATGTGCACACCGGCCACGCGGGCCGTGTGCACGTTGCCTCATCGCTTGGGTTGCGTCAGGCGCGGCCCATTGTTGCTGCTGCGGTTGCCGTCACGGCGCGGCTCGCTGCGTTGCGGCGAGGCGGGCGCGTGGTGCGGGCGTGCCGCCGGCTGGGCGTGGCGCGGCGCGTCGTGGCCGTGCGTGGCCGGGCGCGCGGGGGCGGCCGTGCCCTTGCGGGGCTCCTGGCCTTGTGCCTGGCGTTGCGGCTGCGCCGGTCGGCCACCACCGCCTTGCGGTGCGCGCTCGTTGCGGCCACGGCCGCCATTGCCGCCCTGGCCTCCACCCGCACCACCGCCGCCACCACCACCCGGGCGGCCGCCACGCGCATTGCGCGAGCCGCCACGGCCGGCACCTTCGCCGATGGTCATGCGGCCCAGCACGATGGGCTCGGGTTTCTCGCTCGGGTGCGGCTCAAAGCCGGCGATGACCTCTTTCGGGATCTCGCGCTTGATGAGCTTTTCGATGTCGCGCAGGAAGATGTTCTCGTCCACGCACACCAGCGACACTGCCTCGCCTTGCGCGCCGGCACGGCCGGTGCGGCCGATGCGGTGCACGTAGTCCTCGGGCACGTTGGGCAGCTCGTAGTTGACGACGTGCGGCAACTGGTCGATGTCGATGCCGCGCGCGGCGATGTCGGTCGCCACCAGCACCTGCAGGTCGCCGGTCTTGAACTCGGCCAGCGCCTTGGTGCGGGCGCTCTGGCTCTTGTTGCCGTGGATCGCCATCGCGCTGATGTCGTTCTTCTCAAGATGCTCGACCAGGCGGTTCGCGCCGTGCTTCATGCGCGTGAAGACCAGCACCTGGTGCCAGTCGTTCTCTTTGATGAGGTGCACGAGCAGGTCTTTCTTCAGCTCGCGGCCAACCGGGTGCACCTTCTGCGCGATGGCGTCGTTGGTCTGGTTGCGCCGGGCCACTTCGATCAGCGCCGGCTTGTTCAGCAGGCGGTCGGCCAGGGCCTTGATCTCGTCGCTGAAGGTGGCGCTGAACAGCAGGCTCTGCTTTTGCGCCGGCACCAGGGCCAGCACCTTCTTGATGTCGTGCACGAAGCCCATGTCGAGCATGCGGTCGGCTTCGTCGAGCACGAGGATCTCGATCTTGCTCAGGTCGAGCGTGCGTTGCTGCGCGTGGTCGAGCAGGCGGCCGGGCGTCGCGACGAGGATGTCCACGCCCTTGCGCAGCTTGTCGATCTGCGGCTGCATGCCCACGCCACCGAACATCACCATCGACGTGAGGTTCATGTGCTTGCCGTAGGTGCGCACGCTTTCTTCGACCTGCGCGGCGAGTTCGCGAGTGGGCGTGAGGATCAGCGCGCGGATGGGGATGCGGCCCTTGGCGTCGCGCGGCGGCGTGACCAGCGACAGACGATGCAGCATCGGCAGCGTGAAGCCGGCGGTCTTGCCGGTGCCGGTTTGTGCGCCGGCGAGCAGGTCGCCGCCCGACAGCACGGCAGGAATCGCCTGTGCCTGGATGGGCGTGGGCGAGGTGTAACCCTGTTCGCGAATGGCGCGCAACAGGGGCTCGGCCAGGCCGAGGGATTCGAAGGTCATGGGGGATGAGAGAGGTCGGCCTGTCGCTTGAGGTTCAAGCGCCAGTCGCAGGCAGAAGAGACGGGGTTGAGCGCGAAGGCCCGGGTCAGAGTGACCGCAACACAGTGACTGGTGTCTGCGCTGCTGGGGCGCGATTCTAACGGGCGCCTCCCGGCCCACGCGCGAAGAAGGGCACGATTTCGAAGGTTTATCGGCCCTGCGCGTCGGCACAGCAATGTCCCGCCTGCTTACAGGCGGTAGCGCGACGACCTGCGCAGGCACGCCAACATGCGGGGTGCTTCTGGCTGTGCGCGAGCCCGCTTCGGGCCTTCGACGGCATGGCGACAACAACCAGGGACTCTCCACATGACACACGAGACAAACGTGGCCGCGCCGTGTCCGCAGCCCGAGCCGACCGCTGCTGCCACCCGTGCCCACCGCCTGCAGGTGCTGGGCGCCCTCAGCGCGCTGGTGGCGCTGACGGCTTGCGGCGGCGGCGGCAACGACGGCGTGGTCGCCGAAGCGCAAGCCGCGGCGCCGGCCGATGGCAGCGGCACCGTCGAGGCGGCAGACACCTGGGTGCGCATCGCGTACCAGGGCCAGTCGTTCACGACACAGGGCCCGCAGCAGGTGCGCTTCGGCGCGTCGGACCGTTGGGTGGTGCGCACCGTGAACGGCACGGGCGCCTGCACTGCGGCGTTCTTCGGCCAGAACCCGGCGCCGTGGTCGATCAAGGCCTGCTACGCGTTGACGTCGTCGTCGCCGCCGCCCGCTCCTCCGCCGCCTCCGGCACCGACACCGCCCCCACCGCCCCCGCCGCCCGCCCCGCCGCTGCCGGCCCCCGCGCCGCCGTCGCCTGCCCCTGCCCCCACGCCAGCACCGGCACCCACGCCTGCACCGGCACCGGCACCCGCACCGGCCTCGTCCGCCCGAGTGGCCCGCATTGACTTGGCGCAGTCATTCGTCTTCCCGAGCGACGACCGCGAACTGGTGCTGGTGGCCAACAAGAGCGTGATGGTCCGTGTGTACGCCACGAGCACCCAGCCCCAACAGGCCAAGCCCGCTGGCGTGTTGCGTGTCGAGACCGCGACCGGGCAACTGGTCGAGCAGATCGTGTTGACGCCGCCGACCGGCGACTTGCCAACCGCGGTGCCGATGGTGCCCACCACCACCAACGCGTACACCGCGCTCGTGCCGGCCGCCCGCGTGCGCGCCGACATGCGCCTGAGCGTCAGCCTGGCGAACGGCCAGGTGCCGACCACCATCTACCCGCGCGTCGGCGGTGGTGTGGCGCTGACGCTCGTGGCCGTGCCGGTGCAACTGGGCACCACCACCGGCCAGGTCGTCGCCGACATCGACCGCTACGTGCAGGCGCGTGTGCCGGTCGCGAGCGTGACCGTGCGGGTGCGAGCGCCCTACGTGCCGCAGGCGGTGACGAGCCTGCCGACGACCGAGAACGCGTGGAGCACCGCCTTCACCCGCGTGCTGTCCGAACTGGCCAGCCTGCGCCTGATGGAGCAGGCCTCGCGCCAGACCTACTACTACGGCTTCATGCCCAAGCGCACCTATGGGCTCGCCGGCCTGGGCTACATGCCCGGCAACGCCGCCCTCGGCCTCGACCTGCCCAACGCGCCGGTCACCGTGCGGCAGACGCTCACCCACGAGTTGGGGCACAACCTCAGCCTGCCGCACGCGCCGTGTGGCGGCCCCTCGGGCACCGACCCGAGCTACCCGTACCCTGAAGGCCGCCTGGGCATGGAAGGGCGCTACATCTGGGGGTACAACCTCGACACCGGGGCCTTCGTGGACCCGCGCCGCACGGACCGCTACGACATGATGAGCTACTGCAGCGGAGACACCTTCTCCGACTACAACTACCGCCGCATGCAGATCCACCTGACGCCCACCGACCGCACGGTGACGCAGGCGTCGGCCATGGCGAGCGGCCCGCAAGAGCTGTTGCTCGTCAGCGGCCAGATCGAGTCCGGCCGGGCCGAGCTGTCGCCGCTGAAGTCGCTGTTCGGCGAGGCCCAGTTGCCCGAGGCCGGGCCGTACGTGCTGCGCATCACCACGGCCAGCGGCGTGGTCGAGTACCCCTTCGCGCCGCAGCAGGTCGACCACGTCGATGGCGCCCAGCATTTCGCCTTCACCGTGCCGCACCCGGGCACGATCTACAGCGTGAGCGTGTTGCGTGCCGGGCAGGCGCTGATGCAGGCCCAGTCGAGTGCGGCCAGCCGCGGGTCGATCAGCAAGCAACTGCCGGGCAGCGCTGGCACGGCTGCAGCCCTGTCGGCGTCTGCGCTGCAGGTGACCGAGCGGGCCGGTTCGCTGCACCTCACCTGGGACCACGCGCGCTTCCCCTACCTCACGGTGACGCACGTGGGCGCGGCCCGCGCCACGCTTGCGCAAGACCTGCGCGGTGGCAGCGTCGCGTTGCCGCTGGGGGCTCTGCCGGCCGGCGGCAGCTTCGAGTTCAGTCTCTCTGATGGCTTGAACAGCATGCGTGTGACGCGGCCGCGCTGACCGCGGGGCCGCCGCGCCGCCGCGGGTCACGCGCCGGCGCTCTGCCCAGGTCTCATGCACCGTAGAGCAGGTAGTCGGCGCTGTAGGGCACCGCCTCGGCCTGCCCGACGGTGGCGGCATCGCAGGGGCGGGTCGGCAGCGTGCCGCCGACCGTGTTGATGCGCTGCACGCTGGTCACCTGCGCGAAGCGGCCTGGCACACCGGCCGACTTGGCCGACAGCAGCAGCCACGGGATCGCATCGCCCTGAGGCGCATCGGCACGCGCGTCCACCGCACCGACGATCTTGCTGCCATCGGTGGCCTCCCAGTGCGGGCCGCCGTAGTGCTTGCCGATCGTCTTGCCGCTGCGGTCATACAGCTCGGCCTTCGGCGCGACGAACACCCACTTCGCGCCGCCTGAAGCGGTGGTGTCGGGCCGGCACTCGTAGATCTGCGTGCCGACGGCCGCCAGGCTTTCCACCAGTTGGCCGCCCTTGGGCGCGAGCGCCGCAGGCACCGCCGCGGCCGCTGGCGACTGCGCCACCTTCACCGCAGCAAGCGCCGCGATCTGCTTGCCCATTGCGAGCCCCGTCTCGGTCGAGAAGCGGTAGTGGATGCCCTCCCAGACGCGCGCGTTGGACACCTCCTGCACGAACGCATCGACCGAGGTCCAGCGGCGGGTCGCGCCATTCGCTGTCGGGCTGCTGGTGGACAGCTCGGGCATGCGGCCTCGTCCGACCTCGGCCTTGAGCAGCTCGCCCACGGCAGCTGCCAGGATGCTGTGTGCGCTGGGGTACTCGGGGTGGCCGGGGTTGTCGATCAAGGGCGTCCAGCCGGGCTCCATCTCGGTGGCGGGGTTGTGGTCGCGGTCGCCGTTGCGAATGGCCGTGACCGGTCGCCAGAAGCCGTGGTGGTACTTCGCGTCCATCACCGCGATCAGCGCGTCGTCCATCGCCTGGGCGGTGGCGGCCAGCAGGCGCGCGTTCTGAGCCACCGTGCGCCCTGGTGCCTTGGCGACCGATCGCGTGACGGCGTTGTAGATCGGCGGCAGCGAGTACTCCCAGAACTTGGCGACCTCGGTCTGCTCGGGTGTGCGCACCCGGCTGGCCTTGCTGCCGAGGGCCTTGACCTCGTTGTAGTCGCGCGACCATTCGGCGCTGGTCAGCGACGGCGGCGGCGCGGGGCGGAACTGCGCCGCGCTGGCCATCAGCCACGGCGTGCGCTGCGGCCACTGCGGCGTGGCCACGCCGGTGGTCGGCACGTAGGCGCCGGGTGAGGTGTGCGGCCGGTAGGCCTCGGGCGTGCTGGCACCGTCGCCCGCCCGCCAGGCCAGCACGCGCGCGGCTGCCAGTTCGCCGGCCGCGATGCCGGCGCTCTTGGCCGGGCCGTCGGCCAGCTTGGCGAGCGCGGCCTTGTAGGCCTGCTCGATGGCCGGTGCCTGCTGCGGCAGCAGCTTCGCCAGGCTCGCCCGGTTGGCGGCGGCGACGGCCGCGTCGGTCGCCGTGCCAACGCCGTCACGGCCCTGCAGCAGGGGCACGGCGCCGACCGCTTCGTGCACGGCGGTCTGCACGATGGCCATCACACGCACCGCCGGGGGCGTGCCCATCTTCGACTGCACGACCAGGTCGTCGGCCACGATGTGCCAATCGGTCACGGTGTCGGCGTGCGCCTGGGGCGTCATCACCGAGAGGCAGGCCGCGGCGACGCCGGCGGCCGAGAAGTGTTGAACGAGGTTCATGGTGGGTCTTCCTTGCGTGGGTTCAGCGGCGGGTGATGACGATCTCGAGGTAGTCGCTCGGGATCACGAGGCCGGCGTTGCCGCCCCGGTCGAACTGCGCCATCAGCTGCAGGAGGTCGTGCGCCAGCGCCTGCTGGCCATCGGCATCGAGCGCGGCAAAGGCCTTCAGGATCGGGCCGTAGTAGCTGCGGAAGACCTCCAGCATGTGCTCGGCCGAGCGGTAGCGGAACATGAACTGCCGCGTCTCGGTGACGATGTGCGAGGCCGCGCTTTCGAACAGCTCGTGGATGCGGGCGCGGTGGCCCCACAGCGCCGGCGACTGCACGCCCGCCGGTGGCGGCACGTGCTTGCCGATGGTCTTGAAGACCTGGCCGATGAAGCTCTCGGGCGTCCAGTTGGCCATGGCGATCTTGCCGCCGCGACGGCACACGCGCAGCAGCTCGGCGGCCACGCGCGGCGGGTTGGGTGCGAACATGCAGCCGAAGGTGGACAGCACCGCGTCGAAGCTACCGTCGTCGAAGGGCAGGGCCTCGGCGTCGGCCTCGCGGAAGTCGATGCCGTGCAGGCGCTCGGCAGCGGCACGCTCGCGGCCCCGTTCGAGCAACGCGGGCACGTAGTCGGTCGAGGTGACCTCGCACCAGCGGCGCGCGGCGGCCAGGGTGGCGTTGCCGTTGCCGGCGGCGACGTCGAGCACGCGCTGGCCGGCGCGCAGGTCGGCGGCCTCGCACATCGTCTCGCCGACGATCTGCAAGGTGGTGCCGACGACGGCGTAGTCGCCCGAGGCCCAGGCGGCCTTCTGACGGGTCTTGATGGCCGCGAGATCGGGGGCCGGGGCGGTGCTCGGTGCCGGGGTGCTGGCTGACAATGTGTTCATGAGCTGGACTCCTGAAGGGTGGGGTTGCGAAGACAGTCACTGTCTGGCGGCCCCGTGGAAACGCGCGTGGTGACCGGCGTGGAAATTGGCGTGGAAACGGAGGTGGACGTGGGCGTGCGTTCCGGACCGCAGACGGGCCTGGACCTGCGGCTGCTGGGCCCGCTTGCGGTGGGCCGCGCCGGCACGCCCCTGGCCTTGCCGCCTTCGCGCAAGGTGCGCGCGCTGCTGGCCTACCTCGTGATGGCTGGCCGGCCCATCACGCGCAGCCACCTCTGCGAGCTGCTGTGGGACTTGCCCAGCGACCCGCGCGGCGAGCTGCGCTGGTGCCTCAGCAAGCTGCGCCAGGTGCTCGACGAACCCGGCCGCGTCCGTGTGACCACCCAGGGCGACACCGTGGCGGCCGATGTGTCCGACTGCGAGGTCGATGCGCTTCGGGTCGGCGCGGCGCTGCAGCAGGGTGTCGGCGCCTTGCCGGCCGATCGGTTGCAAGCCTTGGCTGCGCTCTTCGGCCGCAGCGACTTTCTCGAAGGTCTCGACCTGCCCCGCAGCCCTGCCTTCACCGGCTGGCTGGTGGCCGAACGTCGTCGCTTGCGCGCCGCCCATGCGGCCGTCCTCGAACACTGGGTGAACCACTTGCCCACGGGCAGCGACGAGGCCCTGGCGGCGCTGGAGCGCTGGCTTGCCATCGCCCCCTTCGACCGCCGCGCCCACGTGCAACTGCTGGAGGCACTGGCCTCGCGCGGCCAGTTGCGCGAGGCCGAAGAGCACCTCGCGGCGACGGCCCGCCAGTACGAGGCCGAAGGCCAGGACTGGGCCCCGATCGGCCATGCCTGGCGCGCGGCCAAGTCGCGCCACGGCGGTGCGGTGGCGGGGCCGGTGATCGTCGGCAGCCCGGCGTCACCGATGCCCGTGTCGCCGCCGGCCATCGCCCCCGCCCGCCGCGCATCGCTCGCCGTGATGCCCTTCGTGGACCGCACCCCCGGTGGCGCGCTGCGCGGCGGCCTCGGCGACGGCATGGCGCACGACGTGATCACACGGCTGTCGAAGCTGCGCAGCATGTTCGTCATCGCCGAGGGCACGATGTTCGCGTTGTCCGAGCGGCGGGTCGATTCGGAAGACGCCGGCCGCCGCCTCGACGTGGACTACGTCGCCAGCGGGGCCATCCGCCGGGGTCCGGGCGCGCGGCTGTCGATCAACGTGCAGCTCACCGAGACCCGCAGCGCGCAGGTGGTGTGGGCCGAAGACTTCGCCGGGCAGCTCGACGACACCTTCGCCGTGCTCGACGAGATAGGCAACCGCATCGTCAGCGCCATCGCCAACGAGATCGAGCTGGCCGAGCGCAACCGCGCCGTGCTCAAGAACCCCGCCTCGCTCAACGCCTGGGAGGCCCACCACCGCGGCCTGTGGCACATGGTGCGCTTCAACCGCGAAGACAACGAACAGGCGAGGCACTTCTTCCAGACAGCCGTGCGACTCGACCCGACCTTCGCGCGCCCGCACGCCGGCCTGTCGTTCACGCACTTCCAGGACGCCTTCCTCGGCTGGCACGACCGCCCCGCCGCCATCGAGCGCGCCTATGCCACGGCCGCCGAAGCGCTGATGGCCGACGAACGCGACCCGGCCGCCCACTGGGCGCTCGGGCGCGCGATGTGGCTGCAGGCCCGCAAGGACGAAGCCCTGCGCGAGCTGCAATCGGCCATCGACCTGAGCCCCAACTTCGCGATGGGTCACTACACGCTGGCGTGGTTTCAGTGCCAGGCGGGCGACCCCGAGGCCGCGATCGCCGGTGCCGACCTCGCCCGCGCGCTCAGCCCGCTCGACCCCTTGCTGTTCGGCATGCTCGCCTCGCGCGCACTCGCCTTGATGCGCCTCGGGCGCTTCGACGAGGCCGCCGACTGGGGCGTGCGCTCGGCCGCCCGGCCCAATGCCCACGTGCACATCCGGGCGGTGGCGATGTTCTGCCTGGCGCTGGCCGGGCGCACCGCCGAGGCCCGGGCGCAGGCCCAGGCGATCCGCCAGTTGCACGGGCCGTACCGGGTCGAAGACTTCCTCGGCTCTTTCATGATGCCGCCCGACGCGCAACAGCTGCTGCGTCGCGCCGCGGGCCTCATCACGCCCTAGCGAGCGGGCCCCTGTCCGCAGTGGGGGCGCGGCGGGGCGTTGTCCCGGATAATCGCCGGCTTCCGGTTCGATCCGAAACCGCCCCCATCTCCAGAAAAGCGCCATGGCCCAGTACGTCTTCACCATGAACCGCGTCGGCAAGATCGTCCCGCCGAAACGCCAGATCCTCAAGAACATCTCCCTCAGCTTCTTCCCCGGGGCCAAGATCGGCGTGCTGGGCTTGAACGGCTCGGGCAAATCGACGCTGCTGAAGATCATGGCCGGCATCGACAAGGACATCGAAGGCGAAGCCACCCCGATGCCCGGTCTGAAGATCGGCTACCTGCCGCAGGAGCCGCAACTCGACCCGACGCAGACCGTGCGCGAAGCCGTCGAGCAAGGCATCGGCGGCGTGCTGGCCGCCAAGGCCCGCCTGGAGCAGGTCTACGCCGAGTACGCCGACGAGAACGCCGACTTCGACAAGCTCGCCGCCGAGCAGGCCGAGCTCGAAGCCATCATCTCGGCCGCCGGCAGCGAGAACACCGACCTGCAACTCGAACTCGCCGCCGACGCCCTGCGCCTGGCCCCGTGGGACGCGACCATCGGCAACCTCTCCGGCGGTGAAAAGCGCCGCGTCGCGCTGTGCCGGCTGCTGCTGAGCAAACCCGACATGCTGCTGCTCGACGAACCCACCAACCACTTGGACGCTGAATCGGTCGAGTGGCTGGAGCAGTTTCTGCAGCGCTTCCCGGGCACCGTGGTGGCCATCACCCACGATCGCTACTTCCTCGACAACGCGGCCGAATGGATTCTTGAACTCGACCGCGGATCGGGCATTCCGTACAAGGGCAACTACACCACCTGGCTCGACCAGAAGCAGGCCCGCCTGGCGCAAGAGCAGAAGACCGAAGACGCCCGAGCCAAGGCCCTGAAGACCGAACTCGAATGGGTGCGCAAGAACGCCAAGGGCCGCCAGGCCAAGAGCAAGGCGCGTCTGGCCCGCTTCGAAGAGCTGAGCGACGTCGAATACCAGAAGCGCAACGAGACGAACGAGATCTTCATCCCCGTGGCCGAGCGCCTGGGCCATGAAGTCATCGAGTTCAAGAACGTCACCAAGAGCTTCGGGGACCGCGTGCTGATCGACAACCTGAGCTTCAAGGTGCCGGCCGGTGCCATCGTCGGCATCATCGGCCCGAACGGTGCCGGTAAATCGACGCTGTTCCGCATGATCCAGGGCGTCGAGAAGCCGGACTCGGGCGAGGTCGCCATCGGCAAGACCGCCAAGCTCGCCTTCGTGGATCAGAGCCGCGAAAGCCTCGACGCCAACAAGACGGTGTGGGAAGACGTCTCGGGCGGCCTCGACAACATCATCGTCGGCAAGTTCGTGATGCCCTCGCGCGCTTACATCGGCCGCTTCAACTTCAAGGGCAACGACCAGCAGAAGATGGTCGGCCAGCTCTCGGGCGGTGAACGCGGCCGCCTGCACCTGGCCAAGACGCTGGCCCAGGGCGGCAACGTGCTGATGCTCGACGAACCGTCGAACGACCTCGACGTCGAAACCCTGCGCGCGCTCGAAGAGGCGCTGCTCGAATTCGCCGGCAGCGCGATGGTGATCTCGCACGATCGCTGGTTCCTCGACCGCATCTGCACGCACATCCTCGCGGCCGAAGGCGACTCGCAGTGGTTCTTCTACGACGGCAACTACCAGGAGTACGAAGCCGACAAGAAGAAGCGCCTCGGCGAAGAAGGCGCGCGCCCGAAGCGCGTGCGCTTCAAGGCGATCTGACCGGGATCTGCGGAATGGACAAGGGGCGCTGCGAGCGCCCCTTTTCTTTGATCGGCGCGGCCTTGCCACCCGCCACCGACAGGGCGCCCCTGGGTGTCACCCTTCCCCCACAGAGGTGGGCGGCGGGGCTCGGCGCGCCGTGACAATCCGGGCGCATCACAACCCTTCCGCACGGAGACGCTGCACATGTCCGAGTTCGTCATTCCCGACGTGGCCCTGGTGGACAACACCGAACAACGCACGCCGCTGGTGCTGGTCCTCGACCGGTCGGGCAGCATGGAAGGCGAGCCGATCTCGCAGCTCAACGAAGGCTTGAAGCTGCTGGAGCGTGAGCTGAAAGACGACGCCATCGCCGCCAAGCGCGTGCGGCTGCTGATCGTCCAGTACGGCGACCTCGACGAGGCGACCATCGCCGCCGACTGGCACGACGCGATGGACTTCAGCGCCCCGGCCCTGCGCGCCAACGGCCGCACGCCCACCGGCAAGGCCATCGACCTGGCGCTCGCGCAGGTCGAGACCGAGAAACAGCGTTTCAAGGCGGCCGGCGTGGCCTACACGCGGCCCTGGCTCTTTCTGATGTCGGACGGACAGCCCACCGACGACTGGGCCGGCGCCGCTCAACGCTGCCGCGAGGCCGAGGGCCAGAACAAGGTGGCGGTGTTTCCGATTGCCGTGGGCACCGGCGCCAACGGCGCGACGCTCGGGCAGTTCACCCAGCGCGGTGAAGCGGGTGTGAAGCGGCTCGACGGCATGCGCTTCAAAGAACTCTTCTTGTGGCTGAGCGCCAGCATGAAGGTCGTGTCGCAGGCGCGGCCGGGCGGGCAGGTGCAACTGCCCGCCACCGACGTGTGGTCGATCACCGGCACCTGAGCATGCCCTGGCACGTGTTCGCGGCGGCCGTCACCGGCACGTCGCACGAGGAAACCGGCACGCCCTGCCAGGACGCCTTCGCGCACCGCATCGACGGCGAGGTGCTGTGCGCGGCGGTGTGCGACGGGGCTGGCTCGGCCGCGAAGAGCGATCTCGGCTCCAAGCGCCTGGCCGGCGGCGTGGTGCAGCGGCTCGGGCGCCGCGTGCTGTTCGGCGAAGCGCTGGCGACGGCGCCCGAGGCCCAGTTCGAAGCGGCCGTGCGCGACGCGGTGGCCGAGGTGCGGCGCGAACTGGAGACGATGGCCTTCGTGCACGGCGCCACGCTCGGCGCCTTTGCGGCCACGCTGGTTGGCGTGGTGGCCTCGCCGCTGGGCGGCTGGCTCTTCCACATCGGCGACGGGCTGGGCGCGGCCGAGCCGGCCGAGGGCCACGCGACGCTGTCGCTGCCCGAAAACGGCGAGTACGCGAACGAGACCTACTTCGTCACCGGCGAAAGGTGGCACGAGCACCTGCGCTGCACGCGCATCGAGGCCCCGCCGTGCCACGTGGTGCTGATGTCCGATGGTGCGGCCCCGTTCGTGATGAACAAGGGCAACAGCGGCCTCTTCCGGCCGTTCATCGACCCGGTGCTGCGCTACCTCGGCAGTGCTTCGGTGGACGACGGCTGCAAGGCGCTGACCACCACGCTGGCCGACCCGCGCACGCACGCGATCACGGCCGACGACAAGACCTTGCTGATCGCGCAATGGCGCTGACGGGGCCGCAGCCGTGGGCTTGAACAGCGGCGACGTGGTCATCGCGGCGGGGCGCCAGCTGGTGCTGGGCGACCTCATCAAGAGCGGCGGGGCCGGCAGCGTCTACCTGATGCCCGACGTGCCCGGTTCGGTCGCCAAGGTCTACCACCCGACGCAAGACCTGCCCGCCTACGAGCGCCGGGTGGTGGCGATGCTCGAACTCTCGCCCGACCTGCCCGACTGGGTCGAAGGCAGCGAGCGCTTCGTGCAGATCGCCTGGCCGTCGGCCGCCTTGCACGACACCCGGGGCCGCTTCGTCGGCTTCCTGATGCCGCGGCTGGACATCGAAGCCACCATCGAACTCGAATACATGCTGCAAGAGCGGCAGGCGAGGGCGCAGGGGCTGCCCACGGGCCTGGGCCCGCGCGTGTCGCTCGCGGCCAACCTCGCGGCGGTGATCGGCGAGCTGCACCGGCGCGGGCACTACGTGGTCGATCTGAAGCCGGTCAATGTGCGCTTCTACCGGCGCTCGCTGTACCTGGCAATGCTCGACTGCGACGGCTTCAGCATTCACGCGCCGAACAACGAGCGCTTCCACGCGCCGCAGTTCACGCCCGAGTACCTGGCGCCCGAGTTCCACGCCCAGGGCATCGGCCTCGACATCGAAGAGCAGCAAGACCGCTTCGCGCTCGCGGCGGTGGTGTTCCAGTTGCTGAACTTCGGCCTGCACCCGTTCAGTGGCCAGCCGCTCGATGCGCGGGTGCCGTCCGACATTCCCGGCCGCATCGCCGGCCAGTGGTATGGCTACGGGCTGGCGGCGCATGCGGGCATTCGCCCGTCGCCGGTCAGCGGCCATGCGCACTGGCCCTTCCAGTTGCGGCTGATGTTCGACCGCGCCTTCAGCGGCCCGGCGAATGCGCGGCCCAGCGCGGCCGAATGGGCGCAGGTGCTGCGGCCGATGGCGCAGCGCGCAAGCGGCCAGCTGGTGGCCTGCGAGCGCGACGCCCAGCACCAGCACTTCGCGGGCATGGCTTGTGCGGCCTGCGCGCGCGAGGCCCTGATGGCGCAGGCCCAGGCCGCGTTGCCCGCGAGCGCTGCCGCCGCGAGGGCGAAGGGCGCTGGGCATCGCCCGCCGCCTCAGGCCACGCCGGCGCCACAGAAGCAAAAGAAGAAGCAGAGGGTGCTTCCGGTGCTGGCGCAAGCCGTGTCGCAGGCCCTCCCGGCGCGTGTGTCGTTGAAGGCGTCCACCCTGCCGGCTGGGCCACCGACCGAAGGCTCGGCCACGCTGGGGTGTTTGCTGATCGTCCTGATGCTGGCGGTGGTGCTGGGCCTGCCGGGCTACGCGGTGTACTCGGTGGTGATGTGGTTGAAGACACCGTCACCGCAGCCCACCACGGCCGCTGTCGCGCAGATTCCGACCCCTGCGGCAAATCCTGCCGCACCCGCGCCCACTCCCGTCCCTGTGCCCGACCCGCAGGCCGCGTCCGACGACCCCGTGCAATGGTCGGTCGCACGTGTGGACAGGGTCTTGCTGGCGGCGCTGAACGGCGACAAGCGCACGCTCGATGCCGAGCGCTTGCGTCTGTCCGAGCAGGTGGCCTTGAAACCCGCGCTGAACTCTTATCGGCAGTCGTCCTACGACGAGGCCTTGCGCTCGGTCGAGCGCATCGAGCAAGAGCACCGCCAGCTGCGCTTCGAGGACTGGGCCTTCCAGGTGACCCAGGCCCGGCACCGGGTCTACGAGTTCGACCCCTACGCCGACCGCATGGCCGCGCTGTACGGCATGGGCCGCCTGCGGCTCCATGTGGACGGCCGCCTGGGCCCGGGCAAAGGCGCCGGCATCGGCTACATGGCAGGGCCTGAAATCGACATCACCCGCCAGGTCCTGCGCGACGCCGTGCTGGCCGAGCCGCGCGTCGCGGCGCGCTGGTACGCCCTTGGGCTGGCACACGCCTTGGGCCACGACGAGCGCCGGGCCGAGGCCGCGTTCGCGGTGTACGACATGCTGCTGGCCGAAGGCGGGCAGGGCTCGTCGTTCGATGAGGCGCGGCTCGCGTCGATGCACAACTCGCCGGCCTGGCCGGGCTTCGTGGACCGCGTGGACATCCTGCAGGCGCGTGGGCGTCTGCTTGCCGCGCGCCACAGCCCTGTGCACCGCCACGGATCAAACCCGGACGACGATCGCCTGAAGGCGCAACGCCTGCTGCCGCCGCTGTCGCCCGCGATGGACGTCAGCCGCGAGCCGCGGCGTGCATCGCGTTGAACCTGTCTTGACGGCTTCTTGAGCACCCGTGACCATCGCGGCTTTGCTGACGACGGGAGCAGGGCGAATGGCAGTCACCAAGAAAGCTGCGGGCACGAAGAAGCGGGCAGGTACCGGCACAGCGCCCCCGCGCGGCCCGGCCAAGGCTGCGGCCGCCAAGCCCCTCTTCATGCGCGTGGCACGCCCGGACGCGATGGACTACCGCGACCGGCCCTACCGGCCGCCGGTGGGCCGGGCCCCGGCGCCGGTGCTCTTTCCGACCACCGCCTTGCAGATCAAGCACCAGGGGCCGACCAACGCCTGCACCGGCTTCGGCCTGGCGGCGGTGGTCGAGCACCTGCTGCTCACCTCGGGCCGCGAGCGCAAGGCGGCCATCTCGCCCTTCATGCTGTATTCGATGGCGCGCCGCTACGACGAGTACCCGGGGTCGATCGAAGACGAAGGGTCGAGCCTGCGCGGCGCACTGAAGGGCTGGTTCAAGCACGGGGCGTGCGCGGAAAAGCTCTTTCCGGCGCTCGACATGCCGGCGGCCTGCGAGAGCATCGAAGAAGACTGGTGGTTCGACGCCGTCAAGCGGCCGCTCGGCGCGTACTACCGCATCGACCCGAAGAACCTCACCGACATGCACATCGCCCTCAACGAGGTCGGCGTGCTG
Source organism: Piscinibacter sp. PDB5-1 (assembly GCF_056676035.1). NCBI lineage: Bacteria > Pseudomonadati > Pseudomonadota > Betaproteobacteria > Burkholderiales > Sphaerotilaceae > Piscinibacter > Piscinibacter sp. PDB5-1. Next base: position 518,216 of record NZ_JBWVZL010000001.1, on the reverse strand, counting down.
TACGCGAGCGCCGAGTGCCACGCGGGCTGGGACGAAGGCAGCGAGCAGCCCACGCTGAAGCGCCGCCCGACGTCGTTCAAGGGGGTGTGGGAAATCCCCGTGCGCCCGGGCAGCGCCGACCACGCGGGCCATGCGTTCGCCATCGTGGGCTACAACGAGCGCGGCTTCCTGATCCAGAACTCGTGGGGCACCGACTGGGGCTCGTACGGCTACGCCGTGTTGACCTACGACGACTGGCTGCGCCACGCGATGGACTGCTGGGTCGCGCAACTGGGCGTGGTGACGACCGACCACGATGCGATCTCCAAGGCCATCACGCTGCGCACCGACGCCGCCGGCCAGGTGACGCTGGCTGCCAGCAAGGTGCTGCGCAACCGCGAGATTTCGCCCTTCATCGTCAACATGGGCAACAACGGCGCGCTCAGCAACAGCGGCGTCTTCCGCACTCGGCCCGACGACGTGCGCGCGATTGCCGACCTGCAGCTCGCCGAGGCGCGCAAGCGCTGGGGGCTCGACGACGGCGTGGTGGACGTGTGCATCTACGCCCACGGCGGCCTGGTGGGCGAGTCGTGCGCCGCCGAGATCGCGGCGCAGTGGATCCCGCTGCTGTACGACCAGAAGATCTTCCCGATCTTCCTGATGTGGGAAACCGACTTTTTCAGCACCTTGCTCAACCGCCTCGAAGACGCGGTGAAGGGCGCCCCCGTGGCCGGTGCCGGCATGGGGCTCGAGCGCTGGTGGAACGAGCGCCTGGAGCGCCTGATCTCGAAGCCCGGCACGCGCCTGTGGAGCGAGATGAAGCAGAACGCCGACGCGATGAGCGCCTACAAGCCCGGCGTGGCCGACGACGAGCAGGCCGGCTGCGTGCTGCTGTACCGGCACTTCAAGCACGGCGTGGCCAACAAGAAGATCCGCATGCACCTGGTGGGCCACTCGGCCGGCAGCATCGTCGCGAGCTACATGATCGACCGCCTCGCGCTAGAGGGCATGCGCTTCGAATCCGTCAGCTTCATGGCCCCGGCGGCCACTGTGCAACTGTTTGACAGGCACGTGCGCCCGCACCTCGAAAGCGGCGTGGTGAAGCGCTACCAGCAGTTCCACCTGAGCGACAAGGTCGAAGAGGGCGACAAGTCGTGCGGCCCGTACCGGCGCTCGCTGCTGTACCTGGTGAGCCAGTCGTTCGAGGGCGGCAGCGTGACGCCCGTGCTGGGCATGCAGAAGTACTTCGATGCCTACGCGCCGGCGCTGTCGGGCGTCACGAGCCATGTCGCCCCGGGGCCGACCAGCGGCAGCACCAGCCACGGGGGCTTCGACGACGACGCGCAGACCCAGCAGCAGGTGCTGGCGTTCATCCACGGCCGCTAGGCTCGGGCTGGCCTGCCGCGAGTTTCAGGAGTAGTCCACCACCATGCGCACGCTGCGCGACTTTGGCTCGTAGAAGAAGTGCGCGGTGTCGCCACCGCTCTTGAAGACGTATTCAGTGACCGTGCCGACGTAGTGGCACACGTCGCCGCTGGCGGTGGTGACGACGGGGGCGGTTTCGTCGCCGTTCTCATCGATCGCGTATTCGACGTTCGGCTGGTACTCGGCCCAGTTGCCGCCGGGCGTGCGGTCCCACCGCCTGAGCAGCGGTTCGGCGCTTTCTTTGTCGGCCGGGTCGGTGAGGCGGTACTGCACGAAGCCGTGCTGCTTGAAAAATGCCTTCACCGCGTCGTAGCGACGGCGGCTGCGCTCGTAGTGGCGCTGCAGGGCGTCGTCACCGGCCGCTTCTTCATGCTGGCTCAGAAAGAAGCGCGGGTCGCAGTCGAGCCGCCACAGGCCGTCGTCCCAGTGGTAGCCGACCCAGTTTTCCTTGCACGAGTCGGTGTGGAACTCGCCGGTGGTGCTGCCGATGAGGTCGCATTCGGGCTCGATGGGCAGTGCGATCAGCACCGGGTGCGGGTGCGCCGGATCGACGCGGGCAAATTCGAACACGCCGATCGGCAACAGCAGTTGGGCTTCCAGCGGGCCAAGCACCGATTCAGGCTCGGGAAACGGCTTGAAGGCGCGGGTCGCGCGAACGATGGCTTGAAAGCGTGACATGGGCGGGGGGGGCGGCGATGCGGCGCCGCGGGCAGTCGTAAGCGGCCCGAAGGCCAGGGGCGTGGCGCTGTGGCAGCGGCCGGCGGCGAGGATATCCGGCAGAACTGACCCCGAAAACGCCTCGCTTTCGGCCCATCGCACCCGGCCCCGCTGGGGTGTACTGGCAGGGTGCCGCACAAGCGGCGTCTGCTGGAGTTGCCCCTGATGAATGCCGCGAAGCCCCGTCTTCTGAGCCTTCTTTCCCCCGTGCTCTTGGCCACCTGCGTGGCCGGCACGGCACATGCCCGTTGCATCGACGAAGAAGCCGTCGAGATGTCGCGCGCCGGCTCGGCCGTGGCGCCGGGCGATGCCCAAGCCCCGCGTGTGGCCCTGCAGAGCATGGTGCGCGAAGCCATCCGCCGCAGCCACGCGATCGGCGCGGCCAAGCTGCTGGCCGACGCCGCGAAAGACGACGTGCGCGAGGTGAAAGCGCAGCGCTGGCCGCTGGCCACCGCCACCGCTTCGCTCGGCCGCACGGCCACCGAGGTCGGCGGCATCGAAGAAGCCAAGGGCAAGCAGGGCCGCGTCTCGCTGGGCATCAGCGCCCCCTTGATCGACTTCGGCCGCATCAGCTCGCTGGTGGACTGGCGTTCGAGCCTCGCCGAATCGGCCCGCCTGGGCGAGCTGAACGCGCAGGAGCAGGTCGCGCTGCAGACCGTGTCGCTGGCCATCGAGCGCAGCCGCTACCGCCTGCAGGCCCAGGTCTACCAGCAGTATTCGCGCAAGATGAGCTGCCTCGTCGAGGCGCTCGAGACCATCGTGCGCGCCGACCGCGGCCGCACCAGCGAGCTGGTGCAGGCGCAAAAGACGCAGCAGCAGGCCGAGATCTCGTATGCGCAGACGGTGTCGATGGTCAAGCAGATCGAGACCCGCCTGCGCCGCTTCGTCGGCGACGAGTTGCCCAACACCGATGGCATGTCGTCGCTGCTGCTCACGCTGCCCGCGCTGAACGACGCGGTGGCCGATGCCGAACGCGCGGTGGACATCGCCCAGATCGGCGCCCAGGCCGAAGCGGCCGAGAACTACGCCAAGTCGGTCGTGGCCGGCCAGCGCCCGCAGGTCGGGTGGTCGATCAACACCAGCAAGGTCAAGGGCGTGGACAACTCGGCCGTGTGGTCGGCCGGTCTCAACGTCAACGTGCCGCTGTTCAACGCCGGGCACGACCCGCAGTCCGATGCCGCGCAAAAGCGTGCCGAGGCCGCGCGCCTGCAACGCGCCGAGGCGCTGGAAGGCCGGCGTTTCCGCATGGCCGAGGTGCACGAGCAGGGCTCGTCGTCGTTCGACCGCGCCCGCCGCGTGGTCGAGGTGCTGCGCGACAGCGACCGCGTGCGCAACTTCACCCTGCAGCAGTGGCAGCAACTGGGCCGCCGCTCGTTGTTCGACGTGATGGCGTCCGAGAGCGAGCACTACAACCTGCGCGTGGCCTATGTGAACGCGCTGTACGATGGCCAGCAGGCCAACGCGCTGCTGCGCTCGCTGGGCTCTGGGGTGAATGCCTGGCTGGAATGACCTGACCGACAACGTGATCGAGAAGGCGGGACCGACGCGATGACCAAGACACGCGAATACACCCAGGCCGCGCAGGCCCTCATCGAAAGCCAGGCCCGTTTCGCCCGCACGAACATCGAGCGGGCGAGCGCCGAGTTCGGTCCCGAGTGGGACGCCCACTTCGAGCGCCTGCTGGCCCACCTGTACCGCGACCCGGCCGCGCTGGCCGATGCGGTCAAGGGCTACGCCGCCTTCGCCATCGACTCGATGCGCCGCCAGCGCCGCTTCGAGACCGAGCGCGAGTACCCGGCCAAGACCTTTGCCGAGGCCGCGCAAGAGGTGTACTTCAACGACGAGTACATGCACACGCAGTACCTGCCCGGGCTGCTGCTGTCGCACTGCCTGTGGTCGCACCACTACCGGCAGTTGCAGTACTTCGAACGCTTCTTCCTGCCGTCGATGGCCGCGCAGGCCGAGCCGCAGTTCGCCGAGGTCGGCATCGGCACCGGCATCTACTCGCGCACCGTGCTCGACGCGCTGCCCACGGCCCGGGGCGCGGGTTATGACCTGAGCCCGGTGTCGGTCGCGTTCACGCGCCACCACCTCGAAGCCTTCGGCCTGCTCAACCGCTACCGCACCGACCTGCGCAACGTGATCGAGCAGCCGCCCGAAGAAAAATTCGGCCACGTGGTCTGCGTGGAGGTGCTCGAACACCTCGAAGACCCCGTGGCGCTGCTGCGCGGCCTGAAGAACATGACGGCAAGCGGCGGCAAGCTCTTCATCACCGCGGCGCTGAATGCGGCCAACGCCGACCACATCTACCTGTACCGCAACGCCGAAGAGGTGCTGGCGCAGGCCGAAGCCGCCGGCCTGCACGTCGAGCACTACTTCTTCTCGAACGCCTACCCCGCGCCCAAGCCGGGTGTGCCCGTGCCGGGCGCAATGGCGATGGTGTGCACGCCCGGTCGCTGACGCCATGCCGAACATCACCCTCGAAGGCGAGTTCGTCACCCTGCGCCCCCTGAGCGTGGATGACGCGGCCCTCACCTTCGCGTGGCGCCAGGGCGAGCGCGCGGCCAACCTCAACGCGGGCGCGCAAAACGTCGAGCAGCAGGCGAAGTGGATCGCCTCGCGGCCGGCGTCCGAATACAACTTCATCATCGAGCTGAAAGACGGCCGCCCCGTGGGCATGGTCTCGCTGACCGGCATCGACAGCACGCACCGCCACGCCGAGCCGGGGCGCTTTCTCATTGGTGACGAAGCGGCCGTGCGCGGCGTGCCGGCGGCGGTCGAGGCGATGAAACTGGTCTACGAGCTGACCTTCGGCCGGCTGGAGCTGCGCCGCGTGCACGGCACCATCGCGTCCGACAACACGCTGATGATCAAGTGGCAGAAGTTCATGGGCATGAAGGAAGAGGGCCGCCTGAGAGACCACTACTTCATCAACGGCAAGTTCCAGGACGCGGTGGTCTTCGGCATGCTGGCCGACGAATACCGCACGCAGGCGCTGCCGAAGATGGAGGTGTTCATCAAGGCGGCGCGCAAGGGCCAGCCCGCTTCCTGAGTTGTCCGCACGCCCCTGAGGCGAATCCATAACAAGACCGATTCCGGAGTCCAAGCATGAGCAAGAAAGACGCGGTCCAGAACATCATCTTCCAGGCCCTGAAGACGCTGAACGAAGAGCGTGGGGCCGACGAGCAGATCGCCATCGGCACCGACACGCCCCTCTTCGGGCCCGACGCGGTGCTCGATTCGCTGTCGCTGGTCTCGGTGATCGTGGACATCGAGACCCTGGCGGCCGATGAATTCGGCCAGCCCATCAGCCTGACCGACGACCGGGCCATGGGCCGCGACCCCGTGCCCTTCGTCAACGTGGGCACGCTGACGGCGTACATGCTCGAACTGCTGGGCGAATAAACCGCCACCATGAGCGCGAACTACGACGGCAAGGTGGTGCTCGTCACCGGCGCACGCCGGGGCCTGGGTGCGGTGATCGCCGACCACTTCGAGCAGCAGGGCGCGCAGGTGGTGGGCTTCAGCCGCCACGCCGACGAGGCCCCCAGCTCTGACCGCCGCCTGGACATCGCCGTGGACGTGGGCGACGCCGCTTCGGTGGCCGCAGGCTTCGAGGCCATCCGCAAGCGCTTCGGCAAGCTCGACATCTGCATCAACAACGCCGCCGTGCTGACCTCTCAGTACGCGATGATCATGCCGGCCGCGTCGGCCCAGGCCATGGTGGACACCAACCTGATGGGCACCTTTCTCGTCTCGCGCGAGGCCGCCAAGCTGATGCGAAAAGGCAAGTGGGGCCGCATCGTCAACGTCAGCTCGATGGCCGTGAGCCTGGAGCCCATGGGCGACTCGGTCTACGCCGCCACCAAGGCCGCGATCACCACGCTGGCCAACGTGATGGCCAAGGAACTGGCCTCGGCCAACATCACCTGCAACACCCTGGGCATCACCGCCTTCGAGACCGACATGCTGGGTCAACTGCCGCGCGACAAGGTCGATGCGGTGATCGCCGGGCTGCCCCAGCCGCGCATGGCCACCCGCGAAGACGTGGCCCATGTGCTCGATTTCTTCTGCGGCGCGGCCGGTGGCTGCATCACGGCGCAGACGGTGTACCTGGGTGGGGTGCATTGAGATGGATGCGGCCGTGGACACCGCCCCGCTGCGTGTCGTCGCCAACCAGGGCTTCCCGTCCAACACCTACCTGCTGGCCTCGGCTACCCCTGGCCGCTGTGTGGTCATCGACCCCGGGCTCGACCCGACGACGCTGAACCGCACGCTCGAAGACGCGGGCTGGACGCCCGAGGCCGTGCTCTGCACGCATGGGCATTTCGACCACGTCGGTGGCGCGGCCGAGCTGCAGGCGACGCACCAGGTGCCGGTCTACCTGTGCAAGGCCGACGCGAAAACGGCCAAGATGTCGAACTTCCTGATGGCGGCCTTCAAGATCGAAAAGCGCATCAAACTGCCGGATTTTCAGTGGATCGAGGGTGAAGACTCACCGCTAGAGTGCGCCGGACGGTCGTTCCTCTTTCACTCGGTGCCGGGCCACACGCCCGGCAGCGCCGCGATCGAGGTGGACGGCCTGCTGTTTTCCGGCGACTCGCTGTATGCGAAGCGCATTGCCCTGTCCCAGCTGCCCGGCGAAGATTCGGCGACCCTGCGCCGCTCGCTGCGCCGCCTGTTCAGCCGGGTCGATGGCAGCGTGCGTGTGCTGCCGGGCCACGGAGGCAGCGCGACGCTGAGCGAGATCCTCGAACACAACTTGAAGCTGCGTGAGTTCATGGCGCAGCCGGATGGATCCGAACTGCACCCATGACCGCGAACGCTGCTGCCCCGGCCCCCACGTCCCACCTGCCCGCCATCTCGATCGTCGGCGTGGGCCACCACCTGCCGGCGCAGGCGCAGAGCAACGCCGAGCTGTGCCAGACGCTCGACGTGACGCCCGACTGGATCGAAGACAAGACCGGCATCACCCAGCGCTACATTGCCGCCCCGGACGACACCGCCTGGGGTTTTGCCGTGGCCGCTGCCCAGCAGGCGATGGCGATGGCGAACATCACCGCCGACCAGGTGGACGCGATCATCTGCTGCACGTTTTCGGGTGACTACGTCTTCCCGCCGCTGTCGGCCAAGGTCGCGCAGCAGCTGGGCGCGAAGCACGCGCAGATCTACGACCTGCAGGCCAACTGCTCGGGCTTCGTCACCGGCCTGACCACTGCTTCGGACCGCATGCGCGTCGATGACAGCGTGCGCTTCTCGCTCGTGATCGGCGTCGAGATGCTGAGCCGCTACATCGACCGCACCGACGCCAACACCGCCGTCTACCTGAGCGACGGGGCCGGTGCGGCGGTGCTGGGCCGCGTGGCGCAGGGCGGCATTCGCCAATCGGCCTTCCACACCGACCCCTCGAACTTCGACGCGGTGCGCCAGCGCGGCGGCGGCTCGATGTTCCCCGTCAACGGCCGGCCCTTCGACCGCGAAGTGGACCTGATGGAGATGAACGGCATCGCCACCTGGAAGCAGGCCATCACGCACCTGCCGCCCACCATCCGCAAGGCCATCGCCAAGTCGGGCTATGAAGCCAAGGACATCGACTTCCTCGTCTTCCACCAGGCCAACCTGCGGCTCATCGAGTATCTCGTCAAGAAGATGGGTTTCGGGTTGGACAAGACTTACACCAACGTCGCCACCGTGGGCAACAGCGGCTCGGCCTCGCTCGCCATCGCCTTGAGCGAGGCGGTGCGCAAGGGGCGCATGAAATCGGGCCAGCGCGTGGTGCTGGCCGGCGTGGGCGCGGGGTTCAACTTCGCGGCGAGCGTGTGGGACTGGACCTTGGAGCTTCCCCAATGACTGCTGGATTCACGGACTTTGACGCGGTGAAAGAAGGCGACACAGCCTCGCTCGTCAAGACCATCACCGACGCCGACATCCGCAAGTTCGTCGAACTCACCGGCGACGACAACCCGCTGCATGTGGACGCCGAATACGCGAACCACACCCCGTTCAAAGAGATCGTCGTGCACGGCATGCTCGGCGCGTCGTTCATCTCGACCGTCATCGGCACCAAGCTGCCCGGCCCGGGTGCGCTGTGGGTGTCGCAGTCGTTCGAATTCAGCCTGCCGGTGCGCCTGGGCGACACGCTCACGGTGGCCTGCACGGTGCTGAAGAAGCACGCGCGCGACCGCCTGCTTGAGCTGGAAATGCGCATCACCAACCAACACGGCCAGGCCGTGTTGCAAGGGCAAGGCAAGGTCAAGCTGCTCGAAGCGCCCAAGGCCAAGGCCGACGAACCCCAGGCCGCGCTGAAGGTCGCCATCGTCACGGGCGGTGCCGGGGGCATCGGCCGCACTGTCTGCCAGCAGCTCGCCGCCGATGGGCACGCGGTCGTCGTCAACTACCTCAGCAGCCGCGACCGCGCCGAGGCGCTGGTGCGCGAGCTGAACGCCATTGAGCCCGCCAAGACGCGCGCCGTGGCGGTGCAGGCCGACGTGTCCACCGCCGAGGGCTGCGCCTTGCTGCGCGACGCGGCGGTGCGCCACTTCGGTGGCGTGAGCGCGCTCATCAACGCCGCTTCGCCGCGCATCGTCGCCAAGCCGCTGGCCGAGATGGCCTGGGGCGACATGCAGCAGCACCTCGACGTGCAGCTCAAGAGCGCCTTCCTCGCCATACAGGCCTGCGCGCCCGCGATGGTGGCCAACGGCGGCGGGCGCATCGTCAGCATCACCACCGAGGCCATCGACGGCACGCCGGTCGCGGGCTGGACGGCCTACGCCACCGCCAAGGGCGCGCTCGCCACGATGTCGCGCTACCTCGCGGCCGAGCTGGGCCCGCAAGGCATCACGGTCAACTGCGTGTCGCCCGGCATGACCGACACGCGCTTCATCAGCGGCATCTCTGAAAAGCAGCAGCTGATGGCCGCGCGTCAGAAGCCGCTGCGCCGCCTGGCGACGCCGGAAGACACGGCCGGCACCATCGCCTTCTTGCTGTCGGACGCGGCGGCCTACATCACCGGCCAGACGCTGCGCGTCAACGGCGGGGGGGCGATGTCGTGAGCGATCCCCGCGCCGATGCACTCGACGTGCTGCGCCGCCCCGACGCGGCGATGACCGAGGTGCTCAAGGCCTTGTCCGCGCTCGACAAGGCCGAGCACACCGGCCGCACGCTGAAGCTCGGCATCGCGGCCAACATCTCGGTGGACCTGCTGGGCACTTATTTGCGCCGGCATGCCTACCTCGCGGGCGTGAAGCTGCAGGTCATCCAGGGCTCGTACGACGACCTGCTGAACGACGTGCAGCAGTTCGCGGGGCAGGGCGTCGATCACCTGCTGGTCGTGCCTTTCTTCGACAACCTGCACGCCTCGTGGGAATCGCAACTCGACGCGCTGAGCGGCGAGGCGCAGCACGCGCCCCTGCTTGGCTGGCTGTCGAAGCTCAAGCTCGCCTTGGGCCAGGCCGCGTCCATCGGCCAGGTGACCCTCACCGGCGCGCACCTGTGGAACGCCTCTGCGTACGGCGCGGCCGCCGACCTGCTCGCCGAGTTCAACGGCGCGCTGAAGGCCATCGCTGCCGAACACGCCAACGCACACGTGCTCGACACCGCCGCCATCGTCGCCCAGGTGGGCGAGAAGGCGGCCTTCGATGCGCGCTTCTATTACAAGGGCAAGGCGCCGTACACGGCGGCCTTCCACGACGAGCTGGCACGCCGCTTCGCGCTCGCCACGCGGGGCTTCGGCTCGTACTTCTACAAGGTGGTCGCGCTCGACTGCGACAACACGCTGTGGGGCGGCATCATCGGTGAAGACGGCCTCGGCGGCATCGCCCTCGACCCGTACAACTACCCCGGCAACGTCTACTGGACGGTGCAGCAGCAGCTCAGGCAGCTCGAAGCGCAGGGCATCTTGCTGTGCCTGTGCAGCAAGAACAACCCGGCCGATGCCGACGAGGTGTTTGCCTCGCACCCGAACACGGTGCTGAAAGACGCGCACATCACCGCCAAGAAGGTGAACTGGGAGCCCAAGGCCGCCAACCTGCAGGCCTTGGCGAACGAGCTGAACCTGGGGTTGGAGAGCTTCATCTTCATCGACGACTCCGACTTCGAGCTCGAGGCCGTGCGCACGCAGTTGCCGCAGGTCAAGGTCTTCCAGGTGCCCAAGAAGCTGACCGACTACCCCGCCATGCTGCGCGAGGTGGCCGCGCTGTGCGTGGCCGGCGGCGTGAGCGCCGAGAGCAAGTCGAAGACGCAGCAGTACAAGCAGCTCGCGCTGGCTGCCGCGGCGCAAGAAGGCTTCGCCTCGCAAGAAGACTACTTGCGCTCGCTGGGCCTGAAGGTGCGCGTGTACCGCGACGCGCGCGAGCAGGTCGCCCGCATCGCCGAGCTGACGCAGAAGTCGAACCAGTTCAACGTGACCACGCGGCGCTACACGCCGGGCGAGATCACCGCGCTGATGGAGCGCGACGACGCCACCGTGTACTCGTTCGACGTCAGCGACCGTTTCGGCGAGTGCGGCATCACCGGCGTCATCGTCGTGGACTTCGCCAAGCCCGAAGCCACGGTCGATGCCTTCCTGATGAGCTGCCGCGTGATCGGCCGGGGCGTCGAGTTCGCCGTGTGGCGCGCCGTGCTCGAAGACGCCCGAAAGCGCGGAAAGCGCGGTTTGGCCGCCGGTTATCTGCCCTCTGCCAAGAACGCGCAGGTCTCAGACTTCTTCGACCGGCTCGGCCTGTCGAAGGTCGAAGAAACAAACGACGGCAGCCGCCGTTACCAGGCCCAGGTGAACGACGTTCGCCTGGCAGACAGTGAATGGGTGGAGTTGATTCATGGTTGATGCAGCAAAGATCAAGGACGTGATGGCCGCGGTGCTCGAAGTGGACGCGGCCACGATTGGCGAGGACGCCAGCATGGACAACATCCCCAACTGGGACTCGCTGCGCCAGATGAACCTGGTGCTGGCGCTCGAAGAGGCCTTCGGCGTGTCTTTCCCCGACGAAGACGCGGCCAACGCGACCTCGTACAAGCTTTTGTCGCTGGTGCTGCAAGAGCAGCTCGCCTGAGATGAACGCCGTGCTGGAAAGGCCCGTCGTCGAAGCCGGCATGGACTGGCTGCTCGACCGTTTCGCCACGGCGCGTGAACGCACGGCCTTCGTGCACCACGGTCAGCCGTTCAGCTATGGGCAACTGGTCGATGGCATCGCGGCGCTCGAAGCCCAGCTCACGGCGGCGGGCGTCGGCCCCGACGACACGGTCGTCGTGCTCGCCGACTACGCGCCCGACGTGGTGTGCATGCTGCTGGCGCTGGCCAAGCTGCGCGCCACCGTGGTGCCCATGACCCGCGGCTCGGTGATCGAAGAGAGCGAGGTGCTGACGATTTCGGGCTGCACGCGCCGCATTGCGTTTTCGCCCGACGGCCTGCACTGGGACATCGAATCGCGCAGCGAGCGGGTGTCGAACCCCTTGCTCGATGACTTCCGCCAGACCGGCCGGCCCGGCCTGGTGCTGTTCTCGTCGGGATCGACCGGCAAGCCGAAGGGCATGCTGCACGACTTCTGGCGCGTGATGGACAAGTTCAAGGTGCAGCGCGCGCCGGTGGTGGCGATTCCGTTTCTGATGCTCGACCACTTCGGCGGCATCAACACCATTCTTGCGATCACGTCGAGCCTGGGCACGGTGGTGACCACCGAAAACCGCCTGCTGCCGACGATCTGCGAAGCCATCCAGACCTACAAGGTCGATCTGCTGCCGACCACGCCCTCGTTTCTGACGATGCTGGCGGCAACCGACCTGCCGCAGCGCTACGACCTCAGCTCGCTCAAGCGCATCACCTACGGCACCGAGACGATGCCGCAGGCCACGCTCGACCGCATCCGCGAACGCTTTCCCAAGGCCGAGCTGCAGCAGACCTACGGCCTGAGCGAAGTGGGCGTGCTGCGCTCGCAGTCGCGGCCCGATGGCTCGCTGTGGGTGCGCATCGGCGGGCAGGGCTTCGAGACGCAGGTGCGCGACGGCATCCTGTGGATTCGCTCGGAGTTCCGCATGCTGGGCTACCTGAACGCGCCCTCGGCCTTCGATGCCGACGGCTGGTTCAACACGCAAGACCGCGTCGAGGTCGATGGCGAGTACTTCAAGATCCTCGGCCGCGTGACCGACCTCATCAACGTGGCGGGCCAGAAGGTCTACCCGGCCGAGGTCGAAGATGTCATCTTGCAACTGCCGAACGTGGCCGACGTGGTGGTCAAGGGCGAGAAGCACGCGCTGCTCGGGCACATCGTCGTCGCGCACGTGGCGCTGACCGTGCCCGAACCGGTGGCCGAGCTGCGCGCCCGGGTGCGTGCGGCGTGCCTGGCCAAGCTCACCAACTACAAGGTGCCGGCCAAGGTGCTGCTGATGGAAGCCGAGATGTACTCGGCGCGGTTCAAGAAGATTCGGAAGTAGGGCCGGGCATCGTTGATGCTCTCTTGCGAACCGCTCCCATCGAGCCAAACATGCGCATCGCCACCCTCATCCCCGCCTACAAGCCCGCCTACCTCGCCGAGCTGTTCGTCAGCCTGCGGCACCAGACGGTCAAGCCTTCGTTGATCGTCATCAGCGACGACAGCCCCGACCAAGCCTTCGTGCGGCAGCTCACCAGCGAGCCGCTGAAGTCGGTGCTGGCCGACCTGCCGCTGGAGGTGATCCCCGGCCCGCGCAGCGGCGCGTACAACAACTTCCGCCACCTGATGCAGGTGTGGGCCGGGCGCACCGAGCTGGTCCATCTGCTGCTCGACGACGACGTGATCTACCCCGAGTTCTATGCGCGCCACCGCATCGCCCATGCGATGGGGCGCTTCAACGTCTCGGTGAGCCGCCGCTGGACGGCGATGGAAAACGGCCAGCCCACCGGCAAGCTGAACCCGCCCGCCATCGTCGAAGACAGCCCGCAGCGCATGCTCGCCATGGAAGCGCGCTCGCTCTTCGCCTCGACCGTGGCCAACAGCGCCAACTGGCTGGGCGAGTTCTCGAACGCGGTGTTCCGTGCCGAGTTCGTGCCGCAGCTCGACAGCCCCACGCTCGACGGCATCAACTTCACCGGCCTCGAAGACCTGGGCGCCTTTCTCAAGGCCAGCCTCGACGCCCCGCTCGCGTACATCAACGAGTACCTGGGCTACTTTCGCACCAGCCCCCACCAGCATTCGGCCAACCCCATGGGCCGGCCGATGAAGCTCGCGCACACCGCCTACATCGGCCTGGCGATCGCCGCGCGGCGCATCGGCAAGATCAGCCCCGACGCGGCCGCCACCGTGCTGGCCGGGCTGTGCCCGACGGTGGTGATGCGCTACGGCCGCGAGGCCGACATGGCCGAGCTGTGCACGGTGATGCCCCGTCTGGCCCAGGGCGAAGCCGGTGCCGAAGAGGCCTTTCTGGCCGCGCTGACCCGCTACCTGGGCTGAGCGTCTTTCGTTCAGGCCCGCTCGGCACGCCCAAAACGCCGCGTCTCTGAGCGCAGCGCCTCGCGGTGCAGGGTGGTGCGAAGCCACCCCTGAAGCCCGGGTATTCGTCTTGCATGCCACGAGGGTTCGCCCTCCCGGCTCGGGCGGCAGCCATCCACGAAAATCGGCCACCCCGTGCACTTGACCCCGTTGATGCTGAGAAAGCTGTTGTCCGGCTACGCCGCCCTCGAAGACCGCTACGACGAGTTGCTGGCGCAGCCGGGTGAACCCCGCCCGCACTGGGACGCCTTCCTGCGCGCGCTCGCGCAGCGCGAGGGGCCGGTGGTGAGCGACAGCCTCTCGCTGATCGAACGCCAGGTGCGCGAAAACGGCGTCACCTACAACGTCTACGCCGACCCGCAGGGCGCCGACCGCCCCTGGCTGGTGGACCCACTGCCGCTCTTGCTGCCCGCCAGCGAGTGGGACGCCATCGAGGCCGGCATCGCGCAGCGCGCCGAGCTGCTCAACCGCGTGCTGGCCGACATCTACGGCGAACAACGCCTGCTGCGCAGCGGGGCCATTCCGCCCTCGGTCGTCTTCGGCCACACCGGTTTCCTGCACCAGTTGCAAGGCGTACGACCGCCCGGCGGCGTGCACCTCTTCAACTACGCGGCCGACCTGGCACGCTCACCCGATGGCCGCTGGTGGGTCGTCAACGACCGCACCCAGGCCCCGTCGGGCGCCGGCTACGCGCTCGAAAACCGGCTCGTCGTGTCGCGCGTCTTTCCGCAGCTGTTCAAAGACCTGCACGTGCAGCACCTGGCCTCGTTCTTTGCGAGCCTGCGCGAATCGCTGCTGCGCTGGGCCCCCAAGGGCGACGGGCCGCCGCTGGTCGCGCTGCTGACGCCAGGGCCGTACAACGAGACCTACTTCGAGCACGCCTTGCTGGCGCGCTACCTCGGCTTCGCGCTGGTCGAAGGCAGCGACCTCACCGTGCGCGACGGCCGGGTGTGGATGAAGACCGTCGAAGGCCTCAAGCGCGTGCACGCCATCCTGCGCCGGCAAGACGACGCGTACTGCGACCCGCTCGAATTGCGCTCCGATTCGGCCCTGGGCATTGCCGGCCTCACCGACTGCGCCCGCCGGGGCACGGTGTTCGTGGCCAACGCGCTCGGCTCGGGCGTGCTCGAGTCGGGTGCCTTGCTCGGCTACCTGCCCGACCTGAGCGAACTGCTGCTGGGCGAGCCGCTGAAGCTGCCTTCGGTGGCCACCTGGTGGCTGGGCGAGCCGGCCGCCTTTCACAACGCGTGGCAGCGGCTCGACCACCTCATCATCAAACCACTCGACCGCGCCGCGCGCGAGCCGGCGGTGTTCGGTGCCGACCTGTCCGAGGGCGAGCGTGCCGCCCTGCACGCGCGCGTGGCGGCGCGGCCGCAGCGCTTCGTGGCGCAAGAGTGGGTGCACGTGTCGCAGGCCCCGGTGCTCGAACGCGGCCCGGGCACGCACAGCGACGACCACATCCACGCCCGCACGGTGGGCCTGCGCGTGTTTGCCGTGGCCACGCCGCAGGGCTACCGCGTGATGCCGGGCGGGCTGACCCGCGTGGCGGGCGACGGCGACTCGCGCGTCATCGCCATGCAGCGCGGCGGGCGCTCGAAAGACACCTGGGTGCTGAGCGACGGGCCCGACACCGCGCCCATCTCGCTGCTGTCGAGCACCGTCACGGCCGACGACCTCGTCACCTCGCGCGGCAACGTGCCTTCGCGTGCGGCCGAGAACCTGTTCTGGTTCGGCCGCTACGGCGAGCGATGCGACGCGGCGGCGCGCTTGCTGCGCGTGGCCATCGCGGCCGTGCTCGGCAACACCGACGCAAGGGCGGTCGATTATTCAGACGGCCTCGTGCCCACGCTCGCACTCGCCAAGCGCATGGGGCTCATCGCCTCGACCGACGACGCCGGCCCTGAGCTGCTGCGCGCCGCGACGCACCCCGACGAAGCCTTGAGCGAGCGCCTGCGCCAGCTCTCGCGCGTGGCCTTCAACCTGCGCGACCGCATGTCGCTCGACAACTGGCGCACCATCAACCGGCTCATCGGCGACCCGGTGTTCCAGCGCGGTGGTTCGTTGCCGCTGGCGCTGGCCTGGCTCGACCGCGCGGTCACGTCGATGATGACCCTGTCGGGTTTCGTGCTCGACGGCATGACGCGCGGCACCGGCTGGCGCTTTCTGTCGCTGGGCCGGCGCGTCGAACGGCTCTCGACCCTGTGCACGGCCTTGCAGGTGGCCGTGAAAGAAGGGCGCTCGGGCGGGCTCGACTGGCTGCTCGAACTGGCCGACTCGACCGTCACCTACCGCTCGCGCTACCTCGTCGCCCCCGAATGGCTGCCGGTGCTCGACCTGCTGGTGCGCGACGACACCAACCCGCGCTCGGTGGCCTTCCAGTCGAAAGGCCTGGTCGAATACATCGGCAAGCTCGAACGCGCGCACGGCCGCTTCGCCGGCGACGTGATCGAGCCTGCGCACCTGGCCCTGCAGGCGCTGCAGGCCGCCGACCTCGACCCCGAGAGCGAGACGCTCGCCCGCGTGCTGCAGCAGCTCGAACTCGCGGCACGCAATGCGTCCGACGAGCTGACGCTGAAGTTCTTCTCGCACGCGCATTCGCGCAGTGTGTTGTCGTTGGTGGCCTGACATGAGACCCCCTGCGTCCACACCAGCGCGGGCCGAGCGCCGGGCCGCTCCCAAGCCGGCCCGCATCCCCCCGGGGGATCGACCGATGTGCGCATCGGGCGAGGGGCTGTCATCACAACGGGCCGAGCGCCGGGCCGCTCCCAAGCCGGCCCGCATCCCCCCGGGGGATCGACCGATGTACGCATCGGGCGAGGGGCTCACATGATGGAGCGATACCGCATCGAACACGAAACGCGCTACGTGTACGCCGCGCCGGTGTCGCAGTCGTGGCAACTGGCCCGGCTCACGCCGCGCAAGCTGCCGTGGCAGAAGCTGCTGGCGTGCGCGATCCAGATCGACCCGCCGCCCGACGAGCGCCATGACGCGCCCGACTGCTTCGGCAACACCATCACCCACTTCGGCCTGCACGGGGCGCACCGCATGCTGCGTGTGCGCATGACCTGTGACGTCGAGGTCGGCCCTCGGCCCGCACCTGCCGACGCCGATGAACCGTGGGAAGGCGTGCGCGATGTGTTGCACGAACCCGTGCCCGAAGCCGCGACCGAAGAAGCCGACCTCGATGCCGCCTTCATGTGCGAACCCTCGGCACTGGTGCCCCTGTCGGCCGCCGCGCAGGCGTATGCGGCCGCGTCGTTCACGCCGGGGCGCGATTGGCTCGAAGCCGTCACCGACTTGATGCAGCGCATCCACGCCGACTTCGAATTCGAGCCCGGCGTCACCACCGTCAGCACCTCGGTGGACGACGTGCTCGCGCACCGCCGCGGCGTCTGCCAGGACTTCGCCCACCTCATGCTCGCCTGCCTGCGCAGCCACGGGCTGCCCGCGCGCTACGTGTCGGGCTACCTGCTCACCGACCCGCCGCCGGGCCAGGCACGCCTGATGGGTGCCGACGCCTCGCACGCCTGGGTGGCCGCGTACTCGCCCGCGCGGGGCTGGGTCGAGTTCGACCCGACCAACGACCAGTTGGCCGACACGCGCCACATCACGCTCGCTTGGGGTGCCGACTTCGCCGACGTGGCCCCGCTGCGTGGCGTGATCCTCGGCGGCGCCGAGCAGCAGCTCGACGTGTGGGTCAGTGTGGTGCCGGTGGGGTGAGGCCCCGAGGCGCGGGCGCTTCGACGCGCTCGGCGTGACCGGCGGTGGGCCTCAGCCCGCCACGCGCGTGAACACCAGGTCCCACACGCCGTGCCCGAGCTTCAGGCCGCGGTGCTCGAACTTCGTCAGCGGCCGGTAGTCGGGCTTGGGCGCGTAGCCCTCGGCGGTGTTGCGCAGTGCCGGCTCGGCCGACAGCACCTCCAGCATCTGCTCGGCGTAGGGCTGCCAGTCGGTGGCGCAGTGCAGGTAGCCGCCCGGCGCGAGCCGCGTCACGAGCTTGGCCACGAACTCGGGCTGGATGAGCCGGCGCTTGTTGTGCTTCTTCTTGTGCCACGGGTCGGGAAAGAACACGTGCACCCCCGCCAGCGAGCCGGGCGCGATCATGTGTTCGAGCACCTCGACGGCGTCGTGCTGCACGATGCGCAGGTTGCCCAGCTGCTTTTCGCCGATCAGCTTGAGCAGCGCGCCCACACCGGGCGTGTGCACTTCGAGGCCGAGAAAGTCGGTGTCGGGGCGACCTTCGGCGATGGCGGCGGTGGCGCCACCCATGCCGAAGCCGATCTCGACCACCAGCGGTGCCTCCCGCCCGAAGGCGGCGACGGGGTCGAAGCGCTCGGGCGCATAGGGCAGCACGAAGCGTGGCCCCAACTCTTCGATCGCGCGGACCTGGCCCGTGCCCATGCGCCCCGCGCGCACGACGAAGCTTCGGATGCTGCGCCGCACAGGCGCGGCCGGGGACTCGACGGGATCGGACATGAAACACCCGGGGCCTGGCGCCGCCGGCAGAGCACAAAGAAGGGGCTGGATTGTGCCGCGCCCATGCGGGCCGCCTCCCCGCGTCGCGTCACCCAACCGGCGTCCCGCGGTGTGGCGTCTGTTTCGTTTAGAAACAAATAGAACAGTTTGCTCACATCTCAGGGGCTTTTGTTCAAGGCATTTCAGAGGCGCCTCGGCAGCATCGCCCACGGTGTGACTGGTTGCCGCAAGGCATTGGTCACGCAAACAAAAGAGCCCGACCACGGGCTTGATACCTCAACTGGAGACAGCCAATGACCACCCGTTCCCGCGCCTTCACCGGGCGCTCGCTCCGCCGTGCCACCGTGGCACTGGCCGCCAGCGCCGCCTGCATGGCGGCCCAGGCCGACACGCTTTTCCAAGAATCCTTCGCCAGCGGCCTGGGCGGCTTCACCTCGGCGGGCAGCGTCAGCACCGGCACCTATGGCGCCCGCATGACGGCCAGCGCGCTGGGCACCGATGGCTCGATCCGCTCGTCGGCCATCAGCACCGTCGGCTTCACCAACATCACCCTGAGCTTCAGCCGCAGCTCGTCGGGGCTGGACACCGGCGAAGCCGGCATCGTCGAGTTCTCGACCAACGGCAGCACCTACACCACGCTCGAATCGAGCCGCACCGCGTCGGGCGCGACGACCTTCGCGCTGCCCAGCACGGCCGCCGGCCAGGCCACGCTGTACGTGCGCTTCCGCGTCAGCGCCAACTCGTCGCTCGAGAACTACACCGTCGCCAATGTGCGCGTCGACGGCACCGGCAGCGGTGGCCCGACCGACCCGCCGCCGGTCGGCCTGCGTGACCCGGGCACCGGCCCGTGGACGCTGGTGTCGGCCGCCAACGTGGGCACCGAGTGCAAGCTCGATGCCGCCGCGCTGCAGCAGGCCAACCGCACGCTGAACCTGTCGTACGCCATCGTGCGCTACGGCAAGCTATGCCACGAGTACTACCCGAGCGGCCGCGACTCGGCCAGCCAGGTCTATTCGACCACCAAGACCATGGGCGCGCTGACCGTCGGCGCACTGATCCACCAGACCAAGAACCTGCCCGTCACCAGCACGCGCAAGCGCGGCCCTCTGGGTGAGTTCCAGCGCATCGACCACTGGCTTGACAGCTTCACCTTCCAGTCGGCCTCGACCACCGCCCACGTGCTGGGCATGGTCAGCGATGCGTCGCCCAACCTGAACTACCCGAACCGCGAGTTCCAGTACGACACGGTCGGCAGCGACGCCATCAACCGCCTGAGCGATGTGGTCAACACCGTCGTGGCGCAAGACAGCGCACGGCTGGGCAGCAACATCGGCACCTTCTGGCGCCGCTTCCTGGCCACGCCGCTGGGCTTCGAGAACTCCACCTGGGGCACGTCCGACAGCAGCAAGAACTTCGCGACCAGCTGGCAGACCACCATCCGCGACATGGCCCGCCTGGGCCTGCTGATGAACAACGGCGGCGTGTGGAACGGCCAGCGCATCGTGGACGTCAACTACCTCTACAACCTGGGTCACACCTCGTTCGAGGACGCCAACACGCGCTACGGCTACCTGACCTGGCTGCAAGAAGAAGACGCCTGCACGCCCAAGCCCCAGTACCGCAGCTACCCGCACGGCCCGGTCTCGAACGCACCGAACTGCGGTCGCTCGAGCTGCGCACCGCAGCAGTACGACGTCGGCGTGTTCTTCGCGGCCGGCCTGGGTGGCCAGTACATCATCGTCCACCGCGGTCTCGACATGGTCATCGTCGTCAAGGACTCGGGCGGCCAGTCGGGCGCCGAGCCCGCGCGCTTCTGGCAGGCCATCCGCCCGGCCGTGATCGCCCTCGACCCGGTGTACCGCGGCAACCCCACCGGCTTCTGCAACGCCTACGGCGCGGGCAACTACGCCCCCGACCTGAAGCTCTGGGAAGGCGGCCGCTGATCGCGGCTTGACCTCAGCGGGTGCGCCGCGTCGCACCCGCCGCGTGGCACGGCAGTCCACGGCTCGCAAGGGCCGTGGACTTTTTCTTTGGCGTCTTCACCCCGTTTGTCGCGCAGCGCCGTTCAACCCCGTGTCATCACTCACGAGGGCTTGAACATGAATGCCAGAACCCTGCTCGCCGCCTGGGCCGTCGCCCTGGTCGGCACGGCCACCTTCGCCGCCCCCACGCCACCGCCCGCGAAAACCGCGCTGCCGGCCTACGCCAGCGAGGCCGAGCTGAACCAGGCCCTCGCCCGCTGGAGCGAACGCGCCGAGCGCCTGGAGAGCGAGCGCCGCCGCGCGATGCCGTCCAAGCCCTTCGCGATGTCGGCCGCCCCCGCGCCGGCGGCCGAGGCCACGGCCGGTGCCATCGCCGAAAAGTCTGCCACCGCCGACGAATCCATCACCAACGTGCAGACTGCCGGGGTGGACGAAGGCGGCATCGTCAAACGCGCCGGCGACCACCTCGTGGTGCTGCGCCGTGGGCGGCTCTTCACCGTGCGTGTCGCGGGCGACGCCCTGCAGCCCGTGGCCGCCATCGACGCCTTCGCGCCCGGCAGCGACCCCGGCGGCGCCTGGTACGACGAACTGCTCGTGTCGGGCTCGACCGTCGTCGTCGTGGGCTACAGCTACGCACGCGGCGGCACCGAGGTTGGCCTGTTCGAGCTGGCACGCGACGGCACCCTGCGCTACCGCGAGACCTACCACCTGCGCAGCTTCGACTACTACTCGGCGCGCAACTACGCCAGCCGCCTGATCGGCACGAAACTCGTCTTCTACACACCGAGCTTCCTGCGCGCGGGCGGCCTCGCCCCGCAGCACTGGATGCCCGGCCTGCGCCGCTGGCAGGGCGACACCGCCCACGGCTTCGAACGCATCCTGCCGGCCACGCGCATTCACCGCACCGACGACGAGTTCGACGCCACCCAGCCGCTCGCGCTGCACACCGTCACCGCCTGCGAGCTGGCTGCGCGCCCCCTGCGCTGCGAATCGACCGCCGTGCTCGGCCCGGCGGGCCGCGTGTTCTACGTGTCGGCCGGCTCCGTCTACGTGTGGACGGCCGGCGCGCCCCGCACACGGGGCCGTGCACCGCGCGCCAGCTCGGCCGTGTTTCGCCTGCCGCTCGACGGCAGCGCGCCCACCGCCTTGAAGACCAGCGGCGTGCCCATCGACCAGATGTCCTTCCTAGAAGACGCGAGCGGCCACCTCAACGTGCTGCTGCGCGAGTGGGGCGCCGGCGAAGGCATGTGGGGCAGCGAACGCACCCACGGCGACATGGCCCTGCTGCGCGTGCCTCTCGCCGACTTCGGCGACGGCCGCAGCGCCGCCGGCCCCCGCCACTACCGCGAGCTGCCCACCGTGCCCGGCTGGTCGGTGCAGAACCGTTTCGTCGGCGACTGGCTGCTGTGGGGCGGCACCGGCGGCGACCGCGGCCGCACGGGCACGCCGCCCGCACACGCGGTGCGCTACGCGGCCGACGACGCCACGGCCACGCCGCTGCACGTGCCCCATGGCGTCGAACGCATCGAAGCCCTGGGCGAACACGCGCTGCTCGTCGGCGCCGGCAGCGGCGGGCTGCACTTCAGCAGCATCCGCCTCGGGGCCGACGAAGCCCAGCCCGCCGGCCGCCACGTGCAGGCCGGCGCCACACAAGGCGAGAGCCGCACGCACGGCTTCTTCTACCGACCCACGGCCCACGGCGAAGGCTTGCTCGGCCTGCCCGTGCTCGGCGCCAGCAACGGCTCACCGCACGGCACCGCTGCCGTGCTGTACCTGCGCCAGCGCGACCTCGCCTTTCGCACGATGGGCCGCCTGAGCGCCGGGCGCATCGCAGCCCGAGACGATGGCTGCAAGGCCTCGTGCGTGGACTGGTACGGCAACGCGCGGCCCATCTTCCTCGGCGACCGCGTGCTCGCGCTGATGGGCTACGAGCTCGTCGAAGGCCGCATCGCCCGCGGCTTCAGCGGCGAACGCATCGAAGAGCGGCGGCGGGTGGACTTCACCCCCAAGGCCCGCGCGCGCGGTGCATGGGGCGAGGGCGACTGAGCGGGCCCGGTGCGCCGGCGGCAGGTGACGCGGCGCGACCGAGGGCCATGCGGGCCTTCAGTCGCCGCCGCCGCAACCCCCGCTGCACCCATCGCCGCCCCCGCCGCAGCCTGAGCCGCCACCCGCGTCGTCGCGCGAGTCTCTGTCATGGCTGCCCGAGCCACTGGTCGACGACGCGGCGGCCAGGTCGCCTGCGCAATAGATGGCCGGGCCGCCGTCGCCGTGCAGCGAGTTCGCGCGTGCTGCCACGCAATCGAGCGCGTAGTGAAAGCCGCCCACGATGCGCAGCTTCGCGTCCAGCGCAAACAGCAGCGGCAAGCGCGTCGGCCGTTGCGGGTTGATGTGCTCTTCGCGGCACACGGCCTGCCAGCAACGGCGCAGCCCCTCATGGCCCGCCGATGCGCCGCCGCTCATCACCGCTGCTGGCGTGTGATGAAAGAAGCGCCCGAAGCCCTGGCGGCAAAACTGTTGGTAGTTGCGCGTGTAGAGGATGAACTCGTGCCACAGGTCATCGACCACCTGCGATGGCATCGAGATTTGCCGTCCCCGGCTCTTCAAGTGAGCCAGGAAGAACTGCCGCAGCCCATGCGCGACGAGTTGGCAGTCTTTCAGCGACAGGTGCGGGTGCTGCTTGCGCAGCTTGTCGAACAAGCCCGGCGGCAGCGTGAATGTGCGGATGTGTGCCTCACGACGCAGCCCCATTTGCCGCCGCCACAGGTGCGCCGTGAGGATCGCGAATGCGGCCGTGATGAACAACAGCGCGAAGGTCATCGGCGGCGCCGCTCACTGCCCGCCGAGCTGCTGGATGCGCAGGAGTGCGTGCGATCGCATGCAGCCGATGCGTTCCAGCGAGCGGATCGTGCCGCTGATGTTTTGCAGGAAGACGTAGTGGCACTCGTTCTCGCGAAACGTCACCCAGGCGCGTTGCGCGTTCAAGAGCGCCTTCTTCATCTCGACCTGGATGTGCGGCTCGTGGTCGGGCGAGTTGATGCGGGCCATTGCTGCGCGGTAGACCTTGTTCAACCGGGCCTCGACGACCTTCAGCTCACGCGCAGCACATTCGTTCAGGTCGGGCGTCGACTCGGCCTTGTTGCAGTCGAGTGCCCAGGCGCACGAAGCGCAGAGCCACAGCAGCAGGGGAAGAAGTGTTCTCTGCATCGATGGTGATTGACTTTGTTGAACGGTTCGGTGGATCTTAGGCTGGCCATGCGCTCATGGCCGACGCTGTCAGGTGTCGAGGTGATTGCGCCCCCAGGTCCGTGTCAACCGTCGATCCCGCGTCGGCGAATGCCACCCTCACCGCGCTAGAATCCGCCCCCATCGCGGGTGTAGTTCAATGGTAGAACGGCAGCTTCCCAAGCTTCATACGAGGGTTCGATTCCCTTCACCCGCTCCAAAATCCCTTCGGGCCGCATCGTGCGGCCCGCGTTGTTTTTGTCTTCGACGGGGCAGGTGGGTGTGATGGACGAGGCCGTGTTGCGCGTGTTGTGGTTGGCCGAAGGCGCGTCGGCCGCGATGTCTGCGCCGGGCCTCGATGGCGTGCCGGGCTGGGTGGTGGACCGCGCCGAAGGCCTCGATGCGTTTGCCGGCTCCAGCCCCGCGCAAGCGACCGTCGTTTCTCTGGCCGGTGGCGAAGCGCTCGACGCGCTGCTGCACTGGCCTTCGCTCACCACGGCCTGCGCTGAAAGCGCGGTGCTGGTGTTCTGCCCGGTGGTCGATGCGAGCGTGGCCTTGCGCCTCGTGCAAGGTGGCGTGCAAGACGTGGTGGCGCATGACGAAGCGGCGACGCTGGTGTCGCGTCTGCGCTGGGCCATCGAGCGCAAGCGCCTCGAACTCGAAGCGCGCAAGGCCTACGCGACCGACCTGATGACGGGCCTGCCCAATCGGCACCAGTTCGTCGAGCACATGAGCCAGTTCATCGCGCTGCGCGAGCGCGAAAACGCCACGGTGAACCTGCTGGTGCTGCGCATCGACGGGTTGGCGGGTATCGAGGCCGGCCACGGGCCCGAGTCGGCCAACGTCGTGCGTCGCAAGGTGGCGGTGCGCTTGCGTGCCAACCTGCGCGCGAGCGACGTGGTGGCCTCGCTCGGGGCCGATGCGTTTGCGGTGTTGCTGCCTTCGACTGAAACGCTGCCCGATGTGCAGCGTGTGGTGATGAAGCTCATGCGCGCCTTGCGCGAGCCATTCAACGTGGCGGGCAGCGCGGTGGGGGTGTCGGCGCACGCGGGGGTGGCCCAGTTTCCGCAAGACGGCCGCCAGCCCGAAGAGCTGCTGCGCCACGCGTCGGCGGCCTCGCTGTCGCGCGCCTACGGCGGCGGTGCCGCCAACGAATAGCGCCTGACATGGGCACGCACCCGCCGGGAGGGCGGGCGCGCTGCTCACATCAAATCAACACACGCTCAGACCACGCTCAGCGTGACTTCGACGTTGCCGCGCGTGGCGTTCGAGTACGGGCACACCTGGTGGGCGGCGTGCACGATCTGCTCGACGGTGGCCTTCTCAAGACCCGGCACGTTGACCTTCAACGCGACCTCGATGCCAAAGCCGGCCGGGATGGCGCCGATGCCCACGTCGGCCGTCACGTTGGTCTCGGCGGGCAGGGCGATCTTCATCTTGCCGGCCACGACCTTCATCGCGCCGATGAAACACGCCGAGTAGCCGGCGGCGAACAGTTGTTCGGGGTTGGTGCCGATGGCGCCGTTGCCGCCCAGTTCTTTCGGCGTGGTCAGGCGCAGGTCGAGCACGCCGTCAGACGACTTGGACGTGCCTTCGCGGCCACCGGTCGAGGTGGCGGTGGCGGTGTAGAGGGCTTTTTCGAGCTTCATGGTCAGACCTTTCAGTGGGTGGGATGGGGTGAGAAAACCGCTGGCACTGCAGCGGCGGGTGAAACGTGGCCGGTGTGCATCGGCGCTCAGGCGCTGGCAGCCTCGCCCGATGCGTCCATGCGCGACAGCAACTCGGCGCGCAGTTGCTGCAGGCGCTGGGTGAGGGCGGTGATGTCGTCGAGCGGTGTGGTGGCGCCCTGGTTCAGCTGCGTGGGCACGCAGCGTGCCTTCTTCTTGAGCGCTTGGCCGGCGGGAGTGAGGTGCACGTGCACGCGGCGCTCGTCGTCGGGGGCGCGGCGGCGTTGCACGAGGCCGGCGGCCTCGACGCGCTTGAGCAGCGGGGTCAACGTGCCCGAGTCGAGAAACAGCCGCGCGCCCAGTTTACCGACCGAGGCGCCGTCGGCTTCCCACAGCGCGAGCAGCACGAGGTACTGCGGGTAGGTCAGGCCCAGCGGCGCCAGCAGCGGCTTGTAGAGCTTGGTCATCGCCAGCGAGGTCGAGTACAGCGCGAAGCACAGCTGGCGGTCGAGTTGCAGCCACGCGTCGGCGTTGCGATCGTCGTTGGCGGCGGGGCGGCGGGTGTTCGGCATGGCTCGCACTGTATTCAATTGGCGAAAATTAAATTGTGTGCAATCTAATTGCCCGTGCTCGCCCAGGGGTTTTGCCTCAGGCGCTGCGACCCATGGGCCGATGTGGCAGGCACGAACCGCTCAAGCCCACTGCGCTGGTGCCGAAATCAGGGCGCTTGTGTCGTCGCTTTTGCGCTGTCGCGACGCGTTTCCCTGATCGACCCTCCCTTTCGATTTCCATGACCCACCTCATCGGCTCCTTGAAGATCTGGCAGAAGTTCGCGTTGCTCGGCGCCCTGGCGCTGGCGTTGGTGTTGCCGCCCACGGCCATGGTTGTGAAGCAGGGCTTGCAGCAGGTTTCGCAGCTGGGCGCTCGGGCCGCGGGCATGCAACCGGCGGCCGACCTGCTGGCGCTCATCAAGCTGACCCAGCAGCACCGGGGGCTGACCTCGGCGGTGCTGGGCGGTGACGCGACCCGCGCGCAGGCACGCCAGGCGCTGCGAGGCGAGGTGGACCAGGCCCTCGAACGCGCGCTGGCTTCGACAGGCCGTTACGACAACGAAGCCATGGCGCAGCGGCGCGACAAGCTGAAGGCGGACTGGACCCGCCTCGCCGCCGAGGTGGACGCCGGCTCGCTGCCCGCCGGCACGAGCTTCTTGCGCCACACGATGCTGATCCGCGAGCAGCTCGACGCCCTGACCGCCGTGGCCGATGCCTCGGGCCTGTCGCTCGAAGAAGACGCGGCAGGGCACTTTCTCGCCCGTGCGGTGCTCGACGAGCTGCCCGCGCTCACCGAGTTGCTGGCGCAGGCGCGCGGTCGTGGCGCCGGCCTGCTGGCCAAGCGCGAGATCAGCGACGACGAGCGCCTGCGCATGGCCACCCTGCTCGACGCGGCGCGTCACCGCCAAAAAGAGTCGGCCTCGTCGTTCGAACGCATGCGCGACGTGGGCGCGACGTTGAACGCCCGGCTCACCGAGCAGGCGCAGTCGGCCAGCGACGCCGCCACGCAGGCCGTGAACATGGTGGACTACCAGATCGTCAAACCCGAGGTGCTGAGCCAGCCCTCGGCTGACTACTTCGCCGCGATGACCCAGCACATCGACGCGCAATTCGCGCTCGGCACGACGGCCTTCGAGGTGTTGCGCGAGCGGATCGACGCCGGCGTGGCGCAGGCCCGTCGCACCCTGATGCTGCTGCTCGGCGGTGCCGCGCTCGGCCTGGGCTTCGGGCTGTGGCTGATGGTCGCCATCACGCGCCAGACCTCACGCTCGGTGGCGGCGGCGCTGGCCGCGGCACAAGCGCTGGCGCGCGGCGAGTTGACGCACCGCGTGCAGCGGCAGTCGAGAGACGAACTCGGCCAGATGGTCGAGGCCCTGGGCCATTCGATGAACACGCTGGCCGGTGTGGTGGCCGACATCAAGAATTCAAGCGAAGCCATTGCGACGGGCTCTGATCAGATCGCCGTCGGCAACACCGACCTCAGCCAGCGCACCGAAGAGCAGGCCGCGAGCCTGCAGCGCACGGCCTCGTCGATGGAGCAGTTGTCGCAGACCGTGCGGCACAACGCCGACACCGCGCGCACCGCCTCGAGCCTGGCCGGGCAGGCCAGCCACGTGGCGACGCGCGGCGGCGAAGTGATGGGCCAGGTGGTGGCGACCATGGGCGACATCGCCGCCAGCTCGCACAAGATCAGCGACATCATCGGCGTGATCGACGGCATCGCGTTTCAGACCAACATCCTCGCGCTGAACGCCGCCGTCGAAGCCGCACGCGCGGGCGAGCAGGGCCGGGGCTTCGCGGTGGTGGCGTCTGAAGTGCGTTCGCTGGCCCAGCGCAGCGCCGAAGCCGCCAAAGAGATCAAGAGCCTGATCGGCGCCAGCGTGACGCGCGTCGAAGCCGGCTCGCAACTGGTCAACGATGCCGGCGCGACCATGCAAGACATCGTCACGCAGGTCAAACGCGTGAGCGAGCTGATCGGTGAGATCGGCCACGCCACGCAAGAGCAGACCTCGGGCATCCAGGACGTGACCACAGCCGTCGGCCAGCTCGACCAGGTGACGCAGCAGAACGCCGCGCTGGTCGAAGAGTCGGCCGCCGCCGCCGACAGCCTCAAGCAGCAAGCCGTGCGCCTGGTGCAGGTGGTGGGCGCGTTTCGTACCGCCTGAGCCAGCGCCGGCGCCCGGCGAAGCTGCCTGCCGGGTGCGCCGGGTGCTCCGGGCCTAGCCCTTGCCCGACAAGCTTTCGACCTGCTCGGTCAGCTCCAGCCAGCGCAGCTCGGCGGCCTCGTTGTCGTCGCCGATCTGCTTCAAGCGCTTGCCCAGTTCGGCCAGGCGGGCCGGCGCCACGCCGGGTGAGGCCAGTTCGGCTTCGATCGACTCTTTCTCACGCGTCAGCCCGGCCATGCGTTGTTCGAGCTTGGCCATTTCGTTGCGCAAGGGCTTGGTCTGCTCGGCGACCTTCTGGCGGGCCTGCGCGTTGCTCTTGCGGTCGTCGCGGCTGGCCGGGGCCGGGGCGGGTGCCACCGGGGCGGCCACCACCACCGGGGCCGCGGCTTTGGCGGCCGGGGCGCCCCGCTGGGCCTTGGCCATCTCGCGCGATTGTTCGAGCAGCCACTTCTGGTAGTCGTCGAGGTCGCCGTCGAAGGGCTTGACCGCGCCATCGGTGACCAGCCAGAACTCGTCGCACACCTCGCGCAGCAGGGCGCGGTCGTGGCTCACCAACATCACGGTGCCTTCGAACTCGTTCAGCGCCATCGACAGCGCCTCGCGCGTGGTCAGGTCGAGGTGGTTGGTCGGCTCGTCGAGCAGCAAGAGGTTGGGGCGCTGCCACACCAGCATCGCCAGCACGAGGCGCGCCTTCTCGCCGCCGCTGAGCGTGCCCACGGCCTGCGTGACCATGTCGCCGACGAAGCGGAACGAGCCCAGAAAGTCGCGCAGCTCTTGTTCACGCGCCTGCGGGCCCACGTCGCGCGCGAGCCGCACCATGTGCATCAGCGGGCCGTCGTCGAGCGAGAGCACATCCAGCTCTTGCTGCGCGAAGTAGCCGATCGACAAGCCCTTGCCCTCGGTGACTTCGCCCGACACCAGGGGGATCTCTTTGGCGATGGTCTTCACCAGCGTCGATTTGCCCTGGCCGTTGGCCCCGAGGATGCCGATGCGCTGGCCGGCCAGCACCGAGCGGTTGATGTCTTTGACGATGGCGCGGCCGTCGTAGCCGCAATTCATCATCGAAAACGCCAGCATCGGGTTGGGCAGGCTGACGGGCTCGCGGAACTCGAACTGGAAGTCGCTGCTCGTGAGCACCGGGCCCAGCTTTTCCATGCGCGCGAGGGCCTTCACGCGGCTCTGCGCCTGCTTGGCCTTGCTGGCCTTGGCCTTGAAGCGGTCGATGAACTTCTGCAGGTGCGCCATGCGCTCTTGCTGCTTGGCGAAGTTGGCCTGGGCCTGCAGCAGGCGTTCGGCACGCATCTCTTCGAAGGCGGTGTAGTTGCCGGTGTAGCGCGTGAGGCGCGTCTCATCGAGGTGCAGCGTGACCTGCGTGATCGCGTCGAGAAATTCGCGGTCGTGGCTGATGACGATCATCGTGCCTTCGTAGCGCTTCAACCAGGCTTCGAGCCAGACGAGGGCGTCCAGGTCCAAGTGGTTGGTCGGCTCGTCGAGCAGCATCAGGTCGGCCGGGCACATCAGCGCGCGGGCGAGCTGCAGGCGCATGCGCCAACCGCCCGAGAAGCTGTTGACCGGGGCGTCGAGCTGGTCGCCGCGAAAGCCCAGGCCCATCAGCAGGGCCTGCGCGCGGGGGCGGGCCTCGAAGCCGCCGGCTTCCATGATTTCCTGGTGCGCGTCGCCCATGGCGTGGCCGTCGTCGGCGGCCTCTGCGGCGGCCAACGCGGCGTTGGCTTCCATCAGCCGCGTGTCGCCTTCGAGCACGAAATCGGTGGCGCCCTGTTCGGTCTCGGGCATGTTCTGGGCGACTTCGCCCACGCGCCAGCGCGGCGGGATGCTCACGTCGCCCGCGTCGCTTTGCAGCCGCTTGGTCAGCAGCGAGAACAGCGACGACTTGCCGGCGCCGTTGCGGCCCACGAGGCCGATCTTCTCGCCGGGTTGCAGCGTGACGCTGGCCTCTTGCAGCACGATCTTCGTGCCGCGCCGAAGCGTCACGTCTTTCAGGTTGATCATTGTTTTTTCTCCGCGCGGGCCGTCCACTTGGCCAGCGCATCACGGGTCACGAGCAGCACCTGGTCGTCGCCGGCGCTGGTGTCGAGCCACGCCACTTCGAGCTTGCGAAAGGCGTGTTCGAAGTGCGCGCGCTCATTGCCGATCTCGAGCACCAGCACGCCGTGTGCACTGAGCTTGGCCGGCGCGTCGCGCACGATGCGGCGCACCAGGTCCATGCCGTCGTCGCCACCGGCCAGCGCGAGTTGCGGCTCGTGCTGGTACTCGGGCGGCAGCGCGGCCAAACTCTGTGCGTTGACGTAGGGCGGGTTGCAGACGATCAGGTCGTAGGGGCCGGCCACGCCGTCGAGCAGGTCCGACTGGATCAGCGTGATGCGCTTGGCGAGCTTGTGCTTGTCCACGTTGATGCGGGCGATGGCCAGCGCGTCCTCGCTGATGTCTGCGGCATCGACCGTGACCTCGGGGTAGGCCATCGCGGCGATGACCGCGAGGCTGCCGTTACCGGTGCACAGGTCGAGCACGGTGCGGGTCTGGTCCGACAGCCACGCGTCGAGCGTGCCGTCGCCTTCGCCGTCGGCCAGCAGCTCGGCGATGAACGAGCGCGGCACGATGCTGCGTTCGTCGATGTAGAAGGGCACGTTCTGCAGCCAGGCTTCTTGGGTGAGGTAGGCGGCCGGCTTGCGCGACTCGATGCGCTCGGTGACCACGGCCTCGGCCTTGGCGGCCTGCTCGGGCGTCACCTCGCGCTTGGCCTTCGTTTCCAGCTCGTCGAGTGGCATGCCCAGGGCCCACAGCACCAGCCAGGCGGCCTCGTCGAACGCGTTGGTCGTGCCATGCCCAAACGAAACGCCCGCCTGTTTGAGGCGGGCGCTTTGCGCGGTGATGAATTCAACAAGGGTCATAGCAGCAGGCCTTCCAGTGTCTTGCGGTAGATGTTTTTCAAGGGTTCGAGCGACGCCACTTCGACGTGCTCGTTGATCTTGTGGATGCTCTCGTTGAGCGGCCCGAATTCAACGACCTGCGGGCAGATCTTGAAGATGAAGCGCCCGTCGGACGTGCCGCCGGTGGTGGACAACTCGGTCTCGACGCCGGTCTCGCTGCGAATGGCGTTGCCCAGCGCCGTGCACAGCGTGCCGGCCGGCGTGAGGAAGGGTTCGCCGCCGAGCGTCCACGCTGTGTGGTGGTCGAGGCCGTGGCGGTCGAGCACCGCGTTCACGCGTGCCTTCAGCGACTCGGGTGTCGATTCGGTCGAGAAGCGGAAGTTGAAGTCGATCACCACCTCGCCGGGGATGACGTTCGTCGCACCGGTGCCGCCGTGGATGTTCGACACCTGGAAGCTCGTCGGCGGGAAGTACGTGTTGCCACGGTCCCACTCGACGCCGGCCAGTTCGGCCAGCGCGGGCGCGGCGAGGTGGATCGGGTTCTTGGCGAGCTGCGGGTAGGCGATGTGACCCTGCACGCCCTTGACCGTGAGCTTGCCCGAGAGCGAGCCGCGGCGGCCGTTCTTGATCATGTCGCCCAGCGTGTGCACCGAGGTTGGCTCGCCGACGATGCAGAAGTCGATCTGTTCGTTGCGCTCTTTGAGCACCTGAACAACCTTCACCGTGCCATCGACCGAGGGGCCTTCTTCGTCGCTGGTGATGAGCAGGGCGATGCCGCCGCAGCGATCACCGTGCTGGGCGACGAACTCTTCGATGGCGACGACCATCGCGGCGATCGAGGTCTTCATGTCGGCTGCGCCCCGGCCATAGAGCTTGCCGTCGCGGTGCGTGGGCACGAAGGGGTCGCTGAGCCACTGGTGGAGCGGCCCGGTGGGCACCACGTCGGTGTGGCCGGCGAACATCAGCAGCTTGCCGCCCGGCAACGTGGGGCGGCGCACGGCCCACAGGTTGGTCACCGAGAAGTTGTCGGGCCCGAAGGTGAGCGTTTCGCAGGTGAAGCCCAGCGGTGCCAAGCGCTCAGTCAGCAAGGCCTGGCAACCGCCGTCGTCGGGGGTGACGGAACGGCGGGCGATCAGGTCTTCGGTGAGGTTCAGAACGGCAGACATGGGTCAGAACAATGGCAGGGCGGGAGCGGGACGTCGACAAGCTCAGTCCGAACGGGTTTGGTGGTTGGCGACCAGGATCTTCGATACCTCAGCCCGAACGGGAAGCGCACGTGACCTGCGGCCTCTGCCCGCAACGCGCGCACCACGCTTCGACGCCCCGGCCCAGGGGCGGCCAAGTGCAACGCGCTGGGACGGGCTGCATTGCGCACTTCGCGCAGGCCGGGATTTTCACCTCAAGCGGCCACATGCCAAGAATCGGCCCTGCCGCCACCCACCCCACCGCCTGCCCGGCGCGCGTTCTCGCTCAGAACCGCGTGGCCCGGAACCCGCTGTTGCGGCCTTCGTCAGCGGGCACGTCGAGCGTGATTTCGGTGAAGCTCGCGTGGTCGTCCTGCTCTTCTTTCTTGGGCACAACGCGTGAGACCGGGTCCATGTCGTTTTGCAGGCGCCACATCAGGTTGGTGGGCGAATCGGCATAGGCCAAGCCTTCGTCGCGCGTGATCACGCCCTCGGTGATCAGGCGGGCGATGTCGGCCTCGAAGCTCTGCGAGCCTTCGGCCATCGACTTTTCCATCGCCTCTTTCACGCCGCTGATGTCGCCCTTTTCGATCAGCTCGGACACCAGCTTGGTGTTCAGCAGCACCTCGACCGCCGGGCGGCGCCCGCCGGCCGTGGCACGCAACAGCCGCTGCGACACGATGGCCTTCAGGCCCGAGGCCAGGTCAGACAGCAGGGCCGGGCGCGACTCGGGCGTGTAGAACGACAAGATGCGCCCCAGCGCGTGGTAGCTGTTGTTCGCGTGCAGCGTCGAGAGCACCAGGTGGCCCGACAGCGCGTACGAGATCGCCGCGGTCATGGTTTCGCGGTCGCGGATTTCACCGATGTAGATGCAGTCGGGCGCCTGCCGCAGCGCGTTCTTCAGCGCCACCTGCAGCGATTGCGTGTCGCGGCCGACCTCGCGCTGGTTCACCACCGAGCGCTTGTTGGTGAAGATGAACTCCATCGGATCTTCGATCGTCAGGATGTGGCCGGTCATCTGCTGGTTGCGCTGCTCGATCATCGACGCGAGCGTGGTGCTCTTGCCGGTGCCCGTGGCGCCCACCATCAGGATCAGCCCACGCTTCTCCAAGATCAGCGTGTTCAGCACCTGTGGCAGGTTCAGCGTTTCGAGCGCCGGAATGTCGTGCGGGATGTGGCGGAACACCGCCGCGATCGAACCCCGCTGGCGAAACGCGCTGAGCCGGAAGCTGCCGACCCCGCTCAAGCCCACGGCGACGTTGAGTTCGCCCGTGTCCTCGAGGTCTTCCATCTGTGTGGGCGTCAGCAGCTCGGCGATCAGTTGCCGCGGCTGCATCGGGCTCAGCGGCTGGTCGCTGAGCTGCAGGATTTGCCCGTTGATCTTGATGAGGATCGGCGTGTTCGCCGACAGGTACACGTCGGAGGCATTCTTGTCGGCCATCAGCCGGAGCACGCGCTCCATGTTGCCGCCCTGGTTCACCGTCATGCTGTGGCCCCTTCGTGTGTGACTGACGCGGTCGATCCCCGGATGGTGCGAGCTTAAGCGCGCAGCAGGTCGTTGATGCTGGTCTTGGAACGCGTTTGTGCATCCACGCGTTTCACGATCACGGCGCAGTACAGGCTGTACTTGCCGTCGGCGCTGGGCAGGTTGCCGCTCACGACCACCGAGCCGGCCGGGATGCGGCCGTAGGTGACCTCGCCGGTGGCGCGGTCGTAGATCTTGGTGCTCTGGCCGATGTACACGCCCATCGAGATCACCGAGTTCTCTTCGACGATCACGCCTTCGACGACCTCGGAGCGCGCGCCGATGAAGCAGTTGTCTTCGATGATGGTCGGGTTGGCCTGCAGCGGCTCGAGCACGCCGCCGATGCCCACGCCGCCGGACAGGTGAACGCCCTTGCCGATCTGCGCACACGATCCGACGGTGGCCCAGGTGTCGACCATGGTGCCTTCATCGACGTAGGCGCCGATGTTCACGTAGCTGGGCATCAGGATCACGTTCTTGGCGAGGTACGACCCGCGCCGCGCCACGGCCGGCGGCACCACGCGCACGCCGGTGGCGCGGATCGCGGCCTCGTCGGCGCCCGAGAACTTGGTCGGTACCTTGTCGAAGAAGCTCAGGTCGCCCGACTGCATCAACTGGTTGTCGTTGAGGCGGAAGGACAGCAGCACCGCCTTCTTGACCCACTGGTTCACCGTCCACTGGCCCACGCCCTGGCGCTCGGCCACGCGGATGCGGCCGGCGTCGAGTTCGCCGATCACGTGCTCGACGGCGTCACGCACTTCCTTGTTGGCGGCGGTCAGGTTGGCGCGGTCTTCCCACGCGGCTTCGATGAGGGTTTGCAGTTGCTGGGTCATGACTTCAGAGGGGTAGGAGGGGCAGGGCGCTCAAGCGGCGTGGCTGCGGGTGAATGCCACGAGGCGTTGCGCCGCTTCGAGGCATTCGTCAACGCCGGCCACCAGGGCCAGCCGGATGCGGCCTGCGCCGGGGTTGATGCCGTGCGCCTCGCGCGCCAGCAGGCTGCCCGGCAGAACCGCGACATTGTATTGAGCGAGCAGTTCGCGGGCGAAACGGACGTCGTCGCCGCCGCAGACCTGAGAAGGAATGCCCACCCAGAGGTAAAAGCTGGCGTCGGGTAGCTTCACGTCCAGCACCTCGGCCAGCATGGGCGTGACCTGCGCGAACTTCTGGCGGTACAGGTTGCGGTTGTCGATGACGTGCTGCTCGTCGTTCCATGCGGCCACGCTCGCAGCCTGGATGGTGGGGCTCATCGCGCTGCCGTGGTAGGTGCGGTACAGCAAGAACTGCTTCAGCACGGCCGCGTCGCCCGCCACGAAGCCTGAGCGCATGCCGGGCACGTTCGAGCGCTTCGACAGGCTGGTGAAGGCGATCAGGTTCTTGAAGTCGGCGCGGCCGAGCTTCACGGCGGCTTCGAGCGCGCCCAGCGGCGGCTCGTCGCGGAAGAAGATTTCCGAGTAGCACTCGTCGGACGCGATCACGAAGCCGTGCCGGTCGCTCAGGGCGAAGAGCTTCTGCCATTCGTCGAGCGGCATCACCGCGCCGGTCGGGTTGCCGGGCGAGCAGACGAAGAGCAGCTGCGTCTTCGCCCACACCGCGTCGGGCACCTGCGACCAGTCGACGGCGAAATTGCGCGCCGGGTCGCTGTTGGCATAGAAGGGCTGCGCGCCCGCCAGGAGGGCCGCGCCTTCGTAGATTTGATAGAACGGGTTCGGACAGACGACGGTGGCGCCAGGTTGCGTCGGGTCGATCACCGTTTGCGCCAGCGCGAACAGCGCCTCGCGCGAGCCGTTGACCGGCAACACCTGGGTCGCGGCATTGAGCTTCACCCCGTAGCGGCGTTCGACCCAGCCGGCGCAGGCCTCGCGCAAGGCGGGCTCGCCGGCCGTGGCGGGGTAGGCGGCCAGGCCTTTGAGGTTGTTCGTGAGCGCTTCGGTGATGAGCGCCGGCGTCGCGTGCTTCGGCTCGCCGATGCCCAGGCTGATGGGCTTGTGCGCGGGGCTGGGGGTGACGTCCTGGGTGAGGGCGCGCAGCCGTTCAAAGGGGTAGGGGTGGAGCTTGGCCAGCAGCGGATTCATCCGCCGGATTATCGGGGAGGCCGTTTGCCGAAGGCCTCGCCGCCGGTCCGCAGTGCCGGCGCTTGCCAGCCCGGCGGCCACACCGGCTGGCCCTGCTCACCCAGCGGGCTCGCGAGGCCCAGCTTGCGCGCCAGCGTGGCTGCGTCGTAGGGCGCGTGCACTTTCACGTCGTTGTCGAAGTAAGCATAGATGTCGCGCTTGGCACGCCGAGGCGCTGGCTGGGTGGCGGCGAGCCGGGCGTCGTCCACCTGGCCGCCCGCGCTCCAGGTGCGGATGCGCGCCGCCCAGCGGTCGAGTGCGGCGTCGCTGTAGCCGCTGGCGTACAGCTCCTTGTCACCGTGCAGGCGCAGGTAGACGAAATCGGCAGTCAGGTCTTCGAGCAAGGGCCATTTGCCGGCCGTGTCGGCCACGACCAGCGCGATGCGGTACTTGCGCAGCAGCGCGATGAAGGCCGGGTCGTCGAAGCTCGGGTGGCGAGTTTCCACCGCGTGGCGCAGCGCCCGCTTGCCGTGCGGGTCGAGGCTGCAGCGGTCTTGCACACGGTCATCGTGTCGCGCGGCGATCTGGGCGGCGGCCTCGGTGTCGTGGGGCAGTTGCGCGAAGAAGGCTTCGAAGCGGTCCGCCTTGAAAGGCAGCATCGGCGGAAACTGCCACAGGATGGGGCCCAGCTTGCGCTTCAGTTCGAACAGGCCGTTGGCGAAGAAGTTGGCCAACGGGGTCTCGACCTCCTTGAGTCGCCGCATGTGGGTGATGTACTTCGGCCCCTTCACCGAGAAGACGAAGTCATCGGGCGTGGCGTCATGCCACTCCGCGTAAGAGGTTGGACTTTGCAGGGAGTAGAACGAACCGTTGATCTCGATCGTCCGCAGCATGCGCGAGGCGTATTCGAGCTCGCGGCGCTGGGGCAGCTTGTCGGGGTAGAACACGCCGCGCCACGGGGCGTAGCGCCATCCGGAGATGCCGATGCGGAGGTCGGGGCGGGCCATGCCCGCCTCCGGCAATCCAGATGCCCGACGCTGCGATCAGTCGCAGCGGCGGCGGGCCTCGGCGGTCAGGCAATCCGCGTAATCCGGCTCCGTCTTGAGCTTGTGCAGCACGCGGGCGGCGATGGCGGTGTCGGGAAAGTCGGCGAACACCCCGTCGATGCCCAGGCCGTAGAAATGAACGTACTCGTTCACCGGGTTGCCGGCGTAGTTCGACGGCAGGCGCTTCTGCTCGTTGCGGAAGGTGTACGCATGCACCACGAGCCCGGCGCGGTGCGCGCGCTGGATCAGATCCGTCGGCGGGGCGAGCTTGAGCTTCGCTTCACCCGGGCCGGTGCCGGCCGGGTCGGCGACGGTGCTGACGATGTAGCGCTTCCAGGGGCCGATGCCGTCGGCGTACGAAGCCACTTCCTTCAGGCCGGCGTCGGTCGTCAGGTAGGCGAAGGTGCGGGCCAGCAGTTCGGGCTTGCCCGAGACCGTCCAGTCGTAGGGGCGGTCATAGGGCGCGGTGAAGTCGAGTGAGCCGTCGGGGTTCACGTCGTTGGCGTCGATCAGTTGCACGAGCTTCACGCGCGTCATCTGGCGCAGCGCCTTCAGGTTGGCTTGCTCGAACGACTGGATGTAGACCGGTGCCTCGCGGTAGTTCCAGCCGTAGCGGGTCAGCAGGTGGAGCAGGCGTTGCTCGAGCGCGAGGCCGAGCTTCTGGTGGTAGGTCGGGTGCTTGGTCTCGGGGTACACGCCCACGGTGCGGCCCACTTCGCGGCCCTTGCGCTGCGCGAGTTCGATCACCTCGGCGAAGGTCGGGATCTCGAACTGCCCGTTGAACTGCTGCGGGCGGTCGGCCATGGGCTGCACGGCGCGCAGCGTCTTGATTTCGGCGAGCGTGAAGTCGCTGGCGAAGAAGCCTTCTTCCGTGGCGCCATCGACCACCATCGTGCGGCGGCGCGAGGCGAACTCGCCGCGGCTGGCCACGTCGGTGGTGTTCGTGATGTTGGGCTCGTGGCGTGCGATCAGGTGCCCGTCTTTCGTGGCGACGAGGTCGGGCTCGATGAAGTCGGCGCCGAGTTCGATGGCCAGCGCATAGCTCTCCAGCGTGTGCTCGGGCAGGTGGCCGCTGGCCCCGCGGTGGCCGATGACGAGCGGCCGGTCGAAGCGATCGCCATGGCCGTGGTGGCGGCCGGGCTCGGCCTGGGCGGGCCCGGCGATGAAGCTGAAGGCGCAGGCCACGGCGGCCAGGCGGGTGATGAGTCGTTTCATGGGGTCTCCTCGTTCGAGACCCGTGACGCTAGAAAGCCCGCGTGACGCGGTCGTGACCCCTCGCTGGCATTCAGATGAACCCGCGGCAGCCCGGCGCCCCGCAGGTGCAAGGGCGCGCGCCTTCGTGATGCGTCGAGCGGTAGTCCACCGTGATCTCTTCGCCGGGCGCGATGTCGCGCAGCGCGTAGAACTCGACCCGCCCCTGGCGGATCTGGAAGCGCGCGTTCGGC
This sequence comes from Piscinibacter sp. PDB5-1, assembly GCF_056676035.1. NCBI lineage: Bacteria > Pseudomonadati > Pseudomonadota > Betaproteobacteria > Burkholderiales > Sphaerotilaceae > Piscinibacter > Piscinibacter sp. PDB5-1. The sequence goes on along the minus strand of NZ_JBWVZL010000001.1, from coordinate 480,431 downwards.
GTGCAGCGGTGGTTGGCGAAGCGCAGCGCGTCAACGCCCTTGCGCAGGTCGATGGCCTCGGTGGGCGACACCTCGACCAGCATCACCCGCTCGTGCCGCGTCGCGCGGATGCGGGCGTCTTCGACGCTGATCGCCTCGCCACGCGCTTCGCCGATCTTGCGGCGGGCCGCGATGGCCTCGCCCGCGAAGGCGCCCATGCCGTCGATGGCACTGGGCGCGGCCGTCACCGCGTACTTCTGGTACGCCGGGCGGCTTTGCGGGCCCTCAGCCAAGCAGGCCGCCCTCGGCGTTGTGCTTCGGCAGATCGACCACCGGCTGCGGCTTCCAGCCCTTCTTGCGGTGTTCGGCGACCACGTTGGTGTAGATGCCGCCGCGCACGTACCACTTGGCGGTGATGCGGGCGAAGCGCGGGTTCGTGGCCTTCACGATGTCGTCGAGGATGGTGTTGGTCACCTTCTCGTGGAAGGCGCCCTCGTTGCGGTAGCTCCACATGTACATCTTCAGGCTCTTGAGCTCGATGCACAGCTCGTCGCAAATCATGTCGATGGTGAAGTGCGCGAAGTCGGGCTGGCCGGTCAGCGGGCAGTGGCAGGTGAACTCAGGGATCTGGAACTGGATGACGTAGTCGCGCTTCGGCGTGGGGTTGTCGAAGACGTGCAGCTCTTTGCTCGGCGCCGTGGGCGGGTTGACGGGCATCGGGCGTTCCTTGCGCGCGGCGGGCGAGGCGGGCGCTGCGGCGCGTTTCGGTGCGGTCTTGGGGGCGGACTTGGCCATGGCGAGGGGGCGTCGGAGCGGGGTTTTGCGAAGGGGCGCGATGCTATCATCCCGCCTCGCCGAAGCTGGCTGCAAGTGCTGGTTTCGTCAATCGAATCAAGCACTTAGGTGCGCCCGAACCTGGCTTCGGGTGGTGCCTTGAAGGTCGCTCCCCCATGCGTCTGAACTCCATCAAGCTCTCGGGCTTCAAGTCCTTTGCCGAGCCCACGCATTTCCAGTTGCCGGGCCAGTTGGTCGGCGTGGTGGGGCCCAATGGCTGCGGCAAGTCGAACATCATGGACGCCGTGCGCTGGGTGCTCGGCGAGTCGAAGGCCAGCGAACTGCGCGGCGAGTCGATGCAAGACGTGATCTTCGCGGGCTCGGGCAACCGCAAGGGCGCCAGCCGCGCCAGCGTCGAGCTGGTGTTCAGCAACGAAGACGCGCGCGCCGGCGGCCAGTGGAACCAGTTCACCGAGATCGCCGTGAAGCGCGTGCTGACGCGCGACGGCACCAGCAGCTACTTCATCAACAACCAGCCGGTGCGCCGCCGCGACGTGCAAGACGTCTTCCTCGGCACCGGCCTCGGCCCGCGCGCCTACGCGATCATCGGCCAGGGCACCATCAGCCGGATCATCGAGAGCAAGCCCGAAGAGCTGCGCCTCTTTCTCGAAGAAGCGGCCGGCGTGTCCAAGTACAAAGAGCGCCGCCGCGAAACCGAAAACCGGCTGAAAGACACGCGCGAGAACCTGACCCGCGTCGAAGACATCCTGCGTGAGCTGAACAACAACCTCGAAAAGCTCGAAAAGCAGGCCGAGGTCGCCACGCAGTACCGGGGCTTGCAAGAGTCGGGCACGCTGAAGCTGCACCAGCTGTGGTTCTTGAAGCACCGCGACGCGGCCAGCGAACAAGAGCGCGTGAAGAAAGAAGTGCTCGAAGCCGTGAACGCGCTCGAAGCGCGCACCGCCGAGCTGCGCCACGGCGAAGCCGAGTTGGAGACGATTCGCCAGGCGCACTACGCCGCAAGCGACGAGCTGCACACCGCGCAGGGCTCGCTGGCCGAAGCGGCGCTCGAAGTCAGCCGCCTCGAAGAACGCATCCGCTACGTGGTCGAAGGCCGCCAGCGCGCCGAGCAGCGGCTGATCGAGCTGCGCGCGCAGAGCGAGCAGTGGGCCGAGCGCCAGGCCTCGGCGCAAGACGAGCTGGAGCAGATCGCCGAACAGATCGCCGCGGCCGAAGAGCAGAGCGAGATCCTCGCCGCGCAGGCCGAAGAGCAGGCCGCGAACCTGCCGACCGCCGAAGACGCCGTGCGTGCCGCGCAGAACCGCGCCAACGAGCAGCGCACCTCGGTCAACGCGGTGCAGCAGCAAATCCAAGTGCTGGCCGCCGAAAGCCGCAGCATCGACGAGCAGCGCAAGCAGTTCAACGGCCGCCGCGAGCGGCTCGATGCCGAGCGCCGCCAACTGGCGGCCCCCGACATGGCCCGGCTCGACGAGCTGAAAGCGCAATACGCCGTGGCCGAAGAGGCCCAGGCCGTGGCCGACGAGCGCCTGCACGAGCTGAACGAGCACGTGCCCGCGCTCGACGAAGACCGCCGCACCAAGCAAGAGCAGGTCAATGCCGAAAACGGCAAGCAGGCCGACCTGAGCGCTCGCCTCGACGCGCTGCGCGCCCTGCAAGAAAAGGTGCAGACCGAAGGCAAGCTCAAGCCCTGGCTCGCCAAGCACGGGCTCGACGGCCTGCAAGGCCTGTGGACCAAGATCCACATCGAATCGGGTTGGGAAACAGCGCTCGAATCGGCGCTGCGCGAGCGCATCAACGCGCTCGAAGTGGGCCGCATCGAGACCGTGCGTGCCTTCGCCACCGACGCGCCGCCCGCGAAGCTGGCCTTCTACACACCGCCGCACGCGGCCATCGCCAACACGCACCAGACGCTGCCGCGCTTGAGCGACTTGCTCAGGCTCGGCGATGCGGGCCTGAAGGCGCTGCTGAACGACTGGCTCGAAGGCGTCTACACCGCCGCCAACATCGACGAAGCCCTGGCCGCGCGCGACAAGCTCACGCACGGTGAAGTCATCATGACCCGCGAGGGGCACGCGATCAGCCAGTTCGCGGTGACGTTCTATGCGCCAGATTCGGAGCAGGCCGGCATGCTGGCCCGCGCGCAAGAGATCGAGAACCTCGAACGCCAGTTGAAGGCGCAGGCGCTGATCGCCGAAGAGGCGCGCAGCAGCCTCGTGCGCGCCGAAGCGGCCTACACCGACGCCTCGCAGCGCCTCGTGACCGCCCGCCGCGAAGCCGGCGAGACCCAGACGCGTGCGCACCAGCTGCAGGTCGAACTGCTGCGCCTGTCGCAACAGGCCCAAGCGTCCAGCGCCCGGCGCGAACAGCTTGACAGCGAGCTGGGTGAGATCGACGCGCAGCTCGAAGAACTGAACGAGCGCCGCGCCACCGGCGAAGCGCGCTTCGAAGAGCTGGACATGCAGCTCGCCACCACGCAAGAGCGCCACGCCGAACTCGAGGAAGGCGTGATCGCCGCCGAGCGCAAGCTGGCCGATGCGCGCGAGCAGCTGCGCTCGCTCGAACGCCAGGCCCAAGAGGCGCAGTTCTCGTCGCGCGCCCTGGCCGCACGGCGCGGTGAACTGCAACGCAGCATCGAGACCTCGGTGCAGCAGGTGGCGACCAACGAGCAGGCGATGGAAGCGCTGCAACGCGAGTTGGCCCAGTTCAACGACGCGTCGGCGCAAGCCGGGCTCGAAGAGGCGCTGGCGCTCAAGCTCGACCGCGAAGCGGCGCTGGGCGCCAAGCGCAGCGAGTACGACGACCTGACGCTGCGCCTGCGCCGCGCCGACGAGCAGCGCATCGCCCACGAACAAAGCCTGCAACCGCTGCGCGACCGCATCACCAAGCTGCAGCTCGAAGAGCAGGCCGCGCAACTGGGCGGCGCGCAGTTCATGGAGCAACTGACCGCCGCCGAGGTCGACCTCGTAGCGCTGGCGCAAAACATTGCCGACAACAACGTCAAGCTCTACGGCCTGCAGGGCGAGATCGACCGCATCAACCGCGACATCAACGCGCTCGGTGCGGTCAACCTCGCGGCGCTCGACGAGCTGACCGCCTCGCGCGAACGCAAGACCTTCCTCGACGCGCAGAACGCCGACCTGAACGAAGCCATCCAGACGCTCGAGGGCGCGATCCACAAGATCGACCTCGAGACACGCGACCTGCTGGGCAACACCTTCCGCCAGGTCAACGAGCATTTCGGCCGCATGTTCCCGAGCCTCTTCGGCGGCGGGCAGGCCAAGCTCGTGATGACCGGCGACGAAATCCTTGACGCGGGCGTGCAGGTGATGGCGCAACCGCCGGGCAAGAAGAACAGCACCATCCACCTGCTGTCGGGCGGCGAAAAAGCGCTGACCGCCATCGCGCTGGTGTTCGCGATCTTCCAGCTGAACCCGGCGCCGTTCTGCTTGCTCGACGAAGTGGACGCGCCGCTCGACGACGCCAACACCGAGCGCTACGCCAAGCTCGTGAAGACGATGTCGGCGGGCACGCAGTTCCTCTTCATCAGCCACAACAAGATCGCGATGGAAATGGCCGAGCAACTGATCGGCGTGACCATGCAAGAGCAGGGCGTCTCGCGCATCGTGGCGGTGGACATGGAAGCGGCGGTCGGCCTGGCCGAAGCGGCGTAAAGGCTTTTGATGAACGACCTCACCATTGCCCTGGCCGCGCTCGGCGGCCTCGTGCTCGCGGGCGTTGTCGCCCATGGCGCCTGGCAGGCCCGCAAGGCCGGGCCGCGCCGTCCGGCCATCATGCAGCCGCCTCCGGCGCCGCCCGCCGAGGCGCGCGAACCGGTGTTCGAAGACACCCCGCTGCAGGCCGCCGATGGCGACGACGGCGAGCCGAGGCTCGTGGTGCCGCCGGTGGTGATGCGCCGCCCCACGGTGCAGCAGCTCGATGCGCTGATCGACGCGATCGCCCCGCTGACCGTCGATGCGCCCGTGTCGGGCGAGATGGCGCTCGGCCACCTGCCGCATTCGCGCCGCGCGGGCAGCAAGCCCTTTTTGATCGAGGGCTTGAACGCCGAGACCGGCGAGTGGGAAGCGCCGCAGCCCGGCCAGCGCTACGGCGAGTTCCAGGCCGGGGTGCAACTGGCCAACCGCAACGGCGCGATCAACGAGATCGAGTACAGCGAGTTCGTTCAGAAGGTGCAGGCCTTCGCCGAGGCCATCGGCGCCATGGCGGACTTTCCCGACATGCTCGACGTTGTGTCGCGCGCCCGCGAACTCGACGGCTTCGCCAGCCAGTACGACGCGCAACTCGCCGTGCACCTGCACGCGCGCAGCGCCGCTTGGAGCGTCGGCTACATCCACCAGCACGCGCTGCGCCACGGCTTCGTGCCCGGTGCCCTGCCGGGCCGCCTGGTGCTGCCCTCTCAAGACGAGGGTGCGCCGCCGGTGTTGACGCTCGGCTTCGATTCGCAGGCGGCGCTCGCCGACGACCCGAACCAGGCCGCGCTGCGCGACGTGACGCTGAGCTTCGACGTGCCGCAGACCGACCCGGGCGCCGAGCCCTTCGTGGCCTGGCAGGCCAGCGCCCAGGCGCTGTCGCTGGGCATGGACGCGGCCATCGTCGACGACAACGGCCAGCCGCTCAGCCCCGAAGGCTTCGCGGCCATTGGCAATGCGCTGGGGCAGCTCTACGAAGCGCTGGCGGCGCGCGACCTCGCGGCCGGGTCGATGGCCGCGCGGCGGCTGTTCAGCTGAGCGGTGCGCGCCTGCACGTCGGAGCCTTCCGACGTGCCCGTGCGGCGTTGACGGCCGACGCGAACGGCACGCCGTCCGGTACGCGCGCATGGCCCGCAAAACTACGCTGAAGGCTCCTCACCAACAACAGGAGTCCGGCATGAAATCCATCCTTCTGTGGGCCATCGGCGTCCCCATCCCCGTCATCCTGCTGCTGTGGTTGATCTTCTGACGGCGGGTGCGCACCGGGCGGGTTGATCGGGCCGGCGCCGCGCCTACACTGCGGCGCCATGCCGCCGACCACCGACCTTCCCGAAGCCATCGCCCAGCGTGCCGCCGCGTTGCGCACGCAGTTGCTGCACCACGCCCACCGCTACTACGTGCTCGACGCGCCGGAGATCCCCGACGCCGAGTACGACAAGCTCTTTCAAGAGCTGCAAGCACTCGAAGCCGCGCACCCCGCGCTGCTGACCGCCGACTCGCCCACGCAACGGGTGATCGGCCAGGTGCTCGATGGCTTCGTGCCGGTGCGGCACGCGGTGCCGATGCTGAGCATCCGCACCGAGACCGACACCGAGGCTTCGGGCGCGGTGCACTTCGATGCGCGCGTGCGCCGCGAACTGGCGCTGGCCGAGACCGACCCGCCGGTCGAATACGCCGCCGAGCTGAAGTTCGACGGCCTGGCGATCAACCTGCGCTACGAGCACGGCGTGCTGGTGCAGGCCGCCACACGCGGCGATGGCGAGAAGGGCGAAGACGTCACGCAGAACATCCGCACCATCGGGCAGATTCCGCTGCGGCTGATGGGGGCCGAGCCGCCGGTGCTCGAAGTGCGCGGCGAGGTCTACATGCGCCGCGACGACTTCGACGCGCTCAACGAACGCCAGCGTGAGCTGATCGCGCAGGGCGCCAAGAACGAGAAGACCTTCGTCAACCCGCGCAACGCGGCGGCGGGTGCGGTGCGCCAGCTCGACCCGGCCATCGCGCGCAAGCGGCCGCTGAGCTTCTTCGCCTATGGCCTCGGCGACGTGCAGGGCTGGGACGTGCCCGCTACGCACAGTGGCCTGCTCGACGCGCTGGCGGCGCTGGGCCTGCCGGTGTCGGACGAGCGCGCGGTGCTGCTCGGTGCCGAGGGCCTGGTCGGCTTTCACCGGCTGGTCGGCGAGAAGCGCGATGCGCTGCCCTTCGACATCGACGGCGTGGTCTACAAGGTCAACGACCGCGCCTTGCAACAGAAGCTCGGTTTCGTCTCGCGCGAACCGCGCTGGGCGGTGGCGCACAAGTACCCGGCGCAAGAGCAGATGACGGTGCTGCGCGACATCGACATCCAGGTCGGCCGCACCGGCAAGCTCACGCCGGTGGCCAAGCTGGAGCCGGTGTTCGTCGGCGGCACGACGGTCAGCAACGCCACGCTGCACAACGAAGACGAAGCCCGCCGCAAAGACGTGCGCATCGGCGACACGGTGATCGTGCGCCGCGCGGGCGATGTGATCCCCGAGGTGGTGGGCGTGGTGCTCGACAAGCGCCCGGCCGATGCGGGCGAGCCCTTCGACCTGTACAAGCGCCTGGGCGGCAAGTGCCCGGTGTGCGGCAGCGACATCTTGCGCGAAGAGGGCGAGGCCGACTGGCGCTGCACCGGCGGGCTGTACTGCGCGGCGCAGCGCAAGCACGCCATCCTGCATTTCGCCAACCGCCGCGCGATGGATGTCGAGGGCCTGGGCGACAAGCTGGTCGAGCAACTGGTCGATGCGGGCCTTGTGCCCACGCTGCCCGCGCTGTACCAGCTCGGCGTGCCGCAATTGATGGCGCTCGAGCGCATGGGCGAGAAGAGCGCGCAGAACCTCGTCGAAGGCCTTCAGAAAAGCAAGCAGACGACGCTTGCGCGTTTTCTCTTTTCGCTCGGCATTCGCCACGTGGGCGAGACGACGGCCAAAGACTTGGCCAAGCACTTCGGCCAGCTCGACCGCCTGATGGACGCGAGCGTCGAACAACTGCTCGAAGTGAACGACGTCGGCCCCATCGTCGCGCAGAGCGTGCGCACCTTCTTCGACCAGCCGCACAACCGCGAAGTGGTGAACGGCCTTCGCCAAGAAGGCGTGACCTGGGCTGAGCACGACGGCAGCGCCGACACCTCGCCGCGCCCGCTGCTGGGCAAGACCTTCGTGCTGACCGGCACGCTGCCCACGCTGAGCCGCGACGAGGCCAAGGACCTGATCGAAGCCGCCGGCGGCAAGGTCTCGGGCTCGGTGTCGAAGAAGACGAGCTACGTGGTCGCCGGTGAAGAAGCCGGCAGCAAACTCGACAAGGCCCGCGAGCTGAACCTGGCGATCCTCGACGAAGCGCAGTTGCGCGCGATGCTGCCGTAGGTTGTTGGGATCGCCGCGTGGCCGGTCAGCCGCGCCCCGTCACGCGCCGCAAGAGGGCCATCGCCGCACGGCGCCCGGTCTGCGCGGCGCCGTTCATGTAGCCCTGCGAACCGGTCGCACCGTGTTCGCCGGCGAAGTACAGCCCATCTGGGTGCGACAGGGTTTCGGCGCCGGCGAAGGCACTCCATTGCCCCGGCGCGTAGCAGGTGTACGAGCCCCGGGCGAAGGGCTCGTCGCCCCACACGGTGCGCGAGGCTTCGCCTGTCCAGCCTGCGGCGAGGCCCGGGAAGATCGTGTCGGCGCCGTCCAGGTGGCGGCGGGCCTGTGCCTCCACGGTGTCGTGCGCGAGCGCCTGTCCCGCCTGCCCGCCGAAGTAGCAAGTGAAGACGCTGCCGTGCGCGTCGCGGCCCCGGCTGCCGTCCCAGCTGCTTTGCAGCGGCAGGTCGGTGTAGCTGCCGCCGTCGAGCCCTTGCGCGCGCCAGACCGGCGTGTCGATGCCGAGTTGCAGCTTGCTGTTGGTGCCGTAGCCCAGTTGCTGCACCGCCTGGGCCTGCGCCGGGGGCAGCAGCTCGCCCAGGTCCACCCGGCGCAGCAGCGAAAGAGGCAGGGCGATCACCACGGCGTCGGCCGGCACGTCCACCGTGGGCCCGTCGCCGGCCAGTGACAGCACCCAGTCTTGCGCGTTGCGGCGCAGGCGCACCAGCTCGCGGCGCAGGTGGATGTGCCCGTGCAAGCCCGCGGCCAGGCCGTCGGTGAGGCCAGCGCTGCCGGTCCTGATCTTGTAGCGCTCGTCGCTGTCGCCAAACACCTCGAAGCCCTGCTTCGCGTCGGTGCCGATCAACGTGAGCAGGTTGAGGGCCGATTGCGCGTGGGCCTCGCCGCCATACACGGTGACGTAGGCCACCTCGATGAGTCGGTGCAGCCAGGCGTCGAGCCGCAGCCCGGCCAGGTAGTCGGCGAGCGACTGGTGGTCGAGCCGCCGGGTGGCGGCATTCGGGCGGTCCCAGCGCGGGCGCCCGCCGAGTGAGGCCACGTCGCGCGCGATGCGGCCGGCGGCCTCGCCGAAGGCCGCGTCGACCTGCGCTTCGCTGTAGCGCTGGCCACCGAAGTGGTAGGCCACGGCCAGGCGCCGTTCGTCGCGTGTCTGCGTGTCCAGCAGTTCGAGCCCCAGGTGCGCGGCCAGGGCGTGCATGTCGTCGTGCTGGCTGTCGATGAACTCGCCGCCGAGCTCCCACACCTGCCCGGGTGCGCGGGTGCCGGCCGCGGTGCGGATGCGTCCGCCCACGCGGGCCGAGGCCTCGAACAGGGCCGTTTGGCAACCGGCGCTGTGCAGCAGGTGCGCAGCTGTCAGGCCCGCGAGGCCGGCCCCCACCACCGCCACGCGCGGCGCGCGGCCCGAAACGCGGGGCAGCCCGTCGCCGGCGTACAGCCCGGCGAGCTGGCGCTGCCGGGCGTTGAGGCGTGCGGGCGGCGAGGCAGGGGCAGGGCGCAAGGGGGTGACCAGTTCAACCGTTCATCAGTTTCGTTATAGGTCGAGCGCGTGGGTCAGGCCTGAATGCCCGAGTAGCGCAAACAGGGGATTCACTTGTCGCGCCGTGCTCGAACAGTATGGTCGAGCAGAGTTTTGCCTCAGGGCTTGGATCGGTGCTCGGCGAATGCCGACCCAGAGGCCCGGGCTCGAACCAGGGGAGTCGTCATGAACAAGAAGCAAGTCGGCCTGCTGCTCACGGGGGCAGGAACTCTTCTCTCGGGACTTTTCAAGGGGTGGGCGTCAACGTCCGGGTCGGGCGCCGTCATGGCCTGGGCGACCGCAGTGGTGGCCGAGCCGATCCAGGCGATTCTGACCGGGGTCCTGGCTGGGCGCCTGGAGGAGGTGTTGGACGGGCAGGTCGACAGCGACCTGCGACGGGCGATGGCAAAGGCGCTGACCCGGTTGTTTCGCAGTTCCGCCGCGGGGGACGCAAGCCCGGTGTGGGTGCAGATGCGATCGGTGAAGGAACTCGAGCGCGAAGGTCTGCGCGGCCCCTTCGATCGCTGGGCGGCGCGGTGCGACCCGGTCGGACGCGATGCGACCTCGCTCGAGGCGATGTTTCCGCCGGACTGGGACATCCGGGTGTTGCGCGACCTGTGCGCCGGTGCGGGCCCATCCGAAGAGCGGGCGCAGAGGTGGCTCGCGTTCTACGACCTCGCGTTGGCCCCGGGGGAGCAGAAACATCCCTCGGACAGGGCTGCGCTCATCCGCACCGAATTGGCCAAGGCGCTCGCGTCGAATTTCTCCGCAGCGCTTGGCCGCGTGCTGTCAGATGACCCGCAGGAGCACGGCAGCCTGATCACCTACTGGAACACCATGCTGGCTTTCGTGGCCAACGAGACGAATGCGCAGTCGAGCCAGCTCAAGAGGCTGCTGGACGAGTTGGGCGACGTGCGCAAGCAGTTGGAGTCGATGGGCGAGAAGGCCAGCGGGTCCGACGACATCCAGCAATTGCTTGAGCAGATCCGGGCGGCGCTCGACGGCGCCGCGAAGAGCCGTGCCTTCCAATGGCCCACGCCCTTGCCCTCGGACAAGTACCGCGAGTGGAAGCACGCCGGCTTCGTCGGGCGCATCGCACTGCTGTCGCAGGTCTCGCAGTGGATGCGCGACGACGCGCAGAGGGTGCTGCTCATCGAGGCCGAACCGGGGGTCGGAAAAACCGCCTTCATGGCACACCTGTGCGAGCAACTCTCACGTCAGGTGCTTGCGAGCCATTTTTGCCAGTTCGATGAACCGTACACGCTGGCTCCTGCGGACATTGTTCGCAACATTGCGGGCCAGTGCGCCAAGGCGCTGCCGGCCTACCGCGCTGCCGTGGAGCGCGACCCGGTGGCGCGCCTCGCCCTGGAGCGGGCCGACGTCGATCCGGTCGGCGCCTGGGACCGGGGTGTGGTCGGTCCGCTGCGCAGCCTCCCGCGCGCGGACCTGCTCGAACCGACCCCCTTGCTGGTGCTGATCGACGGGATGGACGAATCCGAGGAACTCGCCAGCTTCAGCGGCGACTCAAGCGACCAGCCCTCGGACGGCATCGAGCGCAAGCGGCGGGCGGGCAGCGAACGGGTTCACTCGCTGCTGGACTTGCTCAACGAGGTGCGCATCAGCCAACTGCCGGCTTGGCTGCGCCTGGTCATCAGCACGCGGCCGCTCTCGCGGCCGCGACCGGCGTTCTCGGTCGTTTCGCTCGGCGGCGCGGGGCCGGGTGGGGCAGAGAACGAAGCCGACCTGCGCCAGTTCATCCGAGCGCATGCGCAGACGCCGCGGCTGCAGGCTTTGGTGCGCGAGGCCGGTCTCGGCCCCGACGAGTTCGTCGAAGACATGGCGCAGCAATGCGGCGGCAAGTTTCTCGTCGCCGCATCGTTCATGAACGAGGTGACAGGCGGCGGCTTGGGTGCCCAGGCGCTGAAGGAGTTCTTGCGCGGGAAGAGCGCACTGACCGGCATGGACCGCTTCTACGACCTGGTGTTCACCAAGCGGGTCGAGCGCGCCCACCTCGACCGGGGGCTCGTGCGGGATGTGCTGGGTCTGATCATGGTGGCGGGCGAAGCCTTGTGCGCGAAGTGTGTGGCAGACACGCTGAGCGAGTCCCGGCCCGAGAGCGATGGGGAGCTGCGGCGCGAGATCGACCGGGTGACCCACGCGCTCGGCGGGTTGCTGCACGTCGATCCCGAGTCGCACCGGCTGCGGCTCTTCCATGCCACGCTGGGGAAGTGGCTCGACCCCTCGACGCCAGCGGGCGTGGCCGGCAACGGCGCGGCCAAAGCGGGCGACTACCGCGTGGACCGCGAGAGGTGCCGTCAGTTCCTGGCCTATCGTTGCCGGCGACTGGCGCTTGCCGATCGGCCCTTCGAGCAGGCCGGGCCGGAATTCGCGCCCTACCTGCTTCAGCACGGTGTCGACCACCTGCTGCACATCGGTGAGCTCGCGGGTGCCTTGTCGCTGCTCACGCACGCGCTCAGTGCACAGCGCCGCGGGGCACTGCCGGCCCCGGCGCTGACCGAGCTCAGCGACCAGCGGCTGCGCCTGGATGAAGCGCGCATCCTGAACCGCATTGACCGGGAATTTCGGAGGCTCGACGACGAGGCTCCGGGCCACCCCGCCCCGGCCATCGAAGCTCGGCTGGGCGCGCTGCGGCCCGAGTACCTGGTTGACCTGGTGCTGATGAAGACCTACGAGACGGGCCGCTTCGTGCCAGCGATCCGCGTGCTGATCCAGTTTCACCACGAGCTGTGGCTGCAACGCTGGCCCTTGCCTGAGAACGCCAACAACATCGTGTTTCGCAGCGACGTGGGTGTGGCCCACGCGCAGGCCTGGCACGGTGCGCGCGAGTCAGAGAAGGGCATGCTGCTGGCGCACCTGACGCGCTTGACCCGTGGCCGACCCGGCAGCGACGAGCGCGAGATCGCGGGTTATGCCATCAAGCACATCTGCCAGCGGCGCAAACCCGCGGTGTGGTGGGCGCCGATCAGGGAAGAGCTGGGCTCCTGGCTGAACGACTTTGCGCGGAGCCCCTCGGCCACCGACCGCATGGTGGCGGGTGAAATTCTGCTGTCACTGGCCATTCAGTCCGAGTCGGTGTACGACTGGGTGTCCAGGACCCATCCGTTCTGGTCACCGCATTGGCCCAACCTCGCCGCCGACGTGGGCGCGATCCAAGTGCTGGAGGCTGCGCGCAGCGGGGAGGCGCTGCGCGTGGAGCCCGGTGACGAACTGCTGCAATCGTGTGTCGAGCAGCATGCGCTGACGATCCAGCTGCGCGAGAAGGTCCTGCGCAGCGCGCTCTTGAAACGGTCCAGCTCCGACGTGGGCGTGGGGCACTTGAAAGATTCGGTGAGAGACGCCGCCAAGCAGCAGGACGACCAGTCCGCGTTGCCCCGCGCCCTGCAAGCCTTGGCCGAAGCGGTCGATGCCCCGGCCACTGCCGACGAGGCCTTCGACCTCATCCGCCTGTTGATGCTGCACCCGAGCTGGAGCGAGACCGAGCGCGTCGCCAACCTCGTGTCACAGCTCGTGAAGACGCAGCACTGCGACCACCCGCGCTGGCACCTGATCGATCGGCTGTTGAAGTCGGACCCCATGCACTGGCGCCTGGTCTACGGTGGCATTGATGCGGCCTACACAGCGGGCTGTGTCGACGACCATGAGCACTTCAAGGATGCGCTCGGTCATTGGGGCATCCACGGCAACTGCCGCGTGCAGGGCATCTGCATCGACGACCTCACCGCGCTCGTCAAGGACGCCACCCAGGCTGAGCAGGAGGCACTTCTCACCGACCCGCGCATCGCGGGCGCCCTGCAGCACTGGCTGGCTGATGCCAAGGACGTGTGGCTGCTCGAGTACCTGCATACCCTCTTCAGAGAGCTTCGGGTCAGTGGGTGGGGCACCGAACAGCTCGACGCCTGGATGCCCCAGCGGCCCACGCCCTACCTGCTGCCGCATAAGGGCCGGCGCTTCTACGACATGGAGGAAGACGCGTTTCTTGAGCTGATCGAGCAACGCGCACGCGATGGCGTCTCGGTCTAGGCGCCCGTTGGCAGGCGGGGCGCCGCCGGTGCGCACCCGCCCTGGTTAGACTGGCCGCCCATCCAACCCGGCGGGCACGGCAGCCATGGCGATTCGAGACATCCTGAAGATGGGCGACCCGCGCCTCTTGCGCATCGCCCAGCCGGTGACCGCGTTCGACACGCCCGAGTTGCAGGCGCTGATCGGCGACCTGTTCGACACCATGCGGGCGGCCAACGGGGCCGGGATCGCCGCGCCGCAGATTGGCGTCGATCTGGCCTTGGTGATCTTCGGCTTCAAGAAGAACGAGCGTTACCCCGACGCACCGCCCGTGCCCGAGACGGTGCTGATCAACCCGCAGATCACGCCGCTGGGCGACACCGAAGAAGACGGCTGGGAAGGCTGCCTGTCGGTGCCCGGCTTGCGCGGCGTGGTCCCCCGCTTCGCGCGCATCCGCTACACGGGCTTCGACCCGCGCGGCGAGCGCATCGAGCGCGAGGCCGAGGGCTTTCACGCCCGCGTCGTGCAGCACGAGTGCGACCACCTGATCGGCAAGCTCTACCCGATGCGGGTGCGCGACTTTTCGCGTTTCGGGTTCACGAGCGTGCTCTTTCCCGAACTGGACGCGGGCGACGGGGACGATTGACGGCTCGCACGCCCCGCCCGGGCACGGCGAAGTGCGAAGAAACGTTTCCGCCGTCAGCGGTCCGGGCGTGTCTCTCGTTGTGCGGGGGGGAACCGCCGGCGAGCGGCCCATTCCAAACCGCGAGGGTTGTCGCATGACACACGCCACTTCTGTTCATCTCACCCCGGCCGGCCGACCCGGTGGGCACTGGGCCCGCATGGGCGTGCTGTTGTTCGTGTTGTGGGGCCTGGCCCTGGCTTCGTGGGCGCAAGACCCTCCCGGCCGTGTGGGTCGCCTGGCCGAGGTGTCGGGCGAAGTCTGGCTGTACACGCCCGAGGGCGGCGACTGGGTGAAGGCAGAACGCAACCGTCCCGTGACCACCGGCGACCGCCTCAGCACCGACGACGGCGCCCGCACCGAAGTGCGCATCGGCTCGACCACGTTGCGACTGGGCTCGAACACCGAACTGGCCGTGCTTGTGCTCGACGACGACCGCATCCGCCTGCAACTGCAACGCGGCAGCGTCGGGGTGCGGCTGCGCAGCGGCGAGGCGGCCCGCGAGTTCTCGCTCTCCACCGACGAGGGCGAGGCGCAGACGCAACTGGCCGGCAACTACCGGTTCGACCGCGACGACGACACCACGCAAGCCACGGCCTACAGCGGCCAGGTGCATGTGCAGGGCGAGGGCGCCGCGCTCACCGTGATGGCCAACCAGCGCGGCGAGTATTGGCGCGAAGGGCAGATGCAGTACACCGTCGGCTCGCCCGAGCGCGACACCTTCTCGGCCTGGGCCGATGGCGCCGAAGCCGGCATGAGCAACGGCCAGGCGCACCGCTACGTTTCGCCCGAGATGACCGGCGCCGAAGACCTCGACCGCCACGGCCGCTGGGAGCAAAGCGCCGAGTACGGCACGCTGTGGATCCCGCACGTCGTGGCCGCCGGCTGGGCGCCGTACCGCATGGGCCACTGGGCCTGGGTGCGCCCCTGGGGCTGGACCTGGGTGGACGACGCGCCCTGGGGCTTCGCGCCGTTCCACTATGGCCGCTGGGTCTACCACCGCAGCGTGTGGAGCTGGGCACCCGGGCGGTACGTCGCGCGACCGGTTTACGCCCCCGCGCTGGTCGCGTGGGTTGGTGGACCGAACCTGAGCGTGTCGGTCACGGTCGGCGGACCCACGGTGGGCTGGTTTCCACTCGGCCCGCGCGAGGTGTACGTGCCGTACTACCGCTACAGCGAGCGCTACATCCGCAGCGTCAACTACACGCACGTCCGCAACCACACCCACATCACCACGGTCATCAACAACCCGGGCCTGCCGGGCAACCACTGGCGCTATGCGCGGCCGCAGCGCGGCGTGCAGGCCGTGACCTTCGTGCCGTCGAGCGTGATCGAGCGCCGCGAGCCGGTCGCGCCGTCGTGGGCGCGCGTGTCCGGCCGTGTCACCGAACGCGACCTGCGCGACCTGGGGCGCGTGCGCTTCGAGTCACCGGTGCAGCCGCCGCCCGCCGTGCGTCCAGCCCCAGGTGGTCGACCCGGGAACGACACCCCGCGTGGAGGGACGGTTTTCGTGCCGTCGCCCCGCCTCGGGGGCAACGTCGAGGCCTCGCGCCCGCCGCCGTCGCCGGTGTGGCGTGACGACGGCCGTGACCGGCGCGGGGACCGCCGGGACGATCGACGAGATGACCGGCGGGACGACCGACGCGATGACCGACGCGATGACCGACGCGAGATGGACGTACCGCCGCCCCGCGTCTATGCCCCGCCAATGCGAGAAACGCCGCGTGCGCCGGACCGGGGGCCGCGTGGTGATGGTTTCGACCACGACCGGGGCGAGCGCGACCGCCCGGTGCCGGGCTGGCAGGGGCGTCCCGCGGTGGGGCATGCCGAGCCGCGGCCGGCACCGCCGCCGGTCCAGGTGATGCCGCCTCCCCAGAAGGGCCTGCCCTCGCAGCCGGGCTTTGCCCCGCCGGTGTGGCGACCCGCGCCCGAACTGCCGCCGCACCCGGCACAACCCCGGCCAATGCGGGTGCCCGGCGACGAGGCTGGCGGCCAACGTCCGCGCATCGAACACCGCGCGCCGCCCGAGCTGCGCCACGCCCCGCGCTTCGAGCCCGCGCCGGGCTTGGGTGGCGGCTTCAGGCGCGACGAACGCTCGCGCTGAACACCCGCCCGCCGGCGAGAGCGGGCGGCCGATGCTCAGCGCATGCGCAGCATCGGCTTGAGCGTCGGCCACACGTTGTCGAGCATCGTGGCCTGCGCCTGCTCACGCGGGTGGATGCGGTCCGCCTGAAACAAGGCGGCGGCGTTCGGCGCATCGGCCACGCCTTTCAGCAAGAAGGGCACGAGCGCCGCCTGCTCCTTCTGGGCCACCGTGGCGAAGAGTGCCGCGAAGTCGTCGCTGTACTTGTGGCCGTAGTTGGGTGGCACCTGCATGCCCAGCACCAGCACGCGGGCGCCGGCTTCGCGCGCGGCCCGAGCCATCGCGGCCAGGTTGTCGCGCGTCATGTCGAGCGGCAGGCCGCGCAAGGCGTCGTTGCCGCCCAGTTCGATGAGCACGTGCGTCGGCTGGTGCTGCTTCAGCAGCGCGGGCAGACGCGAGCGCCCGCCTGAGGTCGTGTCGCCGCTGATGCTGGCGTTGACCACCTTGGCGGCGATGCGCTCTTTCTGCAGGCGCTGCTCCAGCAGGGCCACCCAGCCCGAGCCGCGTGCGAGCCCGTATTCGGCCGACAGGCTGTCACCCACGACGAGCACCACCGGGGTCGAGGCCGCGTGCGCCGGCACGCTGACCAGCCCCGCGCCAGCGAGCCCCAGGGCAAGCAAGGTACATTGCTTCAGCAGCGTTCTGCGCGTCATGTGGTCGTTGTTCATCCGAGCGTCCTTCGCACCGTTCCAGGCATCCATGTCCGAATCCATCATCGAGGTCGACCGCGTCAGCAAGCAGGTCGGTGACTCCACCGGGGTACTGACCATTCTTCACGAGATCAGTTTCACGCTGGCCGCGCGGCAATCGGCCGCCATCGTCGGCGCCTCGGGCTCGGGCAAGAGCACGTTGCTGTCGATCATCGCCGGGCTCGACACGCCCACCACCGGCACGGTGCGCCTGGCCGGTACCGACCTCTTCGCGCTCGACGAAGACGCCCGTGCGGCGGTGCGCGCTGCGAAGCTGGGGTTCGTCTTCCAGAGCTTTCAACTGCTGGGCAACCTCACGGCGCTCGAGAACGTCATGCTGCCGCTCGAACTGCAGGGCCGAAGCGACGCCCGCGAGCGCGCCACCGAGATGCTGCGCCACGTGGGCCTGGGCGAGCGCCTGTCGCACTACCCCAAGGTGCTGTCGGGCGGCGAGCAGCAGCGCGTGGCGCTGGCCCGCGCCTTCGTGGTGAAGCCGGCCGTGCTGCTGGCCGACGAGCCCACCGGCAGCCTCGACTTCGCCACCGGCGAGACGGTGATGTCGCTGATGTTCGACCTGAACCGCGAAGCCGGCACGACGCTGGTGCTCGTGACGCACGACCGCGGCATCGCCGGCCGGTGCGACCGGCAGTTGCGCATCGAGGCCGGCAAGGTCGCGGTCGATTGATCGCTGCACGGCGTGGGGGCTGCGGTCCCACAAGGACAAAGGCGCCCCGGAGGGCGCCTTTGTCTTGGTTTGCTTGATCTGAACCTTGCGGTGCTCGATCAGTTCGCGTTGGCGAAGCGGTAGTCGGTCTTCGCCTTCGCCTTCAGGTCGTCGCGGAACTTCGCCAGGCGGCGCTGGGTGAGTTCCTGGCGCAGCTGGTCGCGCACTTCTTCGAGCGGGGGAATGTCGACGGCCTTCTGGTCGTCCAGGCGGATGATGTGGTAGCCGAACTGCGACTTGACCGGCGTCTCGGTCATCTCGCCCTTCTTCAGCTTGGTCATGGCTTGCGAGAACTCAGGCACGTAGTCGGCCGGGCGCGCCCAGTCGAGGTCGCCACCCTTGGCCGCCGAGCCGGTGTCCTTCGAGCTCTTCTTGGCCAGTTCTTCGAACTTGGCACCGCCCTTGATCTGGGCGATCAGCGCCTTGGCGTCTTCTTCCTTGTCGACCAGGATGTGGCTGGCCTTGTACTGGTTGCCCATCGACTCGTTCTTGGCCTTCTCGTATTCGGCCTTGATCTCGGCGTCGGTGACCGGGCTCTTTTCTTCCTGGTCCTTGAACAGCGCGCGGATCAGGATGCTCTGGCGGGCCAGTTCCATCTGGTCCTTGTAATCTTGCGACGAACCCAGGCGACGCTTCTCGGCCTCTTGCAGGAAGATCTCGCGCAGCACGACTTCGTCGCGCACTTGCGATTCGAGTTCAGGGCTGCGTTGTTGCTGGCCGCCACGCGTGGCTTGCTTCAGCAGGGCTTCGGCGCGCGCCTTCGGCACGGGCTTGCCGTTCACCGTGGTGATGTTCTGTGCATGTGCGCCCAGGGGCAGCAGCAGGGACGTAGCGGCCGCGATGAAAGCGGTGCGCGCGACGAAAGAAAGCTTCTTCATGACCGGGGGGCCTTTCAAACTCAACAGCAAGGGGTGGGGATGTAAACGTTGCCTGGGCGCGAAGCCGCATCGTGTGTGGCGACTTCGTTGTCTCGCTCTGTTCTTCTAGGTCTCGCCGGGCGCGCGGGCCTCGATGGCAAGCGCGTGGATGCCACGCGGGATCAAAAAGTGGAGGGCATCATATACGAGGCGATGTCGCTTCAAACGTGACAGATCGTTGAACGCCGGGCTCACGATTCGCACGCTGAAATGCCGTCCTTCGCGAGCGCCGGCGTGGCCGGCATGCAAGTGACTGTCGTCTTGCACTGCGAGTTCCGCAGGCGTCAACGCGGCCTGCAACGCGGCTTCGATTTCTTGTGCGCTGACTGCCATGGCACAGGCCCTCAGGGGAGCTTGGCCGCGTCGCTGGCGGCGGGCGCTTCGTCTTTCAGGTGCCGGCTCAGGTAGACGCCTTGCGCGACCATGAACGCGAGCATCAGGCCGATACCCCCGAAAAGCTTGAAGTTCACCCAGGTGGCGGTCGAAAAGTTGTAGGCGATGTAGATGTTGAGCACGCCCATCACCAGGAAGAACACCACCCACGCGTGCCCGAGCCGCTGCCACACCGGCTCGGGCAGCGAGATCTCTTTGCCCATCAACACGCGCGGCACGTTCTTGCCGAAGAACAACTGGCTCACGAAGAAGCCGCCGCCCATCACCCAGTACAGCACGCTGGGCTTCCACTTGATGAAGGCCTCGCTGTGAAAGTAGATCGTGGCGCCGCCGAGCACGGTGACGAGCGCGAGGCTCACCCAGAGCATGGTGTCGATCTTCTTGCCGCGGGCCAGCAGAAAGGCGATCTGCGCCAGCGTGGCGAGGATGACCACCACGGTGGCCAGCAGCACCGGTGCCTCTTCGGTGCCGACCACGCCGCCCGACACCATGAAACCCAGGTGCTCGCTGGCGAAGCCGGCGGCCCAGTCTTTCTGGTTCTCGGCATATTTGAAGGTGCCGAAGAACAGCAGGATGGGCAGAAAGTCGAACAGCAGCTTCATCTGGAAATCGGGGTCACTTGCGGGGCTCGAAGTCTATCGCCGCCGAATTGATGCAATAGCGCTCGCCGGTCGGGTCGGGTCCGTCTTCGAACACGTGGCCCAGGTGCGAGCCGCAGCGGTTGCAGCGCACCTCAACGCGCACCATGCCGTGGCTGTGGTCCACGACGCGTTCGATGACTTCGCTGTTGACCGGCGCCCAGTAGCTGGGCCAGCCGCAGCCGGCGTCGAACTTGGTGGTCGATTCGAACAGCGGCGTGCCGCAGCCGATGCAGTTGTAGCGGCCGGCGTCGAAGTGGTCCCAGTACTTGCCGGTGAAGGCGCGCTCGGTCGCCGCGTGGCGGGTCACTTCGTACTGGATGGGGTCGAGCAGTTGGCGCCATTCGGCGTCGCTGCGCTGAACCTTGCGGTTCGGGTCGTGGTCGTGGCTCATGATGAACAGGACACCTCGATGGATTGCGCCCAGGCGGGCGGAAATTCGGCATCTGCCTCGTGCGTGGGTTGTTCGTCGAACGGGCGCTGAAGCACTTTCAAAAGTCGTTCCACTTCGCTGAAGTCGCCCTGCTGTGCCCGCCGGATGGCAACCTCGGCCAGGTGATTGCGCAGCACGAACTTCGGGTTGACTCGGTTCATGCGCGCGGCGCGTTCGGCGTCGATGCTGGCTTCGGACTGCAGGCGCTGCGTGTAGGTTCCGGCCCAGGCGTCGAAGGCTTCGCGGTCGATGAACAAATCGCGCAGCGCATCGTTGCGTGCACCATCTTGGGTGCTGAATTGCGCGAGCCGGCGGAAGGTGATCGTGAAGTCGGAGCGATCGGCGGCCATGCGTTGCAGCAGGCCGTCGATCAACGCGCGGTCGTCGTCGCGCGCCTCGCGCAGGCCGAGCTTGGCGCGCAGGTGGGCGTCGAGCGACTGGGCGAAGCGCTCGCGGTAGGGTTCGAGCGCTTCGAGGGCCTCGTCGTCGTCGCCGATCAAGGGCGCAAGCGCCTGGGCCAGCGCGTGCAGGTTCCAGAAGCCCACGTTCGGCTGCCGGCCATAGGCGTAGCGGCCCTGGTGGTCGGAATGGTTGCAGATGAAACCCGGGTCGAATGCATCGAGAAAGCCAAAGGGGCCGTAATCGATGGTCAGGCCGAGGATCGACATGTTGTCGGTGTTCATCACGCCGTGGCTGAAACCGATGGCCTGCCAGTGCGCCATCAAGTCGGCGGTGCGCAGGGCCACGGCTTCGAGCAGCGCCGCGTAAGGCTGCGCCGCCTCGCGGCAGGCCGGGTAATAGGCGTCGATGACGAAGTCGGCCAGTTGCTTGAGCGCCGCGAGGTCGCTCGCCGTGTGCGCGAAGTGCTCGAAGTGCCCGAAGCGGATGAAGCTCTGCGCCACGCGCGTGACGATGGCGCCGCTCTCCATCGACTCGCGCCGCACCGGCAGCGACGAGCCGACGATGCACAGCGCCCGTGTGGTCGGCACGCCCAGCGCGGCCATGGCCTCGGAGCACAAGAATTCGCGGATCGACGAGCGCAGCACCGCGCGGCCATCGCCCATGCGCGAGTAGGGCGTGAGGCCCGAGCCCTTGAGCTGGATCTCCATCGGCCCATTGGGCGAGTCAAGTTCACCCAGCCACAGCGCGCGGCCATCGCCCAGCTGCCCGGCCCACACGCCGAACTGGTGGCCGCTGTACACGCTGGCCAGCGGCGACATGCCGGCACCGGTGGCGTTGCCCGACAGCACGGCGAGCGTCGCCGCATCGTCGGGTGGGCCGGCGGTGTCGAGTCCGAGCTCGTGGGCGCAGGCGTCGCTCCACGCGACCCAGTGTGGGTCGGGAACGGTTTGGGCGGGAAGGGCGGTGAAGAAGCGGGGGCCGAGCGCCGCGAAGCGGTTCGGCCAGCGTTCGCCCAGCACATGAACCGGCCGTGCGGGCACAGGAGAAGAAGGCATTCCGAAAGTGTAGCCAGCGGATCGTGTCACGCCCGCGACCGGGTCTTGGGCAGTTTGTTCGCACGTTCACGCAAACGAGACCCGGTCATCAGGGTAAGCCCGTAGAGCGCGCACAAGGTCTGTGCAAGTTCCGATTCCTATCATCGTTGCGTCGCAACAATTCTTGGAGATGCCATGTCGCGCGTGATGGGCCAGATGATGCAAATGCCGCTGATGATCTCGTCGCTGATCACGCATGCGGCCCGACATTCGAGCGACACCGAGATCGTGTCGAAGCGCGTCGAAGGCGACATCCACCGCTACACCTACAAGGACGCCGAGCTGCGCTCGCGCAAGGCGGCCCAGGCTTTCGCCCGGCTCGGGTGCATCGACGGCGACCGCATCGCCACGCTGGCCTGGAACGGCTACCGCCACCTCGAGATCTATTACGGCACCTCGGGCTCGGGGCTCGTGTGCCATACCGTCAATCCACGGCTCTTTCCAGAGCAGATCGCCTGGATCATCAACGACGCGAAAGACGCGGTGCTGTGCTTCGACATGACCTTCTTGCCGCTGGTCGAGAAGCTCGCGGCCCAGCTGCCGTCGGTGCGTCATTTCGTGGCCATGACCGACCGCGCCCACATGCCCGCGACCACCGGCATCCCGAACCTGCGCTGTTATGAAGAGCTGATCGAGGCCGAAGACGGCAGCTACGCTTGGCCGCAGTTCGACGAGAACGCGGCATCGAGCATCTGCTACACCTCAGGCACGACCGGCCACCCCAAGGGCGCCGTCTACAGCCACCGCTCGACCGTGCTGCACGCGTATGCCGCGGCACTGCCCGATGCGATGAACTGCTCCTCGCGCGACACGGTGCTGCCGGTGGTGCCGATGTTCCACGTCAACGCGTGGGGGCTGCCGTACACCGCCCCGCTGGTGGGCGCGAAGCTGGTGTTTCCGGGGCCGCACCTCGACGGCAAGTCGCTCTACGAGTTGTTCGAGAGCGAGAAGGTCACCTTCAGCGCCGGCGTGCCCACCGTGTGGCTGGGGTTGATCAACCACGTGGTCTCGAACGATCTGAAGTTCAGCACCTTCAAGCGCACCGTGATCGGCGGCTCGGCCTGTCCGCCGTCGATGATGCACACGCTCGAAGACCGATTCGGCATCGAAGTGATCCACGCCTGGGGCATGACGGAGATGTCGCCGTTGGGCACGCTGTCCAAACTCAAGGTCAAGCACGCCGGGCTGCCCCGCGAGGCGCAGCAGCGTCTGCTCGAAAAGCAGGGCCGCGTGATCTGTGGCGTCGACATGCTGATTGCCGATGACGACCTCAAGCCGCTGCCTTGGGACGGCCAGGCCTCGGGCAACCTGCTCGTGCGCGGACCGTGGGTGATCGGCAGCTACTTCCAGCACGGCGACTCGCCGCTGGTCGAGGTGGAGGGGCAGCGGTGGTTTCCGACCGGTGACGTCGCGACCATCGACGCCGATGGCTTCATGCAGATCACCGACCGCAGCAAGGACGTCATCAAGTCAGGCGGCGAATGGATCAGCTCGATCGACCTCGAAAACATCGCCATGGCCCACCCCGCGGTGCACGAGGCCGCAGCCATCGCCTGCACCCACCCCAAGTGGGACGAGCGGCCGCTGCTCGTGGTGGTCAAGAAACCCGACGCCGCGCTCACGCGCGAAGAGATGCTGGCGTTCTTCGACGGGCGCATCGCCAAGTGGCAAATCCCCGACGACGTGGTGTTCGTGAGTGAAATCCCTCATACGGCGACCGGCAAGATTCAGAAACTTCGGCTGCGAGAACAGTTCAAAACGCATCGTTTGCCGACCCTTTGAAATTTGAACGGCACCCCCCGCAAATGTGGGCAGTGGCGCTCGGGTGTTCCCTGAATCGGACGGCAAATTTTCTCGGTTATCGTTGTGCGTTGACTTTTTTCCTCTCCAAGGAGTGATACATGAGATTTGCCAAGAAGGTTCTGGGGGCCTCCGTCGTTGCCGCTCTGTCGCTGAGCGCCAGCCTGTCGTTTGCGCAAGCCGGCGAGACGGTCAAGATTGCCGTGATCGATCCCTTCTCGGGTCCTTCGGCTAACCTCGGTCTCAACATCCTTCACACGCTGCAACTGCTGGCTGAGCGTGAAAACGGCAAGGGCAATCCTGCCGGCGTCAAGTTCGAGATCGTTCCTCTGGACAACAAGGGCTCGGGCCCTGAAACGCTGAACGTCCTGAAGTCGGCCATCGACCAAGGCATCCGTTACGTGTCGCAAGGCAGCTCGGGTTCGGGTGTCGCCGGTGCCCTGATCGACGCGATCAACAAGCACAACGAGCGCAACCCCGGCAAGGAAATCGTCTACCTGAACCACTCGGCGATGGACCCGGCGCTGACCAACGAGCGCTGCAGCTTCTGGCACTTCCGCTTCGACGCCGACACGTCGATGAAGATGGAAGCCATCGGCCAGTCGATCAAGGACGACAAGGCCATCGACAGCGTCTACCTGATGAACCAGAACTTCGTGCACGGTCACCAAGTGACCAAGTACGCCAAGGAAGTTCTGGCCCGCAAGGCTCCGAACGTGAAGATCGTCGGTGAAGACCTGACGCCGATCTTCCAGGTCAAGGACTTCGCGCCTTACGTGGCCAAGATCAAGGCATCGGGTGCCAAGGCCGTCATCACCGGCAACTTCGGTCCCGACCTGAACCTGCTGTTCAAGGCTGCCAAGGACGCTGGCCTCGACGTCAAGTTCTACACCTACTACGCCGGTCAAGCGGGTGGCCCCGCCACGCTGGGTGACTACGGTCTGGGCAAGGTCAAGTCGGCTTACCCGTCGTACGCCAACCTGGGTGGCGAGTACGCCGCGTTCCGCAAGGCCTTCGGCGAGAAGTTCCCGAACGAAACCTTCGCGAACACGCCCTCGGTGCAGTCGATTCGCATGCTGAGCGCCGCCATGGCCAAGGCCAAGTCGACCGACCCGGTGAAGGTTGCCAAGGCGATGGAAGGCCTGACGATCAAGAGCATGGAAAACGAAATCACCATGCGCGCTGCCGACCACCAGCTGCAAATGCCGCTGTACGTCTTCAACTGGGCCAAGAAAGACGCGAAGAACACCATCGACGTCGAGAAGACGGGCAACACCTTCGTGCTCGACAAGAAGATCGAGTCGTACGTGTCCAGCACGCCCACGACCTGCCAGATGAAGCGCCCGAGCTGATCGGTTGCTGAATCACAGGCTTGGCAGTTTTCACTGCCAAGCCTGTTTTCTTTGGATGCTCGCGAATCGGGCGCAGCGAAGCTGTATCGGCTTGGCTGGAAGACCTGATCATCCAGAAGATCGTGATGGAGGGCCTGCGCTCTGAAGACCCACCCGGAAATCGTTTGAAGTCTCCCCGCCTGCGCTGTTGCGTCGGTGGGGCGCGCGTGTTTCTGGGTGTGTCGTTTCGTGAGCGTTTGGCAAAAATTTGATCGGTCGCCAAAGGTCGGGCGTAGACAATACGCCCGGCCGTTTCTGGCCTGGCGCGTCAGTGCATACGCGCTGACCCCGGGCTGGCGCACTGCGCCGCCATCGGGCGGATGTGCGCCGGCGAGCCGAGCGGCATTTCTCGTATCAACTTGGGGACGCGATGGAGTTCTTCACCATATCGCTGCTGAACGGCATCAGCTACGGGCTGCTGCTGTTTCTGATGAGTTCAGGGCTGACCCTGATCATGAGCATGATGGGCGTGCTCAATTTCGCCCACGCGGGCTTCTACATGCTGGGGGCGTACTTCGCGTACACATCCGCCCAGTTCCTTGGCTTCTGGCCGGGTCTCATTCTTGCGCCGCTGGCCGTGGGCGTTCTGGGTGCGCTGTTCGAGCGCTACAGCCTACGCCGCACCCACAAGTTCGGTCACGTGTCCGAACTGCTGGTGACGCTGGGCATCTTCACGGTGCTGGGCGAATTGGTGCTGCTGATCTGGGGCACCGAACTGGTGGACTACAAGATGCCCCCGTCGCTTGAGGGCTCGCTCTTCAGCATCTTTGGCACGCAGTTCCCGACCTACCGCGCCTTCATGATGGGTGTGGCCATCGTCGCTCTGGTCGGCCTGTGGCTGCTGCTGTCTCGCACCCGCATCGGCCTGGTGATTCAGGCGGCGCTCACGCATCCTGAAATGACCGAAGCGTTGGGTCACAACGTGCCGCGCGTCTTCATGATGGTGTTCGGTGGCGGCGTGGCCCTGGCAGCTCTGGCTGGCGTCATCAACGGCCCCTTCACGGTGACCGACCCAAGCATGGCCAACGCCGTGGGGCCGATCATCTTCGTGGTCGTCGTCGTCGGTGGCCTCGGGTCGCTGGCGGGCGCGTTCTGGGCGTCGATGCTCATCGCTGTGCTGCAGACCTTTGCAGTGGGTTTCGACTACTCCGTCGTGACCTTGCTCGAAGGCATGAACACGCAGATCGCTCCCACCACCTTCGGTTACAGCCTGCTGAGCCTGAAGATCTCGCAGGTGGCTCCCATCTTGCCGTTCGTTCTGATGGTGCTGATCCTGATCTTCCGACCCAAGGGTCTGATGGGCACTCGGGAGGGTTGAACTCATGACGCAGAAAACCTATCAATTCAAGCCGCTCAACATCGGCCGGTTGATCGTCTGGGGCGTTTTCGCCCTGGTGCTGATCTTCGCGCCGCTGATCTTCTCGGGGGGCCTGGCCCTCACGATGCTGTCGCTGATGGGCGCCAGCATCATCATCTGCCTCGCCTACAACATGCTCATGGGGCAGGGCGGCATGCTGAGCTTCGGCTATGCCGTCTATTCGGGGCTGGGCGCGTTCTGTGCCATCCATGCGCTCAACAAGGTGGGCGAGGGCTTCCCGCTGCCGGTGACCCTGGTGCCGATCGTGGGCGGCCTGGGCGGCATGGCCATCTCGGCCGTGTTCGGCTGGGTGTCCACCAAGAAGGCGGGCAGCACTTTCGCCATGATCACGCTGGGTGTGGGTGAACTCGTCTACGCCGCGTCGTTGATGTTTCCCGATTTCTTCGGCGGCGAGAGCGGTGTCAGCTCGAACCGGATGGTCGGTCAGCCCTTCCTCGGCCTGAAAGACGCCGAGGGCAAGCCGCTGCTGAACGTGACGTTCGGCCCGCAGATCCAGATGTACTACCTGATCGCGGCCTACTGCTTCATCTGCACGGGCTTGATGTTCGCCATCACCCGCACGCCGTTCGGCCGCATCTTGAATGCCGTGCGCGATAACCCCGAGCGGGTCGAGTTCATTGGCTACAACACGCAGCTGGTCCGCTACATCGCGTTCATCCTGTCGGGCTTCTTTGCCGGCATTGGCGGCGGTCTGTTGGCACTGAACTCTGAGCTGGTGCAGGCTGGGCAGCTGGGGGCGCACGCCTCGGGCTACATCATGATGTTCACGTACTTGGGTGGCGGCCTGTTCTTCTTCGGCCCCGTCATCGGCGGCATCCTGCTGGTGATCGGCACCACGGTGCTGTCGAAGCTGACCAAGGCTTGGCTGCTGTACTTCGGCATGCTGTTCGTGCTGGTGGTGATGTACGCCCCGGGTGGCATCTCGAGCATCATCTTGATGAACCTGCGCGTGGCGGCCTTCAAGAAGTTCAGCCGTCTGCTGCTGCCCTACGTGGCCATGATCGGGGCTGGTGTGGTGCTGTTCCTCGGCCTCACGACCACGATCGAGATGATCTACCACAAGCAGTTCAACGCGGCGATGTCGCCTGAAATGACGATGTTCGGCCAGACCTTCAATGTGCTCGAGCCTTCCGCCTGGTACGGCCCGCTCGCGGTGCTGGTGGTCGGTGTGGTGCTGATGGAAATCGCCCGCCGCTACTTCAAGCGCCACTGGGACAAGATCCAGGAAGAAATCCAAGCCATCATCCGTATGAAGGAGGCCGCATGAGCCAAGGGACAACCTCCAAGCAAGGCGGCTGGGCGCTCGAACTCGACAACGTCTGCAAGAGCTTCGGCAAGACCGAGATCATCCGCAGCGCGAACCTCCAGGTGAAGCCGGGTGAACGCGTCGCGGTGATCGGCCCCAACGGCGCCGGCAAGTCCACGCTGTTCAACCTGATCAGCGGGCGCTTCGGTCCCACCAGCGGGGCGATCCGTCTGCATGGCGAACGCATCGACGGCCTGAAGCCTTACCAGATCAACCGCAAGGGCCTGGCGCGCAGCTTCCAGGTGTCGAACCTGTTCACGCGCCTGTCGGTGTTCGAGAACCTGCGCTGCGCCGTGCTGTACTCGCTCGGCCACAAGTACGCGTTCTGGAAGCGCCTGTCGAACCTGCGCGACGCGAACGAACGCGCCGAGCAGGTGATGCACATGGTCAAGCTCGACCGCAAGCGCGACGTCGAGGCGATGAACCTCACCTACGCCGAGCAACGTGCGCTCGAAGTCGGCCTGACCATCGCCGGCGGCTCCAGCGTCATTCTGCTCGACGAGCCCACCGCGGGCATGAGCAACGAAGAGACCCACCGCTTCATTCAACTGATCCGCGAAGTCACCGAAGGCAAGACCCTGCTCACCGTCGAACACGACATGGGCGTGGTGTTCGGCCTGGCCGACAAGATTGCCGTGCTCGTGTACGGCGAGGTGATCGCCTTCGACACGCCGGAGAAAGTGCGCGCCAACGTGGGCGTGCAAGAGGCCTACCTCGGCTCCGTACTGGCCGACAAGCAAGCCGCGGGAGCCCACTGACCATGCTGCAACTGACTGACCTGCACGCCTACTACGGCAAGAGCCACATCCTCCACGGCGTCACGATGAACGTGAAGCCGGGCGAAATCGTCAGCCTGCTGGGCCGCAACGGCTCGGGCCGTTCGACCACCGCCAAGGCGATCATGGGCCTGGTCGATGCCAAGGGCTCGGTGAAGTGGAACAACAAGGAACTGCTGGGCCTGAAGGCTTTCCAGATCGCGCACCAGGGCCTCGGCTACGTGCCCGAGAACCGCGACATCTTTCCGCGCATGACGGTGCACAACAACCTCGTGCTGGGCGAGAAGGGCAACAAGAAGAAGGCGCGCTGGACGTTCGACGACATGTACAAGCTGTTCCCTCGCCTGAAGGAACGGCAGGACGTCGAGGCCGGCGTGTTGTCGGGCGGCGAGCAGCAGATGCTCACGCTGTGCCGCACGCTGATGGGTGACCCCGACCTGATCCTGATCGACGAGCCGACCGAAGGCCTGGCGCCGAAGATCGTCGAACTGGTGGGCGAGTACCTGCGCGAGTTGAAGCGCCGCGGCATCTCGGTGCTGCTGATCGAGCAGAAGCTGACCATCGCCCTCGAAGTGGCCGACCGCTGCTACGTGATGGGCCACGGCGAGATCAAGTTCGAAGGCACCCCCGACCAGTTGCGCGCCGACGCGGCGGTGCGAAAGGAGTGGCTGGAGGTTTGACCGCAGCGGGCGGTGCGCGAAGGCGCGCTGCCTGAAAAAGCAAATCCCCGCAGACGCCGGCTGCGGTCTCCAGGCGCATCATTCGTGATGTCGCTGACGAGACTGAAGCCGGCGTTTTTGTTTTCTAGTATCGAACGATCGTTCGTTTCTTGAGCGATGGTCTGAAGAACATCTCGAAGGCAATGACGGCGGCGCTGCCTGCGTGCAGCCGCCGCACGCCACACCTTCCCGGACGGAGATTGCGATGAGCGTCAACTACGAAGTTCGCGGCCCCGTGGCCGTGGTCACCCTCAACAGCCCACCGGTCAATGGCCTGGGGCACGAGGTGCGAAAAGGCATCGTCGATGCGATGGAGCGCGCGGGCGACGATGCCGCGGTCAAGGCCATCGTGCTGACCGGCGCCGGCAAGGCCTTCTCGGGCGGCGCCGACATCCGCGAGTTCGGCTCGCCAAAAGCCAGCGCCGAGCCCAACCTGCTCGACGCCATCGCGGCCGTTGAAGGCAGCGCCAAGCCGGTGGTCGCGGCCATCCACAGCGTGGTGATGGGCGGCGGCCTCGAACTGGCCCTCGGCTGCCATTACCGCGTGGTCGCCAAGGGCACGCAGGTGGCCCTGCCCGAGGTGAAGCTGGGCCTGATTCCGGGGGCCGGTGGCACGCAACGCCTGCCGCGCGCGCTCGACGTCGAAACCGCGCTCAACATGATCGTGACCGGCGAGACCGCCAAGAGCGAGCAGCTCGCGGCCTTGCCGGGCCAGAAGCTGTTCGACCAGTTGGTGGATGGCGACGTGCTCGACGCGGCGATCCAGTTCGCCACGAAGGTGGCCGATGCGCGGCCCTTGCCGCGCGTGCGCGACCTGAAGGCCCGGCACCCGAACCCCGACGCGTACTTCCAGTTCGCGCGCAACACGGTTGGCGGCCTGTACCGCAACTTCCCGGCGCCGCTGAAGTGCATCGAGGCCGTGGCGGCGGCCGTCACGATGAAGTTCGACGCCGGCCTGCAGTACGAGCAAGACCTCTTCCAGGCGCTGATGCTCACGCCCGAGAGCCGTGCGCAGCGCCATGTGTTCTTCGCCGAACGTGCGGCCAGTAAGATCCCCGATGTGCCGGCCGACACGCCGGCGCGCGCCATCCACAAGGTGGCCGTCATCGGCGCCGGCACCATGGGGGGCGGCATCGCGATGAACTTCCTGAACGCCGGCATCCCGGTCGTCATGCTCGAGATGAAGCAAGACGCGCTCGACCGGGGCATCGGCGTCATGCGCAAGAACTACGAAGCCCAGGTCAAGAAGGGCAAGCTCAAGCAAGAAAAGCTCGACGAGCGCATGGCGCTGCTCAGCAGCACGCTCAGCTACGACGACCTGCGCGAAGCCGACCTCGTGATCGAGGCCGTGTTCGAGGACCTCAACGTCAAAGAGACCGTATTCAAGGCGCTCGACGCGGTGATGAAGCCCGGCGCCATTCTGGCGAGCAACACGTCCACGCTCGACCTGAACAAGATCGCCGCATTCACGCAGCGTCCGCAAGACGTGATCGGCATGCACTTCTTCAGCCCGGCCAACGTGATGAAGCTGCTGGAGGTGGTGCGCGGCGAGCAGACGGCGAAAGACGTGCTCGCCACCGTCATGCAACTGGGCAAGAAGATCATCAAGAAGACCTGTGTGGTCTCGGGTGTGTGCGACGGCTTCATCGGCAACCGCATGGTCGAGCAGTACACGCGGCAGGCGAGCTTCATGCTCGACGAAGGCGCCACGCCGCAGCAGGTGGACAAGGCCATCGAGAAGTTCGGCTTTGCCATGGGCCCCTTCCGCATGGGCGACCTCGCTGGCAACGACATCGGCTGGGCCATCCGCAAGCGCCGCTATGTCGAGCAGCCCGAGATGCGCTACAGCAAGAACGCCGACCTGCTGTGCGAACTGGGCCGCTACGGCCAGAAAACCGGTGCCGGCTGGTACGACTATGTGCCGGGCAAGCGCGACGCCATCCCGTCACCGGTGGTCGAAGACATGCTCAAGAAGCACCGTGAGTCGCTCGGCATCACGCCGCGCAAGATCAGCGACGAAGAGATCGTGCAACGCCTCGTGTACGCGCTGGTGAACGAGGGCGCGCACATCCTCGAAGAGGGCATCGCGTCGAAGGCGTCGGACATCGACATGGTCTACCTCAGCGGCTACGGCTTCCCGCTGTACCGCGGCGGCCCCATGTGCTACGCCGACACGCAAGGGCTCTTCAGCGTGGTGCAGGCCATGAAGCGCTTTGCCAAGAACCCGCTCGACGACGCAAGCTTCTGGAAGCCCGCGCCGCTGCTGGCCCGGCTGGCCGCCGAAGGCAAGACCTTCAACTGAGCGCGAGGGGCCACGCCATGAATGCACGCGCCAGTTTCACGCGCATGGAGTCGAGCACTGCCGACGACTGGGCGCTGATCGGTGCCGAGTCGCGCACCTTTCAACGCGGCCTGCCCGACCGCCTGCTTGCGCACCTCAAGGTGCTCGAAGGCGACTACGGCGGCTTTCCGGTCGATCGCTACACCCACTCGCTGCAGACCGCGACACGCGCGCTGCGCGATGGCCGAGACGAAGAGTACGTGGTGTGCGCGCTCTTCCACGACATCGGCGACACGCTGGGCTCGTACAACCACTTCGACATCGCCGCCGCAATCCTGAAGCCCTTCGTCAGTGAAGCCAACCTCTGGATGGTGCAGCACCACGGCATCTTCCAGGGCTACTACTTCTTTCATCACCTGGGCCTCGACCGCGACATGCGCGAGCAGTTTCGCGGCCATGCGCACTTCGCCCGCACCGAAGAGTTCTGCGCGCTCTACGACAACCCGGCCTTCGATGCGAAGGCCGAGACGTTGCCGATGAGCGAGTTCGAGCCGATGGTGCGGCGCGTGTTCGCGAAACCGCGCCAGAGCATCTACAAGAAGGCGGTCGAGGCGTCGTCCTGACCCGCTGCTGATTCGTCCCCCGCTTCAAGACCCACTCCCATCCGTTCGGGCCGAGCCCGTCGAAGCCATTCGACAGGCCCAGGGCGAACGGCGTTGATTGACCCACCGAATCCTTCCGAGGAGCCCGCCATGACCCAAGCCGTGATCGTCTCGACTGCCCGCACCCCGCTCGCCAAGAGCTGGAAGGGCGCTTTCAACATGACCCATGGCGCCACGCTGGGCGGGCACGTGGTCAAGGCCGCCGTTGAGCGCGCCGGCATCGACGCCGCCGAGGTCGAAGACGTCATCATCGGCAACGCCTACCCCGAAGGCGCGACCGGCAGCAACATCGCGCGCCAGATCGTGCTGCGTGCGGGCCTGCCGATCACGGTGAGCGGCCTGACCGTCAACCGCTTCTGCTCGAGCGGCCTGCAGACCATCGCGCTGGCCGCGCAGCGCGTGATCGCCGGCGAGGGCGACGTGTACGTGGCCGGTGGCGTCGAAAGCATCTCGTGCGTGCAGAACGAGATGAACCGCCACATGATCGCCGACCCATGGCTCGTTGAGCACAAGCCCGAGATCTACTGGAACATGCTGCAGACCGCCGAGCAGGTCGCCAAGCGCTACAAGATCGGCCGCGAGCGCATGGACGAATACGGCGCCGCCAGCCAGCAAAAGGCCTGCGCCGCGCAAGAGGCGGGCAAGTTCAAGGACGAGATCGTGCCCATCACCGTGATGGCCGGTGTGGCCGACCCGGCCCTTGGCCTGCGCACGAAACAGGTCACGGTGAGCGTGGACGAAGGCCTGCGCGCCGGCACCACGGCCCAGGCGCTCGCGGGCATCAAGCCGGCGATTCAAGGCGGCGTGATCGCCGCCGGCAACGCCAGCCAGTTCAGCGACGGCGCGGGCGCGGTCGTCGTGATGAACGAGAAGCTCGCCGAGCAACGCGGCCTCAAGCCGCTGGGCCGCTTTCTCGGCTTCGCGGTCGCGGGCTGCGAGCCCGACGAGATGGGCATCGGCCCGGTGTTCGCCATTCCGAAGGTACTGAAGAAACTGGGCCTGAAGGTCAGCGACATCGACCTGTGGGAGCTGAACGAAGCCTTCGCCGTGCAGGTGCTGTATTGCGCCGACACCCTGGGCATCCCGATGGACAAGCTCAACGTCAACGGTGGCGCCATCGCCGTGGGCCACCCCTACGGCGTGAGCGGCCAGCGCCTCACCGGCCATGCGCTGATCGAAGGCAAGCGCCGCGGCGCCAAGCGCGTGGTGGTCACCATGTGCATCGGCGGCGGCATGGGC
This sequence comes from Piscinibacter sp. PDB5-1, assembly GCF_056676035.1. Classification (NCBI taxonomy): domain Bacteria; kingdom Pseudomonadati; phylum Pseudomonadota; class Betaproteobacteria; order Burkholderiales; family Sphaerotilaceae; genus Piscinibacter; species Piscinibacter sp. PDB5-1. The sequence goes on along the minus strand of NZ_JBWVZL010000001.1, from coordinate 447,370 downwards.
GCGGCGGGTGTGTTCGAGGTGCTTTGACGCTTCGCTCACCGCCTGCTGACTCGCACGCTCTTTTTCACCGCAAAGACGCAAAGAACGCCAAGAACGCAAAGAAGACAGCTTCCTTGGCGTCCCTTGCGATCTTGGCGTCTTGGCGGTTGATCCTCTGGCCGCATCACCCCAGGTGCCCAAGCACGCATGACCTACCGCCGCACCCTCGACTTTCTGCTCGACCACTGGCTGCACGTCGATCAGCTCACGCAACGCGAGCGCTTCGCCGACCACTCGCGCGAGACCTTCGCGTCGGTGCTCGACACCTGCGAGCGCATCGCGCGCGACAAGTTCGCGCCTTTCAACCGGCTGGGTGACACCGAAGAGCCGCACTTCGATGGCGAGAAGGTGATCCTGCCGCAGGCTTCGCACGACGCGGCCCGGGCCTACGTCGAGTCGGGCATGCTGGCCGCCGCGCAAGACTACGAGATGGGAGGCATGCAGCTGCCCTGCGTGGTCGAGATGGCGGCCAACACCTTCTTCTCGAAGGCGAGCATCGGCCTCGGTGGCGGCGGCATGCTGACCTCGGGCAACGCCAACCTGTTGATGGCGCACGGCACGCCGCGGCAGAAAGACGTCTTCGCCAAGAACGAGTTCGCCGGGCGCTTCTTCGGCACCATGTGCCTCAGCGAACCGCAGGCCGGGTCGAGCCTGTCCGACATCGCCACCCGTGCCGTGCCCGACGGTGCAGGCAGTGAAGCCGACCCGCTCGGCCCGCGCTTTCGACTGCGCGGCAACAAGATGTGGATCAGCAACGGCGAGCACGAGCTGACCGAGAACATCGTGCACCTTGTGCTGGCGAAGATCCCAGGGCCCGATGGCCAGTTGACGCCGGGCACCAAGGGCATTTCGCTCTTCATCGTGCCGAAGAAGCTCGTCAACGAAAGCGGCGAGCTGACCGGCGAGCGCAACGACGTGGCGCTCGCGGGCCTGAACCACAAGCTCGGCTACCGCGGCATCCCGAACACGCTGCTGAACTTCGGCGAGGGTAAGTACCCGATGCGCGGCAGCTCGGGAGCCATTGGCTACCTCGTCGGCCAGCCCGGCGATGGTCTCAAGTGCATGTTCCACATGATGAACGAGGCCCGCATCGGTGTCGGCCTGGGCGCGACCATGCTCGGCTATGCCGGCTACGAAGCCAGCCTGGACTACGCCCGTAACCGCCCGCAGGGCCGACCGATGACCGCCAGCGGCAAAGACGCCGCCAAGCCGCAGGTGCCCATCCTCCAGCACGCCGACGTGAAGCGCATGCTGCTCGCGCAGAAGTCGTACTGCGAAGGCGCGTTGGCACTGGAGCTGTACTGCGCCCGGCTCGTCGATGAACTGCACACGGGCGAGGCCGCCCCAGCCGCCGAAGCCGGCTTGCTGCTGGAGATGCTGACCCCTATCGCCAAGAGCTGGCCCAGCGAGTGGTGCCTGGAAGCGAACTCGCTCGCGATTCAGATCCACGGCGGCTACGGCTACACGCGCGATTACCCGGTCGAGCAGTACTGGCGCGACAACCGCCTGAACATGATCCACGAGGGCACGCACGGCATCCAAGGCCTCGACCTGCTGGGCCGCAAGGTCACCATGCAAGGCGGCAAAGGCTTCGCACTGCTGGCCGGCAAGGTCAACGCGACGATCGAACGTGCGCTGCAGCAACCCGCCTTCGCCGACGAGGCCCGCCAACTCGCGGCCATGCTCGCCACGCTGGGCCAGGCGACCCAATCGGCGTGGGCCACCGGCCAGCCCGAAGACGCACTCGCCAACGCCACGCCTTACCTGCAGGGCTTCGGCCACACCGTGTTGGCCTGGGTGTGGCTCGACGTCGCCCTGTGCGCGCAGGCCGCCGCCATCGACGAGGCGCAACGGCAGGGCACACTCGCGGCGGCGCGGTATTTCTTCCGCTACGAGCTGCCGCGCGTGCCGGCCTGGCTTGCGGTGGTGGCCTCGCGCGACGACACCTGCCGCAGCATGCAAGACGATTGGTTCTGACGCGCCACTCGCACCCTGAAGAGAGACAACAACATGAAGACAAGCACGCTCGACACCCTGATCTGGGTGCTGATCTACGGCGGCCTGCTGGCCGTGGGCCTTGGCCTGGCGGTGATGAGCGGCAGCACGGCGATCGGCGGCGGCATCTGTGCGGTGGGCGGGGTGGTCGCGGCGGTGGGCTTCGCGCTCATCTACGTGCGCTCGCGCATCAAGGAGGCCTGAGATCGCGCCTCGCAAGCTGCCCGCGATGAAGCCGCCAGCGATCAATCTGTTCAGGCCACTGGCGCTCGCGCTCGCGTTCGCCTGCGCGCTGGTGAGTCCGGTTGCTGCCACCGAGCCTGCCAAGCCCGCGGCGCAGACCGCGTCGGCGCCTGCTGAACCCGCCCAGCCCCGCGAGCCCGCGTGGCGCTTTCCGCGCTACACCGAGCCCGCCCAGGTGCGTGCTGCGTGCGAGCGCATGCTGGCCGACACGCGCGCCAGCCAGCCGCGCATCGAACGTGCGCCGCGCGCCGCGCTGTTGCAAGAGCTGGATGGCCTGTCACAGCGCCAACAGGCCGTGCAAGGCCCGCTGTCTCTGCTGGCTGCGGTGCACCCCGACAAGCGCATCCGCGACGCGGCCGAGGCTTGCGACCTGCGCCTGCAAGCCCTGAAGAACGCGTGGCTGCAAAGCCGCACGCTCTACGCGGCGCTGCACGACCTGGCGCCCGCCGAGGCGATCGAAGCCCGGCTGCGCCAGGACCGTCTCGACGAAATGCACGACGCTGGCGTCACCCTGCGCCCCATTCAGCGCGAACGCCTGCTGGCCTTGCGCGAACGCATCGCCCGCCTGACGCAAGACTTCGAGCGACGCGTGCGCGACGACTCGACGCAGGCGCTTTTCACCGAAGACGAGCTGAAAGGCGTGCCGCCCGAGATGTGGCAAGACGCCAAGCGCGATGCGCGAGGCCGCTTGAAGCTGCGGCCCGACATGGCCCTGTACGCCGCCATCACCGAACAGGCGCACGACGCCCGCGCCCGCGAGCGCATGTGGCGCATCGGGCAGAACCTCGGTGGCGGCGCGAACCTGCACACGCTCGACCAACTGGCCCGAGCGCGCCGCGAGCTGGCCCAGCTGCTCGGCCACGCCTCGTATGCCGACTTGCTGCTGCGCCGGCGCATGGCCGGCAGCGAGGCGGCGGCCAGCGCTTTTCTCGACACCGTGCACCAGGCCATCGAAGCGCGCGAGCGCGACGACCTGTTCACGCTGCGCCAGGCCAAGGCCCAGCACCTGGGGGCGTCACTCGACCGCACTGTGCTGCACCGCTGGGACGTCGCCTACTACGTCGAACGCGTGCGCCGCGAGCGGCACGGCTTCGACGCCGAGCGCTTTCGCGCCAGCATGCCGCCGCGCGCCGCGCTGGCGTTGATGTTCGGTGTCGCCGAGCGCCTGTTCGGCGTCAGCGTTCAGCCGCTCGACAAGGCCGCCACCGGCGCGCTGTGGCACGACGACGCGCAGGCCTACGCGGTAAGCGACACGGCCAGCGGTGAGCCCATCGGGCAGCTCTTCATCGACCTGTACCCGCGCGAGGGCAAGTACATCAACGCGGCGGTTTGGCCGGTGCGAAATGGGTCCGCGCAGACGCGCGTGCAACCGGTGGCAGCGCTGGTGTCGAACATCGACCGCGCCGGCGTCAGCCTCGCCGACCTGCAGATCCTGATGCACGAGTTCGGCCACGCGATGCATCACCTGCTCTCGACCACGCGCTATGCCTCGCACAGCGGGCTCGACACCTTGCTCGACTTCGTCGAAGCCCCGTCGCAGATGCTCGAAGACTGGGTCTACGCGCCCGAGGTGCACGAACTCGCGCGCCAGGCCTGCAGCGACTGCCCGCCCGTGCCGGCCGAATGGTTGCGGCAGGCCGAGGCGGCGCGCCATTTCGCCAAGGGCCTGTCCACCGGCCGGCAGCACCTGTACGCGAGCTTCGACCTCGCGCTGCACGGCCGCGAGCCCGCCGAGCCCATGGCGCTGTGGCGGCAGATGGAAGGCGCCACACCGCTCGGGCATGCGGCCGGCACGCACTTTCCGTCGAGCTTCGAGCACGTCGCGGGCTTCTACGCGGCCGGCTACTACAGCTACCTGTGGAGCCAGGTCGCCGCCGACGACCTGCGCACTGCCTTCACGGCGCAACCGCTCGATGCCGACACCGGCCGGCGCTACCGCCGCGACGTGCTCGCGCCCGGCGCCCAGGAGCACCCCACCGTCTTGATGCGCCGCTTTCTCGGGCGCGAGCCCAACAGCGACGCGTTCTTTCGGGCGCTGCGGCGCCAGTGAGCGGCCCCGAACGACGCGCCGACGCCTTCATTCAACCGACGAACCGACACCTCACGTGGGCACACCTCTTCACAACTTGTTCGACTTGCGCGGCCAGCGCGCCCTGGTGACCGGCGGCTCGGTCGGCCTGGGCTTCCAGATCGCCGAGGCGCTGGGCGAGGCGGGCGCGGCCGTGCTGCTGGTCTCGCGCAAGGCGGCCGATCTGGCGCAGGCCAGCGAAGCGCTGCGCGCACGCGGCATCGACGCCACCTGGCACGCCGCCGACGTGACCGAGCCCGAGGCCATCGCGGGCCTGATGGAGGCTTCGGCCCGCGACTTCGGGCCCATCGACATCCTCGTCAACAACGCCGGCACGGGCGGGCAATGCCCGGCCGAGCAGCAATCGCTCGAAGACTGGGACCGCGTCATGCAACTCAACATGCGCAGCGTGTTCATGCTGTCGCAGGCGGTGGGCAAGCAATGGATGATTCCGCGCCAGCGCGGTCGCATCATCAACATCGCGTCGATCGCCGGGCTGGCCGGCGGCTCGCCCAGCACGCAGTACATCGCCTACGCCAGCAGCAAGGGCGCGGTGATCAACTTCACCCGCACGCTCGCCGGCGAGTGGGGCCCGCACGGCATCAACGTGAACGCCATCGCGCCGGGGCTCTTTCCGAGCCGCCTCACCAAGAACATCATCGCCCGGCACGGCCTGCCCGCGCTGGGCCGCGTGGCGCCGCTGGGCCGCATCGGCGACGACAACGACCTCAAGGGCGCGGCCGTGCTGTTCGCCTCGGCCGCTGGCAAGCACATCACCGGCCAGATCCTCGCCATCGACGGCGGCCGCACGGCCATCCATCGCTACTGATCGCCACCGACTTTCACCCCTTACCCACGACACGACAGAGATCGCCATGAGCACACCCATCCAGAACCTGTTCGACCTGCGCGGCAAGACCGCGCTCATCACCGGCGGCTCGCGCGGCCTGGGCCTGCAGATCGCCGAAGCGCTGGGCGAAGCCGGTGCCAAGCTGGTGCTGACCTCGCGCAAGGCGGCCGACCTCGAAGAGGCCGCCGCGCACCTGAAGGCACGCGGCATCGAGGCCACGTGGATCGCCGCCGACGCGAGCCAGCCCGAAGAGATCACGCGCGTCGCCAACGAAGCGATGGCGCGGCTGGGGCAGATCGATGTCCTCGTCAACAACGCGGGCGCGACCTGGGGCGCACCGGCCGAGGACTATCCTCTGGAAGCCTGGGACAAGGTCATGGACCTCAACATCCGCAGCATCTTCCTGATGAGCCAGGCCGTGGGCAAGCTCAGCATGATTCCGCGCCGGCAGGGCCGCATCATCAACGTCGCCTCGATCGCCGGGCTGTCGGGCGCGTCGTCGCACATCCAGTTCATTGCCTACGGCACGAGCAAGGGCGCGGTCGTGAACTTCACGCGCACGCTGGCCGGTGAATGGGGCAAGTACAACATCAACGTGAACGCGCTGGCGCCGGGCATGTTCCCGAGCAAGATGACCAAGGGCACGCTCGAGAAAGCCGGCGAGCGCATCGCCAGCAACGCACCGCTGGGCCGCATCGGCGACGACGACGACTTGAAGGGCGCAGCCGTGCTGTTCGCCTCGGCGGCGGGCAAGCACATCACCGGGCAGATCCTCGCCATCGACGGCGGCGTGTCGGCCATTCACGGCGCGTGAGCGCACAGCGGGGGCGGCCATGAAGTTCCAGCGACACATCCCCTTCGTCGAGATGCTCGGCTTCGAGCTGCTCAAGTTCGAAGGTGGCGAAGCCCACATCGGCGTGGACCTGCGCGAGGAGTTGACCAACTCCTGGGGCATGGCCCACGGCGGCGTGACGATGACGCTGCTCGACGTGGCCATGGCCCACGCCGCCCGCTCGCCCAAGGTGGCTGGCGGCGAGCCTACCGGGCAGGGCGTCGTCACCATCGAGATGAAGACCAGCTTCATGCGACCCGGCCTCGGCCGCCTCGTGGCCCAGGGCCGCGTGCTGCATGCGAGTTCGTCGATGGCCTTCTGCGAAGCCAGCGTTCTCGACGAACAGGGCGTGGTCGCCGCCCATGCGACGGGCACCTTCAAGTACCTGAGCGGCATCAACGTCGGCGACAAGCGCGTCGAGCGCAAGGCGGCGTCCGACTGAAACGGTTTGGCTGAACGACGGCAGCGGCCCACCGAAGCTTTTTCCTCTGCAACAAGACCTCAACAAGGAAGCACCATGAGCACGATCAACAAGCAAATCCACCTCGTCTCGCGCCCCAAGGGCGCGGTCACCGCCGACAACTTCAAGCTCGTCGAGGCGGCCGTTCCGGCGCTGCAAGAAGGCCAGGTGCTGGTGCGCAACCACTACCTCTCGCTCGACCCCTACATGCGCGGCCGCATGAACGACGGCAAGAGCTACGCCAACCCGCAACCGCTGAACGAAGTGATGATCGGCGGCACGGTCGGTGAGGTGGTCGAGTCGCGCCATGCCAACTACAAGGTCGGCGACAAGGTCGTGGGCATGGGCGGGTGGCAGCAGTACCAGGTGGCCGACGCCAACCAGCCCGGCGTGCTGCGCAAGGTCGATACCTCGCAGATTCCGCTGTCGGCCTACCTCGGCGCTGTGGGCATGCCCGGCGTCACGGCCTGGTACGGCCTGATGAAGATCTGCCAACCGAAAGAAGGCGAGACCGTCGTCGTCAGCGCGGCCAGCGGTGCGGTCGGTGCGACGGTGGGCCAACTGGCCAAGGCGCGCGGCTGCCGCGCGGTCGGCTTTGCCGGCGGCCCCGACAAGTGCCAGTACGTTGTTGAAGAACTGGGCTTCGACGCCTGCATCGACTACAAGGCCTACCCCGAGCCCAAGGACCTGACCGCTGCGCTGAAGGCCGCCACGCCGAATGGCATCGACGGCTACTTCGAGAACGTCGGCGGCGCCATCCTCGACGCGGTGATGCTCAACATGAACGCCTTCGGCCGCATGGCCTTCTGCGGAATGATCGCCGGCTACAACGGCGAGCCGATCCCGATGAAGTACCCGCAGCTCATCCTGCAATCGCGCCTCAAGGTCGAAGGCTTCATCGTCGGCGAGCACATGGGCGTGTGGCCCGAAGCGATGAAAGAACTCGGCGGCATGATCGCCAGCGGCAAGATGAAGTTCCGCGAGTCGATCGCGCCGAACATCGAAGCCGCCCCCGAGGCTTTCATGGGCCTGCTGAAGGGCGCGAACTTCGGCAAGCAGCTGGTCAAGCTGATCTGAGGGGTTGATTGACGAGCTCAGCCCGTTCGGGCTGAGCCCACCCGGAAGGAGCCCATCGCATGGACACCACCCACGAGGTCTTCAACCAACCCGAACCGCTCGTCGGCCACAACGCCTTCGACGGCCACCGGGCGCTGCGTGACGCGCTCGCCTTCCACGCGCCCGCGCTCGACACCCACGAACTGTCGGCGCTGGGCGCCTTGCTCGGCAGCGAGGCCCTGCACACCCACGCGCGGCTCGCCAATGTGCACCTGCCGCGCCTCGTCACGCATGACCGCTTCGGCCGGCGTGTCGATCAGGTCGAGTTTCACCCCAGTTACCACGCGCTCATGAGCGCCGCCGCCGATGCCGGCCTGCACGGCGCGCCTTGGGCCGGCGGGGCTGACGCGCACCTGCAGCGCGCCGCCGGCTTCATGCTCTTCAACGGGCTGGAGCCCGGCACCATGTGCCCCATCTCGATGAGCTATGCCGCGACACCCGGCCTGCGCGGCAACGCCGCGCTCGCGGCCGAGTGGGTGCCGCGCCTCACGCAGCGGCGCTACGACGCGCGCTTCGCGCCGGCCGCGCAGAAGGCCGGCGTGACCATGGGCATGGGCATGACCGAAAAGCAGGGCGGCTCGGACGTGCGCGCCAACACCACCCGCGCCCGTTTCGATGGCGACGACGCCTGGGGCCGCCGCTACACGCTGGTCGGCCACAAGTGGTTTTTCTCGGCGCCCATGTGCGACGCCTTTCTCGTGCTGGCGCAGGCCGACGAGGGCCTGAGCTGCTTCTTCCTGCCGCGCTTCAGGCCCGATGGCGAGGTCAACGCCATCCACATCCAGCGCCTCAAAGACAAGCTCGGCAACAAGGCCAACGCCAGCAGCGAGGTCGAGTTTCACCACGCGCACGCCTGGCTGGTCGGCGAGCCCGGCCGGGGCGTGCCGCAGATTCTCGAGATGGGCGCGCTGACCCGGCTCGACTGCGCGCTCGGCAGCGCCGGCCTGATGCGCCAGACGCTGGCCCTCGCGCTCGACCACACGCGCCAGCGCCACGCCTTCGGCAAGCCGCTGATCGCGCAGCCCTTGATGCGCAACGTGCTGGCCGACCTGGCGCTCGAAAGCGAAGCCGCCACCGCGCTCGCGCTGCGCCTGGCGCACGCCTTCGACCACGACACCCCGCACGAGCGCCTGATGCGCCGCCTGCTCACGCCGGTCGCCAAGTACTGGGTCTGCAAGCGCGGCGCGGCCTTCGCGCAAGAGGCGATGGAATGCCTCGGCGGCAACGGCTACGTCGAAGAGCACGGCGAAGGCGTCATGGCCCGCCTGTACCGCGAGATGCCCGTCAACAGCATCTGGGAAGGCGCCGGCAACATCATGGCGCTCGACCTCTTGCGCGCGCTGCGCAAGGGCAGCGGTGATGCCGATGGCGCCGGCGCGCTGCTGGCCGAGCTGGCCCCCGCACGCGGCAGCAACGACCACTTCGACCGCTTCGCCGATGCCTTGCCCGCGCGCATCGACGCCACCCCCGAGGCCGACGCGCGCCGCCTCGCGCAAGACGTGGCGCTCGCGCTGCAAGCCGCCTTGCTGCGCCAACAAGCCCCGGCCTTCGTGGCCGATGCCTTCTGCCGCGCGCGGCTGGGCGGCGAGGGCGGGCTGGCCTTCGGCACGCTGCCGGCCGACGCCACCGATTTCGAATCCCTCATCGAGCGCGCCCTGCCGCGCTGAACCTGTCTCAACCCTCACGGCCCTTCATGACCCAGCCTGAACTCATCCTCCACCACTACGAAACCTCGCCCTTCTCGCAGAAGGTGCGCTGGGTGCTCGGCATGAAGTCGCTCGACTGGCGCTCGGTCGATGTGCCGTCGATCATGCCCAAGCCCGATGTGGTGGCGCTCACCGGTGGCTACCGCCGCACGCCCTTCATGCAGATCGGCGCCGACATCTACTGCGACACCGCGTTGATGTGCCGCGTGATCGACCGCCTGTGGCCCGAGCCTTCGCTGTACCCCGCCTCGGCCGGCGGCTCGCAGCACATGCTGGCGCAGTGGGCCGACACGGCCTTGTTCTGGGCGGCCGTGCCGGTGGCGCTGCAACCGGCCGGCGTGCCGCACGTGCTGAAGCACCTGACGCCCGAGCAGATCAAGGCCTTCGGCCCCGACCGCGCCGCGATGATGGCCAACCGGCCGCGCGTCGGCCGCACCGACAACGCGGCGGCATTGGCCAGCTACCTCGATTGGCTTGAATCGGCGCTCGCGGTCGGCGGGCCCTTCTTGCTGGGCGAGCAACCCTGCATCGCCGACGTGGCCGCGGCGCAGTCGATCTGGTTCTTGCACCGCGCCGGGCCCGTGGCCGAGCTGTTGTCGCCCTACGCGCAGATTGCGGCCTGGTACGCCCGCGTGGCCGCCCTGGGCGAGGGCCGCCCGCAGCCGCTCGACAGCGGCGATGCCCTGGCCATCGCAAGGGCGGCGTCGGGCCATGCGCCGTGCAGCGTCGCGCCCGGGCTGGGTTTCGCAGCCGGTGACGCGGTGACAATCGCGGCCACCGACTACGCCACCGATGCGGTCGAAGGCACCCTCGTGGGCCTGAGCACCGACGAGGCGGTGATCGAGCGGCGCGACGCGCGCGCCGGCACCGTGCACGTGCATTTCCCGCGAATCGGCTACCTGCTGCGCAAGCGCGACGCCTGAGAATCAAAAAGCTCCACAAGGAAGACAAGCCATGAAGAATTTCAAGGGCGGCACCGCCGTCATCACCGGCGCGGCCTCGGGCTTTGGCCTCGAAGCCTCGCGCATCGCCGCGCAGCGCGGCATGAACATCGTGATGGCCGACGTGCAGCAAGAAGCCCTCGACAAGGCCGTGGCCGAGGTCCGGGCCATGGGCGCGCAGGTGCTGCCGTTCACCTGCGACGTGTCGAAGGCCGAGCAGGTCGAGGCCATGGGCCAGGCCACGTTCGCCCAGTTCGGCGCACCGAACTTCGTGTTCAACAACGCCGGTGTCGGCGGCGGCGGCCTGATGTGGGAGCTGTCGCTCAAGGACTGGAACTGGGTGCTCGGCGTCAACCTGATGGGCGTCGTGCACGGCGTGCGCACCTTCACGCCGATGATGCTGGCCGCCGAAAAGAGCGACCCCGACTACGAAGGCTGCATCGTCAACACCGCCTCGATGGCCGGCCTGGTGTGCGCACCCAACATGGCCGTCTACAACGTCAGCAAGCACGCCGTCGTGGCGCTGAGCGAAACGCTGTACCAAGACCTCGCGCTCGTGAGCGACCGCGTGACCGCCTCGGTGCTGTGCCCGTACTTCGTGCCCACCGGCATCCACGAGAGCGAACGCAACCGCCCGAAAGACGCAGAGCCCGAGGCGCTGACCAAGAGCCAGATCATCGGCCGCGCCACCAGCGCCAAGGCCGTGACCAGCGGCAAGGTCACCGCCGAAGCCGTCGCGAAGATGGTCTTCGAGGCGCTGGAGGCCAAGCAGTTCTACATCTACAGCCACCCGCAGGCCCTGTCGGGCGTGCAAGTGCGCATGGAAGACCTGCTCAACACGCGCAACCCGTCGAACCCCTTCTTCGCCCGCCCCGAGATGTGGGACAAGCTGCGCACCGCGCTGCGCGAAGCCGACTGAGCCCCGCCGGAGCCCCGCGCGTGAGCGGGGCCCGCTGCACCCGCGCAGCGAAGGGCCGCTGAGGCGGGGCGTGCTGGCGGACAATCCGCGCCTTCGCGCTTTCGCCTCTGACCATGTCACCCAGCCCCAACGCCCCCCGCATTGCCGTCATCGGCGCAGGCCCCGCCGGCCTGATGGCCGCCGAGACGCTGGCGCGGGGTGGGGCGCAGGTCGATGTCTACGACGCCATGCCGTCCGTCGGCCGCAAGTTCTTGCTGGCCGGCAAGGGCGGCCTGAACCTCACCCACAGCGAAGCCATCGAGCCCTTCGCGGGCCGCTACGGCAGCCGCCGTGCGCAGGTCGAGCCCTGGCTCGCCGAACTCGGACCGCAGCAGTTGCGCGACTGGGCGCAGGGCCTGGGCATCGACACCTTCGTGGGCAGCTCGGGGCGCGTCTTTCCGACCGACATGAAGGCCGCGCCGCTGCTGCGCGCCTGGCTCGCGCGCCTGCGCGGGCAGGGCGTGCGCTTTCACATGCGCCACCGCTGGCTGGGCTGGGCGGGCGAGGCGCTGCGCTTCGCGTCACCGGCCGGCGACATCACCTGCGAAGCCGATGCCACCGTGCTCGCATTGGGCGGCGCGAGCTGGCCGCAGCTGGGCTCCACCGGCGCCTGGGTGCCCCTGCTGCGCGAGCGCGGCGTGCCGGTCGCCGAATTGCAGCCCTCGAACTGCGGCTTCGAGGTGGCGGGCTGGAGCGAGCACCTGCGCAGCCGCTTCGCCGGCGAGCCGCTGAAGGCCGTGGCGATCACCGTGCGCGCCGCGGGGGACGACACCGCTGACGACACCGCCGCGCCGCGCTTTTCACAACGCGGCGAATGCGTGCTCACCGACACCGGCCTCGAAGGCAGCCTCGTCTACGCCGCCTCGCCCTGGCTGCGTGACGACATCGCGGCGAACGGCCACGCCACGCTGTGGCTCGACCTGCTGCCCACGCGCGACTTCGCCTCGGTGCTGGCCGAGCTGAAGCACCCGCGCGGCCCGCGTTCGCTGTCCACCCACCTGAAGAGCCGCCTCGGCCTGCACGGCGCCAAGACCGCGCTGCTGCACGAGCTGGTGGGCAAAGACGACTTCCACGACCCCGAGCGCCTGGCCGGGTTCATCAAGGCCTTGCCGATTCGCGTGCTGCGCGCCCGCCCCGTGGCCGAAGCCATCAGCACCGCCGGCGGCGTGGCTTTCGACGGGCTCGACGATGGCCTGATGCTGCGCGCCGCACCAGGCGTGTTCTGCGCCGGTGAGATGCTCGACTGGGAAGCCCCGACCGGCGGCTACCTGCTCACCGCGTGTTTTGCGAGCGGGCTGCGGGCCGCCCAGGGCGCGCTGCGCTTCGTGGCGGCCACGGCTTGAGCGCGGCTTGCCGCGCAGGGGCCTTCAGCGCGCCGGCTCGACCCGCTCCAGCCGCCTGAAGGCGCTGAAGTGGCGCAGCGCGCCCTGCGCGTCGCCGAGCCGGTCGCACAGGCGCGCGGCGTTCACGTGTGCGTCGATGAACCCCGGGTCGGCCTGAAGGCAGCGGGCATAGCTCTCAAGCGCTTCGCGTTCGCGGCCGATGTCTTCGAGCGCGATCGCGCGGTTGAAGTGCACCAGCGCATCGTCGGGCGCCAGGCGCACGGCTTCTTCGTAGAGCGCCACGGCCTCGGCGCAACGGCCGGCTTCGCACAGCATCGCGCCGAGGTTCACGTAGGCGTAGGCGTGGTCGGGCGCCAGGCGCAAGGCCTCGCGGTAGGCCGCCTCGGCTGCACGCGGGTCTTGCGCTTCGGCCGCCTCACCCTGCGCGAACCAGTCGGCGGCTGTCTTGCTGGCTGATGTTGCCGGGCGGGCCAAGAAGGCGACCGAGCCGCTGCCATCGCCCGTCACTTCGAGGTCGAGCAACAGCTGGCCCGAGCTTGCCTCCCAACGCGCGCCGCCGTCGTGCACGGCCACTTCGTCGCCGACCGCCGTGATACGCAGGCGGTTCATCGGCAGGTGCTCGGGCAACTTGGCGCGCAAGCGGCGCAACGAACTCAGCAGCTTGCGTTGCGGCACGTTGGCCGCCTGCAAGCCGACGGCGGTGCGCAGCAGCACCACGTCCTGGAAGCTGAAGCGGTATTCGTTGCGCGCGCCGCGCTGCGGCGTGACGTAACCCGCCTGAACAAGCCCCGTCACGACGTTTCGGCTCACCCCCAGCATGCGTTCGAGGCTGCGCAGGGTGTAGGGCGTTTCCGCCGCCACGGCCTACTTCCGGGCCCGCGTGCGGGGCGTGGCCGACGCGGCCGCGCGTTCCTCGGCCTTCGGTGCGCGCTTGACGGGGCGGCGTTCCTTCAGCGCTTCGGCCGGCACCACCTCGGCCGGCTTGGCCTTAACGGCCTTCTTGCCCGGGCGTTGCAGGCTGGCCTTGAGCGCTTCGACCAGGTCGATGACCTGGCCACCACCGGTCGATACCTCTTCGGCGCGCGGCGACTCGACGAACTTCTTGCCCGCGATCTTGCGGTCGATGGCTTCGAGGATGCGGTTCTTCTCTTCGTCTTGAAACTTCGTCGGGTCGTAGTGGTCTTCGGCGATCTGGTCGATGAGTTGCAGCGCCAGCTTCAACTCGCTGGCCGACACATCGACCTCGGGGATGTTCAGGTCTTTGAGCGAGCGCACCTCGTCGGCGTAGAGCAGGTGTTGCAGCACCAGCCCGTCGTCGGCCACCCGCACCTGCGCCACGTACTGCTTGCCCCGCAGCGCATAACGAGCCAGCGCGCAGCGCCCGCTTTGCCGCATGGCTTCGGCCAGCAGCGCGTAGGGCTTGCCACCGCGCTTGTCGGGCGCAAGAAAGTAGGCCTTGTCGTAGTAGATCGGGTCGACCGACTTCTCGGGCACGAAAGCCACGATCTCGATCACGTGGCTCGCGGCTTCGTCGAGGGCCTTGAGTTCTTCCTTGGTGAAGGTGACGAAGGTGTCGTCCTGGAACTCATAGCCCTTGATCATCTCGGCACGCTCGACCACCTTGCCGGTCTTTTCTGACACGTACTGCTGCTTCACCCGCGAGCCGTCGGGCGCCAGCATCTTGAAGCCGATGCCACTCGAACTGTCGGTGGCGCCGAACAGGTTGACCGGCACATTGACCAGCCCAAAACTCAGCGTCATCGACGCCAACGAGCGACCGGTTGCCATGGTGTTCGCTTCAGCGCTCAGCGGCGTTCGCTGCTGCGCAAGTGGGTCTCGACGTCCTTGGCCTGCGGCCCCACGGCCTTCACGGCTTCTTTCAGGCGCTCGGGCGTGACGCCGAAGCGCTTCGACCAGTCGCGCAATTCGTAGTCTTCGTTGACGTCGATCTTGGTGCGGTCTTGACCGCCGGCCTTGGTTTTGTCGTCTGCCATGGCAATGCTCCGTGCGGGGGGTGCGAATGGGTTGGCGCGTTGGTTGTCGCGTTGTCGCACGGTCGAATGGGCCTGAAAGCCAGATGGCACCGCACGTGCGTGCCGGTGTTTGCCTACACGGGGCGGTGCCGCAAGTGCATGGCCCTGCAGCGCGATGGCCTGCCCGCACCGCCGCCAGCGCCGCCGCCCGGCCGTGCCTATAGTCGCCACGCCCAGGCGCCGTGCATGCGGCGCCCAGCCCAACCTCTTGCCCCCAAGGTGTTTCACGCATGGCAGAACCGTTGCTCGTCGGGCTTGGCTTGTTGATGGTGATGGCCACCTTGCTGCCGCTTTGGCGCAACGACTCCTGGTGGATTCGCGTCTTTGACTTCCCGCGATTGCAGATCACTCTGCTGACCGGCGCCGTGCTGGTGGCTTACCTCACGCTGCGCGACGACATCACGGCGCTCGACCACCTGTTCGCCGCACTGCTCGTGGCCACGCTCGTGTACCAGTGCGTGCGCATGTTTCCATACACGCCCTTTGCCCGCCAGCAGGTGCTCAAGAGCACCCGCGACGGCCCCGATGCCCGGCTCAGCCTCATGTTCGCCAACGTGCTGATGACCAACCGAGAAGCCGGCCGCTTGAAGCAACTGGTGCGCGAGGCCGACGCCGACATCGTGCTGGCGGTCGAGACCGACGCGTGGTGGCAAGACGCGTTGCGCGAACTCGAACAGACCCACCCGCACACCGTGCAACACCCGCTGCCCAACACCTACGGCATGTTGTTGTACTCACGCCTGCCGCTGCGCGACGCCGAGGTGAAATTTCTGGTCGAAGACGACATTCCCTCGGTCCACGCCCGTGTGCAGTTGCGCAGCGGCGACGAGGTCGAGCTGCGCTGCGTGCACCCGCGCCCGCCCGCACCGGCCGAGAACGACCGCTCGACCGAGCGCGACGCCGAACTGCTGATCGTCGGCAAAGACATTCGCGCGAAGAACGCGCCCGCGGTCGTGCTCGGCGACCTGAACGACGTGGCGTGGTCGCACACCACGCGGCTGTTCAGAGACATCAGCGGCTTGCTCGACCCGCGTGTGGGCCGCGGCTTCTATGCCACCTTCAATGCCAAATGGCCGGGCATTCGCTTTCCGCTCGACCATTGCTTTCATTCGCGGCACTTCCGCTTGGTCGACTTTCGCCGGTTGCCCGCCTGGGGCTCAGACCACTTTCCGGTCTACATCTGCCTGAGCTTCGAGCCCGAAGTGCGCGCCGAGCAGCCCAAGCCCGAAGCCGACAGCGCCGATCGCCAAGAGGCCAACGAGAAGATCACCGAAGCCAAGACTTCGTGAGACGAGGCTCAGCCCGGCACCGGGTGCCCGAAGAAATAGCGCTGGCCCGGCACGTAGGGCGTCGCACCGCCCCGGTCTTCGAACTCTTCGATGACGGCCAGCACCTGCATCGGCTGAAGCACCTCGTCTGCATAGAAGGCCGAGCAATCGACGCCCGTCGTGGCCTCGAATTTGTGGCGCAGGTACGGGTCGAACAGGCTGCCCGCCGACAGCCGGCGGCGCATCTCGGCCACCAGCCGCTGCACCGAGAACAGCTCGCCAAACATCACCACGGCGTCGGCCGTGCCCACGCGCGCGGTGACGGCCGCGAGCTGTGCGTTCACCTTTGCCGCATAGGCGTCGATGTCGTCGAGGCCGGCGATGTCGGCCAGCGCGCCGGGCTCGGGCTCGAGCAAGATCGACAGCATCTGCACCAGCGCGGGCGCGTCTTCGAAGTCGGTGATCTTCACCAGCGTGTCCAGCAGCGTCGGCACCGCCGACAGGTGCCCCCAGATGGCCAGCGTGCGGCCCAGATCGACCGAATAGGTCGGTTCGACCACGCCCGCCACCACCGGCCGCAGCCCGTCGAAGAAGGCCCGGTGGCCGATGTCGCCCATCAGCTCGGCACAGGCCGCGCCCAGCAGCCAGTCGGCCTCGTCGTAAGCCGTCAACAGGCGCGCGACGCCCGAGAAGTCGCCTTGCTTGGCTCCGCCGAGGACCTGCTCGAACGGCGCCCACGCGGTGGCTTCTTCGGTCGAGGCATAGCCCCCCGCACCCCGCGTGGCCGGAAAGCCGTGGTAGCCCGCGCCTTCCCAGTTCAGTTCCATGTGCTGTCGTTGCATTGCCGATGTCCTTGGGTCTAGATCACGCCGAGGGCCGCGCGCCGGGCCTCCAGCTCTTGGCCGTTCCACGTGTCGAGCAGGCCGTCCACCTCTTTGCAGTTCGCGCACTTCTTGAAGTGGGGCTGCGTATTGTTCTCGCTCGTCGGGCAGCCACCGGCGGCCCGGGGTGTGGTGTGGTCGAGTTGCAGCACCTTGTTTTGCTGGCGCACCTTTTCGTTGGCGTCGGCGCCGCCCAGCGCGTCGAACTGGGCCTTGGTCAAGCCGGTCAGCGGCTCGACCGAGCCCGGTCCCGCCAGCGCCTTGAACGCCCCCTTGGCCTTCGGAATGCCGTGGTGCGTGCGCAGGCGTTGCTGCGCCTTGCTCGAATACGCGGTGTCGATGGCCTTGGACTCGGCCGTGCTCGTCACGCGGTACACGTCGCAGGGCGCGTCGGACTTGCGCTCGGGCTTGGTGGCATTCGGGCAGGTGCCCCCGGCGCAGGGCTTCGCGGCCATCTGCGCGCGCCGCGTCGGGCCGCCGCCGGGCAGCGGGTCGTCGAGCCGGTAGAACTCGTGAAACGCCAGCGGCTCGCGCGGGTGCGTGCCCCCGCTGGCGTCGGTGATGGTCGTGGGCAGCGCGGCGGGGCATTGCGTGCCGGGCTTGCCGCAGCAGGGGCATTCTTCGACGGCGGCGTCCATGCGGTCGAGCGCGGTCTGCTCTTCGGCCGTGGGCATGGGCGGCGTGCCGCCGGGGTAGCTGGCGTGGTTGCTGGTCGTGATGTCGATGTGCCGGCAAACGTTTTTGCCTTCGAACTTCACGTCCATCGACCACGCCTGGAAGTACGTCTTGCCGGTGATCTGATGCGTGATCACGCTCGCGCCGAAGCTGCGCGTGGCCGCCTCGTTGCCCAGCGCCGACGGCTTGTAGTACGACTGCTGGGCCAGTGCCGCCGGCTTGCCGTTGATCTTGACGGTCGTCGAGCCTTCTTTGAGGTCGGTCGAAAACGAGGTGTCGGGGTAGGGGATCGGGATCGGCCCCGCCGGAGGCCCCGGCGGCGACAGGCACACGTCGGGAAAGCGCGCGATCGACTTGTTGTTGCCCGCCTTGCCGGCCACCTGCCAGGTGTTGGCGTAGACCTTGTGCGTCATGCCGGCCTCCTCCACGCCGGCGCTGACACCACCGCTGCGGCGCGCGCCCCGAAGGCCGACGTGGCATGCAGCATCGCCACCGGCCCTGGCGCATAGCCGCGATGAAACGCCTGCCCGGCCCACGCGAACTGCACCAGCCCCGCCGCCGCGCCGCAGTCGCCCATGCAATCGGCCGGGTGCCACAGCGGCTGGCTCGCACGCACCTGCCGCATCACACGCGCCTGCGCCAGCACCAGCTCTTCGAACGCATACGACTCGCCGGCCACGTCGCTCAGCCGAAAGTCCACCTCGTGCATGGCGATGCCTGTCTCCGTCAGCGCTTCATGCAATGCCGCCCGCATGCCCTCGGCCCGGAACGGCGCTTCGTTCAGCACGGTGGCCGGCTCGATGGCCGCGCCCAGGCCGTGCACGCACAGCGCGTCGTCGGTCAGCGGCTCATGGCTGACCACCGCGAGGCAGGCCGCCTCGCCGGGCATGACGCCATCGGTGCGCAGGCTGGTCTTCAGGCGCTGGGTGTGGTCGAGCCAATGCAGCACGCGTGCGTCGATCAGGCTGTCGGCTGCGACGATCAGGCACGCCGACACCCCGGGTTGTGCGAGGTGGCTGCGTGCGATGCGCACCGCCTCGATGGCCGAGGCCGCGCCGTGGGCCACGTGCGCCACGCGCTGGCCGGCGAAGCTGGCGCCCGCCGGCAGGCGCAGCGCGGTCACGAGGCCGGCCAGCCGGGCGCCGGGGCGCTCGGCCTCGCGTGTGCACAAGATCAAGGGCATGCGGCCCCAGGGCAGGCGGGCGATGAGGTCTGGGTCCATCACATCGAGGGCCAGTTGAATCAGCGCGATCAGACGCTCGCGCCCCCGCAGCTCGGGCGGCAGCGCTTCGACCGTGGCGCCGACGATGGGCGCGCGCTGGGCATCGTGGTAGCCCGTTTCACCGAAGGCCGCCACGCCCGCGCGCAAGGCCGCCGACGCACTGGCCGCCGAGTAGCCCACCGGGCACACGAGGCTCGCGCACGACATGTAGACCATCACGCCCCCACCGTTGAGCGCGTGTGCGCCACACCCACCACCACCTCGCGCAAGCGGGTGAACTTGCGCGGCAGCGGCGCGCGGGCCCGGCCCAGCAGCACCACCTGGCCCTCGTGCGGCTTGAGGATCAGCGTGTCGGCCGTCACCGTGGGCACCCGCGTGCGGTCGTCGAACATGAACGACACCGGCACCGACAGCCGCGGCACCCGCACACGAAACACACCGCTCGCGTTCATGTTCAGGCACGCGAAGGCCGCGCCTTCGGCCAGCGCGTCGAACTGCTGGTCGGGCGGCGCCGCGAGGTAGTAGTGCTCGCTGAAATCGGCCGGCAGAAATGGCAGCTCGTGCGCGAACCAATGCTCGCCATAGGTGCCCGCGTGGCGGGCCCGCACGGCGGCAAAGCGGGGCAGGGGGCCGAAGCCGATGGGCTCGGGCTGGTCGTCCCAGCTGGTCATGCGTGACTTGGGGTGTTCGATGCACGGCAGCGGCCGGCCCTCGATGGCCTCGGCGCTTGCGTTGACCTGAAACCCGCGCCCGACCGGGTTGCGCAAATCGGCGCGGTGGCGCGTGGCATCGGCAAAACTGCGGTCGGTGCCACCGAAGGCCAGGTGCCAGGCCAGCGGCATCGTGCTGAAGGGCACCGGCTGCGAGGCGCGCATGCCAAACGGGCCGCGCTGCCAATGCCGCTCGCCGGTGACGAGCGCGCGCTTGTTCAGGCCGGCCCCGAGCAAGGCCACCTCGACGCGCTCGGTCGCGTCACCGCCCGGGCCCATCGCCACCGCATCGAGCAGCAGCTCGGCCCGCGGCTTGATCGGCACGAAGTCGCTCTCGACACGAATGGCCGTCGTCTCGGGGTCGCCATACGGCGTGTCGGCATAGACGAAGGGGCTTTGCCGTGCGCTCACCGTGCAGTGGCCGTCGGCATCGACATCGAAGGTCGCCCGCACCACCACCACGAAAGCCTTCGCGCAGGCCTTGTCGATGGCGGTGAAGCCCTCGGCGAGGTAGGGCGTGTGGTTGGCGCTGATGAACATGGCGATGCATCCGGGCCGCAGGGCAGGCCGAGCGGCGTGTTCTCAACTTCGGTGTGGGCCGACGCCTCCCTGCGGGCGCATGGCCCGCACCAGCATCGGGGTGTGGATCGAACGCGCAAGCGTCCGTCTCTCGTTGTGTTGCGAAGCATGCTACGGCGCGGGGCACTGCCGCGATTCAGACTTTGGTCATGCAGTTTGTGGACGTGCGAGGTGTGCACGCGTGAGCCACGTGGGTGAGCGAGGCCAGCGACCCGATCTCACACCCGCACAGGGGCCTTTGCTCGCTGCGGCCACGCAGGCGCATCGCGCTCGGGCAGACTGCCGGCGGCGGCCCGCGCCCGTTCGACCCACACGCCTCAACCGTCACCGCCGACGGTGAGCGTCAACAGATTGGAGAGCCCCGATGATCCCCAAGAACACGATCTGTCTCTGGTACGACGGCGGCGCGCTCGACGCGGCACGCTTCTATGCCCAGACCTTTCCCGACAGCGCCGTGGGCGCCGTGCACCGCGCGCCGAGCGACTTTCCCTCAGGCAGCGAGGGCGACGTGCTCACGGTCGAGTTCACGGTGCTGGGCATTCCCTGCATCGGCCTCAATGGCGGCCCGACGTTCAAGCACAGCGAGGCCTTCTCGTTTCAGGTGGCCACCGACGACCAGGCCGAGACCGACCGCTACTGGAACGCCATCGTCAACAACGGCGGCGAAGAAAGCCAGTGCGGCTGGTGCAAAGACAAGTGGGGGCTGTCGTGGCAGATCACCCCTCGCGTGCTGACCGAGGCCTTCACGAACCCCGACCGCGCCGTGGCCAAGCGTGCCTTCGAGGCCATGATGGAAATGCGCAAGATCGACGTCGCGGCCATCGAGGCGGCGGTCAAGGGCTGAAGGGGCGGGGCCACTGCGTAACGGTGCGGTGCGCGGCCGCAGCGCTGCGCTCGCTCAGGCCTGCCACACGCCGTAGCCCTCTTCGCGCAAGCCGATGGCGAGCTCTACTTCCATCTCGCGCGCGGCCTCGTAGGGCATCGGGTTGTAGACCTCGTACAAGCGCGGAAGCAGGCGCAGGCCGTAGTCACGGACGAAACGGTTGGCCTGAATGTCGGCCTTGTGCCGGTCGAAGCGCAGATCGGGGTCGAGGCCGGTCATGCCCACGTAGACGAGGGGCTTGCCCAACTGCCAATCGGGGTTGGCCTTGCGGAAGCTGGCCTCGTTCCACACCCGGTCAGACAGCTCGACGACGTACACGTGGTGGTGGTGGCGGGCAATGCGGCGCGGCATCGCACGAGTCTAGCGACCGGCCGCGGTGCAACTGCGGTGCGCCACGCCCAGGCGGGGCACCGTCATTCCACGGCCGCAGGCTCGTTCTCGGTGTGCCGGTCAGGCTCTGTGGTGCGCAGGATTTCGTTCAGAACCGACGTGGCGTAATTCCCGGCGGGCAAAGAGAACGTGAGCACCAGTTGATCGGCTTGCGGCCATTCCCATGACATGTCCTGCGGGCTCGCCACCAGGGCGCGGCGCTCTTGATCAAGCCCCGCGTGCTCCATGCCGTCGCACAAGCTGGCGTGACGTGCAGCCACGCCGTTCTCGAGCGCCTGCGCTTGATCGGTGGCGACCACGCGGCCCCGCCCCCACAGCGGCCCGGTGGGCCGGCCTGCCTCGTCCATCACGTCACCGGGAAGCGTCTGGCCCCAGAGCCCCTGCTGAATGCGCAGCGCCAGCACTTCATTGAAGACGAAAGAGCGCACCGCCGACAGGTAGATGCCCTTCTTCTTCGGGTTGCGCACGCGAATTTCGCGCGCCAGCATGGCCCGCCCCTGCTCGACGTTGCCCCCGTCGAAGCCGAAACGCTGGGCACCGAAGTAGTTGGGCACGCCCTGTGACGCCACGGCCTGAAGGTTGGCCTCGATCGCGTCGCTGTCGCCCGTCACGTCACGCAGCACGATGCGGAAGCGGTTGGCCTGCAAATCACCGGGGCGCAGCTTCTTCACGTGGCGGCTCTGACTCAGCACCTTGAACTCAGGGTGTTGAATCGGGGTCAGGTCGGGCGTCTCGCCTTTCCCTTTTCCATTCGGCAGGTAGATGCTGAACCACTGGCGGGTGATGGCGTAGCGGTCTTTGAGGCCGGCATAGCCCACGTCCCTTTCCTGCACGCCGGCAGCCTCGGCCAACTGCTGGGCAACGAAGGCGGTGTTGGCACCGTTCTTTTCAATGTCCAGCCAGATGTGTTCGCCCTCGCCCGTGGGCAGCTGCAGCGGCAGTTCGGTCACGATGAAATCCTCGTTGAGGCGTTTCAGCGTGGCGCTGGCGCCGCTGGCCGGATAAGCGTTGGGCCATTGCGGCAAGGTCGTGTATGGAGCGTCGGTCATGAGCGGTCTGAAGGCACCAGCCGTAGAGGGGGGCAGGCCGTTGAGCCGACCCGGGGCAGTGCAGGCGGTGATTCTCTCTCTGCCCGCATGCCTCGCCGCGCGGCAACCGATGCGACGTCAATGGGAACCGCTGCGCACGACGACCAGCGGCTTCCGTCGGCGACGTCAACTCACGGGCTCGGCCAGGAGCGGTCGGTCAGCCCTGTTGCACGGATGGCAGCTTCAGACTGAACTGTGACTTTCGGAATCTCAACCTTGACGGCGTTTAGCTCACAAAGCTGTCACTGAGAACAGCTCATTCAACAGAAGCGCACGTTCTGCACGCCGAGCCCCGTGCTGCCTGTTGCCATTGGTCCGAAACCTTTAAGGCGGCAGAGTCCTGTTAAGAAACTCATTCAGAGTTGGGGGACACAAAGCGAGGGGCGCTAACGACTCAACAGCACAGTCTGCTGCCAAAGGCAGCGTTGGCGTCGCTCTGCGAACACCTGCTTTGCGAGCTGCTTCACGATCGCTAAGCTTTCTCGCGAAATGACTCAGCAGTTTCCAAAAGAGCCACAGGTCGAACTTTCCGCGGATGTAGTTCTTCGGCGGAACGCCGATTAGTCTGGTGCGAATCAGCCTGCGAGCGTGTTTTAGTTGCTCTTTTTGGTCCGCCACGTTGGCGTTAATAGCGGCTAGAAAATTCCTTAGCGCACCAGGTTTGTATCGGCAGCGACCTTTCTCCACATCCAACGAGATGATGTTCTCTAGTTGAACATTGTTGAGATTCAGCTTGGCTTTAGTTCCGCCATCGATCCCTCGACCAAGAAGAATCAGCGCGGTGAGAACCCTGCACTTTGCCTCGAAGCTTCGAGTAAGCAGGTGAAGGGAAGTCAAACACGACACGAATCGATGGTCGTCACTTGGAAGATGGAGTCTCTCTACCCAGAACCGTTTAAACACAGCGTCGCAAGCCAGGTAGTTTTCTATTGAATACGTATCCGTCTGGTACACGGAGTGCGCGAGCTTTGGAACGGATTCAAAAAAATCAGAATGATCCTTGTCGACAAAGAAGAGGGTGCGACCATGGCCTCGCCCGTCGCGCTCTACCAACTCATTTGTCTTAAGCACTTCACTTCGCCCATAGCAGATGTAGCTGCATCCTTCGCGACTGCCGAGTCGCGGGGCGATGTGTGGCATATAGAACGCCGGGTCTTCTTCGCCTTCGAAAAAGAAGTACAGGGTCGTTGTCGCAGAGGTGGAGATCGCTAGCGCGAACTGGTGAAACACCGAATGCGCCTCCCGAACTTCCCTTTTTAGTTGATCGACGTAGTCCATGTGCTATTGAGTCGCGTTCGGGCGGAATCCTGTGAAACGCGATAGGTCCACCGCATAGGCGTCAAGTTCGTTTGCGTAGATGAACGGCGAATGCGTGACTGCAACTAACAGCTTGCAGTTCTTCGAGTTCGATATGTCAGGCAAGAGATGCTTCTGCCAAGGAACAGAAAGGGACAGCTCCGGCTCATCGATCAGGACGATCTGCGATGTTTCTCGCGACAAAAAAAGATGGGTGAACAATGAAACTATCTGCTTTTCACCCGATGACAGAACCCGCCAGTTGAGCTCCGAACCATCTCGCTCCAGGATGTGCGCGGTGAAGTCCACGTCGTTGTAGTGAAGATTCTTCCTTTCAAGGTACCGATTGCACGTATCGAACAGCTGCCGGATGTTCGACTCGCTACTTGAAAGCCCTTGATAAATGTCTAGAAGGCGTGAAAAGAAGTAAGTGAGATATCTGTCTCTAACGCCGGTCTCCGTGGCACCCCCTCTTAGTCTTCTTATCGCGCTTTCAACTTCGCGCTTGTCTTCTGGGCTAAGAGTGTTTTCTTCCACTCGACTTAGCACCACTTTCACAACCTCGTCGGACATCAGCTTGACCAACTCTGGTTCGATCTTGTCGGCTCGATATCGAATGATGTCCTGCAAGTAGCTGGCGGTTAGGCCACTGAGTTGAGCGCGCATCTGCCTCTGAATTGTTTCAAGCTCTTCGGCGATCTTCCTTTCGACGTCCTGCATGCCGAAATGAACAAGCTCGATATGGCCGCGTGCGCGGGTTCTAGGGTCACCATCGGCTGCCGCAGTCAATCTGCGCAGCTGCTCGTCATCGACATGCGGAAAGACTGCCTTCAAGTCCTGCTCGATTCGTCTGTAGGTAGGCAGATAAATGACCTGATGCGAACCGGTCGACTTCAGCAAGTTGGAAAGTGCCGTAATGGGAGCCGGGTCAGCGGTCCCCTCAAATAGGTTGGCCTGTATCGACTTCGGCACGTCGTCCAACATCCGCAGCACATATGAGGATGGGATCTTCAGTTCGCGAGCCATCTGCCGGGCCAAGCGCTCCTTCGCAGCCGAATGGCCAAGGTGCGCTAGGCGGAGGTAATCGGGGTGATCGAGCAACGCGTTTACGTATTGCGCCGGAAATGGCGAACGCGTCGCGTATTGAGCCAAAAGCTTTTGTTGCCGATCAAGTGCCTTGGCCTTGACGGCCACGTCTTCTTTGTGGATAGAGATGAGTTGCCCATTGAGCGTGATTTCAATCTCAGAGAACTCGTAGTCCAGCAAACGAAGCCACTGCTCAGTGAGAACGTAGTAGAGAAAATTGACGACGGTCGTTTTCCCAAGACCGTTTACACCGATCAGCACCAGACGGTTGTCGACCACGGGTATTGAAAGGTCAAGCTTTCCGTGTAGCCCCAGTATCGAGAAGCGAGTTAGTTCGAAGCTCATAGGTGTTGGCGAAAAAGTTCGGGGCGCGCAAGTGCGTCAGACTAGCGTGCATAGTTGGTGGGCACAACGCTCGCACCACTCGTGCAAGTATCCGTTACGTGATTTGTCAGCTAGGGAAGCCAGCTTACGGCATGACGCTTGGGTTAAACCTCCCCGTGAACCCGCGGCTCGGGTACAGCTTTCAGCTAATAGCGGCCTCCCGCGCTCCGAAACTGACTGGCGCCTACCGCTGCACAACGGCCACCCGCCGCCGCACACCGACCGACGCATCCGTCACCCCACGTTGGCTGACGCGCCCAGCAGCTCCTCCAGCTGGTCGAACGTCTCGTCGTTCCAGCTCGTGCTGCCGGCGGCGATCTCGTCGTCGAGGGCTTCTTTCGACGGATAGAGGTCGTGCACGACCACCAATGTCTGCCCGGCTCTTTCTTCGAACGTGACCGTGGTGACCTGGCCGTTGCCGCCAGATTCTTCGTTGGTCCAGACGAGCCGCGAGGGCGGGGTCACTTCCAGGTACTTGCCGTGAAAGGCCATGGGCTCGGGCGCCTCGGGGTGGCGGAAGACCAGGCGGTACGCGCCGCCCGCGCGAACGTCGAGCTCGCAGGAAAGCAGCGTCATGCCCAGCGACTTCGGCACCCACCAGCGTTGAAACAGCTCGGCTGTGGTCCACGCCTCGAACACGAGGTGCGGCGGTGCGTTGACGGTTCGCGTCACGACGAGCTCTCGCTCGGACGTTCGCTCCATCGTCATGCCGTTCTTCACGGGGCGGTGCTCATTACTTCTTGCTGCGTCCATTGGCTTTCTCCTTGCGTTTCAATTGTTCGACCAGCTGGTCCAGTGCGTCGAAGCGTGCTTCCCAGAGCTGGCGGTACTTCTCGATCCACATCGCCTCTTCTTCGAGTCGGCGCACGCCCAGCTTGCAGTTGCGCACACGCCCGACTTTCTCGGTGATGACGAGCCCGGCCTGCTCCAGCACGCCGACGTGCTTTTTCATGCCCGTGAGGGTCATGCCGAACTTGTCGGCCAGGTCTGTGATGGACGCGTCAGCGCGCGTCAGCTGCTCCAGCACGCCACGCCGGGTGGGGTCTGAGAGCGCGGCGAATGAGGCGTCGAGGTGGGCGCCTGAATACTGAACCATGTAGTTCACTATACGCCCGCGCGTGTGAATGGCAAAGAGAGCGCCGCACGGTCAAGCGCGCGGGGTGTCTGCGCAGCCCATGCTCGCCTCAGCGCTCGGCATCGCATGAAGCGGCCGTGGCCAAGAGCGAAAGCGTGGCCGCCTCGGGCTCGCCCGCGAAGTACTTCGTCAGGCAGGCGTCGAACCGTGGCTCGGTCGCCTGGGCGCAGTCGTCTTCGCAGCGAGGCATGGGATCGGCTGCGTGCGCAGACCGGGTGGACCGGCCGGCCGATTCACCCGGTGTGGGTTCACCAGTTCTTGCTCTTCGACGACCACTTGCCCGTGCAGAACGCGCAGCTCGGCGCGAGGAACTGATCCCGTCGGAAGGTCTCGCCGCCCAGGTGCCAGCGCAGCCAGGCGGTCATGGCGGGCAGGGCTTCGCGGGCGGCCATGATGTGATCGACGCCGGTCATCACCGTGTAGAACACGGGCACGTTGTTGGTGTTGTCGTAGTCGCGGTTGCAGTTCGAAATGGCCAGCGTGTCGTCACCACCGCACATGTAGGCCGTGGGCCGGCGCAGGTTGCGGTAGCCGTTGCCGTCGAACGAGCCGCCCGACACGTGAATGGTCGTTGACAGGCGCGGGTCGCTGGCCACGGCGAAGGTGGTGATCGAGCCTTGCGAATGCCCGCCGGCGCCGATCTTGCCGAGGTTGAGCTTCTGGTAGTAGGGGCTGGCGCTGCGGTTGTTTTCGGCGGCCAGCCAGTCCATCGCGGCGGCCATCTCGGTGCCGTTGCCGGTCGAGGTCTGCGAGAAGACGACGAAGCCGTGCGAGGCCAGGCGCCGCAGGTGAAATTCGTAGTTCGATGCGCTCGTGCCACCACCCGGGCCCCACAAGAAGATGGGGTGCATCAGGCCGTTGGCGCCGAGCGTGGTGGGCCGCACGACCCAGGCGTTGCGGCTGGGGCCGGTGCTTTGCGTCACCGTGGTGGCAAAAGGGCCGTCGGCATCGACGCTGCTCACCGGGGGCAGGGTGCCGAAGGGCGGGGGCTCGGGGTCGGTGCCGTTCGTGCCCTGCAGGGTGAAGCTGGCGACGGTGTAGCGCTCGAGCGAGCTGTTGGCGTTGACCCTGAAGCGCAGGCGCAGGCCGCTCTGGTTGGCTGCCGCGGCCGGCAGCGCGAGGGTGACCGCGCCGCTGGCGCTTTGCACCGATTCGAGCGTGCTGTAGGTGACGCCATCGGTCGAGTAGGCGGCGATGCCGGCTTCGCCGCTGTCGAGCCCGCTGGTGGTGCGGTTGAAGGTGAGCGACAGGCTGGTGAAGCCTTGCGTGTTGATGGGGGCCGAGGTGATGGCGCCGTCGGTGCCGAACACCGAGCCCAGCATGCGCGCGCCCGCGCTGCTGGTGCTGACGCTGCCTGCACTGGTGAAGCTGCCCAGGCCGCTGGCGAAGTTTTGCTGGGCGACGACGACTTGCGCGTGCGCCGCGGCCATGCCGAGGCTGGCCACGACGAGGGCTGCGCTGCGCAGCCAACGGAAGGTTTGAGAACGCATGCTGAGTCTCCTGTTGTTGTGACGCCGCCGACGTGCGGCGCGCGACTCTAGGAGCGGCGTTTTCGGTGGGTCTTTCAGATCTGTGCGCTCAAGGGCGCAAGTTCTCGTGGCCGCGCGCAAACCACGGCGCGGTGCGGGCTGCAGCGCGGTGGCTGGGCCCGCGTGGGGTGAAACCACGGGGCCTGTGGGTGATTGGCGCGGCGCGCTCGGGGCCCTCGGGCCTCGGCCGCACTCGGCCTTACTCAGTAGTACAGAAACCCGAGCGCTTCTTTCAGCCGGTCGCCGGTGGTGCGCATGCGGTCCCAGCGTTCGAGCGACACGTCGCCCTGGCGAAACTCGCGGAAGAAGCTGTTGCCCTGCAGTTGCGTCATCACCGCTTCGACGTTGGCGGGGTGGTTGCCGGTGAAGCCGAACTGCTCGCGCAGGCGTTTCATGCGGGCGGCCATGGGTTCGGTGTCGCCCAGGGTGGCCTCGGCGATCTGCACCGGCGCGCGCGGCGTCACGAGGATGAGCACCGAGCGCTGCAGGTCGTTGGTCTTCTGGTGCGAGAACAGGTACTGCAGCACGGGCACGTCTTGCAGGCCGGGCACGCCGTCGCGCGTGCTCGACGACGACTTCTCGCTCAGGCCGCTGAGCACCAGCGTGTCGCCCAGGTTCATCACCACGTTGGCGTTGGCCGTGGTCTCGCCGATCTCGATCTGGTAGGCCACACGTGGGTTCTCTGAGCTGGCGTTGAGCGAGGTGCGCTGTGCTTCGACCTTGAGCTGGATGCGCCCCTGCGGCAGAAAGTTGGGCGTGACGGCCAGCTTGATGCCGAAGCGCTTGTCGAGCGGCACGATGGTGGTGCCGCCTTGCTGGCTGGTCGAGACCACGCCCGCGCTCAGGTTGGTGCCCGAGAAAAACTCTGACGGCATGCCTTCGATGGCCGCGAGCGTGGGGCGGGCCAGCACCTCGTTGACCGAGTTATTGGCGTTGGCGATGTTGAGCGAGTACGACAACGCCGGAATGGTCACCGCCCGCGTGATGGCGGTGCTGACGGCCGGGGCCGCGCCGCCCGTCGCGCTCGACGAGATGACGCGCGAGTACGCCGACACGTTGCCCGACAGCGAGCCGAGCTGCAGCGTCAGCGCGTTGAGCAGGTTCACGCCTTTCGAGGTCGAGATGATTTCTTGCGTGGACAGCAGCACCACGTCCACCAGCAGCATGCGCGGGCCGCCTTCGGGGGCATCTGCGGCGGGCGAGGGCGCGGGTGGCGCGGGCACGGCGGCCTGCGGTGCGGCTGGCGCAGACGGGGTGTCCGTCGGCCGGTCGTTGGCCGACGTGGGCGCGGCCATGCTCGGGCGGGGCCGGCTCGGCTCGAAGGCCTGCGCCAGCAGCGGCGTGCGTTCGGTGGCCACGGCCGGGCCGAGGCCGGTCTTGACGGCGTGGGCAGCGTGGGCGCCTGGGGTGCTGTAGAGGGCCTTCCACTGCGCCAGCCGCCGGTCGATGCGCTCGACGCCGGGGCCTTCGCCTTCGCGTTGCACGAGCGCGCTGCGCATCGCGTCGGCCTGCGCGAAGTTGCCGCACGAGCCATACACCGCGATGCTCGACCGCAGAAAGCCTTGCGAGGGCTGGGCCGACACCTTGCGAAACTGGTCGGCCATCGCGCACGCGGTCTTGGCGTCGCCGGTGAGGTACGACGTGACCATCAGCGCGTAGATCGACATGCTGCTGTCGGGCGTCAGCTGCAGCACGTCAGAGAACGCGAGCCGGGCGCTGTCGAACTGCTTCAGCTCCATGTAGGCCAGGCCCATGAACTCTTGCGCGATCCAGTTGCTGGGGTCGATGCGCAGCGCCTGCTGGTAGCCCTCGATGGCCATCTCGCCTTTCTGCGTGTCGCCCTGGCGGGCCTGCAGGTGGTAGACGAAGCCGTTCAGAAAGTGCAGCTGCGAATTGCGCGGGTCGAGCTGCAAGGCCTCGTTGACGGCCAGGTGCGCGCGGGGCAGGTCGAGGCGCTTGATGTGACCGACCGCGGTGGTCACCTTCGCCAGCATCTCGGACTCGTGTTTGCCGGCCGGCACCAGGGCGACCTTCTCCACCATGTCGACAAACGACGCGGCGGGCTCGTCGGCCCAGGCGGGGCGAAGGGCACACAGGGCCATCGACACGGCCGCAGCGATCTGGCCCAGGCGCATGGAAGGGTTGCGGGTGTTCATCAGCGCAGTCCGGTCGAAGAGAAGGTGAGTTGGTCGGTCGAGCTGCCCGAGCGGCCCGCCATGCAGCCGAGCTTTTCGCCGGCCGTCACGTTGTAGGTGCCTGCGCCACCGCCGCCACCGCCGTAGGGGCCGAACTTGCGACCGCGGTTGGTGATGAAGGTGAGGTTGTCGACGCGCGAGCCGCTGCGGTAGTCCACCCGCACCACGTATTCACCCGAAGGCAGCGACACGTCGGTTCTGATCCCCCCGCCGCCCTGGGCCGCTGCCCAGCCCCCGCCCGAGTAGCGGAACTGTGTGCGATCGACCGTCTTGCCGTAGCCCAGCCGCCAACCGATGAGGTGGCCGCTGCCGCAGGTGTTGACGTCGCTCCACGCGCCGCCACCGCCGCCGCCGATCTGCATCGAGCCCGCCAGCGGCTGTGTGGCCTGTACCGCTGGGCGGCCATCGCGGCCGGCGTCTTCGCCGTCGGTGAACCAGTGCTCCAGCGCGTCTTCGTAGTTGTCGGCACCGTAGGCGCGCCGCAGGTCGCTGTAGCGCGACAGGTAGCTCGCCACGCTGAAGCCTTCGCTGCCCTGGCGACCTTGGCGGAGGCCGTAGTCGAGCCAGTGGTCGAGCACACACGCCTCGTCGCCGCGCTGGCAACGGGCTTGCACATCGAGGTAGCGATTCCAGTAGAAGCTCGTCTTGAATTCGGGGCTGCCTTGCCTGCCTTCGTTGAAGCCCGTGTCCCGCCAGTGCGTGGCCAGGTCAACCTTGGCCTTCACCAGCCCGGGGTGCTGGTCGTAGTAGTAGTCCCAGTCGAACACCGACGCGGCAAACCTCGGGTCGGGGCCTTTCTTGTGTTTCTTCTTCTTGCCCAGGCGCTTGAAGGCGTTGCCGGCGTCGTTGAAGGCCTGGTTGGCGGCGTTCGAGGTCTTGCTCGCCACGTCGCGTGCGGCGTCCTTGGCCTTGTCGTATTCGCGTTGGGCAGCGGCAGCCGCTCTCTCCGCCTCTTTCGCCGCCTTCTCGGCCTCTTTGGCTGCGCGCTGCGCCTCTTGCTCGGCCGCCTTCGCCGCCGCCTGCGCCTGGGCCGTGGCCGCGTTGGCGATCTTGTTCAGCTCGGCGTTGGCGGCACTTGCCGTGTAGCCACCGAGGTGGCTGAACTCGCCCGAGATCTTGCGGTAGGCGGCTTCGAGTTCTTTGCCGATGCAGCCGCTGATCTTCGACGGGTCCACGTTCACGCCACCCTGGCCCTCGAACACGTCGGCGATGTTGGTGCGGGGCTGGATGGCCAGCTCGGTCTTGATCTCGAAAGGGTTCACGCAACTCGCGCTCACCTCGACGCGCATGGTGCTGCCGCTCATGCCGACCAACACCTTCTGGCCGGCAAAGTTGCCCAGCAGGTTGATGTCTTGCTTGTCGGCGTTGATGGCCACCGTGGCCTGCATCTTGAAGCGCACCTTGCCAAGCGGGCCGAGCTTGAGCGTGATCGCTTCGCCCACATCGCCACGCAGGCCCGAGCGTCCGGCGGTCGCGTCGAGCCAGCCCATCGTCTGCCCGAGGATGCGCACGTCGCCGGCCGCGTGCATCAGCGGGCCGTCGTCGGCCAGCGGGCCCAGCAGCACGAAGTTGAAGTGCTTGTTGTCGTGGGGGAAGGGCTTGGTGCTGTCACCGAAGCGGTACTCGGTGGGCGGCGGCACCGGGTTGCGCAACTGCACCACCGACAGCGGCTGGGTCATCGCCATCAACGGCGCCTTGAAGCTGTCGATGTTGCGGATGAAGCCGCCACCGTACTGCGCCAGGCGCCCGTCGGGCGTGACCATCGCGACCATCATGTGCGCCGCGTCTTCCATCGTGAAGCTGGCCGGCGTGGCCATGCGAAACGAGAAGTCCGCCAGGTCCATCGCACCCGCCGGGTTCAGCGGCGTCTGGAAATGCATGATGACCTTCTTGCCCTCGGCCCCCTTGAAGGCCGCGTTGCCCTTGAAGCCGAAGGTCAGCGCGTTGTTGAGAAAGAAGGTCGCATCGGTCAGCGTCGCCTTCGGCATCTTGAGCGGCAGGCTGGCGTTCGGCGCGAACTGAAACTCGACGAAGGCCTCGGGTTTGAGCGCATCGGCCCCGGCCTTCTTCATGGTGTCGCCATGCGCCACCGCGTCGGCCGCCCCCGCCCCGGCGCCTGCGCCCGAGGTCAGGTCGGCCGGGATCGGCATCACCACGGCTGCGCGCATGGTCATCTGGCTCGAATCGACGCCCATCGACTCCATCAGCAGTCGCATGGCGCCGCCGAGGTTGGCGCGCGCCGCGAACTGCACGCCGCTCGAAAACGCCAGCGTGTTGACGTTGAAGTACTTCTCGCGCACCACCTGCTGCAAGGCGGGTGGCATCTTGATGTTGTCGAGCTCGTAGTCGGTCGTCGAGATCGAGATGATGGGCGCGCTCAGCGAGGTCTCACCCATGACCTTCTGCGCCTTGTCGCCCAGCAGGCGCGGCATCTTCATCGAGTCGTTGACCACGAGCAGCAGCGTCTGCTGCGACGTGCCACTGGTGAAGAAGTAGAGCTGCAGCTTCTTCGACGTGGCCATGTAGCAGCCGGTGAGGGCGCCGCCGCAGGTGGTCTGCTTGAGCGCGCCCACCATGCCGTGCACTTCTTCTTTCACCCCGGCGATCGGCAGCCCGCCCAGCATCTTCTTCAGGCTCGGGCTGATCTCGGGCGCGGCGTGCGCCTGCCCCGGCATCTGCAAGGCCAGGCACGCGACCAGCAGAAAGCCGGGTCTGAACCACGCAGGGGTCGTGGTCGATGACCCCGAAGAGGCCGCCTTCTGTTGTGTCATGGCGTGTGTGCCGGTTGGGTGAGGTGCCCGACTGTCGGTGCACCGCCCCCAGGCCAAAGGGCAGAAACGGCAGGCATTGGCCCGGCAGTTCGTCGGCAGCCCAGGGCGGCGGGTGCCGACGCGGCGATGCGCCTCGGTATGCGGGTGGCATCGAGCGGCACGCCGGCGGCCAGCGCGCGCAGTCCGTTGGCTCGCCGCAACGAAGGGGGTGTCGCCGCGCTTGCGCAACTGCATCGACATCCGCATCATTCGCGCCCCATTGCTGAATGGCGCCCACGACAGCGTCCGCATGACGGAGATCCCCCCTTATGTCCTCGATGTTCATCACCACCAACGACTGAACACGGTTCCCGAGCCCCGGCTGAACCGTGTCTTCCCAGATACGGCCTCAGACCGCGCGGCTTAGCAAAGCCCCGCCGCCATCGAGCCGGGGCTTTTTGCTTTTCGGAACCGCAATGAGTTCACAACTCCGTTCCCGCGCCCTGCAAGAGGGCCGGGTCAAGGCCCTGCGCCGCATGAAACAACCGATGACGCTGGTGCTCGAAGCGAGCACCGGCCCGCGCGACCCCGTGGCGCGCGCGCTCGGTCAACGTGGCGTGCGAGGCGCAGGTCAACACATCCAGAGCCGCGGCGCACAGCGCCGGGCCGACCGCGTGGCGCTGCAAGCGCTGCTGCGACGAAAGGATTGGGATGAATGACGCCCAAGCAACGTCCATGACGCTGCGCGCGCAGCTGGCGCAGAGAAACCAGCAGCTGCAAGAGACGGCCACCCAGCTCAAGACCGAGCTGTTCGGCATCGACCTCATCATCGACCGCGTCATCGATTCGGTGCGCGCCTGGTACGTGATGCCCGAGTTGGTGTCACGGCCCGTCATCGTTTGCCTCTGGGGGCTGACCGGCACCGGCAAGACGCAGCTCGTGCGCCGCCTGGCGCAACTGCTGGGCTTCTACGACCGCTTCGTCGAGGTGCAGATGGACGGCTTCTCGAACGGCGCGGGCTGGCGCGGTGCGCAGAGCATCTCGGGCATGTTGTCGCAGTCGGGCGTGCGTGAAGGCGAGCCGGGCATCCTGGTGCTCGACGAGTTCCAGCGCTTCCGCACCATCGACAACAAGCGCAATGACGTGCGCGTCGAGCGCTACCAGGACGTGTGGGCGCTGCTCTCGGACGGCCGCCTGCCGCCGGCGCTTTCGCTGCTGGGCGACATCGAGTCATCGATCGCCGCGGCGGCCTTCGATGCCGAGCGCGCCGATGCCGACGACGCCAAGCGGCGCTTCAAGCTGCAAAGCTGGGAAGCGCAAGAGCTCAAGCGCAACCTCAAACTCGCCGAGCCGCTGCTGGACATCATGGCCTGGACGCCCGAGCAGATCCAGGAGCGCCTGCGAGCCTTCCGCGAGAACGGCCAGCAGCGATGGGAGACGGACTACAGCCGCCTGCTCGTCTTCGTGTGCGGCAACCTCGACGAGATGTACGTCGATGTCGCCACGAGCGTTGACGACTGCGACAGCGATGCCGACATCTTTCATGCGCTCACCAGCAAGCTGAGCGTGATCGACGTGAAGCAGGCGCTCAACCAGCGCTTCAAGCCCGAGCAGGTGGCGCGGCTGGGCAACGAGCATGTGGTTTACCCCTCGCTCTCGCGTCGTGCCTACGAGCAACTGATCGCGCAGGGTTGTGGCCGCTATGCGCGCGAGACGTCGGCACGCTGCGGTTTGCTCGTCGAGCTGGACGGCAGCGTGCACGAGCAGATCTACGCGAACGCGGTGTTTCCGGCGCAGGGCACGCGGCCGCTGTTCTCGTCGCTGCACGCCATCCTCGGGGCGGGCCTGGCGAAGGCGGCGCTGTGGGCGCTGGAAAGCGGCGCCGAAGCGGGCGACCGCGTGGGTCTCACGTCCGACGGCCGCAGCCTCATCGCGCACTGGCGCGGGCAGTCGCACGCGATCGCTGCGCCCTTCGAGATCAACCGCCTGCGCCAGCGCAGCAACGCCGATTTCCGCGCCTTGCTGGCCGTGCACGAAGCCGGGCATGGCCTGGTGCATGCGCTGCTCTTCGGCCGCGCGCCGCAAGAGATCAAGATCCACGTCGCCAGCTTCGAGGGTGGCTACAACGCCTACAGCTCGCGCAAGGTCTGGTCGCGCCGCAACCTGCTCGATTCGATCTGCACCAGCCTCGCCGGTCGCGCCGCCGAGCAGGTCGTCTTCGGGCCCGAGCTGGGGTCGAGCGGTGCTGAAAGCGACCTGCGCAAAGCGACCGAGAGCGCGGCCCGCATGTTGCGCCACCTGGGCCACGGCGAGCGCATCGGCCGCAGCGACGTCTCGACCAACAGCGAAGACAACTTCTGCACCGACGTGGACGCCAGCAACGCGCCCATCGAAGCGCTGCTGCAGGCCGAGCACGCACGCGCCATGGACTTGATCGAAAGCCATCGCGACGCCTTGCTTGCCCTGGTGGACGAACTCATGACGCACGGTCAGGTCACGCCTGCGCGTTTTGCCGCCTTGGTGGGGCTGCCTTTGAACCGGACCGAAGACGCCTTGGACCCGTATGCCGATCGCTTGGCGGCGTTTCGGGGCGAGGCGAGGGAGCGGCTGCGCGCCTAGAAGAACCTCTGGCCGGCAAGGCGTCTGCACAGCCAGGCGTTCATCGGGTGAGCGGCTTGCGCGAAGGCCTTTCGGGGCACGGCGGTCGCTCGGCGCCATCGCCGGCCATGACCGGTCTACCTTCGGCGCGTGCGGGCATCTGACCTCTCATCGTGCTCGGGCTCAACGCCCGGGTCGCGGTGGCACTCGACGCAGTCCTCGAAGTCTCGGATGCCTTCCTCTTCGTGCTCGGCCCGTATGTTGGCTGGCGTGTGCTCGTGGCAGCCGTAGCAGGTGTAGGTGCTGTAGTCGTTGCCCTTGTGGCAGGTCGCGCATTTGGCGTCGTGGTCGCGGTCGAGCACGAACAGCTTCGCGTGGTCGAAGCTCGCGGGCTTCCAGGCGGTGTGCCTGTGGCAGCTTTGGCAGTTGCCGGCAATCTTCTGGTGCAGCTTGTCGGAGGGCTTCTGGTGGCAGCTTTCGCACTGCTGCCGCACGGCGGGCCGCAGCAGTTCATGCGAGAAGGCTTTCTGGCTGATCTGCACGAGCCGAGGGCTCTGGTGGTCTGTGTGGCAGGCCATGCAGTCCTGCTCGATCAACTCTTGATGAAACGCGGTTTTCAGGCGCGGCTGCTTCACGGGCGGGGCGATCGCTTCGCCCTGGGTGGTGCGCAGGCCGATGTCGGGCAGCGCATGGCACTCGATGCACAGCGGGGCTGCTGCGCCACGCCAGGGCCGGTGGCAGGCGAAGCAGTCAGTCCCGATCTTGCTGTGTGCGGCGATCACCGGCCCCGGGCTGACCATCAGGTGCGGATACACGAAGGCCAGCGCCACGAGGGCCAGCAGGTTGGCCGCGATGATCCAGAACAGCCAGCGGCCTTTCACTTCCAACCCCAGAAGAGAAAGGTGGCAATGATGTGCGCCAGACTCAGCACGCCGAACGCCAACGTGATGGGGAAGTGAACCACCCGCCACTGCTTGACGGCGTCGAAGGTCATGCTGTCCCAGTAGGTCTTGTCGGCCAGTTCGTCTGCGGGCACGCCCCGATCGCGCATGCGTTGGCGGGCCGACTCCAGCCGACGGCGAGCGCGGGCGAGCAGAAACTTGCCGGTCAGCCCGCTGCCGACGTTGACGAGCATGGCGCCCACGGCCAGCCACGCCAGGATGGCGTTGAAGTGGATGCCGGCATGCACCAGCACCAGCAGCGAGCCCAGCCACGCGAGTGCCTCATGCCAACGCAGCAGCGTGGCGGGTTGGCCTGAGTGGATGAGTTTGCGCTTGCGCATCGAGTAGCCGAACGAGCCGAGGATCAGCAGCACCCCCGGGATGCCGAGCCAGCGCCCGATCCACACGATGTTGAGCAGGTGCAGGGCCGCATCGATCAGCAACGCGAATGCGACGAGCGCGACCATGTACAGCGCGAAGGGCAGCACTTCGTTTCTAAGCAGGTGGGCTTGCACGGGTGTCAGGCCTCCAGCACCAGGTCAGACTCGGGTCGGCCCACGCACAGCAGGCAATGCCCGGCCGCGACATCGTGATCCGGCCGGCGCGCATAGCTGACCGTCCCGGACAGGCAGCGGGTCTCGCAACTGCCGCAACTGCCGGTTCGACAACCCGATTCGACCTCGACGCCGCAACGTTCGGCAAGGTCGAGCAGGCTCGCGTCGCGTCCATCCCAGGTGAGGGTGCGACCCGACCGGCTGAACCTCACGTCGAGCGCGAGTTCGGAAGGCATCGCAGCGCTTGCGCTTGCAGGCCTGCGCACCGAAGCCGGACCGAAGGCCTCGAAGTGCACGTCCTCGTCGGGCACGCCCCACTCGGCCAGCGCCGGCACCAGGGTTTCGAGCATGGCTGCCGGCCCGCAGATGTAGAACTGATGGCGGCCGTGAGGCAATGTGCGTTTCAGAAGGGCGACATCGACATGTCCGGTGTACCGGAAGTCGCGGTCCTGCACGTCGTCGGGCGAGGGGCGGCTGTAGACGACGTTCAGCTTGAAGCGTGGATGCGACGCGGCGAGTTGTTCGAGTTGCGCCTTGAACGCATGCTCTGCGCCCAACCGCACGCCGTAGTAGAGGTGGACGACGCGGTCAGGTTGCCGGCTCAGGCACCACAAGAGCATGCTCATCATCGGCGTGATGCCGATGCCGCCTGCGATCAGCACGGCCGGCACGGTCGGGTCGGCGTCGATGTAGAACTGTCCCGAGGGTGCCTTGACCTGGAGGACGTCACCTGCCTGCACGTGATCATGGAAGTGGTTCGAACCCAGCCCTGGCGCAAGGTCGGGTCGATCGGCCGGTGGCGGCACCCGCTTGATGCTGACCCGGTAGTGGTCTGGGGCCGGGGCGTCCGACAGCGAATAGCAGCGTGTCACGGTTCTGCTTTCGCCTGCGGTCGCCGCGTCGGGCACCTGCAGCACGAAGGTCAGAAACTGCCCCGGGCGGAACTCGGGCAAGGCCTGTCCATCGACGGGCTGAAGGACGTACGAGCACTGTGTCTTGGCGGCGTCTTCATGGTGGCGTGAAGCCACGCGAAATTCACGCGTGCCCGGCCAAGCCGCCGTGCCGGCCGGCTTGGGTGGCGGGGGCGCACCGAGGTCTGCCGCGACCATCGACCGCGACCGCCGCCAGATGGCCATGCCGACACCCAGCCCGACTTGCAGCAGCAGCGCAGCCAGAATTCCTGTGAGCAACTGGGCGGCTGTGAGGTCCGGTGGCAGCACGGTGAGCAACATCGTCTGCTGAGTCTGTTGCTGGATCGGCGCCTCAACCTTGACGCGGATCAGACCCCGGGGTGACACCTCCGCAGCGCGCATCCGGCGTGAAAGGACGATCTCGCTCAAGTGCAGCAGCGGCAGCACCGCCACGCCGGCGGCCATCGCCACTCACCCATCGGCCAAGGGCCTGGGGACGCTTGCAGATGGCCTGGAAAGGCCGGCCGCACCTGCCGCGACAATGCCGCTTTGGCACGCATCGCGTGCGCCGCACAGAACAGCTCCAACGACATGGCCATCCAGTGGTTTCCGGGTCACATGAACTCGACCAAGCGCGCGATCGTCGAGCGCTTGCCCGACATCGACGTGGTGATCGAATTGCTCGACGCGCGCTTGCCGGGTTCGAGCGCCAACCCCTTGCTGGCCGAGCTGACGGCTGGCAAGCCGGCGCTCAAGGTGTTGAACAAGCAAGACCTGGCCGACCCGGCGCTGACCGAGCTGTGGCTGGCGCATTACCAGGCGATGCCGGGCACGCGCGCCATCGGGCTCGATGCGAGCGTCACCGCGCCGGCGCGCCAGCTCATCGCGGCCTGCCGCGAGCTGGTGCCCTTGCGCGGTGGCATGGTCAAGCCGGTGCGGGTGCTGATCTGCGGCATTCCGAACGTGGGCAAATCGACGCTGATCAACACCCTGGTGGGGCAGCGCGCGGCGCTGACGGGCGACGAGCCCGGCATCACCAAGGTCGAGCAACGCATCATGCTGGCGAGCGACTTTCAGTTGTTCGACACCCCCGGCATGCTGTGGCCGCGCATTACGGTCGAAGAAAGCGGCTACCTGCTCGCGGCGAGCGGTGGCATCGGCCGCAACGCCTACGACGAAGAAGACGTGGCGATGACGCTGCTGGCCATCGTGCGCAAGCGCTACGCCGACCGGCTGCAGGCCCGCTACAAGCTGAACGACATCGCCAGCATTGCCGACGAGAACCTGCTGGCCGACGTGGGCCGCAAGCGCGGCGGGCTGATGGCCGGCGGGCGGGTCAACCTGCAGAAGGCGGCCGAGATCACCCTGAACGACTTTCGCAGCGGGGCCTGGGGGCGCATCACCCTCGAAACCCCCGACGAGTTCGCGGCGTGGCAGGCCGCCGGCCAGTTGAAGGAAGCCGAGCGCCAGGCCAAGCGCGAGCAGCGCAAGAAGAAGCCGCAGCGCGGCGGGCCGGCCGATGCGGGCGACGGGGGCGAGGGGCCCGAGGCCCCTTGACGCGCGGTGTTGACGCCTCTCGCAGTGGGGGAGTCACTGTCCCGGCGCAAGGCCCGTGCTCAAATCGCGCCCGTTGCCGTGCCACCCATTTGACCCACGACGCACCATGCCCTACATGCTGATGATGATCGAGCCGCTGGGACAGCGGCTCACCCGCACCGAGGCCGAAGGCCGGGCCCTGTACGCGCGGATGATGGCGTTCAAACAAGACCTGAGCGACCGCGGCCTGCTGCTGGCCGGGGAGTCGCTGGAGTCGCAATCAAACGGCGCTGCGCGCGTGCAGGTGCAGGCCGGTCGCGCCCGTGTGGTGGACGGCCCCTTCGCCGAGGCGAAAGAGATGGTTGGCGGCTTCTTCCTCGTCAACTGCACCACGCGCGACGAGGCCCTGGCCCTGGCCGCCGCCTGCCCGGCGGCCGAGTGGTGCACGGTCGAGGTGCGGGCCGTCGCGCCCTGCTACGAAACCAGTCCTTGAAGCTGGCCTAGGGTTTGTACCGATCGGTCGCCTGTCGATTTCAGGCCGGCTGGCTCGTCGTGGGGATGGAGGCCACTGCGGAACACCCGCCGGCCACGTCAACCCAGGAAGGAGCCCTTTCCCATGATCAAGACCATCGCCCTCGTCGTCGTTGGCGCGCTCGGCCTCGCCATCGTCGCCTTGCTGCTGTACGCCTCGGGCCGGCCCGACAGCTTCAGCGTGCAGCGCTCGGTGCGCATCCAGGCGCCACCAGACCAGGTGTTTGCGCTGATCAACGACATGCACCGGTTCAACAGCTGGAACCCGTTCAACAAGAAAGACCCGCAGATCCAAGGCACCTACCGCGGCCCGGCCAGCGGCCCCGGCGCGGCGTACGACTTCGTGGGCAACAGCGAGGTCGGCGCGGGCAGCCTGCGCATCACCGGTGCCACCGCGCCGAAGCAGGTGGCCATGCAACTCGACATGACCGAGCCGATGTCGGCCAGCAACGCGATCGAGTTCACGCTCGTGCCGCAGGGCGACGCCACCGAGGTGACCTGGGCGATGCGCGGCGCGACGCCTTTCCTCGGCAAGGTGATGCATGTGATCTTCGACATCGACCGCATGGTCGGCGGTGACTTCGAGGCCGGCCTCGCCAGCCTGAAGGCCTTGGCCGAGCGGCCGTGACGCCCGACCACCTGACGAACTTCACCCATTCAAAGGAGCCGACATGGCCAAGCAAATCTTCGTCAACCTGCCCGTCAAGAACCTGCCGCGCAGCCGCGCTTTCTTCACCGCGCTGGGTTTCCCTTTCAATGAGCAGTTCAGCAACGAGCAGGGCGCCTGCATGGTGGTCGATGAAGGGCACATCCACGTGATGCTGCTGACGACCGAGTTCTTTCAGGGCTTCACCAAGAAGCCGATCTGCGATGCGACGAAGGCCACCGAGGTGCTGGTGTGCCTGAGCTGCGACAGCCGCGCAGAGGTCGATGGCCTGGTCGCCAAGGCCTTGGCCGAGGGCGGCGCCGCGCCGAACCCGGTGCAAGAAAACGCCTTCATGTATGCGCATGGCTTCGAAGACCTCGACGGCCACCAGTGGGAACTGGTGCACATGACCGGCACGCCGGCCGACTGCTGAGCGCTCACCCACCCGCCGGCCTTCAGGGGCCCATGGGTGCCCCGTGCGGTGTGGCCTGCCACGCACCAGGACGGGGATCGTCGCGCGCCTGAGCCCTCGCCAGCCGGCCGGCGCGCGCACCGTAACGAGGCGGAACCGCCGCCTCGCTGTCAGAAACCAGTGCATCGAGGGCCCCGCAGCCCCGCCCGGGAGGGCGGCACGGAGCTTGCGATAGGGATGCGTGTCCGCAGGTGACGTTGCCTCGGACTGTTGTTGCCCCTCCGCTAACGATGGCGGAACCCCTGAACGATGTCGGGCCCTCGCGGGCCGCGCGTTTGGCAGTTCCAACCCAATCCACACCCGTACTTGGCCGGCGCGCGATGCGTCGCCGCACGACCAGGGTGGGCCGAGGCGCCGTGTCCTGCACACCGTCCCCGGGCCCACGGGTACTCGCAGGATCAAACATGAAGATCGTTGTTGTCGGCCACGGCATGGTGGGCCACAAATTTCTCGAAAGCCTCGCGGAAACCGGCGTCACCGGCGCCGAGGTCACGGTGCTGTGCGAAGAGCCGCGTCCGGCGTACGACCGCGTGCACCTGTCCGAATTCTTCAGCGGCAAGTCGGCCGATGAGCTGTCGCTGGTCGAGCCGGGCTTCTTCGAGCGCACGGGCTTCACGCTGCGCCTGGCGGCCAAGGCCGCATCGGTGGACCGCCGCGCCCACACCGTCACCACCGCCGAAGGCGAGGTGCTGCCGTACGACAAGCTGGTGCTGGCCACGGGCTCGAACCCCTTCGTGCCGGGCGTGCCGGGCCGCGACCGGCCGCACTGCTTCGTCTACCGCACGATCGAAGACCTCGAAGCGATGAAAGCCTCGGGCGCCAAGTCCAAGCGCGGCGTGGTCGTCGGCGGTGGCCTGCTGGGCCTCGAATGCGCCAAGGCGCTGCGCGACATGGGCCTGGAAACCCACGTCGTCGAGTTCGCGCCGCGCCTGATGGCCGTGCAGGTCGATGAAGGCGGCGGCAAGGTGCTGCGCGCCAAGATCGAAGAGCTGGGCGTGCACGTGCACACCAGCCGCAACACGGTCGAGATCACCGACGGCGCGACCGCGCGCCACCGCATGGTGTTCGCCGACGGCACCTGGCTCGAAACCGACATGATCGTGTTCTCGGCCGGCATTCGCCCGCGCGACGAACTGGCCCGCCAGTGCGTGCTGGCCATCGGCCCGCGCGGCGGCGTCGTGATCGACAGCAACTGCCTCACCAGCGACCCCAACGTCTACGCCATCGGCGAGTGCGCCTCGTGGAACGAGCAGACCTTCGGCCTCGTGGCCCCGGGTTACGACATGGCCCGCGTGACGGCCCGCCACATCGCGGGTCAGGTGTCGGGCGAGGTCAGCGACGCGCAGTTCGTCGGCGCCGACATGAGCACCAAGCTCAAGCTGATGGGGGTCGATGTCGCCAGCATCGGCGACGCGCAAGGCCGCACACCCAACTGCCGCAACTACCAGTACGTGGACGAGCGCAAGCAGGTCTACAAGAAGATCGTCGTCAGCGAAGACGGCAAGCAGCTCATCGGCGCGGTGCTGGTGGGCAATGCCGACGAGTACGGCACGCTGTTGCAGATGGCGCTCAACGGCATCACGCTGCCGGCCGACCCTGAGTTCCTGATCCTGCCGTCGAGCGACGGCAAGGCCAAGCCCGGCCTGGGTGTCGAGGCCTTGCCCGACACGGCGCAAATCTGCTCGTGCAACAACGTCACCAAGGCGCAGATCTGCGACGCGGTGGGCAACGGCGCCTGCACCGTCGCCGAACTGAAGGCCTGCACCAAGGCCGGCGCCACCTGCGGCGGCTGCGTGCCGCTGGTCACGCAGGTGATGAAGTTCGACATGGGCCGCCGCGGCATGGCGGTCAACAACCACATCTGCGAGCACTTCCCGTACTCGCGCCAGGAGCTGTACCACCTGGTGCGCGTGGGTGAGATCAAGGCCTTCGACGCGCTGCTGCACAAGCACGGCAAGGGCCTGGGCTGCGACATCTGCAAGCCGGCCGCCGCGAGCATCTTCGCCTCGTGCTGGAACGAGTTCGTGCTCAAGAAAGACCTCGCCGCGCTGCAAGACAGCAACGACTACTACCTCGGCAACATCCAGAAAGACGGCACCTACTCGGTGGTGCCGCGCATGCCGGGCGGTGAGGTCACGCCCGACGGGCTGATCGCCGTGGGCACCGTGGCCAAGAAGTACGGCCTGTACACCAAGGTGACCGGTGGCGCGCGGGTGGACATGTTCGGCGCCCGCCTCGAACAGCTGCCCGCCATCTGGGAAGAGCTGATCGCCGCCGGCTTCGAGTCGGGCCATGCCTACGGCAAGTCGCTGCGCACGGTGAAGAGCTGCGTGGGCAGCACCTGGTGCCGCTACGGCGTGGACGACAGCGTGGGCCTCGCCGTCGAACTCGAGAACCGCTACAAG
This sequence comes from Piscinibacter sp. PDB5-1, assembly GCF_056676035.1. Taxonomy (NCBI): domain Bacteria; kingdom Pseudomonadati; phylum Pseudomonadota; class Betaproteobacteria; order Burkholderiales; family Sphaerotilaceae; genus Piscinibacter; species Piscinibacter sp. PDB5-1. Next base: position 404,121 of record NZ_JBWVZL010000001.1, on the reverse strand, counting down.
GGCCTGCGCGCGCCGCACAAGATCAAGTTCGGCGTCTCGGGCTGCACCCGCGAATGCGCCGAAGCGCAGGGCAAAGACGTGGGCGTCATCGCCACCGAGAAGGGCTGGAACCTCTACGTCTGCGGCAACGGCGGCATGAAGCCGCGCCACGCCGAGCTGATCGCCAGCGACCTGAGCAAGGCCCAGCTCATTCAGATGATCGACCGCTTCCTGATGTTCTATGTGCGCACGGCCGACCGCCTGCAGCGCACCAGCACCTGGCGCGAAAACCTCGAAGGCGGCCTCGACTATCTGAAGGACGTGCTGCTGAACGACAGCCTGGGCCTCGCCGCCGAACTCGAAGCGCAGATGCAGCACGTGGTGAACACCTACCAGTGCGAGTGGAAGACCGCGGTCAACGACCCGGCCACGCGCGCCCGCTTCCGCTCGTTCGTCAACAGCGACAAGCGCGACGAGCACATCGTCTTCGTCGAAGAGCGGGGCCAGATCCGCCCGGCGCGCCCCGAAGAGCGCGTGTCGGCCGATACCGCTCAGGCCTGAGCGACGTTCCAGGAGCCTTTCATGAGCACCGACACCTTGAATTTCACCGACGTCTGCGCGGTCAGCGACATCCTGCCCAACACCGGCGTGTGCGCGCTGGTTGATGAGCGCCACGTGGCGATCTTCCGCCTCGGCGCGGACCAGTTCTTCGCCATCGACAACGTGGACCCGAAATCGGGCGCCAGCGTGCTGTCGCGCGGCCTGATCGGCAGCCTGGGCGAGCACATCGTCGTGGCCTCGCCGCTCTACAAGAACCACTTCGACCTGCGCACCGGTGCCTGCCTCGAAATGCCCGAGCACTCGGTGCGCGCCCACGCGGTGCGCGTCGAGGGCGGTCGGGTGCGCGTCGCCCTGGGCTGAACCCGGGCGCGAGCCGAGCGCAAAGCCGAGCAAGAGAGAGAGAGTGAGAGTGAGAGAGCAGCCGACAGGCTGGGAAGAGAGCGGTACCCGGGCCGGTCTTCGCTTCGGCGGGGCCGGCCCGCGTGTGCCCCGGGGCGAGGGCCTTCCCTTCGGCTGAAAGGAACAACGGCTCAAACGCGGACAATCCGGACCTTGATGCGGCGTCGTGAGGCGCCGTGCCCCGTTCGCGTTTGATCCCAGGAGCCCGTGCATGCCCGACCCGGCGGTGCCTTCGTCCCCCTTGTCTGTCTCGACCCTCGTGCTGCGCGCCAAGCAGCTCGAAATCGAAGCCGTGCGCCACCTCGCCAGCCGTGCCGAGCTGGTCGACGTGATTGGCCAGTGGATCCAGGCGCTGCAGCGCGAGCGCGGTGCGTCGAGCATCTTCCTTGCGTCGCAGGGCCAGCGCTTCGCCGACATGCGCCGTGCCATCGTCGATGAATCGCGGCCAGTCGAAGCGCGCCTGCGGGCCCTGTTCGCGGCCCACCTCGACCCCTCGCAGGGAGCGACCTCGAAGACGCTGTCGCTGATGGCCTGGGCCCTGCTGGGTCTCGATGCGCTCGCCGCCCTGCGCCTGCAGATCGAGCGGCAGGCGCTCTCGGCGCACGACTCGGTGGCGGCTTTCAGCCATTTGATTGCCGGGCTGATCGAGCTGGTCTTCCACGTGGCCGACGCGGCGCTGCTGCCCAGCGTGTCGCGCCTGCTGGTGGCCTTCTTGCACCTGGTGCAGGCGCAAGAGGCGGCCGGGCAAGAGCGCGCAGTCGGCGCCTTGCTCTATGCGTCGGGCCAGTGCGACGAGCCGCACCAGCAGCGCGTCGTGCACCTGATCGACGCGCAAGAGCGCAGCCTGCAGGTGTTCGCCGAGTTCGCCGACCCGGCCCTGCGCGAGCGCTGGGAACAGCAGCAGCTCGCCCCCGGCGTCGCCCGCCTAGAACGCCTGCGCCGCACCCTGTGCGCGGCCAGGCCCGGGGGCGCGCTCGACAGCAACCTCAGCGACACCTGGTTCGACGTGAGCACCGAGCGCATCAACGAGCTGTGGCAGCTGCAGGTCGAGCTGGTCGAGCGCCTGCGTGCGGATTGCGAGGCGCGCATCCGCGAGGCGCAGCAAGACCTGCAAGACTCGCAGGGCCTGCTGCGCCGCCTGCGCGACAACCCGCCGCCGCGCACGCATGCGGTGGACCGCTTCTTCGACATCGCCACCGCGCCCGAGGCGGTGCCGGCACTGGCCGGTGCGCCGGGCAGTGGTGAATCGACCTCGCTGCTCGAACTGCTGCAGGCGCAGTCGTCGCGCATGGCCGGCATGGAGGCCGAACTCGACGCCGCCCGCCGCGCGCTGCACGAACGCAAGGTGATCGAGCGCGCCAAGGGCGTGCTGATGGCGCGCTTCGGCATGAACGAAGAGGCCGCGTTCCGCGCGCTGCAGAAGACCTCGATGGACCAGAACCGCCGCCTGCTCGACGTGGCCGAAGCCACGCTGCTGGCGCCTGACCTCTCGTTGTCGGCCGGGGGTGGCCCGGGCGAGTCGCGAGGCGACAAGCCAGCCGGTTGATCAAGCCCTGGCTTGGTGCCTGATGTGCACCGACTTGAGGCCTGAAGGCTGCGAATGCACTGAGGTGGCCCCAGATCGACGGCACGGAATCTGCATCCTGGGGCCTGCCATCGAGCTAAAGGCGGTTCGGTGACCGGACCCTGCGTCGTGCAGAAACCCGGTTGTGCACCCCACGGATAACGGCGTCCATTGCGTCACCCTGCCACGGCAGGGGCGGCGCAGTGGACGCCGTTTTTTTGTTTCTCGCGCCACCCGGGCGCTTGCCCGACACGCTGCAACCTCCCTGCAAAAGGAAGTCCCATGGCCTATCTCGCACCTGCCGAATTCGTGACCAAGATGGTCGATGCCGGTGAATCGAAGCTCTTGATGTCCACCCGCGACACGCTCATCCGGTCTTACATGGCCGGTGCCATCCTCGCGCTGGCTGCGGCCTTCGCGGTGACGATCACCGTGAACACCGGCAACGCGCTGTTGGGTGCGGTGCTGTTTCCCGTGGGCTTCGTGATGCTCTACCTGCTGGGCTTCGACCTGCTGACCGGCGTGTTCACGCTGGCGCCACTGGCGGTGCTCGACAAGCGCCCCGGCGCCACCTGGGGCGGCGTCATGCGCAACTGGACGCTGGTGTTCTTCGGCAACTTCGCCGGCGCGTTCACGGTGGCCGTCTTCATGGCGATCATCTTCACCTACGGCTTCACCGAGGCGCCCAATGCGGTGGGCCTGAAGATCGGCACCATCGGCGAAGGCCGCACCGTGGGCTATGCCGACCACGGCATGGCCGGCATGCTCACGCTGTTCATCCGCGCCGTGATGTGCAACTGGATGGTCTCGACCGGCGTCGTCGCCGCGATGATGTCCACCTCGGTGTCGGGCAAGACCATCGGCATGTGGATGCCCATCATGGTGTTCTTCTACATGGGCTTCGAACACTCGATCGTCAACATGTTCCTGTTCCCGTCGGGCCTGCTGCTGGGTGGCAACTTCACGTTCATGGACTACCTGCTGTGGAACGAGATTCCCACGGTGCTCGGCAACCTCGTCGGCGGCCTGACCTTCGTGGGCGCGACGCTGTACTCCACGCACTACAAGACCGCGCCGAAGCGCGTGGTGGCCTGAGCTTGTGTCGCGGGGTGGGCCCGGTGAGCCGGGCTACCCCGGGCGCCATGACGCACGCACCGCAAGTCACCCTCGGCCAGCACACGCGGGCCGGACGCCACCAGGCCGTCAACCAGGACTTCCATGGCGCCTTGCTGCCCGGCCAGGCGCAGCGCGTGGCCAAGGGCCTGGTGGTGGCGTTGGCCGACGGCATCGGCTCCAGCGCGGTCAGCCAGGAGGCCAGCGCGCTGGCGGTGCGTACCTTTCTCGACGACTACTACCTCACCTCGGACGCGTGGTCGGTGCGACGTTCGGCGCAGCGGGTGCTGGGCGCCATCAACTCGTGGCTGCACGCGCAGACCCTGCGCAGCGCGGGTCGCTTCGACGCCGACCGCGGCCACGTGTGCACCTTCAGCGCGCTGATTCTCAAGGGCCGCGACGTGCACCTGCTGCACGTGGGCGACGCACGCATCTACCGGCTGCATGCCCAGTCGCTCGAACAGCTGACCGAGGACCACCGCATCCATGTGTCGTCGGTCGAGTCCTACCTCGGCCGCGCGCTCGGGGCCGCCGCCAATGTCGAGATCGACTACCGCTGCCTGAACGCCGAGCCGGGCGAGGTCTACCTGCTCGCCACCGATGGTGCCCATGCACACCTCGACGCTGCCGCCGTGCACGAGGCGCTGGCGCGGTGTGGTGACGATTTCGATGCGGCCGCCGAAGCGCTGGTGTCGGTGGCGCAGTCTCGCGGTGGCGACGACGACATGACCGTCCAGCTGCTGCGCATCGACGCGCTGCCCGACGCCGGGCGGCTCGACCTGCAGGCCGGCGGCGAACGGCTGGCGCCGCCACCGCCGCTGGCCCCGCGCATGCGCTTCGAGGGCTACACGGTGCTGCGCGACCTGCATACCAGCTCGCGCAGCCACGTGCACCTGGCCGTCGATGAGCAGACGGGGCAGCAGGTGGCGCTGAAGGTGCCGTCCATCGACCTGCGCGGCGATGCCGATTACCTCGACCGCTTTCTGCTCGAAGAGTGGGTGGCACGCCGCATCAACAGCCCGCACGTGCTGCGGCCGGTGGCGAGCGAGCGGCCGCGCCAGCACCTCTACGTGGCGATGGAGTTCATCGAAGGCCAGACCCTGGCGCAGTGGATGACCGACCACCCTCAGCCCGATCTCGACACCGTGCGCCGCATCGTGTCGCAGGTGGCGCAGGGCCTGCAGGCCTTCCACGGCAAAGAGATGCTGCACCGTGACCTGCGGCCCGACAACGTGATGATCGACGGCACCGGCACGGTGAAGATCATCGACTTCGCGTCGGCGCACGTGGCGGGCCTGACCGAAGCCGCGCGTGGAACGGGCCCGAACGACATCGCCGGCACGCTGCAGTACACCGCGCCCGAGTACTTCGTCGGCGGCGAACCCGGCCCGCGTTCGGACCTGTTCTCGCTCGCGGTGCTGACCTACCAGATGCTGACTGCCCAGCTGCCGTACGGGCTGGCCGCTTCGCGCCTGCGCACGCCGGCCGACGCGAAACGCCTGCGCTACGTGCCGGTGCGCCACTTGCGGCCCGAGCTGCCGGCCTGGCTCGACGCCGTGCTCGAAAAGGCGTTGCACCCGCAAGCGGCCCGGCGGCAAGAGGCCGTGTCGGAGTTCGTGCACGACCTGCACGCACCTGGGCCGCAGTTCCACCGCACGCGCAGGCCGCCGCTGTCGGCACGCGACCCGGTGGTCTTCTGGCAGGCCGCGACCGTGGTGTCGTGCGCGGTGGCCCTAGTGGCGGTGGCGTTGCTCGTTCTGGGGCGCTGACACCGCATCGGATGCGCCCCGCGCCGCGCGTCAGCGGGGGCGGTGGTTGCCGAGGTAGCCGATCACATCGCCAGCGTTGTCCAGGCCGCCGCCGTGCAACTCTTTGGTGAAGTTCTTGAACAGGGTGCGGATGCGCTGTGCCTGCTTGACCTCGTCGTCGCAGGCCAATAGCGCGGCCAGTGCCGCTACCTTGGCGCGAACCTCGGTTTCCCACTGAAGCTTCATGCCCGTTGGGTCGGGCGCTTCGTCGATGGCCTCGAGCAGCCCGTTGAGCAGGGTCAGACGCACGGTCTGAATGTTCTCGTTGCTCTCTTCCTGTCTGTCGGATTCGCGCTTGCGCTTGTTTCGCACCTTTTCGCGCTTGCGCTCTTCCGACTGTTTGGGCTTGGCCACGCGGTTGGTGATGCTCAGTCTGCTGTTGTAGGGGCGGTCGCTGCACACGTACAGGCGGGGCTCGGGGCTCGCACTGGTCATGACGACGAAGCCGTGCTTCTTCTTGCCGACCATCGACGAGTCCACGGTCAGCACGATGCTGCCTTGCGCATGCCGTCCATCAGCCAGCAGCGGCGGGCGGGCCCACGGGTAGCCCTTGTTGGTGGCGGTCGTGTCGAGGTCGGCCGTCACCAGCACCTGGCTGGGGTACACCGCGTTGAGCTGATCCACCCGATCGATCGTGACCGGCGAGGGGTGGCCATGCACGTTGGGCGTGCCGCACGAGACCAGGCACACGCGCGGCCGCAGCAGGCGCAGCAGCTGCGCGCTCGTGGCCTCGTGCGCCCCGTGGTGGTTGAGCTTGCAGGCGCACACGTGGCCACTGCCAAGGTAGGTGTGGTACAGGTGGAGGGCCACCGCGTCTTCGCGTTCGCCGTTGAGGTCGCCGGCCGTGAAATAGCGAAAGTGGCCGAACTCCACCAGCACCGCGAGGCTGCAGTCGTTCGGGTCGCTCGGGAACAGCGACTCCGGCGTCAAGCCGGCGGCCACCCACTGGAAACGTGAGGCCGTGCCGTCGAGCAGGCTCTTCGGGATCAGCCCCTCGATGGCTTCGTCGGTGCTCTGGTACTGGCCGCGGGTGCCGCTGCAGTGCAGGCCGTTCATCGCCACGACCCGCACGCTCAGCGCGCCGTTCTGGTAGAGCGGCTGGTCCATGTCGGGTGTGGCGCGTGGGGGCGTGTTCGGTTCGCCGAAGGCTTGCTGGTAGTTGGTGTAGTCGCTGCTGCTCTTGGTCGGCACGCCCTGGTCGTAGAGCACCACATGCGGGCTCGCGTAGGTGGCGTTGCCCAGCACGGTGGGCGCGGCGCCGATGTGGTCCTTGTCGTAGTGCGACGCGATGAACATATCGACGGGGCGGAAGCGCTTCAGCTTGATCAGGTGGTCGAAGTAGCCGGTCACGGCCGCGGCAAACTGACCGCAGTCGATCAGGATCGACTGCACGTAGACCGCCTTCTGCTTCACGAGGATCAACGCCGCATCGCCGATGCCCACGCCGAGCTGGTGGATCTCCAGCGTCAGGTCGGCGTGGTTGCCGGTGTTGAGCGCGGTACTCAGCCCGCACACGGTGCTGAGCTTGGCCGACACCACGGCGGTGGCGTCGTCCTTGGGCTCCAGATCCACCAGGCTGACGGTCGTGGGGCCGATCTGGTCTTCGGCGTCTTTGGGCACCAGGGCCACGTAGTGGCTGCCGCCGGTCCACAGCACGAACACCTCGCGCATCGGCGGCTGGTCGGTGAACGATTCCAGGTCGAGCGACCACTCGTCCCTGTCGCCCGTGGTGGAGTCGTTCAACACCGTGATGCGGCACTCGTCGTAGCGGTTGGCCAGCAGCGCGAGCATGCAGGTCGCGTCGCCCCAGTCGCCCGACACGAGGTCGGCGATGCGGTCTTCGGTCGGTTCCTCGTATTCCATGTCGTCGAACCAGGCGGGCACGCCGGTGACGATCCAGTTGATCAAGGTCTCGACCGCCATCGCGCGCAGCGTGGCGTGGCTGCGTTCGGGCTCACCCGCCATCGCCAGCACGAGCGCGAGGCTGCGAAAGAGGCAGTTGCCGTCGCTGCCGAGGTCGCGCACGACGAAGACCTCGTCGTTGCGGACCACCTCGGACTTGTCGAAGTTGTAGCCCCAGACCATGCTCAGGCGGCCGAGGCCGTGGGTTCGGGAAAGCGCTCGGCACTGTCGTGCAGCCGCGCCAGTGCGTCCAGCGTGGCGGCGTCGCGCTCGCCGGTCACGTCCAGCTGCATGGCGAGCTGGAAGCATTGCAGCGCGAACTGCGTGCGCGGTCCGTCCACGCCGGGCTCGTCGCAGCGGTAGCCGAGGTTCTGCAGGCGCTTTTGCACGCCGGTGAGCTGGTCGATGGGGTCGAGGTGGCCGAAGTCGATCTGCATCTCGACGGGCTCGCCCTCGATCTCATAGCGCAGCAGCCCCGAGCGGGCCCGGTTGGGCACGAAGTGGCGCAGCACGCCGTCGCCGTCGGTCTGGCCTCGGTACTCATTGCTATCGACCTGCAGCACGTAGGCCACGCCGGCGGCGGGCCGGTGCAGCGTCAGCAACTGCAGCTCGAAGCGTGCGGGCACCCCCAGGCGACGAAACACATGCCGGCGGTCGGTGGCGCAGGCTTCGGTCTTCGCCGCCTTGTCGGGAATGGCCACCACGTCGCCCGGGTACAGCACGTTGGGGTCGCTGCGCAGGCGGCGCAGGGCGGCGTTGTCGGGGTGGTTCCAGATGGCTTCGGGCGCGAAGCCGTATTGGGCCGACAGGCTGGAGAGGCCGTCGCCGGGGGCGACGGTGTGCGAGGTGGTCATGCGTAGGTTCTGTGGGGGGTCAGGTGGCCGTCATTGGCTGCCAGGCCGAGGCATCGAGGTCGGGGAAGCACACCTCGCAGGTGCCGGCCTCAGTCAGGTCAGACAGGCGAGCGACGCCTTGCCCATCGAGCTGGCCGGTGACGAGTCGGCCGTCGGGCAGGCGCACGCGGTAGCGTTCGTGCGGTACGGGCTCGTCGTCGTCGCCCAGCAGCACGATTTCGAGCCAGTGCCTTGGTGGGCTCGGGGCGGGGGACGGGCTCGGCACAGGGCCTGCGCTGGCCCGGGCGCGGGCCATCTGCGTGGGCGTGAACGCCGGGCCGCCGTCGCGCGGGCGCGCCGAGGCCATCGTGATGCGGCCTTCGCTGGCGCCGTGGGCGAGGTGGCGCACGAGTTCGGGTTCGTGCGCCGCCACGAACTCGGCCACGGTGCGACCCAGGCGCGGGCTGTGGCGGATCGCCTGCAGCGTGTCGGTGGGTGAGTCGGTCAGGCCCTGGCCCAGGCCGACGGCCAGTGCGCCGAGCATCGCGTTCATCAGCACCGCGTGGCCGCGCTCGATGTGCCAGGCCGCGTCGAGCGCATCGGGCTCGCTGCGCATCGGCGTGTCGCCCCACGCGGCTTCGATGCCGGCGCGGTAGTGCCGCAGCGCCAGGGGCAGGCCGTGCTGCAGGTCCATCGCCGCGACCCCGGTTTCGGCCTGCAGCCAGGTGCCTGCCTGCTCGTGCGTTCGCAGCGTGAGGGGCGTGACCTGCGGCGAGTTGAATCGCCGACCGGCGGGACCGTTCAGCAGCGCCGAGCCGCCCCACAGCAGCGCGAGGTCGTGGCAAAGCGGCAGCAGGGCCTGGACGAGCGGGCGGCACTCGATGCTCGACACGCTGCCGGCCAGGGCTTCGAGCAGCTGCGGGCGCGCATGCCAGAGCGCATGCCTCACGCTGGCGACCCGCCGCGCGGGCCGGTCGTCGTCGCCACGGGGCAGGGCGGGTGGTGCCTCGCCAAGGCGTTCGGCGCGGTCGCTCGCCTGCTCCAGCCGGTGCAGGTGCCACCACAAGGTGTCGAGTTCGGTGGTCGCCCAGCTCATGTCATGGCCGAGGGGCGCCGGGGGAGCCGCACGAGTGCTTGGGGCATGCTGCAAACGGCGCGGGGGCGCGAAGACGGGGCTGCGGAAGGGGCGGAATCATCGCGCAGCCATACCCGGCTGCGGGCCATGCCCTGGCGCCGCGCACGTGCTCGTGTGGCGAGCCTGCTGCACCGCAAAACTAGGTTCTGGACAAGCCGGCGCGATGTGGTTCTACACGTGGCGCACTCGCGCCGGCCGGTGCGTGCAGGTCGAATCGCCGGAACTGCGCCGTGCAGACGGCGCTCATTGGAGCTTCGTGCGGCCGGACGGCGCGTAGCCTTGCCGGCTGTTCCGCGGTACCTGCTTCACCTCGCCATGCAACTCTTCGGTATTCCCCTGCGCAAACCCACCTTCAACGAAGTCACCGCCGCCACGGTGATGGGCGTGGGCCTGTGGCTCGCCATCGTGGCGCTGCTGTTCGTCAGCGGCCATGGGCTGAGCAAGATGGAGGCGGGCGCAGCCCTGCTGGTGGTGCTGTGGGCCTGCCTGGGTGTGCGCCTGGGCATCCGCATCGACCAGGGGTCGCGCCACCTGGTGGCCAACCTCACGGTTAGCGCGGTGCTGCTGGCGGCCTACCAGGGCGCCTGGGCCTTCGTCGCCTGACGGGACCCGGCGCGGCGGCGCTCAAGCGCCGCGCTGCATCACTTGGCGTTGGTGACGATCGTCACGCGCCGGTTTTCGGCCGCTGACGGCACCTTGGGGTTCAGCAGGTCGCGGTCGCCCTTGCCTTCGGCTTTCAGGCGCTCGGCGGCGATGCCGTGCTCGCTGACCAGGTAGTCGCGCACGCTGTCGGCGCGCTGCTGCGACAAGGACAGGTTCGCGTCGGCGTTGCCGCGCGGGTCGGCGTGGCCTTCGACGCTGAAGTTGTAGTCGGCGAGGCGGTTGTTCTTCAGCGCCGCCGCGACCACGTCAAGCTGCTTCTTCGAAGCGGCGGTGAGCTCGGCCGAGTTCGTCTCGAAGGTGATGAGCAGCGAGGCGCTGGGCTTGCGCGCCGGCTTCGAGGGCAGCACGCCGGCGGTGTCGCGGCTGATCTTGAGGCTGCGCGTCACGACCGGCTCTTCGGGCGTGAGGGCATCGACCAGGTTGGATTCGGTGACCTTGCTGCCCTTGAGCACCTGGGTGCTGTCGGCTGTGCCTTGCGCGAAGGCCGGTTGGGCCGCCAGGGACAGGGCGGCCAGCGCGAGCGCGGCGACCGCGGGGGTGAAACGTGTGTTCATGAAAACCTCCATTCGAACAGGGCCGATGGTGCGCCTCTGCGTTGAAACCGCCAACCGACCAAGGTCAACCCCGGCCTGCTCACGCCAAAAACCACTCACAAGCCACCCACGCGGGTGGTCTCGGCCGGATCGCCCACCCACACGGCGACGGCGCTGTAGTTGTCTTGACCCGGGTGCTGGGCCGCGACGATGTCTTGCGCCATCAGGTCGAGCCATTCGCGCGGCGAGGTGGCGGCGGCGAACGCGCTTTCGAGGTCGCTCGGCTCGAAGTGATCCCACCAGCCGTCGGAGCACAGCAGGAACGCGTCGCCGTCGGCAATCGGGATCGGCGCACGCACCGTGTTCGGCTCGACCGCTTCGGCGGTGCCCATCGCGCTGAGCAACTGGTTCTTGCGCGGGTGGTCGCGCGCCTCTTCGGGTGTCAGGTAGCCGGCTTCGACCATGCGCTGCACCACGCTGTCGTCGGGCGTGGTGTAGACGACGCGGCCGTGCCGCAGCAGGTACAGGCGCGAGTCGCCGACGTGTGTCCACAGCGCCTCGGCGCGGCGCGCGTCGATCCACAGCGCGACCAGCGTCGCGTGCATGCGCTCGTGGCCCTTGCGGCCGGCCTGCTGCTGGCCCAGCGCCGCGTGCGTGTCGCACACCAGCGCGGTCAGCAACTCGGGCGTGGCATGCGGCGACGACTGCAGGCCCAGCGCCGTCATGCGCACCACCAGGTCGGATGCGACCGCGCCGCCCCGGTGGCCGCCCGCGCCGTCGGACAGCACGGCGTACCAGAACGACCCGCTGTTGCCCACGCGCAAGTCGTCTTCGTTGTGGGTGCGGTCACCCACCTCGCTGCGCGAAGCGATGTCAACCTTCAGCATGCGGGCTCACTTCGACTGGTGACGGGCGTCGTCGAGCAGGTCGAGCTGGTCTTCGTAGGCCTTGATGAAGGCCTTGCCGAAGAGGTCGTGGAAGTCATCTTGCGCCTCGCCCTGGATGCGTTCGTAGTGCTGCAGGTACAACTCCCACAGCTTGGCGCGGCGGTTCATCGGCAGCAAGGCGTCGAACACGCTGCCGCTGCTGAGCTTGCCTTCGAGCTGCTTGGGCTCGAAGCGCTGCAACACGCCTTCGAGCGCCGCACGCATGCCGGCCATGGTGCCGATGGCGTGGCCGAGCAGGTCGTCCATCACCTCGGTCACCGCCGCCGGGCCGAACATGAAGCCGCGCATCGGCGGCTGCAGCAGTTGCTGGATGGCCGCCGGCGCATCGGGCGAGAACTTCAGCGGGTTGTTGTTGCGCGACTGGATGGTCGTGACTTGCGCGCGCAGCTCTTGCTTGGCGGCCGCGCGCACGGCCACGAGCTTGAGCGTGCCCTCGACCGACTGCGCCAGGATCTGGCCGATCATGCGCATCAGCTCGGGGTTGAGCCCCTGCGGCGGGTCGAACTTGATGCCCGCGCCCTCGCAGAACGCGGCCCACAGGGCGTCCGGCGACCCTGAGCCTGCGGCGGCGGCCGGGGCCACGGGCTTCGTGCCGGTGGGCATGGCCGGCACCGGGCTGTCGGCGGGCTTCGTCGCGGGGGCCGCGGCGGGGCTGGCCAGCAGCGCGTCGAACGGCGTGGGCGACGAGGCCGGCTCGGGCCGCGCCGGGCGCACCGCGGGCATGGTCGTGGCCGGCACCACGTCGGTCGGCTTCGGGGCGCTGCGCGGTGCGGCCACGGGCGGCGTGGCGGGCGGCCGGCTCGGTGGCGCCACGGGGGCGAGCACCGGCGAGGTGACGGTCGGCGGCTCCACCGGCTTGCTCTTGGCGGCCGGTGCCGCGAACTGGGTCACGTCGGACGGCAACGAGGCCGGGGTCACGGCCGGGGCCGACGCCCCCTGCACCGCCGGGGGCACGTAGGCGCCCTTCAGCTCGGGCGTGTGGTCGAAGTCGGCCGGGATGGCCGGCGACGCCTCGGCCGCGCTGGGTGCCCCGCCGAAGAAGGCCATCGGGTCTTGCGACGCGGGCGCGGGCTTGCCGTCGGTGCTGGGCGCGGGCGACGAGAGAAAGGCCGCCAGCGGATCGCTGCTGGTCGCGGCCGGCTTCAGGCCGAACAAGGTGTCGAGGCTGCCGCCCCCGCTCGCCCCGGCGCTGCCGGTGGGCGTGCCGATCAGGTCGCCCAGGCCCAGGTCGGGCGGCAGGGTGCTGCTGGCGGGCGGCGTGGCCGGCGACGGGCTGCCCCCCATGAAGGATTCGAGCCCGGCGCTCGCGCTCTTGGGCGGTGCGAGGTCGGCGAAGGGGTCGAAGTCGTCGGGCAGGCGTGCCACGGGCGCGGGCGCCACGGTGGGTGAACCGAACGCCGCCGCGCGTGCCGCGGCTGACGGTGCGGCGGGCGGCGTGGCGGGCAGGGGCGTGGCCGGTGCCGGCGTGGCGGCGACTGCCGGTCCGAGCAAATCAGCGAAGGGGTCGGCGGCCGAGGCCCCCGCGCCAGCACCCGGGCCCAGCAGGTCGGCGAACGGGTCGTTGGCCGTGGGCGGGATCTTCGGCTTGGTGGTGGTCACCGAGGCGGTGCCCGACGACGCGCTGGTGCCGGGCTCGGCCTTCGGCGCCACGAATCGTGCACTGGGCTGCGTGCCGGTGACGTGCACCTGCGGCGCGAGCTTGGGCGGCGAGGTCTTCGACTCGCCAGCCGACGCGACGATGACGGTGCGCGAATCGACCGCCGTGCGCTCGCCCACGGTGTTTGGCACGGCGCCGTTGCTCACCACGGCGCGCATGAGGTATGAGCCGATGGCGATTTCGTCGGCGTCCGACAGGCTTGCGCCCTCACCCGGGGCGATGGAGCGGCCGTTGACGAGGATGGCGTTGGCGCTGCCCACGTTGCGGATCGAGAACCCGCCATTGGCGAACCACACCTCGGCCTGCAGGCGCGAGATGTGGCGTTCCGGGTCGGGCAGCGAGAGCGTGTTGGTGTCGGACCGACCGATGGTGCCGCCGCGTTCGTCGAAGCGCCCCGTGATGGGCTGCGAGAGGGCTTCGTTCTTCAGGGTGTGGGCGTGAATCACCAGATTCATGGGGGCTCCGGATGCGTGCGGCCGCTCGAACAGCTCGAAAAAGGGTGTGCTGGCCGCAGGCTGGTTTATCCGGCCTGGGTCGCGCCCGGGCAATCAACGAAAGTCACACCCGGTGGGCGCGGTGTGCCGCGTGCGGGCGCTCCGGGGCGAGCATCGAGCAGATGCTCAGGCCTGCATCCACAACCAGCCCGCCACGGCACTGAAGATCGCCCCGAGCAGCAGCCAGGTGCGAGCCTGTGGCGACAGCGGCCCCTGGGTCAGGGCACGCCAGGTGCCCAGCACGAGAAAGAGCGGTCCGAGCACGGTGAAGACGAGTTTGGGGTCCATGGGGTCGGATGCGGGCGGGTCAGGCGGTGGCGTCGTCGAGCAGGCGTTGCTGCCGCCACGCCGGCGCTGCGGTGTTGAAACGGGGCAGTCCGGGTTGCAGCAGCGTGAGCCAGGTCGCCGCCGCGGCGCGTTGGCGCTGGCCGCCGGTGCGCAGCACGGCGAGGCAATGGCCGGCGCTGGGTGCTTCGCCCATGAAGCAGCGCGAGCCCGAGGCGAAGCGCAGGCCATTCGCCTGCCACCAGGCGTGCACCTTGTTCAGGTCGGGCCAGGGCAGGCCCTCGTCTTCATCCAAGGCCACGCGCTCGTCGGCTGGGTCGTCGTTGGGGCCGGCGCCGGGGTCTTGTGCCTGCAAGTCTTCGAGGTCGAGCGCAGCAAGGTCGGCGCCGGTGATCCAAGAAAAAGCCTCGCCGGCCAGGCGCGCGAGCGCCGGTACTTCCATCTGGCGCATCAGCCAAGGCACGTAATGCGGGTCGCCCGAGGCGGCCGTCGCACGCACCAGCACGCGCGGCGCGATGGCTTCGGTGGCGAGTGCCTTCAGCACCGCCTGTGCGTCTTGCGGCGAAATGACACGCAGCCACAGCGACAGCGCGGCGGCCTGCATCGGGCCCGGTGCACGCCCCAGCGTCGCCAGCGTGGCGACCGCCGCCTGCCGGTCGCCCAGCAGCAGCGCGGCACGGGCCGCGTCGAAACGCAGCGACGGGGCGGCCTTCTCGTCGCCCAGCGCCGCCAGGCAGGCGGGCAGGCTTTCGGGACGGCCCAGTTCACCCGCCACGCGCAGCGCGCAGGCACGCAAGGCCGGGTTGTCGTGTGCCAGCGCCGCATCGAGCACCGCACCCGGGTGCACCTGGTGCATGGCGCAGGCCGCGAGGCCGATGCCTCGCTGGAAAGGGCTCGCGGAGTCGAGCAGCGGTTTGGTCAGTCCGCGCAAGGCTTGGGCCTGCACCCAGCCAAAGGCCGAGACCATGCCGGCGCGGGTGTCGGGCAGGGCTTCGGCCACCGCGAGCAATCGGCCGAGCGCGGCCTCGTCGCGGGCTTCGATGGCCGCGACCGTGTGAACGAACAAGGCGGCCGGCGTCGGTCGGTCGAGCGTCTCGCGCAGCAGGGCCTGACCGGCCTCGCCTGCGATGGCCAGGCCATCGAGGTGGGCCACGAGACGATCGTCGAGGCGGCGCAACTGGTGCAGCTTCACGTGCGGGGCGCGCACGAGCACGGAGCGTATGCCGCGCAGCGAAAGCGCGTCGTCGAGGTGCTGTTGAACGACGACGGCAAGCGCGGGTGCAATGAAAGTGCTCATTTCGGCCAGACCTTCAATGACGTGGACCCTGGCTCATTCATAGCTGTGCCAAACCGTGTCGCCTTCTCGCACGTAGAGGCTTTTCGCGCCGATCAGGCCCAGCGCGCCGGGCTGGATCGACTGCACCGTGTGTGCAGTGACTGGCGCAGGCGTGGCGCCATAGCGCACGTCGTGCAGCTTCTCGTCCTTGAGTTCGTACAGGCCGTACATCGAAGCCAGGTACACCCGCCCCTCGTGCTCGGCCACGCTGTAGAGGTTGAGATCGAACGGTTTCTGATCGAGCACGCGCCATTCATCGTCGCGACCCACGAGCACCAGGCCCGAAAGCCCGCAGGCGACGTAGCTGCCATCGGCAAGGGCGGCAATGTCGGTGATCAGCACGTTGGTCGGGCTGTCGATGGCTTGCCAGACGCCGCCTCGCCAGCGCCACAGTTCTCCGCGCCACCCGGCACACACGAGGTCGTTCGGGTCCAGCCCGGCGACGCCTTCGAAGCCACCGAGCGGCAAGCCGGTCGCGGGCGGCGACAGGTCACGCCAACGTCCATCGGGTTCGATGGCGTAGACCTGACGGTTCATGCCGACCACGAAGGGCGTCCCGCCCAGGCTGCGCACTTTGCGCAAGGGGCCACGCCGTGCCGGGACGCCTGCCCGTGTGCCGATTGACCAGTCAGTGGCGCCTGCGGGCGTGAGTGACAGCAGCTGGCCGTCTTCGCCCAGCGCCAGGCCCTGCTTGGTGGCGCCTTGCACATGGCGCGCCAGCGAGACGACTTTCCATGGGCAGGTCGCCAACTCGCGCACGGCCCCGTTGCTGGTGGCGTAGAGCACGAGGCGCGAGTGCACGAGCTCGTCTTTCGAAAGGGCGTCGGTGCTCAGCGAGAGCAGCGCGCCCACCGGGTTGATGAAACACCCGGCGTCGATGCTGTGGTCGATCCAGAGGCTGGTCATGTCGGCAGGTCGTTAAGGGGTTCAGGCCCAGGCGGCGTCCACGTCGCAGGCCTTGGACATGCGGTCGAGCAGCACGCTGTTGCTGCGCTCGGCGATCTGCTGGCGCGCTTCTGCGGGGCTCAGGTCAGGGTTGATGCCTTCTGTGGCGGCCTTGATCTGGGTCTTGTCGGTGATGCCGCACTGGGAGTGATAGGCATCGAGTTGCGCCTCGATGCAGTCGCGGCTGCACCCCGAGCTGGGAAACACCAGCGCGTGGGCCTCCGAGGCGGTCTTCTTCGCCTCGCCATAGGTGGTGACGTGGGGGTAGGTCGTCTTCTTGCCGCTGAGCGTGAGCTCGCCTGCCGGCGCGGCTTCAGCGGATGCCTTCTGAAAGACGTGCAGAAGCTCGTGCGTTCCGCCCCGGTTGTGGCTGGTGCCCTCGGCGCAGACGCAGGGCGCCATGTTCTCGTCGTAGGCCTCGAAAGCCGCCTTGCCCTGGGGCAGCACCGCGTCGGGTGCGGGGATGCCGCCGATCATGGTCTTCGACTTCTTCGGTCCGTGCAGGAAAGACGATTTCTCCATCAGGTGGTGACCGGTCTGCGGCTCACAGCAACCCAGGGCCTTGCCGCCCTCTCCGTCGGTCTTGCGCGAGTAAGGCTGCAACAGGCACTTGCGTGCCGACAGGCACTCGTCAAGGGCGGCCTCGTCCGACAGACGGTCGGCGACGGGCTTGGCGTCCGGGCCCGGGGTGTCAACAGGGGGCGAGCTCGCGCGGTGAAATGAAGCGCAAGGATCTTTGCCCGGCTTTGCGTGGGGGGCGCAGTCCTTGCACTTGTCTTTCTCGCGTTCGACGTCCTTGTTGCAGGCACCGCCCGGGGCCATGGCCATCGCGTCCACATAGGGCCAGGCGGGGCTGTTGCCTGGGAAGGATGCGTGGTTGTGCGTCGTGATGTCGAGGTGGCGCACGACGTTCTCGCCCTCGACCTTCACGTCCATCGACCAGGCGTTGAAGTACACCTTGCCGGTGTTCTTGCTGGTGATCAGGCCCTTCTTGGGCGCGCAGCCGGCCTCGTCGCCGGTGCTCTTCTTGAAGTACGACTTGTTCTTGAGCATGACCTCCTTGCCGGAGATCTTCACGCTGGTCGAGCCGTCGGTGCAGTCCGAGGCCATGCCGGTGTTGGGGTACGGGATCGGCACCCCGGGTGGCGTGGCCGGCGTCTGCGGCGGCGTGAAGCAGACGTCCGGAAAGGCGCAGATCGACTTGCCGGCGGCGGACTTGCAAGAGATCTCCATGCCGTTGGCATAGACCTGGTTGCTCATGACAGCGACCCTTCATAGCTCAAGACGGCCGCCGCGCGCTGGCCGGCGTCGTTGGCGAAGTGCGTGAGGAT
This sequence comes from Piscinibacter sp. PDB5-1, assembly GCF_056676035.1. Lineage (NCBI taxonomy): Bacteria > Pseudomonadati > Pseudomonadota > Betaproteobacteria > Burkholderiales > Sphaerotilaceae > Piscinibacter > Piscinibacter sp. PDB5-1. Next base: position 386,636 of record NZ_JBWVZL010000001.1, on the reverse strand, counting down.
GCGCCCGCCTGGCGCGTAGCCTTTGCGGCAGGCCGCGTCCGCCAGTGCCAGCATCACCGGCCCCACCGCCGCGCCCGTTTCGCCGATGCACTCGGCCGGGTGCCACAGGTCGAAGCTCGGCTTCGGCGTGTGTAGTGTTCGCGCCAGCGCGAGCGCGGCCTCTTTGAAGTAGTACTGCTCGCCCGACAGGTCGGCGATGCGGAAGTCGAGGTCTTCCATGCGCCGGCCCGCGTCGGCCAACGCCTGCTGGATGGCCTGCGCCATGCCGTCGCCACGCAATGGTTCTTCGGAGTCGATGTGCGCCTTCTCGGCGGCGAAGCCCACGCCGGTGACCTGCAGCGCGGGCTCGCGGCCGGGCAGCCCCAGGCGCACCGCGCCGGCGGCCTCGCCGGGCATGAATCCGTTCGACACCTGCTCGGTCAGCAGTCGCCCGGCGCGGTCGTGCACGTCGAGCGTGGGCCAGTGCAAGAGACCGTCCACGCCGGCGACCACGACGCGCGTGCAGCGACGTTCGGCCAGCAGCTTGCGCGCAGCGGCCAGCGCCACGGGCAGACCGGCGCGCCCGTGCGGCACCAGCGACGAAGCGGCTGAGAAGTTCACGCCCAGCACCTCTTGGACGTTTGCGAAGAGTCGGTCTTCGAGGCCGTCGATGCGGCCGGGGCGTTCGCGCTCGGCCACGCACAGCAGCACGGGAATGTCGCCCCACGCTTCGGGTGGCACGCCGTCGAGGCATTCGGTGATGGCCATGGCGGCCATGCGCGCGAGCTTGTCGAGCCCGCGCCAGGGCCGCTCGAGCGGCACCTCGTGGCCCATCAACCAATGCCCCAGGCTGCACATGAAGCGTGTTTCGGTCGGGTTGGTCAGCTTGCTGCGCAGGGCGGCGCAAGTGGCGGGCGCGGTCAGCCCCACGCTCGTCACGAGCCCGGTGTGTTCGACGGCGATGCGAACGGCGCTCATGGGCGGGCCTCGGCGGCATCGCTTCGTGGCATGGGCACCATCACGACCGGTATCGGGAAGGTCACCGTGTCGCGTTGCTGCCACCACTCGCGGCCCTTCTTGCCCACCAGCACCTGGGCCACTTCGAACAGGCTCTTGCGCAGCGGCCGCGCCACGCGCCAGGTCAGGCTGTAGCGTTGCAGGTCGGGCTCGATGACGACGGTGTCGAGTTGCGCGTGCAGGTCTTCACGCCCGCCGTTGCGCGCGAACACATGCACCGGCGCCACGAACTGCGGAATGGTGAAGCGCGTGAGCCCGTCGGGTGTGAGGTTCGACAGCACCACCTCGGTCGGGCCGCCGGCAAAGGCGCCCAGCGGCAACTGCTGGTCGGCCGGTGCGGCCTGGTAGTAGGCCTCGTTGAAGTCAGGTGGCAAAAAGGGAAAGTGCTCGTTCTTCCAGGTGTCGTCGTAGGTGCCGGCCAATGCGGCGCGGGGTTCCCAGCCTCGCCCCAACGGTCCGAAGGCCATCGGCAGGTACTGCCCCTGCGGGTCGGTCACGCTGCGGCCGGACTCTTCGGTGCACGGCAGCGGCTGGCCATCGACCCACTCTTTGCGCAGGTGCTTGTGAAAGCCGCGCCCCACCGGGTTGGGCCCGTAGGCGGCGTGCTGCGCCGGGTCGTCGTGGCGCAGGTCGCTGCCGCCGTAGGCCACGTCATACGAGATCGGTTGCACGAGGAATGGCTCGGGCGGGGTGGCGCGCAAGGTGGCGAAGCCGCAGTCCCATTGGCGCGGGCCGACCACGGTGAAGCTCTTGGTCCAGTCACCGACGCGCAAGCCCACGCCGACGCGCGTGGTCGGGCGTCCTTCGGGCGCGTGGGCGCTGCCCAGCAGCAGCACGTCGCAGCGATGCTTGCGCGGGGCGAAGTCGATTTCGTAGACCGGGGCGGACAAGCCCGGCGCGCCGGTGAAGGTGTCCGACATCACGAGCGGCAACTGCTGGTCATGCAGGGCGAAGCCGCCCGGCGCGTCGCCTGGCTGCGGAAATCGGAACGTGCCCTTGATGACGACCACCAGCAACTCGCGCCCGCTGGGTTCGAGCCCGAGGTTGTAGGCCACGCTCATGCGCGTGGCATTGATGAGTTCCATCGCGCGGGCGGGTCAGTTCAACTGCACGGAACCGCCCTTGAGGCGGTTCACTCCGGTGGACCGGCTCGACACGTAGGTGCCTTCGATGACCACCTTGCCGGCCTTGGTGAGCGTGATGCTCGCCTTGCCGCAGCGAAGCACCAGGTGCTCGCGCGCGCTGACGGTCAGGTGCCGGCCGTCGGCATCGACTTGCACGTGTTCGGCCGGGCCTTCGAGTGCAGGTGCTTCGAGTCGCAGCACCCCCATGACGATCGGCAACGCGGGGTTGCCGCCTTCGAACGACAGCACGACCTGCTGGCCGATGTGCCCGGCGCGCAAATCCACCGTGGTGCGCGCGCGCAGTGCGGCCGACCCCGGTTGGCCGGCATAGGTGACGCAGGGCGCGCCACCGTCTTCGGCCAGGGCCAGCAGTTGGCCGATCACGACCGACGGCAAGGGCGTCGGGGGCAAGGTTGCCGAAGCGCGCGCGGGGCGCGACTTCAGCAGGGCGTCGAGCACGCCGGCGGGCGCGGGGTCGGCCTGCGCGGTGACGTCGAGGTGCTCATCGCCCGGTTGGGCAAGGGTGGCGGGCTCAAGAAGGGGCGAGCGCGTGTTCATGACGGTGTCTTCAGTTTTGCAGGATCTTCGAGCCCTTCATCACGATGTCGCTGCTGGCCTTGGCGTTGATCTTGCCGCTGCCGTCGATCGTGATGTCCTTGCCCTTGATGGTGATCGTGCCGTCCTTCTTCATGATGATGCTGGCGCTGCCGGTCTTCAGCGTGATCGAGTCGGCCGCGGTGAGCGTGAAGGTCTTGCCCACGGTCACCGCGTCGTCTTCGCCGACCGAGGTCGTGCGGCCCTTCGCGACAGCGGTCTTCTGTGCGCCACCGACGGTGATGCTGCGGTCGGAGCCGATCTCGTTGTCTTGCTTGGCGCCGATGGTGTTCGACTGGTTGCGCCCGACCGAGGTGGACTGGTTGGCCCCGACCGTGATGGTCTGCATCGCACCGATGGCCACTTCTTGTGCGGCGCCGATGGCGATGGTCTCGTTGACGCCCACCGTGTGGGTGCGCTGCAGCGCCACGGTCTTGGTTTCATTGCTGCCCACCGAGACGCTGCGGTTCGAGCCGACCGAGATGGTCTCGTTCGCGCCCACGCTCTCGGTGCGGTCCACCCCGATGGTGATGGTCTCGTTGCTGCCGACGGTTTCGGTGCGGTTCACACCGATGTCGATGGTCTCGTTGTTGCCGACCGATTCGGCGCGATCGACGCCGATGGTGATGGTCTCGTTGTTATCGACCGTCTCGGTGCGGTCGTGCTTGACGTGCACCGTTTCGTCGTGGTCGATGGTCTTGGTGCGGTCATGGCCGACCCAGTGCGTCTCGTCGTTCTCGACCTCGATGTCCTGGTTTTTCTCGGCGTGGATCCACAGCTGTTCGGCGCCGGCCTTGTCTTCGAATCGGATGGCGTTGGCATTCGCATAGCCCCCGCCCTTGGACGAACGCGTGAGGATGCCGCTTTGCGTGGCGTTGGCCGGCAGGTCCCAGGGCGGCATCTGCTGCGCGTTGTAGACGCGGCCGGTGATGAGGGGCTGGTCCGGGTCGCCTTCGAGGAAGCCGACCACGACCTCTTGGCCGATGCGGGGGATGTGGATCATCCCGAAGTTCTTGCCCGCCCACGGGTGCGACACGCGCACCCAGCAAGAACTTTTGTCGTCTTTGGTGCCGAGGCGGTCCCAGTGAAACTGCACCTTCACGCGGCCGTACTCGTCGGTGTAGATCTCTTCGCCGGCCGGGCCCACGACCACGGCGGTCTGCGGGCCGTGCACCACGGGCTTGCGCGTGCGGCGCTCGGCGCGGAACTGCTGGTTCGACGCGATGGCGTTGAAGTCGCAGCGCACCTCGCTGCTGCCCGCGCCGCCCGATTCGTTGGCGTCGGTCTGCGCGTGCAGCGACAGGGCGGTGATCAGATACTCGGCGTTCTGGTCGTCACGCGGGTGCGTGCTCATCTTGAAGGTGCGGCCCACCGACAGGCCCTGCGCGTTCGATTCGCCTTGCAGAACCATCGCCCGCGAATGGATCTCGTCGAGGCGGTTTTCGGTGAGGTGGCTGCCGTCGCCCGCCTGGATGTAGTCGCCCTGGAAGTCGAACACCTCGTAGTTGGCCAGCGAGTGCGGGCGCGGGTTGCCTTGCTCGACCTGCAGGCTGGTGCCGGGGCGCTGGAAGTCATAGCTCGTGAGCACGACCTTGCCCGGCGTGACGGCGCTCGAAAAGCGCCAGCGCGAGATGTATTCCTGGTCGGGCGGGGCGCCGACGCCGTTTTCGTAGAAGGGCAGGGCGTCGTAGCCGCTGGCAGGGTCGTGCGCGGTCTGCGAATCGACCAGCACCAGCTTGTGCTCGCCATCGGTGTGCTCGAAGTACCAGTAGATGCCTTCGTGTTCGAGCAGGCGTGCGACGAAGTCGTAGTCGCTCTCGCGGTACTGCACGCAGTACGTCCAGTTGCGGTAGCTGCGAAAGAGCTTGAACTCGAAGTTGGCGATGCCGTGATCCTGGAAGACCTTCTTGACGATGTCGGGCACCGCCTGCTCTTGGAAGATGCGGCAATCGACCGTCTGCTTGAGGAACCACAGCCAGGGCCGCACCACCGCCTGGTAGGTGTAGTGGCTGCCGTGGTGGCCGGTGAGCGCAAAGCGCGTGATGTAACCGTTGAAGTGGCGCTTGGCGTCGTCGCGCAGTTCCATCGTCACGGTGACGGGCTGGCCGAGCAGGTCGCGCGGGTCGATGCTTTCTTTCGCGCTGACCATGTTCAGCCGCGCTTCGCCGAGCGCGCTGAGGCCTTCGGTGGCGGTGATCGACGCGAAGCGCAGATCCTCGGGCGGCAGCGGTGTGGCGAGTGTGATCGGTTGCGGCATGGGCGGCCCTGTGCGGTGACTGATCCAGTGGACTGCTGGCAGTGGACCGAACCATAGGCGAGGGCCCGAAGAGGGGTAAAGCGACCAAAGTCAATGACGCGTCCGTGGGCCTGCCACTTAAGCTGCCGGCACCCCGTGGGCGGTTCGACCCGGCGGGTTTGCCGATCGGAGTGAGCCCCATGCTCGTGTGCGTCGATGGAACCGGGCCTTCTGACAGCGCCGAGTACGCGCGTGTCTTCGCCCACAGCTTCGTCAACCGCGTGAAGAACGAATACCTTCGCGCGCACCCGGCGCCCGACCCGGCGCCCATCCACCACCGCGGGCCCGGCGACACCTGGGACGATGCCGGCTTCGGCAGCTTCGGCGGCGTGCACCACGTCGATCCGCAGTTCGTGCTCGAAGAGGTCATGGCGCTGTGGAACTCGTACCACGACGACGTCGAATCGATGCCCGCCTGGACGAGCGGCCGCTCGGTGAGCACCTGGTCGGCCGACGAGGTCGAGGCCTTCGAGGCCACGCAGCGCCGTCGCCGCATCTACATGGCCGGCCACAGCCGGGGCGCGGCCATCCTCATCCACGTGGCGCGCCTGCTCAACCGGCGCGGCATTCCGGTCGAGGCGATGTTCCTGTTCGATGCCGTGGCGCGCAACATGGCGCTCGACGCCGAAGAGATCCCGCCCAACGTGCGCCACTGCTACCACGCCGTGCGCGACCCGGCGACGCACAGCCGGGGCTCGTTCGGCAACTGCGGCTTGCGCGCGGCGGCCGGCGTGAACTTTCAACCGAACCCGATGCGCTACTTCTTCACCACGCACGGCGGCATGGGCGGCACGCCCTGGGGCCGGCAGCCCGACCACATGAGCAGCACCGGTACCTTCATCGCCGAGGGCGACCCGATGGGCTCTTCTGCCGTCACGCCTGAGGCCGAAGCGCGCGGCATGGCCGAAGTCGAAGCCTGGATGTGGCCGCATCTGCGGCGCCATGGCGTGGTGCCCTGAACGAGGGGTTGACCCGTCGTCGGGCCCTGCGAATCGCCCCCCTCTTTGGGCGGAACACCCCGTAACAGTTCGTACAAGCAGGGTGCGCAAGAGGCCCGGCTGACAAAATTCGCGGGCCGTTTCACAGGGGGGATAAAAACACATGCTCGACCGACTCAGCGACGCGGCTTCAGGCGTTGTCCGCGGCGTCACCGCAGCCCTGCAAGCCCAACTGAGCCAACTGCTGGGCCAGTGGACCCTGGCCCAACGCCTGTACACCCTCGAAGGCGACGGCCCGCTGGGTCAGTTGATGGTCGAGAGCTTCACGAGCGTCGAATCGCTCAACGCACCGTTCCAGCTCGACCTCACCACCCTGGGCTTCGACGCCCGCATCGACTTGCACGGCCTCATCGGCCAGCGCGTCCAGCTCTTCACCACGCTGGCCGACGGCCGCCGCACACGGCGCAGCGCCCTCGTGATGCGCGCCCGCCAAGGCCAGGCCGACGGCGGCTTCGCCCGCTACCACCTCAGCGCCCAACCCTGGCTCGCCCTGCTCGGCCACACCCGGCACAGCCGCGTGTGGCAAGACAAGAGCGTGATCCAGATCCTCGACGACGTGCTCGGCGACGCCGCCTACAGCGCCCACGCCGCGTGGCAATGGGGTGAGTCCAGTGAAGACGGTGCGACCGAAGACCTCGCCGCCTTCATCGCCCAAGGCCCCAACGGCGGCGTGCGCCCCTACTGCGTGCAATACCGCGAGAGCGACCTCGCCTTCGCACAACGCCTGCTTGCCGAAGAAGGCCTCAACTGGCGCGTCGAAGAACACGACGCCGCCGCCAGCGGCCACCGCGTCGTCTTCTTCGCCGACAGCAGCCGCGTGCCCGAGAACGCCACCTCGGGCGGCCAGGGCATCCGCTTCCACGCGGCTGGCGCCGTGCAACGGCAAGACGCCATCCAGGCCTTCGGCGGCCAACGCCAACTCAACCCCACCGCCAGCGCCCTGCTGCATTGGGACTACCGCGCCCAAAGCGCCTCCACCGCCCAAGTCCCCACCGACCACCGCTTCGCCAGCGCTGCCGTGCAAGACCTGGCCCACTGGTTCGAAGACTACGCACCCGGTGCCGACGGCGCCGACACCGGCGACTGCAGCCGCAGCGAAGCCGAGCACCGCGCCACCTGCCGCCAGCAGGCTTTCGAAGCCCGCAACAAGACCTGGCTCGCCCGCAGCACCGTGCGCACCCTGCGCGCCGGCCAGTGGTTCACCCTCACCGACAGCCCGCTCGACTCACTGGCCGAATTGGCGGGCGCAGGCGCCGACCCCGCCCACCGCCAGTTCACCGTGCTCAAGGTGCAGGCGCTGGGCATCAACAACCTGCCCAAAGACCTGAGCAACGCCATCGCACAGGCCCTCGGCCCCGACGAACCCGAGCCCTTCGCCGAAGACGACGCCCTGCTCAGCGACGCCATCGCGCACGACCCCGAACTGCGCGCCACCGCCGAAGCCACCGGCCACGCCAACCGCTTCGAAGCCATCCGCCGACTCATGCCCTGGCGCCCGCAGCCGATGGACGAGGCCACCGCCCTCGGCCTGCAAACCGCCGTCGTCATCGGCGCCAGCGGCAACGACAGCCCCCAAGGTGCCGACGAGCTCTACACCGACGCGCTCGGGCGCATCAAACTGCGCTTCCACTGGCAAGCCGCCCCGCACGCCGACGGCCGCCCCGAAAACCGCGGCACCTGCTGGGTGCGCGTCGCCCAACGCTGGTCGGGCGCCGGCATGGGCACCCAGTTCATCCCCCGCATCGGTCAAGAAGTGCTGGTGCAATTCATCGATGGCGACACCAGCCGGCCCGTCGTCATTGGCACCCTCTACAACGGCCGAGGCGAAGCCGGCCTGCCATCCACCCCCGGCGGGCAACCCGGTGAGACCGACCTCAGCCCCTACGCCCAGAGCCACGACCACCGCGCGAGCGCCCAAGGCAATCTCATGGGCGCAGGGGCCGGCGGCCACAGCCCCGCCTGGCACGGCGGGGCCCCCGGCAGCGCCAGCGAAGGTGCCAACGCACAGAACAACGCTGCAGCCCTGAGCGGCATCAAGAGCAAAGAGTTCGGCGGCGACGGCTTCAACCAGCTCGTCTTCGACGACACCCCGGGCCAGCTGCGCGTGCAACTCGCCACCACCCAGCACGCCAGCCAACTCAACCTTGGCCACCTCGTCCACCAGGCCGACAACCACCGAGGCAGCTTCCGGGGCGAAGGCTTCGAACTCCGAACCGACGCCTACGGCGCCATCCGCGCCAGCCAAGGCCTGCTCATCAGCAGCTACGGCGCCCAAGAGGCAGACCCCGCCGGCGACAACGCCCCCGGCATGGCCTTGCTCAAACAAGCCGTCCAACTCACCGACAGCTTCAGCAAGGCCGCCCAGACCCACCAGACCACCGCCTTCGCCACCGCCCTGGGCAGCACGAAAGCCGGCCAGAGCCCGCTGAGCGACAAAGCCGCCGCGATGAAGGCCTTGCACACCACGGCCAGCGGCATGGTCAGCCAGCAAGGCTTCGAGGCCGCACAGACCGACGCGTCCAACACCAGCACCCAGGCCAGCGCCGACAAGCTGCCCCACAGCGCCGACCCCATCGTCGCCTTCAGCGCCAAGGCCGGCTTCACCACCGTGGCCGGCCAAGACATCCAGATCGCCAGCGGCGACACCGTGAGCGTCAACGCGGGGCAAGACGTCCACATCGCCAGCGGCGGGCAGATGCGCGTGCACACCGGCCAGAGCCTCGGCATCCTGGCCGGCGCCGTGCAGCCCGGCGAAGGCGCCAAAGGCAAAGGCCTCACGATGATCGCGGGACAAGGCCCGGTGCAGATGCAAGCCCAGGCCGGTCAGGCGCAAGTGGCCGCCAAGGGGCTCATCAACATCCAGACGGCCAACGCACACATCGACTGGGCGGCGGCCAAGAAGATCACGCTGACCACGGCGGGTGGGGCGTGCATCGAACTCTCGGGCTCGGGCATTGAGGTGAAGTGCCCGGGGAAGATTTCGGTGAAAGCAGGCACCAAGAGCTTTGTTGGCCCCGCCAGCGAAAACTATGGGTTGGGAGAACTGCCGCGCGCCGTTTGCGAAACTTGTATGGAGAAAGCCTTGCGCGAAGCAAGCGGCATGGCTCCCCGCATTTGATAGGCATCGCGTTGACAGACACCATGCCCCCCTTCCTGAGCAACGAACAGCTTGCCGCTCATCTGTCGGCATTGCTTCAATGGGTTGCTGCGGCAGACTCTTCGTCGAACCTGTACGCGCTCGTGGAGCCTGGACTCGACCTAGAAGCAGCCAAGTCGCCGGTCGTCCGCAACCTACCTGCCTTGCGACTGTTCGATGGTTTGCCTGAAGCAAGCCTCGGTGACAGGTCGCCCCTTCTCATTCGCGCCGGCCGCGTAGCCCATCTCGCGGTGTCGCCTCCTGTGGCACCAGAGCTGGAATCATTGGTGGCCTTGACTCGCCGCGCCCCATGCATCAGTTGGGTTTTGTCGCCGTTTGGGCTGGAGACGCTCGGAGCGCACTTCCGGCACTGGCTCGATGGTCGACTGCTCGACGACGCAGGGGAAGAACTGGGGGAAGTGCTCATGCGGTACACAGACCCCCGAGTGCTTCCCGGCTTCATGACAATGTTGACTGTCGAGCAGTACGGGGAGATGTTTCGCCCCGTTTCGCGTTGGGGCGTATGGCTCCGATCGGGAACCTGGCGAGAGTGGCGGGCGCCTGAGCCCAACCCTCCGCAGTTCACCCCGCCTCTCAACACTTACTCGTTAAAGCAACAGGGAATGCTGGAGCAAGCCACGCGCACCGACCGCATCCTCGCCCGCATCGAAGAACAAGCGGCAAGCTCCGATTCTGACGACCCCTTGGCCACCGCAGTGCGGAACAACTTCCTGGACCTCGCCTACGACGCGAGATTCAGGCAACTTGATGCCGTACTTGCCCATGCATCCCGCGAGGGGCTTCAAGATGACGCGGACTTCCAGTTTTACAGCTGGCTGCGACTCGCTTTCGGCCGTCGCTTCGACGAACACCCGAGTGTCGCCGTCGCACTGAAGCGATGCCAGACCGAACGCGTGACCTTTCTTGATGCTGCGGCTCTCCTGACCCTCGGAACGCCCGACATGGCACCCGCACGCTGACACCCTCGACCTGTTTGTCCCCATCATGAGTTCAATCAACGATTCCATCGCCAAGGCTCGCGCGGCGGCAAGGGCAGCCTCTGTCAACACGCCGGCTCCTTGTGAGGAGTGTGCCGACCAGGCGGAACTCCAGGCTGTGATTCTTTTTCCTGCCCTCGGTACGCCCTATGTGGCGCCTGCCAGCGAGAAGTTCATCAAGGTCTATTTGATTGTCGAAGACGCTTGCCGGAGTCTCTTCGAAATCACTGGCCCAGGGCGCGGCAGGGAGGCCCCGCTGGCTTGGTACTTCATCAACAAGCATATGCGCCTCATGCCGTTTGCCGAAGCGCACAAAACGAGCACAGACCTCAAAGGGGCACGGCTGTACGGCAGCGAGGCGGCAGCCCAGACCGGCATCAAGGTGTGGTATCGCGGGGCTTACTCTCCCCGGGCCAAAGGCGGCGATTCGCTCGGTTGGGGGCGCACTATCTATGACCATGAAGGCCAATTGGTCGCCACCCTGCGTCAGAGTTCCGTCGACTTCTTCGTCACCGGCACGGCGGCCTATGGGCCGATCGCCCCAGCCCATGAGCTGCCGCCTGGCAAAGCCGACGTGACCAACAAGCCCTTGGCGCATCTGTTCGAGATCGAGTTGAGCCTGCAGGGGCTGCGCGTGCAGCCCGCGCCTGACCATGCGTATTCGCTGGCATGGATGGTGACCTGCGTCTACAAGCAAGCCGAGCTTCCCAACAAAGCGCCGGCGCTCAAGGGCGTTTCGCATTGGGAGCATCAGGACAAGCTGATCTACGACTTCCTCTGGATGATGAAGAAGAACAAGCAGCACTTCTGGGAGCCCTTTACCTTCAACGTTCCGGCCACCACGCAAGGTCAGCTCGGTCCCCAGTTGCGCAACGAAACGAGTCGGCTGAAGGCCTATCACCCGGTGATTTTCAAGAGCAAGCCCGCACTGCACATCGGCCACCTGACCGACGTGCACGTGAACAGCCGGCACTTTGCGTTAGCACAGTCGCAGGCTGCGGCGATCCCCGGCGTGTCCGACCCGCTCGGCCCCAAGCTCGCCAACAGCTTCGTCATACTGCGCGAACTGTTTGACAGCATGCGCGAGAAGGGGGCAGACGCACTCTTCATCACCGGCGACTTGGTCGACTTCAATCAGAACTTCAACCCCGCTAAGCTCGCCCAGGGCGCGCCCAAGGACCAATGGGCGCAGTACGACCTCAGCAAACAGTTCGTGGGCGGCAAAGCGAAGGACGGCACGCTCTACCCGCGTGGGCTGGACGACATGCTCACGTACTCATTGTTCAAGTACTCGTACTTGAACCACTGTCCGCTGTTTGTTATCACCGGCAACCACGAGGCCTACGACGTGCCTTACGGCATTGCGCCCCGTATGAACTCACACAGCGTGGGTCAAACAATTCGGCAAACTCTGGACGATGACACGCGTGCCAAGCGCGTTCTACGCCTGCGCGCGTACGCACGCAGGCTGGAGCGCGAGGGGAAGCAAGCCAAAGCCGACGAGGCCACGGAAGAAGCGGACCTGCTCGAGGCTGAGGCGGTCGTGGTGCCCAAACGAGTGACCGACGCAGCCGTAACCGCTGAAAAAGAAGCCAAGTCCACCGAGTCACCGTCCAGAGGTGCCTTCGATGCCGTGGCTCCAGGGCCTGCGCTGATTTGGCGCAAGACGAAGGAATGGGGTGCTGGCAAATGGGAAGGGCTGAAGAACCCGCAGGCCAGCGATGACCCCGATGCCGTTGCGCTCGAGTACGAGTTTTCTGACACTCGTGCCAACCAGGGCATCCCAGCCGATCACAACCTCACCATCTACGAAGCCTGCATGGCCTATGGGCCTTCCTATGGCCAACTGGTCAAAGCGTGGAACTTCATGCCGTCGAACTTCGACTGGTTCTACATGTTGTTCACGCCGCTCGCCGACTTTCGGGTGCGTTACGGGCAGACGCAGTGCTTCATCGGGCTCGATTGGGGCGAGACCGAAATCATGATCAATGCCGACATGACTGGCGAGGAGGCGATGGCTGCTGCCAGCCAAGCCCATAGAGATGTTCAGGGCAACCCAGTCTTGTCAACCAATCCTGCGGCATCGGCGGGAGCCTTCGTCTGGGAAAGCCAGAAGGCCATTGCAGGCCAATTGATGGGCTTGCCCCGCGCGGACAAAAGCCTCAGCGACGTGCAACAGGCACTCATTGTTGACGCCCTCAAGGCATCACCCGCCCAATGCAGAAACGTGTTGTTCACCCACTTCACGCTGATCAACTACGACAACCCCGTGAGCTTTCGCCGACTCAAGTTGACAGAAGCGGGCGACGCACGCGAATTTCTGTTGAGCGATGGCACCTTCAACGACTACAACCGCGGCACCTTCAGCCTGAAGCGCAAATGGCTTTTTGGATTGCTCAACGAGGGGACTCGGGAAGGTCGCCTGCACTACACGCTGGCGGGCCACTCGCACCGTGCCGGAGCCTACTCGGTTGCGAAGCTTCGGAATAAGCCGGGCGATGACTTTCACGCTGTCAGCGTGCAGGCATATGAACCCGTGGAGCCTGGCGATGGTTCATACGACGACGTGCACCGGCGCATGTTCGACAGCGGCCGCACCAGGGTGCTCGTGTCGTCATGCGGTGGCCCGATCGGCTGCCAGAACTACAACGGAGAAATGCTGGGCTGGAACCTGACGCCGCCGTCTGGAACGCTGCTCAAGACCGATGCCATGGGCTGCGATGAGTTCCGCCGCATCACGGCCAAGCAACCCAGCGCGCAGCCGAGGTTCTGCGTGGCGTTGGACTACCTGATGGTCGAGAAAGAGAGGCCGGTCATCTCCTGGGCCAGGCATTCAAGCGGAGGGCGTGGCATGGTCGGACGGACGGTGCGCAATTTCTGGATGACCACGGCGCATGTGCAGCAGATCGAGCCTTTTGTGGAGAGGGTGGAGTTTTTTGTGTGGGATGCCCGGGGTGTAGAGGGCGGCTCCTATCGTGCGTTCAGCACTGTATTGAACCGCCGAGCCGAGCATGACGAGGTGGATCCGAAGGATCGCTCGGTGCCGCCAGAGTACCGGTATCAAATGAGTTTTTGGGATCACGAGGGCGTCTTTGCTGCACTCCAGGCAGCCCCAAATGTTCCTGCGTTTGTCCGGATCACGTTAAAAAGATCAGCGAGAGCGGGGCTTTACTCGCACTACAACTTCGATGATGCGTGGTGCTTTCCCGTAGTCCTCACGACAGCAGGTTCAGGCATGAGCATGAACATTCGCCGACCAGCAGGTGAGTTTGGTGAGGTGCCCGACTTTGTGGCGCTTTCCGCCATGTTCCCGGATCAATACAAATACGACACCAAGGTGAGAAAGGCATGAGTGGGCTCTCACGCAGAACGTTGCTAGCCGCATCTGTGGCCTCCCTGCTCTCTGCGTGCGAAAGATCACCTGCCAAGCCCTTTGCAATCACGAAGACGACGATGAACAAAACAATGCTTAGCGACGAAGATTTCGCGCTACTGACTGACCTAGAAACGCGGCGCAGAGTGGTCGGCGATGCTCCCCTCGTGATCCGCGATCGGTATATTGGTGGAGGCGGTGATTCCCACCGCTTGGATGATGTGTCCCTGGAGGACATCGAGTTTGTCGATTGCATGTTCCTCGGGCACATGATGTTCGACGTCAACATGAAGCACCTGCGTTTTACGCGCTGCGGGTTCTCTGGCGTGCGGTGGGAGGGAGGGCGTTGGTCGAACCTGACTTTCAAGGACTGTGGGTTTCTCGGAAGAGGCGTGTCTATCCTGCCGGGGGGCGGAGATGGTGAATCAATTTTTGAGCGGTGCTATTTCAAGGGAACAGAGCCCGACAGCCCCCAGCATGCTGGCGCAATGCGGCTATACGGTACGGTTGGTGTTGGAGGTAAGTCGAGATATGTGGATTGCGAGATACACCGATTCCGAACTTTCATTGATACGCATACAGAAGTTGTCAACTGCAAGGTCGATCGAATCTTATTCAGTCACCGCTTTGAGCACGGCGCTGTCAGCCTGTTAATCGACAGCTGCACCGTCGAGAACGACATGGATATGCCTCACGCCGTTATTGCGTCGTTGACGATTCGGAACAGCACTTTTGATCGAGTAGATGCCAGCCGCCTGAAGGGCAAGCAGGTCGTGCTTGAGAAGGTCAGCGGAAGCTTTGACTTCATGCGCGCAGAGATCGGCGGACTCAGGGCGACGCAGTGCGTGTTCAACCACCCCACAGGTGTCGACGACCGGAAAAGCGGTTGGGGCTTGTCTGTCTCCTGGGTGGAAATGGAAAGCCTGCTCCTTGACCAGTGCTCTTTTCAGGGCACCCACGCGAGGCTCTTCGCTCCCGGAGATCCTCCGAAGCGAGATTCGGACGGAAAGATCGTCCCCTACATCTCGAAGAAGACCGGCAAGGTCATCTCGTACTTCACTGAAATCGGCTCGGTCACGTTGCGCAAGACACCCGTCGCGCGTGGTGACTTCACTTACTCGCACATCCAGCAGTTCACAGTCGAAAACGCTGCGTTGACCGACACGCAACTTCCCCACAGCGAGATCGGTACGCTGACCCTGAAGAATGTCACCCTCTCGGGAACACTCGATTTCAGAAACACCCAAGTCAGGGACGTCGTTGCAGAGAACGTTACCAAGGAAAAACTGAAGCTCGTTACCGACAAGAATTCGAAGGTCGCGCTCTGAAAGCGCCAATCGATGAGACTTCGGCTTCACCGGCGGGTTGCGCATGGGCCGTGTGCTCTGCCGCAAGAGCGAGTGGCCTGCGAGCGCCGCACCCGCCGCGGCTGTGTCGGATTGTTCTTGTTTGCGCCGATCTTTCTTTCAGGCTGCGAGTTCTCTGTGCACGGTACTTTTGAAGTCGTGCTGTTCAGCTACCTCGGCCGGCCGATCTTCGATGTGTTGATCAATGGATTGGATGTCGGGGTTGCAGGTGAATATCCTCACTCCGGCGGCGGCTCGATGCCGGGGGTGTCGATCACATTTGGGCAGCAGTCGGTGTCATGGCGCCTGGGTGGACCCGAGGGGATGCCTGGCAATGGCGAGACGGTTTATGCGGCCAACCGGCCGGTTCTGAATCGCTCACCCGCAGAGCATGCTTACCTCGGCTTGCATATCTACCCCGATCGCACGGCGGAATTGGTGACTTCGGTTCATTTCCCGGACCTGAGCGACCGGGGGCGCATCTACGATGCCGAATGGAGGGCGAACCAGCGCGGATGACGACGCCTCAGCCCAGTCATTCGCTTTCACTGCGAAGGCCAGACGGCCGGCAGCGACGCCATGGAATTGACACGTTGTCAGAGCCGAACGAAGAACAGGCAGAGGGCAGGGCTGCCGTCAACAACACCCCGAGTGAATTCATTTCTCGCGCAAGGTTCATTGGTGACTTGGGCATGCATGAGTCGGCATCCCACGGATCTCGACCCGGCGAGGCAAGGCAGGGCGCTTGTCGCGATGATCATGTGCCGGTGTCGACCCCTTGGCGAAGACTTGCCTTGAAAGGCTATGCGCCTGGTGGCTCATGCGCAGAGGGCTACCAGCCACCCAGTCACGGGTCGGCCCGCCTCCATGCGCAGGGTTTCCTGCCGGAAGGCTGCGACGCGGAGCGTTGATGCGTTGATCAACGCTTGCAGCGACTCGCCTCGGTGCGCATAGCGTCCGTGGGGCTGGAGCTGATACGGGGCATGGCCTTCGGCCAACAAGGCCTCGACGGTGAAGACAAAGTAACCGCCCGGGCGCAGCGATTGCGCCGCCGCTGCGATGGCCTCGTCCAAATCACCGAAGTAGCACAGCGTATCCGCGCAAACCAGCGCGTCGAACTGGGCGGGATGCGCCCGCATGTCCGCCACCAGCTCGCTGTGCCGCAGCTGGTCGTACACCTCGCGGCGCTGTGCTTTTTCCAGCATGCCGGCCGACAGGTCGCAGCCGTGCAGCGTGCGAGCCCAGGGGCGCACCATCGGCCCGCACAGGCCGGTGCCGCAGCCGAGGTCGTTGATATCGAATTGCCTTGCGGGAGCCGGCAGCAGTTCGGCCAGCAGATCGGCGACCAACTGGGGTGCGCGGTAGCCCAAGGCCGCCAGATTCGCGTCGAAGGTGGCGGCGAAGGCGTCGAAGGTTTTTTCGACGTAGGCGTCGCTGGCGCGTGACGGGACTTGGCCGTCACCGGTGCAGGCCGCCAGGTGATGCTGGATCACCGGGTTGTCGGGGTCGGTCGCGAGCCATTCTCGGTACAGCTTCGCGGCTTCGTCGAGCCGGCCGAGGTGGACCAGCGCGCGTGGCACCGCGTTGCGTGCCTGCAGGTGACGCGGCCACAGCAGGATGGCGCGGCTGTTGGCGGTGAGGCCTTCATCGACCTTGCCTTGCTCCAGCAGCGTGAGCGACAGGTTGTACCAAGCCTGTGCGAAGTCGGGGTGCGCGGCCAGGGCGCGGCGGCACAGGGCTTCGGACTCGCCGTGCGCGCCGCGTTTGCGGTGGATGGTCGCGAGGTTGTTCAGCGCGTCGAGGTGATCGGGCCGCAGCGCGAGGCAGCGTTGGTACGCCTCAGCCGCTTCGTCGAAGCGCTGCATCTCGACCAGCACGTTGCCGAGGTTGTTCCAGGGGCCGGGCTGGTCGGGCAGGGCGTCGATGGCGCGGCGAATCAGCGCGAGGCCTTCTTCGCTGCGCCCGCGCTGGTGTTGCAGCACGCCGAGAAAGTGCAGCGCGTCGTGCTGGTTCGGCCAGCGCTCGAGCACGGTCTTCAGGACAGGCTCGGCGAGGTCGGGCTTCTTGTCGCGCAGCAGTTCGATGGCGCGTTTGAGAAGCTGCTGTTGGGCGAGGCGGGCTGAGCCGCTCAGAGGCCTGGGTTTGGTTTGCATGGACAGCGGCTCTTCGTTTGCGTCGGCATCGGGTGCGGTCAACTGCTGGGCAGGTGGGTCACGCGGGTGGCCCTCACCCCGGCCCTCTCCCCCGAGGGAGAGGAGGGCACAACACCCGATCAGTCGAACGCATACCCGAAGTCGCCATTGGCCACGCTCAGGGCGACCTTCTGCAGCGGAGCACCGCTGGCCAGGCGCGTCAGGTACTCGCGGCTGACTTGCGGCAGCACGGTGTTGGTCAGCAAGGCGTCGATCACGCGGCCGCCGCTTTCGACTTCGTTGCAGCGGCTCACCACGAGCTTGACCACCTCGTCGTCGTACGTGAACGGCACGCCGTGGTTGGCCTCGACGCGCTTCTTGATGCGGTTGAGCTGCAGCCGCACGATGCGGCCGAGCATGTCTTCGCTCAGCGGGTAGTAGGGGATGGTCACGATGCGACCCAGCAGCGCCGCCGGGAAGACCTTCAACAGCGGCTCGCGCAGCGCCTTGGCGATGGCCTCGGGCTCGGGCATCAGCTCGGGGTCTTTGCACAGGTTCATGATCAACTCGCTGCCGGCGTTGCTGGTCAGCAGGATGATCGTGTTCTTGAAGTCGATGAGGCGGCCTTCGCCGTCTTCCATCCAGCCCTTGTCGAAGACCTGGAAGAAGAGTTCGTGCACGTCGGGGTGCGCCTTCTCCACCTCGTCGAGCAGCACCACGCTGTAGGGCCGGCGCCGCACGGCCTCGGTCAGCACGCCGCCTTCGCCGTAGCCCACGTAGCCGGGGGGCGAGCCCTTGAGCGTCGAGACGGTGTGCGCCTCTTGGTACTCGCTCATGTTGATGGTGATGACGTTCTGCTCGCCGCCGTACAAGGCCTCGGCCAGCGCGAGCGCGGTCTCGGTCTTGCCGACGCCCGAGGTGCCGGCCAGCATGAATACGCCGATGGGCTTGTTGGGGTTGTCGAGCCCGGCGCGCGAGGTCTGGATGCGCTTGGCGATCATCTCCATCGCGTGGTCTTGGCCGATCACGCGCTGCCCCAACGATTGCGGCAGGTTGAGGATGGTCTCGATCTCGTTGGCGGCCATGCGACCGACCGGGATGCCGGTCCAGTCGCCCACCACGCTGGCCACGGCCTGGTAGTCCACGGTCGGCAAGATCAGGGGGCTTTCGCCTTGCAGGCTGGCCAGCTCGGCCTGCACGCGGTGCAGTTCGGCGAGCGTCGCGTCGCGTTCGCTCTCGCTCAGCTTGGGCAGGTCGGCCTTGCTGGCTTCGGCTTCGGCGCCTTGCTCGAGTTTGCTGCCGGTGCCTTCGACCGGCTCCAGCCCTTCGCGCAGCTTGGCGCGCAGCGCGAGCAGTTGGTCCACCAGGCCCTTCTCGGCTTGCCAGCGGGTTTGCAGCGTGTCGAGGCGGGCGCGCTCGGCGCTGAGCAGGGCTTCGACGGCGGTGGCACGCTTGGTGGTATCGATGCCGATGGCGTTTTCGCGGGCGATGATGCCGCGCTCGACCTCCAGCGACTCGATGCGCTTGCTGCAGTCGTCCACCTCGGCCGGCGTCGCGTGCAGGCTCACGGCCACGCGGGCGCAGGCGGTGTCGAGCAGGCTGACCGACTTGTCGGGCAACTGTCGCGCGGGGATGTAGCGGTGCGACAGCTTCACCGCGGCTTCGAGCGCCTCGTCGAGGATCTGCACGTTGTGGTGCTTCTCCATCGTCGAGGCCACGCCGCGCATCATCAGAATGGCGCGCGCTTCGTCGGGTTCATCGACGGTGATGCTCTGGAAGCGGCGCGTCAGCGCCGGGTCTTTCTCGATGTGCTTCTTGTACTCGGCGAAGGTCGTCGCGCCGATGGTGCGCAGCTGCCCGCGCGCGAGCGCCGGCTTCAGCAGGTTGGCCGCGTCGCCCGTGCCGGCCGCGCCACCCGCGCCCACCAGCGTGTGGGTTTCGTCGATGAACAAGATGATGGGCTTGGCCGAGGCCTGCACCTCGTCGATCACCGAACGCAGGCGCTGTTCGAACTCGCCCTTCATGCTGGCGCCGGCCTGCAGCAGGCCGACATCGAGCGCGCGCAGCTCGACGTCTTTCAGCGAAGGCGGCACGTCGCCGCGCGCGATGCGCTGGGCGAAGCCTTCGACCACGGCGGTCTTGCCCACGCCGGCCTCGCCGATGAGGATGGGGTTGTTCTGCCGGCGGCGCATCAGGATGTCGACCACCTGACGGATCTCGTCATCGCGGCCGACGATCGGATCCATCTTGCCGCCGCGCGCTTGCTCGGTGAGGTCGGTGGTGAACTTCTTCAGCGCCTCTTGCTTGCCCATCGCGGCCGGGGCGATGGCGCCGCTGGCCTCGCCCGGGGCCGCGCCGCTTTCGCTGGCAGCTTGCGACTCTTCGGGCGAGCCGCCGAGGATCTTGTGGAAGTTCTCGGTCAGGTCGTCGAGCTGGATGCGCTCGAACTGCTTGCTGATCGACAGCAGCACGTTGCGCAGCGTCTTGGTCTTGAGCAGACCGACGATCAGAAAGCCCGTGCGCACCTGCGTGCCGCCGAACATCAACGAGCCGTAGACCCAGCCGCGCTCGACGGCGTCTTCGACGAAGCTCGACAGATCGGTCACCGACGAGGCGCCACGCGGCAGGCGGTCGAGCGAGTTCTGCAGGTCGGTCACCAGCGCCGAGGCCTCGATGCCGTAGTGCTTGGCCAGGCGGTGCAGGTCAGAGTCTTGCGACTGCAGGATCTGGAACAGCCAGTGCTGCAACTCCACGTAGGGGTTGCCGCGCAGCTTGCAGAACACGGTGGCCCCTTCGATGGCCTTGTAGGCCAGCGGATTGAGTTTGCCGAAGAGGGCGGAGCGACTGATTTCAGCCATGGTGGTGGTCCTTCAAGAAGACGAAATGGGCGGCTTGGGCGAGGGCCGAGCGAGGGCTTCGAGACCTCAGCCCGAACGGAAATCGACGGCGTGTGACGAGGCCGCAGCGGATGGCATCGACGGCGTGTTCGCGGGGCGCAGGTGCAGTTCGCCGCGGTCCGGATGCGGCGTCTTGCGCCCCAGCCAGGTGGTCATGCCCAGCCGCGTGTCGCGACCGGCCTGCAGGGCGGGCACGGCATCGCCGCGCAGCACGAGGCGCACGTCCCACAGCATCTCGAAGCCGAGCAACTGGCGCATCCAGTCGCGCAGCTCGGTCAGCGAGCGCTGGCCGGGCAGGAAGTTTTCGTATTGCTCGCGGGTGAGCGGGCCGATGTGCAGGCGCAGCTTGTACTGGCGGTCCCACACCTTGGGGCCGGCCACGGCGGTGATGCCCAGCGCCGTGCTGCGGCGGTTGGCCGCGCTGCCCAGTCGGCTGCGGTCTTCGGGGCGCAGGTGCATCCAGTGGCCCACATAAGGCTCGATTCGGATCGGCACCTGAAAGTACTGCCGCAGCACCTTGACGATGCCCTCGGGGTTGCGCGTCGCGCGCGCCAGGTGGCCGGCGTTGAAGCGCTTGGCCGCGTCGGGCACGCTGTCGGCGCGGCGCAGCGCCGCGGGTGCCTGGCCGAAGAAGGCGCTGACCCATTTGGCGAACTGGTCGTCTGCGGGCCGGTCGGCCTGCACCGTGGGCTGCGCCTGCGCCCACGCGCGATAGAAGAGCAGCAGCGCGCGGTGGTGAAAGACATCCGCAAAGCGCACGAAGGTCGGGTCGGCGTGGTTGCGCTGGCGGTCGCGCGCGTACTCGGTCAGGTGCAGCGGCAGCGCGCCCATCGGCCCGAACAGGCCGAAGAAGCGCACCCCCAGGCGCGGCGGCGTGTGCTCGTTCGTCTTGAACGACATCAGCGCGGCTGGCGCGAAGTCCAACTCCGGCTCCTGGCCAACGCGGATCGGCTCGGCGCTGGGCCGCAGCGCGCTGCCCAGGCGCGGCTGTTGCGGGTGCAGCGCGTTGATGCGTCGCAGCGTGGCGAAGTAATCGTGCGCCCACGGTTCGGCGGCCAGCGCTTCGTGCAACTGCTGGCGGCGCTGGTAGAGGGCCTGGGCCTCAGTCATGCCCAAGCTCCACAACCCTTCGCCCTGAGGTATCGAGGGGCCTGCACTTGCCGTGGCGGGGCTTCGATACCTCAGCCCGAACGGCTTGAGGGGCGTGGCCGGCACCGGCTTGAGCCGCGACAAGCTCGCGGCTCATAGCACCGCCCTCGTGCCGATGCGCGGCTTGCACCGCATGATCTCGCCGCGTGAGGCCGAGCGCAGCACCGTTTCGCAGAAGCTGTTGGCGCTGGCGTGCCGCGCGAAGAAGCGGTCGAGCACCTGGCCGAGCATGAAGGCGCTCGACCCCTGGAAGCCCAGCTCATCGACCAGCGCGGTCACCTCCACGCCGCAGCCGAAGGTCAGCGGGCCGGGGAAGGGCAGGCGCCGCACGACCGAACGCGCCTGCACCCACTGCAGGCTTTCGACCTGCTTGCTCCAGGCCACGTCTTGCTCGGGGCCGTGCAGGGCCAGCAGCGAGCGCAGCGCGGCGGCCGCGCGGGTGGGGTCTTCGCCGGCGATGCTCAGGTGGTTGAGCGTGAGCAGGCTCACCATCGCCCAGCCCACGTCGCCGCGGGCCAGGCGCTGCACCGGCCGCGTGGGCCCGCGCAGCGTCTCGATGCGACCGGCCGGGCCGGCGGCGTCGAGTGTCCACGTGGCCGAAGCCGGCAGCAGCGTGGGCAGGTCGCGGTTGGTCACCAGCGCGGCCAGCGACAGCTGGCGGATGTCTTCGCGGTAGGGCGCGTGGCTCGGGTCGACCAGCGACACGAAGACCTCTTGCCCGACGTAGGCCGAGCGCGGGCCGTCTTGCCGTTGCCGCGCCGACAGCAGGCGTGCTTCGCGGCGCACGGTGAAGTAGGCGCCCTGTTCGCCGGCGGTTTCGTGGAAGGCCGCGTACATGGGCATGAAGCGCTGTTCGGCCACCTGGCCCACGCCGTAGCCGGTGACGGTGTCGAGCGTGTGGACTTCGTAGTCCATCGGCCGGGTGCGGTCGGGCACAACGTGGTGCTCGTGGCTGCCCGGCCCGAGCTGGATGCGGTCGAGGCGCTTCGGGAAGAGGTTGACCGCCGGGGTACAAAAGAGCGCAAGGCTGCCGGCGTCCACCAGCGATTCAAGAGCGGCCTCCCCGCGCGAAAACAGCAGAACGACTTCGGCTTCGGCCGCATCGACCAGCGCAAGGCGCCGGGCGAGGTCGTTCACTTCAAAGAACAGAAAGCGCTGCGGCATCGCCGCGAACTCTTGCAGCAGCCGGTGGCCGCTGAAGCCGCGCAGCGTTTCGGGCAGCAGGGCGTGCTCGTCGTCGAAGCCGACCGGCGCCACGGTGGCCGCGTCGCCGAAGCCCTGCACCGAGTTGCGCGTCGCGCCACCCACCCAGGTGCCCAGCGTGGTGCCGAGGATCAGCTCGTGCAGCCGGAAGGCCACGTCGTCGGGCGCCGAGATGTACAGCGGCAGGCGGTCGAGCTTGAGCTGCTTGAACTTCAGCCCGCCATGCAGCTTGAGGCGGATGCGCAGGCCGCCGCGAATCTGCTTGGCAAAGGGCAGGCGCGTGAGCGGCAGGTCGGGCGCGTGGGTGAAGTACTGCGCCGACTCGATCTCGATCGGCCACAGCGTCACGTCGTGCGCGGTGCGAAATTCGCAGCGCGTGTTCTGCCCGCGCACCGTCTCGGCCGTGAGTGCGCTGCCGCGCTTGACGGTGAAGCCGCGCTGCAGGTTCGGGTCGAGCGGGTCGGGCCGCATGCGCGCGATCAGCATCGAGGGCACGGGCGACAGGAAGCCGGGGTAGACGGTCTCGAGCAGGTGCTGGATGAACTTCGGGTGCTCGGCGTCGATCTTCAGTTGCACCCGCGCGGCCAGGAAGGCAAAGCCTTCGAGCAGGCGCTCGACGTAGGGGTCCGAGACCTCGACGCCGTCCATCGACAGGCGCGCGGCGATCTTCGGAAATTCTTTCGCGAACTCGGCACCCACCTCGCGCAGGTGGGTCAGTTCGTCGTTGTAGTGGCGAAGCAGGTTCGGGTCCATGGACTCTTCAGGTGCGGCGCCGTGCGGTTGTGCTGGTGGCGTCGCGCACTTCCACCTGGCCGGCTTCGAGATCGACCTGCGTGCGCAGCAGCAGTTCGAGCGGCACGGGCTGGGCCCACATGAAGCCGCGGATCTCGAACTCGATGACGTTGTGCGTGTCGAGCACGCTGGTGGCTTCGAGCGCCTTCACTTCGAGCGAGTCTTCCATCACGCGCGGCTCGAAACGCAGGATGGCCTGCTTGAGCGTGCGTTCGAGCAGGCTCACGTCGATGCGCGAGGCGAGCTGGCCCGACATCGGCGGCAGCCCGTAGTTCAGCACCGAGGCCGCGGCCTCGGGGTATTGCTGCGCGACCTTGGCCCCGAGCGGCTGCACCGAGTTGAGCAGCCAGCTGAGGTCACGCAACACCGCCTCGCGGATCTGCGTCTTGTTCATCACCCGCGTGTCGTCGGCCTCGACCTGCGACTGCGGCGCAAGGTCGGTCAACCGGTCGAGCAGGGCCGGTTGCAGGCGGTCGCGCAGGTTGGCGCTCATGTGGGTCGGTGGTGGGGCGAGGTCTTCTTTACCGCCAAGACGCCAAGGGCGCCAAGCACGCAAAGGGGTTCATTTCTCTTGGCGCTCTTTGTGCTCTTGGCGTCTTGGCGGTGAATCTTTTGGCGATCGCGTGGGAATCAACGAACCAGCACGAGCTCGCGCACTTCCAGCAAGCCCAGCTCAGGCCCGCTGGACGTCAGCACACGCTGCCCCAGACCGGCGTACTGGTCGCTGCCGAGTTCGAGCCATTCGGTGCCGCGCGCGAGCTTGAGCTTGCCGTCGGCTTGCTCACGCGTGCCGGGGTAGCAGGTCGGGATCAGTGCGACCGACTCGCCGCCGTTGGCGAAGGTCAGTTGGGCTGGCGCCCAGACCATGTCGCGCAGGTCTTCGGGGGCGTCGATGCTCACCTTCGAGAGTGCGTCGAAGGGCACCCAGGTGTAGCGGCCGTTGAGCACCACTTCGAGCACCGGGCCCAGGCGCGAGTCGGCATCGGCGATCCACTCGAAGGCTTCGCCGTTGAGCGTGCCGGTCGAGGTGGGGGCTTGTTCGAAGGCTTCGGCGCGCAACTGCTGCGCCTGTGCCGTCTGGCCCTGGGCTTCGTGCGCCAACGCCTGGATCAACCGCGCCACCCACTCGGACGGCTGGCCGAAGACCACCGGGGTCGTCTTGCCGGCGAACACCGCGCCGCGCACGGCCTCGCACTTGATGGCCTCGCGGTAGGTGTTGACCATGGCGAGCGCGCCGGCGTCGAGCTGGCCGCAGACGTCGAGCTGTGACATGGCCCGTTCCCACTGGCCGAGCACGGCCAGCAGCTGGAACAGGAAGACGCGCAGCTTCGCGTCGCCCGGTTTGCCGCGCACCTCTTGCTGCAAGGCCTGCAAGGCTTGGGTCGGGTCGCCGGCGGCGAGGAATTCCTGGGGAGTGGGCATCGTGGGTCTCTCGGTCGGCGTGCAGCGCGGGGCGTTGTGGGGATCAGGCCTCAGGTGGGCAGGATCTCGTCCTGGAAGCTGAAGCCTGCGCCACGGCCGCCGGTGCCTTGCTGAATTTCGTAGTCGACCTGCACCTTGTTGAACGAGAAGGTGAGTTTCTCCAGCGTCTGGCCGCTGGCGTCGCATTCGAGATCGACGCCGATCACGCGCGCGGCGCTCAACGTGATGGTGAAGAAATCGCGCTGGCCATCGCCGGCCTTGCGCATCGCGAGCTTGGCTTCCTTGACCTCGTCGTTGGTGACGAGCACGCTCATCAGCGCGGTGGACGCGCAGTCGATGTGTTTGTAGACGGTGAGGTGGCTGTAGCTGCGCCGGCCGGTGGCCTGCGACGAGCCCAGCGCCGAGCTGGCGGCCACGCCCCATTTCCACGAATGCACGACGATCTCGTCCTTGTGGTCGAGGGCGGTGCTTTCGCCTTTGATCTTGCCCGCGCGCTTGCTCTGCACGGCGAGGTAGACGTCAACTGCACCCGATGACGCCGAACGTGGGTTGACCGAGGGCATGTGGATTCCTTCCAGGGCGGATCAAACGGAAAAGCCGGCGGCTGCGGCCAGCGCCACCCCAGGGTGGCACGAGGCCGGCAGTCGCCGCTTGGCGCTCAGCGGGTTTCGGTGGTGGCCGTGTTCCAGCCGAACTTGATTTCGCCGCCCAGGCCGCCCTTGTCGTCTTGCGGCTTGTAGGCGAACTCGATGTCCTTGTAGGTGGCGGTCACTTCTTCGGTGATGTCACCCTCGGACTCGCCCGACGGCGCCACGCGGGTGATGAACACTTCTTTCAGCGTGATCGTCAGGAAGGCCTTCTGGCCTTCGCCGGCCTTGCGGGCGGTCAGCTTGGCGTCCTTGAAGTGCTTGCCCGAAGCGGCGTGCTTGGCCAGCACCGGCGAGGCCTTGTCGTAGATGTGGGTGAAGACGAATTCGCCCGGGTTGGCCTTGCCACGGCCCGAGCCGCCGCCGGTCGACGCGCCCGAGGTCTGGCTCACGTCCCACGACCAGGACAGGATCTCGATCTCGCCCTTGTGGTCCTTGTGGGTTGCTTCGCCTTCGACGCCGTCGAACTTGATGTGAAAGTCGCTGCTCATGGTGAACTCCTAAAAATTTAAGAAAAGAAGGGTCTTGCCTGCGCTGGTGATGACGCTGGTCAATGAACGGTTTGCGTTGACTTGGGGTCGGTGCAGCTCCGCGGACTGCACCTTCCTTGCTTGGATTACTGCTGCTTCTGCGAGGGCAGTTTGGAAACGAGTCGCAGCGACACGGTCAGCCCTTCGAGCTGGTAGTGCGGCCGCAGGAAGAACTTGGACGAGTAGTAGCCGGGGTTGCCGGGGATCTCTTCGACCACCACCTCGGCGGCGGCCAGCGGCTTTTGCGCCTTGGTCGTCTCGGAGGAGTTGGCGGGGTCGCCGTCCACGTAATTCATGATCCAGTTGTTGAGCCACTTCTCCATGTCGGAGCGCTCTTTGAACGAGCCGACCTTGTCGCGCACGATGCACTTCAGGTAGTGCGCGAAGCGGCAGGTGGCGAAGAGGTAGGGCAGGCGAGCGGCCAGGTTGGCGTTCGCGGTGGCGTCGGGGTCGTCGTACTCGGCCGGCTTTTGCAGCGATTGCGCGCCGATGAAGGCTGCGAAGTCGCTGTTCTTGCGGTGCACCAGCGGCATGAAGCCGTTCTTGGCGAGTTCGGCCTCGCGGCGGTCGCTGATGGCGATTTCGGTCGGGCACTTCATGTCCACGCCGCCGTCGTCGGTCGGGAAGGTGTGCGTGGGCAGGCCTTCGACCGAGCCGCCCGACTCGATGCCGCGAATGCGCGAGCACCAGCCGTATTGCTTGAACGAGCGGTTGATGTTGACCGCCATCGCGTACGCCGAGTTGGCCCAGGTGTACTTGGTGTGGTCGGCGCTGCCGGTGTCTTCTTCGAAGTTGAACTCTTCGACCGGGTTCGTCTTTGCGCCGTAGGGAATGCGCGACAGGAAGCGCGGCATGGCCAGGCCGATGTACTTGGCGTCGTCGCTCTCGCGCAGCGAGCGCCACGCGGCGTATTCGGGCGTCGTGAAGATCTTGGTCAGGTCGCGCGGGTTGGCGAGCTCTTGCCACGAGCCCATCTGGCACAGGGCCGGGTCGGCTGCAGCGATGAAGGGCGTGTGCGCGGCGGCCGACACCTTGGCCATTTCGCCGAGCAGCTCGACGTCTTGCGGGCCGTGGCCGAAGTAGTAGTCGCCCACCAGGCAGCCGAAGGGCTCGCCGCCGAACTGGCCGAACTCTTCTTCGTAGACGCGCTTGAAGATGGGGCTCTGGTCCCAGGCCGTGCCCTTGTAGCGCTTCAGCGTTTTGCCGAGTTCGGCCTTGCTGATGTTCATCACGCGGATCTTCAGCATCTCGTCGGTCTCGGTGTTGTTCACCAAGTGATGCAGGCCGCGCCAGGCCGATTCGAGCTGCTGGAACTCGGGGTTGTGCATGATCAGGTTGATCTGATCGGACAGCTTCTTGTCGAGCTCGGCGATCATCGCTTCGATCGAGGCGATGACGTCGCTGCCGATCAGCTTGGTCTGCGACAGCGCCTGCTGCGCCAGCGTCATGACCGCCGATTCGACCGCCGACTTGGCTTCGTCGCTCTTGGGCTTGAACTCTTTGTTCAACAGGCTGGCGAAGTCGCCGCCCTGGTATTCAACGCCCTGCAGCGCCGACGATTGGGTTTGTGCATCTGCCATCGTGGATCTCCGTGAGTGCAGGGGTTA
The DNA here is from genome assembly GCF_056676035.1 of Piscinibacter sp. PDB5-1. Lineage (NCBI taxonomy): Bacteria > Pseudomonadati > Pseudomonadota > Betaproteobacteria > Burkholderiales > Sphaerotilaceae > Piscinibacter > Piscinibacter sp. PDB5-1. Next base: position 359,396 of record NZ_JBWVZL010000001.1, on the reverse strand, counting down.
TTCGGACTTCGCTTCGCCGCCGGCCGGTGCCGCGTCGTCGGTGGCCTTCTTGGCGCTGGCCAGGCTGGCGAGCAGGGCGGGGTCGGAGATGACCTTAGCCAGCAGCTCTTCGGCGCCGGTCTTGCCGTCCATGTAGGTGATGAGGTTGCTCAGTTGCTGGCGTGCGGTCAGCAGCTGATTGAGCGAATCGACCTTGCGGGCCACGGCGGCGGGCGAGAAGTCGTCCATGTTCTCGAAGGTGATGTCCACCGAGAGGTTGCCTTCGCCGGTCAGCGTGTTGGGCACCTGGAAGGCCACGCGCGGCTTCATGGACTTCATGCGGCTGTCGAAGTTGTCCACGTCGAAGTCGAGCAGCTTGCGCTCGGCCACCGGGGCGAGCGGCTCGGCCGGCTTGCCCGACAGGTCGGACAGCACGCCCATCACGAAGGGCAGCTGCACCTTCTTCTCGGCGCCATACAGCTCGACGTCGTACTCGATCTGCACGCGCGGGGCGCGGTTGCGGGCAATGAACTTTTGACTGCTGGTGGCCATGACGGGGCTCCTGTTACGCGGGGTTCAAGTTGCGGTGTGCCGTGCGGCAGCCGTTCTTTTATTCGCTGGTCGTGCCAGCGATCTTCTCGACCTGGTCGAGCCCATCGGGCACCAGGTCGCGGATGATTTCGAGGAAGCTCTTGCCCATCAGCCGCTGCGCGCGGCGGATGAGCAGTGGCGCCGGGTTGGTCGGCTCGTTGTGTTCGATCCACTTGCACACGCTGTCGAGGGTGCGGATCACATCGTCGCGGGTGCGCAGTGCACCGACCGCCTGGCTGCTGGTGGCGGCCGTGCCCACACCCGGGCTGCCGGCGCCGGTGCTTTCGATGGCGCCGCCGGCTTCGGCCTGCGCAGCGGCACTGGCCAGCCAGCGCGACAGCACCTGCAGGGGCTTGAGGTCGGGGCCTTGCGAGCCCACTTTGGCCTCGATGGCGGCTTCGATGCGGGCCACGGCGGCCAGCGGCTGCTTGAGCAGGTCGATGGCGCCGGGCTTCTGGCCTTCGAGGTCGCGGATGACCTGCACGATGGCGTCTTGCGAGGGCACGGTTTCGTCGCCGTGCGGGTCGACCTTGCCCGAGGCCAGCTCGATCTGGCGCACGGTGAGCGGCATGCGGCCGGTGCTGACGGCGGCGGCGCGCAGGTCGGCCAGGCCAGAGGCGCCATCGACCAGCGGGGCCAGCGCGTTCAGGCGCATGGTCGGGTCGTTGTTGTCGTCGGCGTCGAGCAGCGGGAAGACGCGGTCCCAATGCTGTTCGAGCAGGCCGGCCACCAGTTGCAGGCCGCTGGCGTAGGCTGCGAGGCCGTGCAGCCGGGCGCCCGAGCGGGCCAGCAGCACTGCCACGCGCAGGTCGCGGGTGCGGCGGGCCACGGCAAGGGCCTGTTCGTGCACTTCGCGCCAGTCGGGCTCTTGGGCGGCGATGACGGTGTCGCCGAACTGCTGCTCGGCCTTGCCGCGGGCGGCTTCTTCGAGGCCGATGAAGGCCGGGTCGTATTCGAGGTCTTCGCCGCAGGGGGCGTCGTCGCCCAGCGAGGCCAGCAGCTCTTCGACAGGCAGGGTGCTCACGACAGGCCCTCGTCCGAGGCGTGCATCGCCGGGGTCGCCGACGGGCGGCTGGCCAGCCCTTGCGTGGCTTGGCACGGGGCCCGAAGCGTCTGCGATGTCACCGGATTTCTCATGCCAAAAGCTCTGGGTTGCGAATGTCGTGGACTGTAGAAATCACGGTTCGCAGCGCCATCAGCCGAAAGTCACTTCGAAGCGGCCGCGGCGCAGGGCTTTGGTCATGTCCGGGGCCCGGTGGATCGAAAACGCGTCGAAAGCCGTTGACGACACGCTCAGAACGCCGCGCACTGGCCGCCGCTGGTCACGTCCAGGCAGCCCGAGAGCTGCGGCTGGCTGCGCACCTTGCCCCATTCAGAGGCCAGCGGGTCGGCGCGGGTTTCGACGGCCACGCCGTTCTGAATGAGCGAGGCGGCCGTGCAGATGAACGGGCTGGCGAGATTGCGTCCGTACACGTCGGTCTGCAGGTCTTTGAGGAAGCCCGAGCCCGTGGGGTCGATGAAGTTGCGTGTGACGGGCGACGACGGCGGTGGTGGGGTCAGCGCACCTGTCAGGGTCAGCGTGCCCGGGGTGAAGCTGATCGCGTAACCAGTGGGGGACACCAGCGTGCCCTGTGTGATGGCGTAGGTGCCGGCCGGGCTACTGGCCGTGGCGGTGGTCGCCAGGCTGCCCGAGAGGCTGGCGCCTGCGGTGTCGCCATTGACCAGGCCGGAGACCGTGACGCCGCTGGTGGCGAGGGTGAGGGCGGGCAGGCTGCCGGCCGGGCTGCTCACGTTGGCGGTGACGGCCACGGTGGGCACGTTGGGCCGCAGCCGGAAGTTGCCGACCGTCGGCACGGTGATGCCCGAGAGACTGCAGGTGCTCGAGCCAAGGGCGAAATCGCAGCCATAGAGGTTGGTGAAGGGCGTGGCGGCGCCGCTCTGGGTGATGTCGCCGGCCCAGAGCTTGGCGTAGCCCCCCGAAGCGCCGGTGACGCTGATGCCCGCCGCGAGCGTGATCGTCGAGGTGGTGGGCGCCACGATGTCGATGCTGCCGTTGGTGCCGCTCATCGTGACCGGGGCGCTGACCGTCACCGGCCCCCCGGCCTGGATGAGCGCGGTCGTGCCACCGGTGTTGGTGGTGATGGTCAGCGGCGCGAAGCCGGTGCCCGGGGTGTAGCCAGCGGCGGTGCCGGCGCCTATATCGAGTGCGCCCGACGTGACGAAGTCAAGCGTGGCCGGCGGGTCGAACGAGAGGGCCGCGATGCTGTTGTCGGCGCGGGTCAGGTCGATGTCGCTGTTCGGGCCACCTTCGATCACCAGGCGACCGGTGACCGTGATGCCGGCCGACTGGCTTTCACCCATCTGGCTCACGTCGCCGGTGGTGCGCAGCGCGAGGTTGCGCAGCGTGTTGCCTTCGCCCAGCACGAGGCCCTGCGAGCTGCTGCCCTGGTTTTGCAGCACGAGCGAAACGTTGGCGTGGTTGATGAGCACGCCGTCGTGCAGGGTGATGCGGCCGTTGTGGGCGCTGGAGCCGATCACCACGCCGCGGTCGGCGCCGATGCCGTCGCCGGTGGCGGTCGGCTGTTGCACCCAGGTCGGGTCGATGTAGAAACCGCCGTTGCGCAGGCCGATGTCGATGGCCGTGCCAGGTTGCTCGACGATGGCGCCGCTGGTGTCCACGCCGAGCGGGCGAATGTTCGCCATGCCGGTGGTGACCACGCGCGTGCCGAAACCGACGCCGAGGTCGAGCGCGTCCACCGCGCTGGCGCTGCCGCCGAACACCACGTTGGCGCTGGTGGCGATGTCGGCGCCGTTGCCGTCGAGGCCCGCATGGATGGTCAGACGCCCCGATTCGGTGTTGAAGAAGGCCAGGCCGCCGAGGCCGGCGCTGCCTGCGAGTTCACCGGCCAGTGTCACGGTGCCTGTGCTGTCGGTGGCCGCCACGACGTTGGTGTTGCGGTAGCGCACGCCGGCCGAGTTGCTGTTGGCGCCGCTGTCGGTGGCGCGACCGGCCACGCGCAGCGAGCCGCCGCTGTGCAGGTTGAAGTTCACGCTGTTCATTTCGACGCCGACGATGGGGCCGCCGTAGCCGGGCACGTTTTGCCCGAGCGACACGCCGCGCACGTCGATCAGGCCGCTGTCGGTGTCGAGGTCGACCGGTCCGCCGTAAGTGCTGAGGCTGAAGCTGACGCCGTAGGACTCGGTGCCGATGCCGTCGAGCGTGATGTTGTCGCCAATGAGGGTGGCGCTGGCCGCGGCCACGCCGGCCCAGCTGCTGCCGCCGACGGCTTCGCCTCGCACCGAGATGTTGCCGCGCACGCCGCCGGCGCCAGTGGTGTCAATGAGCGTGTCACGCAGCAGCACGCCGTCGCTTTGCCCGATGCCGCTCGCGCGGCCGGTGCCCTGGCGGTTGCCGCCGCCGATATCGACGCGGCCACCGCCGGTGGTGATGGTGGTGTCGAAGAGCTGCACCGAGCCGCCCCCGACGCCATCGACATTGCTGTAGAGGTTGACGTTGAGCGGCGTGCTGGCGCTGCCCTGGATCGTCGTGTCGAACATGTAGATGTCGGCGTGCGCCTGCAGCGTCAGCGAGGCGGTGCCGGTGCCGCCGGTGCGGCTGATGGTCGTGCCCGAGTCCACCGTGATCGTGCCGGACTCGGTGCCCACCGCGTCGGTGCCCGTGGTCACCACGACGTTGGTGCCCGCGTTCAGCGCGGCGTTGATGTCGGCGGCGTTGATGTTGGCGCCGCCACCCGTGGGGTTGAAGCCATCGACGGCGTTGGCGGCGCGGCTGGAGATGGTCACGTTGTAGGGGTCGAGCGTCCAGGTGCCGTTGACGCCGCTGTTGTGGCGCGCCTGGGCATCGACCCGGCCGCGCGCGACGATGCCGCCGCTCGCCGAATCGAGCCGCGTGTTGAGCGCCGTGCCCGAGGTCTCGACCTGGCCGCCGTTGCCGCCGTTGACACCCCCGCGTGCGCGGATGTGGCCGTACATCTCGGTCACGCCAAAGTCGGTGCGCGCCACGGTGCCCGGCTGCTGGAACATCGCCTTCAGCGTCACCTCGCCGCCGTGGCCTTGCTCGGTGGCGTCGGCGCTGAGGGTGGCGCCAGTGCGCACCATGACCTCGCGGGTGCTGTCGCCGCCGATGAGGATGCGCCCGCCGCCTTGGGCCCCGTCGGCGTCGAGCGAGGGCGCGCCCGATGCGGTGGCGGCCACCTCGATGGCGCGGCCTTGCAATTCGATGCTGCCGCCCGTGCCGGTGCGCGAGGACACATCGGTGCTGCCGTTGTGCACCACGCGGCCGCCGTCGCCGGGGTTGCGCACGACCAGATCGACGAAGCCGCTGGTGCCCAGGGGCAGCACCTCGGCGCTGTTCACGGCCGCCAGCGTGACGCGGCCGCGAGCTGCCTCGATGGCCCCATGCTGCTGCACGCCATGGCCCACCAGCACCACCGAGCCGCCGTCGGCCGCGCGGATGGTGGCCGTCTCAGCCACCTGCACGCCTGCACCGGCGGTGCCGTTGAACTGCAGGCCCAGCGCGCCACCTTCGATCACGCCGCGGTAGTTGTCGCCGGTCATCGCGTCGGTCAGGTCGAGCGAGCTGGCCACCAGCGCGCCCACGTTCACCTGCGCGCCCGGGCCGAAGATCACGCCGGCCGGGTTGATGAGAAACACGCGGCCGTTGGCGTTCATCGCGCCGTAGATCTCGCTCGCGCTCGGGCCGCCAACGCCGCCCGTCACGCGGTTGACCAGCACGCTTTGCGCGTTGGGCTGGGCGATGTTGACCGTGGCGTTGCGGCCGATGCTGAAGCTCTGCCACTCGACCAGCGCACGGTTGCTGGCGCTCGGCGTCTGCGTGATGGCCAGCGAGGGGTTGGCCCCGCCTGTGACCGCGCCGACCTGCGCATTGATGGGCGTGCTGCCCGGCCGCAGCACAGGCAGTTGCGTGGGCGCGGGCTGGGCCCAGGCGGCGCCGCCTTGCAGCAGGATCAGGCTCGCCAGCGCGGTGGGCAGCAGGCGCAGTTCAGGGTGGCGCGCAGCGGCGCGGCGGGGGGTGGATCGCGGGTTCATCGTGAGGCTCCTCGAAAGGGCGTCGTTCAATCGGTGTCGGTCGGGCCGGGCGTCAGGGCAGAGCGTTCGGTGAGGGACAGGGGCTCAGAACGAGCGCTGCACCTGCACCAGCAGGCGGGTGCGGCTGTCTTCTTCAGACAGCACCACCTCGCTGCCGCGCACCCCGAGCGTCGCCTTGAGCGTGAAGAGGTTCGGGTTCGTGTACTGCAGGCCCAGGCCATAGCCGTGCAGCGAGCGGGTGTTGTCACCGGCTTGGGTGTGCTGCTTCTGCAGCTTGGCATGGCCCGCGTCGTAGAACGCGTAGGTGCTCCACTCAGGGCCCAGCCACCAGCGCAACTCGGTGTTGAGGATCAGGCCTTCGTCGGCCGCTGCCTCGGTGGCCGGGTAGGCGCGCACGCCCTTGGCCCCGCCAAGGGTGAACTTCTCGGCGCTGTCGAGGTTCTTGCTGGCCCACTGGCCCGCCAGACCGGCAAACACCGACCACGTGCGGTTGACCGCCTGCAGGCGTGTGACCTGCAGCGAATACTTGCGGAAGCTGCCCAGCGCGGTCACGTCGGCGTTCGAGGCGCCGGGCGTGGTGGTCTTGTCTGTCAGCTTGCCGAACTGCACGCTGGCCGCGCCGCCCAGGTAGCCACCGCCCCACAAGCGATCGCGCGATTCGAGCGACAGCGAACCCACCACCCCGCGGATGTGCTTGTCCGTCGTGGTCACGAACTCGTCGCTCAGGCTCTTGTCTTCGATCGCCAGGCGCCCGATGAGGTTGCGCTCGCGCGAGCGGATCAGCGGGTACGAGAGAGACACGTCGATCACGTCGGCCGAGCCCAGCGCACCCGAGAACGCGCCTTCGAGTTCGTAGCCCACCCGTGAGTAGCCCGCGCCGAATCGCAGCGGCGTCGCGCCCACCGGCAACTCGTAGCCGAGGCGGCCCACCGTGGTGGCCGCGCCGCTGGAGACGACCACGCGCAGGTCGAGGTTGTCGCCCACCGAGAGCGGGTTGTTCCAGCGCAGCAGCGTGCCGAAGCGGTAGCGGCCGGCCGACTTCGAGCCGTGGTTGTCGGCATCGACGCTGGCTTCCCACGCGCGACCGCGTTCGGTGGCCACCTCGACGCTGTAGCTGCCTTCGTCGCCGCCGGGTACCAGCGTGGTCTTGGCGACCACGCCCGGCCAATCGTTGAAGGTGAACATCGCGCGGTCGAGTTGCAGCAGGTCGAGCGGTGCACCGGCCTGCAGGCCCTGGTGCGCCAGCACGCGTTCGGCGCGCTCCTGGCTGATGGGCGGCTGGGCCGGGCTGGTCACGCTGACGCGTGCGACCTTCGGCTCGACGATGGTGACCTGCAGCACGCCGCCTTGCAGCCCCTGGTTGGGGTAGCCGATGGCCACGAGGCCGAGGCCGCGCTCCTCGTACACGCGGCGCACCTCGGCAATGACCAGCGGCAGGTCGCTGCCACCGACCTCGCGGCCGACGTAGGGCCTGACCGCGGCTTGCAGCGCATCGACGGGCACCGCCGAGGCGCCGGTGAAGCGCACCTCGCCGAGCTGGAAGCGCGTGGCCGGCGCTGCGGCCGCGGCCGGCCGTGCAGCGGGCGGTGTGGCCGCGGGCGTGGGCGTCTGGGATTGGGCGTGGGCGTTCAGGCCGGCCAGTGCCGAGGGCAGGGCGGCGGCGAGTGCGACCGCGCGAAGGGTTGATTTGCTGCGGGCCATCACCGTGCCACCTCTTGAGCCGAAACGAGCAGGCGGCCGTTGCCGATCACATTGAACGGTGCCCAGAAGAAGGGGTGTGCGAAGCGGCGGTTCTTCTGAACCTCCAGCTGCGCCAGTTGCATGCTTTGCATCAGGTCGCGGCCGTTGGCCAGCTCGCGGTACATCTTGTTCATCAGCACGTCCGTGGAGTCGTCGGCGACCGGCCACAGCGAGGCGACGATGCTGTTCGCGCCGGCCGACAGGAACGAGCGCGTGAAACCCATGATCTCGTCGCCCTTGGCCACCTTGCCCAGGCCGCTTTCGCAGGCCGACAGCGTGACCAGACGCACGCCGGCCATGTCGAGCCCGTAGATGTCGCGCGCTTCGAGCAGGCCGGTGTCGGTGTTCGATGACGCGAAAAGAATGCGCGAGAACAGCGGGTCCACCTCGTCCACCTCGGCGTGGGCCGCCACGTGCAGCACGCTGGCGCGGTTGGCGTCGGCGGTGAAGCGCTGGCGCGTGGCCTCGTGCTGCAGGTAGATCTGGCTCTTGCCGAAGAGGCGCGCCACCTGCTGCACCTCGCGCTCGGCGCCGGGCAGCGGCACGTTGCGGTCGGTCGCCGGGTTGCCAAAACCCAGCAGCGACGACGCCGGCGTGTTGCCACGGCTGAGCAGGCGCGCACCGACGGCCGAGGAGGGCCACACCGTCAAGGCGTGCCGTTCGATCAGGAAGCCGTTGCCATCGTGCAGCGCCTGGAAGGGCAGGTAGTGCAGCGGCCCGTGCGGCACGATGAAGAGGTTCTGCAGGGTGCTCGGGTCCAGGCCCGACAGCAGCGTCTTGTGCAGGGCCTGCGCCAGCGAGGTGGCGTCGCGGCGGCGCTCGATCACGCTCTTGCGATAGGCCTCGACCTGGGTCACCAGGGCCTCCTGGCCGAGCGGCAGCACGGTGGCTGACAGGCCGGCGCGGGTGATGAGCCAGACGATGCTGCGGTCTTGCAGCACATGGAACTGCAGCACGCCATCGCCCGCGCCGAGCAGCTTGCGCAGGTCGGCGAGCGACACGCGCTGCTGCGCGAGGCTGTCGGTGGCGCGGTCGCGGATCGAGTCGAAGAGCTGGCGCGAGCGCGCGGCTTCCGACAGCGTCCATGCGGCTTCAAAGTCGCGGTTGTCCAGGCTCAGCGCCAGCGCGGTGTCGAACACCTGCTGCACGTCGCCGAACAAGCCGGTCTTGAACTCGTCGCTCTGGAACTTGCCGCGCAGGCTGTCGGCGAGCTTCACTGTTTCGAGATAGGCCGCCAGCGCGGCGCTGCGGTTGCCCCGGCTGATCTCGACGCGGCCGATGCCTTCGAAGGCCCACAGTCGCTGGTAGGTGGCGTCGGCGGCGGCCGTGTCATCGGCCACGCGGCGGAAGTGCAGTTGCGCCGCCTCGGGTTGACCCGAGGCCAGCAAGGCATTCGCCCGGCTGCGCGTGAAGAAGGCCCCGAGCTTGCCGGCCTGCGCCGGGGGCAGTGAGTCGAGCTGCGCCAGCGCGTCGCGCGGCCGGCCCGCGCTGGTGTGCGCGTTGGCAAGCGACACGCGGATCAGCGGCTTGAAGCGTTCGCTGGCGAGGTCGATCGCCCGGTTGTACGACGCGACCGCATCGTTGAACGCGCCGCGCCGCGCCGCCACGTCGCCGAGGATCTTGTGCGCTGGTGCGTGGGCCTGTTGCGGGTCGTTGGGCTTGAAAGCCAGTGCTCCGCGGGCGTAGCGCTCGGCTTCGGGCAGCAGACCGGCGTAGTTGTAGGCGATGGCCAAGTCGCGTTGCGCCAGGGCCTTGAGGTCGTCGCTGTCGTTTTCGTTGGCCAGGTGCAGGGCCTTACTCGCGGCGCGGATGCTCTGGCGGAATTCACCCTGCTCGGCCAGCGAGACGGCGCGGCCGCAGTAGCCGTAGCCGTCGAGCTTGATCACGTCGCGCTCGTACAGGGCGCGGCCCTCGGCGCTGAGCGTGAGCAGGCTTTCGGCGTCGCGTTGCCGGGCCAGCGCGTTCTGTGTCACGGTGCTGATCGGGGCCAATCCTTCCTGGGCCTGCGCCCAGGAGTTCGGTGCTGCGCCCGCACAGACCGCCGCCACGACGAGCGCGAAGCGCCAGCTCGCGCGGCGCGGTCCCGTCGGTTTCATCCCATCTTGCTTCGATGCCACTGCCATGTCCTTTTGCGCTTCAACCCGGGTGTGCTCGGCACAGCAAGACGCCTGCCGGCCGACCAACGGGCCATCGTAGGAGGCGGCCCGAACGCCTCACAAGTGACCAAGGTGACTCGGCGCCGGGGGCGCTCGGTGGGCTCCCTAAATTGGGGGAGGCCTGCTCAGGGAATGCTGCGCAGCGCCGCGTGCAAATCGCGCGAACGCACCGGCTTGAACAGCACCTGGTGCCCGCTTTCGTGCACGCGCTTGACTTCGTCGGGCGAGGTGTCGCCGGTCATCAGCAGGGCGGGCAGCGGCGCGCCGTAGGCCTTGCGCACCTTCTCCACGGCGTCGATGCCGTCCTCCTTGTTGGCCAGTCGCAGGTCCGACACCACCAGGTCGATGACACCGGCGTGACGCCGCACCTCGGCGCAGGCTTCGGCGATGGTCCCGGCCGAGAGCGGCTTGTAGCCCCAGCTCTTGAGCAGTTCGGTCATGCCCGCGCGGATGCTTTCTTCGTCGTCGATGACCAGCACGGTGCGGTCGTCTTCGATCGGCGAGGGCACGGTGTCGGCACCGAGCACCATGGTCTCCATCTCGGCCATCTCGGTGGGTTTGAGCAAGATGCGAAACACCGTTCCCTTGCCCGGCCGCGACTGGACTTCGAGCGAGTGGCCCATTAGCAGCACCAGCCGCTTGACGATCGCCAGCCCCATGCCCAGCCCGCGCGAGCGGTCACGCCCCGGGTTGCTGACCTGGTAGAACTCATCGAAGACCTTCGGCAATTCGTCGGTCGCAATGCCGATGCCCGTGTCCCACACCTCGATGGCCACGCGGCCCTGCCGGTGGCGAACCACGACCACGATGCCGCCTTCCTGCGTGTAGCGGATGGCGTTGTGCACCAGGTTGCCGAGCACCCGCTCGAGCAGTTGCGGGTCGCTCGTGACGATCTTGCCGCCTGGTTTGAAGCGCAGGCTCAGGCCCCGTTCTTCGGCCTGTCCGGCGCAATGCATGTGCAGAACGCGGAAGAGGTCGCGGATCGGGAACGACTGCATGTTCGGTTCGATCACGCCTGCGTCGAGCTTCGAGATGTCGAGCATCGCGTTGAATGACTGCTCCAGTGCGTCGATGGCGCGCAGCATGTTGGTCACCACCGGCTGCTGGGGTGAGCCCTTCAACTGCTTTTCGAGCGCCGAGGCGAACAGGCCGAGCGCATGCATCGGCTGGCGCAGGTCGTGGCTGGCTGATGCCAGGAAGCGGCTCTTCTCGCGGTTGGCCTGTTCGACCAGCACCACCTGCTGGCGCAGCGCATGCACGAGCGAATCGTTGTCGAGCCGTGCGTGCAACGCTGTCATCAACAACTGGTGCTGCCGGTCGGCGAAGAACCACGACATCATCAAGAACGCAAAACCGAGCGCGGCGGTGGCCAGGTGCAGCGGGCCCGGTTGCGCGGCCATCCAGCCGATCAGGGGCGCCAGCACCGGCAAGAGCCACAGGCAGATCGCCACCCGAACCGACGCCACCGCATAGGCCCCCGCGCCCGCGAGTGCCAGCAACACCATCACGAGACTGGCGGCCGCCGGCAACTCGGCCGTGGGCAGCACCACGAAAGCGGCGCTTCCCCACGCCAACGCCGACATGGCGAGCGAGCCCAGGTAGCGCCACAGCCACGCGCGCGCATGCGCCAGGGCGCCGCGGCCCGCGCGATGAAAGCGCCAGGCCACGGCGAATTGCACGCCTTGCACCGCATGAATGACCAACGCCCAGATGAGGGCCTGGGCGTTGCCGCTGCCTGCCAGGTAGGCGACCCAAAGCACCAGGGCCACCACGGCGCTTGCGGCAACCTCTTCGCGCGCGTGCTCGAACAGCCGCTCGACCTGGCACGCGAGCACGCGCTCGTGGCGGCGGTCTTGCGTGGCGTGGTCGTGGCTTGAGTCGGGTGCGGTCGGTTCGGCGTCCGACGAGATCTGGTAATTCACCTTGCGTGTGAACTACCGGAACAGGCTGATCAGGTGCGAGCGCGACTTCACGTCCAGCGCCAGCAAGATCGTCGAGACGTAGTTCTTGATGGTGCCCAGCGACAGGCCGGTGGCTGTGCTGATTTCTTGGTTCGAGCAGCCCGACAGCACCAGTTCGAGAATTTCGAGGTGTCGTGGCCCCAGTTCGGCCACCCGGTCGTATCGCGACGAACTTGGAAAGCGCGGCGAGCGCCCCGCGTGGCCATTGCCCCCCAGGTCACCGCGCGGTGCGATGCCCAGCAGCCCGAGCACGATGTCGCACATGGCGCGCGGGTCTTGTCCTTTGGTCACGTAACCCACCGCGCCGAGTGCGCGCACGTGTCCGATCACGAACTCGTCCTGCGTGCCGCTGATGACGGCCACACGCGCTTGCGGAAAAGTTTCAGCGAACTGCTTGAGCCCCTGCAGCCCCTTGCAGTCGGGCATGTTCAAGTCCAGCAGCACGAGCGCAATGCCTGGCTCGTCGCGGTAGATCTGCATCGCATCGTGCAGGTTGCTCGCTTCGAGCATTTGCAGGTTTGCGTGCTCGATGGTGCTCAGGCTCGTGACGATGCCCACGCGCAGCAGCGCATGGTCATCGACGATCAGTACCTTCGTTGCCGGCGAGCCAGAAGCATCAAGCCGCGGCGCAGCGGGTTCGACGGAGAAACCCGGGGGGCTTTGAACGGCTTCGCTCATGATCGATACGCCTCAATGGTGCAGTGCACCCAATGCAAATTGAGCGGTCCTCAGCACGAAGCCGCAACATCGCCAGATGTTATTCGGCACTCCCTGCTGCGCCACGCCCTTTAGGGGTACCCCCCTAGAACTAGGGTGAACTTACCTTGAGTAACAAGTGCAGTGGATTTGCCGACTTGCGATCTCAAATCAGAGCGGATTGAGGGCTCTATCGATGCGCTTGCAACTAGCAAACTGCGCCGCTTGTATCAATTGGTGATGACAGCAGCATCCCTCCGCAAAGGCGGGGGTGACTGGTACTTCAACCTAGGGATGTCGCAAAGAACCCTGGGCTACACTCGCCGCCGCTGAGTTGGACGTTTGCGCACGTCCGAATAAAAAAAGTACATCAACTAGATTGTGCAAGAGGGTGAGGGAGAGGAAATGCACGCAGACCTTGCGCTGCGCATGTTGGCCGAGTTGTTCTGGACGGGGCTGCTGGTTTGCCTTCCGGTTCTCGGCCTGACCATGCTGGTTGGGTTGTTGATCAGCGTTCTGCAGGTCGTCACGCAGGTGCAGGAAATGTCTTTGACTTTCGTGCCCAAACTGGTGACGGCTGCGATCAGCCTGATCGTTTTCGGCCCCTGGATATTGCGAACGCTGGCCGCCTTTTCGACGCGGCTCTGGCAGAGCATTCCGTCAATGTTTTGAGGGGCATCGATGGGCTGGGTCGATGCTTTCTCTGCCGCTCAGGGCTGGCTGAACGCGACGCTGCTTCTTGCGTTGCGGGTTGCCGCTCTGCTGCTCGTTGCGTCGCCGTTTGCTGCGGCGAGCATCCCGATGACCGTCCGGGTGACCTTTGGCCTCGTGCTGTCGGCGATGCTGGCTTCGACCCTGCCTCCCGCGGCTTTCGTGGCCGACTTGCCGCTCGGCACTTTGCTGGCCGCGGCGCTGAGCGAAGTCACGTTGGGCGGCACGATGGCACTTGGCATCAACATCGCCTTCGCGGCCTTCTCGATGGCCGGCCGCCTGCTCGACGTGCAGATCAGCTTCGGCATCGGCCAGATCTTCGATCCGGTGTCGCAGGTGCAGGTCTCCGTACTCACCAGCGCCTTCAACCAACTGGCGGTGGTCATCTTCTTCTTGACGGACGCGCACCACCACGTGCTGCGCGGCCTGGCCATCAGCGTCGAACGCTTTCCTCCGGGCACCCCCTGGGCACTGCAGCAGGCCGCAGAGCCGCTGATTCACCAGGTGTCGTCGATGTTCGCCTTGGGTTTCGCGATGGCGGCCCCGGTGGTTTTCTGCCTGTTTCTCGTTGAAGTGGGCCTCGGTGTGCTCGCCCGCAACCTGCCGCAGATGAACATGTTTGTGCTGGCGATCCCGATCAAGGTCGTGGTGGGGCTGGCGACGCTCGCTGTTTCGTTCCTGACGTTTTCGGCGGTCATGGGCCGCATCAACATGTCGATCTTCAGAACCTGGGAGGCGATGTTTCGCTGATGGAACAGGATCTGGATCGCAATGACGACGCCACCCCGTACAAGTTGGAGCAGGCCCGCAAGAAGGGGCAGGTCTCCAAGAGCACGGACGTGGTCTCGGCTGTCGTCTTCTGTGCTGCCGTGGTGTACTTCTATGCCCGGGGCTGGGACGTGCTTGTCGAACAGTTCCGCTTCGATGGCGCACTGTTCGCGCGCGTGGCCGATGCCGGCAGCAACACCGCCATCCTGTGGCAGACCGTTGAGCATGCGATTCGCGAGACCTTTGGCCTGCTGGTGCCCTTGATGGTCACCATCGTCATCGCCGCAATCCTCGGCAACTTGTTCCAGATCGGGCCGGTTTTCACGGGTCACCCGCTCGTGCCTGACTGGCAGCGCATCAACCCGGCCACCGGCTTCAAGCGGATCATGTCGATGCGTACGCTGTTCGAGGCGCTGCGCGCGTGCATCAAGCTGGTGGTGCTGTCGCTGGTGGTCGTGGCCGCGTTGAAGTCGCTGCTGCCACAGTTCCATCAGCTGACGAGCCTTTCTCCCCTGGCGCTGGGCCGCCTGCTGGCCGACGACGTGGCCTCGCTCGCACTCAAGCTGGCGCTGGCGCTGATCATCATTGCGCTGCTCGACTTCGCCTTCACCCGGCGCGAGTTCGCCAAGAAGATGCGCATGAGCAAGCGCGAACTGAAAGACGAGGTCAAGAACCGCGAAGGCGACCCGCGCATTCGGGCCCGCCTGCGCGAACTGCGCCGCGAGATGCTCAAGCGCAGCCTCTCGATGCGCAAGACCGGTTCGGCCGATGTGCTGATCACCAACCCGACGCACCTGGCCGTGGCGCTGAAGTACCGGCACGGCGAGATGGATGCACCGCAGCTCATCGCCAAGGGTGCCGGCAGCATGGCCGCTGCGATGCGGCACATCGCGGCGAAGAACCGCATCCCTGTCGTTCAGAACCGCGCCTTGGCGCGCGCCATTTACTTCAGCATGGAATTGGAACAGCACGTGCCCCCTCAGCTGTATGCCGAGGTGGCGCGTTTGATGGTGTGGATCCTGGCGATGAAACAAAAACGTGAATCGGGTGCGGCGTCGGGAGCCCACGCATGAACGCACTTCGCAAAGTGCTCGGCAAGCACAGCGACATCGCGATGGTGGTGCTCGTGCTGGGCATCCTGGTCATCCTGTTCGCGCCCATCCCGGCGGCGGTGCTCGACTTCCTGCTGCTGACGAACTTCAGCTTCGCTTTCTTGATCCTGCTGCTGACCTTCTACATGGCGCGGCCGGTCGAGTTCTCGACCTTCCCCTCGCTGCTGCTCATTGCGACGCTCTTCCGGCTGGCGCTCAACGTGGCGGCGACGCGCCTGATCTTGTCAGAGGCCAGCGCGGGCAAGGTGATCGGGGCGATCGGCTCGTACGTGGTGGGCGGCAACTACGTGATCGGGATCATCGTGTTCCTGATCTTGATCGTCGTGCAGTACGTGGTGGTGACGAACGGTGCGCAGCGGGTGTCCGAGGTCGCCGCCCGTTTCACGCTCGACAGCATGCCCGGTCAGCAGATGAGCATCGATGCCGACCTGAACATGGGCTTCATCGACCAGGCCGAAGCCCAGCGCCGCCGCAAGAACCTCGAAAAAGAAGCCGGCTTCTACGGCGCGATGGACGGCGCCAGCAAGTTCGTGAAGGGTGATGCCATCGCCGGCATCATCATCATGCTCATCAACATCATCGGTGGCATCGTCATCGGCGTGATGCAACTGGGCCTGTCGTGGGGCGACGCGCTGCAGACCTACACGCTGCTGACCATCGGCGACGGCATCGTCACTCAGGTGCCGGCGCTGGTGATCGCGGTGGGCACCGGCATCATCGTCACGCGCTCGGCCTCTGACGGCAACCTCAGCCAAGAGGTGCTGCGCCAGATCACTTCATTCCCGAAGACCTTGCTGCTGGTGTCGGCGGCGCTGTTTGGCCTGCTGCTGGTGCCCGGCATTCCGGTGCTGCCCACGCTGTTCTTGATGGCTGTGATCCTGAGCGTCTGGTGGGTGGTGTTTCGCATGTCCAAGCGCAAGGGCGCGGACGCTGAAAGCGACAAGGCCACGGCCGAGCAAGAGGCGGTCGATGCGAAGAACGACCCGTACGCCTTGCTGCCTGTGGAGCCCATCGAGGTCATGGTCGGGGCACGCTGGGCCGATCTGGTGACGCAGGCCGACAGTCTGTTCATGGACCGGATCTCGAGCTTCAGAAAGCAGCATGCGCAAGAGTTCGGTCTCGTGCTGCCCAAGGTGCGCTTCAAGGATTCGGCCCGCCTGGGGGCTGACCGCTACGAGATCCACATCGACGGCGTCGCGGCTGGCCGCGGCGAGGCACGCGCAGACAAGCTGCTGGCAATTCACCCGGCGGGTGACGTGAAGGCGATTGCCGGCGAGGTGACGCGCGACCCGACCTACGGTTTGCCGGCGCTGTGGATCGACCCCACCCAGCGCGAGGCCGCGATTGCTGCGCGCTACACGCTTGTCGATGCGCAAACAGTGCTCATGACGCATCTCACCGAAGTGCTGCGGCGCGAGTCGGCGACCCTGCTCACGCGCTCAGAAACCGAACGCCTGCTGGCGCGCGTGCGCCAGTCGCAGCCGACCCTGGTCGAAGAGCTCATCCCGACCGTGCTGTCGGTGACGGACGTCCAGCGCGTGCTGCAAAACCTGTTGCGCGAGAAGGTGAGCATCCGCCACATCGAAGCCATTCTCGAAACGCTGGCGGACGCCGGCCGCGCCAGCAAGGACGTTGGCTACCTCACCGAGCGCGTGCGTCACCGCCTGGGCCACGCCATCTGCCAGAGCCTGCT
Organism: Piscinibacter sp. PDB5-1; assembly: GCF_056676035.1. Taxonomy (NCBI): domain Bacteria; kingdom Pseudomonadati; phylum Pseudomonadota; class Betaproteobacteria; order Burkholderiales; family Sphaerotilaceae; genus Piscinibacter; species Piscinibacter sp. PDB5-1. Next base: position 342,919 of record NZ_JBWVZL010000001.1, on the reverse strand, counting down.
GGGCGATGCCGTGTCGCTGCAGGTGATGACGCTCGACCCGAGCATCGAGAGCCAGTTCATGCACAGCCTGCGCCAGGCCGATTCGGGCCAGCCGCTGGTGCTGGACCCGAAGCTCACCGAGCTGTTCATCGCACGCCTCGTGGCCAGCGCCGAACGCATGATGAAGAGCAACCTGCTGCCCGTGCTGCTGTGCTCGCCCGACCTGCGGCGTCACCTGCGGGCGCTTTCTGAACGTGTCTTGCCGCACCTGCGCATCCTGTCGATGACCGAAGTGCCGCAGACCATTGAACTCAAGTCTTACGCCGTCGTCGGCGCTTGACCCTCTTTCTACACAGGAACCGACATGCAAGAAGTACTGGCAATCGCGCTGTCCTCGATGCAACAGGACGTGGCACGCCTCGAACAGGTCAGCACGAACCTGGCCAACGTCATGACCCCCGGCTACAAGCGCCAGTTGTTGGTGAGCCGGCCCGAGGCGGCGCTGCGTCCTTCGTTCGCGCAGGCCATGGTGGGTGCGGGGGGCGAGCGCACCGACGCGTCGCTGCCGATCACGCAAGCGGTCCAGCCTTTCGACCTGGTTCGCGACATGAACAGTGGCACCCTGCGCACCACCGGCCGCAGCCTCGATGTGGCGCTGGCCGGGCCGGGCTTCTTCGAGGTGACCACGCCCAACGGCCCCGCCTACACGCGACAGGGTGAGTTCCAGCTCGACGCGCGTGGCCGACTGGTGACGATGAAGGGCCACCCCGTGCAGGGCCAGAGCGGTGACATCGTGCTGAGTGGTGGCACCTTGCTGATCGACGCCGCAGGCAACGTGACCGAGAACGACCGCGTCGTGGACCGCCTGAAGGTCGTCAACTTCGATGCCAGCCAGTCGCTGACACCCCTTGACGGTGGGTTGTTTGCCGAAGGGCGCAACGCCACACTCGTCGCATCCGCCGACGTGCAGGTCCGGCAGGGCTACCTCGAGAACTCCAACGTCCAGCACATGCGCGAAATGGTCGAGCTGGTTCAGACCATGCGCCGGTTCGAGTCGATGCAGCGGGTGGTTCAGGGCTACGACGACCTGATGGGCTCGGCCATCCGCAAGCTCGGCGAAGTCTGACGAACACATTGACTGCCTGTTGATCACCTTCCGATCGGTTTCCAAGGAATCTCATGTTCGAATCTCTCTACATCGCCGCCACCGGCATGCATGCCCAGCAAACGAACGTTGACTCGGTGGCCAACAACCTGGCCAACGTCAACACGGTGGGCTTCAAGAAGGGGCGCGTCAGCTTCGTCGATCTCGTTGCCCGCGAGGCCCAACGGGCCACCGGTGCCGATGCCTCGCTGACGGGGCTCGACGACGTGCGTCGCTCTGGCGTGGGCGTCGGCGTGGTCGGCATCGCCAAGGTGTTCGAGATGGGTGACATCAAGAAGACCGATGGCGTCTACGACTTGGCCGTCTCTGGCGACGGCTTCTTCGAGGTGTCCCTGCCCGACGGCACTTCGGCCTACACGCGCGGCGGCTCGCTCAAGGTGGGGGTCGATGGCCTCCTCGCCACGCAGTCCGGCCACGCGCTGAAGCCCTCGATCGCAATCCCCGAAAACGCGCAGGCCGTCACCATCGGCCAGGACGGCAAGGTGCTCGTGCGGGTGCCCGACCAGACCGCGCTGCAGGAAGTCGGGCAACTGGAACTGGTGCGTTTCGCCAACCCGGCCGGCCTGCAAGCGCAGGGCGACAACGAATACCGCCCCACCGCGGCATCGGGCGAACCCATTGCCGGTCGCGCGGGCGAAGACGGCATGGGCGTGGTGCGCCAGGGTTACCTCGAAGGCTCGAACGTCAAGCTGGTCGAAGAGATGGTCAACCTCATGCTGGCCCAGCGTGCCTACGAAGCCAGCGCGAAGGTGGTGCAGGCCTCCGACGAGATGCTCGGCATGGTGAACAGCCTGCGTCGGTGATGCGCATGCTGGCTTCGTCCTCGCGCCTGGCGGCGCTGGTGTTCACGGGGGGGCTCGTTGCGCTGGCGGCGGGCTGGACTCCGTCGGCGCTGGCGGCTGTTCACGTGGAGTTGCTGCCGCTTGCGCGCGCGGCCTCTGCACGGGTGACGCTCGGCGACGTGGCCCGGCTGCGTGGCAGCGACGACGAAGTGCGTGCTGCGGCGGCGTTGCCCCTGGGTGCGGCGCCCCGGGTCGGCGAAAGCCTCACCTTGGCGCGTGCCCGCCTCGAAGCCGGCCTGGCGCGTGCTCAGCCGTCGCTCCAGTGGTCGGGTGCCCGCGCGGTGCGCATCGAGCGCGCCAGCCAGACCGTGGCTGCCGCCGAAGTGTGTGCTGCGGCCGAGAAGGTCGTCGCCGCGTGGGTGCAGGCCAAGCACCCGTTGGGGCAGGTGAAGGCCGAATGTGGCGCCGAGGGCTGGGCGCTCCCGTCAGGCTCGGTGGCCCTGAGCGGGCGGCCGCTGCCTGAGGGGCAACTGCCGGCGCGCCGGGTGCGCGCGTGGGTCGATGTGCTCGTGGACGGCCAGTTCGTGCGCGCCATTCCTGTGCAGGCGCGGGTGCAGATGCTGCAGCATGCCTGGGTGGCTCAGCGCGATGTGCAGACCGGGCAGTTGCTCGACGCGGGCCAGCTGGAACTGATCGAAGTCGATGTGGCCGGGCTGTCCGCTGCGGCTCTCGACGTGCAAACCGCGCTGGCCGAGACGCGGCTGCGCAAACCGCTGCTGCGCGGGCAGGTGCTGACCGCCTCGCATGTCGAGGCCTTGCCGGCGGTGTCGCGCGGCCAGACCGTTCGCCTGCGCACGCAAAGCGGGGCGATTTCTCTCGTCACCCAAGCCGAAGCCCTGCAAGACGGGCAGCCGGGGGGGCGCGTTCTTGTCAGGGCCAAGCATGCGGCCGGGCCGATCACCGCACGCGTGGTGGGCCCCAACACAGTGGAGTTGATTCAATGAATGGCTATCTAGGCAGCGTGTTGCCGCTTGCCGGGCGCTTGGTGCGTTCGGCGCGGGTGCTGGCCGTGGTGGGGCTGGCCGTCGCGGCGGTGACGCCCGCATCGGCGCAGAACAGCCTGTATGACGAGAAGAACTTCCGTGCGCTGGCCGCCGACGTGCGCGCTTACCGCGTCGGCGATGCGCTGACAGTGCAGATCGTCGAGAACTCGGCGGCCACGGCGGGCGCCGACACCGGCACGCGTCGCAAGAACGAGATCTCGGCCGAACTGGGGCGCGCGCACGTGCCCATGGTGAGTGTCGGTGTGGGCCTCGGTGGCGAGTTCGATGGCGGCGGGCGCACCACGCGGTCGGGCAAGTTGCTTGCGCAACTCACCGTGTCGGTCAAGGAGGTGCTCCCCAATGGCGATTTGCAGGTTGCTGGTGAACAGTTGCTGCTGATCAACGACGAACAGCAGCGCATCAATGTCGTCGGCCGGGTGCGGCCGCAAGACATCTCCGAGAGCAACACCGTGCTCTCGTCACGGCTGGCCGAAGCGAAGATCACATACGTGGGTGAAGGCGAATTGGCGGAGCGTCAAAAGCCTTCGTGGTGGCGCAAGACGCTGGATTGGATGGGGTTCTGATGCGCCGCTTCACTCGCTTCTTCTCGGCAGCATGCGCCGCGCTGCTCACCCTGGCGATGCCCGGTTGGTCGGCCGCCCAGGGCGCCCCGCGCAGCGACGCCATCCGCGTCAAAGACCTCGGCAAGATCCAAGGCTGGCGCGAGAACGCGCTGATCGGCTACGGCCTCGTCACGGGCCTGGCGGGCACGGGTGATTCGCCCACGAACCGCACCACGCGGCAGGCACTGGCCAACGTGCTGTCGCAGTTCAACCTGAGCGTGCAGTCCGACCAGGTGCAAAGCCGCAACGTGGCGGTCGTGATGGTCACGGCCGCGCTGCCCCCCTTCGCCCGCGAAGGCGACACGCTCGACGTGGGCGTGACCTCGGCTGGCGACGCACGCAGCCTGCTGGGCGGGACCTTGCTGCTCACGCCGCTGAAGGCGGCCAACGGACGTGTGTATGCGCTGGCGCAGGGCGCGTTGTCGGTCGGTGGCTACCGCTACGACGCCAATGGCAACGTGGTGCAGAAGAACCACCCCACGGTGGGCGCCGTGCCCGGCGGTGCGACGGTCGAGGTGGCCTTGCGCCCGACGCCCCAAGAGGCGCAGACCAGCGTGACCTTCGTGCTGCAAGACCCGGACTACACCACCGCCAACCGTGTGGCAGCGGCCATCAACGCACAACTGGGCGGCAATCTCGCCGAGGCCCGTGACGCGTCGGGCATCGACATCCGCATTCCCGAGGCGCAGCGCCAACGGCCGGTGGCTTTTCTCTCGCGCATCGAGGGCGTGATGGTCGAACCCGACCGCCGAGCGCGCGTGGTGATCAACGAACGCACCGGCACCGTGGTCTCGGGTGGCGATGTGCGCATCTCGAAGGTTGCGGTGGCTCATGGTGACCTGCGGGTGTCGATCGACGCGGAAACCAGCGTCTCGCAGCCGCTGCTGGTCAACCGGCCGTCGGACGGCATTCGCACCGCGATCGTCACCAACAGCCGCATTGACGTGACCGAAGGGGCTGGCACCGGCTTCGTCGCCGCCAACAACACGGTGGCCGATCTGGTGCAGTCGCTGGCCCGGCTGCGCACGAACACGCGCGACATCATTTCCATCCTGCGTGCCGTGAAGGCCGCAGGGGCCTTGCATGCGGACCTGGTTGTGCAGTGACGCGCGACCGCCCTCAAACACATTCACAGGAGAACCCCCATGAGCATCGGCATTGAGGCCATCACGACGGCTTCGCTCTCGCTGGCGTTGGACGCCGCCAGCCTGCGCCAGCAAGTGATCGCCGCGAACATTGCCAACGCCGGCAGCGTTGGGTTCGTGCCGCGCCGCGTGAGCTTCGAGGCCCAGGTGGCCGACGGCCTGCGCGCGCTGCAGGGTGGCGCGGCGAGCCCGCTGCAAGCCCGCGTCGAGCCGGTCCTGGGCGCGCAGGGCGAGCCGCAAGAGGTGCGCCTCGACACCGAGGTCGCGGCCCTCACGCAGAACAACCTGCACTACCAGGCGCTGGTGCGCGGTCTGAACCGCCACCTGTCCATCTTGTCCACCGCTGTGAGCGAAGGTCGGCGCTGATCGCGCTGAAAGAACACTGCCATGAACTACTCGCAATCATTCGCGATCAGCGCGGCCGGCATGGACGTCGAGCGCCTGCGCGTCGAAGTCGCCGCCCTCAACCTGGCCAACGCCAACACCGTGGTGTCGGCCGACGGCAAGGGCTTTCAGCCGCTGCGCGTGGTCGCCCAGTCGGCCCTCGGTGGCCTGCCGATGGAAGGCGCCGACTTCGCCTCGCTCGTCGGCCAAGGGCTTGCCAGCCTCAAGACCACCGTCGAACCCAGCGGCCGGCCCACGCGCTCGGTGCTTGACCCGGGCCACCCGCAGGCCAACGCGCAAGGTTATGTGTCGTACCCCGGCGTCGATCCGGCGACCGAAATGATGACGATGCTGAGCGCATCGCGCGCCTACGAAGCCAATGTCGTGGCCATGAATTCGGCGCGCGCCATGGCCGTGAAGGCCCTTGAAATTGGTGGCAACACATGAGCATTCCGTTCATCTCGCCCGTGTCGGCGATTCAAGAGCCTTCGTTGCAGTCGCTCGCGTCGGCCACGGCCGGTGCGGTGGGTGGCGTGGGCGCCGCGGGCCCCACGTCGTTCGGCGACCTGGTCACCAACGGCCTGCAGCAGGTCAACCAGCAGCTCCAGGTGTCGCAGGCCGACCTGCAGGGCCTGGCCACCGGCAATGTCGAGAACCTGCACCAGGTGATGCTGCGTCTCGAAGAGAGCCGCATGGCCTTCCAGCTGATGCTGCAGGTGCGCAACCGCCTGCTCGAGTCGTACCAAGAGCTGATGCGCATGCAGGTGTAGGCGCGCGCGTCATCGTTGGGGGACGAGCAGCAAGCATGAAGAAAACCGGGAGCAGGTGTTGAAAGCGTTTTGGCAAGGTTTGGGGGCGGCCGCGAAGGTGAGCCTGGTGGCAGGCGTCGTGGTCATCGTCGGGGGGACGATCGCGCTGGCCGTGTGGCTGATGCGAACGGACTACGACGTGTTGTTCGGCAGCATGGCGGCGCAAGACGCAGCCGCGATGACGGCCGAGCTCGATCGCATGAAGGTGCCGTACCGGTTGGGGCCTGACGGGACGACCATCCTCGTGGACAAGAACCACCTGCACGAGACCCGGCTCAAGCTGATGAGCAAGGACATCCCGCTGCACGGTGCGGTGGGCTTCGAGCTGTTCAACAACACCGACTTCGGCATGACCGAGTTCGCCCAGAAGGTGAACTACCAGCGTGCGCTGCAGGGCGAGATCACGCGCACGATCATGGCGCTCGACGAGGTCGAGTCGGTGCGCGTGCACCTGGCTTTCCCCGAAGAGGGGCTGTTCAAGCGTGACCAGGGCAAGGCCAAGGCTGCGATCACGCTGGCCCTGAAGCACGGCCAGACGCTGCGCGCCGAGCAGGTCAAGGGCATCCAGCGGCTTGTGTCGGCCTCGGTGGCCGGCGTGAACCCGCAGGACGTGACCATCGTCGATCAAAGCGGCGTGGCGCTCACGCGCAATGCCGGCGTGGGTGACCCGACCACCGATGTCGGGCCGCAACTCGAACTCAAGCGAGACATCGAGCAGCACCTGGCGCAGAAGGCCGCGCAGGTGCTCGACCGCACCTTCGGGCCGGGCAAGGCGCTTGCAAGCGTCGATGTCGTGCTCGACATGAATCAGGTGCGCCGCACCACCGAAGACGTGATCTCGCCGCCCGTGCGGCCGGGCGAGGTGGCCACCGGCGTCGTGGTGCGTGAACGCGAGTCGGTGAAGGACGACGCGCTGCAAACAACCACCCGAGACGGCAGCAAGCTCGGTGGCAGCAGCACGCAGCGTGAGACCGAGTACCAGGTCGGTCGCCGCGTCGAGCAGGTGGTGTCGCAGCCGGGATCGATCCGCAGCCTGCAGGTGCTCGCGGTCATCCGCATGCCCATGGACGCCCACCAACTTGAACAGACCAGGGCGCTGATCAGCGCGGCGGTCGGCGCCTCGGGCGAGCGCGGCGACGTGGTTGTGGTGCAGTCGCTGCCGGGCTTGATGAACCCGGCGCGCGAAACGGGCGCCGAGTCGGGCCTGCAGCAACTGGCACCTCGTTCAGCGCGCGCCGACGGGGAACCCGAGGCGACCAAGCCAGTGTCAGCGAAACGGGAAACGCCGCTGGTGGTGGCGCTGGCCGTGCTCATCATGCTGGTGGCCTTGGGCCTCGTGGCCTGGGCGGTGCACCGCGCGAAGCCGCAGGCGTCGGCCACGCTCAGCCCGCAAGAGCGGCAGCAGGCACTGGCCCGCCTGCGCGACTGGGTGGGGGCGGACCCCGCATTGCCGGCCTCGCCCACGGGAGGCGAGCGGTGAACCTCCTCGAAGGTCTTCCCTTGCGCGAGCCCGTGAGCGGCTCGGCCGTGACCCCGGGCATGCGCCAGGCGGCCTTGCTGCTGCACACCCTGGGCAGCGCCGACCGTGACTGGATGCTTCGGCAATTGCCCGATGCGCAGCGGCGTGAGGTCGAAAGCCTGTTGAGCGAAGTCGCCGAGCTGGGGCTTCCCGTCGACGCACAGCTTTTGCAAGACGCTTTGGTTGCGCCCGTGTCGCGTGGCGCTGCTGTACCCGAGAGCGCACAGGTTCAGCGCCTGTTCGATTTGTCGGTGCAAACCGCGGCCGAACTGCTCCACGGCGAGCCCGATCGCTTGATCGCCCATGTGCTCGGCCTGGCGGCCTGGCCTTGGGGCCCGGGCATGCTCGACCGCCTGGGGCCGACGCGCAAGCGCCGGGTGCTCGAACTCATGTCGGCGAGATCGCAGGCCGTGCCGGGCGGGTCGCCCCGCAGCGCGTGCGACCTGGCCTTGCTGGACGAACTCGAAGCCAAGGCGCGCCGGCAACTGGACCCGGCCACCTCGGGTGCACGAGGTCTCTGGTCGGCGCCCCCCGACGCGCGCGGTTTGCGCGGCTGGGTGCAGCGCCTGCGCTCCACGGTGGCATTCGGAAAGGGCGAAACATGAACGAGCCGAGCAAACCGGCGGTGTTGAAGGACGTGGCCGTGACGGCGGGCACCCGAGCGCTGGGCTTGCCCCGCCACCGGCACGTGCCTGAGACGAAGGCTGGTGCCGTGCGTGTGCCCACGGGCGTGGTCCAGGCCTTGAAGTCGGCCCCCTCGGCAGCCCAGCCGGTGCTCGCCACCGCGGAGGCCCCGGCGCCCGTGGTCAACCCGGTGCAGCAGGTGCTGGACGAAGAACGCAACGCCGCGCGCGAGCAGGGCTTGCGCGAGGGCATCGCCGAAGCGCAGAAGCGGCTCGACGAGGCCATGCGCGAAGGCCGCGCCAAGCTCGAGGCCCAGGCCGAGGCCATGGCCGAAAAGCAGCAGGCCGACTACCAGCGCCTCTTGCAACGTGTCGAAGGCGTGATCGAAGGCTTGACCGAAGCGCTGGACCAACGGCTCGAACAACTCGAAGGCGACGCCCTCGAGCTGGCCTTCGAATCGGTGTGTCGCCTGATGGGCAGCACGCGGGCCAACCGGGAGGCGGTCGCTGCCCTGGTGCAGCAGGCCATGAGTCAACTGCGGGGCGGCACCTTGATGCGCGTGCGTCTGCACCCCGACGACCTGCGTGCCTTGCAGGGTGATGAGCTCCTTGCGCGGCATGCGTCGGTCCAATGGGTGGCCGACACCAAGGTGCAAGCGGGCGGCTGCCTGCTCGACTCCGACAACGGCACCCTCGACGCCCGCCTCGACCGGCAGTTGACCCGTCTGCGCGACGCCTGGGTCGGTGAAGCCAAGCGCCCTGCGTCGGAGGCCTGATGTCCACCTTCGCCCGCCTGAGAGCCACCACCCAGCGCGCCGATCTCACGGCGCGCATCGGCGTGGTGCGCCAGTTGTCCGGCCTGGCCATCGAATCGCAGGGGCCCGACGCGGTGCTGGGCGAGGTGTGTTCCATCGCCGTTCGCGGGCAGGCCCAGCCGCTGCAGGCCGAAGTGGTCGGCATGCGCGCCGGTCAGGTGACGCTGATGCCCTATGGCTCGTCGCAGGGCCTGTCGGCCGGCTGCGAGGTCGTGGCCAGCGGCGAACAGGCGAGCGTCGGCGTGGGCCGGCAGTTGTTGGGCCGCGTGGTCGATGGTTTCGGCCATGCGCTTGACGGCAAGCCCGACCCGGTCACCGACGAGCGCCGCACGTTGCGCGCCAAACCGCTCAACCCGATGGGCCGGCCGCGCATCGACTCGGTCATCGAAACCGGCATCCGCAGCATCGATTCGCTGCTGACCCTGGGCAAGGGCCAGCGCGTCGGCATCTTCGCCGGCAGCGGCGTGGGCAAGAGCACCTTGCTCGGCATGATCGCCCGCCACGTGCGGGCCGATGTCAACGTGATCGCCCTGATCGGCGAGCGTGGCCGCGAGGTGCGCGAGTTCATCGACAAGCAGCTGGGCGAAGAGGGCTTGGCCCGCTCGGTGGTGGTGGTGGCCACCTCCGACCAACCCGCGCTGGCGCGGCTGCGTGCGGCCTATGCGGCGGTGACCATCGCCGAGTTCTTTCGTGACCAGGGCCTGCAGGTCATGCTGACCATGGACTCGGTGACCCGCTTCGCGATGGCGCGCCGCGAGGTCGGCCTGTCGGCTGGCGAGCCGCCCACCGCGCGCGGCTACACGCCTTCGGTGTTTGCCGAGCTGCCCGAGCTGTGCGAACGCTGCGGCACCGCGCCGTCGGGTGGCGCGATCACCGCGCTGCTGACCGTGCTGGTCGAGGGCGACGACCTCAACGAACCGATCACCGACTGCCTGCGTGCCACGCTCGATGGCCACATCGTCTTGTCGCGCCAGTTGGCCAACCAGGGCCACTACCCGGCCATCGACGTGCTCAAGAGCGTCAGCCGCCTGATGCCCGACCTCGTGCCGCGCGAGGTCATGACGCTGGCCGTCAAGGCTGTCGAGATGACCTCGGTGCTCGACCGCAACCGCCAGTTGGTGGACATCGGCGCCTACGTCAAAGGCACCAACGCCTCGCTCGACCGCGCGCTCGAAGTCGAAGCGCAGTTGCTGGCCTTCCTCAAGCAGACCGACGGCGGTGCCGATCGCAAGGCCGCCTTGCAACAACTGGCCGGCTTGCTGCGGGGCGTGGCATGACGCAAGACCGCCGCGGCTTCGTGTACCGGCTCGAACCCCTGCGCCTGAAAGCGCAGTGGGAGCTGGACGCCGTGCGCCGCGAACTGGCCGAGTCGCTCGAAGCCCTCGACACCCTGAAGAAGCAGATCGCCGAGCTGGACGCACGCATGGAAGCGCTGACCCAGGCGGCCGCGGCCAACAAGGCCCAGGTGTTCGACCCGGCCGCCGCGCACCGGCGGCTGGCCTACCTCACCGACGTGCTGCGACGCAAGGCGCTGCTGGTGACCCAGAAAGAAGAAGCCGAGCGCACGCACGAGGCCGTGCTCGACCGCAGCCGCGCCGCTCAGCTGAAGCTCGACGCGCTCGACCGCGACAAGGCGCGCAGCCTCGACGAGTTCTTGCTCGACCAGTCGCGCGCGGCATCGGCCCAGGCCGACCAGGAATGGCTGGCCCGCCGCGAATGGCGCCGTGCCCGCGGCGTGGTCGGCGAAGAACTGCCGCAAGAACAGGGGGCGCTGACATGAGCATCACCTGGCCCCACGACGCGGCACAGGCCGCCACGTCGCCCCGCGACTCGGCATCGGCCTCGGCCCCGCAGCCCAACCGCCTGGCCTGGCAGCGCGAGATGGAACGCGCCCAGAGCGAAGGCTGGCTCGGTCACCGCCCGCCCGAAGGCCACGAGGGCACCGCGCGAGACGCTGGCGAAGGCCGCGGCCAAGCTTTCGCCGAAGGTGGCAAACCCACACGGCCCCCGCTCGTCGAGGGCCTGCAGGTGGCGGCGGCACAGCTTCGCTGGTCGGTGCCCGTGGCCCCGTCGCAGCCCGCTGCGGCCGAAGTCCCCGCTGCGCTTCAGATGGTGCGTGCGACACGCTCGGCGCCGCTGCCCGGCACGCCTCTGCCAGTGCCGAGCACCCCGCCATCCCCGCCGCTGGCACCGTTGCAAGCGGGGCCCGACCTGGGCCGCGCCGCTGGCGCCGCCGCTGCGGGCGCGCCCGTGCAAGTCGTGCGACTGCCTTTGCCGGGAGCACATGAGCCGCTGCGCCTGCACGTGCAATGGCAAGGCGACGAAGCGCAGGTGTGGATCGGTGCCGATGCGGCGCTCGGCCGGCAGGCCGACGAGCTGGTCGAGGTCGTCGCACGCTGGCTCACCGGTCAGGGGCTGCGTGTCACACGCATCGTCTGCAATGGCGTCGAGCGCCGCCCGGGGGCCATGTCGGCTCCGGCAGAGCCCCGGCTTTCTGAATCTTCAACGCGCGGCATCGGCCGCAGCGTTCCGTACGTTCACCTCACAGCTTCTCGGGAGTATTGACATGGCAACCATCGGCGCAGTCGGCGGCACATCGGGCGTCAGCCTCCAGTCCAACAACCTGGGCATGGAGGACTTCCTGAAGATCCTGCTGACCCAGTTGACCTTCCAGGACCCCCTCAAGCCCATGGACAACCAGCAGTTCATGGCGCAGATGGCTCAGTTCACCTCGCTCGAACAGACGCAGCAGCTCAACGGCAAGCTCGACGCGCTGCTGTCCACGCAGGCCTCGCTGCAATCGGTGGGGCTGATCGGCCGCACGGTCGATGTCACCACCGCCAGCGGCACCGTCACCGGCACGGTCACGTCGCTGGCGCTGTCGGGCGAGTCGCCGTCGCTGTCGCTGCGCACACCGGCCGGCACCACGATTTCGAGCGTGAGCCTGAGCCAGATCGTGGCCGTGCGCTGACCCCTTGATCCCTGAACCCAACGCTTCGTCGAACCCCCCATGATTGAGTCCATCTACGTAGGAATGAGTGGCCTGATGGGCTACTCGCAGGGCTTGCGCGTCATCGCCAACAACACGGCCAACCTCAACACGCCGGGTTTCAAGGGCTCGTCGCTGCAGTTCTCGGACCTGTTCTATTCGGGCAGCGAAATGGCCGGCGGCACCGGCTTCGGCCGCGGCCAGATCGGCTATGGCCTGACCACGCACTCGACCTCGATCAACTTCAAGCAGGGCGAGCTGCGCCAGACCGGCAACGACCTCGACCTGGCCGTCGATGGGCAGGGTCTGTTCGTCATGCGCGACGGCGAAGGCGAGATCCACTACAGCCGCGCCGGCCAGTTCGAGTTCGACGGGCGCGGCGTGCTCGTGAGCCGCACCGACGGCAGCAAGGTGATGTCGTCCGACGGCGCCGGCAACTACACCGAGGTCAGCCTGAGCGAGCGTCGCACCAGCGCGGCCCGGGCCACCACGACGATCAGCTTCCAGGGCAACCTGCCCAGCACCACGACCGAACAAACCCTGAACAGCGTTCAGGTGCTCGACTCGGTCGGCGGTGAACACAACCTCACGATGCGTTTCAACCGCACCAACCAGCAATGGGCGGTCACGGTGCTCGAAGGCTCGACCACCGTGGGCACCGGCACGCTGGTGTTCCAGGACGGCCGGCCCACGGCCGAGAGCGCACGCATCAACATCACCTACACACCGAGCGGCCTGGCGGCGATGCCCATCACGCTCGACTTCAGCAACGAGGTGCGCTCGTTCGCGTCGGGCGACATCTCGACGCTGGCCGTGTCGCGCCAAGATGGCTTCCGAGCCGGGGCGCTGAGCAAGGTCACCTTCGACGAAACCGGCACCATGGTGCTGACCTACAGCAACCAGCAGACCGTGCGCGCCCAGCAGCTGGCGCTCGCGCGCTTCGACTCGACCGATGCTGTCACGGCCTCGGGCGACAACCAGTTCCGCCCAACCGACGACGCCGCCTGGCACAAGGGCGTGGCCGACGGCCTGAGCTTCGGGAAGATCAAGTCCGGCGTGGTCGAAATCTCGAACGTCGATCTGTCGCAGCAGTTCAGCGACCTGGTCATCATGCAGCGCGGCTACCAGGCCTCGTCGCAGGTCGTCTCGACGGCCAACGAGATGCTCCAAGAGCTGTTCTCGATGACGAGCAAGTGAGCCGCCGATGTATCCCCCGAACCTTTCCGTGGCCACCGAAGCCACGACCCACCGACCGCTTCGCTGGTGGTCGGCCGCCGCCCTCGAGGTGCTGGCCCGCGAGCTGAACCGCGTGTTCCAGGCCTGGGCGCAGCGCTGGGACATGCCCCTCGAAGCTGCTGTGGCCTACAACGCCCACGAGGCCTCGGGGGCGCCCGCCGACGCGGCGCAGTGGCAGGCTTGGTGTGACGACGCGGGCCCGGCGGCGACCTGGTGCTGGGCCGGCATCGCCTCGGGCGACCCGCAGGCCAAGCTGGCCGATGCCCTCTACGGCAGCCCGTCGCATGCCTCGTCGGCGGTTCGCAGCCCGGCGTCCATTGCCCACGGGGTGGCGGCGCGCGCCTTGCGCGACCTCGAAGACGAACTGGCCAAACTGCTGGTGGCCACCGACGGCAGCACGCCGCTGGCCGCACTGGGTGCGCCGCAAGCCCGCGCCTGGAGCGGCGACGTGCGCGTGCGCCTGCCCTGGTGCGGCACCGAGCTGTGGCTGCACTTGCGCGCGAGCCGCGTGGCGCCGCTGCTCGAATCGGCCCGGCGCCGCTATGCCGGCAAGCCCCAGGCGCTCGATGCGTCGGTGCTGTCGGCCATCGCCCACCAGCCGCTGCGCCTGCGGGTCGAACTGAACCCGACCGAGCTCGACCTCGGCACCTTGCAGTCCCTGCGCCTGGGCGACGTGCTCACGCTGGGGCATCCGCTCGAAGCGCCCTTGGTGCTGCACGCGGCCAACGCGCCGGGCGGTGCCGACACGCCCGTGTGCAACGCCTACCTCGGCGCGCGCCACGGCAAACGCGCCATCGAACTGGTCCAGGGCCCCGGGGCCTGAGCCTGAGCGGCCAGACCTGACACGCATTTCTTGAATCTGAACGAGTTCCATCATGAGTGAATCGAACCTGCACAACCGCGCCGAGACCTCGGCCGCCGCGGCGACCGGCGAAGCCGGCAGCGCGCCCTACACCGCCCACGTCATCGCCCTGAACGAGCTGCACGACATCGGCGAAGGCCCGAAGCTCAAGCTGCCCGATGCAGCCAACCCGCTGCACAGCATCAAGACCAAGCTGCAGGTCTGCGTGGGCAACGTCGAACTGACCGTGGGCGACCTGATGTCGGCGAAAGAGCACCAGGTGTTCGTGCTCGACCGGCTGGTCGATCAGCCCGTGGACATCGTGCTAGAAGGCAAGGTGGTGGCCCGCGGCCAACTCGTCGCGGTGGATGACCAGTTCGCCGTTCGCATCACCGACATCCCCGTGCCGCTGAAGCCGTGAACGTGCTCGTTGCCGGGGTGAGCCCGGAAGCGCCTCGGCTGCGCGCCCGCCCGGTGGCGGTCGCGGCTGCGGTGCCGGTTTTGTTGATGGCCGCCGGCCCGGCGTTCGCGCAGGCGGGCGGGGCGGCGTCTGCGCCGACCTTCGGCACAGCGGCGTCGGCACCGGCGCCGCTGACGTTTCGGCGCGATGCCCAAGACCCCGGCTTTCCGGTCGCCGGTGCGCTGCTCTTGCTGGGCCTGGCAGCTGTCGCGATCTTTTTCTGGTGGCGCCGTGTGGGCTCGCCCGGCGGCGCCTCGAAGGCCTGGGGCCTGGGGGCGGCCTCGGCCCGTTCGGGCGAGGTCAAGGTGCTGTCGAGCACGCGCATCGACGCCTCGGTGCGCCTGCACGTTGTCGAATGGAAGGGCCGCCAGCTGCTCTTGGCCGTGACGCCCGCAGGCGCCACCGTGGTGCTCGACCGCGACGATGCACCGGCCCCGGCCGCCGCGACGGAGGCCTCGTCGTGATGCGCCGCGCGTGGAACGTCCTGCTGCTGGCGCTCGTTCGCCTGATGCTCGCCGTGGGCGCGGTGTCGGCCATGCCCGCGCATGCCCAGCTCGATGCGGCGCCCGTGGTGCCCCCCGCGCCGGTGGCCGCGCCTGCGCTGGCCGATGTCGGCAAAGAGCCCGACATCGAACTGACCACATCCAAGACGCTGTCCACCGGCGTGGGCAGCGGCACGGCCCCGAGCGCCCAGGGCGAGGGTGCCTCGGTGCCCTCGACCGGCAGCAGCGGGTCTTCGACGACCTCGGCCGGAGCCAAGCGTGACTCGCGCCCCGATGCGGCGACCGCACGGCAAGGCGTCGGCATCGACTTTCGCCTGCCGCAGCGCAACGGCAAAGAGGGCGACACCGCACTGGCCGTACGCATCGTGCTGGGCCTCACCTTGCTGGCGGTGCTGCCTGCCATCGTGGTCTGCGTGACGGCCTTCCTGCGCATCATCATCGTCATGTCGATGCTGCGCCATGCGATCGGCATGCCCGAGACGCCGCCCAACATGGTGCTGATCGGGCTGTCGCTCTTTCTCACGCTGTTCACGATGTCGCCGGTGCTCCAGCAGGTGAACGACCACGCGCTGCAGCCCTTCATGCAGGGCACGATCGGGTCCGAAGACGCGATGAAGAAGGCCACGCAGCCGATCCGCGAGTTCATGGTCAAGCAGACGCGTGAGCAAGACCTGGCGCTGATGGTCGAGCTGTCGAAGGCCAAGCCGCCGCAGAGCATGGACGACATCAGCAACGTGCAGCTGGTGCCGGCGTTCATGCTGTCCGAGCTGCGGGCCGCGTTCCAGATCGGCTTCGTGATCTTCCTGCCCTTCCTGCTGATCGACCTCATCGTCTCCAGCATCCTCATGGCCCTGGGCATGATGATGATGCCGCCCGTGACCATCGCCTTGCCGCTCAAGGTGTTGATGTTCATCCTGGTCGATGGGTGGAGCCTCATCTTGAAGGCCCTCGTCGGGTCGTTCCACTGAGCGCCTGAGGCCTCTCACGACCACCGGCCGCCCATGCAATCGTCGCCCGCTCGCTTTGACGACGACGCCCGTGCCGACGACGAGCGCGTGCTGTGGC
This sequence comes from Piscinibacter sp. PDB5-1, assembly GCF_056676035.1. Taxonomy (NCBI): domain Bacteria; kingdom Pseudomonadati; phylum Pseudomonadota; class Betaproteobacteria; order Burkholderiales; family Sphaerotilaceae; genus Piscinibacter; species Piscinibacter sp. PDB5-1. Next base: position 326,938 of record NZ_JBWVZL010000001.1, on the reverse strand, counting down.
TGCGCCTGCGTGAAACCGGCGATGAAACGGCCCGCCAGGAGCTGATTCGCCGCCACCTCGACTACGCACGCACGGTGGCCGCGGCCTACTACGGCCGGCGCACGCACAACGAGATCGAGTTCGAGGAATACCACCAGCTCGCTTCGCTGGCGCTGGTCGAGTCGATCGACCGCTACGACCCCGACCGCGGGGCCCAGTTCAAGACCTTCGCGGCACGGCGCATGCACGGTGCCATCCTCGACGGGCTGGAGCAACTCACCGAAAAGCAGCAGCAGATCGCCGTGCGGCAGCGCCTGCGCAGCGAGCGTCTGCAGTCCATCAAGGACCAGGGCAGTGAACCGCCGGCCCGAGGCCTGCCGCCCACCCTGCGGCCAGGCAAGGCGCATGCCGATGCGCTGTTCGGCTATCTGGCCGAGGTGGGCATCGGCATCGCGCTCAGCTGCCTGCTCGACGGCACCGGCATGCTGCGGCCCGACGAAGAACTGCCGCTGCAGCCCGACCGGATGTACCAGAAGGTCGAGTTCCGGCAACTGCAGCGGCGCGTGCGTGAACTCATCAACCACCTGCCACCGCAAGAGCGGGCCGTCGTCACGTCGCACTATCTGCACGAGCACGGCTTCGAAGAGATCGCCGCCCGCCTGGGACTGACCAAGGGCCGCGTTTCACAGATCCACCGCAGCGCGCTGCAATCGCTTCGCGTGCTGCTCCGTTCGAACAAGCGCTGCGACGTGGCGTGTTGAGAAGATGTCAATGAACCCGACTCGACCGCTCATTCCGTCCGCGCCAAACGCCCCACATTGACAAGGCTCCGCCACCATGAACCAACCCACCCCGCTTGAACGGCTCGACCGCCTCGAAGGCTACCTGCGCGAAGACGCCGACAACATCGAGCTGATGGCCGAAGCCTTCGACGCCGCACTGCAGGCGGGCGAATGGGGGCGGGCCGAGTTTCACCTGCGGCACGCCCAGGCCTTGTCGAGCGATCGCATGCTGTGGCGCCTGCGCGAGTCGCACTGGCTGCTGGCCCAGCACCGCTTTGATGAAGCCGAAGAACTGCTGCGCCGCATGGCCGCAGCGCCCGACACGCCCGAGGGCTTGCGCCCCGTGATCGCGCACGACATCGCCTATGCCGCGCTGCGCCAGAACCGCTTCGCCGAGGGCCTCGAAGCCCTGTCGCCCTGGGTGGCGCCGGCCAATCCTGCCCAGCCGGTCGATGGTGCACTGCAGGTGCTGTGGCTGCGCCTCATGCACCGCGCCGGCCAGCTCGACGAGGCGATGGCCTGGGCGCGCGCCCGCTGGCAGGCGCAGCAACTGGCTGCACCGGCCGCGGGCGTGGCCAGCTTGGTCGCGCTCGACGCCGAAGATTTCACCGCCTGCCTGATGTGGTCCGACCACGCGCTCAAGCAGCACGGCGGTCCGCTCGAAGCCCTGGTGGCGCGCGCCTCGGCCGCGTTGGGCCAGCAAGACCCGGTTTATGCGCGCTCGTTGCTGCAGGCGGCCTTGCAGCACCACCCGCAAGACGGCCGCGCGTGGTCGGCGCTGGCCTTCACCGACCTGCTCGAACAACAGCTCGTGCCGGCGCGCAGCAGCTTCGACAAAGCCCTGCAGTACATGCCCGAGCACATCGGCACCTGGCATGGCCTGGGCTGGACCTGCCTGCTGCAAGGCGACCTCGATGCGGCCTTGAAGGCCTTCGAACGCGCGCTCGAAATCGACCGCAACTTCGGCGAGAGCCATGGTGGCCTGGCCGTGATCCAGGCGGCACGCGGTGAGCGCGCCGCCGCTGAAGCGTCGATCGAGCGTGCCACGCGCCTCGACAAGAACAACCTGTCGGCGCGCTATGCCGAGGCCGTGTTGAGCGGCGAGGCCCGCGACCTGCAGGCGTTGCGCAAGCTGGCCACGCGCCTGCTGGGTGGCCGCCCAGGCCTCACGGGCGGCAGCATGCTCGACATGATCCCGACCCTGAGCGGCGCTGCGGCGGCCGGTGCGGCTGATGGCCCGGCCGACGCGGCCGGTGCCACCCACGGCAAGGGCCCCACGCTGAACTGAGAGGCTGAGAGTTTTTCGTTCATGCCGGCTCATCGCGCCCAAACGCCCCCGCTTGTCGTTGCAAATGCTCGCCACGGCCCGAGCCATGGCTGCGCTTTGCGCCTAGACCGGGTGCGTTTGGACGCGCTGCGCGGGCGCGCCCGACAGACGCTCAGCCTCTGAGCGCCTCACCTCCACCGAACCCGCCCCCGCCCGCATGGCCGATCGCAACCTCAACGCGCTGTGGCTGCGCTGCCTGCTCGAAGAGCTGGCAGTCGCTGGCGCTGACCAAGCCGTCCTCAACGCCGGTGGTCGCGCCACGGCGCTGTCGCTCGTCATTCACGCCGACCCGTCGTTTCGCACCCAGGTCGTCAGCACCGACGAGCGCAGCGGGGCTTTCGTCGCCCTCGGGCTGACCAAAGAGAGCGGCCGCCCGTCGATCCTCGTCACGACCTCGGGCTCGGCCGTGGCCAACACCATGCCCGCGCTCACCGAGGCGCAGGCCATCGGTGCGCCGGTCATCCTCATCAGTTGCGACCGCCCGCGCCGCCTGCGCGGCAGCGGCTTCGGCCAGATGACCGACCACATCGGCGCCACCCGGGCGGTCGTCGCCGCAAGCGTGGACCTGCCCGACCCGCAAGCGAGCGATGAGGCCATCGTCGCCATGCGCCAGGCCATCCGCGGCTTGATGCCGCACCTCGTGGGCCCGGGTCCGCGCGGGCCGGTGCACATCAACGTGCCACTGGCCGGCCGGCGCGACCCGACCGAGGTGACGCCCGAGTGGGTGACGCCGAGCCTGTCACCGGAGGCCCAGAAGGGCCCATCGAAAGCCCCGCCGGCCACCGCGGCGGCAGCAACGCCCGATGTGAACGCCTTGCGCGCCTCGCTCGGCCTGCGCCCTGGCATGCGCGGCCTCATCGTCGTCGGCGCCAGCCCCTGCGTCGATGCCGACACGCTGGCCGCGTTTTCTCGGCGGGTGGGTTTTCCGGTCCTGGCCGATGCCTGCAGCGGCATGCGCTCGACGGTGCCGAACGCGGTGGTCGCGCTCGACGCCTGGGCCGCGCGCCCCGAGCTGCAGACAGTCAACCCCGACCTCGTCATTCGCCTGGGCCTGGCGCCGGTGTCGCAGCGTGTGTGCGACTTTCTCGTCACCCGGCCCTGCGCCACGCTGAAGCTGCACCACGAGCCGGTCGCGCACGACTACCTGCACCCGAAGTTCGAGCTGTGGGTCAACCCGGGCGCCGCCGACCTCGACCGCCTGGCCGAGGCGCTGGGCAGCGGGCCCACCGCCTGGCTCGACGCCTGGATGGCGGCCGGCCGCACTGGCCGCACCCGGCGCAGCGAAATCATCAACCGCCTGCCCTGGGGCGAGTTGCCGGCTGCCCAGGCGCTGTTTCAAGCGCCGGGCCATGAGCTGCTGCACATCGGCAACTCGATGGCGGTGCAGCACGCAGAAAGCTGCATGGACATCGATGCCCCCTTCGGCCGCGTGCACGTCTCGCGCGGTGTCAACGGCATTGACGGCAACATGGGCACCTTTCTCGGCGAATTGCTGGCGAGCGGCCGGCGCGGGCTGATGCTGCTGGGCGACCAGTCGTTCCTGCACGACCTGTCGTCGCTGTTGCTGCTGAAGAACCACAACCCCGACGCCACCATCTGCGTGATGAACAACAACGGCGGCGCGCTGTTCGACTTTCTGCCGGTGGCCAAGCTGCCGGGCTACCTCGAAGTGGTGCGCAACCCGAGCAACGTGGACATCAGCCGCATCGCCGCCGCATTCGGCTTCGAGACGCACCGCTGCGAAACGCTGGACGCATTGCGCGCCGCCTTGTCGCAGCCGGCCAAGGGCACGCGCTTCATCGAGATTCGCGTCAACGCCACATCGCTGACGCAGGGGGTGGGTGTGCTGACCGAGTCGCTGCGACTCAAGCGTGAGGCGGCGATGGCGGCCGCCGCAGCGGCAACCCCCAACCCGGCCGGAGCCAAGGCCTGAGCGGACACCAGGTCGCAGCCGACAACAGGCCGCGCCGCGCTCAATCGGCCGAATGCACCACCGCCGCGAGACGCGGTGACAGCGGGGGCAGGTGGGCCTGCCACGTGCCGTCCAACGGGGCCAGCGGCGCATCGGGCAACACCCGGCGCAACTCGTCTGCGAGCACGCGGCCCATCTCACCAATGCCCTGAATTTGCCGCCGCAGCAGCCGCCGGTACGCCGATGAAACCTCTGCCGTGGCAAGCGCCTGGATCTTCTGCGTCAGCTCGTCATGCAGTGAGGGGCTGTCGCAGCGCGTGAACCACTCGCCCAGCCCCGCTTCGGCGAAGAGGTTGTGAATGCGCGAGTCGAGAGCGATGCCGATGGTGGGCACCAGGCCGCCGAGCGCCAGCACCGCCGCGTGAAAGCGCGAGGTCACCACCAGCGAGGCGCTGCGCAGCAGGCCGACGATGTCGTCGGGCGTGAAGTCGCCGCTGCAGAAGGCAGGCGCGGGTGCGGGCAGGTGCTGGTTCAGGTGCGCGCAGGCGCGTGCGTCGAGCCGTTCCATGCCCACGAGAAACACGAAGCGCCCGCTGGCACGCAGCGTGGCTACGGTCTGTGCCAGCGCATCGAGGTAGCGCGCGTACTGCGCCTCGCGCTCGGGCGAGGTGGTGTGGAAGAACACGCCGCGGTAGTGCAGGTCGCGCAGCTCGGCGTGGTCGCCGGGCGTCTGCAGGGCGCGTGTCTTGGCCATGTCCACCCGCACTGGCCACCAAAAGGGGTTGATGGGGCACACGGCCACCGCAGGCTGCTGGCCGTCCCAGCCCTGGGCTTGCAAGGCCGTGCGGGCGTTGGCGCTGGCCTGGGCCGAGGGCTCGAAGGTCCAGGCCGGGTCGGCCCCACGCGCCACGCGCAGGCCCATCGCGCCCAGCAGGGCTTGGCTCTCGCCGCTGCGCGCCACCAGCAGCGCGCCTTCGCAAGCGCGCGTCACAAAGGCCTTCAGCCCTGCGCTCATGGCGCCGGCCTCGGCCCCGTAGCCGACCGCGAGCTGCCCGCGCCGGGCCGCGTAGCCCAGGCCGCCGGCGAAGGTGGCGCTCAGCACGTCAGAAAAGGTCGAGGTGAACATCGAGCCTTCGCAGGCGATGACCCCGTCGAAGCGCGGTCCTTGCTGGCGCAGAAAGTCGGTGAAGTAGGCCGCGAGCGGCACCGCGTCGAGCGGGCCCAGCACCGGGTCGCCGCTCACGTCGCCCATCACCCCCAGCTGCAGGCGCAGCGTGCCGGGCCTGAAGAGCGTGTGCAGCTGGCGCACCATCTCGCGCACCCGAACGTCGGCGCCCACGTTGCCCTGGCCGGTGTAGCCCAGCAGCAGGGGCGAGAAGGGCTGTGCGACCCAGTCGCGCGCGCCGGGGGCTGTGGGGTTCGAGGCTCGGTTGTGCTGCGACGTCTGGGCCAGCAACTGGTCGAGCTGTTCGCAGAAGGTCGCGTCGGGGTCCGGCGACAGCGCGAACCGCATGGCATCGCTTGAAAACATGGCGTCTCGGGCGGGTGGGACGTGCGTTGAAACAAGTGGCCGGGCACTGTAGCCGAGCAGGGGTTGTCGCCAAAGACGAAGCCTTGCTTGTGCTTCAGAATCACGCCGGTTCAAAACGCAGGAGGAGCCCCTCGTGATAGGCATCAACGGCCAACCCGTCATCGACCTCGACCCGCACGTCGATGTGGCGGGCTTCAACGACCTGATCGAAGAGTGCCGCATCGGCCTGGCCAGAAGCCAGTGGGACGTCTGCTCGTTCGGCCCCGGCATCTACGACAAAGAACTGGCGCGTGACCTGTTCGCGCTCGAAAACGGCATCGACACCCACTGGGCCGGCGAAGCCCCGCACCCCGATGCGACCTACCTGCGCGAAGTGTTCGGTACGCTCACCACCAACCAGCGGCGCATCTACCTGAAGCTGCGCTACGGGCTCTACAACCCCGGCAGCAGCGTCTACCTGCGCGCGGCCCAGGGCGGCCACTACCTCGACATCCACCGTGCCGACCAGGCCGCATGGACGGCCAACGCCAAGCACTTTCCGAAGCTGGTGAGGTGGATCTCCGCGCTGCCCTTCGAGTCGTTCGGGCGCGCGATGTTTTTCGTCAACGAGCACAACTGCAACGTGGTCGAGCATTCCGACATGCACAGCTCGCCCACCAAGAAGGGCTACGTTGCCAAGCATGCGCACAAGGCCGAGTTCATCTGGATCCGCCCGAGCGTCGAGCACACCAAGAGCCTGTATGTGCTCAACGAAGAGACCGGCGAGCGCCACTACGTCAAAGGCAACGCCGCCTGGTTCAACAGCTTCGACGTGCACGGCGCCGACGCCGGCCCCACCATGACCTGGACGCTGCGGGTGGACGGCGTGTTCACGCGCGAGCTGCGCGAGGCGCTGACGGGCAACCCCGAGCGGCCCCAAAGACAGTCGGCCCAGGCGGCCTGACCTCAGCCGGGGCCGCCGGCCTGGCCCGGCCGCGCCCGGGCCCCGTGAAGGCCGCGCCGGGGCGAAATCACACGCCCTCGATGTACGCCTTCGGGTGGATGTGCCCCTCGTGCAACATGTCGAAGGGGTGCATCTCGCCGTAGTAGTCGTTCAGCACCCAGGCCTCTTCCTCGGGCAGGTAGTCGATCCACGGCGCGAAGCCCAACACGATGTTGGTGCGGCTGTTCGGCGTCTCGCGCGTGCAATACATGCGGTGCGGCTTGTGGCTGTCCCAGCTGTAGATGTTGCCCAGCCGCAGATGGATGTCGATCAAGGGCGTGCCCGGCGGCGGGATGTGCGACGGCGAGCCCACCGGGTCGAGCTGAAATCGAAACTCGTCTGACGACGTGATCGGGATGTTGATGCGCAGGTTCTCGAACACCGGCTCGTCGCGGTGCCAGCCAAAGGTGAAGCGCCCCGTCTGCTCGAAGAAGTATTCGGCGAAGAGCGTCGCCACCCGGCTGCGCACCCGCGTGCGCGGAAACTGACTCAGCAGCTCGCCCAGGTAGCCGTGCTTCGACGCCTCGGTCGGCTGCCGGAAGGCGTAGCTGTCCATGTAGCTGTGCTTGAGCTTCTGGTGCCCGCCGTTCACCGAGTACGAGAAGTCGAGCCGCGCGTTCTTGGGCGTGCCCAGCGTGGCCTGGTGCAGGGGCAGGCCGTCTTGGTGGTCGGGGTCGCACATCAGCGAAAAACCCCGGTAGCCGTGCAGCGCGCCTTCTTTGGTGCTCCACGGAAAGAGCCCGTGCACCTGGTGAATCTCTTCGATGGTCTGCGCCATGCGGGGCAGATCGACCTCGATGCCCCCGACCAGAAAGATGTCGGGGTACTTGCGCTTGGGCTGGATCTTCGTTTTCAGCTCGTCGAAATTCGTCTTCGAGCGGATGTAGTGCATGACCGCCAGTTCATCGGGAACTTCGGCGAGGTAGAACTTGCGTTGCATGGGAAGTGGGCGAGGGTGAACGATGCCGACTGGAAGCGGCGGTGCGGCCTGATGCGCGCGCACCTGTTCAATACATCCCGCTTTTTCGCGCGGTGTTTAGTCGGCGGCCCAAATCTGACCGGGCCTGTGTGACATGTGACACGGCCCCTGCAAGAGGGGCCGCTTTGTGCTGCTGTGCCCGGGGCCGGGCGCGAGGGGTCTCAGCCGCGCGTCGCGTCGCGGAAGGCCGGGTCGCTGAACAACTGGCCGATGAGCTGGCGGTACAGGGCCATGTGCTCTTTGGCCGTCCACTGCGCGCCCACGTTGCCCAGCGCCGGGGCCCAGGTCGCGCTCACGCGCAACTCGCGCTCGTAGCGCACCTGGCCGTCGCGCGCGTCCACCAGCGTGAAGCGTGCGGCCAGGCTGCCTTGGCCGGCGCGCATCTGGCTGTCGGTCACGAGGGCCGACACCACCCGGTGCGAGCCCGTGTTCAGCAGGCCGGCGGCCTTCAACTCGACGTTGAGGTTGTCTTTCAGGTACTGCGCCTCGCGCGCCAGCGACTCTTCGCTCGTGCCTTCTTGCGTGAACGGGTCCACCGACGGCTTGTTGGGCAAGAACTCACCCATCGACATCGGCCGCAGCCCGGCCGACAGCGCCAGCTGCTGATTGACCGGCGTGGCGACCGGCGAATCGAGCGGCAGCAGCGTCGTGCAGCCCGACAGGGCCCACAGGCCGACAAGGGCGAACAAGGCCTGAAGGCGGGGGGCGATGCGATTCGCGCATCGCGTGCTGGGGCGGGCAAAGGTGCTCATGACAACAAACTCAAGGGTGGGGTGACGGGTAAACCGCGTGATGCTGCGGTGGGCTGGGCGGGCTTGCAAGCCTCAGGACGGGTGGCATCGGTTGAAAAAGAAGCGAAGGCCAGGGCAGGGCGCTCACCCCCGCTCTTTGAGTGTGCTCGGGTGGCCCGAGAACACCAGGTCGCGCATGAACTCGTACTTGGCCGGAATGAGGTTCTTCAGGCCTTCAGGGTCTTGCACGAACGCCGAGTACGTTTCGGCGAAGTCTTCCGACGTGTTGCGGCTGGCATAGGCGGTGATGCAATCGGCCGAGCGCGAGACCTCGGTCACCCAGTGCTTTTTCACCGTGCTGCTGATGATCAGAAAAAACACGAAGTGCCCGATCTCGTGGAACAAGATGTTGTGCAACTGCGCACGCGTCTGAAAGTCGCCCACGTACACCGCGCGCTCGCGCTGGTTGAACTCACCCAAGCGCACGCCCCACGTGCCCAGGTAGTAGGCCTCGTACGGGTCGAACAAAAAAAACTCGGGCGCATAGACGATCTTGTTCAGCCCTTCGAGGTGAAAGCCCGGCAATACGTCGATCGCCTGCACCACCTGCGCCACCGTCACCACCTGCTGCCGAGCGAAGCCCGACACGCGCAGGTTCAGCGAACCCGGCGTGCTGGGGTCGGCGCCTGGGGTGCGGCGTTTGTTGTAGACGTGCATGGACGGCAGAGGGTCGAATCGGGTGCCAAACATTGGCAAACATCGGTTGATTTTGCCGGCGTCATGATCGCAGAGGCATCCGCAGTGATCACCCGTGGAGCTTGTAGGCGAACGGGGCGAGTGAGGGCGCGAGGCAAGGGTCACCGTCCCGTTGCTCAAGGGCCGCCAACGAGGGGGACATTGCGCAGAGCTTGCCATTTTTCCCACTTGTTCTTTCAACCGCTGATGCGAACGCGGTCATCGGTCTTTGCGGTCAAGGGGCGGACCTCGCTTTTTCCTCCATGCGGCTAATCCAAGCGGCTCACCCGTGAAACTGACAATCCGAGGGCTTGCGCTATAGCTGTCATCGGCATGCTGCCTGATGAGCGCTCGGTGCAGGCCATCTTCGCGCCACGCGTGTTCCCCCTGCGGATGCCGTGCACACCGAGCGGTGCACGCTTGTTTGTTGTTGGTCTCAGGGGCGGAGCCCCGACGACCAATACATCCGCGTTGGGCTGGAAACGTTTAGTTATGACCAAGCATTTTTGTCGGATATGACTAAACGATTTCGGGTTTCTGGCGATCTATTGAGTGAACGAAGCGTTTGGTCAGGTGGGTGGGGTGCTTCCCAATGCCCACGTGGGCCATGCCCGGTGAGCCCGGGCTTCGTCGAACTCTCCGCGCCGTGCAGTGCTTTTGTGCTGCACGGCATTCTTTTTTGACGTTTTGATTGGGCAAAGGGATGAACCTGCACGAGGACGGCTGCGCCACTGCTTGCGCCAATTCCCCGCTCCCGGCCCCGACTGGGGCGGCCGGCGAGGGTCCGTTGATCGCCAAGACGGCGGCTGAAGCCGCCGAGTGGCTCACGAGCTACGTCGCACGGCTGACCGGCCTGCCGGCCGCCGACGTGCACGCCGAGGCGGCGTTCGAGTCGTTCGGCATCGACTCGTACCAGGCCGTGGTGATGGTCTACGAGCTTGAAAACTGGCTGGGCTGGAAGCTGGACCTGACCGAGCCTTTCAACCACGACACGCCGCAGAGCTTTGCCGACTTTCTGGCGGCCGAGGGCCTGCGGCGAGTCGCCGCTGCAGCATCGGCCCCGGCCGCTGCCTGACGCCGCGCACAACCCCCGAGGAGCGCCCGTGAGCCGATTCACCATCGCGAGCCAGTTCGACGACCTGCTGTGCACGCAGCGGTATGCGGATCGCTCGCCCGATTTCGATCGCCACATCGAAGCCTCGCACCGCCACCACTGGAACCCGCTCGACGCGCGCTACCTCGACTACGCGGCGCCGTTCGACATGCTGAACACGCCCATCCTGCCGGCGCGCCTGGTGCCCGAGCTGGGTTCGGCCGTGGCCGACCGCATCGGCGCGGCGCGGCATGTCGAGTTCGCGAACCAGTCGGCACGCTGGTGGCTGTCGGGCATCTTGCACGGCGAGCAGGCGGCGCTGTCGCTGTCGAGCGGCCTGGCCGGGCAACTGCGCGACCTGGGCGCAGCCGAGTTTCTTTCGACACAAGCCAAAGAAGAGGCGCGTCATGTGCACGCGTTCAGCCGCTACATGACGGCGCGCTGGGGCCGGGCCTTTCCGGCGACGCGCGCGCTGACCGCCTTGTTCGACGAGCTGGTCGGCGCTGCCAGCGTGCCCAAGCGCATCGTGGGCATGCAGTTGATCGTCGAGGGCATGGCGATGGGACTGTTCGCCACCTTGCACGCCAGCACCGAAGACCCTTTGCTGAAGCGGCTGACCCAGTTCGTCATGGTGGACGAGGCCTTGCACCACCGCGTGGGCAAGATGTGGATCGACGAAGACGCGCCCGCGCTCGACGAGGCCGTGCGCAACGAGCTCGAAGACTGGGCGCTGCGCTGCTTCAAAGTGCTGGTCGAGAACCTCAACCACCCGCGAGAAAAGGCCGACCTGTACCGGCATTTCGGGCTCGAAGAGGCCTGGGTCATGCAGGCCATGCGCGAGGCCTACGGCAACCGCGAAAAGCAAGAACAGGTGCGCAACGCGCACAAGTTGTTCCACTCGCTGGTGGCGGCGCTGCTCAAGGCGGGCTTGATCACCCGCCGCACGCGGCACTTCTATGCGGTCTGGCTCGACCTGCCCGAGATCGAGTCGGGCGGCGACTGGCAGGGCCGCGAGGCCACCGTCGTCAGCGAAGGCATGCGCCACCTGGAGCAGATCAACACGTGAAGTTCGAACCCTTGTCACCACAGGTTCTGCAGAACCCGTACGCGCTCTACGACCAGTTGCGCAGCGAAGCGCCGCTGTTCCGCACCGACGCGGGCTACCTGTTCGTGACGCGTCACGAAGACGTGGCCCAGGTGCTGCGCGACAAGCGTTTCGGCAAGGCCTTCAACCGCGACGCGGCCGAGGGCGACCTGAACGAGCCTGTGCACCGCTCGGCGCAGAGCATGCTGATCTACCTGAACCCGCCGACGCACACGCGGATTCGCAACCTCGTGATGGGCGCGTTCTCGAAGCACAGCGTCGAGCGGCTGCGGGTGGTGCTCGAAGCCGCCGCCCACGAACTGGTGGACAAGGTGGAGGCCACCGGCCGCATGGACCTCGTCAGCGACTTCGCCTTCCACCTGCCGCTGCTGGCCATCTTCGAGCTGCTGGGTGTGCCGGCGGCCGACCGGCCCCGGTTCTATGCCGCGTCGGCCGGCGCCCGCGCGCTCGACCTGGAGCCCATCACGCCCGAAGAGCTGCGCGAGGCCAGTGCGCGCATCGAATTTCTCGAGTCGTATTTCGTGGACCTGATGGCGCAGCGCACCGACCCGTCGGCGCACGACCTCGTCACCAGCCTCATGGCGGCGTCGAGCGGTGAGGACCGGCTGACGGAGCGCGAGATTCTTTCCAACATCGTGCTGCTGTTCCGCGCGGGCTACGAAACCACAGCCGGCCTCATCGGCAATGCCTACTACGCGGTGGCCTCGCGGCCCGAGCAGCGTGCGCGGTTGATCGAAACGCCGGGCCTGTCGCCCGAGGGCATCGAAGAGCTGATGCGCTTCGACACCTCGGTGCAGTTTTCGGGTCGCACGGCGCTCGAAGACGCCGACATCGGCGGGCACCCCGTGCGAAGGGGCGAGGTGGTGCTGCCCTCGCTGGGCGCGGCCAACCGCGACCCCGAGGTGTTCGAGCGCCCGCACGAGCTGGACCTCGACCGCGTGGACTGCCGGCACCTGTCGTTCGGCGGTGGCGTTCACTACTGCATGGGCGCGCAGCTCAGCCGCATGGAGCTTGAAATCGCCATGCGCGTGCTGTTCGAGCGGCTGCCCAACGCGCGTCTGGCCGAGCCCGACCACGTGCAGTGGCGGCGCAGTTTTCTGTTCCGGGGGCTGTCGAGCCTCCCTCTGGTGTGGTGATGGCTGTGAGCGTGGATTCGAACTCGTTGACCCAACCCTGCGTCGAGGTGCAGCTCGCGCCCACGGCGGCCGAGCGCGACGAGGCCAAGCGCCTGAAGCGCCAGGTCTACGAAAGCGAGCAGGGCCGCCAGTACGCACAGGCCAGCGAGTGGGACGACGAGCGCTTCGACCCGTTCAGCACCTACTTTCTGGCGCGCCTCGAAGGCGTCACCGTGGGCGCGGTGAAGCTCGTCGCCGACTCGGCGCTGGGCCTGCCCTGCGAGGCCGGCGGCAACCTCGATGGCGTGCGCGAAGGTCGCCGGCTGGTCGAGGTGGGCAACTTCGTGGTGTTGCCCGAATTTCGCCGGCACGCGGCGGGCGTGCTGCTGATGCGCCAGGCCATCCGCCATGCGGCCGATGGCCTGCAGGCCTCGCATGCGCTGGCTGACTTTTTCATCGACGACGACTCGTCGCGCCTGGCCTTCTACCAGGCGGTGGGCTTCCTGCCGGTGGGCCGGGCGTACCACGACAGCCGCTTCGTCGGCGCGCCGCTCAGCATGATCGGCATGCTCGACATCGCCGAGACCATCGCGCGCCGTCGCCGCGCTTGAGCCCCCTCACTCCGAATTCACGAACCTTCTGCTTCGATGTCCTACAACCTGAACATCCTCGCGCACATGCGGTCGGTCACTGCGGCCGTGCAGCGCCTGAACCTGCGCGTCAACGTCGATTTCGTCGCCAACCGGCTCGAAGTGCTGGGGCGCGGGCGCTACCACCTGCTGCACCCGCAGTACGTGGTGCTGCAAGGCTCGAAGATGGTCTACACGCCGGCGCTGACCCCCGAGGTGACCCACTTCATCGGCTGGCGCAACTACACGACCAAACGCTGGGAGTTGTCGAACGAGAAGACGCTCTTCAAGCAGTACTGCCGCATCAACAACCTGCGCGTGCCGGCGCTCTTCAAGCGGCCCGAAGAGGCCGACGTCGGCGTGATCGTCAAGAAGAGCGCGTCGTCGTTCGGCAATGGCATCGACGGGCCGTTTCGCCCGGGCTTTCAGTACCGCCCGCTGGCCGACGACGAGTACTTCGAGCAGTTCATTCGCGGCGACATCGGCAAGATCTGGTTCTGGAACGACCAGGTGGTCTCGATCGAGGCCAAGCCCATGGTCACCGTCGAGGGCAACGGCGAAGCCACGGTGCGCGACCTGGTCAACAACATCCGCTCGTCGTTCATCTCGGTCGAGTGGGACGCGATCGCGCAGGTGGTGCAGTTCGACGGCTTTCCGGGGCTCGACGAGGTCGTGCCGGCCGGCCGCAAGGTGCTGGTGGACTTCAAGTACCTCTCGGCCCTGCACCCCAGCCGGCTCGACAACCTGAACGTGAAGCATCGCTTCGAGGGCACGCCGGTGATGGACCAGCTCGTGCACGCGGGCAAGATTTTTTGGAAGGGCATTCCGGCCGACCTGCGCCAGAACACGCTGTACACCATCGACGCGATCATCGCGCCCGACCAGCAAGTGTGGTTCCTGGAGATGAACTCCAACCCCATCGTGCACCCCGACTCGTACCCGGTGATGTTCGAAGGCCTGTTCGGGCCGTCGCCGATGGCGGCTACCGCGCCCGGGGCCGAAGGACAACGCGCGTCCTGAGCCTTGACCCCGATGCACACGCCACCCGCCACCTTGCTCGCTCGGCTGCATGCGCATGCCGAGGGGCAGGGCGCGCGCACGGCGTTCATCTTTCTCGATGCGCTGGGGCAAGAGACGTGTCGCCTGAGCTTTGGCGCGCTGGCCACGGCAGCGCACGTGGTGGCCGGGCGTGTCGGCGCGTCGGTCGAGCGGCAGGCGCGTGTCGCTTTGCTCTTGTCTGCGGCCGAGCAGTTCGTGCCGGTTTTCATGGGCTGCCTGGCGGCCGGCGTGGTGGCCGTGCCGGTGTCGCCGCCGCCGGCGCGCAAGCCCGCGACCACGGCGCTGACGGTGCTCGCGAGTGCCCAACCCACGCTCGTAGTGGCCAGCCCCGCCTTGCGCGAGCAGCTCGAAGGCGGCTTGCGCGAACGCGGCCTGAACCCTGATTGGGTCACGCCCGAAGAACTGCTGGCCCCGGCCGAAGACGCGAACGCAACGCGCGTCACGGCGTCTTCAGAGCCAACACCCGACGAACTGGCCTTCCTGCAGTACAGCTCGGGCTCGACCAGCGACCCGAAGGGCGTGATGGTCAGCCACGGCAATGTCGCCCACAACGCGCTGGCCATCGCCGAGGCCTTCGCCGTCGATGCCGACACGGTGGCCGGCGGCTGGTTGCCGCTGCACCACGACATGGGCCTGATCGGGCTGGTGCTGACACCCATCTACCTGGGCATCTGCAGCGTGCTGATGCCGCCGATTGCCTTCCTGGCGCGACCGGCGCGTTGGCTGCAGATGATTTCGACCTACCGCATCGCTTACAGCGGCGGGCCGAACTTCGCCTTCGACCATTGCGTGGACCGCATCTCAGACGCCGAAAAGGCCGGGCTCGACCTCACCAGCTGGCGCGTGGCGTTCAACGGCGCCGAGCCGGTGCAGACGCGCACCCTGCGTCGCTTTGCCGACGCGTTCGCCGGTTGCGGCTTCAGGCCCGAAGCGCTGTACCCCTGCTACGGCCTGGCCGAATCGACGCTGTTCGTCAGCGGTGGGCATTGGGCCGGCGAGGGCCGTTCGACCGACGCCTCGCGCCCCGCCTGCGGCCAGGCGCCGGCGGGCGCGGTGCTGCGCATCGTCGAACCCGAGCACCGCCAGCCCTGCGCCGACGGCGAGGTCGGCGAGGTCTGGGTGGCCGGGCCGAGCGTGGCACAGGGCTACTTCGGTCAGGCCGAATTGAGTGACGCGGCCTTCCGCGCGCGCGTGGCCGGCGCCGGCGAGGCGCGCACCTACCTGCGCACCGGCGACCTGGGTTTTCTGCGCGACGGCGCGCTGTGCATCACCGGCCGGCTGAAAGACCTCATCGTCATCCGCGGCCGCAACTTCCACCCGCAAGACATCGAGTTCGCCTGTGAGTCGGGCGACGGCGGCGAGCGCCGCGGCTTCTGCGTGGCCTTTTCCGACTGCGGTGAGCAGGGCGAGCAGCTGTTCGTCGTGGCCGAAGCCGCGCGCAGCGTGGCGGCCACCGACCTGAGCCGCCTTGCGCTGCAGATGCGCGAGCGCGTCGTGTCGCGCATGGGCGTGTCGATCGACCGGCTCGCCTTCGTGCCGTCGGGTGCCTTGCCGCGCACGACCAGTGGCAAGGCCCGCCGTTTTTTGTGCAAGAAACTCCTGCTGTCCGATCAACTGAACGTCTTGTACGCCGACCAACCCGGCGCGCGCGCGTGAAGCATCGAACGATTCCACCTCACCCTCACCTTTCACACCGAGGCACCCCATGGACATCTCTTCCCAATTCGGCGACACCTTGAAACAGGCCATGGCGGCGAGCGCGGACGGCCGTTGCGACGAGGCCATCGACCTGTTCCGCCGCGCGGCGGACGAGCAGCCCGGCTTCGCCGTGCCGCCGTTTCTGCTGGCCGCCGAACTGGCCCAGCTCGGCCGCATCGAAGAAGCCATGCAGGCCTACGCGGCCACGGTGCTGCTGGCGCCCGACCTGCACGTGGCGCGCTTTCAGCTGGGGCTGCTGCAGTTCACCTCGGGCCAGGCCGCGATGGCCTTGATCACCTGGCAGCCGCTGCTGCAGCTGCCCGAAAACGACGCCTTCCGCGCCTTCGTGCTGGGCTTTACCGCCATGGCCGGCGACCAGTTCCTCGACGCCATCGACCACTTCCGGGCCGGCCAGAAGCTCAACACCGAGAACCCCCCGCTCAACGCCGACATTGAGATGGTGATCGGCAAGATCCAAGAGTTGCTCGATCAGCAACCGCCTGCGTCAGGCGACGGCACGGCCAACAAGGAAGAGGCCGCGACCGAAGAGGGCAGCGCCGACGTGTCGCACGTGCTGCTGTCGAACTACCGCGGCGGCTCGTTTCACTGACCATCGCCTCGACCGGCGGAGCGGTTCATGACCCAAATCCTCGGCGCCACGGAAGTGGCCCTGTTCATCCGGCGGCAGATGGCGTCGATTCGCTCGGCCGCCAAGGAGCTTGACCGCACCCGCACGTCCGAGACCGGTGCCGCGCGGGCCCCGGCGCGCACCCCAGAGCGTGGTGGCGAGAGCCCGGTGCAGGGCAGCCAGCGCGACGAGATCGCCTCGCTGGTGTTTCGGCGCATCCGGGTCATCGACCCGGCCGACCCCGACCGCAAGCGCAAGGCGTTTCGCATCTTCATCGAGTCGGTGCTGCTGTTCGAACTCGGCGAGGGGCTGATCAACGACCCCATGTTCTACCAACTGGTCGATACGGTTCAGGACAAGATGGCGTCCGACCCCGGCCTGGCGCGTGCGGTCGAAGAGGCCTCCGAGATGCTGGTGTCGCTGACGGAGGCCTGAGCCGGGCCGCAGGGTGGCTGTTTCTGGGTCGATCACCCGAATCACCCCATTCGGCGGCGCCGCACGTATCACCTCGGGTCACCACCCACCCTTGAAGGTCGATCCATGTCTGCATTCCCCTTGCCTCCGCTGCGCCTGAGCCTGGGCGCTGTCTGTTTGCTTTTGCTGGCCCCGGGCGCGATGGCCCAGGCGCCGGCGCCCGAGTCGCGCATCACCCAGGTCAAGGTCTACCCCGGCAGTGCCACCGTCGAGCGGGTCGCTCGGGTGGCGGCGGGCAGCAAGACGCTGAGCTTCGTGTGCCTGCCGGCGGGGCTTGACGCGCAAAGCGTGCAGGTTTCGGCCCCGCCCGCCGTGCGCATCGGCGAGACCTCGGTGCTCACCGAACCGCGTGCGCTGTCGCCGCGCTGCGCGGGCCACCCGCTCGACGCCCGCATCCGCGAACTCGAAGAACAGAAAGACGCCCTGCAGGCCGAGTCCGAAGCGCTGGGCCTCGTCACCAGCTACCTGAAAGACGTGTCGGGCGCCGAGCGCGAGGGCGCTGCCACGCGGCCGGCGCTCGACGCGAAACACCTCGTCGGCGTGGCCGACGCGCTGCGTCGCACCGGGCACGAAGCCTTGCTCAAGCGGCAGCAGATCGTGCGTCGCACCGCCGATCTCGACCGCCAACTCGCGCCGCTGGTGGCCGAACGAACCCGCGCCCAAGGCGCGGCCGAGCAGGTCGTCGCCGTCACGGTGACGCTGGCGGCCGCGGCCGATGCCGAGGTGACGCTGAGCTACCAGATCCACGGGCCCGGCTGGGCGCCGACCTACCGGGCCTTGCTCGACACGACGACGCAGAAAGTTCGCATCGAGCGGCAGGCCCTCGTGGCCCAGGCCACCGGCGAAGACTGGCGCGGTGTGAAGCTGTTGCTCTCGACCGGCCAGCCGCGCCGCGAGACCGCCGGCCGCGTGCCGGCGCCGTGGCGCCTGGGCATCGCGCCGCCGCCACGGGCCGAAGAGTCGCCCGGTCGCGTGGCCTACGCGATGGCCCCAGCCCCTGCGCCCGTGATGGCCGAGCGCAAGGCGTCCCCGTCGCAGCCCTTGTTCGACGTGGGCGTGTTCAACCAAGGTTTTGCCACCGAGTTCAGCGTGCCCCAGCCCATCGACGTGCCCTCGAGCGGCCAGCGTGTGGCCATCGCGCTCGGCCAGCACGAAGACACGGCCCGGCTCTTCGTGCGCAGCAGCCCGCGCGTCGATGCGTCGGCGTTCTTGATGGCCGACCTGCCGGTGCCGCCCGGGGTGTGGCCGGTGGGTGCGATGCAGCTCTACCGCGACGGCGCCTTTGTGGGTCAGGGCCGCTGGACCACGGCCGAGAGCCCACGGCTCGCGCTCTCGTTCGGGCGCGACGAGCTTGTGCGGGTGGTCGCCGAGCCCGAACAGGACAGCCTGGGCACAGGCGGGTTCGCCGGCAACCGCACCGAGCGCAAGGTGCAGCGCGCCTACGCGGTCGAGAACCGCCACAAGACGTCGATCAGCGTCGAGCTGCTCGAATCCGCGCCCGTGTCGATCGACGAGCAGGTGCGCGTCGAGGCCAAGTTCACGCCTCAGCCGGCTGAGCTGGCCTGGAACCGCCAGCCCGGCCTGGCGATGTGGCGCTTCGATGTGGCCGCAGGCCAAACGACGCGCGTCGCGGCCGACTACCTCATCAGCCACCCGAAAGACGCGCGCTTGCAAGAGCGCTGAGCGCGTCGGCCATTCATCGGCGGGTTGCGCCGAAGGCGGGCCGCCGGGCGAGGGGGCTTTGCCTCAGGGCGCCTTCTTCAGGCGCACATGCGCCACCAGTCCGCCGTCGAGCGCATTGGCCAGCTCGAAGCTGCCGCCCATGCGCTGCACGGCCTTTTCGACGATGGCCAGCCCCAGGCCCGCGCCGGTGGCGGCGGTGCGCGCCGCGTCGCCGCGGAAGAAGGGCGTGGTGAGCTGCTTGAGCTTTTCGGGTGCGACGCCCGGGCCGTGGTCGCGCACGCTCAGGATCACCCAGGGCCCGGTGCGCGCGTAGCTCACCTGCACGCGGGCGATGCCGGTGTCGGTCGAGCGGCCATAGCGCCGGGCGTTCTCGAACAGGTTCTGGAAGACGCGGCCGAGTTCGATCTCGTCGGCCATCACCTTGGTGTCGATCGCCACCCGCGAGGTGATGCGGATCTGGCTCGGGTCGCGGAAGCCCATCATCTCGCGCTCGACCAGGCTGCTCACATGCACCGGCACCAGCTTGACCTCGCCGGGGCGCGCGTAGTCCATGAACTTGTCGATGATGGCGTCGAGCTGGTCGATGTCGAGCGCCATGTTTTTCTTGGCTTCTTCGTCGACCACGCTCATCTCGGCCTCCAGACGCAAGCGGGCCAAGGGCGTGCGCAGGTCGTGCGAGATGCCGGCAAGCATCACCGCGCGGTCTTCTTCGACCTTGGCGAGTTCGCGCGCCATGCGGTTGAAGCCCATGTTCACCTGGCGAATTTCACTGGTGAGCGTGTTCTCGTCGAGTTGCGATTCGTACTCGCCGTCGCGGATGCGGCTGGCCGCGAAAGACAAATCGCGCAGCGGCTGGTTGATGAGTCGGGCGACCGCGGCCGAGCCGAACACGGTGGCGAGCAGCGCGATGGTCACCCACAGCACCCAGGTCTTGCCCGACATGTCGCCCACGCGCGTGGGGTCGGCCTGCAGCCAGTAGCGGTCCTGGCCGATGGTGAAGCTGACCCACAGGCCGTGTTCGTCGTTGACCGACGAGGCGACTTCGGTGTCGGGGTCGAGCCGCGAGCGCAGTTCTTGTGCGATGGCGCGCGAGAAGCGGTCGGTTTCGAAGGGCTCGACCTTGGCGCTCGGCTCGCGGGGAATCACCCGCACCGCCGCGTCTTTCGAGTTCAGCGACTTCAGCAGCGTGATGCGGTTGATGCCGTCCACGTGCTGCAGGCCGGCGCGCGACAGGTTCACCAGGCTGGCGATCTGCTGTGCGGCCTGCACGGCGCGGGGTTCGAATTCGAGCGCCCGGAAGGTCTGCACCCAGGCAAAGATGCCCCCCGTCAGCAGCAGCGCCAGCAGAAAGAAGGTGCGCCAGAAGAGGCTGAGCTTGAGCGGGCTGCGGGGCATGACGGCGGGTGCTGGGGCGAGGATTTCGGTCGGCGCAAAAAAGGCCCCGTGGTGGGGGCCCCTTCGCCAACGTCTCAGCAGTTTAGGCAGCGCCATCGGGGACGAACACGTAGCCCACGCCCCACACCGTCTGGATGTAGCGCGGCTGGGCCGGGTCGGGCTCGATCATCTTGCGAAGGCGCGAGATTTGCACGTCGAGGCTGCGGTCGAAGGGCTCGAACTCGCGGCCGCGCGCCAGTTGCGCGAGCTTGTCGCGGCTGAGCGGCTGGCGCGGGTGGCGCACCAGCGCCTTCAGCATCGAGAACTCGCCGGTGGTCAGCGCGATCTGCTCGCCGTCTTTCGACAGGCGGCGCAGCGCCAGGTCGAATTCGAAGGGGCCGAAGGTGACCGTTTGCGCGTCTTTGGCCGGGGCGCCGGGCGCTTCCATCGCGGGGCGGCGGCGCAGCACGGCGTGGATGCGCGCCAGCAGTTCGCGCGGATTGAAAGGCTTGGGCAGGTAGTCGTCGGCACCGACCTCGAGGCCGACGATGCGGTCCACATCTTCGACCTTGGCGGTCAGCATGATGATGGGCGTGACGTCGTTGGCGGCGCGCAGGCGGCGGCAGATCGACAGGCCGTCTTCGCCGGGCAGCATGAGGTCGAGCACGATCAGGTCCACCGTTTCGCGCGTCAGCACCCGGTTCAGTGCCTTCGAGTCTTCGGCGAGCAGGACCTCGAAGCCTTCTTGGGTCAGGTAGCGGCGCAGCAGGTCGCGGATGCGGGCGTCGTCGTCAACGACGACCACGCGGTCGGGGCGGGCAGGGGTGTTGGACATGGCGTCTCCCGGTCATCCGGCAGTCATTTGTAACAGCGGCGATTGTGCGCAGCTTCCCCCAGGGTTTTAGCCCTTCTGACCATAAGTTACAAATCTTGCGGCGCGGCTTTTTGGGGTGATTTCGCCGGGCTGTGAAGCTGTGTGAAGTTGAGGCCAAGATGTCAGCCCGCCAGGCTTGCCCCTCGTTGAGCGACGGGCCGGTGTGCGGTGTGCACACGGGCCATCCCAACACCCCAGAACACTTCGGAGAACCCTCGCCATGCCCCTCAAGACCCGCTCGCGCTTGACCGTCTTTGCGGCTGCCGGCCTGCTGTTGTGCACCGCCCCCACCTGGGCGGCCGACGCGCCCGTGCTGCACGTGGTCGGCCTGTCGGCCAGTGCCAGCCAGGAGGTCACGAAAGACACGCTGAGCGTCACCTTCACCACCACCCGCGAGGCGAACGACGCAGCGAGCGTGCAGACCGCGTTGAAGCAGGCGCTCGACGCCGCGCTTGCCGAAGCCAGGAAGGCGGCCCGACCGGGGCAGAAGATCGAGGTACAGACCGGCAACTTCTCGGTCTTTCCGCGCTACGCCCCCAAGGGCGGCATCAACGGCTGGCAGGGCACCGCCGAGTTGGTGGTCGAAGGCAAAGATGTACCCGGCATCGCGCAACTCACCAGCCGCATCACCACCCTGAGCATCGCCCGCGTGGGCACGTTGCTGTCGAAAGAGCAGCGCGAGAAGATCGAAAGCGAAGTCGCCGCGCAGGCCATTGCCGCCTACCGAGCCAAGGCGGCCGACTACGCCAGGCAGTTCGGCTACAGCGGATACACGCTGCGCGAGGTGAACGTGGGTAGCAACGAGCCGGTGCCGTATGCGGCGGTGCAGATGATGCGCAAATCGACGATGTCGTCGGCCGACGAATCACTGCCGGTCGAGCTGGGCAAGGGCACGGTGACCGTGTCGGTCAATGGCACTGTGCAGCTGAAATAGGAGCGCGCAGAACGAGCCGCAGCGACAGAGCAAGCGCAGCGAAGCTCCCATTCAGCAACCGCAGCGGGCCCGGCTCTGCCGGTCCGCCAGCGGGGCCTTGCAGGCTGCGTCGGACCTTGTGGCCCGACCCTTCGCCAGGCACAAACAGTCCACTGGACTGTTTGTGCCCGGGCTCAGCCCCTTGGGGGCAGGAGCGCAAGCGACTGGGGGCCTTATCTACTGCGCCACCCAGCCCCCATCCATGTTCCACGCCACGCCGCGCACGTTGTCGGCGGCCGGCGAGCACAGAAACACCGCGAGCCCGCCCAGTTGATCGGGCGTCACGAACTGCAGCGAGGGCTGCTTTTCGCCCAGCAGGTCCACGCTGGCCTGTTCGACCGTGAGGCCTTCGCGCTCGGCGCGGTCGTCGATCTGCTTTTGCACCAGCGGCGTCAGCACCCAGCCTGGGCAGATGGCGTTGACGGTGATGCCGGTGCGGGCGGTTTCGAGTGCCACCGCCTTGGTGAAGCCGACGATGCCGTGCTTCGAGGCCACGTAGGCCGACTTCTGCGCCGAGGCCACCAAGCCGTGCGCCGAGGCCACGTTGATCACGCGGCCCCAGTTCTTCGCTTTCATCGCCGGGATGGCCAGCCGCGTCGTGTGAAAGGCCGAACTCAGGTTGATGGCGATGATCGCGTCCCACTTGGCCACCGGAAAGTCTTCGACCGGCGCGACGTGCTGGATGCCGGCGTTGTTGACCAGCACATCGACCCCGCCGAACTCGGCCTGGGCGTAGGCCATCATGGCTTCGATGTCGGCCGGCTTGCTCATGTCGGCACCGTGGTAGCCGACCTTCACACCCAGAGCGGCGACCTCGGCCTTCGCCGCCTCGAACTCGCCAAAACCGTTGAGCACCACGTTCGCGCCCTGTCGTGCGAGCGACAGAGCAATGCCCAAGCCGATGCCGCTGGTGGAGCCGGTGACGAGGGCGGTTTTTCCTTTCAGCATGGTCGTGTCCTCCGGGTTGCTAAAGTGCAATGCCAACAAGGATCCGATCATGCATGAACCGCGCCTGAACCATGTGCAATGCCTCGAAGCCACCCGGCTTCGCCGCATGGCGTACTGGGAGTGGGGCGATCCACAAAACCCGCGCGTGCTGGTCTGCGTGCACGGGCTGTCTCGCCAGGGGCGCGACTTCGATGTGCTGGCGCGTGCCATGCAGGGCGAGTACCGCGTGGTCTGCCCCGACATCGCCGGTCGTGGCCAGTCCGAAGCGCTGACCGACCCGAACGGCTACCAGGTGTTCACCTACGTCGCCGACATCGTCACCCTGATGGCGCGGTTGCATCCGGCCTCGCTCGACTGGGTCGGCACCTCGATGGGCGGGCTGATCGGCATGGTCTACGCTGCGCTGCAGGGCTCGCCGGTGCGCCGCATGGTGCTCAACGACATCGGCCCGCAGATCGAACCGGCCTCGCTCGTGCGGATTGGCGAATACCTCGGTGCGCCGCTGCGCTGGGCCACGCTCGAAGAGGCTGCCGCCGCCATGTGGGCCACCTCGCAGAGCTTCGGCCCGCACACCCCCGAGCAATGGCTCGAACTCTCGCGCCACCAGGTGCGGGCCGACGGCGACGGCTTCGTGCCGCACTACGACCTGAACATCGCCGTGCCTTTCAAGGCCGCCGCGCAAGACGCCTCGGGCGGCGGCAGTGCCACGCTGTGGGCCCTGTACGAGGCCATCCGCGCGCAGGTGCTGGTGCTGCGCGGTGCGACCTCCGACCTGCTGTCGCGCGACACGGCCGAGCAGATGACGCAGCGCGGCCCGAAGGCCCGGCTGCACGAGTTCGAAGGCGTGGGCCATGCGCCGACGCTGATCGCACCCGACCAGGTGGCCGCCGTGCGGGAGTTTCTGCTCGCCCCATGAAGACCGGTCACCCGGACGCCCGCCTCACGGCGGCGCCCATCGTTCAACTCGCCGACGCGGACCCCGACACGCCGCCGCAGGCTGAGGTTTCCCAACTCGTCCGCGCCCGCGCCTTCGCCGAGCCCTTGCTGCAAGGGCAGCCGCTCGACACCGGCGAAGACGCGCTCGCGCATGCCGACGGCGTGGCGGCCATCCTCGAAGGCATTGGCGCCGCGCCCTCGATGCGTGCGGCGGCTTACCTCGTCTACGCGGGCGACTACCTCAACAAGCCCGAAGAGGTGGTCGAAAAGGCCTTCGGCCCGTCGTACGCCAGCCTCGTGTCGCACACGCGCAAGCTGGTGCAGATCCAGCGCGCCGCGCGCGAAGCCAAGGTCGATGCGCAACAGCGCGCCGAGCAGACCGAGCGTGTGCGCAAGATGCTGCTGGCGTTTTCGCACGACCTGCGCGTCGTGCTGCTGCGGCTGGCTTCGCGCCTGCAGACGCTGCGCTACCACGCGCAGAGCAAGCAGCCCTGCGCCGAGGCGCTGGCGCGCGAGTCGATGCAGGTGTTCGCGCCGCTCGCCAACCGCCTGGGCATCTGGCAGATCAAGTGGGAACTCGAAGACCTGTCGTTCCGCTTTCTCGAACCCGAGCGCTACAAGCACGTCGCCCAGTTGCTCGACGAACGCCGCGTCGAGCGCGAGGCCGGCATCGAGACCTTCCGCCGCGACCTGGCGGATGACTTGGCCCGGCACGGTGTGGCGGCCGAGGTCTACGGCCGACCCAAGCACCTGTACAGCATCTGGAAGAAGATGCGCGGCAAGAGCCTCGACATCGCGCACGTGTTCGACCTGCGCGCGGTCCGCGTGATCGTCGGCAGCGTGCCCGAGTGCTACGCCGCCCTCAGCCGTGTGCACGAGCGCTTCAAGCCCGTGCCCGACGAGTACGACGACTACATCGCGCGGCCCAAGTCCAACGGCTACCAGTCGCTGCACACCGTGGTGCTCGACGAACGCGAGCGGCCGGTCGAGGTGCAGATCCGCACCCGCGCGATGCACGAGCATGCCGAGCACGGCGTGGCCGCGCACTGGGCCTACAAAGAGGCGGGCGCCAAGGGCTATGGCGGCGTCAGCGCGGCCGGCGACTTCGACGCGCAGGTGGCCGAAGCGCGCAAGGCGGTGCTGCGGCAACTGCTGGCCTGGGAACGCGACCTCGCCGAAGGTGCCGACGAATCCCGCAGCGACGAGATGGCCGGGGCCGGCAAAGTGTTCGAAGACCGCATCTACGTCTTCACGCCCCAGGCCACCGTGATCGAGTTGCCGGCTGGCGCCACGCCGATCGACTTTGCCTACGCGGTGCACACGAGCCTGGGCCACCGCTGCCGCGGCGCCAAGGTTGATGGTGTGATGGTGCCGCTGCACACCGCGCTGCAAAGCGGGCAGACGGTCGAGATCACCGCGGTGAAAGAGGGGGGGCCGTCGCTGGACTGGCTCAACACCGAGCTGGGCTACATCCAGAGCCAACGCTCGCGGGCCAAGGTGCGGGCGTGGTTCAACGCGCAGGCCCAGCAAGAGACCACCGCGCGCGGTCGCGAGGCGGTCGAAAAGCTGCTGCAGCGCGAAGGCCGCACCTCGATGAAGCTCGACGACCTGGCCACGCGGCTGGGCTTTCGCAACGCCGATGCGTTGTTCCATGTGGTCGGCAAGGACGAGTTCTCGCTGCGCGACATCGAAGCCTTGCTGCGCCCGCAAGAGCCGGCGCCCGTCGAAGACGAAGTCATCACCCTGCGTCGCCCGCAGACCGAAGGCGCGACGCAAGGCGGCGTGCTGGTCGTGGGCGTCGAATCGCTGCTGACCAGCCTGGCGCGCTGCTGCCGGCCGGCTCCGCCCGACAACATCCGCGGCTACGTGACGCGCGGCAAGGGCGTGGCCATCCACCGCGCCGATTGCTCGAACTTTCGCCAGATGGCCACGCGCCAGCCCGAGCGTGTGATCGCCGTGGCATGGGGGCGTCCCCGCGGTGACAAGCCGGCGGTGTACCCGGTCGATGTGGTCGTCGAGGCGGCCGACCGCCAGGGCCTGCTGCGCGACATCTCGGAAGTGCTCGCCAAAGAGAAGATGAACGTCACCGGCGTGAAGACGCAGTCGGCGCGCGACGCCCGGGGGGGCACCGCGTGGATGACCTTCACCATCGAGGTGTCGGACTCGGCACGCCTCGCGCACGTGCTGACGCAGGTGGGGCGCATCGAAGGCGTGCGCAGCGCGCGGCGCCGCTAGCGACGCCCATGCCGCAGCTCGCACTTGGCAAGGACCGAAAAGCTTGTGCTATAGTCGCGGGCTTCGGGCGGTTAGCTCAGTGGTAGAGCGCCTCTTTGACGTGGAGGATGTCGGGAGTTCGACCCTCTCACCGCCCACCAGATACATCACACGTCAGTCGTCAAGAGCTCGATCCTTCGCCGGATCGGGCTCTTTTCGTTTCAGGGCCTCCTTTTCGACTTGTGCGGAGCCACGCATGGAACTGACCCCGAGCCGCCAACAGATGATCGACGCGCACATCGCCGAGACGCACCGGCTGATGGCTCACTACGCCTTCGAGCTGAACGACCTGGTGCGCTTCACGCTGTCGGCGGCCAAGGACAAGGGTCACAAGGTCTACTACCCGATGGACCCGGTCAACGAGTGCAGCCGCAACTGGCGCGACCTGAACCGCAAGGTGGCCAAGCTCGCCGCCGACATCGAGCGCACCGCGCAGCGCCTGGGCCAGCCGCCCTTCGATGCAGAAGGGCCAGCGGCGAACGACCCGCCGCAGTAAAGTCCGCGCACGACGGGGCCCACGCAGGCGGGAAAACCCCTTCAGCACCCCTGGGGGCCACTTCTAGAATCGTTGGCACCCACCACCTCTGGTTTGCACAAGGAGCTTCTTGATGGCATCGACACGCCGCGGTTCGACAGCTTCACCCTCCGGCGAGGAAGAAGGCGGAACGGCCAGCGGCCAGCGCATCCTCAAGAAGTACCCCAACCGGCGGCTCTACGACACGCGCACCAGCAGCTACATCACGCTGGCCGACGTGAAGACCATGGTGCTCGAAGCCGAAGACTTCATCGTGCGCGACGCCAAGACCGGCGAAGACCTCACGCGCAGCATCCTGCTGCAGATCATTCTTGAAGAAGAAAGCGGCGGCGTGCCGATGTTCTCGTCGCAGGCGCTGGCGCAGATCATCCGCTTCTACGGCCACGCCATGCAGGGCATGATGGGTTCGTACCTTGAGAAGAACCTGCAAATCTTCACCGACGTGCAGCAGCGCCTCGCCGAGCAATCCAAGGGCCTGCTCGACCCGGCAGCGATGAGCTCTGACATGTGGACGAAGTTTTTGAACGGCCAGGCGCCGGGCTTGCAGGGCTTCATGGGCAACTACCTCGAGCAGTCGCAGAAGATCTTCGCGCAGATGCAAGAGCAGATGACCAAGCAGGCTGGCTCGCTCTTTCCGGGTGTGCCGGGCTTCGGCACGCCGCCTGACAAGCGGTAAGTTCGCCGGGTTTCCCGTGCAAGGTGAACCGGCGCGGCGGTGACGCGCTGGTTTGCGGCGAAAATTCGCGGATGAGCTCTGACACCCCCGTCGCCACACCCGCCGCTTCACTGCCTGCCGGTGCCGCCCCCAAGATCGGATTCGTCTCCCTCGGTTGCCCGAAGGCGCTGACGGACTCCGAACTCATCCTCACCCAACTTCGCGCCGAGGGCTACGACACCTCCAAGACCTTCGCGGGGGCTGACCTCGTGATCGTCAACACCTGCGGCTTCATCGACGACGCGGTGAAAGAAAGCCTCGACACCATCGGCGAGGCGCTGGCCGAGAACGGCAAGGTCATCGTCACCGGCTGCCTGGGTGCGAAGGCCGGGCAGGGCGGTGGCAACCTCGTGCAAGAGATGCACCCCAGCGTGCTGGCCGTCACCGGCCCCCATGCGACGAACGAGGTGATGGACGCCGTGCACAAGCACGTGCCCAAGCCGCACGACCCCTTCATCGACCTGGTGCCGGCACAAGGCGTCAAGCTCACGCCCAGGCACTATGCGTACCTGAAGATCAGCGAAGGCTGCAACCACCGCTGCTCGTTCTGCATCATCCCGAGCATGCGTGGCGACCTCGTCTCGCGCCCGATCGGCGACGTGCTGGGTGAGGCGCAGCGCCTGTTCGAGGCTGGCGTCAAAGAGCTGCTGGTCATCAGCCAGGACACGTCCGCGTACGGCGTGGATGTGAAGTACCGCACCGGCTTCTGGGACGGCAAGCCCGTCAAGACCCGCATGCTCGACCTGTGCGAGAAGCTGGGCGAACTGGCGCAGCAGCACGGCGCCTGGGTGCGTCTGCACTACGTCTACCCCTACCCGCACGTCGATGAGGTGCTGCCGCTGATGGCGCAGGGGCTGATCCTGCCGTACCTCGACGTGCCCTTCCAGCACTCGCACCCCGACGTGCTCAAGCGCATGAAGCGCCCCGCCAACGGCGAGAAGAACCTCGAACGCCTGCAACGCTGGCGCGAGATCTGCCCGCAGCTCGTGGTGCGCAGCACCTTCATCGCCGGCTTCCCGGGCGAGACCGAGGCCGAGTTCGACCACCTGCTCGGCTTCCTGCGTGAAGCACGCATCGACCGTGCGGGCTGCTTTGCGTATTCGCCTGTCGAAGGCGCGACCGCGAACCTGCTCGCCGACCCGGTGCCCGAGGCGCTGCGCGAAGAGCGCCGCGCGCGCTTCATGGCCGTGGCCGAAGAAGTCTCGGCCGCCAAGCTGCGCGAACGCGTCGGCGCGACCATGCAGGTGCTGGTCGATGCGGCACCGGCGCTGGGCCGCAAGGGCGGGGTCGGCCGCAGCTACGCCGACGCGCCCGAGATCGACGGCACCGTGAAACTGCTGCCGCCCGAGAAGGCCTCGAAGACGCTGAAGGTCGGCGAATTCACGCAGGCCCGCATCGTCGGCGCGCAGGGCCACGACCTGATCGCGCAGCCGTTCTGATCGCCTGCGTGCCATGAGCGATGCCGACCGCGACAAGGGGCTCGATCCGCGCACCGCGCTGATCCACCACCCCTACACGCCGCCGGCCGGGTTTGGGTCGGTGCAACCGGCGGTGCACAAGGCCTCGACGGTGCTCTTTGCGAACACGGCCGCGCTGCACGCCCGCACGTGGCGCGAGAAGACCGGCTACACCTACGGCCTGCACGGCACGCCGACGAGCTTCACGCTCGAAGAGCGCATCGCCACGCTCGAAGGCGGCGTGCAGACGCAGCTGGTGCCGAGCGGTTTGGCCGCCATCACGCTGGTGGACATGGCCTTGCTGAAGCAGGGCGACGAGGTGCTGATCCCGAACAACGTCTACGGGCCGAGCAAGGAACTGGCCAAGCACGAACTCGCCGCCTGGGGCATCACACACCGCGTGTACGACGCCATGGATGCGCAGTCGCTCGCCGATGCCATCACGCCGGCCACGAAGCTCGTGTGGCTGGAGGCCGCCGGCTCGGTGACCATGGAGTTTCCCGACCTGCCGGCGCTGATTGCCATCGCGCGCGGGCGCGGCGTACCCACCGCCATCGACAACACCTGGGGCGCGGGCGTCGCCTTCGATGCCTTCGCGCTGGGCGTGGACATCTCGGTGCAGGCGCTGACCAAGTACCCCTCGGGCGGCGGCGATGTGCTGATGGGCTCGGTGACCACGCGCGACGAAACCCTGCACCAGCGCCTCAAGGCCACGCACATGCGCATGGGTTGGGGCGTGGGCGGCGGCAACGACATCGAGCTGCTGCTGCGCTCGCTGCCCTCGCTGGCGCTGCGCTACGAGGCGCAAGACCGGGCCGCGCGCCTGCTGGCGGGGTGGTGGTGGCAGCGGCCCGAGGTCGTGCAACTGCTGCATCCTGCCTTCGATGGCAGCCCCGGCCATGCGCACTGGCGGGCACTGTGCTCGCAGGCGGCCGGGTTGTTCTCGGTGGTGTTCGACGAGCGCTACAGCGCGAAGCAGGTCGATGCCTTCGTCGATGCGCTGAAGGTGTTCAAGATCGGCTACTCGTGGGCCGGGCCGGTGAGCCTGGTGATGCCCTACGTGATCTCGGCCATGCGTTCGCCGTCGCCCCGGAACGGCATGCTGGTGCGCTTCTCGGTCGGGCTGGAGTCGGTCGATGACCTGATCGCAGACTGCGAGCGGGCGCTGGCGGTGCTGTGACGGTCGGTTGACCCGCCGGGCGCGTCAGCCCTTCGGGCCTGATGAGACCTTGTGCCGCATCAGGCGGCCTTTCTCACGCTCCCAGTCGCGCTTCTTTTCGGTGTTGCGCTTGTCGTGCTCGGCCTTGCCCTTGGCCAGCGCGATTTCGGCCTTCACGCGGCCGCCCTTGTAGTGCAGGTCCAGCGGTACGAGCGTGAAGCCTTTTTGTTCGACCTTGCCGATCAGGCGCTTGATCTCTTCCTTGCGCATCAAGAGCTTCTTGGTGCGGTCGGCCTCGGGGTTGACGTGGGTCGAAGCACTGCGCAGCGCGTTGATGCGGCAGCCGATCAGGTACAGCTCGCCGTCGCGGATCAGCACGTAGCCATCGGTCAGCTGCACCTGGCCGGCGCGGATGGCCTTGATCTCCCAGCCCTGCAGCACCATGCCGGCCTCGTACTTCTCTTCGAGGTGGTAGTCGAAACGGGCGCGACGGTTTTCTGCGATGGACATGGGCTCAAGATGGGCGCGAAGGCGCTCAATACAATCGCTGGATTGTATGAAGCACGTCAAACGTTCGGTCCTGCTTTGGTATTCCCCGCACGAGATGTACCGGCTCGTGACCGCCGTGGCCGACTACCCGCAGTTCCTGCCCTGGTGCGAACGCGCCGAATTGCTGCAGCAGCACGACGATGGCGTGACCGCCAAACTGCACCTCGCCTATGCCGGGATGCGCCATGCGTTCACCACCCGCAACCACAACGTGCCGGACAGCGAAGTGCGCATGGCCCTGGTCGATGGCCCGTTCTCGACGCTCGATGGCATCTGGAACTTCCTGCCCCTGACACCGCCTGGCAGTGATGTCGTCTCGGCCTGCAAGGTCGAGTTCGACTTGCGGTATGCGTTTTCGAACCGTGCGCTCGAACTGGTCGTGAGCCCTGTCTTCGACCGCATTGCCAACACCTTCGTCGATGCCTTCGTCAAACGCGCCGAACAGGTGTATGGCCCCCGCTGAGCAGTTGTCCATCGAGGTGATGTGGAGCCCCCGGCCGCGCGACGTGCGCCGCGTGGCGGTGTCGATGCCCGCCGGCGCGACCGTCGGCCAGGCCCTGGCTGCGAGCGGGCTCTTCACGCCGCCGGATGCCTGGCGCCGCGCCGACCTGCGCCTCGGCGTGTGGGGGCGCTTGGCCGATGAGGGCACCGTGCTGCGCGACCACGACCGCGTCGAGCTCTACCGGCCGCTGCTCGTCGATCCGAAGGAGGCGCGGCGCCTGCGTCACCGTTCGCACGGCGACGTCTCGACACGCGCAAAGAAAAAGCCGCGCTGAGGGCGCGGCTGGCTTCGTCGGTCGAAAGACCGGGAGGGCTGCGGCTTACTTGCAGTCCGCCGCGATGATGTCGCGCAGCCGCTTGGACTCTTCGGCGCGGGCCTTGTCATCGAGAAACTCGCGCTCGCCCTTGTCGTTGACACGCGCCACGCGCATGCCGTCGTCGAAGGACCGCAGCGCCGCCTTGGCGCGGGTGCAGTTCTCGGCCATGGCGGCCTTCTGCTTGTCGTCTTCGGCCTTGCGCTTGGCTTTTTCGTCTTCTTCGGCCTTGCGGCGCTTCGCGTCGAGTTCGGTCTCGGGCGACTTCGCCCCGGGGGGCGACGCGTCGGAGGCGGCGACTGGCGGCGGCACTGGCCCGCGGCGGGCGGCGTTCGACGGGCGCTGAAGAATCTGCTGGTCAGACACCGATGCGGGCGGCGGAAGGTCGCTGTACTGCACGCGGCCGGACTGGTCGCGCCACTTCCACTGCGCGACGGCCGTGGTGCTGAAGCTCGCGGCAGCGAAGGCGGCGAACGCGAGCGCGCTCAGTCGGACAAGGGGGCGGGACAAAGCGAAATTCATGGGCGGAAAGTGTAGTGCGCGCTCCGTTGTAAACGCCCCTGCACGGGGCGTGGGTTGTCACCTTTTGTCAGCGCAGGGGCATGCAGCGCGAGCCTTCGTGAACTATTCACGAAAGGGCTGGGCAAGTGGCTGCCCATCCAGGGTGCGCCGGCCCGGGATCGACCCCGACGGGCGGCGGCGAAAGCCTCCCTATAATTCGCTTTTGCGTCAGGAGCTTCCTCATGCGCCTTCTTGGCAAAGCGCTCACCTTCGACGACGTGTTGTTGGTGCCGGCCTTCTCCCAGGTGTTGCCACGCGACACCAATCTCTCGACCCAACTCTCCCGCAACATCCGACTGAATCTGCCGCTGGTGTCCGCCGCGATGGACACGGTGACGGAATCGCGCCTGGCCATCGCCATCGCGCAAGAGGGCGGCATCGGGATCGTCCACAAGAACCTGAGCCCCAAGCAGCAGGCCGCCGAAGTGGCCCGCGTCAAGCGCTACGAATCGGGCCTGCTGCGCGACCCCATCACCATCTCGCCGGGCGTGCCGGTGCGGGACGTCATCAACCTGTCGCGCCAGCACGGCATCTCGGGCTTCCCGGTGATGGACGACGGCAAGGTCGTGGGCATCGTCACCGGCCGCGACCTGCGCTTCGAGACGCGCATGGACGCCCCGGTGCGCGAGATCATGACGCCGCGCGAGCGTCTCATCACCGTGCGCGAAGGCACGTCGCTCGCCGAAGCGAAGGCGCTCATGCACAAGCACAAGCTCGAACGCGTGCTCGTGGTGAACGAGGCCTTCGAGCTGCGCGGCCTGTTCACGGTGAAAGACATCACCAAGCAGACCAACTTCCCCAACGCAGCGCGTGACGCGCAAGGCAAGCTGCGCGTCGGCGCGGCGGTCGGCGTGGGCGAGGGCACCGAAGAGCGCGTGGACCTGCTGGCCAAGGCCGGCGTCGATGTGCTGGTGGTCGATACCGCCCACGGCCACAGCGCTGGCGTCATCGAGCGCGTGCGCTGGGTCAAGCAAAACTACCCGCAGGTGGACGTGATCGGCGGCAACATCGCCACCGGTGCGGCAGCCCTGGCGCTGGCCGAAGCCGGCGCCGATGGCGTGAAGGTCGGCATCGGCCCCGGCTCGATCTGCACCACCCGCATCGTGGCCGGCGTGGGCGTGCCGCAGATCACCGCGATCGACAACGTCGCCAAGGCACTGGCCGGCACCGGTGTGCCGCTGATCGCCGACGGCGGCATCCGCTACTCGGGCGACATCGCCAAGGCCATCGCCGCCGGTGCCAACACGGTGATGATGGGCGGCATGTTCGCCGGCACCGAAGAGGCGCCGGGCGAGATCGTGCTGTTCCAGGGGCGCAGCTACAAGTCGTACCGCGGCATGGGCTCCATCGGCGCCATGCAGCAGGGCTCGGCCGACCGCTACTTCCAGGACAACACCGGCGCCAACCCCAACGCCGACAAGCTCGTCCCCGAAGGCATCGAGGGCCGTGTGCCCTACAAGGGCTCGCTGGTCAGCATCATCTTCCAGATGGCCGGTGGCCTGCGCGCGTCGATGGGCTACTGCGGCTGCGCGAGCATCGACGACATGCGCAACCAGGCGGAGTTCGTTGAGATCACCTCGGCGGGCATCCGCGAGAGCCATGTGCACGACGTGCAGATCACAAAAGAAGCGCCCAACTACCGAATGGAGTAAGGGGGGCCCTCGGCCGACGGGTGCTCGGCCGATCCCCCGCGGGGATGAGGTCCGGCTTGGGGCGGCCCGGCGCTCCGCCCCGGCTCCGGCTCCGGCTCCGATGCGAGGCTGCTCCCGCCTGATGTTGTTGTGAAGTGAATCGCGAGTGACTGACTCCACCTCGAACCAGACGCAAATCGCGGCGGGCCGTCCCGCCGCGATGCGTTTCATCATGCTCACGGTGCTGCTCGACATGGTGGCCGTGGGCTTGATCATCCCGGTGCTGCCGGTGCTGGTGGGGCAGTTCGTGAGCGACAAGTCCAGCCACGCGTTCTGGAACGGCGCGGTGATGGCGACCTTCGGCCTCGCCAACTTCTTCTGCTCGCCGATCCTCGGTGCGCTCTCCGACCGTTTCGGCCGCAGGCCGGTGCTGCTGCTGGGTTTCTGCGGATTCGCGCTCAGCTTCTTCGGCACCGCCCTCGCCACCAGCCTGTGGATGCTGCTGGCCGTGCGCGTGGCCAGCGGCGCGATGCAGGCCAACATCGCCGTGGCCAACGCCTACGTGGCCGACATCACGGCGCCCGAAGACCGCGCCAAGCGCTTCGGCATGCTGGGCGCGATGCTGGGCCTCGGCTTCATCATCGGCCCGGTGCTGGGTGGCCTGCTCGGTGCGCGCGACGTGCGCCTGCCGTTCTTCGTCGCAGGCGGCTTGTCGCTGCTGAACCTGGTCTATGGCTACTTCGTGCTGCCCGAGTCGCTGGCGACCGCGCACCGGCGCGCGATCTCGTGGCGCTCGGCCAATCCGATCGCCTCGCTCAAGCACCTGAGCCAACTCAAGTCGGTGGGCGGTCTCGTGGCGGTGATCGCGCTGGCCAACCTTGCGCAGTTCGTGCTCCACAGCACCTGGGTGCTGCACACGACGTTCCGCTTCGAGTGGACGACCGAGCAGAACGGCTGGTCGCTGTTCGTCGTCGGCGTGGTGTCGGTGTTCGTGCAGGGCTACCTGATGCAACGCCTGCTCAAGCGCTGGGGGCCGTCGCGGCTGGCGACTTGGGGCCTCGTGTCGGGTACCTGCGCCTACCTGCTGTGGGGTCTCGCGAACCAGGGCTGGATGATGTACGCGGTGATTGCCGTCAACCTGCTTGGCGTGACGGTCGCCCCGGCCATCCAGAGCATCGTCTCGAACGCGGCCGACCCCAAGACACAAGGCCAGGCGATGGGGGCCGTGGCCTCGCTCGCCAGCCTGACGACCGCCATCGCGCCCATGCTCGGCTCGGTGCTGCTGGGCGCCGTGGCTGAATTGCCGCACAGCGACTGGCGTGTCGGCGCGCCGTTCTTCTTCTGCTCGGCGCTGACGGCAGTGTCCACCGTCCTCGCCATCCTCCATTTCAAACGCCAGCGCGCCGTGTCCCTCGCCCCGGCGGCCGGCACCGCTCACTGATCGCCTCGATCGATCGAACTGACCCCCGCGCCATGCACGACAAAGTCCTCATCCTCGATTTCGGCTCGCAAGTCACCCAGCTCATCGCACGCCGCGTGCGCGAGGCGCATGTGTACAGCGAGATCCACCCCAACGACGTCAGCGATGAGTTCATCCGCGAGTTCGCGCCCAAGGCGATCATCCTGTCGGGCAGCCACGCCAGCACCTACGAAGACCACCAGCTGCGTGCCCCGCAGGCCGTGTGGGACCTGGGCGTGCCGGTGCTGGGTATCTGCTACGGCATGCAGACCATGGCGGTGCAACTTGGCGGCAAGGTCGAGTGGAGCGACCACCGCGAGTTCGGCTACGCCGAGGTGCGTGCGCGCGGCCACACGGCGCTGCTCGACGGCATCCAAGATTTCGCCACGCCCGAAGGCCACGGCATGCTCAAGGTCTGGATGAGCCACGGCGACAAGGTCACCGAGCTGCCGCCCGGCTTCAAGCTGATGGCCTCGACGCCGAGCTGCCCCATCGCCGGCATGGCCGATGAGGCGCGTGGCTACTACGCGGTGCAGTTCCACCCCGAGGTCACGCACACACGCCAGGGCGCGGCGTTGATCAACCGCTTCGTGCTCGACATCGCGAAGGCCAAGCCCGACTGGGTGATGGGCAATTACATCGAAGAAGCTGTCGCGCGCATCCGCGAACAGGTGGGCGACGAAGAGGTGCTGCTCGGCCTGTCGGGCGGGGTCGATTCGAGCGTGGCGGCGGCGCTGATCCACCGCGCCATCGGTGACCAGCTCACCTGCGTGTTCGTCGATCACGGCCTGCTGCGCCTGAACGAGGGCGACATGGTGATGGACATGTTCGCCGGCAAGCTGCACGCCAAGGTGATTCGCGTGGACGCGAGCGAGCTGTTCCTGCGCGAGCTGTCGGGCGTGAGCGAGCCCGAGCAAAAGCGCAAGATCATCGGCCGCGAGTTCGTCACCGTCTTCAAGGCCGAAGCCGACAAGCTCAAGGCGGCCGGCAACGGCAGCCAAGGCGTCAAGTGGCTGGCGCAGGGCACGATCTACCCCGACGTGGTCGAGTCCGGCGGCACCAAGAAGGCGACCATCAAGAGCCACCACAACGTCGGTGGCTTGCCGAAAGACCTGGGGCTCAAGCTGCTCGAACCGCTGTGCGAGCTGTTCAAGGACGAAGTGCGCGAACTGGGCGTCGCGCTCGGCCTGCCGCACGAGATGGTCTACCGCCACCCCTTCCCCGGGCCTGGCCTGGGCGTGCGCATCCTCGGCGAGGTCAAGAAAGACTATGCCGACCTGCTGCGCCGCGCCGACGCGATCTTCATCGACGAGCTGCGCGCCGCCATCGACCCCGCCAGTGGCAAGAGCTGGTACGACCTCACCAGCCAGGCCTTCACCGTCTTCCTGCCCGTCAAGAGCGTGGGCGTGATGGGCGACGGCCGCACCTACGACTACGTCGTGGCCCTGCGCGCCGTGCAGACCAGCGACTTCATGACCGCCGACTGGGCCGAGCTGCCGTACAGCCTGCTCAAGAAGGTGTCGAGCCGCATCATCAACGAGGTGCGCGGCATCAACCGCGTCACCTACGACGTGTCGAGCAAGCCGCCCGCGACCATCGAGTGGGAATGACGCAGGTGCCGTGACGCGTCACGGCACCACGACGACCGGCGCGAACCCACCGCCCGGCGTGCGGAAGTTGGTGGTTTGTCCGGTGTACATGCGCGCGGCGAAGAGCTGTACCTGGCCCGCGTAGGCGTAGGCCCGGATGTCGAACTTCAGGTCGGTCGGCACGCCGTCCACCTCGATCCAGCGCTCGCCGGGCGGCACCATCGCCTGCGCCACGAAGCCGCCTGCGGTGATTTCTTGCCAGACGCGGCGGGTCAGCTTGTCGCCGCGGTAGACCGCCTTGCCGCCGTAGCCCGACTCGGGCTTGAAGAACCACTGCCGGCGTTGCGCCCAGAGCTCTTCGGACCGCTCGGCCGTGACCTGCACGGTCGGTGGCACCACGGCGGCCAGCAGCGCGCGGTCGGCTTCACCGACGCCCCAGTCCGCCAGCAACGACGGGTTGCTCAGTGCAACCAGGTTGCGCTTCTCGGCATGCACGGCGTGCGCCCGCGGGTGCGGCGTCACAACCACCGCGCCGGCTTCATAGGCGCTTCGCAAGGCGGCGTGCGTGGCATCGGCCAGGTAGAAATCGGTGAGGCGGTTGTAGA
The DNA here is from genome assembly GCF_056676035.1 of Piscinibacter sp. PDB5-1. Taxonomy (NCBI): domain Bacteria; kingdom Pseudomonadati; phylum Pseudomonadota; class Betaproteobacteria; order Burkholderiales; family Sphaerotilaceae; genus Piscinibacter; species Piscinibacter sp. PDB5-1. The sequence goes on along the minus strand of NZ_JBWVZL010000001.1, from coordinate 290,042 downwards.
CCAGGTCCACCACGCGGTCGCCTGACATCAAGCGCCCCTCGCGCCATTCGAGCGATTCGGGGGCCACGATGCTGGCGTCCAGCCCGCGCTGCTTCAACGCCTGTCGGCACAGCTCGAACTCGGGTGCCAGGTACTGCGCGGCGGGCTCGTCATCGACGATGGCGACCAGCCCCAGGGGCGCGTCACCGCGCTGGCGTCGCCACTCGCTGACGAACATCTCGACGAACGCGTCTTCCAGCCCGGCGAGTGCCGGGTCGGGCTGGACCTCACACGGCGTGGCCTCACAGCACGAATGCTGGGCGCGGGCCAGCGCGGCGTTGAGCCAGGCACCGCCGGCGTTGGTGTTGACCTCGATCAGCCGGGGCCCCTGCGCGCCAAGGTGGAAGTCGTAGCCCATGAACGCGCCCAGCGGGCCGAAGTCGTGTTGGGCGATGGCCGGTGCGCGCCGCAGTGCTTCGTGCTGGTAGGTCGGCTGCGCCATCACGCGTTCCAGGGCCTGCACCGCCGCGTGCATCTGCTCTACCACCGGTTGTGCCAGAAAGACCACGGTGGACGAGAACAGGTGCGGTCGCGTCTGCGCGATGTCTTGCGCCATGCCGGCGAGGCTGGCGTCGGTTTCGAGTTGCCGCTGCAGCATCTCGGTGCTCAGCGTGCGGCAGTAGCACCCGAGGTTCAGGGCTTCGGCGGTGTTGAAGGGCGGGGTGACAGTGTTCATCGTTCAGCGCGTCGAGACCTTGCGCAGATGATGACCTGCGCCAGCGTTTCAAGGTGGCTTTGCGCGTGCGCTTGTTGGCTTAAGCTCTGCGCGACCGCAAACCATGAGGCCCGCCCATGTCGCTGAGCTTGCATTACCACCCGTTGTCGTCGTACTGCCAGAAGGTACTGATTGCGCTGGACGAGTTCGGCGTGCCCTTCGAGCGCCACTTTCTTGACTTGAGCGACGCGGCGGTGCGGGGGGCGTTCCTCAACCTGTGGCCCACCGGCAAGATGCCGCTGCTGGTCGATGGCGACCGCGTCGTGCCCGAGAGCAGCATCGTCATCGAGTATCTGCAGCGCCGGGCGCCCGTGAAGGCCGCGCTGTTGCCCGCCGACCCACAGGCCCAGCTCGACGTGCGCCTGTGGGACCGCGTCTTCGACCTGTACGTGATGACGCCGATGCAGGCGCTGGTCGCCAACCGCCTGCGCGACGAGGCCGACCGCGACGAGCTGGGCGAAGCGGCGGCCTATGGCACGCTCTCGATGGCCTACGCCTTGATCGATCAGCACATGGCCGGCCGCACCTGGGCGGCGGGCGATGCGTTCAGCCTCGCCGACTGCGCAGCGGCGCCATCGCTGTTTTTCGCCGCGACCCTGAAGCCCTTCGAGCCGGAGCAGGCACACCTCGCCGCCTACTTCGAGCGGTTGATGCAACGGCCCTCGGTCGCCCGTGTGCGTGCCGAAGCGCGGCCCTTCTTCAAGTTCTACCCGTTCAAAGAGGCGATTCCGCCGCGCTTTCTTTCAGCCGAGCCGGTGTGAGGCGGGGCGCTGCGAGAGCCGCAGTCAGCGGTCAGACCACTGACCGAAGGCTCAACCAGGCGGCGCTCCACGCACACAGGTTGCCCACCAGAAGAGCCAGCACCACGCGCCACGCATAACGCGGCCCGCCGGCGGCGAGTGCGATCACCGTGCGCGTGCCGCTGTTGAAAAGAATCGACAAGCACACGCCGAACAACAACTGCTCGGCCGTCAACTGCTGGCCATGGAACAGGCCAGACAGCGGGGCGACCGCCGCGTGTGCGTCGGCCATGCCCGAGACCGCCGCGCTGGTGAACACCCCGCCCGTGCCGAAGCGCTTTTGCGCGGCCGTCATCACGAGCGTCACCACCATCAACCCCGCCGCGAGGACCAGCGCCTCGGTCAGGCTCAGCGCCCGTGCGCGGTCGTGGGTGCCGTCTTGCACCGGCCCGGCCTCGCGCCGCGCGACGAGGCCGAGTACGGCACCGATGCACAGCGCGCCGATCGCCCCCCCGGCCGCAGCCGGCAGCAGCACGCCGGCCGCGGCCGGCGAGAACGGCGCGGCGATCACCGGCACCAGGGCCCAGGTGGCGGCGGTCGAGAGCACGGCAGCCACGGCCAGCGAGGCCGTCTGCGTGGGCTGTTGGCGCGCGCGGGCACCCATGGCCGCGACCGTGGCGCTGCTGGAGGCAAAGCCCATCAGGAAGCCCGCCGCCGCCAGGCCCAGCCGGGGCCCCAGCACGCGCAGCGCGACGTGCGCCATGCCCTGCATCAGCAAGAGCAGCCACACCAGCCCGGCCAGCGGCCGCAGGCTGATGCCGCCCAGCCAGGGCAGCGGCTCGTTGGGCACCAGCGGCATCACGACCAGGCCGAAGCCGAGCAGCAGCAGGCCGTCGTGCAGCTCTTGTTCGCTCAGCACCTGCGTGGCGAAGCGGTGCAAGGGGCTGCGCGCGGCGAGCACGGCGGCGAGGGCCACGGCGCAGGCCGCGCCGAGGGCCGGTGCGGTGACGGCGCTCACGCCGATCAGGTAGGTGATGAAGAGCGCGATCTCGGTGGTGAGGCCCGGGTCGCGTGAGCGGCTCTTGAGGTAGCTGAAGGCGGCCAGCGCCGCGACCAGGGCCGCGCCGATCCACACCAGCTGCGGGGACAGCCACTGAGCGAGCGCACCGCCCGACGCCGTGAGCGTGAAGGTGCGCACGCCGGCCGCGTGGCGGTGCGGGCCCTGGCCCTTGCGGCGCTCGCGTTCCAGCCCGATCAGCAAGCCGCCGCCCAGCGCGACCATCAGGCCGATCAGGCGGGTGTCGTCCATCCATGAGGTCAAGGCAAGGGGCTCCTTCGGTGCTCGGCAGTGAATGTTAGGGGCAGGGTCGCGGGGGCCTTGCCGGCCTGCACCCAGAATCGGTCGCATGGCCCCAGAACAACTCTTCTTGCCGGGCATCGAGCCGGCGCAACCGCCGACCGACCGGCTCTTCTTCGCCTTGCAGCCCGACGCGGCCACGGCCGAACGCATCGCCGCGCGGGCGCAGCAACTGCGCGCGGCCGAAGGCCTGAAAGGCAAGCCGCTGGCGAACACGCGCTTTCACGTCACGCTGGCTTTCCTGGGCGACCACGTCGGCCGGCCCGAGGCGGTGATCGCTGCGGCGAGCGAGGCCGTGTCGCATGTGGCCGTCGCGCCGTTCGATGTGCAGTTCGACCGCGTGGGCAGCTTCAAGGGCCAGCCGCGCCGGCGGCCGCTGGTGCTGCGCGGTGATGCCGGCCTGCATGGCGTGACGGCGTTGCACCAGGCCTTGATGGCCGCGTTGGCGCAGGCCGGCCTCGTGCGTGCGCCCGACCCGCGCTTCACCCCGCACCTCACGCTGCTGTACGACGCGCGCTTGCTGCCCGAGCAGGCCATCGAGCCCCTGGGCTGGACGGCGCACGAGTTCGTACTGGTGGACAGCCACGTCGGCCAGGCCCACCACGAGGTGCTGCGGCGCTGGCCTTTGCGGGCCTGAGCGGACGTGGCCGCGCCCGTCAGCCGCGCGCCGAGCCTTGCACCAACACCTGCGCCAGTTCGAGCGCCGAACGCGGCGCGCAGCCCTCGGCGTGGTTGCTGATGGCGACATAGGCCGCATGGCCCGCGCCGGTGGTGCCGGTGATCACGCGGGCCAGCGCCTCACGCGTCTCGGGGTCGGGGTCGAGCAACTGGTCGAAGGGTGCGTAGCGCTTCTCGGCGTTCTCGTAGCCGTAGGCGCCGTGCAGCGGGTTGAGGTTCCAGCGGCACACCAGCGGGCCGGGCCACAGCGCGCGCAGCATGGGCAGCTGTTCGGCAATCGGCGGCATCTTGGCCTGCAGGCCGAGGCAATAGGTGGCGCCGGCGTCGCGCAGCAGGCGCGCGAACTCGGGCGACAGGAACTCGCGGTCGCGCACCTCGACGGCGATCACGCCATCGGGCGCCGTGGGCTGCAGCGCGGGCAGGGCGCGCAGCATCGTGTGCAGGCGCTCGAACACCTCGGGCAGGTGCGCCAGCAGCGGCAAGGGCAGCGGGCTCAGCTGGAACACCAGCGCACCGAGCTTGGTGCCCAGGCCGTCGAGCGCGGGTTGCACGAACTCGCGCACCGCCAGTTCGGGGTTCAGGAACATCGGGTTGGGCTGCACGGCGCGGCCGTTCTCTCTGCGCACGGTGGCGTCGGTCACGACCAGCGGCGCCTTCACGACGAAGCGAAAGTGCTCGGGCACTTGCAGCGCCAGGTTGGCGTACTGCAAGACCGACAGCGGGCGGTAGAAGGCGCGGTCCACGCACACGCTGCGAAACAGCGGGTGCTGCGCGTAGGCCGGCAGGCCGTGCCTGGACAGCGTCGATTCGTTGTACGCGCGGTCCCACACCAGGTCGGCCCAGCCGGGGTAGCTCCACGACGAGCCGCCGAGGTAGAGCCGGGGCGGCAGTCGCGCGGCCAGCTCGCGCAGCGTGTCGTCGTGGGCGCAGGGCAGCACCTTCGTGCCGCGCGGCCGGGTGGGGGCCGTGGGCGAGGATGAGGGGGCCGGGGCGGGCGCCTCGTCCTCGTCACCGGGCGGATCGGCAAACAGATCAGGAAAGAGCGCGTCTTGCATCGGGTGTGCAGCATACGTCGCGCTACAGTGCGGGCTTTCGTTCACGCTGAAAGCGAAGGGCTGCGATGAGAGCCGTGCTGGGCCTGGTGTCGTTGCTGGTGGTGCTGGCCATCGTGGGGGTGCTGGCGAGCCGGCAGTTGAAGGCCACGGGCCAGGTGCAGGTGCCGGCCGTCGAGGGTGCCGCGTCGATCGCCGTGACCCCGGGTGCGCCGCCCGCCGAGCAGTCGCGGCAGCTTCAGCAGCAGGTGCAGAACGAGCTTCAACGCGCACTCGAACAAGGCAGCCAGCGTGCTCGCCAGGCCGACCAATGATGATGCTGAAAGCCCGACCCGTTTCATGAGTTCGCCCGCTGACGAACACGCGATGCGCCTCGCGCTCGACCAGGCGCAGAACGCGTGGCTGGTGGGCGAGGTGCCGGTGGGCGCGGTGATCGTGCGCCAAGGCCAGGTCATCGCCACCGGCTACAACCGGCCCATCACCGAACACGACCCCACCGCGCACGCCGAGATCGTGGCCCTGCGCCACGCGGCCACGCTGCTCGGCAACTACCGCCTGCCCGAGTGCGAGCTGTACGTGACGCTCGAACCCTGCGCGATGTGCGCGATGGCGCTGATGCACGCGCGCTTCAAACGCGTGGTGTTCGGCGCGCACGACCCCAAGACCGGCGCGGCCGGCTCGGTGGTCGATCTCTTCGGCACCCCGCAGCTCAACCACCACACGCGCATCGAAGGCGGCGTGCTGGGCGACCTGTGCGGCGACCTGCTGCGCGGCTTCTTCGCCGAGCGCCGGGCGCAGTTCAAGCAGCGGCGCGCCGCGGCGGGCGAGGCCGCACCGGCCTTGCCTGAAGTGATCGAAGACGACGAAGAGCCCATTCCCACCGGCGACGCGGTCGAGGTGCCCCTCGACCGGCCCGGCCCGCACACCGCCTGACCACGCGCGACGCGCGAACACCGCATGACCTCCCTGACGATCTACACCCCCGCCGGCGTGGTGGCCGAATCGGCCAGCGTGCGCCGCGCGGCCAAGCGGCTCAAGGGCCTGGGCTTCACCGTGAGCGTCGATGAATCGGCGCTGCTCAAGCACCAGCGCTTCGGCGGCGACGACGAGACCCGGCTCGCTGCCATCCACCGCGTGGCGAAAGCCGCGCCCGCCGTGGCCCTGCCCACGCGCGGCGGCTACGGCCTCACGCGCCTCCTCGACCGCATCGACTGGAAGCGCCTCGCGCACGCCGCCGAGCACGGCACGCGCTGGGTCGGCTACAGCGACCTCACGGCCCTGCAACTGGGCCTGCTCGCGCACACCAAGACCGAAAGCTGGTGCGGCCCGATGGCCTGCGGCGACTTCGGCCTCGACCCGACGAAGCACGAGCTGGACGACATCACCCCCGAAGTCTTCGTCGAGGCCATGATCGGCCAGCTCGAAGCGGTGGGCTTTCGCACCGAAGAGGGCTTCGACGGGCTCGACGTGCGCGGCAAGCTGTGGGGCGGCAACCTGGCCATCGTCAACTCGCTGCTGGGCACGCCGCACTGGCCCAAGGTGAAGGGTGGCGTGCTCTTCCTCGAAGACGTGAACGACCACCCGTACCGCATCGAACGCGGCCTGCTGCAACTGCACCAGGCGGGCGTGCTCGACGCGCAGAAGGCCATCGTGCTGGGCGACTTCAGCGGCTACAAGAAGTCGCCGCTCGACCGGGGCTACACGCTCAAGACGGCGATTGCGTACCTGCGCTCGGTGACGAAGACGCCCATCCTCACCGGCCTGCCCTTCGGCCACGTGCCGACCAAGGTCTGCCTGCCGGTGGGCCGCAAGGTGACGCTCGCGGTGCAGGGGCGTGATGCGTTCATCGCCTGGGGGCATGAGCCGGGCCATGGGCACGACGACCACGGGCATTGAGCGGCGGCTGGGGTGGGGCGGGGCCCGCCGATGCACGCTGGCCCTCGCCGCCAGCCTGCTGACCCTGGGCGCCTGCAACAACAGCCCCAACCCGGCCGGCAGCGCCGCGACGGACACGATGTTCACCGCGTTTCAAGAACGCTCGCCGCGCACGCTCGACCCCACGGCTTCGTACGCCAACAACGAAACGCCGGTCACCTACCAGGTGCATGAGCCGCTGTATGGCTACCACTACCTCAAGCGCCCCTACACGCTGGTGCCGAAGGCTGCCGCCGAGGTCGCCCGCCCGCGCTACCTGGGCAAGAACGGCGAGACGCTGCCCGACGACGCCCCGGGTGATCAGGTGGCCGAAAGCGTCTACGACATCCGCCTTCGCCCCGGCCTGCGCTACGCGCCGCACCCGGCCTTTGCGAAAGACGCGCAGGGCGGGTACCTCTACCACGCGCTGAGCGCGAAAGTCACCGCCGACAAGCGCGCGCCCCGCGACTTTGCCGAGCACGGCACACGTGAGCTGGTCGCCGACGACTTCGTCTACGCCTTCAAACGCCACGCCAGCCCGCGCATCGAAGCGCCGGTCTTCGGCGTGTTTGCCGAGCACGTGATCGGCCTGCGCGAATTCGCCGATCGCGTGAAAGCCGAAGACGCCAAGCTGCGCGCGGGCCTGGCCGCCGACGCGCTCGACAAACCCTTTCTCGACCTGCGCCAATGGCCGCTCGACGGTGTGCAGGCGCTCGACGCGCACACGCTGCGCATTCGCATCAAGGGCCGCTACCCGCAGTGGAAGTACTGGCTCGCGATGACCTTCGCCGCGCCCGTGCCGTGGGAGGCCGAGCGCTTCTACGCCCAGCCCGGCATGGCCAAGAACGGCCTGATGCTCTCGCGCTGGCCGGTGGGCACCGGGCCCTACACGCTCGACACCTACGAGCAAGACCGCCGCCACGTGCTGGTGCGCAACCCGCACTACCGGCCCGACCCCTACCCCTGCGAGGGCGAGCCCGAAGACGAGGCCGCCGGCCTGCTGAAGGACTGCGGCCAGCCGATGCCCTTCATCGACCGCATCGTCTTCCGGATCGAAAAAGAGAAGGTGCCCTTCAAGGCCAAGTTCGCGCAGGGCTACCTCGACGTGCCCGAGATCGAGCGCAGCGACTGGGGCCCCGAGTTCCTGGCCGACATGAACGATTCGAGCGAGGTTCGCCAGCGCTTCGAGCAACGCGGCTTCCGCTTCCCGAAGACGGTGGACCTGTCGAACTGGTACATGGGCTTCAACATGCTCGACCCCGTGGTGGGCTGGGGCGACACGGCCGAGCAGCGCGCGCGCAACCGCAAGCTGCGCCAGGCGATCTCGATTGCCGTCGATTGGGAAGAGGGCTACGGCCGCGTGTTCATGAACAAGGCCGGCGAGGCCGCGCACGGGCCGCTGCCGGCGGGGCTGTTCGGCTCGCGCCACGGCACGGTTGAAGGCCACAACCCCGTCACCCACCGTGTGGTGAACGGCCAGGTGCAGCGCCGCCCCATCGGTGACGCCAAGCGCCTGCTCGCCGAGGCCGGCTACCCCGACGGGCGCGACGCGAAGACGGGCCGCCCGCTGGTGCTGAGCTACGACTTCCAGCGTGCGGTCACGCCAGAGATCAAGTCCGAACTCGACTGGATGGTCAAGCAGTTCGCCAAGCTGAACGTGCAGCTCGACATCCGCGCGACCGACTTCAACCAGTACCAAGACAAAACGCGCAAGGGCCGGCACCAGGTCTTTCTCGGCGGCTGGCTGGCCGACTACCCCGACGCCGAGAACTTTCTCTTTCTGCTGCATGGGCCCAACGCGAAGTCGCTGCACGACGGCGAGAACGTCGCCAACTACGCCAACCCCGAGTACGACCGCCGCTACCGGCAACTGCAGTGGCTCGAAGACGGCCCGCGCAAGCAGCAGCTCATCGACGAAATGGTGGCCATCGCGCGCGAAGACGCGCCGTGGATGTTCGGCTACTTTCCCTACGCGGCCGGGGCCTACCAGGGCTGGGTGCACAACGGCAAGCCGAGCGTGCTGATCCGCGACATGCTGCGCTACCACCGCATCGACGCGGCCGCGCGCGTGCAGGCCCAGCGGGCGTGGAACGCCCCGGTGCTGTGGCCGCTGCTGCCCCTGTTCGTGGGGCTGGTGCTGGCCGTGTGGGCGCTGCGCCGCGCACTGCGTGCACGTGAGCAGGCCACCGCCTTGCCCGGGGCGCGGCCATGCTGAACCACGTCGTGCGTCGCGTGCTGTACGGCCTGCTGGTGCTGGTGGGGGTGAACCTGCTCACCTTCGTGCTGTTCTTCACCGTCAACACGCCCGACGACATGGCCCGCCTCAACATCGGCGGCAAGCGCGTCACGCAAGAGCAGATCGACAAGTGGAAGGCCGAGCGCGGCTACGACAAGCCGCTGTACCTGAATGCGCAAGCGCAAGGCACCGAACGCGTCACCGACACCGTGTTCTGGGACCGCTCGGTCTCGTTGATGGCGCTGCGCTTCGGGCGGGCCGACAGCGCCAGCGCGAGCGACATCGGTCACGAGATCGCCACGCGCATGGTCGTGAGCCTGCAGCTCGCGGTGCCGATCTTCGTGTTGCAGATCGTCTTCAGCGTGGGCTTCGCGCTGCTGCTGGTCTTCTTTCGGCACACGCGCATCGACTTCTGGGGCGTCGTGCTGTGCGTGGGCCTGCTGTCGGTGAGCAGCCTGTTCTACATCATCGTCGGGCAGTACCTCTTCGCGCGCGTGCTGCACTGGGTGCCCATCTCGGGTTACGCGCCGGGGCTCGACGCGGTGCGCTTTCTGGCGCTGCCGGTGCTGCTGTCGCTGCTGTCGCGCCTGGGCGGCGAGGGGCGGCTCTACCGCGCGATGTTTCTCGAAGAGATCGGCCGCGACTACGTGCGCGCCGCGCGCGCCAAGGGCCTGAGCGAAGGCCGCGTGCTGCGCCGGCACGTGCTGCGCAATGCGCTGATCCCCATCGTGACGAGCGCAGGCGGTTACCTGCCGTATGTGTTCCTCGGCAGCCTGGTGTTCGAGAGCTTCTTCGGCATCCCGGGCCTCGGGGCCTACGTCATCGAGGCCATCTCGGGGCAAGACTTCGCCATCGTGCGCTCGATGGTCTTCGTGGGCTCGCTGCTGTACGTGGCGAGCTACCTCGTGATCGACCTGATCTACGTTGCGGTGGACCCGCGCGTGCGGCTGGAGTGACGATGCCGAAGCTGGTGCTGCTCTGGTCTGACGCGGTGGTGTGGGCGCTGGTGGCGATGGCCTTCGCCGGCGCGTGGCACGTGTGGCGCCGGCCGCAGCTGCGCAGCACCTGGCGGCGTGTGCTGGCACGGCCCAGCGCGATGGGCGCGGCCGTGGTGCTGGGGGCTTTCATCGGCGTGGCCCTGCTCGACAGCCTGCACTTTCGCCGCGCCTTGCCGCAGGCCGGGGGCGTGGGCGTGGGCCACGCCTACAGCACACGCACCGAATCACTGTTCGACGCGCTGCTCGAAGCGCACATCGCCGGGCGCGAGGTGTCGTACTCGGCGCCGCTCGCGTCGCAGGCGTTTGCCAAGCTCGCGCAAGAGGTCGGTGGCCGCACCGAGATGATCCACCCCCGCCTCGTGCATGGCGGCCGGCACCTGGCCGACGACACCGAGCGTTGGGGTGACATCGCGCGCCGGGCGGGGCTGGGCCTGTTGACCGGCGCGGCCGTCGCCGGTGCCGTGGGCCTGATCGGACGCAGGCGCTTGCAGCGTTCGCGTCGTGAAGACGACCCCACCGAGCCGCTGCCCTGGCGCGCGGCCTTCTTCACCTTCGCCGCGCTGTGCCTCGTCACCGGCCCGGTGGCATTTCTCGCCTCGCACTACCACGTGCTCGGCACCGACCGCACCGGCAACGACGTGCTGTGGCAGGCGCTCAAGAGCATCCGCACCGCCTTCGTCATCGGCAGCCTCGCCACGCTGGCGACCTTGCCGCTGGCGGTGGTGCTGGGCATCGTGGCGGGCTACTTCAAGGGCTGGGTGGACGAGCTGATCCAGTACCTCTACACCGTGCTGTCGTCGGTGCCCAACGTGCTGCTGATCGCGGCCTGCGTGCTGATGATGCAGGTCTTCATCGACACGCACCCCGACTGGTTCGAGACCGGCGCCGAGCGTGCCGACGTGCGGCTGGTGCTGCTGTGCGCCATCCTCGGGCTCACGGGCTGGGCCACGCTGTGCCGCCTGCTGCGCGCCGAAACGCTGAAGCTGCGCGAGCTCGACCACGTGCAGGCCGCCGTCGCCTTCGGTGTGGGGCCGGTGGGCATCATGCGGCGGCACGTGTTTCCGAACGTGGCGCACCTCGTGGTCATCACGACGGTGCTCGACTTCTCGGCGCTCGTGCTCTACGAGGCCGTGCTGTCGTACGTGGGCGTGGGGGTGGACCCGGCCATGACCAGCTTCGGCGGCATGATCAACCTCGCCCGCAGCGAGATGTCGCGCGACCCCATCGTGTGGTGGTCGTTCACCGCCGCCTTCGTCTTCATGGTGACGCTGGTGCTCGCGGCGAACCTCTTCGCCGACGGCGTGCGCGAGGCCTTCGACCCGCGTGCGCGGGTGTACCGCGTGCGGCGCATGGGGGTGCGCGCATGAGCCGGTCGCTGGATGTGCAGGCGCTCAGCGTCGAGCTCGACGGCGACGCCGGCACCGTGCGCGCGCTCGACGCGCTGAGCCTGGCCCTTGCGCAAGGCGAGACGGTGGCGCTGGTCGGCGAGTCGGGCAGCGGCAAGAGCATGGCTGCACTCGCCTTGATGCGGCTCTTGCCCGAGAGCGGCCACATCGCCTCGGGCACCGTGCAACTCGACGGACAGAACCTGCTCGCACTGCCCGAACGGCAGATGCGCGCGGTGCGTGGCGGTCGCATCGGCATGGTGTTTCAAGAGCCGGCAAGCCACCTCGACCCGGTCATGCGCATCGGCGAGCAGATCGTCGAGGCCATCGAAGCGCACACCGCACTGCGCGGTGCGGCCGCGCGGGCCCAGGCCCTCGCGTGGTTGCAGCGCGTGGGCCTGCCCGAGGCCGAGCGCCGCATCGACGACTACCCGTTCCAGCTGAGCGGCGGCCAAAAGCAGCGCGTGATGATCGCCATCGCCCTGGCCGCCGAACCAGCGTTTCTGCTGGCCGACGAGCCGACCACCGCGCTCGACGTCACGCTGCAGGCCCAGGTGCTCGACCTCTTGCAGTCGCTGCAACGCGAGCGCGGCCTGGGGCTCTTGCTCATCTCGCACGACCTCGCGGTGGTCGCGGGGCGGGCCGACCGCGTCGCCCTGATGTACGCCGGGCAACTGGTCGAGCTGGCTTCGGCGGCCGATTTCTTCGCGTCGCCGCAACACCCGTACGCGCGCGCGCTGAGGGCCGCGTTGCCGGGGGCGGGGCGGCGGGGGGAGCCGCTCGCGGCCATCGCCGGCAACGTGCCGGCCTTGAACCAGCGTTTCACGGGTTGCCGTTTCGCGCCGCGATGCACGCAGGTGATGGCGCGCTGCCATGGCGAGGTGCCGCCCTGGGGGGCCGTGGGGCAGGGCGGGGTGCGGTGCTGGCTGGCGGTGGATGGACCGGTGGCTTCGGCGGGCCCCGCCTCGGTGCACGCCGTCAGCTCTCCCGCCCCCGCGCGCGCGGAGCCCGCCGAGGCACCGCGCAGCACACCGCTGCTGCAGGTCCACAAGCTCAGCGTGCGCTTCCCCATCCGCCAAGGCCTGTTGCGCCGCGTGAGGGGCCACGTCACTGCGGTCGATGAGGTCTCGTTCGACGTGCACGCCGGCGAGACCCTGGCACTGGTGGGCGAGTCGGGCAGCGGCAAGACCACCGTCGGCAAGGCCATCGTGCAACTGCTGCGCAAGCGCGCTGACGTGCAAGGCACCCTGCGTCTCGACGGCCGCGACCTGCTCACGCTCGAAGGCGACGCGTTGCGCGCCGCGCGCCGTGCGGTGCAACTGGTCTTCCAAGACCCCTTCGCCTCGCTGAACCCGCGCATGCGCGTCGGCGAGATCCTTCACGAAGGCCTCGTCGCCTTGTGCCCCGAACTGAGCGCGCCGCAACGCGAGCAACGCCTGGGCGCGCTGCTCGACCGCGTGGGCCTGTCGCCCGACGCGATGCAGCGATACCCGCACGCCTTCTCGGGCGGGCAGCGCCAGCGCATCGCCATCGCGCGCGCGCTGGCCGTGGGGCCGAAGCTGCTGGTGTGCGACGAGCCCACCTCGGCGCTCGATGTGTCGGTGCAGGCGCAGGTGCTCAACCTGCTGGCCGAGCTGCAGCGCGAGCTGGGCGTGGCGCTGCTGTTCATCACGCACAACCTCGCGGTGGTCGAGTACCTGGCGCACCGCGTGGTGGTGATGCACCAAGGCCGTGTCGAAGAAGCGGGGACCGTCATGCAGGTTCTGCAAGATCCGCAGGCGGCGTATACGAAAATGCTGGTTTCGGCGGTGCCTCGGTGAGGGGCCGTCGCTCACAACGAATGCATTGACTCGCCCAGCGCAGCACGCAGCGCGGGGTCGATTCCCAGAGGAGCACACATGGTTGGGTGGAAGGGTGCCCGTGCGGGCATGGCTTTGGCTGCGGGCGCGGCCTTGATCGCGGCGGCGTGGCCGCGACTGGCCTCGGCACAAAGCTCGACCCCGGTGGCCACGCCGCCGGTGCAGCAGCTCGAACGCGTCGAGGTCACCGGTTCGTCGGTGCGCCGCATCGACGGCGAAACCGCCTTGCCGGTGCAGGTGCTGTCGAAAGACGACATCCAGCGCTCGGGTGCGACCTCGGTGGTCGATCTCTTGCGCAAGCTGCCGGCGATGCAGGGCGCGCTGGGCCACACCAGCTCGCTCGCGGGCAGCACCTTCGGCTACGCCAACGTGTCCATCCACGGCTTCGACGACGTGCGCACGCTGGTGCTGCTGAACGGTCACCGCGTCACGAGCTTCGGTGGGCAGACCATCACCGGCTTTGCGGCGGCCTTCGACATCAACGCCTTGCCCATCGCGGCCATCGAGCGCATCGAGATCCTCACCGACGGCGCCTCGGCCGTGTATGGGTCTGATGCCATCGGCGGTGTGGTCAACGTCATCACCAAGCGCGGTTCGACCGAGGGCGAGGTGACGGCGGGGGTGTCCTTCCCCAAGGGTGGGGCGCGCGAAAAGCGTGTGAGCATCACCAAGGGCTTCGGCTCGCTGCGCGACGGGGGCTTCAACGCGCTGCTGTCGGTGTCGCACGACGAACGCACCGAGCTGCATTCGAGCCAGCGGCCGTATGCGAGCAGCGCGCGCTTCGACTTCACGCACGAAGGGCGGCGCTTTCGGGCCACGCAGCTGTCGGCCTATTCGGTGCCGGCCAATGCCATCGACTTCGGCGACGGCCTGTACCGCAACCCGGCGCTGCTGGCCGGTGGCGCATGCCCCACGGGGCATGGGCGCATCACCACGGCCGCGGGCGACGACTACTGCGGCTACGACTACGTGCGCGACATCCAGATCTACCCCGAGCAAAAGCGGTCGAGCGCCTTTCTTTCGCTGAACGCGCAGCCCGACGCAAACCAGAGCTACCACGCCGACCTGCTGGTCTCGCGCAGCCGCACCACCTCGCGCACAGCCCCGGCGCTGGCCTTCGGCGTGGTGGACCCCGGCACGCCGCTGCACGACACCTACTTCGCGCCCTATGGGCTGACCGAAAGCCAGTTCGCGCTGTACCGCCTGAGCGACCTGGGCCAGCGCGTGCGGCAAGACACCGCCGACCTCATCGACCTCAGCGTGGGCGGCAAGGGCCGCGTGAACGGCTGGGACTACCGCGCCGACGTGTCGCACTCGCGCAGCCGCGTGCGGTCGAGCCTGTCGGGCTACGTGGGCACGAACGCGGTGTACGACCGCATCGGCAACGGCACGCTCGACCCCTTCACCGGGGTGGGCACGCAACCCGGCTTCGACTGGTCGAGCATCAACTACCGGGGCGATTGGGACGGCGGCACCGCCGCGCTCGACACCGCCTCGCTGCGCGTGTCGCGCGACCTGGCCGAGCTGCCGGGCGGGCCGCTGGTGCTGGGCGCGGGGGTCAGCGCCTACCGCGAGCGCTTCCGCTACGAGCCGGGCGCGTTTGCGCAGGGGCTGCTGGCCGACCCCGTGGCGGGCACGCCGGCTGCGTCGCCGGGGGCGGGCGACATCAAGTCCGACGAATCGTTCGCGCTGACGCCGTATTCGGTCAAGCGGCATGCCGTGGGGGCGTTCGCCGAGCTGGTGATGCCGGTGGCGCGCAGCGTCGAGCTGAGCGGTGCGCTGCGGCACGACCGCTACTCCGACTTCGGCTCGACCACCAACCTCAAGGGCACCTTCCGCATCACGCCCTCGCGCCAGTGGCTGCTGCGTGGCTCGCTGGGCACCGGCTTTCATGCGCCCTCGGGCCCGCAGGTCAACGCGCCGCGCCAGTCGTATGGGGTGACGGCCGGCTACTACGACTGCAGCACCAATCCGGGCCTGCAAGCGGTGGCCGCCTCGCTCGGGGCGCAGTGCCAGGCCGATGGCTCGCAATACGACCTGCTGGCCGTGGGCAACACCGAGCTTGAGCCCGAGCGCGCGGTGCAGGCCACGCTGGGCCTGCGCTTCGAGCCGAGCACGTCGCTCAGCTTCGGTGCCGACTGGTGGTTCACCCGCATCCGCAAGCAACTGGGCGCGGTGACCGAAGCGGCGGCTTTCGGCGACCCGCAGCGCTACCCCGACTTGTGGACCACGGTCGATTCGGGCGGCACGACCTACCTCGCGCACATCGCCGCGACCAAGAACCTCGGCACCGCCTACAACACCGGCATCGACCTCGACGCGGCCGGGCGCATGCTGGCCGGTGGCGCCGAGTGGGGCACGCGCCTCAACCTCACTTACATGATCCGCCAGCGCGTGCAGTTGCAGCCCGACGGCCCGTTCTACTCGACCATCGGCACCTTCGGTGAGCTCGACGCCGTGGTGTTCCGCTGGATCGCCCGCTGGACGAATTCCGTCAAGTACGGCGACTGGACACACGCGCTCACCTTCAACGCTCGCGCCGGATACCGCGACCGCGCCGAGTGGGCCCAGCCGCTCGACGCCGCCGGCCAGCCCGTCGGGGACGAAGAACTGGTGCGCCTGCGCGTGCGCCGCCACATCACCGCCGACTGGCAGACCGACTGGGCCTGGCGCAAAGACTGGCGCCTGAGCCTGGGCGTGCTGAACCTGTTCGACCGCGACCCGCCGCTCACGCTGGCTTCGGGCGGCCTCAACAAGGGCCAGCAGGTCGGCTTCGACGACCGCTACTACGACCCGCGCGGCCGCACGTTCTACGCGAACGTGTCGTACGCGTTCTGAGCGCTCGGCACGGTGGTGCACGGCCGGTGGCGATGACCCCTTCGGTGACGCTCGAACGCCCCAGCCGCTGGCCGGGGCTGGTCGCCGTCGTGGGGCTGCACGTGGCGGTGGGCTACGCCATCGTCGCGTCGCAGAAGCCGCTGACGGCTGCGCCGCCGGCGGCCGTGGTGGCGACCATCGTCAGCGAAGCCCCGCCGCCCGCGCCGCCACCCCCGCGCACCGAGGTGCCGCCCCCGCCGCCGTTGGTGCCGGTGCGGCCGGCGGCCCCTGCACCGGTGGCGCCAACGCCGGTGACCCCGGCCCCCGCGCCATCGCCCGAGCCGGCACCGGCCCCTGTGCCGGCCCCCACCCCTGCACCCGCCGTGGCCCCGGCGCCGGCCCCCGCCCCGGTGCCAGCGCCGCCCGTGGCCCCCGCGCCGCCGCCCTCGGCCGCCATTGCGGTGGTCTGCCCCAACTACCAGCGGGCGCTGGGCGACTCGGCCTTCCCGCAAGAGGCCGTGCGCCTGGGGCTCGACGAGGGCGAGGCCACCATCGAGTTCATCGTCGGCCCGCGCGGCGAAACCAAGGGCGTGCGCGCGCTCAAATCCACGCACCCGGTCTTCGGCCGGGCCGGCGTGCGCCTGGTGTCCGAGTACCGCTGCATCGGCCAGGGGCAAGACATCGTGGTGCAGGTGCCCATCCGCTTCGTGCGGTGAGCCACAGCCCCGCCCGCCCCCGATGCCCGTAGCATTCGCCGCCGCCGCCCACCCGCTTTCGACTGCCTTGCCTTGCCTGCCATGACGTCTCACCGCTTCACCCCGCGCCGCCCGTTCGCCCACCGCCTCGGCGTGATCGCCGCGCTGGCGGCACCGCTCGTGGCGCACGCGCAAGAAGCCGCGACCGCCGCCACGGCCGTCGCGGTCGCCAACCCCTATGGTCCCGAGGCGCTGTGGGCGCAGGGCGACTGGGTGGCGCGCGGCACGCTGCTCATCCTCGCGCTGATGAGCCTGGGCAGCTGGTACATCTTCATCACCAAGCTCGTTGAGAGCCTGCGCATCAACGCGCAAGCGCGGGCGGTGAAGCAGAGCTTCTTCAAGTCCGCGTCGATCAAGGACGGCGCCGCCGCCCTGCCACCCGCCACCGCGTTTCGCTTCATCGCCGACGCGGCCCTGGCCGCGAACGAGCACCACGAGGGCGAGCTGACCGAGAACATCGACCGCAACACCTGGCTGGGCATGTCGGTGCAGCGCGCGGTCGATACGGTGCAAAACCGCCTGCAAGACGGCCTGGCCTTCCTGGCCACGGTGGGCTCGACGGCGCCCTTCATCGGCCTGTTCGGCACGGTCTGGGGCATCTACCACGCGCTCACCGCCATCGGCGTGGCGGGGCAGGCGTCCATCGACAAGGTGGCCGGCCCCGTGGGCGAGGCGCTGATCATGACGGCCTTCGGCCTGGCCGTCGCCGTGCCGGCGGTGCTGGGCTACAACTGGCTGGTTCGCCGCAACAAGCTGACGATGGAGTCGGTGCGCAGCTTCGGCGCCGACCTGCACGCCGTACTGCTGGGCAGCCGGCCCAAGGCCTGATCGGCCGCTCACCACCCGGGTCGCATGAGCTTTCGCTCGATCACCTCGCCCGCCGCGTCGGCCGACGACGACGAGCTGCTGTCCACCATCAACACCACGCCGCTGGTGGATGTGATGCTGGTGCTGCTGATCATCTTTCTGATCACCGTGCCGGTGGTGCGGCAGACCGTGCCGCTCAGCCTGCCCAAAGAGCGCAACACCGCGCGGCAACTGAAGGCGCAGACCATCGAGATTTCGGTCACCCGCGACGGCGCCTTGTTCTGGAACGGCCAGCCGCTGGCCGACGCCGGCGCACTTGCGGCCCAGCTGGGCGCCATCGCCCGGCAAGACCCGCAACCCGAGGTGCAGGTGCGCGGCGACGAAGCCACGCCCTATGCGCGCATCGCCCGCGTCGTCGAGGCCTGCCAGCGCGCGGGCATTCGCAAGCTCGGGTTCATCACCGAACCGCCGGCGCGGTAAGGGGGCAGGGCTGAACCATGGCGATTTCAACCCCTTCCGGCAACGGCGGTGACGACGACCTGATGGTCGAGATGAACACCACGCCGTTGATCGACGTGATGCTGGTGCTCTTGATCATGTTGATCATCACCATCCCGATCCAGCTGCACTCGGTCAACCTCGACCTGCCCGGGCAGCAGCCGCCCCCCGCCGTGCCCCCGCCCGCCGTGCGCATCGCCTTCGACGCCACCGGCGCCGTGCGCTGGAACGACGAGCCCATGGCCGACGCCGCCGCACTCGACGCCCGCCTGCGAGGCATCGCCGCCCAGGCCGACCCGCCAGAACTGCACTTGCGCCCCGACGCCGCCACGCCCTATGGCGCGGTGGTGGGGGTGATGGCCAACGCGCAGCGCTTGGGGCTGGCGAAGATCGGGGTGGTCAGCCGGCAGCCTTGACGCCGAGGTGGCTTCACAGCCGCCGGCACTGCCGCATCAGGTCTTGTGCGATGGCATCGACGTCGAGGTAGGGCGCGCGCACGCCCGGCCCGAAATCGCGGCGTGCAGCTTCCATCGTGCGTTCGAAGTGCTCGTGGCCCAGCACCGCGAGGATGGGCTGGGTGATGGCCTTGGCTTCGCTGTCCCAGCTGAGCTTGGGGTGGTGCATCACGTAGCCGTTTTTCTGCATCGACTCGACCCGCGAGCCGCCCGCGTAGATCTGCGCCACCATCGCCCGCACCGGCGTGTGCACCAAGGCGCGCATGAAGGCATGGCGAATCAGCGCGAAGAGGCCTTGGCCGCCTTCGCCCGGCACCGTGGCGGCCCGCGTGAAGGTGCCGAAGGGCAGGGGCAGGGCCACCCCGTGCAACGAGTACTCCATGAAGGCTTCGGCTTCGGCCTGCCCGCCCAGCACGGTGACGCGCAGCGTCGAGCGCATGGTGCCGCTGCGGTCCCAAACGGCCAGCACCGTGCCGTCGTCGTCGGCCGGGCCCCAGGCGAGCGTGGCGAAGTCGTTCCACTCGAACTCTTTCGAGCGTTCATAGGCCGAGCGGCGCACCGCCTCGACCTCGGCCTTGTGCTCTGGCGTGGCGAGGCCCACGAAATAGTCCCAATCGCCCCCCACGGCTTCGCGGCTTTGCTGGGTGTGTGAGGGCGCGCGAGCGGGGGCCTGGGGGTTGTCAGAAACGTCGAACACGCGGTCGAGCATGGTGGGGTAGCTGTCGGGGTGCCCCTGAGGGTTGCTGTTGATCTCAAGAAACCAGGGCTGACCCTCGGCGTCGATGATGGCGTCGAGCACGAAGCCCACGCTGCCTTGCCCCCGGGGCAGCGGCAGGTGCGGGGCGATCAGTCGGCCGGCTTCTTCGAAGCGCTGCACCACGGCGTCGCGCTGCGGGTGCCGCAACATGTTGGCGTTGCCGTAGATGGTCGGGTTGAAGGGCGAGATGTAGCGGTAGTCGCAAACGATCTTCTGGCCCTTCGCCGGCACGTCGGTCAGTTGCACCCCTTGCAGCGCGGCCAGGGGCTGCACCTCGTGGTAGGCCATGTCGGGTGCGGCAGCCCGAAGCAACTCGTCGTAGGTGCTGCTGCCATCCCCGGTGAGCGTGGGCATCTCGAAGGCTTCGAGCACGCACAAGTGGCCGCCCCAGTACCAGGCGCGGGCGATGCGCCCGAACTTGAACTCTTCACAAAACTCGCCCGGCTTCAAGCGCAGGTTGACCGCGGCCTCGGCCTTGTACGGGCCGCGCATGCCCTGGCCAAACGAACTGCGTTCGAGCTTCACGAGGTAGGGCGCGTTCACGTCTTCGACGCGTTCCCGCAGCGCCGGCACCGGCAGGCCCAGTTCGTCGGCCAGCTTCTTGAACGCGATCTTGCTGACCGAAATGCCCCAAGGCTCAGGCCGATACGGCAGCCAGCCGACGAAGGCCGGTGTTTTCTCTTCCGGCATCGGCATGTAGTTCGTCACCCCCGGTGCGGGGCGCACCACGAACTGCGGAAAGAACGACACGCGCTGCTCACCCAGTTGCAGGTCGAGCATGTAGGTCGCCACATCGACATGGGCCTGGGCCCCCCGCTGACGCACCCACGCGTTGACGCGGATGAGGTGCTCCATGAGGTTGGTTTTGTAGCGGAAGTCCATGGGGAGTATTCAGGGCAGGTTGGTGCCTGGGGGGCGGCCGGTTAGCGAATTGAGGCTGTGGCAAAAGGCCGCCTGACCCTGGGCTTGGTGCCTGCTGGCGACTCATGCACTTGCATTTTTGGGGAAGCGCCCGGTTCCACCGTCTAGATAGGGAACCTCGACTACTTGGTCGTCCAGTGCGCTAGCTTCGAGAAGAGACCGGATGCTGGAGGGCGGGGCGGACTGCCAACGCACGATGCACGGGCCTCTATAGGCCCGGAACTCCTGCACACCGACGATACCCCCCCTGAGTCGATCAATGCCACACCGCATTTCTACGACTGCACTTCCGTGCTGGTCGAGAGAAGTGTCCTCATCGAGGCTTCCCTGTCGGCCGTTGAAGAACGCTAGTGCCTCTCGGGTGGTATCGATCTCGTACTGGTGGGACTCACGCCTGAGTATGCGGTCGAATTCGAGAAGGGTTGACACGAGCTTCTGGCTCGCCTTCCCCTCGAAGCCCAGTTCCTCTCGGAGCGACCCGTCTGGCGCTCTTGAGACGAAAACCGCTTGTTTGGCAAACGGCTTGCTGAACAGCGACCGGAAGGCGAGGCGGCCCCGAATCCGGTATCCACCTCCGTTGACACATGGCTCCAGGGAGAAAGCATCGTCCGGCGGGCTCGCATTCTTTCTGTAGTTGAAAGAAATCCACTGTGCGAAATCAAAGTCGAGGTTTTCCTCTTGCGACGAGGCGCAGAAGACGACATTTCGGATGCATTCGTTTTCCACGTCCTCCCTATCGACGAGGAGTGTGGATTGGAAGTTGAAAAGCGGCGGATCGCTTTGGGATCCTTCGATCTCATAGACGAAGGGTGATGACTCGGAGATGAATTGAATCAGTCCCTCATCCTTGACGAGGTAGCGGGTCTCACCAACGTGAAACTGTGCCTCAAGCTCCTGGTTAACTAGGAGGAGACCATGAATGGCAACCAGATGGGACTCCATATGTCACTCCTTAGAACTTCTGCCTGATTACTCGTGCGGTTTGAACGAGGCCATTCAACTGTTCGGCCGAGAGCGTATACCGTACGCCGCCGTTCGGGTCGTTCATGATGTATTTCAGTCGTTCACCCGTCCCTCGGATGACACCGCCGAACTGAACGGCATGCCCGGCCCCTGCGCCTGTCTTCATACCGAGCCAGACCTGCGTCTGCTCAACCGGATCCTGGGACACCTTCTTCAGCAGACGCGCCATGTCGACATCGGCGGCATGGTGTTCCGCCACGTCAAGTCCGAGCCCCTTCAGGTAGTTCACGCTCGTCTTTGTCGCAGTTCCCTTATCGAACTTTGTCCCAAGTGTCGATGCGAGTTGTTCCGCCGAGCGGCCAATGCCGAGGTTCTTGAGAATCATCGACAGGGTCGTTGGAACGCAGGCATCGTTTCCGATGATCGGAAGGTCATGCTGGTTCAAGACCTTTCCTTCGATCGTCTGGAACAGGCGTGCTTCCCGGTAGATGTCTGCAGCATCGAGAACCCTTCCGGTGGCGCTGACCAGCCCGCCTGCTTCAAACCTGGGAAGGGCACGAAGCAGGCTCTTTCCCGCGCCAACCAGCGAACTCAGGCTGATTGGGGGTGACGTCACCGACATCAGGAGACGCTGGCCCGCTTCGCGTGCAAAAAGGGGTGGTGCGGACGAGGACTCCACGAGCCCATTCCAACCGTCCCGTCCCACGTTGCCCAAAGCTTTGAGGACGTTGAGACCGGCTTCCAAGGTGAATGCTGTTCCTCCTTCCTTGGAAATGCTCGGTAGGCTGGCATAGGCGAACTGCGGATACGCACGTTTTTGCCACGTATCGTATGTGCGCCTCGTTATGTCGCCAACATCCAATACATCGTACAGGCCCGGTTTGCTGCCAGAGATGATTCCTGCGTCCGCTGTCGACAAGTCTTGCCCATAGGCGGCGGTGACGAATTTCTTGAAGTCGTCCGAATTAGACGTCAGGGAAACCGCGGTCAGCGCAGGTATCTTCTCCCCAAGTCTGGATCCGAAGTACCTGGCCAGCAAAAGAGTGCTGTCCTTGTCTAGGCCAACGCCACCCTCGGCGATGAAGAGGGGCAGGTCCAGATGGGTTGCCAGTTCCGCGATTGATCGGTCTTGCCCCAACCGGGTTCCAATCTTTCCCTCTGTTTTTCCGTCGAGAATTCTCTCGGCATCGATGTATATCTGCTCAATCTGTTTTCCGGACACGAACGTAGCGGGGTTCTTCGTTCCGTACTCTTTCTTTGCGTCCTTATATTCGACATTGAAATCGACCTTTCGAGAATGAGGCCCGGCCTCCTGCTGACTTTCAGCAGAAAAAGTCTTATCAGCCCATTTCTTGAGAGATCGGCCAGCAGCCTCAGCGTGATCCTTCACTTGTTCCGCGAGTGATTCCCCCAACGCATTGCCGAATGCGTCTGTAGCAATCTGTCGAGTGCTGATGGTCCCGCCGCGTGCTGCTGCCGCAAAGGTGCCACTGACGAAGCCGCGTAGCGTAGACCCAGCGATTTTGGCGAGGTGCCCATCCCCAAAGTCAAAGGCAGCGGTCCCAGACTTGTAAGTCAACTGCCCGTTTTTCTCGACCACACTGGTCTTGCCATCGACGGTTTGCGTTTGCAGGTCTCCCCGCATGGCTTCGCCAATCCCAGCACCCACAGCAGCCGAGGCGACGCCCTTCCAACTGAACTTCTCTTGCAACCCGACTGCCACGTTGATGCGCTGGCTGACGGCATTGGTCACAGCGGCCCGTACTGCTGCGTTGGCGACGTTGTGAATCTTGTCGAAGGCGTTGAAACCTTGGAAGGCCCCACCCACAGCGCCGCTGATGGCTGCACTGGCTACGGCTTTCCAGCTGAACTTGTCTTGTGCCCCGATGGCCATGCCGACCAACTGGCTGGCGACGGAACCGGCCGCAGCACCCAATGCACCCGCAAGGACGGGGCCCATGGTTGGGCCCAGCGCCCCAGCAGTCCAAACGGTCACCACAACCGCCACCACGACCATGATGATCTGGCCAATGACGCCGCATCCCTTCTTGGGCGGCGGCGGTGCCGGCAGGTTCGGCGACGTGTCCCCGGTGATCGCGCTCGCGTCGTAGGTCTTGAAGGTGCTTGCGTTGTTGTGGACCGAGCCCACGACGCTCGGGATGCTCAGCGTCTGGCCGACGCGCAGGTCGCGGTCGCTGCTGAGGCCGTTGGCCTCGGCGATCTTCCACCACAGCTTTTCGTCGCCGTAGGCGCTGCGGGCAATGGCGCGCAGGCTCTCACCGGCGCGGCTGGTGTAGCTGCCCACGCTGGCGGCGGGGTGGTTGCCGGTGATCTTCTGGTAGCTGAAGTTGAAGTCGGCGACTTGCTCCCAGCCGTTGCGGTTGGCGTTGAGCTGCATGCCGTAGCGGCCCACGACCTCGCCGTTGGCGATGACCTGGCGTTGCACGTTGCCGCCCTGGTTGACGAACAAGGCGCGGCCGCCCTGGTCGTTGACGAAGGTGCGGTTGCGGCTGCCGTCGGTGTGGTCGGTCACGCTGACGAGGTTGCCGCTCGCGTCGTAGCCCATGGTCGAGGTGCCGGGCTGGTTGTGCGTGCTGACCCCGTCGATGCGCGCTTCTTTGTAGCCTTCGAAGCGCTTGAGTGTGCTGTTGTAGGTGTGGGTGTACGCGTTGGGCACCGTGACCCGGTAGCTGGTCTGGTTGCCGGCTGCGTCGTACACGTGGTCGTGCGTTGCGTTGAGCACGCTACTGGCGTTGGCGTTGAAGGTGTGATGCGACAGCATGCGCCCGTTGCCGTCGTAGCGGTAGCGGTGGTTCTCGAGGCCGATGGTCTGGCCTGAGGGCACGCCTTCGTTCAAGCGGGCGGCGTAGTTCGTGTCGAGGTTGAGCGGGCCGCTTTCGATCAGCCGGCCCATGTGGTCGTAGCGCCGGTTGTCCACCGTGCGCTGGCTGGGCATGTTGACCACGCCTTCGAAGATGCCGTCACCGTTGCTGTCGGCCAGGTGGGCCGCACCGCGCTTGACCTCGCTCAGGCGGTTGAGCGCGTCGTAGGTGTAGGTCTCTTGGGTGATGCCGTGCTGGCGGGTGTACTCGATGGGTACGTTGTTGACGACGGCTTCGAGCTCTTGGTAGTAGATGTTGCCGGCTTCGTCGCGCGAGCCGGTGTCGTACACGAGGCGGCCGTTGTACTGCACGAGGCGCGGGTCGTTGGTGGGCAGCACGTAGCCGTCCCACAGGTACACGTAGCCGCCGAACTCGTTGTTGCCCGCGATGACGCGGTAGCCCGCGAGGTTGGACGTTCCGCCGCTCTGCACCACCACGTTGCCGTGGTAGGTGTCGCTGGTGCGGTTGCCATTCTTGTCGTAGGTGAGGATGTGGCCGAGCGAGATGCGCTTGGACGCGTCGGTGGGCGCGTTGGGGTCGGCCATCCAGCTGATGTTGCCGGCGGCATCGACCGCATCGACGACGACCTGGCGGTTCATCTCGTCGTACTTGAAGTAGCGGTTGCGCAGGTGGGTGGCGTCAGACGCCACGGTGTTGTTGGCCGCGAAGGCCACGCGCGTGCCGATGAAGGTGCGGTTGCCCACACCGTCGTAGTCCATGTCGATGTAGACGCGGCCGTCGCTCACGTGCCGCAGGCGGCCGTGGGCGTCGTAGGCCATCAGGTTGTCCTGGTAGACCTCGTCGTAGGTGGCGGTGCTGCCGGGGCGTGTGGTGTTTTGCACCGTGCGCTCGCGCACGCGGTTGCCGGCGGCGTCGTACACGTAGGTGCTCGAGCGCTTGAGCTGGTAGTCGTACACGCTCGTCAGCTGGCCACGCGCGTCGTAGGCGAAGGCCTGGTACAGGCCGCTGCTGTAGCGGCTGTTGGTGGTCGAAGTGGTGAGCCCGGTGTAGCTGTCGATGTTGTAGAAGATGCGCGCGCCACCCAGGTCGGTGTGGTTCAGGGTGCGGCCGAAGTAGTCCAGCTGCCAGGTCATGGCGATGCTGTTGCCGTCGATCTCGGCGCTCTTGCGGCCGTAGGCGTCGTACAGGGTGCGCGTGGTCTGGCCGTTCTGCGTGGTGCTGATCACGCGGCCGGCCAGGTCATAGGCGTAGCTGACGCTTTCGGTCGGCACGCTGCCCTGGTTGCTGGCGGTGCCCTTGCTGGTGAGCGTCTTGCGGCCCAGCTCGTCGTAGGCGTTGTACTCGTAGATGCCGGCCGAGAACGACGAGGTCTGCAGCTGGTCGTTGATGCGCCAGACGTTGACGGTGTTGTACGAAGCGCCGTGGTAGGTGTGGGTCAGGCGACCCAGGCGGTCGTAGTGGTAGCGGGTGGTGTGGGCGTCGCGCTTGGACAGGTTGTGGTTGCCCTCGGCGTCGATCGTGCGCACCTTGTTGCCCAGGGCGTCGTAGGTGTGGGTGATCACGCCATCGTCGGCATGACGCTCGGCGATCACGTTGCCGCTGGCGTCGTAGACCTGGCCGTTGAGGTTGCCGTTGGCATCGCGCACACCGACTTGGCGGCCGAGTGCGTCGTAGTAGGTCTGGGTGACGGGGCCACCGCTGCCACCGTTGCTGGTGGGGCGCGTTTCGCGCACGACCTGGTTGTTGCCGTTGTAGGCGTAGGTGGTCTTCCAGTCGGCGTTGCGCACGTCGCTGACCGACACCACGTTGCCCCAGCGGTCGAACTCTTGGGTGACGCGCGGTGCGGCTTGCGCCGCGTTGTTTTGGGTGTTGCCGCTGCCGGGGTTGAAGGTGCCCTGGCTGACCAGGGTGCGCGCCTGGCCCGGTGCCGTGCGGTACACGGCGTAGTCGTAGTTGCCGGCGGCGAGGTGGGTGACGTTGGCGCGCAGCATGCGGCCGAAGTCGGTGGTGGCCAAGACCGTGCCGCCACTGTGTTCGATGGTGGTGACGGCGTTGTCCACTCCGTCTTGCGAGACGGGGATGTCGAGCACGCGGGCGTAGACGCCCGGGCCGCGGTAGGGAATGGCTTCGACCCATTCGCCGCGGGCGTTCTTCTTCTCGACACGGATCGCGGTGACGGCGCTCAAACCACCGTGGGGTGAGTTGTCGGCATCGCCCCAGCTGATGCTGGCGCCGGTGGCCGCCTCGGCCGAGGTGAAGTGGCGCGTGAGGTCGCGTGCCACGCCGGCCTGGTACTGGCCCGGCACCCAGTACGACGCCTGGTACTCGGTGCCCGCCGTCCAGTAGCCCGGGGTGACTTCGTAGCCAGCCGTGACGTAGTAGGCCGTGACCCGGATGTCGCCGTTGCCCAGGGTGCTGAGGTCGCTCCAGCTCAGGTCGAGGCGGTTGGTGCCGGGCCAGTAGGTGCCGCCAGCCTGGTATTCGTTGCCAGACATGACAACACCCGATGTGCTGGAACCCACGCTCATGCCCACGCTCAGGCTGCGGGTGTTGACCGCCCCATCGGTGCTTGCCACCTGTGGCAGCACTTGCCTCACTGCGCGACCGAGGTCGTCGTAGTGCGTTTCGGCACGACGCACCCCGGTGTTGCTCGCCGCTTCTTGGGCGTTGGCGTGCCACTCGACCTTGGTGCTGGTGCTGAGGGTGTTGCGCAGTTCGGCCGTCACGCGGCCCTGCAGGTCATGCAGGTTGATGCGGTAGACGCCGTCGCCCTGGTTGGTGCGCCACAGGCGGCCGGCGTTGTCGTACTCGAAGCGTTCTTGCGCGCCGCCGTTGACGCCCTTGGTGGTGACTTCACCGAAGGCGTTGTAGGTCAGCTGCGTCTGGTTGAAGTTCGGCGTGCCATTGATCGCGGCCGAACCGTTCAACTGGCTGCCCGAGCCCGACCAGACCAGCACACCGCCCTGGCGCACGCGCACGGCGCTGACCGAGGCGACACCCATGTCGCCGGTTTCACCGTTTTGCCACTGGAAGGCCACGCCGCCGGCCGCGTCTTGCGCCGAGCGGGTGAGGCTGCGCGACGTCGTCCGGCCTGCGGCCCAGTCGTAGATCGGGTAGCTCTCGTTGTAGCCCGCGAAGGTGACGTAGCCCTGGCTCTGGTAATCGACTTCGATGACGACGTCGCCGCCCTGCAGGTTGACCATCGACGTGCCATCGGCCCGGATGGACCACAGCAGGTCGATCGTGTTCCACCCGCCGTGGTTGCCCATCCAGGGCACATGGTTGCCGGCGTTGCCCGCGATGCGCGTGGTGACACCGCCCTGCAACTGCTGCTGCGAGCCCGGCTCGATGGTGTTGATGAGCTGGCCGAGCTTGTCGTACTGGAAGACCTGGTACACGGTGCCGGCTTGCCCCTGGGTGACCGGGCCCGTCACCGGGCCCGACTCGCCCCAGTAAAGGATGGCGCCGCCGGTGTTGCCCACCACCGGCTGCCAGGTCTTGGCGACCTGCCCGCGGGCGTTGTACGACACGTAGCTGCTGTTGCCCAGCGCATCGGTGGTCTGCACGGCGTGGCCTTGCAGGTCGTAGCGGGTGAGGGTGTAGCGGTCGAGGTTGGCGTTGGGTGTCCAGCCGTAGCCGGTGGTGTTCGAGTACGACGCGCCACCCGAGGCTTCGGTCTGCCGCACCACGTTGCCGTAGGCGTCGCGGTCGAACACGGTCAGCGGGGTGACGTTGGTTGAGCCATCGCCGCCCCTGCGCGTGGGGGCGCTCACCGCCAGCACGCGGCCCAGCGCGTCGTAGTGGCTCCAGGTTTCGCCCTGCAGCGCATCGACGGTGCGCGTGAGATTGCCCACCGCGTCGTAGCTGTAGCGGGTGGTCAGGTCTTGCACCGACGCGCTGCCGGTGGTCACCCCCGGCGTGGTGCTGCTTGCCAGCGCGCCGCGGCGGGTCTCGGCGGTCTTGCGGTTCAGGCGGTCGTAGCTGTACTCGGTGGTGCGGTCGAAGCTGCCGGTGCCGCTGGGGTTGGCGGTGGCCAGCGTCGGCGTGGCCGGTGCATTGCGCCAGCCATCGGCCGTGGGCCGTGCAATGGCGTTGGCGTACTCGGTGACCGAGATGAGGTTGCCCGACGCGTCGTAGCGCTGGCGGGTCACGTAACCCAGCGCGTCCACGCTGGCGATGCGCCGGCCCGCCGCGTCGTAGTGGTGCTGCGTGTAGATCGACTCGGTGGCCGACTTCTTCTCGGCCAGTTGCACCAGTTCGCCGAACGCGTTGTAGGTGCTCGACGTGGTCTTGCGGTCGCTGCTGCCACCACCCGCGGTGGGGTTGTAGTTGAAGACCAGCGGTTCACGCACCTGCACCACACGGCCTGCGCGGTCGTAGTCGGTTTCGAGCCTGCGGTCGAGGCTGCTGGCGCTGATCGCGGCTTGAACCTGGGCCACACTCAGGGTCTGAGCCCCGCCGCTGGTCAGCGTCGTGCGGTTGGCGTGGCGCGTCACCGCCACGGCCTGCCCGAAGGCGTTGCGCTGGTGGTGGGTGACGTAGCCTTCGGCATCGACGTCATAGACCACGCGGCCCATGGCGTCGTAGGCCTTGAAGCTCACCGAACCGGCCACGTCGGTGTTGGCCACCGCGTTGCCCAAGGCGTCGTAGACGGTCTGGGTGAAGACTTCGCGCTGTTCTTCGCGGCGCTGGGCGGCGCCATAGCCCGCAGCCCCGTTGGTGGCCACGGCCGCGACGGCCTCGTTGTAGACCCCGAAGCTCGGGTAGGTCACCCGCACCTGGCGGCCTACCGCGTCGTAGGCATAGCGCGTGGTGCGTTGTTCGGCCAAGCCCTCGGCTTCGGTGCGCGAAAGCAGGTTGCCCACCGCGTCATAGACCATGCGTGTGGTCAGGCGGCGCGAAACCCCATCGACGAACTGCAGGTCGTCCACGGCGTTCACCGACACCCCCGCCACCACCACGTGCGGGCTGACCTCGGTGACCATGCGACCCACCGCGTCGTAGGTGTAGTTCCAGACGCTGTTCTTCTTGTTGGTGAAGCTGAGCTTGTTGCCACCCGCGTCGTAGGTGTAGCGCTCGATGTTGCCTTCGGCGTCGGTGGTGTTCAGGACGCGGCCGGCGGTGTCGTAGACATGGCGGGTGGTGCGGTCACGATTGCTGTCGGCGATGCTGGTGAGGAAGGCCCGGAACTGAGCGTCTGTGCCCACTTGGGTGGTCGAGGTGCGAATCTGCTCTGCGAAGCCGCTGATTTGCCAGCGCTGGGTTTCCAGATGGTTGCCGGTGGTGGCGAACTCATCGAAATTGTCGATGAGCACGTCGCCGCGCTGCACGCTGTTCACGCGTACGTTGTCATAGACGACGAAGTGGCTGTTGTCGCTGGAGCCGACATCGCCGTAGATGTAGAGCCACATTTGATCGTCGTGGCTCATCGTGCGAGACACGGTCAGCGTGCGCCAGCCATCGTCGCCCCATGCGCCGGTTTCGATCGAGTTGTCGTATGGGTTGTTACCCCCCGCATCGCCGAGGAATACATAGCCCATTGCGTTCGAGGCCGATTTGAATCGAACGGTTGCGGTGACGACGTCGCCCGCCGCGAACGACCCGAGGTACTTCGAAGCGGATCGGTTCGTGCCCTCTCGGTGCCACAACTTCAAGGCCCCCTCGCTCGGGACCGTGTTGGCCAGTTGCGTGGTCTTGGTGACGCGCCCTGCGGCGTCGTACTCGTACTGAGTGACCGCCCCGGTGGCATCGATGCTGTGGGTCTGCCGGCCCGCAGCGTCGTAGAGGCTGCGGGTGGCACGATCCTTGGTCGCGTCCAACAGGGTGGGCAAGAACGCGGCCAGTTGACCCTGGCTGCCGATTTGCAACGGGTTGACTTGCACCAACTCGGTGGTGGCTCCGATGCCCCAGTTGGCGGCATTGAAGTTCTCGAAGTCCTCGGCCACCACAACGCCCTGGCGAGAGCTGGTGACGATCAGGTTGTCATAGACGACGCCGGTGTTCGGGTCTGACGAACCAGTCTGGTTGTAGATGAAGACACCCATGATGTCGTCGTGCGACATAGTGCGGGTCAGCGTGATGGTCTGCCAACCATCGTCGCCCATCACGGAGTTGCCCACGCAGTTGTCGTAGGGGTCTGCGCCGCCGGCATCGCCCAGGAACATCTCGCCGCGCAAGCCCGGAGGGGCCTTGAAGCGCACCGACGCGGTCACGACATCACCCGCAGTGAACGTGCCGAAATTGCTCTTGTAGATCGCGTGCCACTGGCCGTCGGCGTTCTTGATCTTGAGGGCCATGCCCGTTGGCACTTGATTGGCCAACTCACGCTTGGTCGTGACGCGGCCGGCCGCGTCGTACTCGTACTGCGTCACCGAGCCCGCAGCGTCCACGCTGAAGGTCTGCCGGCCGGCCGCGTCATAAACCTGACGCGAGACCGCATCCCGAGCCGCATCCGCCACCACCGGCGGATCACTCAACCCATTCCAAGCCGCGAGGTTGATCGCATTCGCATACGCAACGCGGGTGGTCACATTGCCCCCCGCGTCATAACGCAACTCCGTGACCGCCCCGACCCCGTCCACGGTGAAGCGCAGCCGGCCATCCCGGTCATACCGGTTGGCCTGGATCGCATCGCGCCCGGCACTCGCCACCACCAGCGCCTGCACCTGCGCCGTCGTGGCGGCCGTGGTCGGCGCCGGCAGCGCCGCCAGGTTGATCGCCGTCACATAGCGCGTCGTGCGGCTCACGCGCCCCTCGGCGTCATACGCCGTGTGGCTCACCCCGCCGGTGCCATCGACCGTGTAGACCACCCGGTCGTTCGCGTCGTAGGTGTAGCGCGTCACGGCGCCATTGGCGTCGGTGCGGCTCGTCACGTTGCCGTTCGCGTCGTAGCGGTACGAACTCGTCAGGTTCAGCCCCGTCGGGTCCACCTGCTCCAGCGTGCGCCGGCCCAGCTTGTCGTAGGTGTAGCGCGTGACCGTGCCCCGCGGGTCCGTCACCGTCAGCGCCTTGCCCCGCCCGTCGTAGCTGTAGCTCGTCACCAGCGCCAGCCCCGCCGGATCGACGATCTGGCGCAGCACCTGGCCCTTCAAGTCGTACTCGGTGCGAGTGACCGTCCCGGCCGGGTCTGTGACGCTGACCTGCTGGCCCTTGGCGTCGTAGCCATAGGTGGTCACCAGGTTCAGCCCCAGTGGATCGACCCGGCGCGTCAGCAAGCGGCTCGCCGCGTCATACGTGTAGACCGTGCGCGTGCCCAGCGCATCCGCGCTCTCGACCAGCCGGCTCGCCCCGTCGTAGGCGCTGCGCGTCACCTGGCCCAGCGCGTCCGTGGCGGACTGCAGGTTGCCATTGCGGTCATAGGTGTAGGCCGTGACCCCACCGCGCCCGTCCGTGACGCTGAGCGTCTGCCCATGGCGCGTGCGCGTGCTCGTCACCGAGACGCCTTCGGGCGTCGTGACCGTGCTGCTGCGCTGGGTGTCGCTGTAGGTATAGGTGGTGACCTGACCGAGTGCATCGGTCTGGGTGCGCACGCGGCCGAAGGCGTCCCAGGTGCTGGAACGCACCGCGCCGGGGTGGCTGGTCTGCACCACCCGGCCCAGGCGGTCGTAGGCCTGGCTGCGCACATTGCCGTTCGCGTCGGTCGTCTGAACCACGCGGCCGAAGGCATCGTGCTGGGCGTAGCTGCTGGCGCGTTGCCCGTAAAAGTCGGTCGTGGTGATCCTCACCAGACCGCGCCGGTCACGCTCAGAGAGGGTCACGGCGGTCTCGCCGCCATACACCTGGTACAGCCAAGTGTGCTCACCGAAGGTGTTGTAGTACTGCGTGGTGTAGCTGCCCGGGGCCGTCTCGGTGGTTTGCACTTGGCCATTGGCCGTGTAGCTGTACAGCACGCGGCTGTCCAGGCTGGCATTGCGCACGCCGTTGAGCGCGTTGGTCAAAGCCGCAGACATCAAGCCCCCGGCGAGCCCGACGACCGAGATGCGCGTGCCGTAACGGGTCGTGGCTTCGAGCTGGTTCAGCGCGTTGTAGTGGCGCTCTTCCACCTCGCCCATCGCGTTGACGGTGTGGGTGAGTTGCCCGTCGCCGTTGTAGAAGAAGAGCGTCTTCGCCCCCGCCGCATCGGTGCTGCTGATGCGCCGGCCGGCGGCGTCGTAGCTGTGGGTCACGCTGTGCTGCGCCCAGACCGCGTCGGCCTGGGCGGGGCTCAGGTCACGCCCCAAGCGGGCGGCGCCTTCACCCGACAGCTCGGCCACCAGGCGGCCTTGGGCGTCGTAGCGGGCGGCGCTGGTGCGCGCTTCGGCGCTGCCGGCGGCCCGCGTGCTCGAGACGAGGTTGCCCACCGCGTCGTAGACGAAGCGGGTGACCGTGCCTTCGGCATCGACCGACTGGATGACGCGGCCCAGCGCGTCGTAGTCGGCGCGCGTGGTCTGGTCGGCAGACGATGCCGCCGGGCGCAGCGTGGACAGCGGGTTCCACGGGTTGACGTAACCCGACACCGGGGTGGCGTAGCGCAGCGTGCGCACCAGGTGGCCGCTCGGGTCGTAGGTGTTCTCGGTGAGGTAATTCTCGGCGTCGACCTGGCCGATCACCTGGCCGCGGGCGTTGTAGAGGGTGACGCTGCGTTGGTCTTGGGCCGAAGCCGCCGGGCGCAGTTGGGCCAGGGTGCCGCTGGCCCACTGGGCGCTGGGCGAGGCGGTGGCGTAGCGCACCGAGGTGCTCAGGCGGCCGGCCGCGTCGTAGCTGAGTTCGGTGAGGTAGCCCTCGGCGTCGAGCGAACCCTGCAGCAGGCCGTCGGCGCTGTAGAGGTTGCGGCTGCGGCGGTCGGTGCTGTGGGCGACCGGGGTGGCGACGGCGTCCCACGGGCGGGTGGTGGCGGTGATGTTGGCCGCGTTGACCGGGTTGGCCCAGCGCACCAGGTCGGTGACACGCGAGGCGCCGTCGTAACGGGTCTCGGTGACGTTGCCCAGCGCGTCGATGGTCTTGGCCAGTCGGTTGGCGTTGTCGTAGAGGTTCCAGCTGGTGGTGCGGGCGCCGCCCGGGCGGGGCAGGCTGCTGCCCAGCTGCACGTTGTTGGGGTTGCCGTAGCCGTCGAGCAGGTGGCCGAGGTTGACCCGCTCGGCATAGCGAATCGTCTGGGTCAGCAGGCCGCTGATGTTGTAGACGTACTCGGTCAAGGAGCCGTCGGCGTCCACATCGGCGACCTTGCGGCCGGCTTCGTCGTAGACGAACCAGTTGCGCACGCCGGTCGGGTCTTGCGTCATGCGCAAGCGGCCACCCGCGTCGTAGACGTAGCGGGTCTCGGGCTTGCCGAAGTGCAGGTTGGTGATGCGTGCGCCGACGTTGAAGATGGACGAGTCGGCGTACAGCTTGTGCGGGATGTTGGCGGTGACGCTGCGCAGCACGGTGCCATTGCGCAGGTAGCGTACGGTGCTGCCGTCGTAGACGACGGTGAACACGTCGCCTGCGGCATAAGCGCCGACGTCACCCCGGTATTGATTGTTCTCGTAGATTTCGAGGCGACCGTTGGAAGCGCAAAACAGAGCGAAATCGATCGAGCGGTAGTCGTTGTCCCATTCGGGGTCGGAGTTCAGACCCACCATCAGACTCTTGTCGCTCGTGGCGGGCGAGAAGCTCACTGATGCCCCGCCCACGTGACCGACGCGACTGCGGAAACCGGCATCCCAGTCCGTGGCACCGCTCAGTTTGGTGGCGGCATCGTTGCCGACGGCCACTGTTCCCGAACTGAAGTAGGCCGGTTGCGTGAAGCTCAGGTTCGTGACCTTGGTGCCCACCTCGTGGAACGACGAATCGGCGTACAGCGGCTGGGTGATCTGGCCGACGACCGAGCGCAGCACCTCGCCGTTGCGCAGGTAGCGCACGGCGCTGCCGTCGTAGACCACCTCCAGCTTGTCGCTAACGGCGTAGGTGCCGAAGCTGCCTGCGTAACTGCCGTTTTCGTAAACCTGCAGCCAGCCGCCGGCGACGGCATACAGCGCGAAGTCGATGGACCCGTAGCTGTGGTTCACGCCCGGGTCGGTGTTCAAACCGACCATCACGTGCTTGTCAGTCTGGGCGGCCGAGAAGCTCACCGACGCGCCGCCCACGTAGCCCTCGCGGCTGCGGAAGCCCGCGTCCCAGCCGCTGCCGCCGCCGGTCTTTTGCGCGGTGCCGTCATGCAAGACGAGGTGGGTCGAATTGATCCAATTCGGCTGCTCGAAGCGGATGTTGTTGGCTTGGCTGCCCACGGTGACGAACGACGAGTCCGCGTACAGCGGATGGCGAATGTCCACCGCGACCGAGCGCAGATCGACACCGTTGCGCAGGTAGCGAATCTGGCCGCCGTCGTAGACGACTTCGAGCGTGTCGCCGGCGTTGTAGCTGCCGAGCTCTTGCCCATGCGAACCGTTCTCGTAGACCGCCAGGCTGCCGTCGGGACGGCAGTAGAACGCGTAGTCGATGGAGGCGTAGTGGTTGTCGGAGCTCGGGTCTGCCGTGAGGCCCACCATGAGGTAGGCGTTCTGGTTCGGTTGGAAGCTGACCGAAGCGCCGCCGGTGAAGCCGCTGGTGCTTCGGAAGCCCGCCGCCCAGTCGTGGGACCCCGAGACCTTCTCGGCGCGCCCGCCGGCCACGGCCATCTCGGGAGAACCCACCAGCAGGGGCATGCTGGTCGATGCCGCTGTCTGCGAACCCACAGGGCTCATGTGCGCAGTGGTCACGAACCCGGGCTGGGTGAACTGCAGCGAATGGATTTCGGCGCCGACCTCGACGAAGCTCGAATCGGCGTACAGCGGGTGGCTGATCGACGCCGCGACGCTGCGCAGCACCTGCCCGTTGGAGAGGTAGCGCACGAACGACCCGTCGTACACCACCTCGAGCTTGTCGCCGACGGCATAGGTGCCGAAGCTGCCGACGAAGCCGCCGCTTTCGTAGATCTGCAGGTAGCCACCGGCGATGCAGTACCACGCGTAGTCGATCGACGAATAGCTGCTGTCCGAGCCGGGGTCGGTGTTCAAGCCGACCATCAGGTGGCCATCGGTGCGCGCGGGCGCGAAGCTCACGGCCGCACCCCCGGTGTAGCCCTGTCGGCTGTGCACGCCCGAGTCCCAGTTGTGAGCGCCGCCCGTCTTGACCACGTGCCCGCCGCTGACGCTCATGCCCGACGATGCGGCCAGCCAACTGCCGTCGGTGGGGTTCGCGGACGATGCACTGGGGGCGGTGCCGCCCGACACGCGGATGTTGCCCACCCGTGCGCCCACGTCATGGAACGACGAATCGGCGAACAGCGGGCCTTGAACGCTGACCTCACGCGAGTACAGCGCCACGCCATTGCGCAGGTAGCGGATGTGGCTGCCGTCGTAGGCCACCTGCAGGTCGTCGCCTGCGGCGTAGGAGGCGCCGAGTTCCTGGATGAAGACGCCGTTCTCGTAGATTTGCAGCCGCCCGCCTGGAATGCAGTACAGCGCGAAGTCGATGGTCCCGTAGCTGTCGTTCGCGGCCGGGTCAGAGTTCAGGCCCACCATGAAGTGGCGGTCCGTCTGAAGCGCCTGGAAGGTGACCGAGGCGTTGCCCTCATAGCCCTGCCGGCTGCGGAATCCGCCCGACCATCCCGGGCTGCTGACCTTCTCGGCCGAGTTGTTGGTCACCAACATCTCGGCGCTGGCGATGAACGCCGGTGGGCCGAACTGGATGTCGGTGACGTAGCCGCCGACGTCGTGGAACGACGAGTCGGCATACAGCGGGACGCTGATCTGGGCCGCCACCGAGCGCAGCACGGTGCCGTTGCGCAGGTAGCGCACGTGGGCCCCGTCGTAGACCACGCTCAGGGTGTCGCCGACCTCGTAGCTGCCCACATGCTGGATGTGAGCCCCGCTCTCATAGATGATGAGTGCGCCATTCGGATGAACGTAGAACGCGTAGTCGATCGAGTAGTAGCTGTCGTTGATGGCCGGGTCTGAGTTCAGCCCGACCATCAGGTGCTTGTCGGTTTGTGCCGGCGAGAAGCTGACCGCCGCCCCGCCCGTGAAGCCCTCACGGCTGCGGAACCCCGCGCTCCATTCAGCCGACCCACTGGTCTTGCCGAAGCTGTCCGCACTGACCCGCCCGTTCGGGCTGATGAAGTCCTCGCGTGTGGCCGCGCCCGCAGCAGCCGGCGCAACCGGCGTCTCCTGCCCGGCCGCGATCAGCCGCCCGGCCCGGTCGTAGGTGCTGGTGGTCACCAGCCCGTTGGCTGCCGTGACGCTGGTGCGGTTGTGCGCGTCGTCGTAGGCGTTGGTGGTGGTGTTGCCCGCCGCATCGGTGCTGGCCAGCACCCGGCCCAACCCGTCGTAGACGAAGCTCGTGTTGCCGCTGGGCGCGATGGTGCGCAGCAACTGCCCCGCCTGGTCGTAGACGAACTGCGTCGTGCTGGCCGTGGCGTCCGCCACGCCTTGTCCGTTGCTGGCCACGCTGGCGTAGCTGGTCGTGCGCTGCACCTGCCCGCGGAAGTCATAAGCCGTGTCCACCCGCTGCGTTTGGGTGCGGTCTTGCCCGTTGGCCCAGCCGACCATGTCGGCCTCGCTCGGCACGTTGAGATGGCCCAGGCTGCCCACCGGGTAGAACGCACCGGTGTAGGTGATGCTTGCCGTGCGCTGACCGAAGCCGTCGTACTGGTGCTCGGTGACCCGGCCCTCGGCGCTCAGGCTGAAGCGCAACTGGTTGCGGTTGCCACCGTCGTAGACGAAGCGGTTCGTGACCGGCGTGGCCGCGGTGGCGCCCCCGGCGCCGTCCGGGTCGGGCGTCAGGTAGGCCGTCTCGGTGATGAGCTGGTTGCGCGCGTCGTAGCTGCGCGTGACCGTGTTGCCCGCCGCATCGCGCTGCAGCACCTGGTTGCCGCGCGCGTCGTACTCCATGGTGACGACACGGCCGTCGGGGTCGGTGACCTGGGTCAGGTCGCCGTTGGTGTTGTAGGCGAACTGCGTGAGCGCCGTCACGCCGCCCACCGCCGGGGCGGTGATGCTGGTGAACTGCCCGGCCGCATCGAAGGCATAGACCGTGCGCTGGCCCAGCGGGTCGATCACCGTGGTGCGGCGGTTGGCCGTGTCGTACTCGAACTGCGTGACCTGGCCGAGCGCGTCGGTCAGCGTCTGCACGCGGTACTCGCCGCCCACCTGCACGTAGGTGATGGCCAGGCGGGTGCCATCGGTCTGCGCCAGGCCGGTGACGCGCCGGCTGGTGCCGTCGTAGGTGTAGGTGGTGCGGTACACCCGGCCGTCGGCGACGCTGTTGTCTTCGGGCGTGAGGTCCACCGTGACCTCGCTCAGCCGGTTCTGGGCGTCGTAGCTGTAGCGGGTGCGGATGAGCGAGCTGCCGTCGGCGCGCACCGTGCGCACCTGGGTGATGTTGTTGCCGCTGTAGTCGAGGTGGGTCGTCTCGCCGCTGGCGCTGCGCATGCTGAGCAAGACCCCCAAGCCGTCGTAGCCGTACTCGACAGTGTTGCCACTGGGGTCAGCCCGCCGGCGCAGCCAGCCCGAGCCCCCGTCGTAGTGCTCTTGCACGCCGGTGTCACCGTCCACCCAAACATAGCGGTAAGCCCCGCCATCGAAGGTGATGCGGTCGTGGGCACCACCGCCCGCACTGCTCACATACGCACCGCTGCTGGTGTCGAAGGTGTAGACGGCGCGGGCACCATCGCGATCCACGCGGTGCACTTGGCTGCCCACACCGTTGAGTGCACCCACCTGGAACAGCTGTTGCTGGTAGATGCCATGCGACCAGTTGTCGCCGTTCTCGTCGGTCAGCTGGCCCTGGCTGTTGTAGGTGCGAACGGCGGCTGCATCGGGGCCCCGCCCGGCCAGAAGTTCGTCGCGGCCTTGCAGCACCAGGTTGCCGTTGACGACGTTGACGTAGGCCAGTTCACCCCCGCGCCCCTGGGCGGCCGAACCGGCGACCCCGCGCTGGCCCAGCGTGGCCAAAGAAGTCAGGCTCAGGCCCAGGCTGTTGCCACCGACGATCGCTACCATTTGTGCTCCCTCTGCGGATGCCGTGCACACCGGGTGGTGCACGCTTGTTTGTTGTTCGGTCTCAGGGGCGGTACCCCTACGAACCAATACATCCGCGTTGGGCGAGAAACGTTTAGCTTTTCCCCGCTGCTTTGTCGGGTATAGGTGGGTCGCGATGACCCGTGCGCTTCGGCTCGCGGGTCACTGCTATATCTACTAGAGGGCGCAGGCGCGGTGCAATCGGCTTCCCTGCGCGCCCACGCAGCATCGCGTGCCGGGGGCGGGGCTTACTTCGGTGGCATCCGAATCGCCCCATCCAGCCGAATCACCTCGCCGTTGAGCATCTCGTTCTCGACGATGTGCTTCACCAGCTTGGCGAAGTCTTCGGGCCGGCCCAGGCGCTGGGGGAAGGGCACGCTGGCGGCCAGGGCGTCCTGCACGGCCTGGGGCATGGCAGCCATCATCGGCGTGGCGAAGATGCCGGGCGCGATGGCCATGCAGCGGATGCCATGGCGGGCCAGGTCTCGGGCCAGCGGCAAGGTCATCGCGGCGATGCCGCCTTTCGAGGCGGCATAGGCCGCCTGGCCGATCTGCCCGTCGTAGGCGGCGACGCTGGCGGTCGAGACGATCACGCCGCGTTCGCCGCTTGGTGTGGGGACGTTGCCGCTCATCGATTGGGCCGAGAGCCGCGCCATGTTGAAGCTGCCGACGAGGTTGATGTCGATCACGCGCTTGAAGAGCTCGAGCGGGTGCGGGCCGTCTTTGCCGACGGTCTTGGCCGCCGGTGCAATGCCGGCGCAGTTGATCAGGCCGCGCAAGGGGCCGAGCGCGA
Source organism: Piscinibacter sp. PDB5-1 (assembly GCF_056676035.1). Lineage (NCBI taxonomy): Bacteria > Pseudomonadati > Pseudomonadota > Betaproteobacteria > Burkholderiales > Sphaerotilaceae > Piscinibacter > Piscinibacter sp. PDB5-1. Next base: position 251,445 of record NZ_JBWVZL010000001.1, on the reverse strand, counting down.
CGGCCGCATCGACGGCGGCTTGGGCCTGATTCGCATCGGTGACGTCGCAGGCCACGAAGCGGGCACCGATCTCTTGGGCGAGGGCCGTGCCGCGGTCGGCTTGCAAGTCGGCGATGACGACCTGCGCCCCTTCGGCGGCCAGCGCGCGGGCGGTGCCTTCTCCCAGGCCCGAGGCCCCGCCGGTGATCAGGAAGACGTGTCCGGTGATGTCCATGGCGACGATTCTGGTCGTCAGCGGTGCCGTGCGGCAATGAAAAAGGCCGCTGAACCAGCGGCCTTCGTCACGAGCGCATTCTTGCGATCAGCCCAGCGCCGCCAATGCGCGGGCGGTGATTTCTTCCACGGTGCCGGTGCCCGAGATCTTGCGGTACTTGGGCGCCTGAGCGTCGCCGGTGGCGGACCAGTTCGAGTAGTAGTCCACCAGCGGGCGGGTCTGGCTCTGGTACACGTCGAGGCGCTTCTTGACGGTGTCTTCTTTGTCGTCGTCGCGCTGGATCAGCGGCTCGCCGGTGACGTCGTCCTTGCCTTCGACCTTGGGCGGGTTGAACTTGACGTGGTAGGTGCGGCCCGAGGCCACGTGCACGCGGCGGCCGCTCATGCGTTCGATGATGGCCGAGTCGGGCACGTCGATTTCGAGCACGAGGTCGAGCTTGACGCCAGCCGCCTTCATGGCGTCGGCCTGCGGGATGGTGCGCGGGAAGCCGTCGAACAGGAAGCCCTTGGCGCAGTCGGGCTGCGTGATTCGCTCTTTGACGAGGCCGATGATGATGTCGTCGCTGACCAGGCCGCCGGCGTCCATCACCTTCTTGGCTTCAATGCCCAGCGGGGTGCCGGCCTTCACGGCGGCGCGCAGCATGTCGCCGGTCGAGATCTGCGGAATGCCGTACTTCTGGCAGATGAACGCGGCTTGCGTGCCCTTCCCGGCGCCGGGCGCGCCCAACAGGATCAGTCTCATGGTCTACCTTGGGAATTGAGGGAATGTGGCCGGGCCTGAGGGGATCGAAGCGAACGTTCGATGACAGCCCGCGAAAACGGGCGCGAGGATAGCACGCGACCCCCTGACGGCTGGCTGACGCCAGGGGCCGCCGGGGCGCGATCAGCGCATCAATGCACGCACGCGTTCGAGGTCTTCGGGGGTGTCCACGCCGGGGCCGGGCCGGGTGTCGCTCATGTGCACCGCGATGCGTTCGCCGTGCCAGAGCACGCGCAGCTGTTCGAGCGACTCGATGGCTTCGAGCGGGCTGGCCGGCAGTTGCGGGTAGCGGCGCAGAAAGCCGGCGCGGTAGCCGTAGATGCCCACGTGCCGCAAGGGCGCGGCCATGGCCGACGGGGGCAGGGCGGCGGCATCGGGCCGCGAGCCATCACGCCACCAGGGCATGGGTGCGCGCGAGAAGTACAGCGCGCGCTGGGCGGCGTCGAGCACCACTTTGACGACGTTGGGGTTGCGGAACTCGGCCTCGTCGTCGATGGCGTGCGCGGCGGTGCTCATCACGCAGTCGCGCCGCGTGTCGAGCAGGCCGGCGCAGGCGTCGATGAGGGCCGGGTCGATCAGTGGCTCATCGCCTTGCACGTTGACGACGGCATCGTCACCGTCGAGCCCGAGCAGGCGGCAGGCCTCGGCGAGGCGGTCGCTGCCGGTGGGGTGATCGGCCGAGGTCAGCACGCAGTCGATGCCATGCGGGCGGCAGGCGGCGGCGATCTCTTCGTGGTCGCAGGCGATGACGATGCGCGCGGCTTTCGAAAGCGCCGCGCGTTGCGCCACGCGCACGACCATCGGCGCGCCGTTCAGGTCGGCCAGGGGCTTGCGCGGCAGGCGCGTGGACTGCAGCCGCGCGGGGATCAGGACGGTGAAGCTCATGCGGTGGTTCGGGCGGCGCTCGGGGTCACAGCGACCGACGGCTCAGGCGTCCACCATGCCGCCGCCGGCCACGGCGCCGGTGTCGAGCGAGCGGGCTTCGGCTTCGAGCATTAGCGGGATGCCGTCGCGCACCGGAAAGGCCAGCCGGTCGGCGTGGCACACCAGTTCTTGCGCGGCCTGCATGGGCGGGCGAAGGTGTTCGAGCGGCCCCTTGCAAACGGGGCAGACCAGCAGGTCAAGCAGTCGGGTTTCCATGGGCGGTCCTCGCGGGGCGTGGGGGCAACAGCCGCAGCAGCTCGGTCTCGAACGCGGCGCAGGGCGCGAAGTCTAGCGTTGCGACCCACACGCGCGTCGTGCCGACGCGGCGGGGGTGGAGCTTGACGGCGTCTTTCTCGGTGACAACCACGTCGGGCGTGCCTGCGGGCCAGGGCAACTCGGCGAAGTCGTGGTGATCGGGCAAGGGCAGGGGGCTCGCCGAGACACCGGCCTGGGCCAGCATGTCGAAGAAGCGTTGCGGCCGGGCCATGCCGGCGGCAGCCAGCACCGGCCGGCCCGCGAGGGCGAGCAGCGCGTCGAAGGTCGCGGGCTCACCCTGCCACCAGCGGTCGAGCGCGACCACACCCACCAGGCGCCGCTGCGCCAGGTGGCCCGGCCAGCCGGTCGAGGGGCGCTCGGCGTTGTAGAGCACCAGGCTGCGCGGCGGTGCGATGGGTGGCATTGGCTCGCGCAAGGGACCGGCCGGCAGCAGGCGGCCGTTGCCCGCGCCGCGTTCGTCGAACACGATGATTTGCGCGTCGCGCGCGAGCCGCCAGTGCTGCAGGCCGTCGTCGCTGACGAGCACGTCCACCTGCGGGTGCAGGCGCAGCAGTTCGCGGCCGGCGGCGGCGCGGTCGCGGCCCACCACCACCGGTGCGCCCGTGCGCAGGTGCATCAGCAGGGGTTCGTCACCGGCCTGGGTGACGGGGGTGTCGCGCTGCACGGCGCGCAGGGTGTCGTCGCTTCGGCCGTAGCCGCGCGAAACGATGCCGGGCGTCCAGCCGTGTCGGCGCAGCAGGGCAACCACGGCCAGCGTGGTGGGTGTCTTGCCCGCCCCGCCCGCGATGAGGTTGCCGACGACGACGACCGGCACCGGCAGGCGTTCGCGCTTTTTGAGGCCGGTGGCATAGAGCACCGAGCGCAGCGTGAAGAGTGCGCGATAGACCCAGGCGACCGGCAGCAGCAGCGCCGACAAACCCCCGCGCCCCAGCCAGGCGGCTTCGATGCGCGAGGCGGCGCTCACGGACCGGTTCGCGGCGTCAGCGGGCTTCGCCGCCGTTGGGCACCTGGGCGGCGAAGGTCAGGCGAACCAGGCCGGCGCGGCGCGCGGCGTCCATCGCGGTCACCACGGCCTGGTGCGGCGAGGTGGCGTCGGCCGAGATGATGACGATGGTGTCGGCGTTGCCCTGGCTCGCGGCCGACAGTTCGGTGGTCAGCACCTCGACGTTGCGCGCGTCCAGCGTCTTGCGGTTGACGGCAAAGCGCCCATCGCCCGACACCGACACGATCACCTCGCGCGGGTTGTCTTTCGGCCGCTCGGCGCTGGCGGTCGGCAGGTTGACCTGCAGCTCGGTGAACTTCGAGTACGTCGTCGAGAGCATCAGGAAGATCAGGACGACCAGCAGCACGTCGATGAACGGGATCAGGTTGATCTCGGGGTCTTCGGGGCGGTGCTTGTTGAACTTCATCGCGCGGGTGCGGGTTCAGGCCGCGGCGGCGGGTGCGGTCGCGGGGCCATTGACCCGGCGCGCAGCGATCGAGAAGCGCATCAGGTGCGGCACGAGGCGTTCGCTGGCGAGCTCCATTTCGAGCGTGTAGGCCTCGATCAGGCCGCGGAAGTAGCGGTAGCACATCAAGGCCGGGATGGCGATGATCAGCCCGAAAGCCGTGTTGTAGAGCGCGATCGAAATGCCGTGCGCCAGCTGCGCCGGGTTGGTGCCGCCGCTCGGGGCCTGCGAGCCGAAGATCTCGATCATGCCGACCACCGTGCCCAGCAGCCCCAGCAAGGGCGCTGAGGTCGCGATGGTGCCCAGCGTGTTCAGGTAGCGCTCCATGCGGTGCACGGCGGCGCGGCCGGCGGACTCGAACGCGCTGCGCAAGGCTTCTTCTTGAATGCGCGGGTCGGCCACCACGGCGCGCAGTCCCGACGCCAGCACGGTGCCCAGCGTCGAGCTGGCCGCCAGCTTGTTCACCACGTCGGGCGCCGGCAAGTGGGCACGGGTGACGGAGATGACTTCGTCAAGCAGGCGAGGCGGCGCGACGCGCAGGGCCCGCAGGCTGTAGAACCGTTCGATGATGACCGCCAGAGCGATCAGCGAGCACAGGATCAGCGGATAAATCGGCCAACCAGCGGCTTGTATGATCGAAAGCAATCCGGTCCTCTCTGCGTGCGTGGTGCGATGGAATGCGGTGCGGAGCACCGGCTTCACGAAGCAGCGCCGCTGCGCCACCCCTCGTTTTGAGCCGCGCGATTATGGCCCCAAGGCCAAGCGCGACCCCCTCCGAAACCCTTGCTGTTGCCCGTTGTTGCCTTTGCCGCAGAAGCCGTGGCATTGACGGGGTGGGAGGGCCGATCCGTCCACCGCTGCTGTGGACAACTTTGTGGGCAACCCCAGGTAGAACGCGCCAAAGCCGCGCCAAATCAGGCCTTGCAACAGATTGCTTATTCTTTAGGCAGAAAAAAGTTGTTCAAAATCAATCACTTGAACGATTGTGAAAGCGCCATGACAGGCGCATCGGGCCGCCAGCCCTTGCTGCGCGGGCTTGTGGAGTTCTCGGCCCGCATGAACGCTGGGTTTGCGCATGGTTGAGCCATTTGCGGGCCGTGTGGAACGGCTGGTATGGAGCGTCGCCGGCCTGCTGCACGCCGTGTCGGACGCGATGGCAGCACGCTTCGCGGCCGTCACCGTGCGGGGCGAGTTGTCGGGCTTTTCGCGGGCGGCCAGCGGCCATTGCTACTTCAGCCTGAAAGACGCCGACGGCGCGCCGGGGCTGGTGCGCTGCGCGATGTTTCGCCGCGCGGCCGGCCTGATCGACTTCGCCCCGGCCGAAGGCCAACTGGTCGAGTTGCGCGGGCGGTTGGCGGTGTACGAGCCGCGCGGCGAGCTGCAGTTCGTCGTCGAGTCGATGCAACGTGCGGGCGATGGCGCGCTGTTCGAGCAGTTCCTCAAGCTCAAGGCGCGGCTCGAAGCCGAGGGCCTGTTCGACCCCTCGCGCAAGCGCGAGCTGCCGAGGTTTCCGCGTCGCATCGGGGTGGTCACCTCGCGCGGGGCGGCGGCCCTGCACGACGTGCTGACCGCCCTGGCGCGTCGTGCGCCGCATGTCGAGGTGGTGGTCTACCCCTGCTTGGTGCAAGGGCCCGAGGCTCCGCCCACGCTGGTCGAGGCCATCGCCACGGCCGCGCGCCGTGCCGAGGTGGACGTGCTCATCGTCTGCCGTGGCGGCGGCTCGCTGCAAGACCTGTGGGCCTTCAACGACGAGCGCGTGGTGCGGGCGGTGGCGAACTGCCCGCTGCCGGTGGTGTGCGGTGTGGGGCACGAGACCGACGTGAGCCTCAGCGACTTCGCGGCCGACCTGCGCGCGCCCACGCCCACGGCCGCCGCTGAACTCGTCACGCCGACGCAGCAATCGCAGCTGGACGTGCTGGAGGCGTTCGCCATGCGACTGATCCGGCGGGTGGACCATGCGCTCGATCAGCACGTGCAGCGCCTGGACCGCGCCACGCTGCTGCTGGCGCGCCCGGGGCAACTGCTGCAGCGCCAGTCTGAGCGATTGAACGACCTGCAGCGGCGCTTCGACGGCGCGCGCGCGCGGGCCTTCGACATGCACCGACGCCGGCCCCATGAGCAGGCAGCGCGACTGCTGCGTGCCAGCCGTGCGGCTCTGGCGCTGCGCAGCGAACGTCTGCAGACGCTGGAAGCGCGCCTGCACGGCGTGGACCCGCGCCGGGTGCTCGCCCGCGGCTACGCCTGGCTGACCGATGCGCAGGGCCACCCCGTGGCCAGCGTGACGCAGCTCGCGCCTGAGCAGTCGGTGCGGGCGGTGCTGACCGACGGCGAGGTGCAGGCGCGCATCACCGAGGTGCAAGCGGCGCCGCCCGGCGTGTCGCGCTGAGAGAGTGCCCGCCGCGAACGCAGGCCTTGATGCCTGCCTACAATCGCCGACGATATCGCCCGGCTTGCTTCTGAACGTTCTGACGCCTGAAAGGAAAGAATATGGAACACACCCTCCCGCCCTTGCCCTATGCCCACGATGCGCTTGCCCCGCACATGAGCAAGGAAACGCTCGAATACCACCACGACAAGCACCACAACGCCTACGTCGTGAACCTGAACAACCTGCAAAAGGGCACCGAGTTCGAGTCCATGAGCCTCGAGGACATCATCAAGAAGTCCTCGGGCGGCATCTACAACAACGCCGCGCAGATCTGGAACCACACCTTCTTCTGGAACTGCCTGAAGCCCAACGGCGGCGGTGAACCCAAGGGCGCGCTGGCCGATGCCATCAACGCCAAGTTCGGCAGCTACGCCGCCTTCAAAGAAGCCTTCACCAAGAGCGCCGTCGGCAACTTCGGCTCCGCGTGGACGTGGCTCGTGAAGAAGGCCGACGGCTCGGTGGACATCGTCAACATGGGCGCTGCCGGCACGCCGCTGACGACCGCCGACAAGGCGCTGCTGACCATCGACGTGTGGGAGCACGCCTACTACATCGACTTCCGCAACCTGCGCCCGAAGTTCGTCGAGACCTTCCTGAACTCGCTGGTGAACTGGGAGTTCGCCGAGAAGAACTTCGCGGCCTGATCCACCTCAGTGCCGCATGCAAAAAGGGCCGGTCAATGACCGGCCCTTTTGCTTGGGGTGATCGTCGGTGAACCGGGGCGTGCCTCAGGGCTTGAAGGGCGCGCCGGTCAGCTTGAACCCCGGCTTGATGGCGCGTTTGGCGAACCAGCCCTGGTTCATTTCGAGCACGAAACGCACGGGCTGCTTCGAGCAGTGCGAGTCGGTGGTCTGCGGCTTCATGTCTTCGATGTTGACGACCGTGCCGTCGTCGGCGATGAACGCGGCCGACAGGGGCAGCAGCGTGTTCTTCATCCAGAAACACTGCACGCCTGGTTCTTCGAACACGAACAGCATGCCCTCGTGCGTCGGCATGCTCTTGCGGTGCATCAGGCCGATGGTGCGCTGAGGGGCGGTCTGCGCCAGCTGCGCCTGGATGACGTGCATGCCCGCGTTGAGCCGGATGGTCGGCAGCGATTGGGGTTCGAGCGCGTGGCCGACCGAGGTCGCCGCGATGAACGTCAGGCTGATGAAAAGTCGCTGAAGGATGATTCGCATGGCAGGGCGTTTCGAGTGGCGGGCCAATTATCAACGTCGCTTGCGACATGTCGTGGACAGGCGCAGCATGCCCACCTGGAACCCATGGGCCCTGTCTTAGAATCCTTCGGGTTTTCACCCAAAAATCATCAGCGAGCGGAGCCAGTCATGTACCAACACATCAAGGTGCCCGAGGGCGGGCAAAAGATCACTGTCAACGCGGACTTCTCGCTGAACGTCCCCGACCAGCCGATCATTCCCTACATCGAGGGCGATGGCACCGGCTTCGACATCACGCCGGTGATGATCAAGGTGGTGGATGCCGCCGTGGCCAAGGCCTATGGCGGCAAGAAGAAGATCCACTGGATGGAGATCTATGCCGGCGAAAAGTCGACCAAGGTCTACGGCCCCGATGTATGGCTGCCCGAAGAAACGCTCGAAGTGCTGCGCGACTACGTGGTGTCGATCAAGGGCCCGTTGACCACGCCGGTGGGTGGTGGCATCCGTTCGCTGAACGTGGCCTTGCGCCAGGAACTCGACCTCTACGTCTGCCTGCGCCCGATCCAGTATTTCAAGGGCGTGCCCTCACCGGTGAAAGAGCCCGAGAAGACCAACATGGTCATCTTCCGCGAGAACTCGGAAGACATCTACGCCGGCATCGAGTTCGAAGCCCAGAGCGACAAGGCCAAGAAGCTCATCAAGTTCCTGCAAGAGGAATTCGGCGTCAAGAAGATCCGCTTCCCCGAGACTTCGGGCATCGGCATCAAGCCGGTCTCGAAGGAAGGCACCGAGCGCCTGGTGCGCAAGGCGATCCAGTACGCGGTGGACAACGACAAGCCCAGCGTGACCATCGTGCACAAGGGCAACATCATGAAGTACACCGAAGGTGGCTTCCGTGATTGGGCCTACGCGCTGGCACAGCGTGAATTCGGTGCCGAGTTGATCGATGGTGGCCCGTGGTGCAAGTTCAAGAACCCGCGCACCGGCCGCGAGATCACGATCAAGGACTCGATCGCCGACGCCTTCCTGCAGCAGATCCTGCTGCGCCCGGCCGAGTACTCGGTGATCGCCACGCTGAACCTGAACGGCGACTACGTCTCTGACGCGCTGGCCGCGCAAGTCGGCGGCATTGGCATCGCCCCCGGCGCGAACCTTTCCGACTCGGTGGCCATGTTCGAAGCCACCCACGGCACCGCGCCTAAGTACGCTGGCAAGGACTACGTGAACCCCGGTTCAGAAATCCTCTCGGCCGAGATGATGCTGCGCCACATGGGCTGGACCGAAGCCGCCGACATCATCATCCGCGCGATGGAAAAAGCCATCGACTCGAAGAAGGTCACCTACGACTTCGCGCGACTGATGGACGGCGCGACGCAGGTGTCGTGCTCGGGCTTCGGTCAGGTGATGATCGACCAGATGTGATCGACGCGATCAACGAACGATCGTTCGAAAGGCCCGCCTCGGCGGGCCTTTTTCGTTGCGCCGCAAAAACGAACCTGTGCGACGAAGTGGCCCGCACCTTGCTGTGCCGGTGAAAAGCGGGCCGGGTGTGATCCATTTCAGGCCCTTGCAGTCGGCCCCCTTGGCGCAATATCCGTTTCAGTGAACGCCGGCTTTGTCATCTCTATAGAATGAATTCATGTCTGACGACAAGCCCAAACTCCCTCCTCAGCCCACGCCCGACAAGGGTGACGGCGCGGTGGTGGCCGAGCGCCAAGCCGCGAAGACAGAACCACCCCGGATGTACCAGGTGGTGCTGCTCAACGACGACTACACGCCCATGGAGTTCGTGGTGATGGTCTTGCAGGAATATTTCAAGCGCGACCTGGAAACCGCGACACAGATCATGCTGAAAGTTCACAAGGAAGGGCGTGGCGTTTGTGGTGTCTACACCAAAGACGTCGCAGCGACGAAAGTCGAGTTGGTGTTGACCGCAGCCCGTCGGGGTGGTCACCCGTTGCAATGCATTATGGAGGCCGCATGATTGCGCAAGAGCTTGAAGTCAGCCTGCACATGGCGTTCGTCGAGGCGCGTCAGCAGCGCCACGAATTCATCACCGTCGAGCACTTGCTGATGGCGCTGCTGGACAACCCGTCCGCTGCCGAAGTGCTGCGCGCCTGTTCGGCCAACATCGACGAACTGCGAAAGAGCCTGTCGCAGTTCATCAAGGAAAACACCCCCACCGTCGGCGGCGCTGACGAAGTGGACACGCAGCCGACGCTGGGCTTCCAGCGTGTGATCCAGCGCGCGATCATGCACGTGCAATCCACCGGCAGCGGCAAGAAAGAAGTCACCGGCGCGAACGTGCTGGTGGCGATCTTCGGCGAGAAGGATTCGCACGCCGTCTACTACCTGCACCAGCAGGGCGTGACGCGCCTCGATGTCGTCAACTTCATTGCCCACGGCATCAAGAAGTCCGACCCACCGGAGCAGCCGAAGTCGAACGAGGCTTCGGGTGCCGAAGGCGAGAAGGAAGAAGGTGAAGGCAAGGGTTCGCCGCTCGACCAATTCACGCAGAACCTCAACCAGATGGCGCGCGACGGCAAGATCGATCCGCTGATCGGCCGCGACCACGAGGTCGAGCGCGTGATCCAGATCCTGTGCCGCCGCCGCAAGAACAACCCGTTGCTGGTCGGCGAGGCCGGCGTGGGCAAGACCGCCATCGCCGAGGGCCTGGCCTGGCGCATCACGCAGAACGACGTGCCCGAGGTGCTGGCCGACGCGCAGGTGTATTCGCTCGACATGGGCGCATTGCTGGCGGGCACCAAGTACCGCGGCGACTTCGAGCAGCGCCTCAAGAGCGTGCTCAAGCACCTGAAAGACCAGCCGAACGCGGTGCTGTTCATCGACGAGATCCACACGCTGATCGGCGCGGGCGCGGCCTCGGGCGGCACGCTCGACGCGAGCAACCTGCTGAAGCCGGCGCTGTCCAGCGGGGCCATGAAGTGCATCGGCGCGACGACCTTCACCGAGTACCGCGGCATCTTCGAGAAAGATGCGGCGCTGTCGCGGCGCTTCCAGAAGGTGGACGTGATCGAGCCCTCGGTCGAACAGACCGTCGAAATCTTGAAGGGCCTGAAGTCGCGCTTCGAAGAGCACCACAGCGTGAAGTACGCGCTCGGCGCCCTGCAAGCGGCGGCCGAGCTGTCGGCGAAGTTCATCAACGACCGCCACCTGCCCGACAAGGCCATCGACGTGATCGACGAGGCCGGTGCCGCGCAGCGCATCCTGCCCAAGAGCAAGCAGAAGAAGACCATCACCCGTACCGAGGTCGAGGAGATCGTCGCGAAGATCGCGCGCATCCCGCCGGCCAACGTGTCGAACGACGACCGCGCCAAGCTCAAGACGCTCGACCGGGACCTCAACAGCGTGGTCTTCGGCCAAGAACCCGCCATCGAGGCCATCGCGGCCGCGATCAAGATGGCGCGCTCGGGCCTGGGCAAGCCTGACAAGCCGATCGGCTCGTTCCTGTTCAGCGGCCCGACCGGCGTCGGCAAGACCGAGGTCGCCAAGCAGCTCGCCTATGTGCTCGGCATCGAGATGATCCGCTTCGACATGAGCGAGTACATGGAGCGCCATGCGGTCAGCCGCTTGATCGGCGCGCCCCCGGGCTACGTCGGGTTCGACCAGGGCGGTCTGCTGACCGAGGCCGTCACGAAGAAGCCGCACTGCGTGCTGCTGCTCGATGAGATCGAGAAGGCGCACCCGGATGTCTTCAACGTGCTGCTGCAGGTCATGGACCACGGCTCGCTGACCGACAACAACGGGCGCAAGGCCGACTTCCGCAACGTCCTCATCATCATGACGACGAATGCGGGCGCCGAGACGATGAACAAATCGACCATCGGCTTCACGAACGCCCGCGAGAGCGGCGACGAGATGGCCGACATCAAGCGCCTGTTCACGCCCGAATTCCGCAACCGGCTCGACGCGATCATCAACTTCCGTGCGCTCGATGAAGAGATCATCCTGCGCGTGGTCGACAAGTTCCTGCTGCAGCTGGAAAGCCAGCTCGCCGAGAAGAAGGTCGATGTGACTTTCACCGACGCGCTGCGCAAGCACCTGGCGAAGAAGGGCTTCGACCCGCTGATGGGCGCACGGCCGATGCAACGCTTGATCCAGGACACGATCCGTCGTGCGCTGGCCGACGAGTTGCTGTTCGGCAGCCTGGTCGATGGCGGGCGCCTGACGGTCGATGTGGACGCCGACGGCAAGACGGTGCTCGACATCCAGCCGCCCAAGCGCGACAAGCCCAAGGCCGAGCCGGCCACGGCCTGATGCGCAGGCGATGACTCACACGACGGGGCCTTCGGGCCCCGTTTTCGTTGTGACGACACGGTGTGCGGTTCAGGCCGCGCGCCCGGCCGGGTCTTGCAGAAAGAATTCGCGCAGCATCTCGTACAGGTAGGGGTCGTCGTCTCGCAGCGCTGTACCGGCCACGAAGAAGGCCTCGCAGGCGACCGCAAAAAACTCGCTGGGCGACTCGGCGCCGTAGGGGTCGAGCACGGTGGCGTGGCCTGCATCCACGCGGCGGCACAACCGGGCGTAAGCAGCTTCCATGACCATGACCCAGCGCTTGGGGTCGATGCGTGCGGGCAGTGGCGGCATGCCGTCGGGGCCGTGGCCGCGCATGTCGAGCACGTGCGCGAATTCGTGGATCACGACGTTGTAGGCCTGTTCGGCGGTGTCGCCGGCCTCAGCCACGTCGCGCCACGACAGCGTGATGGGCCCGCCTTCCATGGCTTCGCCGGTGAGTTCTTCGTCGTAGCCGTGCACGACGCCGACCTCGTCGGTCACCTCGCGACGGGCAACGACTTCGCCGGGGTGCATCACGATGCCGACGAAGCTGTCGTACCAATGCAGGCCGAGTTGCAGCACGGGCAGGGCGGCTTGAGCGGCCACGGCAACCGCCATCTCGTCGGTGACCTGCAGGCCGTTGGCGCCGGTGAATTCTTTCTGCGCGAGAAAGAGGGTGCTGAAGTCTCGCAGGCGTTGGGCGTCGTCCGGGGGAAGTGTGGTCAGGAATGGATAACGCGCGAGCGTCAGCGCCCACAGCGCATCGGGAATCGCACGTTCGCGCAGGGTTCGCGATTCACGCCACCGCCGCAGCGAGCGCCACCACGCGGGCATTGCGCGACTCAGCGGGCCGCTTCGACGAGCGACAGGCGCGCGAAGCCGGCGATCGTCCAGCGCAGCACTTCGGCGCGCGGCTGGGCATGGTCGCAGTCCCAGTCGGACAGCACATGCCGCTCGGTGGTGGGGGACAGGGCTTCGCTGCCGGGCCGGTGCGTGTGGCCATGCACCAGCACCGTGGCCTGCGCGGCCGCGAGCCACTGCAAGGCCGTCGGCACATCGACATCGGCCCACAGGCTGGGGTCGTGTCCCAGGTCGCGTTTGCGGGCTTCGCTTTTGTCGCGCAAGTCGCGCGCGAAGGTGCGGCGCTGGGCCAAGGGCTGGGCGAGAAAGCCGCGCTGCCAGAGCGCGCTGCGCACCAGGCGGCGAAACTGCTGGTAGTCAGCATCGGCGATGCACAGCGCATCGCCGTGGGACAGCAGCACGCGCCGGCCGAAACAATCGACCACGGTCGGGTCTTCGAGCAGCGCCATGCCGCAGTCGCGCAACATGTCCGCACCCACGAGGAAGTCTCGGTTGCCGGCCATGAAGCCGAGCCTGACGCGCGAGGCGCTGCGCTGCAAGAGATCGACGCAGCGTTGTTCGAAGGCGTCGTGCCGGGCGTCGTCGCCGACCCACACCTCGAACAGGTCGCCGAGGATCAGCACCGCATCGGCCGGTGTGCGGCCGAGGTAGTCGGACAGCGCCGAATAGGTGCGCGGCGTGTCGGCACCGAGGTGCAGGTCCGAGATGAAATCGATGGCGCGGCAGCCGGCCGGTGGCTGCCACGCCGAGACCGGCGGGATGGTGAGGGGGGCGCTCAACACGGGCGAGTGCAGCGTGAGCGCCGGATCACCGCGAGCGGTCGGTCGCGCGGATCAACCCACCACCGTGGCTTGCGTGATGACCACGTCTTCGACGGGCACGTCGGCATGGCCAGCGTTGCGGCCGGTCTTCACGCTTTCGATGGCATCGACGACATCTTGGCCAGACACGACCTTGCCGAACACCGCGTAGCCCCAGCCCGAGGCTGACTCAGACGTGAAGTTCAGGAAGCCGTTGTCGGTGGTATTGATGAAGAACTGCGCCGAGGCCGAGTGCGGGGCGCTGGTGCGCGCCATGGCGACGGTGTAGTGGTCGTTCTTCAGTCCGTTGTTGGCTTCGTTCTGGATCGGTGCGTCGGTCGGCTTCTGGTTCATGCCCGGCTCGAAGCCACCGCCCTGAATCATGAAGCCCTTGATGACGCGGTGGAACACCGTGCCGTTGTAGTGGCCCTTCTCGACGTAGGCGATGAAGTTCTTCACCGTCTCGGGGGCCTTGGCGTCGTCGAGTTCGAGAACGATGTTGCCCTTGTTGGTTTGCAGTTCGACTTGTTTGCTCATGTCATTTCTCCAGCGAGGCTTTCTTGATGGTGATGGTCTCGACCGGCACGTCGCCGGGGCGGGTGCGCACGGCGCGAATCTTGTCCACCACGTCCATGCCCGAGATCACCTTGCCGAACACCGCGTAGCCATTGCCATCGGGCGACTTGGCGGCGTTGAGGAAATCGTTGTCCTTCACGTTGATGAAGAACTGCGAGGTGGCCGAGTTCGGATCCATCGTGCGGGCCATCGCGATGCTGCCGCGCACGTTGTCGAGGCCGTTCTTCGCTTCGAGGGCGATGGGCGGGCGCGTGGGCTTCTCTTTCATGTCGGCGGTCATGCCGCCGCCCTGGATCATGAAGTTGTCGATCACGCGATGAAAAATCGTGCCGTCGTAGTGGCCGGCCTTCACGTACTGCACGAAGTTCTCGACGGTCTTGGGGGCCTTGGCCTTGTCGAGCTGCACGACGATGTCGCCCATCGAGGTCGAGAGCTTGACCTTCTGGGCGAGGGCTGCAGCGTGTGCGCTTAGGCCCAGCACGGCGGCGGTGGCCCAGGCCAGGCAACGGGTCTTGGTGTTCATCCGCTTGGTGTTCATCCGATCACTCCTTCGTAGAAGATTTTCCATTGTCCACCCTCCCTGACCCAATACTGGCGGCGCAGGTTGCCCGTGCGTTGGCCTTGCAGCACTTCGCCAAAGGTCACGACCAGCAGCTCGCTTTCGTCGCGCCAGGAAATGATGGACAGTTCTTTGATGTCGGACTCGCGTCCGCGGGCGGTCTGGCGCTCTTTCTCAAGCGTTTGCGACCAGGCGGCGAGGTCGGTGCTGCCATTGGCGAACCGCACCGAATACAGCGACAGCAGCTTGCGCGAGTCGCCCGTCGAGCGCGCGTTGCGCCAGCGCTCGACCAGCAGACGGGCGAGGTCGCGCTCGGCGGCCAGCTCGCTGGGCGCCAGCCATTCGAGCTTGGGCGCGATGACCACCGGCGTGCGGCGCGGGGCCACGTCGCGCAGCAGCCGCTTGAGGTCGTCGTTGGCCAGCACCACGCAGCCGTCGGTGGTGAGCGGGGTGCGTGCGAAGTTCTCGGGGGGAACGCCGTGCAGCCAGATGCCGCTGCCCGTCTTGCCACGGCGGCGGTCGTATTCGTTGGGGTAGTTCAGCGTCAGCGCGCCGGGGCCGTAGAAGGGCTTGAGCTGAGCGTCGTCGAGCCGTGCGTTGATGAAGTACACGCCCAGCGGCGTGCGCTGGTCGCCTTCGACGTTCTTGCCCACGCCTTGCCGGCCGAGTGACACGTAGTGGTCCGCGATCAGCTGCGGGCCCGTGGGCCGGTTTTCAAACAGGTACAGGCGCGAGCGGCTGGCATCCACCGCGATGGCGTGGCGCGTGGAACTGGGCAAGTCGAGAAACTGCCGCGGCAGCTTGTTCTGCGGCGGCCGCTCGCTCAGCGCGGCGAGTCGCACGGCGGCTTCTCGGCGCAACTGCGCCAGTTGGTCGTTCGCGGCACCTGCGAGCGACGACGGCGCGGCTCCCAGCCCTGGCAGGGTGCCGTGCCGGGCCAGCAGCAGGTCGCCGTAGACCAGTTGCGCCAGCTGGAAGTTGGGCACTTCGCGCGTCAGCGATTCGGCGCGAACGAGCGCCGTGCGCGCTTGTCCGGCGCCGATCAGGCGGTAGATCTCGATCAATCGCGCCTCAGGGCCCGTTGGCAGCGCGGAGGCCGTGCCAATGTTGGACACCGCGGGCGTGGGTGCGGTGGGCGGAGTTTTCGCTGGCGGCCGATCCGACGGGGGCGCCGATGCGACACCTCCGACCAGTCCAAGCAGCAAGGCAGCGATGCACATCGCGCGATGCCGGCCGGCAGGTGCGGCGGCATGCGCGGAATGGAGGCGCCTCACGAACCCGTGCTTTCCTTCTGGATCAGCCACTTGCCGTTGCTGCGCACGAGTTCGAGCGTCTTGCGGCTCGACACCTTCAGCGCGTCGGCGCGGTAGTCCTGACGGAAGCTCACGGTGGCCTTGTCGCCTTGCACATCGGTCGAAAGGTCGGACAAAACCACGCTGATCGAACGCTTGTTCATGATGCGGGCGCGGCGGTCGTCTTCCCATGCCTTGCGAGATTTCGAGGTGCCCGAAAAGTTGCGCGTGTAGGCGGCGAGGTAGTCGCGCATGTCGCGGCGGCTCCAGGCATCTGCCCAGACCTGGATCGCGGCCTCGACATCTTTTGCGGCCGTGGCGGCGGGCTTGGGGGGTGTCTGCGCCGGGGCGGGGGCAGGGGCCGGTGCTGGCGCGGCCACAGGGGGCTTGGCGGCAGGGGCGGGGCTCGGCGCGGCGGCTGGCGCAGGGGCTGCAGCCACGGGCGGCTTCGGCGCAGGCGACGCGGTGGCCACCGTGGTGCCGCGCACGGTGAACAGGTCGCGGATCAGGGCCAGCTTTGGCGGCACCGCCGCGTTCGTGCTGTTCATCTGCAAGGCCTTCGAGTAGGCCTGGCTCGCCAGCTTGGCATACACGTCGCCGAGGTTTTCGTAGGCGGTCGCGTAGCTCGGGTTGGTGCGAATCGCGCTCTCAAGCGCGCGCCGCGCTTGTTCGTACTGGCCCTGCTTGCCATACAGGACCGCGAGGTTGTTGTGCGGTTCGGGCAGGTCGGGAAAGTCTTGCGTCAAGGCCACGAAGACAGCGATGGCCTCGTTGGTCTTGCCTTGCTCAGACAGGATCACGCCCTTGAAAAAGCGCATCTGCGCGTCTTTCGGCGTGCTGGCCAGGGCCTGCTCGACCTTCTGCAGCGCCTCGCTCGACTGACCGCCTTGCAGCAGGCGGTTGATCTCGGCGGCATCGGGTGCGGCATGCGCGGCGAAGCACAGGGCCAGCGCGGCAACAGCAGCGCCGGCGGAATAACGGAGACGAGTCATCGAAGTCCTGGTGAGCGTTATGTGGGCCCGTGCTGGAGCGACCCCGCCATCTGCGCGAGCCCGTCAAAGGGCTGCCGCTATACTCGAAAAATTGTATCGTAGCCCCGCAGCGTCAGGCCCCGTGGCGACCCGCAGGGGCCGCTTCTTCCTCGACGCTCCCCCGCCCGGCCACGGCTCTGGCGGCTCCCCTCGGTGGGCTTTCGAGCATCCCATCCCCGATACCCGCCGATGACCCTGCGCATCTTCAATTCGCTGACCCGCCAGACCGAGGTCTTCACGCCCATCGATCCCCAGCACGTGCGCATGTACGTCTGCGGCGTCACGGTGTACGACCTGTGTCACGTGGGCCATGCGCGGTTGATGCTGGCATTTGACGTGGTGGCGCGCTGGCTGCGCACGCTGGGTTACCAAGTGACCTATGTGCGCAACATCACCGACATCGACGACAAGATCATCAAGCGTGCACTCGAACGCAACATCTCGATCCGCCAGTTGACCGACGAGATGACGCGCGCCATGCACGAAGACTTCGGTGCCCTGGGGGCGCTGCCCCCCACGCACGAACCCCGTGCCACCGAGTACGTGCCGCAGATGCTCTCGATGATCGAGACGCTCGAACGCAAGGGCCTCGCCTACCGCGCGCCGCAGGGCGACGTGAACTACGCGGTGCGCAAGTTCGAGGGCTACGGCAAGCTCTCGGGCAAGTCGCTCGACCAACTGCGCGCCGGTGAGCGCGTGGCCGTGCTCGACGGCAAGGAAGACCCGCTCGACTTCGTGCTGTGGAAGTCTGCCAAGCCCAGCGAACCCGACGACGCCAAGTGGGACAGCCCCTTCGGCCCCGGGCGTCCCGGCTGGCACATCGAGTGCTCGGCGATGGGTTGCGCCTTGCTGGGTGAGCGATTCGACATCCACGGCGGCGGGCTCGACCTGCAGTTCCCGCACCACGAGAACGAGATCGCGCAGAGCGAAGGCGCGCTGGGCCACCCGTTCGTCAACCTGTGGATGCACAACGGCTTCGTCAATGTCGTCAACGACCAGGGCGAAGACGAGAAGATGTCCAAGTCGCTGGGCAACTTCTTCACCATCCGCGACGTGCTGAAGCACTTCGAGGGCGAGGTGGTGCGCTTCTTCATGATCCGCACGCAGTACCGCAGCCCGCTCGGCTTCAGCGAAGCGAGCCTTGACGATGCGCGCAATTCGCTGCGTCGCCTCTACACCGCGCTCGACGCCGTGCCGGCGACCAGCACCGAGATCGATTGGTCGCAGCCGCAGGCCGTGCGCTTCCGCGCGGCGATGAACGACGACTTCAACACCGCCGAGGCCGTGGCCGTTCTGTTTGAACTCGCGGCCGATGTGAACCGCCAGCGCAGCGTGGCGCATGCCAACCTGCTGAAGGGCCTGGCCGGCACGCTGGGGCTGTTGCAGCAAGACCCGCGCAGCTATCTGCAAGGCGGGCAGGGCGGCGGGGTCGACGCGGCGCACATTGACGCGCAGATCGCCGCGCGCGCCGAGGCGAAGAAGGCCAAGGACTTTGCCCGCGCCGACCAGATCCGCAAAGACCTTCTGGCCCAGGGCATCGAGTTGAAAGACTCGCCGCAAGGCACGACCTGGGTGAAGGCCTGACCCGGTGGTCACCAAGATCGTCACCCCCGACTATTGGGACGAAGCCTGCAAGCACCTGAGCAAGCGTGACCGGGTGATGCGCAAGCTCATCCCTCAGTGTGGCGAGGCGCGGCTCGAAAGCCGTGGCGATGCGTTCACGACGCTGGCCCGTTCGATCGTCGGGCAGCAAATCTCGGTGAAGGCCGCGCAGGCGGTGTGGGACCGTTTCGTCGATGCCGTCGGTGGCGGCCCGGGCAAGTTGCAGCCTGCGGCCGTGCTCGCGCTCGAAGCGCCGCAGATGCGCGGTGCCGGCCTGTCGGCCCGCAAGGTCGAATACCTCAACGACCTGGCACAGCACTTTCAAAGTGGCGCGGTGCACGTGCGCCAATGGCAGCAGATGGACGACGAGGCCATCATCGATGAACTCGTGGCCATCCGCGGCATCGGCCGTTGGACGGCGGAGATGTTCCTCATCTTCCACCTCATGAGGCCCAACGTGATGCCGCTGGATGACCTTGGATTGCTCAAGGGCATCAGCCTCAACTACTTCAGTGGCGAGCCAGTTTCAAGGGCCGAAGCACGCGAAGTGGGTGACGCCTGGGCGCCATTCCGCTCGGTGGCCACATGGTACATTTGGCGAAGTCTCGACCCCCTGCCTGTCGCGTATTGACGCCGCTGAATCCAAGCCGCTGACCAGAGCACGAGCACAGCAAGAAGCGGACGCCGCGCGACAGTCCCCCGGGTCATCTCAAACACCCGCAAGCCAGGACCTCCCCTGATGAGCAAACGACACTTCCTTGAATTCGAGCAGCCCATTGCCGAACTCGAAACCAAGATCGAAGAACTGCGTTACGTGCAAAGCGAATCGGCCGTTGACATCTCTGAAGAGATCGACCGCCTGAGCAAGAAGAGCCAGCAGCTCACCAAAGACATCTACTCGACGCTCACGCCCTGGCAAGTCACGCAGATCGCGCGACACGCCCAGCGGCCGTATGCGCTCGACTACATCAACGAGATCTTCACCGACTTTCAAGAGCTGCGCGGTGACCGCCACTTCGCAGACGACCAGTCCATCGTCGGTGGCCTGGCGCGCTTCAACGGCCAGGCCTGCATGGTCATCGGCCACCAGAAGGGCCGTGATACCAAGGAGCGCGCCGCACGCAACTTCGGCATGTCGCGCCCCGAGGGCTATCGCAAGGCGCTGCGCCTGATGAAGCTGGCCGAGAAATTCGGCCTGCCGGTGTTCACGCTGGTGGACACCCCCGGGGCCTACCCGGGCATCGGTGCCGAAGAGCGCGGCCAGTCCGAAGCCATCGGCCGCAACATCTTCGAAATGGCGCAGCTCGAAGTGCCCATCATCGTGACCATCATCGGCGAAGGCGGCTCGGGCGGCGCCCTGGCCATCAGCGTGGGTGATCAGGTGCTGATGCTGCAGTACTCGGTGTACTCGGTGATCTCGCCCGAAGGCTGCGCGTCGATCTTGTGGAAGACCGCCGAGCGCGCGTCCGATGCGGCCGAAGCCCTGGGCATCACGGCGCACCGCTTGAAGGCCCTGGGCCTGGTCGACAAGATCGTCAGCGAGCCGGTGGGCGGCGCACACCGCGACCCGAAGCAGATGGCCTCGTACCTCAAGCGTGCGCTCAACGACGCGCTGCGCCAGGTCAGCGACCTGAAGCCCAAAGAGCTGCTGCAACGCCGCTACGAGCGCCTGCAGAGCTACGGCCGGTTCAGCGACACGACTGAGCGCTGATCGTCCTTCGCGTTCCTCGATGAAGTGAACCCGCCGTGCGTCGCGGTCGCCTACAGCGGGGGCCGTGATTCGACGGCCCTGCTGCATGCCACGCTGCACGCGGCGCACGCCAGCGGCTTGCGGGTGGCGGCCCTGCATGTTCACCATGGCTTGAGCGCTCACGCCGACGCATGGCTGGCCCACGTGCAAGGGCAGTGCGAGGCCTGGGCAGCGCAGGGGCTGCCGGTTCAGCTGTATCACCACCGGATCACCGACAAGCCCGCACGCGGCGACAGCGTCGAAGCCTGGGCGCGCCGCGAGCGCTACGCCGCGCTGGCCCGCATGGCCCACGCGGCCGGCGCGTCCGTGGTGCTGCTGGCGCATCACCGCCGCGACCAGGCCGAGACCTGGCTCCTGCAGGCTTTGCGAGGTGCCGGTGCTGCGGGCCTGTCGGCCATGCCCGATCACATCGAGCGCGAGGGCTTGCTGTGGGCGCGGCCCTGGCTCGATCGACCGCGCGAGGCTATCGACGCCTACGTACGGGCACATAGGCTCGACCACATCGAAGACGACAGCAACAGCGACCCGCGCCATGCCCGCAACCGGCTGCGGCTGGCGGTGTGGCCGGCGCTGGTGCAGGCCTTTCCCGACGCCGAGGCCGCGTTGGCCGATGCCGCGAGGCATGCGCAGGAAGCGCGTGAATGCCTCGATGAGCTGGCGATGCTCGACCTGGCGGCCGTGGCGGACGACCCCGGGCTACGCCTCGACGCCTGGGCTGCGCTCAGCCCAGCCCGCCGTGGCAACGCGTTGCGGGAGTGGCTGGCGGCACATTTGCCGTCGGCGGTGCCCGCGTCCTTGCTTGATCGCTTGAAGCACGAACTGGGGGCCGAAGGCGAAGCGGCGTGGCCTGCGCCCGGGGGCGCCTTGCACTGCCATCGCGGGCGCCTGTGTTTCGTCGCCGACGGTGAGGTGCCGGTGGGCGCGCGGGAGACCACGCTCGCCATCACGGGGGCGGGACCGTTTGCGCTGCCGGGTTGGGGCGGCACGCTGCACGCGCGGCGCGTCACCGAGGGCGGCGTGCCACTCGCATGGCTGGCTCACCTGGACTTGCGCGCCCGCAAAGGTGGCGAACGCTTTCAGGCCGGCCTCGGCCGCCCGGCGCGCAGCCTGAAGAAGCAGTACCAGGCCGCCGATGTGCCGGTGTGGATGCGCGAGGGGCCGCTGGTCTTCAGCGGCGGGCAACTCGTGTTCGTGCCGGGCCTGGGCGTCGATGCGCGCGTGGTGGGCTTGCCCGGGCAGGCGCAGTTGACGCTGGATTGGGTCCCCGGGTCTGCGGGCTGAAAGCCGCCAGGGCGGCGGGATAAAATGCGCGGTTCGCGACCGCGTCGCTCCCCTTCCAATCCCTCAGAGACTCAGGTTCTCATGGCACTCATCGTTCACAAATACGGCGGCACGTCGATGGGCTCGACCGAGCGCATCCGCAATGTCGCCAAGCGCGTTGCCAAGTGGGCGCGCGCCGGCCACCAGATGGTCGTCGTGCCCTCGGCAATGAGTGGCGAAACCAACCGCTTGCTGGGCCTCGCCAAAGAGCTGTCGCCCGAAGTGCCCGGCGACGGCGTGCTGCGCGAACTCGACATGATCGCCTCGACCGGCGAGCAGGTCTCGGTGGGCCTGCTGTCCATCGCGCTGCAGGCCGAAGGCCTCGAAGCCGTGAGCTACGCCGGCTGGCAGGTGCCCATCAAGACCGACACCTCGTACACCAAGGCGCGCATCCAGAGCATCGACGACGCCCGTGTGCGCGCCGACCTCGCGGCCGGCAAGGTGGTCGTCATCACCGGCTTCCAGGGCGTGGACCCCGACGGCAACATCACCACGCTCGGCCGTGGGGGCTCGGACACCTCGGCCGTGGCCGTGGCCGCGGCGATGAAGGCCGCCGAGTGCCTGATCTATACCGACGTCGATGGCGTCTACACCACCGACCCGCGCATCGTGCCCGAGGCGCGTCGCCTGCACACCGTGAGCTTCGAAGAGATGCTCGAAATGGCCAGCCTGGGCTCGAAGGTGCTGCAGATCCGTTCGGTCGAATTCGCCGGCAAGTACCGCGTGCCCCTGCGTGTGCTCAGCAGCTTCACGCCCTGGGACATCAACATCGACGAGGAAGCCCGCTCCGGCACCCTGATCACTTTTGAGGAAGACGAAAAAATGGAACAAGCCGTTGTCTCGGGCATCGCGTTCAACCGCGACGAAGCCAAGATCACCGTGGCCGGCGTGCCCGACAAGCCCGGCATCGCTTTCCAGATCCTCGGCCCCGTGGCCGATGCCAACATCGACGTGGACGTGATCATCCAGAACGTCTCGCACGATGGCCGCACCGACTTCTCGTTCACCGTGCACCGCAACGACTACGCGCGCACCGTCGAGTTGTTGAAGAACACCGTGCTGCCGCAAACCGGCGCGAGCGAAGTCACTGGTGACCCGAAGATCTGCAAGGTCAGCATCGTGGGCATCGGCATGCGCTCGCATGTGGGCGTGGCCAGCAAGATGTTCCGCTGCCTGTCAGAAGAGGGCATCAACATCCAGATGATCACCACCAGCGAGATCAAGACCAGCGTCGTGATCGACGAGAAGTACATGGAGCTCGCCGTGCGCGCGCTGCACAAGGCCTTCGATCTGGAGCAGCCCGCGGGCTGAGTGTGTTGCTGACGATCACGCGATGTGTCGTGATCGAAGAAGGCGGTGGTTCTGTGGTTAGAATGCCGCCTCGCTAGTTGGAGTCGTGACCGAGTGGCCGAAGGTGCTCCCCTGCTAAGGGAGTATGTGGGCAAAACCTGCATCGAGGGTTCGAATCCCTCCGACTCCGCCAGCCAAAACGTGAAGCCCCTGACCGATGGTCAGGGGCTTTTTCGTTTCCGCGGTGTGGCGCGTTGTCTTAGCGCCCGGGTCACTCAAGCGGCCGGGTAGCCGGCTTCGGCCAGGGCGGCCGCGAGGGGTTCGCGTGCGGCCTGGGTCTCGACGCGCACCGTGTGGGTTTGCAGGTCGATGTCGACCTTGGCTTGTGCATCGACGCCGTGGATGGCTTGCGTCACATGGTTGACGCAGTGGCCGCAGGTCATGTCTTTGACGGTGAACTCGATCATCAGGGGCTCCTTGGGTTTCGATGGCCTCAGTGTCGAGCTTGCCTCCGTGGCAAGGTCAAGGGCTTGCGCCATGTCGGCTCATGGGTTCAGAAGGCCGCTTCCCGCTGCCATATTGCCGCGGAGGCGTGCCATGCGCGGCTGAGCCACGAGCGGCGTTCGCCGTGCAGCACGGCGATGCCGATCACCTCGGTGCGCGGGGCGTGGCGCAGGGTGCAGCTTTCGAGGCGCAGGCGGAAGGTCGGTTGCAGCGGCACGATGCGGCCGTCGGGCTCGCGCTGCGACGCAATGGCGCCGCCGTAGACGCTGGCGGCCGAAGGCTGGTCGAGCTGCGCCAGCTGCACGGCATCGACATGGCCACGCTCGCAGGCCACGCGTGCGCCTTCGGCGTTGTTGGGCACGAAGACGCCCTCGGCGCCGCGCGACAGCGCACGCGCCTGGTCTTCATCGACAAAGGCTTCGACCTTTGCGCCTTGCGGGGCGACGACCTGCATCAGCTTCTCGCCCGCGGCCAGCCAGTCGCCGCGCGACAGCTCGGGCGAGACCTCGACCACGGCGCCGTCGAAGGGCATGGTCAGCACGAGGCGCTGCACTTCACCCTGCAGGCCGCGCACTTCTTCCTGGGCCGCTTCCCAGCGCTTGCGCAGGGCCGGGCCGGCTTCCATCAGGCGGGCATCGAAGGGTTGCTGCGCCAGTTGCCATTGCAGTTGCTCTTCGCGCGCTTGTGCCAGCGCGAGGCGTGCGGCCAGTTCGGGGGACTGCAGCACGGCGAGCCGTTCGCCGGCGCGCAGCGCCTGCCCGGTGCGGGGCAGGTCGGTGTCGATGCGCGCGGCGTGTGGGGCGTACAGGCCTTGCGCTTGCTGTGCGGCAAGCACCGCGGGCGCATGCACCGTGGTGCGCCAGGGCCACAGCAGCACGCCCAGCGTAAGGGCGAGGCCGAGCATCGAACGACGCGTGGCGCGGTTCCAGCGCAGGTGCGAGCGGCGCATCCACCACTGCTTCAGTTCTTTCCAGACTGGCAGGCCGATGAACCAAATCAGCTCGACCGCCATCAGCACCACGCCCAGGGCCTTGAAGAACACGTGGTACACGAGTACGGCGATGCCGAGGAAGAGCACCAACCGGTACAGCCAG
The DNA here is from genome assembly GCF_056676035.1 of Piscinibacter sp. PDB5-1. Classification (NCBI taxonomy): domain Bacteria; kingdom Pseudomonadati; phylum Pseudomonadota; class Betaproteobacteria; order Burkholderiales; family Sphaerotilaceae; genus Piscinibacter; species Piscinibacter sp. PDB5-1. The sequence goes on along the minus strand of NZ_JBWVZL010000001.1, from coordinate 227,264 downwards.
GTGGCGAACGCGAACGCGATCAGCCCGCGCTGCCGGCCGGGCGTGAACCACTCGGGCGCGGGCTCGTCCAGGCCGAACAGCCGCTCGCGCAGCCACCAGCGTGCGAGCGCGAACGAGCGCTCGTGCAGGTTGGGCAGGTTGAGCGCGTCCGACAGCAAGAAGTAGCCGTCGAATCGCATGAAGGGGCTGGCGTTGATGGCCAGCGTGATGAGCCAGGTGGTGGTGGCCAGCAAGAAGGCCCCGGCCTTGACCGGCCCCCAGCCGGGCGCGTCGGGGATCAGCGCCCACGCCACCGTGGCGAAGGCCGCCAGCGCCAGCTCGCTCAGCATGCCGGCCGCGCCGATCTGCAGACGCTGGCGGCGCGAGCGCAGCTTCCAGGCTTCGTTGGTGTCGGTGTAGAGCACCGGCCACATCACGAGAAAGGCGATGCCCATCGTGGCCACGCGACAGCCGTGGCGCTGCGCCGTGAAGGCGTGGCCGAGTTCGTGCATCACCTTGGCGAAGCTGACGGCCACACCGATGGCCAACGCACCCTGCCAGTTGGCGTACGACGCGAAGGTGTGGGTGAACGCGTCCCAGCGCTGCGAGGCGAGCGCGAGGCCGAGCACCGCGACCAGCGCCACGCCGATCCAGAAGATCGGATGAAACGCCCAGGCCACGCGCGGCGCGAAGCGGCTGAGCCAGGGCATGGGCCGCACCAGCGGCACGCGCACGAAGAGGTAGTTCTTCAGCAGCCAGCGCCACGGGCCCACGCGCGTGGCGGCGGCGGCCTGTGCGAGCCGGGCCGTGTCTTGCGGGCCGTGCGACAGCAGCAGGTGGTTGTGCGACAGCATGCGCAGCAGGCCGTCGAGGTCGCCGGCTTCGATGTGCAGCGTGGTTTCGCGGGCGATGGCGTCGAGCACGGCGCGGGCGCTGCCGAGCGGCCAGCGCGAGAGCAGCTCGAACGCGGCCCAGCCCAACTCGAAGAACCGGTTCGCGGCCGGGTCGTGCAGCGTCCAGGTCGGCGAGCCATCGGGCGCGGCGGGCCCGGCGTGCAGGGCCAGGTCCTGGCGCAGTGGGGGCAGCAGGTCCATGGCCGGCGCGTTCACCAGCCCAGCCACTGCCGCACGGCCACCAGCGGCCGGCGCAGCACCACGTAGGCGAGCGGCGCCCAGCCGCCGCGCAGCCGCGCGGTGCCGAGTTGGCCGATGCGCGGGGGCGTCTGCCCGGCGGTGAACTCGGCCTTCACGCGGTAGGCGAGGTAGCCGTCGGGCGTGGGCTCGGCGCGGTAGGCCACGCTCACGACGCGGGCCTCGTGCGTGTCGAGCGGCGAGCCTTGCGGGTACAGCGTCAGCAGGTCGCCGGGCTGCACGTCGATCTGGTCGGCCGCCGGCAGGTGCGCGCGCAGCTCGACCTGCGCCGGGTCGGCCACGAGCATCACGCGTTCGCCGATGGTGACGGCCTTGCCGAGCCAGTCGTTGGCGTCGGCGAACACCGCAATGCCGTCGCGCTCGGCCTTGACCTGTACGCGGGCGAGCTGGCCGCCGGTGAAGTCGAGCTCGACGCGCTTTTCTTGCATCTGGCCGCGCCGCAGGGCGATTTCGGCCCGGCTGCGGTCGTCGGTGACGGCGGCCTGCGCGGACTGGCGGTATTCCTCTTGCGCCGTGTCGAAGGCCTTGCTCGCCACCTCGTGCCGCGCGCGCAGTGCCGTGGTGTCGAGGCTGAAGAGCGCGTCGCCCGCCTTCACGGCCTGGTTGGGCCGCACGTGCACGCGCTCGACCACGCCATCGAGCGGCGCGCGCACCAGCAGCGGCTGCTGCGGCACGACCTCGGCGCTCGCCGGAACGCTGATGCGGATCGGCACCAGGCACAGCGCCAGCAGCGCGATGAGGCCGATGCGCTTCGTGCGGCTCGACCGCAGCGTGCTGGCGAAGCGGTCGAGGCCGCGCTGGCGTGGCGCATGGGCGGCCAGCGCGTGGGCATACACATCGCCCAGCTCTTTCAGCAGGGCCAGCTCGGCCTCGTTCCAGGCCTCGTCGCGCGCGAGAAGCAGCGCACCGGCGAGCGCGTCGCCCTGGCGCAGCGGCAGCCATGCGGCGTGCGCGGGCAGCCACTGCGGCCATTCGCTCGCCAGCGCGTCGGGCAGGTCGCTGGCCGAGATGGCGCCGGGTACGTCGAACTGCTTCACGCCGTGACGAAACACCGAGCCCAGCCACTGCACGTAGGGCGCGTTCGGGTCGGGCTGCGGCAGGCCCGAGACGGCGGCCACGCGCGGCAGGCCAAGTTCGGTCCACAGCGCGGCCTGGCGGTAGGGCGCGAGCTGCAGGGTCTCGTTGACGACGACGAAGCCCAGCTCGGCCGCATCGGCCGCGGCGCGCGCACGCCGGCCCAGTTGCAGCAGGGCCAGCAAGGGCTGCATGGGCGCTTCGGGCTTCATGGCGGATCGGTCCGTCAGGGCTTGCGTGGCGGAAAGACCGCCCAGCCGCTCATGCCGGGCAGCAGCGCGGCGGGCTGGCCGTCCACGGTGCCGACCACCAGCACGGTCTGGCTCACCGGGTCGATCTTGGCGCCCAGGCGCTGCACCCGGGCGGCAAAGCCCTGGCCCAGCTCATCGACTTCGATGCGAAACGCCGCGCCAGGCTTGAGCCAGGCCAGCCACTTCGACGGCACGATCATCTGCACTTCGAGCGAGCCGGTGTCGATCAGATCGAGCAGCGGCGTGCCGGGCGAGACGAACTGGTGCGCCGCCGCGTGGCGCTTGACCACCCGGCCCGCGAAGGGCGCGGCGATGCTGCAGCGGTTGACCACCACGCGGGCGGTCGCCGCGTCGGCCTGCGCTTCTTTCAGCTTGGCCTGGGCCTGCTCGACCTCGAACTTGCCGATGGAGTTGAGCTCGACCAGCCGCTGGTTCGACCCCACCAGCGCCTGCGCCGCCTCGATGCTGGCTTCGGCCTTGCGCAGTTGCGACTGGAACAGCGCGCAGTCGAAGCCGACCAGCACCTGCCCTGCACGGAAGGACTCGCCCTCGCGCAGCGACAGGCTGGCGATGCGCGCGGCCACCTCGGCCGAGATGGTGACCGCGTTGCGCGCGCTGAGCTGCGTGCGGATGCGGCCGTCTTTCTCGGCCGGGCCTGTGGCCGGGGCCTGGGCGTGCGACGCGGCCGCGCCCACCAGGGCCACGGCCGCGATCACGGGACGAAGGCGAGCGGTGAATGAACTCGTCGAGCAGAAAAGATCAATCGGAATGGACACTTCGGGCGGGGCTTCTCTCAAAGGGGGCTATCAAAGCTTGATGCTCAAGGGTTGACGGCTTTGGCCCAGGACACCTCGGACATGCGCACGGCCTCACCGAGAGACTTGAGGTCGTGGCCGGGCACCGAGGACGGCAAGGGGTCGATCCCCAGGGTGGACACGAGCTGCGCATAGGCCCCCTGGAGCGCGCCATAGCTCTGGTACAGGCGCAACTCCGACATCATGGCCGAAGCCGCGGCCCGAATCTCGTCGAGCTTGCCCTGGGCACTGGCCGAGGTGGCGTTGCGGGTCTGCGAGAGGATGCGTTGCTCGACCGAGTCGAGCTCTTTGGTCGTCGCGTACTGGCGCAGCTTGCCCTGGTAGTCGAGGTGCGCCACGTGCACCTGCGTCAGCACGGCCATGTTGAGCGCGAGGCGCTGCTGCTTGGCGATCTCGAGCTGCGCGTCGGCCAGGCCGCGAATCTGCTTCGCGTTCAGCACGTTGAGCAGGTTCCAGCTCACGCGCAGGCCGGCGTCCCACCAGCGGTTGTTCACCAGGTACGAGTTGCTGTCGTAGTGGCCGCCCAGGCTCACCTCGACCCCCGGCAGCAGGCGCGCCAGTGCCTTGCGGGTTTCGAGCAGGCCGATGCGTTCGTTGTAGTGCGCCTCGACCAGCTCGGGCCGCTGCATCAGCGCGGTCTCTTCCATGCGCTCGGGCGCCAGGCTGATGCGCGGGGTGTCGAGCGCCTGCGTCGGCGCGACCACGCTGAAGCTGCGGCCGGGCTCCAGGTTCATCAGCGATGCCAGCCGCGGGCGCGCCTGGTGCAGTTCGTCGCGCACGCTTTCGAGCTGGCGGATCAGGTCGAGCAACTGGCGTTGGTAGCTCAGCGCTTCGAGCGGCGAGCGCAGCCGTTCGGTCTCGACCTTGCGGGCGTCTTCGAGCGCCTTCTGCGCCATCTGCAAGACCGGGTCGATGCGCGTTTCGAGCTGCTGCGCGCCCACGGCCTGCCAGTAGGCCTGGCGCGTCTGCTGCATCAACAGGTGCAGCACCTTGCGGCGGCGCTCTTGGGTGATGAGCACGCGGTCGGCGTTCTGCTGGGCCGAGTAGTAGCTGACGCCGAAGTCGAGCACGTTCCACGACAGGCCGAGGTCGTAGGTGGTGCGCTCGCGGTCCGACGAGGTCGACGGCACCAGCGACTCGCGCCCCGTCAGCACGTCACGCGACGACGAGGCCAGCTCGCTGTCGCGGGCGCTGTAGCCGGCCTGCGCCACCAGCTTGGGCAAGAGGTCGGTGCGCGACAGGTCGAGCTGGCGCTGCGACAAGGCCTCTTCCATCAGCTTCAGGCGGTGGTCGAGGTTGTATTTGATGGCGCGCGCCATCGCCTCGTCGAGCGTCACGGCGCCGGCCACCGGCTCTTGCTCGGCAAACATGCGGCTGCGGTCGGCCTGCACGACGGCCTGCCGCTCTTGCGGCGTGAGCGCGCGGGGTTGAACGGCGCAGCCCGTGAACGCGGCGCAGATCAGCGCGGCAAGCAGGGCGCGCTGGGGAAGTTCGTGGCGGGTGGATGACAAGGCAAGCCTCCTGTCGATTGGTTGTGGTTGTGTCGTTGTTGACGGGGTCTTCTTCGGGTGCAGTGCAGCTCACGCGGGACCTCGATACCTCGGTCCGAACGGAGCCGTGCAAGCAGTCTTTGGACGGGTCAGGTCAGCTCGCGCTGCGGGCCAGTGCCTCCAGTTGCACCAGCAGTGCCGCGCGCTCGGCCTGCCGGGCCTTGGCGCCGAACTGGTCGAACTGCACCGACAGCGCCGTGCGGCCTGCGGGTGCCGCCGATTCGTCGGCGCTGGCCTCGCCCTCGGCGGGCACGGCGTCGAGCAGCAGGGCCGCGAGTTCGGGCACCAGCTTCAGGCCGGCCTCGCGCACGTCGCCCCGCTCGAAGAGCTGGGCGCCTGGGCCGCGCTGCGGCACGGTGATGCGCGGCGCGCCGCCCTCGCGTGCGCCGCCCTTGACCTGCACGTCGAGGTGCGTCGTGGCCTGGCGGCCCTGGGCGTCGCGTGCGGTGATCTCGATCGACACCTGCAGGTTCGCGCCCGCAGGCGGCGTGCCCGAGATGACGCCGGTGCTCGGGTCGAAGCGCATCCACGAGGGCAGCGGCTGGCCGTTGGATTGGCGCGCCGACACCGCGACCTGCGCGCCGGCCTCAGAGTGGGTGAAGGTCGAGGCCGGCAGCGCGATGCGCAGCGGCTGGCCCGCGGTGACCGAGAAATCGCCGATGTCAGGCACGGCCCGCAGGCCGGTGCCACCACCGAGTGAGGTCGGGGGCCCGCCCAGCGTCAGGAAGCCGGGAAGGTTGGCGCCCGAGCCGGGACCACGGTCGGCTGGCGGGCCGGGTGGCAAGGCGGGCGGCGCCGCGGGTGGGTCGAAGCGCGGGGGCGGGGTGGGCTCGCCAGCGGACGGCGGGATCGGGTCGATCGTCACCGGTGGAATCACCGGCGGCTGCACGAATGGCGGTGGCGCTGCGGGTGGCGGCTCGGGCACAGGGGCGGGCGGTGGCACCACCGGGATTGGCACCAGCGCGTAAGCCTCGCCGACGAAGCCCGCCGAGGCCTGGTTGCCGGCGACGTCGGTGATGCCGGTGCCCCCCGTATTCAGGTCGAGCCGCACGGCGCCTTCGCCGCCCAGGTCCACCAACTGCACGGTGTAGGTCGTGGCATTGACCTGCGTGACCGCGCCGACGCGGCCGACCGCCGTGTTGCTGGTGAGTAGGGTGAAGTCGCTCGCATCGACGCCCGACACCGGTTCGCTGAAGGTGACGGTGTAGGCGACCGCGCTGTCGGGGGTGGGCGAGGTGTTGATGCGCACGATGCTCACGGCCGTGGGGGGCGCGGTGTCGAGCGCATAGTTGTTCGAGTCGGTCGTGCCCGTGCCCGTGTTGCCGGCCGCATCGGCCACGCCGGTGTTGGCGAGCGTGATGAGGTTGGTGGCGTTGGTCACGCCGGCCGTTGGCGTGAAGGTGGCCGTCCAGGTGACGCCGCCGTCCGACGAACTCACGGCCGAGAGTGAGCCGTTGGCCACGGTGAGGTCGGCGTTGGTGAAGCCGGTGACGGCCTCGCTGAAGGTGATGGTGACGAGCGAGGTCTCGCCCGCCGCCAGGGCCGTGTCGGCCACGACGATGCTGGCCGTGGGGCGCGTGGTCTCGATGGCGAACGCGTTCGAGTCGGTGCTGCCGCTGCCGCTGTTGCCGGCGGTGTCGCTCACGCCGGTGTTGGCCAGCGTGATGAGGTTGGTGGCACTGACGGCAACCGCCGTCGGCGTGAACGTGGCCGTCCAGGTGACCCCGCCGTCGGCGCTGCTGACTGGGCTCAGGCTGCCATTGGCCACGCTCAGGTCGGCGTTGGTGAAGCCGGTGACGGCTTCGCTGAAGGTGATGGTGACGAGCGAGGTTTCGCCCGCGGCGAGGGCCGTGTCGGCCACGACGATGCTGGCTGTGGGCCCGGCGGTGTCGATGGCGTAGTTGTTCGACTCGGTGCTGCCCGCGCCGGCGTTGCCGGCCGCATTGACCACGCCGGTGTTGGCCAGCGTGATGAGGTTGGTGGTGTCGCTGACGCCGGCTGCGGGCGTGAAGGTGGCGGTCCAGGTGACGCCGCCGTCTGACGAACTCAGCGCCGAGAGCGTGCCATTGGCCACGCTCAGGTCGGCGTTGGTGAAGCCGGTGATGGCTTCGCTGAAGGTGATGGTCACCAGCGAGGTTTCGCCTGCGGCGAGGGCCGCGTCGGCGACCACGATACTGGCCGTGGGTCGCACGCTGTTGATCGCGTAGTTGTTCGAGTCGGTGTTGCCGGTGCCGGTGTTGCCTGCGGCATCGCTCACGCCGGTGTTGGCCAGCGTGATGAGGTTGCTGGCGTCGATGACGTCGGCCGCGGGCGTGAAGGTGGCGGTCCAGGTGACGCCGCCGTCCGACGAGCTCACCGACGACAGCGTGCCGTTGGCCACCGTGAGGTCGTCGTTGGTGAAGCCGGTGACGGCCTCGCTGAAGGTGATGGTGACGGCCGAGGTTTCGCCAGCCAGCAGTGCAGCGTCGGCCACGGTGATGCTCGCCGTGGGCCGCAGCGTGTCGATGACGAAGTTGTTGGACGCCGTGCTGCCGGTGCCGGCGTTGCCCGAGCCGTTGGCCACGCCGGTGTTGTCGAGCGTGATGACGTTGGTGCTGTCGCTCAGGGCTGCCGAGGGGGTGAACGTGGCCGTCCACGTGATGCCGCCGTCGCTCGACGACACCGTGCTCAGCGTGCCGTTGGTCACCGCGAGATCGGCGTTGGTGAAGCCGGTGACGGCCTCGCTGAAGGTGATGGTGACTGCTGAGGTTTCGCCGATCGACAGGCTGGTGTCGGTCACGCTGACGGTGGCCGTGGGGATCGACGTATCGACCGCGTAGGGGGTCGAGTTCGAGGTGCCCAGGCCTGCGTTGCCGGCCGCATCCTGGATGCCGGTGTTGTTCAGCGTGATGGTCTGCGGCGTCAGGTCGGTCACGCCGGGCGCGGGCGTGAAGGTGGCCGTCCACGTGATGCCACCGTCGGCGCTGCTGACCGTGCTCAGCGTGCCGTTGCTCACCGTGAGGTCGGCGTTGGTGAAGCCGCTCACCGCTTCGTTGAAGGTGAAGGTGACCAGTGTCGTTTCGCCAGCGGTCAGCAAACCGTCGCTCACCACGATGCTGACGGGGCCGGGCCGCTCGGTGTCGATGGCGTAGTTGTTCGAGTCGGTGGTGCCGGTGCCAACGTTGCCGGCGGCGTCGGTCACGCCGTTGTTGGTGAGGGTGACGACGTTGGTGGCGTCGGCCAGCGGGCTGCTGGGGGTGAGGGTGGCCGTGTAGGTGATGCCGCCGTCCGACGACGACAGGCCGCTGATGCTGCCGTTTTCGACCATCAGGTCGGCGTCGGTGAAGCCGGTGACGGCCTCGCTGAAGGTGATGGTGACGGTCGAGGTTTCGCCGGCGGCCAGGGCGGTGTCGGCCACGACGATGCTGGCCGTGGGTCTTGCGGTGTCGATGCTGAAGTTGTTCGAGTCGGTGCTGCCCGCACCGGCATTGCCGGCCGCATCGGTCACGCCGGTGTTGGCGAGCGTGATGAGGTTGCTGGTGTCGGTGACGCCAGCCGTGGGCGTGAAGGTGGCGTCCCAGGTGATGCCGCCGTCCGAGGAGCTGACTGCCGACAGGCTGCCGTTGGCCACGGTCAGGTCGGAGTTGTCGAAGCCGGTGACGGCCTCGCTGAAGGTGATGGTGACCGAGGAGGCCTCGCCGGCCAGCAGCGCGGTGTCGGCCACGACGATGCTGGCCGTGGGCCGCGCGGTGTCGATGGCGTAGTTGTTCGAGTCGGTGCTGCCGGTGCCGGCGTTGCCCGCCGCATCGGCCACGCCGGTGTTGTCGAGCGTGATGACGTTGGTGGCGTCGGTCCAGGTGGCGGTGGGGGTGAGGGTGGCCGTCCAGGTGATGCCGCCGTCGGATGACGACACCGCGCTGAGCGTGCCGTTGGCCACCGTGAGGTCGTCGTTGGTGAAGCCGCTGACGGCCTCGTTGAAGGTGATGGTGACGAGCGAGGTTTCGCCGGCCGCCAGCGCCGTGTCGGCCACCACGATGCCGACTGTGGGGCGCACGCCGTCGATGACCAGGGCCCGGTTGGCACCCAGCGAGCCAGCGGCACCGGGCGTGGGCAAGGTCAGCGCGGCGTTGATGCTCAGTGCGTCGCGGATGGTGCCGCCGTTCAGTGCCAGTGCGCCGGTGGTGGCGTAGTCGAGGTCGGCGCTGCTGTCGCCCGCCTGCACGGTGTACTCGAAGGTGAGCGTGTTGCTGCCCGAGCCCGACACGTAGCTGGCCGTGCGGTCGGTGCTGCCGGTTTCGAGCGTCAGCGAGGGCGTGCCGCCGGTGGTGTTGACGGTCACCGCGTTGTCGAAGGTGACGGTGACGCTGATCGTGCTGCCGATGGCGTAGGTGCCGTTGGCCGTGGCCGACGACACCCCCGTCACCACGGCCGGCACGGGGGCAGTGAGCGTGATGTCGTTGCCGGTGGCGCCGATGTAGCTCGTGGTGAGCACAGTGCCGTTGCCACCGGCCGTCACGGTGGCGCCTTCGGCCACGCCGCTGAAGCTGCCGGTCACGGCGTCGGCGGCGTCGTTGACGACGATGTTGTAGATGTCGCCGGCACCCGCGGTGTAGCTGTGGGTGGTGGCGAGCGTGGCGCCGCTGACATCGACCGCACCGGTGACGATCACCTGGTCGTAGCCGCTGCCGGCGGTGGCGCCAGCGATCTCGATGGCCAGCGAGCTGCCTGAGGCCATCGTGAGGTCGCCGTTGATCGTGAGCGTGCCGGCCCCGCCCGCGCCAGGCGAGAGCGTGCCGCCGCTGTTGACGGTGGTGTTGCCCGTGATGCTGCCGGTGCCGCCGAGCGTGGCGCCAGAGGCGACCGTCACCCCCGACGTGGCGCCCAGGCTGCCGTTGACGAGCGTGGTGCCGGCATTCAGCGCGGTGGCGCCGCTGTAGGTGTTCGTGCCGCTGAGCGTGAGGGTGCTGCTGCCGGTTTTGGTGAGGCTGTTGCTGCCGCTGATGACGCCCGAGAGCGTAACGGCAGCGGTGTTGTTGACCGTGGCCGCGCCGCTGAGCGCGATGGCGTTGTCGATGGTGGTGGCACCAGTGACGGCCAGTGTGGTGCCGGAGTCCAGCGTGACTGTGCCCGAGCCGAGATTGGCGTCGCTGGCCACGCTCAAGCTGCCAGCGCTCACCGTCATGCCGCCGCTGTGGGTATTGGTGCCCGAGAGCGTGAGGGTGTTGGCTCCCGCCTTCGTGAGCGCGCCGCTGCCACTGACCACGCCTGAGAGGGTCGCGTCCGACGAAGCGCTGATGGTCGCTGCACCGCTGAGGGCGATGGCGTTGTCGATGGTGGTCGCGCCGGTAATGCCAAGCGTGGTACCGCTTCCCAAGGTGACGGTGCCGCTGCCGAGGTGGCTGTCTGAGTTGACGACCAGTGTGCCCGCGCTGATGGTGGTGGCCGCGTAGCTGTTCGTCCCCGAGAGCGCCAAGGTTCCCGCGCCCGCTTTGGTGAAGTCGAACGAGCCGGTGATGTCGCCCGACAAGGTGGCCAAGCTGGAGACAGAAACGGTCGCTGCGCCGCTCAGCGCGATGGCGTTGTCGATCGTGACAGCACCCGTGACGGCCAGCGTGGTGCCGCTGTCCAGCGTGAGCGATCCACTGCCCAGGTTGCTGTCGCTGGCGACGCTCAGGGTGCCAGCGCTGACGGTGGTGGTGCCGCTGTAGGTGTTGCTGCCGCTGAGGGTGAGGGTGCTGCTGCCGGTCTTGGTGAGGCTGTTGCTGCCACTGATCACACCCGAGAGCGTGACGGCGGCGGTGTTGTTGACCGTGGCCGCACCGCTGAGCGCGATGGCGTTGTCGATGGTGGTGGCGCCGGTGATGTTCAGCGTGGCGCCCGCTGCGAGCGTCACGGTGTTGCTGCCGAGGTTGCTGTCGCTGGCCACCGACAGCGTGCCGGTCGACACGGTGGTCGTGCCGCTGTAAGTATTGGTGCCCAACAACGTCAGGGTGCCGCTGCCCTCTTTTACCAAATTGCCCGTGCCGGAGACCACGCCCGAAACATTGGTGGTGGTGTTGTCACCGCCAGCGCTCAGGGTGAAGCTGCCGAGGTTGACTGTGGCAGTCGCGCTGTTGCTACCCAGGCTGCCAACCGTCTGGTCCGACAGCAGTGTGATCACGCTATTGCCATTGGCGCGCAAATAGCTGCTGCTGGAGACAGAGGCATCGCCATTCAGTCTTAGCGAGCCGAAATTCAGCGCAGTCGTGCTGCCGGTGTAGGTGTTGGTACCCGACAGGGTCAGCGCGAAAGTCGCCGCCCCACTCTGGCTGACGCTCAGGCCACCCGTACCGCTGATGCTGCCGGAGAAGGTGGTATCGGCCGTGATGATGCTCGTGAGCGTATTGCCGCCAAGCGTTATGGCTCCGGCACCGGACAGGTTGCCGATGACTTCATTGGTGGACAGCGCCAGCGTCGCGCCGCTGGCTACCGTGACGCTGCTGTTGCCGGAAATGGCATCGCCGCCGCTGACGGTCAGGGTGCCGGCGGAGACCGTCGTGGCGCCGGTCCAGGCGTTGACGGCGGACAAGCTCAGGCCGCCCGCGCCCGCCTTGGTCAGCGCGCCGCTGCCAGTGATGGCGCCGGTGATGGTGGCGGTGTCGCCGCTGCCATTGGTGAAGGTTTGCGTGGTGGCTGCGCCGAGGGTGAGCGTGCCGCTGGTGAGCGACATGCCGCTGGCCGCGTCCATGTCGAACGTGAGGCTTTCGCTGAGGCTCACGCTGTTGAACGTCAGCGCGGTGGCGGCCAGCGTGCTGTTGAACACGATGGTCTGGCTGCCCGTGGCGTCGGCTGCCGCAATCGCTACGGCTTCGCTGAAGCTCACGCCGTTGCTACGGTCGATGGTGGCCGTGTCGGTGGTGTTGGTGACGTAGATCGTGTCGCTCGTCACCGTCACGTCGGCCGTGGCGGCGGCGGCCACGCCGTCGCTCAGCGAGAAGCGCACCGTCGCGTCGCCCGAGGGCGTGTCGTTGCGGTAGGTGATGCGCTGGGCCACGTCGTTCACGAGCGCCGTGGTGGCCGTGGTGGCACTGCTGGTGTAGCTGATGGTCAGCACGCCGCCGGTGTTGGTGAAGGTGGCGAAGGTCTGCCCGCCCGATTGCAGGTCGCTGCCGCTCACCGTGAAGAGCGCACCCGAGGTGTTGAAGCCGAAGGTGTCGGCGCTGATGGCTGTACCCGAGCGTTGCACGGTCAGGCTGCCGCCCGACCAGTTGCCGTTGCCGCTGTTGAGCGCGCCGAAATCGGCGTCGGCCAGCGTCGCGTTCGTGCCGGCGTCGAGCACCACGGTGTTGCCCACGCCGGCCCAAGCGGCGCTGTCGCCGCCGACGTTGCCCAGGGTGGGGGCGCTGTTGGGGACGACGGCTGGGCTGAAGTCGAGGTCGTCGATGTCGACGTCGAGGTCGGCTCCGGTGATGCGTACCTCGTCGATGTATTCCCAGGCGCTGCTCGCGCTGACGTTGAGCGTGGCGGTGCCGCCAGTCACGTCCACCGTGGTCGAGGTGACCTGAACGCTGTTGCGGTACCCCGCGATCGTCAACGTGTTGTCCGAACCGAAGCCGCGATCGACGACGAAGCCGTTGAGTTTGAATTCCGAACCGTCGGTGGTTCTGAACCCGACCTCGGTGGACAGGTTCGGACCGCTGCTGCGGAATCCCAGCGCATGGTCGGCACCGGCCGCGATGAAGCCGTCATTGACGATCGCGATGTTGAAGTTGTGGTTGTTGAAGTAGGTGAGGTCACCGATGACAACCGTGTTGCTGCCCAGGCCGGCGACGCCTTGCGCGTCGAAGTTCTGGTCGGTGGCCAACAGGCCTCGGTAGCCCGCCAGATGAAATGCCGCCGTCTCTACAGCGCCCTGCTGCATTTCGAGGTTCCAGTCGCCGCCTTGGGGCGCTGCGCCTGTGAGGTCGCTCGAAGCAGCGACATCGGCCTGCGTCATCGCTGCCAGCGATTGGACGAACTGGACGCCGGCCGCTTGAGCGCCCACGTTGCAGCCGTAGAGGAGGATGTCGCCATCTGCGGCAAGCGATTGGCCGATGCTCGCCAGCAATGCAGGCTGGGCCGCGATGTCGGTGCTGTCGATCCAGTCGTTGCCGAGCTGTATGCGTCCGGTATCGCCGTGGCTGAGCACATGGATGGCATCGACCCCCGTGCGGCCGGCCAGCGTGTCGGCCATGAGCTGAAGACCGTTCTGCCCGGAATTCACGAGCACGACTTCGATGTTCGGCCCCAAGCCCTCGACCAGCGACGCGTAGTTGCTCACCGAGGTATCGACAAAGGCGATCTCCTGCCGCGTTTGGGGCGGCGGCACGGCAGACGAGACATCGTCAACGGTGGCGGTCTCGGGGGCATCGGCCACAGGAAGCGGTGGCTCGGCGTGGGCCACGTCGATGGCCGTGGCGCCAATGGCCGCGTCGAACATGATGCGCGGCTCCAGGGCCCGCATCATCGCCAGCGGCCGTGTGGCAGGGCTGGGGCGTTGGGACGCTTGGCGGTTCGTGGGCTTTTTCATCCGGCACTCCAGCTGGCTGCATTCACTTCACGGGGCCGGCGTCTCGGTGTCGGGCGCCGGCCCGGGGTCTTGCGTCGCGACACGGCATCCAGCCGCGTCGCATCGGCTCGTGCGGGCGGCGCGCGATCGCGCCCGCCCGCTTCGTTCAGGGCGTCATGGCCGCGAGGGGAAGATGCCTTCCATCGCGATGATGAAGTTGGTGCCGAGGAACGGGTTGCGCAACGGCACCGGTTGGCTGCCGCCTGCGGCGCCCACCGTCACGGGCGGGCTGAAGGGCAACAGTGTCGTGTCGGCCGCATCGGTCGAATACAACGTTCCCGCACGGCCCGCCGCGCCGACCGGCCCCAGCACGCTCGTGGCGCTGGGTGCGCCGGTCACGTTGGTGCTGGCCGCGACCGCCGGAATGGCGACCGTCGCGCTGGCCACGTGCGTGTGCATCGGCATTTGCGTTGACAAGAGGGTCACGTTCTCGGTGCCGGCCACCTCGCCCTGCACGATGGGCGTCAGCCCCGGGCCGTTGCCCATGCCCACCGGGCTGCGGCCCTGGAAGTCGGGCAAGCCGAAGGTGGTCTGCCCGTTGCCGCCGAAGGTCGTGCCCAGCAGCGAAAACAGCGCGGTGTTCTGTGCGATGGACATCTGCTGCCCTTGGCACGACGCCCAGCCGCGCGGCGCGAAGTTGAAACCCACCATCTTGATCTCGCCGAGAAACGGATCGCTCATGTGTTGCCCTCTCCTGGTTGAGTCACTCGCGTGACGATGAAGCGTCGGTGACGCCTGACTCCTCGTGTTCTTGTTTCTTCACATGGAACAGCGCTTCGAGCAGCGGCTCTCCGTCTTCGTCGGGTCCGATGGGGACGAGCAGCAACGCCCATTCGTCGGTGCCCGAACGCACGGCATAGAGCCCCTGGGGGCAGGGCCGCGTCGCTGCCAGTTGCGCGGCATAGCACTCGTAGCGCCGGCTCATCGCCGATGCACGGCGGACGTAGCGCAATTCGGCGCCCAGGGCGGCCTGCCCGTCGAGGGGCACCAACTGGTAGATCTGGCCAAGGTCCGCCTGCAGGCGCGCGAAGCTGGGCACCGCTGATGCGGCGGTGACTTGACGTTCGCTCATGCGCTGCTCGCTTCGAGGGCCACCGACGCAGTGCCAGGCAGGGCATGGCGCCGGTGCATGTGCAGGTACACGCCGTTGTCGGCATGCACGCCGAAGCCCAGCCGGCGGTACAGGCGTCTCGCCGGGTTGTGCGGTTCCACGTGCAGGGCAATGCCGCGTTGATGAGTGTCGGCCCAGGCCGTCAGGTCACGCATCAACGCGCTGCCCAGGCCCTGGCCGCGCCACCCGGGCACGAGGGCGATGTCGATCAGCTTGACCGGGTCTTCGCGTTCGCACCAGTACAGGCGGCCGATGGGCTCGGCCTGGTGACACAGCACCAGGAAGTGGGCGTCCTCGTAGTGCTCGTGGTAGTAGCTGTGCTGGGCGCTGAACTGCTGGGCGAGAAAGGCCGCGCACCGATCTTGTGGCCAGCCGGTCAGGGCCATTTCTTCGGCGCGCGTGTCAGCGTAGAGCGACGCCAGAAACGGCAGGTCCGCATTCGTGGCACGCCGCAGACGCAGATCGCCATGCGCACAGTGCACAAAGGGCTCGGTGCCCAAGGGGCGGGTGAGGGCGGTGTCGGCCCCGACCATTCGCCACTGCTCACAGGGAGGTGTCATCGTTGTGGATGCGAGGCTGCTGAGCCCATGCCTGGGCGCTGGGCGATCCTAGGTGCCGCCTCTGTTTTGAACAACGATGTTTTTTTGGCACGTGCTTGTCTCCGTGAAATGCCAACGAATCCGCGAGGCGGGCGCAAGGAGGCGATGCTCGGCCCGACGCGCCGCCCCTCGCAAGCTGACAAGGTTTGCAGGTTGTCCGCTGGCCGGCTTTCGTGGGTGTGGAAAAGCGGGCTTGCACAGCACTTGTTCGGTATTGCCTTTTTTCTTGCCCTGGGGTGACGCCTGCGTACGCCCGCGCTTGTGTGAAATAACTGTATGGATATACAGTATTCGTCATGAAGCCTCGCTCGCCCCTCGGCGCCCCCCCGACACCCGCCAGCAAGCCGGGTGCGGCGTGTGCGCCACGTCCGCTCGACCCGCTGGCGGCCCTCAAGGGGCGGGGCACGGCGTGGGCCATCGACCATCGGTTCACCACGCGGCAAGGCGAGTCGTTCGATGACGGCTGGGGCTCGCTCGACCAGCACGCCAGCGAAGAACAGCTGCCGCCGGCCACCCAGGTGATCGAAGAAAAGGTCAAGAGCATCCTCACCGGGAACGACTCGCCCGACATCTCGTTCGACCTGTCGATCAATCCCTACCGGGGCTGCGAACACGGCTGCATCTACTGCTTCGCACGCCCGACGCACAGCTACCTCAACATGTCGCCGGGCCTCGACTTCGAAACCCGCATCGTCGCCAAGGTGAATGCCGCCGAGCGGCTGCGCGAGGCTTTCGCCAGTCGCAGCTACGAGCCGCAGTACATCAACATCGGCTCGGCCACCGACGCCTACCAGCCGGTCGAACGCAAGCTGGGCATTACGCGCGGCATTCTTGAAGTGATGAGCGAATGCCGGCACCCGTTTTCGCTGGTCACCAAGTCGTCGGGCATCGAACGCGACCTCGACCTCGTCGGCCCGATGGGGCGCGAGCGGCTGGCGGCGGTGTACGTGTCGGTGACCTCGCTCGACACCGGGCTGTCGCGCATCCTTGAGCCGCGTGCCGCCTCACCGCAGCGGCGGCTCCAGACCATCGAGGCGCTGGCGAAGGCTGGCGTGCCGGTGGGGGTGAGCGTGTCGCCGGTGATTCCCTTCATCAACGAGCCCGAGGTCGAGCGCATTCTCGAAGCGGCCACGGCGGCGGGCGCCACCCGTGCCTTCACGGTGGTGCTGCGTTTGCCCTGGGAGGTGAACCCGCTGTTCCAGCAGTGGCTCGACACCCACTTTCCCGAGCGCGCGGCCCGCGTGATGGCGCGTGTGCGCGAGATGCGTGGCGGCCGCGACTACGACGCCAGCTTCGGCTCCCGCATGCGCGGCGAAGGGGTGTGGGCGCAGTTGTTGTCGCAGCGCTTTCACAAGGCTTGCGCGCGGCTGGGTTTGAACCGCGAGCGCATCGGCCTCGACCTCACGCAGTTTCAGCCGCCGGCGCGACCGCCTGCGCCGAGTGCACAGGCCGAGTTGTTCTGATCCGGCCCAGGCCCTGCGGCAAACGGCCGGCCCGGGCGGATGCCCCAGCTGGGCAGCATTTCACGCAAAAGCGGTTTGCCTTTGCGCGCCGCCCGTCAAGCTGGTGCGGGCACGGGGGCGCGTCACCGAGAATTCGGCCCGCCCCTCATCCACCCTGTTTGCACCGTTCTCAAGCTATGTCGGTTTCAGCGCTGGGCAGTGCGCTTCCTCGATCGCTCGATGCCTTCATCAGCCGCACGGTGGCTCACGGGGCGGCGCCGGTGCCCAATGTGGAGTTGGAGACCCGCGTGCCTGACCTCGGGCCCATCGTGCTCGACATGGGCAATGCGCAGTTCAGCTTCACCGTGTACCCGGGGCCGCGCATGTGGTTCGAGGCGCGCGCGGTCACCGGCACGCAGCTCAACACATCGGCTTGACGCACCACCGCGGGCGCGGGCCCGGCTCGTGCGTTGCCTCGGGGCGGGTCAGGCGGCTTCGAGCCCGCCGCCCTGGCTGGTTCCGGGCAGGGCCGAGGTGCCTTTGCGGAGGAGCGCCGACACATCGCCCAGCGCACTGGGCAGCTTCGGTTCTGCGTTCGCGGGCCGCCCTTCGCGGATGGTCAAGGCCCCGGCCTGCCGGCTGGTGTTGCCCAGGTTGGGCAAGTTGATCGCGGCGCCATAGGTGCTGCGCATGCGCTCGACGCGCAGGGCGAGCTCGGTCGAATCTTCGATCTTGTCGACGTGGCGCTGCAGCGTCAGGCGGGCCAGGTCGATGAGCTTGGCGTTCAGCGTTTCTTCGCCGTGCTGGATGAGCATCTCGACCGCCTTGCGGTGGTAGCCGCGCAGGCCGAAGGTGACCGACTCTTCGGCGAGCTCGCTCACACGCTGGTGGCTGGCACGCACCACGTCGGCAAAGGCTGGAAAGGGCGCTGCGCTTCGCACCAGCAACTCGGTGAGGCTTTTCGAGCAGGCGTGGCGCATCGAGATCGCTTCGATCCAGCCCAACGCTTCTTCGAGCTTGAGCTCGGCCGAGGCCATCAGCGCCAGCAGGGCGACGGCGTTGCACGAGGCCTCGATGTCGAAATCTGCCGCGCGCAGCTCGCTGCCGATCTGCTTGGCCGCCGCGGATGCCGGGCCGATTTGCTTGAGCAGCAGCAGGTTGAGCACGCGCACCACGTCCGTGAAGCGGCGCAGGCGCACGCTCTGCGAGGCCTTCTCGGACGCGTGCGAGAGGTTGTCGAGGCAGCGCTGCAGGCCTTTGCTGTCTTTCTGCAGGAAGCGGCAGAAGCCCAGGATCACCAGCGATTCGTAGTCGAACATCTTCGAGCTGATGCCCAGGCTGGCCGCGCGGTCGAGCATCTTGGAAGCTTCGTCGCGTTCGCCCGAATAGAAGGCCAGCATGCCGAGCTTTTGCAGCCGCGTCAGCGAGCCGGGAGTCATCTGCGTGGCCTGCCGGTAGGTGACCAGCGCCTGTGCGAAATCGCCCTGTTCGACCTGCACACGGCCCATCACGTCGTAGGCATCGACGTAAGTTGGGTGGTCGCCGATCAGGCTTTCGAGTGTGCGGATGGCTTGCTTGGGCTGGTTGGCTTCGATCTGCGCGCGGGCGATGCCCAGCTTGGCCCAGGGCAGCGCGCCGGTTTCGAGCACGGCTTCGTAGAGCTTCTTGGCGGCGTCGTGGTTGCCCTGGCGCAGCAGCAGTTCAGAGCCGATGCGCGCGGCGTACAGCCAGTACTGCTGGCGCGTCGCAAAGCGCTTGAGGCACAGCCGCGCGGCTTCTTCGAAGTCTTGCTCTTCGATGGCGTTGAAGATGTCGGCCAGCGCCTTCTTGCGCGCGCGCGCCTGCAAGATGCGTTCGCCCAGCGCGGTGGCGGTGTGCGGCTTGATCAGGTAGCTGTCGAGCGCCGACTCGGCGGCCTCGGCCACGATGGCGTAGGTGGCGGTGCTGGTGACCATGATGAACACGGTGGCCAGCGGCAGCATCTGGTTGCGGCGCAGGTCGTCGAGCAGGTTCTGCCCCGAGTAGCCGCCTTCGTTGAACTCGTGCTCGCACAGCACCAGGTCGAACGTGCGCGTTTCGAGCTGGCGGCGGGCGTCGGCGATCTTGCTGCACTGCACGACCTGCGCGACACCGAAGTCGCGCAGCTGGTTGGCGAGGATGCTGCGCGATGTCGGGTTGGCGTCGATCACCATCGCCTGGCAGTCTTGAATGTCTCGGTCGAGCAGGCGCACGGCGGCTCCCTCTGCGAAATTGCCGGCTCGGGCCCAACTGCGTCATCGGGCCGGCATGGTCGTTTCGATGGCAGTGCAGACCCCAACAGAAGGCCCGCCTGAGTGCCTTATCGGCGCGAGGGCGCACCACTTGAGTACACGGCGTGGTACGGCGCGGTTTCCGGGCGCCTTTTGCCGTGAAACCCGCGCCAATGCGAGAGATTCGCCCGGAAGGGTCGTGGCCGGGCCGGCGTGGCAGGGGGCTCCTTTTCAGTGCTGCACGCCCTTGCCCAGCCGCACCTGCGTGCCATAGCTGCAGAAGCGGTCGCGCAGGCGGATGGCGCGCAGCTTCATGGCCGCCTCGTCCCGGATCTCGGGACGATGAAGTTCGAGCGTGTGCAGGGCCAGGTCCACCAGCTTGGCGTTGAGTGTCTGTTCGGCAGCCGTCAGCAGCAGTTCGACGGCCTCGCCCGGTTGGCCGCTGAGCGTGTGAGAGACGGCGTCTTCGGCCTGCCCGGTGATTTCTGCGTAGGCCGTGTGGATCACCAGGGTCGCCTCGGGCCGCGACCCGGCCGCGCGGCACAGCAGTTCGGTGGTCGTCTTCGACACGGCGAAGCGCAGGGTGAGGGTCCGCAGGTGCTCGGGTGCTTCGTCGAGGCGCACCTCGTGGGCTTGCAGGCGCGCCATCAGCATCAGCGTGTTGGTGGCGGCCTCGAACTCGAAGCTGGGCTCCTTGGCTTCGGACAGCAGGTCGCGCAGCGCCTGCACGGCGTCGCCCAGGCGCTTTTCGCGCAGCGCCGAAAGCGCCAGGCCGATGGACTCGAAGCGGCGCAACCGGTCGCTGTCGGGCGCGTTCTCGCGTGCGTTCGTGATGAGCCGGCGCGTGCGAACGACCCCGCGCGAGTCGGCCGCATCGAATTGCAGCAGGCACAGCAGCACGAGGCTTTGCAGGTCGAAGGCGCGAGAGTTGAGGCCCAGCACCGAGGCGCGTTCCAAGGCTTGCAGCGCGTCCTGATGCTCGCCCTCGAAGAAGGCCAGCATGCCGAGCTTTTGCATCCGCCCGACGCTGCCGGGCGTGAGCGCGCTGCCGCGTTTCATTGCTTCGAGCGCCTTCGGAAAATCGCCCTGCTCGACGAGCACGCGCGCCATCACGTCGTAGGCGTCCGCGTAGCCCGGCTGGTCGGTCAGCAGGCTTTCGAGCGTGCGCCGCGACTGCATCACCATGCCGGCGACGTACTGCGAGCGCGCGATGCCGAGCTTGGCCCAGGGCAGGGCGCCCGCTTCGAGAATCGCTTCGAACAGCGTCTGCGCCTGCGCGGGCTTGTCCAGCCGCAGATAGCACTCTGCGCCGATGCGCGCGGCCGTGAGCCAGCTCTTGTCGCGCGCGTCGAAGATCTTCTGGCAGACGGCAGCCGCCCCGGCAATGTCGCGCAGTTCCAGCAGCTTGGTGATCTCAAGCAGCGCGTGCTTGCGCTCGCGGGCGCGCTTGAGCCGTTCGCGCAGCGCCTGCTCGGTGTGCGGGCGCAAGAGGTAGCCGTCGAGCGCCGACTCGCAGGCCTCGGCCACCCGCGCGTACCCGGCCTCGGTCGTGATCATCACGAACACCGTGGACAGTGGCAGCAACTGCGCAAGCCGCAGGTCGTCCACCATGTCCTGCCCCGTCATGGCCTCGTCGGGGAAGTAGTAGTCGCACAGCACGACGTCGAAGTGCTGGCTCTCCATCAGCCGGCGCGCTTCCTTGACGCGGCTGGTCTGCACGATGTCGCCGAGGCCGAAGTTGCGCAGCATGCCCGCGAGCATGCTGCGAGAGCTGGGGTTGGCATCGACGATCAGCGCCTTGGCGCGGGTGATCTCGGCATCGAGGAGTTGCATGGGGCCTCCGCTGCAGGCGCGGTGGCAGTTCCCTGCACGCCCGCCGGCGCGCGCCCGGGAAGGGCCCACGCCGTTGGCCGACTATGTGCCGCCAGATCACGCCCATGCAAATAACAACGACGCCGCAAGGGCGTCGTTGTGTGCAGTTGTGGCGGACTTTGCGACCGCGTGGCGAGCTACGCGGGCCGGGTCACTTGAAGAGGTCCTTCACGCGGTTCGTCCAGCTCTTCGCATTGGGCGAATGCCGGTCGGACGACTTGGCGAACGACTCGTCCAGCTCTTTGAGCAGCTTGCGCTGGTGCTCGGTGATCTTGACCGGCGTCTCGACCGACACGTGGCAGTACAGGTCGCCCGGATAGCTCGAGCGCACGCCCTTGATGCCCTTGCCGCGCAGGCGGAAGGTCTTGCCGTGCTGCGTGCCCTCGGGTAGCTCGATCTCGGCCTTGCCGCCCAGCGTGGGCACCTCGATGCTGCCGCCCAGCGCCGCCGTGGTCAGGCCGATCGGTACCGTGCAGTGCAGGTCGTCGCCGTCGCGCTCGAAGATCTCGTGCTGCTTGATGCGGATCTCGATGTACAGGTCACCCGGCGGGCCGCCGTTGGTGCCCGGCTCGCCGTTGCCGGCCGAGCGGATGCGCATGCCTTCGTTGATGCCGGCGGGGATCTTCACCTCCAGCGTCTTGTTCTTCTTGACCTTGCCCTGCCCGTGGCAGGTCGTGCACGGGTCGGGGATCACCTTGCCCGTGCCGTGGCAGTGCGGGCAGGTCTGCTGGATGCTGAAGAAGCCCTGGCGCATGTGCACCGTGCCCGAGCCATTGCAGCTCGAACAGGTCTTGGCGCTGGTGCCGGGCTTGGCGCCGGTGCCGCTGCAGGTGGTGCACTCGTCCCAGCTCGGGATGCGGATCTGCGTCTCTTTGCCCTTGGCCGCCTCTTCGAGCGAGATCTCCATCGCGTAGCTCAGGTCGCTGCCGCGGTAGACCTGCTGGCCCCCGCGCCGACCGCCCTGGCCGCCACCGCTGAAGATGTCGCCGAAGATGTCGCCAAAGGCCTCGGCGAACCCGCCGAAGCCCTCGGCCCCCGGGCCGCCGGGGCGGAAGCCGCCCACGTTCGGGTCCACGCCCGCATGCCCGTACTGGTCGTAGGCGGCCCGCTTTTGCGCGTCCGAGAGCATCTCGTAGGCCTCTTTGACCTCCTTGAACTGCTCTTCGGCCACCTTCGCACCCTCGCCCTGGTTGCGGTCGGGGTGGTACTTCATGGCCAGCTTGCGGTAGGCCTTCTTGATGTCGTCGTCGGAGGCGTTCTTCGCCACGCCGAGGACTTCGTAGTAGTCACGCTTTGCCATGTCGCTTGCGCTTCAAAAAATGGAAAGCCCCCGGGGGCTGGGCCCACGGGGGTCGAGTCGCCGAGCCGAGAGCAACGGCGCCGCTTTCTGCAGGTGGGCAGACGTCCCGGGACCGGGGCTTACTTGTTGTCCTTCACTTCCTTGAAGTCGGCATCGACGACGTTGTCGTCGGCCGGCTTGCTCGATGCCGATTGCGCACCGCCCGAGGTCTGGGCCGATTCCGGCTGTGCGCCGGCCGCTGCGGCCGCCGCTTGCGCGTCGGCGTAGACCTTCTCGCCCAGCTTCTGGCTGGCGCTGATCAGGGCTTCGCTCTTGGCGTCGATGGCGGCCTTGTCTTCGCCCTTCAAGGCTTCTTCGGCTTCGGTCAGCGCGGCTTCGATCTTCTCTTTCTCGCCGGCATCGAGCTTCTCGGCATGCTCGGTCAGCGACTTGCGCACGCTGTGCACCAAGGCGTCGAGCTGGTTGCGCGACTGCACGAGTTCGAGCTTCTTCTTGTCCTCGGCCGCGTTCAGTTCGGCGTCCTTCACCATCTTCTGGATCTCTTCTTCCGAGAGGCCCGAGTTCGCCTTGATGGTGATCTTGTTCTCTTTGCCGGTGCCCTTGTCCTTGGCGCTCACGTGCAGGATGCCGTTGGCGTCGATGTCGAAGGTGACCTCGATCTGCGGCGTGCCGCGTTGCGAGGGCGGGATGCCTTCCAGGTTGAACTCGCCCAGGCTCTTGTTGCCCGAAGCCATTTCGCGTTCGCCCTGGTAGACCTTGATGGTCACGGCCGGCTGGTTGTCCTCGGCGGTCGAGAAGGTCTGCGCGAACTTGGTCGGGATGGTCGTGTTCTTCTGGATCATCTTGGTCATCACGCCGCCCAGGGTCTCGATGCCCAGGCTCAGCGGGGTGACGTCGAGCAGCAGCACGTCCTTGCGGTCGCCGGCCAGCACTTGGCCCTGGATGGCGGCGCCGACGGCCACGGCTTCGTCAGGGTTGACGTCCTTGCGCGGCTCTTTGCCGAAGAATTCTTTGACCTTGTCCTGCACCTTGGGCATGCGGGTCATGCCACCGACCAGGATCACGTCGTCGATCTGGCTGACCTGCACGCCGGCGTCCTTGATGGCCGTGCGGCACGGCGCGATGGTGCGCTCGATCAGCTCTTCGACCAGCGATTCGAGCTTGGCGCGCGTGAGCTTGATGTTCAGGTGCTTCGGGCCCGAGGCATCGGCCGTGATGTACGGCAGGTTGATGTCGGTCTGCGCGCTGTTGCTCAGTTCGATCTTGGCCTTCTCGGCGGCTTCTTTCAGGCGCTGCAGGGCCAGCACGTCCTTCGACAGGTCCACGCCTTGTTCCTTTTTGAACTCGGCAATGATGTAGTCGATGATGCGTTGGTCGAAGTCTTCGCCACCCAGGAAGGTGTCGCCGTTGGTCGAGAGCACTTCGAACTGCTTCTCGCCATCGACGTCGGCGATCTCGATGATCGAGATGTCGAAGGTGCCGCCACCCAGGTCGTACACGGCGATCTTGCGGTCACCCTTGCCGGCCTTGTCGAGGCCGAAGGCCAGCGCCGCGGCGGTCGGCTCGTTGATGATGCGCTTGACGTCGAGGCCGGCGATGCGGCCGGCGTCCTTCGTGGCCTGGCGCTGCGCGTCGTTGAAGTACGCGGGCACCGTGATCACGGCTTCGGTGACCGTCTCGCCCAGGTAGTCCTCGGCGGTCTTCTTCATCTTGCGCAGCACTTCGGCGCTGATCTGCGGCGGCGCCAGCTTCTGGCCACGCACTTCGACCCACGCGTCGCCGTTGTCGGCTTGCGCAATGGTGTAGGGCATCAGGTCGATGTCCTTCTGCACTTCTTTCTCGGTGAACTTGCGGCCGATCAGGCGCTTCACCGCGTACAGCGTGTTGCGCGGGTTCGTGACGGCCTGGCGCTTGGCCGAAGCGCCGACGAGGATCTCGCCGTCTTCCTGGTAGGCAATGATCGACGGCGTGGTGCGCGCACCTTCGCTGTTCTCGATCACCTTGGTGGTGTTGCCTTCCATGATGGCCACGCACGAGTTCGTGGTGCCCAAGTCGATGCCGATGATTTTTGCCATTTGAGTTCTCCTGAAAGCCTGAAATCTGGATGTGTTCGAGTTGTGGACAAGTGCGGGCTTTTCAATGGGCCGGCGCTTGTGGATGAGTGTGTTGCTTGATCTGCCTCAGCGGGGTGGCCTCACTTCGGCGCCGAGACCGTGACCAGCGCCGGGCGCAGCACACGTTCGGCGATGAGGTAGCCCTTCTGCAAGACGGTGACCACCGTGTTGGCCTCTTGCTCGGCCGGAATCACGCTGATCGCCTGGTGCTGGTGCGGGTCGAACTTCGTGCCCGCGCCGGGGTTGATCTCGATGACCTTGTTGCGCTCAAGCGCCTGGGCCAGCTGGCGCAGCGTGGCGTGCACGCCTTCGAGCAATTGCTCGGGTGTCGCGGCCTGGATGGCGATGGCGGCCTCCAGGCTGTCTTTCACCGGCAGCAGGCTGTCGGCAAAGCCCTCGACGGCAAACTTGCGCGCCTTCGACACTTCTTCTTCGGCGCGGCGGCGGGTGTTCTCGGCCTCGGCCTTGGCACGCAAGTAGGCGTCGGACATCTCGGCCAGGCGGCCTTCCAAATCTTTCACCGGGTCGGCCAACGCGGCGCCCAAATTTGAAGTTTCAGTTTCGGAAGTTGCCGTAGCTTGTTGATCTGGTTGCATGTTTTCGGGGTTTTGCATGTCGTGAAGCCTTTCCGGTTGGCCGGCACATGGGGCCGGCGCGGAACAATTCAAGGCCCGATCGACTCTCGGGCCATCCGCTCGGTGACGGGGGTCAAGTGGAGGTGTCGTCGATCGACGCGCTCCAGCGGTTCCAGTCCGCCAGCTCGCGCCGGTTGCGTTTGGTGGGCCGGCCCTGCGCGATGCTGCTGGCCGGCTCGGGCGCGAGCTTGCGTTGCGCGGCTGCCTGTTCGCGCTGCGCGATGCTCTCGGGCGTCTCTTCGTACAAGGCCTGGGCCACCGGCGCCGGCCCGCGCACCTGGCTCAGGCCGCGCACGAGCACCGTGCGGCGCGCCGGGCCTTGCGGCAGCTCGACGGTGTCGCCCAGGTGCAGCTCGCGTGAGGCCTTGGCGGTCTGGCCGTTGACCTCGACGCGGCCCTTGCCGATCTCGTCGGCCGCGAGGCTGCGCGTCTTGTAGAAGCGCGCGGCCCACAGCCACTTGTCCAGCCTCATTGCGCGGCCCCGCGTTCGAGCGCGCGGCGGCGCGACGCCTCCAGCGCGGCGGCGTCGGGCGCCGTCGGCCAGCCGGCCATGTGGCGCAGGGCGATGTCGGCCAGTGCGGCCATCCACGCCGGGCTGTCGTTCAGGCAGGGCAGGTAGTGGAAGTCCTGCCCGCCGGCTTTGAGGAAAGCCTCGCGGGCTTCCATGTTGATTTCTTCGAGTGTTTCCAGGCAGTCGGCGGTGAAGCCGGGGCACATCACGTCCACCCGCTTCGCACCTTGCTTGGCCAGCTCGACCAGGGTCGGCTCGGTGTAGGGCTGCAGCCATTCGGCCTTGCCGAAGCGGCTCTGGAAGGTCACGACGATCTCGCCCGGCTTCAGGCCCAGGCGTTCGCCGACCAGGCGCGCGGTCTTCAGGCATTCGCAGTGGTACGGGTCGCCCAACAGCAGCGTGCGCTTGGGCATGCCGTGGAAGCTCATTACCAGCTTGTCGGGGCGGCCGTGGCGCATCCAGTGGTCGGTGACGCTCTTGGCCAGCGCGTTGACGTAGCCGGCGTCGTCGCCATAGCGCGCCACGAAGCGCAGCTCGGGCACGGTGCGCACGCGCTGCGCCCACCCGTGCACCATGTCGCCCACGCTGGCGGTGGTCGCGCCGCAGTACTGCGGGTAGAGCGGCAGCACCAGCACGCGGTCGGCGCCGGCGGCCTTCAGCTCGTCGAGCACCTGCGGGATGGCGGGCGAGCCATAGCGCATGGCGTGCCGCACCATCACCGGGTGGCCGCGTTCGCCCAGGTAGCCGGCGAGCAGCTTGGCCTGCTTCTCGGTCCACACCGCGAGCGGCGCGCCCTCGGGCATCCACACGCTGGCGTACTTGGCGGCCGACTTGGCCGGCCGCACGCGCAGGATGATCCCGTGCAGGATGGGCCACCACGCGAGCTTCGGGATCTCGATGACGCGCGGGTCGCTCAGAAACTGCGCCAGGTAGCGCCGCACCGCCGAGGGCGTCGCCGCGTCGGGCGTGCCCAGGTTGCACAACAGGATCGCCGTGCGCGATGGCTGGCCGTGGGGGCGGGCGGGCTCGCGTTGAAAGGGCATGACGGGCGTCGGCACAGGCGGGACAGGGTGGGGCGGCGATTATCGGCCGTGCCCAAGCCCCTCGGCACAATCGCCCCGACATGACCGCCACACCTGCTTCTGCCGACGACACGCAGCGCCCGCTGGAGTTCGCGCTCTACCGCATCCTCGGCAACAGCCTGCCGCCGCGCCACGGGCCGGGCGACACGCTGGCGCTGCTGCGCTTCACGCTCGAACACGAACCCGCGCTCGACGGTTGCCGCAAGCACTGGGTGCTCAACCGCATCGCCGACCCGCAGCTCGAAGCGGCCTGCATCGCGCTGATCGAGGCCGCGCAGCTGCCCTACATCCGCCTGCCTTTCGAGCTGCACCGCTACGCGCGCCGCTTCAACGACATCTCGGATCTGCCCGCCGGCTACGAACGCCTCGACCCCGCGCACAGCGACGCGGCCTTCAGCGCATCGACCTTCGCCCTCGAATGGAAGCTGCGCCACAAGAGCCTCTACGCCATCGGCCTGAACGAAGCGCGCAACGCCGCGCTCGACGCCGGCCGGGCCATCGCCCGCTGGACGCTGCCCTGGGACGGCGCCTGCTTCCTCACCGCCGAGGCCTGGCAGCACGTGCGCGAGGGCGCGCGCCAGGCCGACGCGGCGGCGCTGCACCTCGTCGTGCCGCTGGCCCGCGTGCGCGATGGCTCGGCGCTCTTGAAGCCCGGCTTTCGTGCCGAAGGCCTGACCGAACCGCAACTCGGCTTTCGCTTCGACAGCCGCGAACGCTTCGACGAACACCTGCGCTACGGCAACCTCAACAAGGCGGCCTTGCTGCAGCGCCTGGGTGTGCCCGGGCCCTGGCAGAACTGGCGCGGCGCCGGGTGGGACACCGTCTCGGCCGAGGCCCTGCAGCGCCCAAGCCCCGAGCGCCAGCGCTTCGTGTCGGTGGGCTGGGTGGCGCGGCTTCCGTCCGGTGGCGACGAGCGCATCGAAGCCCACGAGCGGCTGCGCTGGCGGGCGCGCTTCCTCGGCGTCGAAGGTCTGTGCCGCAAACTCGATGCCCGCGTCGTGGCGGCCAACATCGGCCCCGGGCGCTTGCTGTGCCACGACGAATCGGCCCTGGCGGCCGCCACGCACGGCCCCTGGGCCACCGCGCTTCTCGCCCGCGTGCGGGCCGCCGCCCAGGATGCGCCGCCCTCGGTGCGCGACAAAACCGGCTGCGCGTCCAGCGGCGATGCGGCGGACTATTTCAGCGTCGCGCCCTACTTCCATGCCGACGCGGGCACGGCGACGGTTCAGCTGCGCGACGGTGTTCGCAGCGAGGCCGCCACGGCGGGTACTGCCGCCAGCCAGGCCACCGACCGCCCCGCGCTCGACCGCTTCGTGCGCGGGGTGTGCACCGCCGCGCTGGCCGGGCGGCTGAGCGACGACGCCCAGGCCTTTGCGCAGGCCGCGCGCTGGCTGCGCGCCTGGTTCATCGACCCGGCCACGCGCATGAACCCGCACCGGCGCCACGCGCAGGTCGTGCCCGGAGCCACGGCTGGCCAAGTCTGGGGCGTGGTGGAGTTTCGCGGCCTCGTGCCCGTGCTCGATGCCATCACGCTCACGCATCGGGCTGGCGCTTTGAGCGATGCCGATCTGGCCGCCATCCACGCGTGGTGGGCCGAGTTTTCAGCCGACCTCGCCCGCAGCCGCGCGGGCCAGGAGCCGAACAACATCGCCGTCTGGCACGACCTGCTCGCAGCGGCCGTGGCGGCCTTTCTCGGCGACCCCGCCGGCGCGGCGCGGGTGCTGTCCGACGTGCCGCTGCACCTGGCCACGCAGCTCGGCCCCTTCGGCGCGCCCGTGCACGAGCTGCGCCGCACGCGGCCGCTGCACTACGGGCTGTTTCTCGCGCACGCGCTGGCGGCCACGGCCTGGCTCGGCCGCCGCTTGGGCATCGACCTGTGGCAATGCGCGGCTTCTCAGCACCGCAGCCCCGCGATGCTGGTGCGCTTTCTTGCGCTGAACGGCCGGCTGCTCGGCGACCACGCCGACGACCCGGCTGGCTTTGCGCGCCGCGTCGCGCAACTGCGTGCGCTGGTGCCGGCCGATGCGGTGCATGCCGAGGCCTTGCCCGACCTCGCGCTGCCGCTGCCCGCGCCGCAAGCCGGCGCAGACGACCTGGCCCGCGACCTCACCGAAGGCCTGCTGCCCTTCTTCGCAGCGTTCGGCGTGCCCGCTACGGGCGCCGCCGACCTCAGCCGGGCGGCGGCGAGCGGCTGATCAGGGCTTCGATCTCGGCCAGCACGGCGGCGATGTCCACCGGCTTCGTCCAGTAGCCGATGAAGCCGGCCTCGTAGGCCCGCTGCACGTCGTCGGGCATCGCGTCGGCCGAGCACATGTAGGCCGGCGTCGTGGCCAGTCCGGGCAGGGCGCGCAGCTCGCGCAGCACGTCGAAGCCCGACATGCCGGGCAGGTGCGCGTCGAGCACCAGCACCTCGGGCAGCCACTCGCGCACCAGTTCGAGCGCCTCTTCGCCGTCTTCGGCGATGCGCAGCTCGATGCGATGGCTGTGCACGCGCAGCGCCTCTTCGAACAGCAGGGCGTTGATGCGGTTGTCTTCGACGTAGAGCATGCGCAGCGGCGCGCGCGGGGCCGCTGCCTCGGTGGGGATGACGTCGGGTGGGGGCATGGTGTCCGGGGTCGATGTGGGCAGCGCGTCGCGTTGCAAGACGATGCGCACGCGGGTGCCGCGCTTGGGCTGGCTGCTCACTTCGAGCCGGCCCCCGATCGCCTGCGTGAGGCTGCGCGCGATGATGAGCCCCAGGCCCGTGCCCTCGACGCCCGAGGTCTCGTAGCCCAGCCGCTCGAAGGGCTGAAAGAGCCGGCTCATCTGCTCGGCGGTCATGCCCACGCCGGTGTCTTCGATGTTCAGGGCGATGCGGCTCTTGCCGATGGCTTCGCTCTCGATGCGCACCTTGCCGCCAGTTCGGTTGTATTTGATGGCGTTCGAAATGATGTTGAGCAGCACCTGGCGCAGGCGCTGGGCATCGGCCCGCACCCAGGCGTTGCTGGGCAGGCGGATGTCGAATTGCACCTCGTGCTCGCGCGCCATCGGCGTGATCAGCTCGACCGCGCCGGCCACCGCTTCGTCGAGCGCGAGCGGCCGCATGTCAAGCGCGAAGGCGCCTTCTTCGACCTTCTGCAGGTCGAGCACGTCGTTGATCAGGGCCAGCAGGTGCTGCCCGGCGGTCAGCACGTGGTCGGCATAGGCGCGCAGCTTGTCGGGTTCGATGTGGTTCGCGTCCAGGCGCAGCAGCTGCGAAAAGCCGATCACCGCGTTCAAGGGCGTGCGCATCTCGTGGCTCATGCGTGAAAGAAATTCGCTCTTGGCCTGGCTGGCGAGTTCGGCCGCCTGCTTGTCACGCAGCACCTGTTCGGCCTGGCGGTCGTGCGTGATGTCGGTGCGCGTGCCCACCAGCCGCAAGGGCATGCCCTGCGGGTCGCGCTCGACCACCTTGCCGCGGTCGAGCACCCACAGGTCGTGCCCGTCGCGGTGGCGCAGCCGGTGTTCGGATTGGTAGAACGGCGTTTCACCCCGCAGGTGACGGCGCAGCTCGCTCATCACGCGCTCGATGTCGTCGGGGTGGACGCGCGAGGTCCACTCTTCGATCGAGCTGCCGATCTCGTCGTCGCTGCAGCCGATCATCTGCTTCCAGCGCGGCGAGTAGAACATGGTGTTCGTGCGCGCGTCCCAGTCCCACACGCCGTCGCCCGAGCCCTCGAGCGCGAAGTTCCAGCGCTCTTCAGCCAGTTTCAGGGCCTGCTCGGCGGCGCGCTGCTGGCTGATGTCGCGCGTGACGTAAAGCACCCGCTTGCCGGGCATCGGCGAGATGCGCGCCTCGAACGAGCGGTTGACCCCGTCGAGCGTGGTCAGCGCGTATTCGATGCGCTGCACCTCGTCTTCTTTCAGCGCACGGGCGATGGCGGGCAGCGCGAGGTCGGCCACGTACTGCGGCACACCCGCGGTGAAGGGCTGGCCCTTCACGTCGTGCCAGTGGTGGGCCAGCAGGGGGTGGTGGTCGTCGCTGCATTCGAGGTACACGCCCTCGGCGTCGAACACGAACCACAGGTCGGGCACCGCCTCCACCACCGCGCTCAGCTTGGCCTGCCACTCGCGCAGCTGCGCCTGCCGCTCGGCGAGGGTCAACTCGGCGCGCTTGCGCGCGGTGATGTCCACCGACAGGTGCACGACGCTGCCATCGGGCAGGCGCCGCGCGCTCACCAGCACCCAGCGGTCGCGCCAGCGCACTTCGTGCTGCTCGCCGGCCGTCGAGACGATCCCCAGCCGCCAGGCGATGAATTCTTCTTCGCGGCCCTTGGCGTCCGGGTAGTCGCCTGCGTAGACCATCTGGCGGACCATCTCGCGCCAGTTGGCCTGCCCAGGCAGACGGCGCAGGCTCGCGCGCCAGATGGCGTTCGAGCGCAGCACGCGGTCGTCGCGGTCACTGATCATCACGCCTGCGCTCAGGCTTTCGAGCGCGTCGCTCAGCAGTTGCTCGGCGCGCTGGGCCGCACTTTGCGCCTTGAGTTGTTCGGTGATGTTGGTGGTGGCGCCGCGGTAGCCGCGAAACGCGCCGCGGCTGTCGAACACCGGCACGCCGCTGATGCGCGTGGCGACCACGCCCTTGGGCGTGGTGCGTTCGGTGATCAGGTCGCGGAAGGGCTCCTGCTTGGCGCGCCGTTCCATGAAGTGGTCCCACGAGCGCGACGGGTCGGCATCGCTCGGGCGGTTGATCTCGGGCATGGTCAGCCCGATGTCGGCCGAGGGCGGCCGGCCGGTGTGGGCCTCGATGCTGTCCGACACCCAGGTGACGCGGCCATGCTCATTCGTTTCCCAGAGCCAGTCGCTGCTCGACAGGCTGGCGGTGCGCAGTCGTGCGTTTTGCAGCCGCAGGCGGCGCTCGCGCAGGCGCGCTTCGAGCAGCCCGCTGGTTATGCGGGCGAGTTCTTGGAGCGACTTGATCTGCGCTTCGCCCAGGCGCTGGGCCGCCAACCCGGCCACGGCAAGGCCGCCCACGCGGTGGCCTTCGGCCTCGACCGGCAGCCCCAGGTAATAGCGCAAGCCCGGCGCGCCAGTTACGAGCGGCATCGACGCAAAGCGTGGGTCGTCGCGGCAGTCGGGCACCTCGAGCACGTCGGCCACGTGCAGCGTGTGGTTGCACAGCGCCAGGCCGCGCGGCACTTCGGTGGCCTCGAGGCCGCTCTTGGCGACCAGCCACACGTGGGCGTCGTCCACCAGAGCGAGCCAGGCCATCGGCAGACCGGCTTGCTGAGCTGCCAGTCGGGTCACGGCCTCGAAGGCCTCGGGCGTTTCGCCGCCGACGAGGTGCAACTCGTCCACGACACGCAGGCGTTCCGATTCGTCGGACGGTGCAGTGGTGTCGTTCATGAACGGCGGGGGGTGAACAGAGCCCATCAGGGCGCCGAATGTATCGGAGGGCCTTGGGGCGATCTCTTGGCGCTTGCCCTCGGTTGTTTCACGTGCAAGCCGCAAATGTGTGAAACCTAACGCGGTGCTGCTTCAGTGGCGCAAAAGGGGAGCTGCCAGAAGGGTCAGGCGAGGATGTCCAGCGGCGACTGCGGCTGCGTGTCCGAGAACTTCAGCACCTCGAAGCGCACGCACGGGGCCGTCGGGTCGAGCAGCGAGGCACCCAGCCCGAGCGAGCCGCTGCCGTGCAGCGTGCAGGTGCCCCGGCGCAGCACGACGATTTCGGAGTCGTTGTCGAAGCGCACGTAGGTGCCGTTGAAGCTGAGGTCGGTGAGCTGGAAGGTGCCGCCGTGCCAGTCGATGCGTGCATGCGAGCGCGACACGCGCGAGTCGTCGATGCAATAGGTCGCCTGCGGGCTGCGGCCCAGCACCACCGGCAGGCTCGGGCCGGCGAAGATGCGGTTGATGTCCAGCCACACGAGGCGCACGCCTTCGGGCTCGGCCGTGGGCACAAGGTCGCCGTACGCGGTGGCGGCGGTGTCGCCGAAGCGCCGGCTCTCGATGAGAAACACGTGCACCGGTTCAACGCGGCCACGCAGCTGCATGCGGTCCAGGCTGCGAAAGCGCGAGCGCGTGTCTTCGTCCTGCTCGCCGAGCACGCTGACGGTGGCCAGCGTTTCGTTGTCGCCCGCGTGGTCGAGCAGGCGGGCAGCCACGTTGACGGCGTCGCCGAAGCAATCGCCGGCCATTTCGATCACCTCGCCCTGGGCGATGCCGACCTGCAGCTTGAGCACTGGTGCTCGCGTCAGCGCGACCGGCTCGTTGCCGCTGCCGATGCGGTCGAGCGAGTCGTGCATCTCGTCGGCGGCGGCCACGGCCTGGGCGGCGTTCGCGAACACCGCCATCAGGCCGTCGCCCAGCGTCTTGACGACCACGCCGCCATGCGCCACGACGATCTGCCCGACCAGGGCCACGCTGCGGGTGACGACCGTGGTCGCCTCGGTGTTGCCGAGCGTCTCGTACAGCGAGGTGCTGCCGCGCAGGTCCGCAAACAGGACGGTGCGCTGAAGAATCTGCGTCATGCGTTCGAGTCTATCGCCGTGAAACGTGAAAAAGCCCCGGTATTGCTACCGGGGCTTGGCGTCAGCATCTTGTCAGGCTTGAGGGGGGCAGCCGAAGACTGCCCTGAAGCCAATCAAAGATTGTCGAGATAGGTCCTCAGCTTGTCCGAACGGCTCGGGTGCTTGAGCTTGCGGATGGCCTTGGCTTCGATCTGGCGAATCCGCTCGCGCGTCACGTCGAACTGCTTGCCGACTTCTTCGAGCGTGTGGTCCGTGCTCATCTCGATGCCGAAGCGCATGCGCAGCACCTTGGCTTCGCGCGGGGTCAGCGAGTCGAGGATGTCCTTCACCACGTCGCGCAGGCCGGCCTGCATGGCCGCTTCGATCGGCGCGGTGTTGTTGGTGTCCTCGATGAAGTCGCCCAGGTGCGAATCGTCGTCGTCCCCGATGGGCGTTTCCATCGAGATCGGCTCCTTCGCGATCTTCATGATCTTGCGGATCTTGTCCTCGGGGATCTCCATCTTCGCGGCCAGCGTCGGGGCGTCCGGCTCGAAGCCGAACTCCTGCAAGTGCTGGCGGCTCAGGCGGTTCATCTTGTTGATCGTCTCGATCATGTGAACCGGTATGCGGATCGTGCGCGCCTGGTCGGCGATCGAGCGCGTGATGGCCTGGCGGATCCACCACGTGGCATACGTCGAGAACTTGTAGCCGCGGCGGTATTCGAATTTGTCCACCGCCTTCATCAGGCCGATGTTGCCTTCTTGAATCAGGTCGAGGAACTGCAGGCCGCGGTTGGTGTACTTCTTCGCGATCGAGATCACCAGGCGCAGGTTGGCCTCGATCATTTCCTTCTTGGCGTCGCGCGAGGCCTTTTCGCCCTCGTTCATGCGCTTGTTGATGCCCTTCAGGTCTTCGAGCGGCACCACGGCGCGCGCCTGCTGGTCGATCAGCTTCTTCTGCAGCTCCTGGATCGGCGGCAGGTTGCGTTGCAGAACGGCAGCGTAAGGCTTGCCCGACGCAACTTCCTTCTCGGCCCACTTCAGGTTGAGGATGTTGGGCGGGAAGTTCTTGATGAAGTGTTCCTGCGGCATGCCGCACTTGTCCACGATGATCTTGCGCAACTCGCGTTCGTAGCGGCGCACATCGTCCACCTGCGAACGCAGGATGCCGCACAGCTTCTCGATGGTCTTCACCGTGAAGCGGATCGTCATCAGCTCGGCGCTGATCGCCTCTTGTGCCTTGCTGTACGAGGGCGACTGGTAGCCGTCTTTCTCGAAGGCCTTGCGCATCTTGTCGAAGTTGGTGCGCAGGTTGTCGAACTTGGCCAGCGCCGCGGTCTTCAGCTCTTCGAGCTTCTTGGTCAGCGCCTTGCTGCCACCCTGGCCATCGTCGTCGTCTTCGTCGTCGAAGAAGTCCACGTCTTCTTCGGCCACGTAGTCGTCGGCTTCGCCTTCCGACACAAAGCCATCGACGACTTCAGAGATCTGCATCTCACCGGCGCCAATGCGGTCGGCGTAGGTCAGGATTTCGGCGATGGTCGTCGGCGATGCGCTGATCGCCAGCATCATGGCCTGCAGCCCGCCTTCGATGCGCTTGGCGATTTCGATTTCGCCTTCGCGCGTCAGCAGTTCGACCGTGCCCATTTCGCGCATGTACATGCGCACCGGGTCGGTCGTGCGGCCGAATTCCGAGTCCACCGTCGAGAGCGCGGCTTCGGCGGCTTCTTCGGCTTCTTCTTCGGTCGCCGTCGTCGTGTTGCCACCGGCGATCAGCAGCGTGGCGGCGTCGGGCGCCTGTTCGTAGACCGCGATGCCCATGTCGTTGAGCATCGACACGATGGCTTCGAGGATTTCCGCGTCGACCAGCTTTTCAGGCAAGTGGTCGTTGATTTCCTGATGCGTCAAGAAGCCACGCGTCTTGCCCATCTTGATGAGCGTCTTCAGCTCCTGGCGGCGCTTGGCGACTTCTTCTTCTGTCAGCGCCGTTTCGTCCAGGCCGAATTCGCGCATCAGCGCGCGTTCTTTGGCGCGCGACACCTTCATGCGCAGCGGTTTGGCCTTGACCTGCTTGTCGTCGGTGGCCGCATCGACCTCGGGCTCTGCTTCACCTTCGAGCTCGGCTTCGACGTCAGAGAAGTCTTCTTCGACGATCTCTTCCTTCTTGTCGGCACCCGCCTTCGGCTTGCGGCCGGGCTTGCCCTTCGCCTCAGGTGCCGCCGTCTTGGCCGCAGCCTTGCCAGCCTTGGCGGCGGGCTTCTTCTGTTCGTCCAGCTCAGCCTTCGTGGCCTTGGCCGTCTTGGCCGGGGTGGCGGCGGTCTTGGCAGGAGCGGTCTTCTTTGCGGTCATGCAAATCCTCGGATGGTGGAAGTCAGGGCGGCTTTGCGAGGCGTAGGCGGCAAAGATGGGGCCTGAACGGCTGCGCTCAATGACGAGCGCAAACCATTCCGGCGCAACTTGGCGGCGTGCGGAAACAAAGCGAGCCGACCACGCCGGCGGTTCACCGGAGTCGGGTCAGCAAGTGCGGGCAAGGTTCGCGTGACCATCGTGGAGTGCAGTCCTTGCGGGGAAGGTTGGCCGATTTGACCCTGGTCGAGGGTGGCCGGGGCCCGGAGGTGCTGCTGTCACTCTTGCCGCAACAAACCGGAAATTATCGTCGAAGGATGTAATTTCGTCAAAACCTGTCCGAGCACGCGCTTTACAGGGCGTTCGGAGGCGTTTCGGCGGCCTTCATGCGCAACTTGCGCTGGTCGTCCAGTTCGCGCCAGCGGCGCAGGGCGTTCGGGTCTTGGCTGGCCTGCAGCAGAACCCGTTCCTGCTCAGCGGCGATCTGTCGCACCCACAGGCCGTCGAGCACGCGCCGCAGGTCGGCGAAGTGCATGTCGTCTTCGAGCGCGCTGGGCGGCACCAGTCGGCCGACGACCTCGGCCCATTCGGTTTGGGCCAGGGCCGTGGCTAGCACGGCCCACGGCGTCGGGCCTTGGTCGAGCAGGTGGCGTTCGAGCCAGGTGCTCAGTTCGCCGTGGGGCGCGGGCAGGTGGTGCAGCAGGTCGTGGTCGTCGGCGTCGAGGCGGTCCCACCAGTCGCTGTGCAGCAGCAGCATGCGCAGCGCGTGGTCGGCCGGCCCGGGCGGCGCGGCGCGGTTGGGGCGTCGACTGGGGGCCGGCGAGCCACCTTCGCGGGGCGGGCGCGGTGGGCGGGGGACGGACGGTTGCTCGGCCGAGCGGCGAGGCGGGGCCGAGCCACCACCCCACAGCTCGGTCAGCTGGGCCGGATCGAGGCCGCCGGTGCGGGCCAGTTCGCCGAGCAACTGGCGCTTGAGCGCGCCGTCGGGCAGGGCCGACCACATCGGCTTGGCATTCGCCAGAAAGTGCGCGCGGCCTTCGGCTGAGGCGAGGTCGCAGCCCTCGCGGGCGTTTTCGATCAGTTGACGTGACAGCGGCACGGCTTCGGCCACGCATTGCTCGAAGGCTTCGGCGCCCAGTTCGCGCACGTAGGAGTCGGGGTCGTGCTCGGTCGGTAGAAACAGGAAGCGGACGCTGCGCGTGTCGGTCGCATGCGGCAGTGAAGCTTCGAGCGCGCGGCCTGCCGCGCGCCGACCGGCGGCATCGCCGTCGAAGCTGAACACCACGGCATCGGTGAAGCGAAAGAGCTTCTGCACATGCTCGGCGGTGCAGGCCGTGCCGAGCGTGGCGACCGCATTGCCGAACCCCGACTGGGCGAGCGCGACGACGTCCATGTAGCCCTCGACGACCAGCGCATAGCCGCGCTGGCGCAGCGCCGTGCGGGCCTCGTGCAGTCCGTACAGCTCGCGTCCCTTGACGAACACCGGCGTCTCGGGCGAGTTGAGGTATTTGGGCTCGCCCTTGTCGAGCACGCGGCCGCCGAAGCCGATCACCTCGCCCTGCACGGAGCGGATGGGAAACATGATCCGATCGCGGAAACGGTCGTATCGCTTCTTGTCGGCCTCGTCGTCGCCCTGCGCAATCACGAGGCCCGACTCTTCGAGCAGCGGGTCGTCGTAGCTCGGGAAGACGCTCGCCAGCCCGCGCCAGCCTTCGGGTGCGTAGCCCAGGCCGAAGCGCAGGGCGATCTCGCCGGTGAGGCCGCGGCCCTTCAGGTAGTCCTTCGCGCGCTCGTTGCGCTTGAGTTGCTTGCGGTAGTGGTCGGCCGCCTTGGAGAGCACATCGGTCAGGGTGGACTGGCGTTCTTTCAGTTCGGCGGCGCGTTCGCGCTCCTGGGGCGAGCGCTCGTCTTCGGGCACGACGAGGCCGGCTTCACCGGCCAGTTCTTTCACCGCGTCGATGAAGCCCATCGCCGAGTGCTCCATCAAGAAGCCGATGGCGTTGCCGTGCACGCCGCAGCCGAAGCAGTGGTAGGTCTGGCGGCTTGGGCTGACGGTGAAGCTGGGCGACTTTTCACCGTGGAAGGGGCACAGCCCCTTGTGGTTGATGCCCGCCTTCTTGAGTTGCACGTGCCGGCCGACGACTTCGACGATGTCGATGCGCGAAAGCAGCTCTTGGACGAAGGACGGTGGGATCACGGGGGGAGTCTAGCGAGCGGGTCGGCCGGGGCCGGCCCCAAAACAAAACCGCCACCTGAACGGTGGCGGTTTCAGTGCTGTCAGCGGCAACTCAGACCGCGAAATCTTCGAGTTTCTTGCCCGAGGCCAAAGCCGCCTTGAGCCATTTGGGTTGCAGGCCGCGGCCGCTCCAGGTATCGCCGGTGGCGGTGTTTCGATACTTGGCGGCCACTTTTCCGCCTTTGCCGCTGGACGCCTTGGGCGAGCTTCTGCCCGAGATGTCGGCGGCGGTGAGGCCATATTCGGCCATCAGCGACTTCACCTTGGAAATCGCTTCCTGGCGCTCACGCTTTTGCGTGGCCTCGATTTCCTGTTCGAGGGCGGCCTTCTTGGCGAGCAAATCTTGCAGGGTTGTCATGGTTGGTTTCCTTCAGTGCTCACGGGCTGGAATCGCCCGCTGCCGGGGATTCTATCCAGCCTCGAATTCCGCACGCTGAGGGAAGATACTGGGCCAACCCCGCTGGTCAAACCCGGTATCAGGCCGAGGGCGGGACGTAGCCGGCCGGCTGCTCGGCGCCTTCACCGAAGAAAAAGCGTTCCATTTGGCGGGCGAGATACTGCCGGGCGCGCTGATCGGCCAGGTTGAGTCGGTTTTCGTTGACCAGCATGGTCTGGTGTTTCATCCACGCGGCCCAGGCCTCTTTGCTGATCTCGTTGTAGATGCGTTTGCCGAGTTCGCCGGGATAAGGGGCGAAATCGAGGCCTTCGCCTTCCTTCTTCAAATAGGTGCATTGAACGGTTCGTGCCATGGGAATCTCCGCAGGTTGGTTTTCAGTCGCGCGGGGCGGCTGGAATCAGGTCAGTTTCTTGACCAGCACTTGCGAGCGCCGGTCCCAGTTGTATTTGCGCTTGCGCGCTTCGGGCAGCCAATCCGGGTCCACGGGGGCGAAACCCCGTTTGATGAACCAGTGCATGGTTTGCGTCGTGAGCACGAAGAGGGTATCGAGCCCCATTGCCTTGGCGCGCTGCTCGACGCGCTTGAGGATGCGTTCGCCGTCGCCCTGGCTTTGCACCTGCGGCGAGATGGTCAGCGCGGCCATCTCCGCGGTGCTGGCTTCGGGGTAAGGGTAGAGCGCCGCGCAGCCGAAGATCACGCCGTCGTGCTCGATCACCGTGTAGTGGCCGATGTCGCGCTCGATCTCGGTGCGGTCGCGCTTGACGAGAGTGCCGTTGCGCTCGAAGGGCTCGATCAGCTGCAGGATGCCGCCGATGTCGTCGGCCGTGGCCTCGCGCAGGCTCTCGAGCTTTTCGTCCACGATCATGGTGCCCACGCCGTCGTGGGTGAACGACTCGATCAGCACCGAGCCATCGACCGCCATCGGGATGATGCTGACCCGCTCGACGCCCGATTCGCAGGCCTTCACCGCGTGCTGCAAATAGAACGCCGTGTCGGTGGGTTGCACCGGGTTGGGCAGGTTGGCGAGCAGCTTCTTCGCGTCGGCCAGGGCGAGTTCGGAGTCGATCTCGCTTTGCGGGTCTTGCGGGTCGAGCGGGATGCCCTTGACCTCGGTGACGTAGATCAGCTTGTCGGCCTGCAGGGCGATGGCGGCGCTCGCGGCGACGTCTTCCATGCTCAGGTTGAAGGCCTCGCCGGTGGGCGAAAAACCGAAGGGCGACAGCATCACCAGCGAGCCGATGTCCACTGCACGGCGAATGCCCGTCGCGTCGATCTTGCGCACGAGGCCGGTGTGCTGAAAGTCCACGCCATCGACGATGCCCACGGGGCGCGCGGTGATGAAGTTGCCCGAGACGACGCGGATCTGGCTGTGCGCCATCGGCGTGTTGGGCAGGCCTTGCGAAAACGCGGCTTCGATCTCGTAGCGCATCTGGCCGGCGGCCTCTTGGGCGCAATCGAGCGCCACCGCGTCGGTGATGCGCATGCCGTGGCTGAAGCGCGAGGTGTGGCCCTTGGCCTTCAACTGCTCTTCGACCTGCGGGCGAAAGCCGTGCACCAGCACGACCTTGATGCCCATGGCGTAGAGGATGGCGAGGTCTTGCGCGAAGGTCGAAAGCCGGCCGGCCGCGACCAGTTCACCCGCGATGGCGACGACGAAAGTCTTGCCCCGGTGCGCGTGGATGTACGGGGCCACCGAACGGAACCACGGAACGAAGGTGTGGGGAAAGACGAGGTCCATGCAGGCGCTTTGAAATAATGGACGATTTTGCACGAAGGACCGATGGCTTCTTCCCCGCGTGGCGGTGCCCAGACCGAGGCACGAACGGCCGCGAAACCCGCGGCGAATCCCATTCCGCCGATCAGCTTTCCCGAGGCCCTGCCGGTCAGTGCGCGCCGCGATGAAATCGCGCGGGCGATCGCTGCGCACCCGGTGGTCATCGTCTCGGGCGAGACCGGCTCGGGCAAGACCACGCAGTTGCCGAAGATCCTGCTGTCGATGGGCCGTGGCCGCGGCGCGGGTGGCAAGGGGCTGATCGGCCACACGCAGCCGCGGCGCATTGCCGCATCGAGCGTGGCCAAGCGCATCGCGCAAGAGCTGAACACGCCCCTCGGCGAGCACGTCGGCTTCAAGGTGCGCTTTCAAGACAAGCTCTCGCCGGGCGCCAGCGTCAAGCTGATGACCGACGGCATCTTGCTGGCCGAAACGCAGACCGACCCGCTGCTCAAGGCCTACGACACGATCATCATCGACGAGGCCCACGAGCGCAGCCTGAACATCGACTTCTTGTTGGGCTATCTGCGGCAGATCCTGCCGCGTCGGCCCGACCTGAAGGTCATCGTCACCTCGGCCACGATCGACGCCGACCGTTTCGCGCAGCACTTCGCCAGCATCCACGGGCCGGCGCCGGTGATTGCGGTGTCGGGGCGGCTTTTTCCCGTCGAGCAGCGCTGGCGGCCGTTCGAAGAGTCGCGCGAGTACGGGCTGAATGACGCCATCGGCGATGCGGTCGATGAGTTGTGGCGCGAGGGCTCGGGCGACGTGCTGGTCTTCCTGCCGGGTGAACGCGAAATCCGCGAAGCCGCCGAGCATTTGCGCAAGCACCACCCGCCGGGTGTCGAGGTCGTGCCGCTTTTCGCGCGCCTGAGCCAGCAAGAGCAAGACCGCGTGTTCGAGCCGCACAGCGCGCCACGCGTGGTGCTGGCCACCAATGTGGCCGAGACCTCGCTCACGGTGCCGGGCATTCGCTACGTGATCGACGCGGGCACGGCGCGCGTCAAGCGCTACAGCTACCGCAACAAGGTCGAGCAGTTGCAGATCGAGGCCGTAAGCCGCGCCGCCGCCAACCAGCGTGCCGGGCGCTGCGGGCGCGTGAGCAACGGCATCTGCATCCGGCTGTACGACGAGAAAGACTTCGCTGCACGCACGGCCTTCACCGACCCTGAAATTTTGCGTTCGTCGCTGGCGGGTGTGATTCTCCGGATGAAGTCGCTGGGCCTGGGGCTGGTCGAAGACTTTCCGTTTCTCGAACCACCGCCGAAGCGGGCGGTGGCCGACGGCTACCAGCTGCTCGCCGAGCTGGGCGCGGTCGATGAGCAGAACGAGCTGACCGCCATCGGCAAAGAACTGGCCAGGCTGCCGCTTGACCCGCGGGTCGGCCGCATGATCCTGGAGGCGCGAAACCGCCAGGCGCTGACCGAGGTGCTGGTGATCGCATCGAGCCTGAGCGTGCAAGACGTGCGCGACCGGCCACTCGAACAACAGCAGGCGGCCGATGCCGCGCACAAGAAGTTCGACGACGACAAGTCTGAATTCGTCGGCACGCTGAAGTTGTGGAAGTGGCTCGAAGACGCCAAAGGCGGCCAGGGCGAACACAAGCTCTCGCACCGCAAGCAAGAACAACTGCTGCGCGAGAACTTCATCTCGCCGCGCCGCGTGCGCGAGTGGCGCGACATCCATTCGCAGCTGCACACCGTCATCGCCGAACACGGCTGGCGGCTCAATGGCTCACCCGCCACCTACGAGCAACTGCACCTGTCGATGCTGGCCGGCCTGCTGGGCAACATCGGCTGCAAGAGCGATGACGACGACTGGTACCTCGGCGCGCGCGGCATCAAGTTCTACAAACACCCGGGCGCCAACCTCGCCAAGAAGCCGGGGCGATGGATCGTCGCGGCCGAGCTGGTCGAGACCACGCGGCTCTTCGGCCGCGGCATCGCCAACA
The DNA here is from genome assembly GCF_056676035.1 of Piscinibacter sp. PDB5-1. Classification (NCBI taxonomy): domain Bacteria; kingdom Pseudomonadati; phylum Pseudomonadota; class Betaproteobacteria; order Burkholderiales; family Sphaerotilaceae; genus Piscinibacter; species Piscinibacter sp. PDB5-1. Next base: position 185,802 of record NZ_JBWVZL010000001.1, on the reverse strand, counting down.
TCGAACCGCAGTGGCTGCCGGGCATCGCTGGCCACCTGATCAAGACGCAACTGCTGGAGCCGCACTGGGAGAAGAAGGCCGCCGAGGTGATCGCGCTGGAGCGCGCCACGCTCTACGGCATCGTCATCTACAACAACCGGCGCGTGAACTTCGGCAATCTCGACCCGAAGGCCGCGCGCGAGATCTTCATCCGCGAGGCGCTGGTCAACGGCGAGTGGGACAGCCGGCTGCCGTTTCTCGCGGCCAATCGCAAGCTGATCGCGCAGGTCGAAGAACTCGAACACAAGTCGCGCCGGCAAGACGTGCTGGTGGACGACGAGCTGATCTTCGGCTTCTACGACGCGCAACTGCCGGCCGAGGTGTGCAGCGGTGCATCGCTCGAACGCTGGTACCGCGAGGCGAGCAAGGCAGAGCCCAAGCTGCTGCACCTGACGCGCGACGAACTGATGCGGCACGAGGCCGCAGGCATCACGAGTTCGGCCTTCCCGAAGACGATCCGCCTCGGGGGCATCGACTGCTCGGCGACCTACCTGCACGACCCGGGCGACGCGAAAGACGGCGTCACCGTCAGCGTGCCCTTGTATGCGCTGAACCAGGTCAACGAAGACCGTTGCGACTGGCTCGTGCCCGGCATGCTGCGCGACAAGGTGCTGGCGCTCGTCAAGAGCCTGCACCAGCGCCCGCGCTCACGCCTGGTGCCGCTGCCCGACTACGCGGCCGAGTTCTGCGAGCTGGTGCCTTTTGCGCAAGGCAACCTGATCGACGTGCTGCTGAAGGCGGTGCGCGATCGCACGCAGCTGGCCATCCAGCGCAACGACTTCAAGCTCGAACAGGTGCCGCCGCACCTGTTCATGAACTTCCGCGTGGTCGATGAACACGGCCGACAACTCGGCATGGGCCGCAACCTCGCGGCACTGAAGGCCGAGTGGGGCGGTCAGGCGCGCTCGGCCTTCCAGGCGCTGGCGTCGCTGCGCACGTCTGCCCCGGCGGCGCCCGAGCCGGCCCCTGTCGCGGCGACCACCGCCGCGCCGGGTGTGCGGGTCGTGAAGGCCGATGCGGCCCCCGCGCCGGCCGCATCGGCGGCGCCCGCGGCCGAGCCCGAATACACCGACTGGACCTTCGGCGAACTGCCCGAGCTGATGGAGGTGCGCAAGGGCAACCAGACGCTGGTGGGCTTTCCCGCCTTGATCGACAAGGGCTCGCACGTGGTCATCGAGGTCTTCGACGAGCCCGACGTGGCGGCGGCCAAGCACCGCGCCGGCCTGCGCCGGCTGGTCGCGCTGCAGATCAAGGACGCGCTCAAGTACCTGGAGAAGAACATCCCCGACCTGCAGAAGATGGCCGCGCTCTACATGCCGCTCGGCACGCAGGACGAACTGCGCGCGCAGATCATCGACGTGGCGCTCGACCGTGCCTTCCTCGGTGACCCGCTGCCCACCGACACGATGGGCTTTCGCCGACGCATCGACGAAGGCCGGGGCCGCCTGACCCTGATCGCCAGCGAGATCGCCCGCAGCGCCTCGGCCGTGATGCAGGAGTACGCCACCGCCGCCCGCAAGCTCAAGGACTCGAAGCCGCCGAAGGACGTGGCAGACGACGTGCAGGCGCAACTGGCGCGCCTGATGCCCAAGCGCTTCTTGGCGAACACGCCCTGGGCGCAACTCGCGCACCTGCCGCGCTACCTGAAGGCCGTCACCTTGCGGCTCGACAAGCTGCGGGCCGACCCGGCACGCGACGCCACGCGTCTGGCGGAGCTGCGCCCGATGGAGCAGCGCTACGTGCGCCTGCTGGCCGACCGCAAGGGCCAGCACGATGCGCGGCTGGATGAATTTCGCTGGTTGCTGGAGGAATTGCGCGTCAGCTTCTTCGCGCAAGAGCTGCGCACGCCGCAGCCGGTGAGTGTGAAGCGCCTTGAAAAGGCCTGGCAGCAACTGTCTCAGTGAGACGGCGCAAGGAAGGTCGCGGGTGCTGGGTACAATGCGCCGCTTCGGGGTGTAGCGCAGCCTGGTAGCGCAACTGGTTTGGGACCAGTGGGTCGGATGTTCGAATCATCTCACCCCGACCATCTTCTTCTCTCGCTTGAATGGCCGTCGTCGCTCGACGACATCGCCCTCGCTGCCCGTAGCTCAACTGGATAGAGCAGCTGCCTTCTAAGCAGCAGGTCGGGGGTTCGAGTCCCTCCGGGCAGGCCAACGCTTCACCACTTCACCCGCCAAGATCCCCGCTGCTTTTGAATCGCAGGCAGCTCGGGTGCTTGCTCCATTGCGCGCGAGCGCATTGCACCTCCATGCACCGGTACAGCGAAAACTGCGTGCGGTTGCCGCAGGCGTCGCGCGGGTTCTTCACCGTGGGCTGCTGAGCGCGGGTGCGTCGCTGTTTCGGCGTTGCGGGCTCTTCGTCGGCAACAGCAGCGGCGGGGCCCGCGGCGGTTGGCTCGGACGGCAGCGAGACCTCGGCGACGCTGCGGCTGCTCGGCAAGGCCGATGGCGGTGTGACGGCTGTTGGTGGGGTGGCGCCGGCTTGCGGCGTGATCGCCTCAGCCACCGGTGGCGGGGCGGGCGCGACGGCGGCCGTGGGCGCATTCAGCGCGGGCGAGGGGAAGGGCTGGGTTGGCAGCGCGCCTGCAGCGACGTCGGCACTGGGCACCGACGCCGCCGGGCCGAATTGCGGAGGTGGCGCGTTCTTGGCGAGGTCCACCAGCAAGCGGTCGTAGTGCTGCTGTTCTTGCATCTGCCAGACCGCGAGCACCGCCAGGCCGATCACGCCGAGCGCGACGCCCCAGGGCATCAGGCGCGAAGGCTTGGGTCTGACTGGCGCGCTGCGAGGGCGGCGCGCATCGCCCAGTACCGAGTGGCCGTCGTGCAGCGCAGGGTCGCCGAAGTCGCTGTCGAAGCGCGAATGACCTTGCGACGGCCTGAACGCCGAAGACTGGAACTGAGACGACTGGAATTGAGAGGGCCGGGCCGTCGAAGGCTCACGCTGCGCCCCGGCGGCGCGGGCACGGCCCGAACGGCTGCTGGGCCGCGGTGGCACCGGCGCATCGATGCCCGGCCGCTGGCCAAAGCCGGGAAAGAACTCGATGCGCGCGTCGTCTTCACCCGTCGCATCGGACGGTTGCGAGGCGAGAGGCTCTGCTGCACGCCGGCCGGTGGCGGGCACTTCTCGCGCAGCGGCGGGATCGGTGGGCCGAGCCTCGGGCGCCGGGCTTGCGGCCCGCGCTTCTGTGCGCAACCAATCACGGAATTCGGCCACGCTTTGTGGCCATTGCTCAGGGGCGGGATGCAGGGCGCGGTCCACGGCCTGCACCAGTTCGCGGCTGTAGTGCACCGGTGCCGGCCCGGTATGCAGGCGCGTGAGCACCTGTTCGAGCGAATCGCGCCGCGCTGTGTCGGCGCCCTTCAACGAAGGCGGCTGGCCCGTGACGCAGAAATGCACCGTCGCGGCCAGCGCGTGCAGGTCGCTCGCGGCCGTTTGCGGCAGGTCGGGGGTGGGCGACTCCAATGCGAGCGCGGGGTCGATGGCCGCCATCAAAGACTGGGTCTTGTCGCTCATCAGCGCGTGGCGCACGGCATCGAAGTCCATCAGCACCGGGCGGCCGTCTGTTCGCACGACGATGTTGCCCGGCAGGACGCGGCGGTGCACATAGCCAGCGTTGTGCACGGCATCCAGCGCCCCGAGCAGGTCGTCGATCATGGCCCGCAGCCAGGCTTCGTCGGGCGGCGCGCTCATCGCATGGCGCATGGCCAGCAGCGAGCGGCCGGTGTACAGCGGCATCACGCGGTACGCCGTGCCGTGGCTTTGCCACAGGCGTGTCACGCGCACGAGCGCCGGGTGATCGCAGCGCGCAAGCATCTGCGCTTCTTGCATGAACGCGCGCTTGCCTTGTTCGAATGCGGGAGCATGCGCGGCCGAGCGGGCAACCAGCCGGTGCTCGTCGCGCCGCGCGATCGCCGTGGGCATGTACTCCTTGAGCGCCACCGCGCATTCGAGTGCCAGGTCGCGCGCCTGGTACACAACCGAAAAGCCGCTGCTGGCGATGACGCGGTCGATCTGAAAGCCGTCAAGCCGCGTGCCAATGCCGAGCGCATCGCTCGGGGTGTGGGCTGGCGATTCTCGGGTCAGTGCATCGTCGGTCGGTTCGCGAGAAGACGGTGGGCTCATGGGGCGCAGTTGGGCAAAGGACGGCTGGTGCAACCAGCAATGCGCCCAAGTCTGAACGCCTTCCCGACCCCTCGGCTTGTGGTGTTTTGTGCGCCCCCAACGCGAGCCGGGTCTTGAGACTCCTCTCGCGGAAGATCAGAGGCCGATGACCGCGTCAGCGGCGCTGGTATTGCGTGGCGCCGAAGAGAACCTCGCGCTGCTTGTCACCGGTGATGGGCTTGCGCAAGTGTTCGAAGGTGTCGACGGCGCGCTGCACGGCCGGGCGGGCACTGATCTCGTCGAACCAGCCTTTGAGGTGGGGGTAGTCGTTCCAGTCGATGCCCTGGTTCTTCCATGAACGCAGCCACGGGAAGATGGCCATGTCGGCGATGCTGTAGTCGTGACCACCGATGTAGCGCGAGGCCGCGAGCCGCTTGTTCATCACGCCATAGAGGCGCTTGGCCTCGTTGGTGTAGCGTTCGATGGCATAGGAGATCTTCTCGGGGGCGTAGAGCCTGAAGTGGTGGGCCTGTCCGAGCATCGGCCCGACGCCTCCCATCTGGAACATCAGCCACTGCAGCACTTCGTAGCGTTCACGCGTGGACTCGGGCAGGAAACGCCCGGTCTTGCCTGCCAGATACAGCAGGATCGCCCCGGACTCGAACAGCGAGATGGGCTTGCCGTCGGGGCCATCGGGATCAACGATGGCGGGGATCTTGTTGTTGGGGCTGATCGACAGGAACTCTGGCTTGAACTGCTCGCCTTCGCCGATGTTGACGGGGATCATGCGATGCGGCAGTCCGCACTCGGCCAGCATGATGTGAACTTTGTGCCCATTCGGCGTGGCCCACGAATACACTTCGATCATCGTCCTGTCTCCTGGCGAGCGCACCACGCGCCGCTCGGCGACTCTAGTGGAAGCCTCCATTCCATGCTTGACGCGCTGAAACGATTGATGGGGTCCAAGGCACCCGCGCCGCAATGGCCGGCGGTGGCCGACTGGGCCGACAAGAACAAGCTGCGGTTCAAGCGCACCCGTGAAGAAGACGGCTTCGTCATCGACGGGGGTGGCACCGAGGGCAAGCCCTGGCGGCTCGAATGGGGCCCGCCGCAGCGCTCGTACATCCACGGCCATGAACTGCGCCTGCGCATGGACCTCGGCCTGCCGGGCGACTGGCAGTTCATGCTGCTGTCGCAACCGCTGCTCGAAATGCTCGAACGCCAGACCTTCGAGCGTTTCACCGAGAGCACGCAAACGGTCATCGATGCCAACACGCCCGAAGAGATGCGCTGGCTGGCCATGTATCCCAAGGTCAGCTACCAGGCGCCCAAACCGCTGCGCGCGCGCTTCGGCCTGGTGGCCAACGCGGGACCGATGGCGATCTCATGGGTCGATGGCGCGCTGGTCCGTCAGCTCGAACAGACCTCGGCGCGTGCTCTCGAACATCAGCCGCCATTCGTGCTGATGATCCTGCGGGGCAAGGTCTACTTGCGCACGCAGATGCCCGACCCCGACGTGCAGGCCATCGCGCAGTTGATCGCCTTGTTCGAGACCGCCGTGCTGCAAGCGGTGCGGGTGGCGGGTACCGGCGGTGGCGACAAGCCTTCGGGCTGGGGCAGCACGTCGAGTTCGACGGCCTGGCAGACGATGGAGCCCGAAGAGCCCACCGAAGATCCGCCCCGGCATTGAGTTCAGCGCACTGAGATTCAGTGCCCTGCGACTCAGGGCTCAGCGTTCAGAGATCGCCAGCAGCTTCTCTTTCGACACCACCACCAGGCGCGTCGGCTCGATGCGTACCGCGCCTTCGCGCTCGAAGCCTTTGAGCTCCTGGTTCACGCGCTGACGTGATGCACCCAGCATCTGCGCCAAGTCTTCTTGCGCCAATTGCAGACCGATGCGGATTTCTTGGCCTTGCTCGACGCCGTAGCTGCGGGCCAGCAGCAGGATCTGCTTGGCCAGGCGTGCCCCGAGCGGGCGCGTGTTGAGGTCTTCGATCACGTCGAACATCAGGCGCAGGCGGCGGCAATTCAGCCGCAGCAGGGCCTCGTACAGCTCGACGTGCTGCGACAGCAGCTCCTTGAAGTCGGGCTTGCGCACGATCAGCAAGGTGGTTTCGCCATGCGCGTTCGAGTCGTGCGTGCGCGGCAGGCCGTCGAAGAGCGAGATGTCGCCGAACCACACGCCCGGCTCCACGTAGGTCAGCGTGACCTGCTTGCCCGACAGCGACACCGAGCTGACACGCACCGCGCCCTTGGCCACGCCGCACCAGCTTTCGGCTTGCTCGCCACGCGCGCTGAAGAGCCCGCCATCGGTCATGCGGCGCACGGTGGCACGCGAAAGAATGGCTTCGCGCAAAGGTTGGGACAGCTTTGAAAACCAGGCGCCGCCTTCGATGTTGGCGCGTTCTTCGGCGGTGAGAACAGAGGTGTTCATGGGGATCTCGATCTGGCGGTGCGAGGAGCGTCGGCCGCTAAAGGGGGCGATGTGGCTTGGCTCGTCGTTGCGCCCGGCGGTCACTGAAAGCGCGCCCCGCGCTTGTCCAGGAAGGCTTGCACGCCCTCGCCGCAGTTGGGGTGGAACAGGTTGCTGAGAAAGTGTTCGCGCTCGGCCTGCAACTGCTCGGTGAGCGTGCGGTGCGGCGCTTGCTGCACGAGGTCTTTGACGCTCGCCAGCGCGTTGGGGGCGCCTTGCGCGAGCCGGTTGGCCAGCGCCAGGGCTTGCGTGAGGGCTTGGCCACTCGGGGCGACCTGCGCCACGAGGCCGACGTGGGCCAGTTCATCCACCGGCACCGGCTCGGCGAGCCACAGCCACTGCAGGACGCGCTGCCGGGGCAGGGCCTGCATCAGGTGCCAGGTGGCGCCGCCATCGGGCGACAGGCCGATGCGGCTGTACGACAGCACGAACTTCGCATCGGTCGCGGCCACGATCAGGTCGCAGGCCAGCGCAATCGAGAAACCGCCGCCGGCTGCGGCGCCTTCGACGGCCGCGATCACCGGCTTGGGATGGGCGCGCAGCGCTTCGACGAAGCCGGCGAAGTGGTCGAGCATCTGGCCCTGCACCTCGGGCTCGGCTTCGCGGTTGCGCTGCAAGCGCTGCAGGTTGCCGCCCCCGCAGAAGTGGGCGCCGTCGCCTTGCAGAACGATGCAGCGCACCTCGGGGTCGGACTCGGCCACGTTCAACGCCTCGATGCCGGCAGTGAAGACCTGCGCTGACAGGCTGTTGCGTGAGGCCGGGTCGCTGATCGTCAGAACGAGGGCTGAGCCACGGCGTTCGGTGCGAAGTTCAGAGGGCATGGGAGGCGAGGGCAGAGGGGGCAAAGCCGTGCGAAAACACGCAGCCGGCATTGTGTCACGCACCCTGCAAGCACGTGCTTTCCCCAGCAAATTCGCGCCTCCGCGAGGGGCAGAGGGCCAAAAGCTTCATGCTAGAGTGCCGCGATCCATGGACTGCGCCGCCGAATGCAGAGACTTCTGACCCTCGCCGTGCTGGCCCTCGCGATTGCTCTGCAAGCGAACCCAGCGTCGGCCTTGGGATTCGGCAGGGTCATCGGCGGAGCCACCCTGGGCCAGCCGCTCGACCTGAGCGTGGTGTTGCGGCTTGATGCCGGTGAAAGCATCGATGGCGACTGCATCCAGGCGGCGGTCACCTCGGGTGACCGGCGGCTCCCCAGCGGTGCGGTGCGCACCCGGGTCGATGTGTCGGGCAACGGCGAACGCCGCTTGCGCATCGCCACCACGCTGTCCATCGACGAGCCCATCGTCGCCCTCGACCTCACGGCCGGTTGCCCCCCCAAGCTGTCGCGGCAGTTCGTGGTCTTCGCCGACCCGCCCGGCGCGGTGGCAGTCGAGCCGGCCCCCCTGTCGCCCCCTGTCGCGCGGGCCGCCGCGATGCCGGCCGCATCGGTCCCCGCGCCCGCACGCGAAGTGGCGCCTCGCCGGGCTCGGCGCGAGCGCGCGAGCCCAACGCCGACGGCGTCTTCGACCGGCGCAGAGCCCGCCGTGTCGGCGCGCAGTGCCCCTCGGCAAGCGTCACGTCGCTCGGCCGCGGCCCCTGCGCGAGCCGGCGGCCCGGTGCTGCGTCTCGACCCGATCGAAGAAGAGGCCCTGGCTGTGCCGCTGCTGCGCATGGCGACCGAACTCGCGGCGCTGCCGACCTCCGGCGCGAGCCGCCCCGCGCTGGCCGACCCCGAGGCCGAGGCGGCGCGCCAGGACCGCGAGCGCATGGCCGCACTCGAAGCCACGCTCAAGCGCCTGCAAGACATCGAGCAACAACGCGCCGGCAGCCTGGCACAAGCCGAGGCCCGCTTGCGCGAGGCGCGGGCCGAACGCTATGCGAACCCGCTGGTGTACGGGTTGATTGCCGTGGCGGTGCTCTTGCTGCTGGCCCTCGTGTGGCTGGCTTCGCGGATGCGTCATGCGCGCCAGCAGGCCGCGTGGTGGCAGGCCGCCTCGGCCCTGCCCGAAGCAACGCCAGGGCCGCAGCCGGAAGTCAGCTCCTCGCCCGAGCCGCTGGCCGCACCGGCGCCGCCGGTGCTGGTGGACGAAGCCACCTGGGACCAAGGCACCGTGCGCCTCGCCCCTGCGCCGCATGAGCCCCCGGCGCCTGCACCCTCGGCCAGGGTCGAGCGACCCTCGCGTGCGAGCGAAGAGCTCGAACCGCGCCGCCCCATGTCGGCCGAAGAGTTGATCGACCTGGAGCAGCAGGCCGAATTCTTCGTGGTGCTGGGGCAAGACGACGCGGCCATCGACCTGCTGATGAGCCACCTGCGCAGCACCGGCGGTGTGAGCCCGGTGCCCTACCTGAAGCTGCTTGAGATCTATCGCCGACGCGGTGAGCAGGATTCGCACGAGCGCATCCGCGAGCGCTTCAACCGGCGCTTCAACGCCTATGCCCCCGAGTGGCATGTGGACCCGGATTCCGGTCAGTCGCTCGAAAACTACCCCGAGGTCTTGGCCCGCCTGCAAGCGGCCTGGAGCTCGTCGCCCGCGTTCGCGATGGAACTGCTCGACTCGGCGCTCTTCCGCCGCGACAACGGGCCGACCTTCGACGTGCCGGCCTACCGCGAGCTGCTGTTTCTGTACAGCGTGGCGCGCGACCTGGCCGAGCGCGCGATCGAATCCGACGGGGTGGACTTTCTGCTGCCGCTCGACGAGCCCGGCGCGCCGGCCGTGTCGGTGGCGACCGCGTCGCCCACCGTGCCCGGCCCCGCGTCGCCGCCCCGGTTGGACGACATGCTCTCGCTCGACCTCGATGTGACGCTCGACGAGACGCCGCCGGCCCCGCAAGACCGCCGCCCGGGCGGCACCTGAGCGCCGCGCCTCAGAGGCGCACCAGCCGCTCCAGCGCGCGGTTCAGCGTCTCGTCGCGCTTGGCGAAGCAAAAGCGCGCGAGGCGCTGCTCTCGGCCATCGGCATAAAAGGCCGACAGCGGGATCGCCGCCACGCCGACCTCGGCCGTGAGCCAGCGGCAGAAGGCTTCTTCGCCGAGTTCGCTGACCTCGCTGTAATCCACGCACTGAAAGTAGCTGCCCGTGGTGCGCAGCGGCTTCAGGCGCGTCTGGCTCAGGCCCGCGAGAAAGAGGTCGCGCTTGCGTTGGTAGAAGGCCGGCAGGTCGAGGTAGGGCGTGGGGTCGGCCATGTAGTCAGCCAGGCCCTGCTGCACCGGCGTGTTGACCGCGAACACGTTGAACTGGTGCACCTTGCGAAACTCGTCCATCAAGGCCTTCGGGGCCGCCACGTGGCCGACCTTCCAGCCGGTCACGTGGTAGGTCTTGCCGAAGCTCGACACGACGAAGCTGCGCGCGGCCAGCTCGGCGTGGCGCGACACGCTCTGGTGCGGCGTGCCGTCGAACACCATGTGCTCGTAGACCTCGTCGGCGATCACGACCACGTCGGTCGGGCGCAGCAGCTCGGCCAGGCGCTGCATGTCGGCGTCGGTCCAGACCGTGGCGCTGGGGTTGTGCGGCGTGTTGACGACGATGGCACGCGTGCGCGGCGACAGGGCCCGCGCGATGCGCTCGAAGTCGGGCGCGAACGTGCGCGGGGTGAGCGGCACGTGCACCGCCGTTGCGCCGGCCAGGGCGATGTTGGGCTCGTAGCTGTCGTAGCAGGGGTCGAGCACGATGACCTCGTCGCCCGGGTGCACGACCGCGAGGATGGCCGTCAGCAGCCCCTGCGTGGCGCCGGCGGTGATGGTGACTTCGCTGCCCGGGTCGTACGCATGGCCGTACAGCGTGGCGATCTTGGCCGCGATGGCCTCGCGCAGCGCGGGCAGCCCGGCCATCGGCGCGTACTGGTTCTGGCCGCGCCGCATGGCGGCATTCACCGCGTCGAGCAGGCGCGGGTCGCAGTCGAAATCGGGAAAGCCCTGGCCGAGGTTGACCGCCCCGTGCTGCTGCGCGAGCGCCGACATCACGGTGAAGATGGTGGTGCCGACCTGCGGCAGGCGGCTCGTGAGGGCCGGGGTGCGTGGCGGGTGGAGCGGCATCACAGCTGGTAGTCCTGCTCGCCGGTGTCGCCTTCCATGGCGCGGGTGATGAGCGCACGGCTCAGCCGGTCGGACAGGCTCTCGGCGAACGCGAACACGAAGTTGCGCAGGTACGCGCCGCGCTTGAACGCGACGCGGGTGACGTTCTGGCCGAACAGGTGGCCCACCGGGCGCGAGACCAGGTCGCCGCCGGGCGGGTCGTCGCGCACCGCGGTCTCGGCCAGGATGCCCACGCCCAGCCCGAGCCGCACGTAGGTCTTGATGACATCGGCGTCGATCGCTTCGAGCACGATGTCGGGCTTGAGCTTGCGCGCGGCGAAGGCCTGGTCCACCCGCGTGCGGCCGCTGAACGAGGGGTGGTACGACACCAGCGGCTCGATCGCCAGGTCTTCGAGCGAGATGCGCTCGACCTGCGCGAGCGGGTGGTGCGAGGGCATCACCACCGCGTGCTGCCACTCGTAGCAGGGCAGCGAGACGAGGCCATCGACATCGGCCAACGCCTCGGTGGCGATGCCGATGTCGGCCACCTCTTCGAGCACCATCTGCGCCACCTGCGCCGGCGAGCCCTGGTGCAGCACGATGTGCACCTTCGGGAAGCGCTTGCGCAATTGCGCCACCGGCTCGGGCAGGAAGTAGCGCGCCTGCGTGTGCGTGGTGGCAATCGACAGCGTGCCCGCGTCCTGCATCGAGAACTCTTCGCCGATGCGCTTGAGGTTGCCGACCTCGCGCATGATCACCTCGATGGCCTTGAGCACCTGCTGCCCCGGCTCGGTGACGCGGCGCAGCCGCTTGCCGTGGCGCACGAAGATGTCCACGCCCAGTTCGTCTTCGAGCTCGAGGATGGCCTTCGAGATGCCCGGCTGCGAGGTGAACAGCGCCTTGGCGGTCTCGGTGAGGTTGAGGTTGCGGCGCACCGCCTCCTGCACGAAGCGGAACTGGTGGAGGTTCATGGGCTTGGAGTCAGCAGGTGCAAGGCCGCCGACGCCATCGCCGCGACCACGGAATCCATCTCGCCGACGGCCGGCTGCAGGCGCCATTCGACCGCCGGGTGCCGCGCGGCCAGTTGTGCCAGCAACGCGGGCAGGTCCTTGCGCACATGGCCGCCCGCGCCCAGGAAGAGCGGCAGCACCAGCACCTCGGTGCAGCCCTGCGCGGCCAGGCGCTCGCCGCCTGCGATGAGGTCGGGCGCCATGAATTCGAGGAAGGCCAGCTCGACCGGCGTGCCGGGGCGCTGCGCGCGCACGCGCTCGGCGACGTCGTTGAAGGGCAGGGCCCAGCGCGGGTCGCGCGCGCCGTGGGCGAAGAGCATCAGACCTTGCATGTGCGGTGCCTTCAGCGGTATCGGACGAGCCAGCTGAAGGCGGCCATCGACATCAGCAGGTAGATGACGCTCGGCGTGGCGGCCACGATCCAGGGCGTCCAGTTGTGCAGCAGGCCCAGGTGGCCGGCCACGTTGTTGAGCAGCACGAAGCTGATGCCCAGCATGATGCCGCCGAACACCTTCAGGCTCACGCCGCCGGCGCGGCCGTGCAGGTAGGCGAAGGGCAGGGCCAGGCCGACCATCACCAGGCAGGCCAGCGGGTAGAGCGCACGCTTCCAGAAGCGGATCTCGTAGCGCTGCGCGGTCTGTTCGTTCTCGGACAGGTGGCCGATGTAGGTCAGCAGTTCGAGCGTGGACATCGAACTCTCAGGCAGTACCGCCGACGACACCACGCTGGCCGGCAGTGTGCTCGGCCACACGTACATGGCGAGCTGCTGTTGCCGAACGCCGGGCGCCGCGGCATCGCCGGCCGGTGCCCAGTCGGTCAGCACCACCTGCGACAGCATCCAGTTGGCGGCGTCGTCCACCCGCCCGGTCTCGGCGGCGATGCGCTTGAGCAGGCGGCCGTCGGCGTCGAACTCGAAGATGCGGATGTCGAGCAGTTCGCCATCGGCCGTGGCATTGCGCACGTTGATCGAGTACGAGCGCTCGCCCTCGCTGGTGGGGCGGCGGTCTTTCATCCACGCGCCCGAGGCGCCCAGCTTGAGCCCGCGCCCGGCCTCGACGCGCACCCGCGCGGCGGCCCGCTCGCTCAGCGGCGCGAGGTAGTCGCCGACCAGGAAGGTCAGCACGCCGAAGAAGACGCCCAGCCCGGCCAGCAGCGACAGCGCCCGGCCCGGCCCCAGCCCGCCGGTGCGCAAGATGGTGAACTCGGACGACTGCGCCAGCCGCGCCAGCGCGTAGATGCCGCCGATCAGCACGGCGATCGGCATCAGCTCGTACAGGTGGCCCGGCAGTTCGAGCACGGCGTAGAGCCCGGCGTGCAGCACGGTGTAGTCCTTGCCCACGTCGGCCAGCTCGTCCACGAAGTCGATGAAGAAGAACAGCGACAGAAAGGCCACCGCGACGAAGAGCACGGCCGAGGCGATGTCGGCGTACAGCAGCCGGCGAACGGTTCTCATGCCGTGCTCGCTTTCATGCGCAGCATCGCCAGCGCCACCGCGCCCCGATCGCGCCACCACAGCAGCACCATTGCCAGCACGAAGGCCATGCCGTGGGTCGCGGCGAGCGAGGTGCCGATGGACATCTTGCCGCCGGCCACCCAGGCCTGGCTCAGGTTGATGAGGTTGAAATACACGACGAAGGCCAGCAGCGCGAACAGCAGGTTCCAGTTGGTGGCGCGGCGCGGCTGTGTGGCCGACAGGCCGATGCCCAGCAGCAGCAGGTTGGTCGCGCCGAGCACGAGGCCCAGCCTCCATGCCAGTTCGCCCTGGTGCTTGGCGCTCGGGTCGCGGATCAGGTCGATGGTCTGGCGCGCCTTCGGCGGCAGGTCGTCGGTGCTGCGCAGCACGCGCTCGCCGGCCAGCACGCGGTAGCTCTCGTAGCGCGACAGCGTCTTCTCGCCGGTGATGATGTCCTGTTCGTTGCGCTGGCCCTTGTCGAGCACCAGGAAGCGGTCGCCGTTGCTCATCTCGATGTGCCCGCTGCGCGCCGAAGTGACCGACTCTTTGGCGCCTTGCTGCGACAGGATGAACACGTTGCGCCCGGTGACGCCGTCGTCGCTGTCGCGTTCGATGAAGAACACGCGCTGGCCGTCGCGCGAGGTTTGAAATTGCCCCGGTGCCACGCGCGAGAGGTCTGAGCGCTGCTCGAAGCGGGCGCGCAACTCGCTGCCTTGTTCGTTGACCCAGGGCCAGGCAAACAGCGCCAGCAGCGCGATCACCGCGAGCACCGGCCAGCTGGTGCGCAGTACCGGGCGCACGAAGCGCGCGAGGCCAATGCCGCTGGCGAACCAGATCGCCATTTCGCTGTCGCGGTACATGCGCCCGAGCGTGGCGACAACCGACACAAAGAGCGACAGGCTCAGCATCGTTGGCAGGTGCCCGAGCGAGGTGTAGCCCAGCAGCAGCACCACGTCTTGCGGCGACACCCGGCCCAGCGCCGCCTGGCCCAAGGTGCGGATCAGCATCATCGTCAGCACGATGGTCAGGATGACCACGAGCGTCGCGCCGAATGACCGCGCCAGGTCTTTGCGCAAGGAGGAATCGAATAACATCGTTGGCTTCTTCTACGGGCCGGCGCATTATGGACTTCAGACATCAGATTTCGTCCCTTGGCAACCTGGGTGCATTGGGTGCAGACGCCCTGGTGCTGCTGGTCGCTGGCGACGCGGTCGATGCCGGTCTCGACGCCCGCCTGGCCGACCCGATCAAAGACGCCATCGCGCACGGCGACCTGCAGCTGAAGTCGGGCCGCACGCTCTACATGCACCGCCTGGCCGGCGTCAAAGCGCCGCGCGTCGTGGTCGTCGTGGCATCGGCCACCACCGCCAAGGCCTTCAAGACCGCTGCCCACGCGGGCCTGTCGCAACTCAAGAACCTGGGCGCGCGCCACGTGGCCGTCGCCTGGGGCGGCACCGCCGAGCTGGGCGATGCCCAGGCCGAAGCGCTGGTCGCGGCGGCGGCCGACGTGACCTACACCTACCGCCACACCAAGCCCAGCGCGCAGCCCGCGCCGGTGATCGAGAAGATCACGCTGGTGTGCGACAAGTCGAACGCCAAGGCCGTGCAACTGGGCCTCGTGCGCGGGCAGGCCATCGCCGCCGGCGTGACGCTGGCGCGCGACTGCGCGAACCGCCCGCCGAACTACTGCACGCCGACCTTCCTGGGCGAACAGGCCAAGGCGCTCGGTAAGTCGCACGGCCTGAAGGTCGAGGTGTTCGACCGCAAAGAGATCGAGAAGATCGGCATGGGCTCCTTCCTGGCCGTGGCGCAGGGCTCGGCCGAGCCGCCGCGCTTCATCGTCATTCGCTACCAGGGCGCGGCCAAGACCGAGGCGCCGCTCGTGCTGGTCGGCAAGGGCATCACCTTCGACACCGGCGGCATCTCGATCAAGCCCGCCGGCGAGATGGACGAGATGAAGTTCGACATGGGCGGCGCGGCCAGCGTGCTGGGCACCCTGCGTGCGCTGGCCGAACTGAAGCCGCGCATCAACGTGGTCGGCCTCATCCCCACCTGCGAAAACATGCCCGACGGCCGCGCCTTCAAGCCCGGCGACGTGCTCACCAGCCTGTCGGGCCAGACCATCGAGGTGTTGAACACCGATGCCGAGGGGCGGTTGATCCTTTGCGACGCGCTGACCTACGCCGAGCGCTTCAAGCCGCAGGTGGTGGTCGATGTGGCCACGCTCACCGGCGCTTGCGTGGTGGCCCTGGGCCATCACCACAGCGGGCTTTTCACCGCCGACGACGAATTGGCCGGCGACCTGCTCGCGGCCAGCCAGAAGGCGCAAGACCCTTGCTGGCGCATGCCGATGGACGAAGAGTACGGCGAGGGCCTGAAGAGCAGCTTCGCCGACATGGCCAACGTCGGCGCGCGGCCTGGCAGTTCGAGCAGCGCGGCGCTGTTCCTCGCCAAATTCACCGGCAAGTACCGCTGGGCCCACCTCGACGTGGCCGGCACCGCCTGGAAGTCGGGCGCGGCCAAGGGCGGCACCGGCCGGCCGGTGGCCTTGCTGACGCACTTCGTGCTGGCCAAGGCCTCGTAGGCCGGGGCGCGCAGCGCGGGTTCGCATCGATGACCGAGGTCAGCTTCCATTTCAACGTGCCCGACCGCCTGGGCTATGCCTGCCGCCTGTTGCGCAAGGCCGTGCGGCGCGGGGCGCGTGTGGTGGTGGCCGGGCCGGCGCCGACCTTGACGCAGTTCGACCGGCAGCTGTGGGTGTTCGAGCCGCTCGACTTCGTGCCCCATGTGCACGCCAAGACCGGCCAGGCCGTGGCGCCCCGTTTGCGTGACACGCCCGTGTGGCTGACCGAATCGGTGCACGAGGCTCCGCACCAGGAGGTGTTGCTGAACCTGGGCGACGAACTCGTCCCGGGCTTCGAGAGCTTCCAGCGCGTGATCGAACTCGTCTCGCGTGATGGCGACGACCGCAGCGCCGGCCGCGCCCGCTGGAAGCACTACGCCGACCGCGGGTATCCGATCTCTCGCCACGACGTGGCCCAAGAAGGCGCTTGAAGGCCCCGATGTCCCCTGCGCCCCCGCCCAATCGCCTGCCCGTGCTCACCGAGGTGGTGCTCGTGCCGGGTGCCGCCACCCCGGCGGTTCAGCCGCTGGCGGCTGCCGCGGCGCCCGCTCTCGGCCCGACCACGCCGGCCGTCCCGAGCGGCGCCGAGGTGATGCCGGGCGAACAGGAGATCGTCGAGCGCGTGTTGCACGACCTGCACCGCCAGATCGACCTGATGTTCGAGCAGCGGCTGCGCGAGAAGCTGTCGCCTGCGCTGGCACGCATCGCCGACATGATGGTGCGCGAGGTGCGCGCCGAGCTTGGCTCGACGGTGCGTGAAATGGTCGAGCGCGCCGTGGCCCTCGAAATCGCCCGCCACCGGCGCGCCTGACGCCGCGGTGGGACCAACCGGCTATGGCGGCGATGCGACGGTCGTCCGGCCTCGGTTCGTGACCGGTTGATTTCTGTCCCGCCATTCGTGATCATCGCGAGTGCTCCAAGCAGCGGGCGTGGCGCTGTTCTTGCACACGATCCGTGTCCCAACCCAAGAGGAACCATCCATGAAAAGATCCGTGTTTGCGCTGTCCAGCGTTGCTGCCGTGGCGCTGATGTTGTCCGCCTGCGGCAAGAAAGAAGACCCGGCGGCTGCGGCCACGCCGGCTTCCGCCCCGCCTGCTGCCGAAGCGGCCACGGTCGTCAAGATCGGTCACGTGGGCCCGACCAGCGGCGCCATCGCCCACTTGGGCAAGGACAACGAGTACGGCGCTCGCATGGCGATCGACGAGCTCAACGCCAAGGGCGTGATGATCGACGGCAAGAAGGTCACCTTCGAGCTGCTGGCCGAAGACGACGGCGCCGACCCGAAGCAAGGCACGGCCGTCGCGCAGAAGCTGGTCGATTCGAAGGTCAACGGCGTGGTCGGCCACCTGAATTCGGGCACCACCATCCCGGCGTCCAAGATCTACAGCGATGCGGGCATTCCGCAAATCTCGCCTTCGGCCACCAACCCGCTCTACACCCGCCAGGGTTTCAAGACGACCTTTCGCGTGGTGGCTGACGACGTGCACCTGGGCGGCACGCTCGGCAAGTACGCCGTCAACGACGTGAAGGGCAAGACCATTGCCGTGATCGACGACCGCACGGCCTACGGCCAAGGCGTCGCCGACGAGTTCGAGAAGGGCGTCACCGCCGCCGGCGGCAAGATCGCCACGCGCCAGTTCACCAACGACAAGGCCACCGACTTCACCGCCATCCTGACGGCCGTGAAAGCGACCAAGCCCGACGTGATCTTCTACGGCGGCATGGACGCGGTCGGCGGCCCGATGGTCCGCCAGATGAAGCAACTCGGCCTGAAGAGCAAGTTCATGGGCGGCGACGGCATCTGCACCAGCGAGTTCCCGAAGCTGTCGGGCGGCTCGGTGGCTGACGAGCAGGTCGTCTGCGCCGAGGCCGGTGGCGTCGAGGGTGAATACAAGACCTCGATGGAAGAGTTCAAGACCAAGTTCAAGGCCAAGTTCAACACCGACGTGAAGCTGTACGCGCCCTACGTGTACGACGCCGTGAACGTGATGGTGGCCGCGATGGTCAAGGCCAACTCGGCCGACCCGGCGAAGTACCTGCCCGAGCTGGCCAAGACGACCGATTTCAAGGGCGTCACGGGCACCATCTCGTTCGACGAGAAGGGCGACGTGAAGAACGGCGCGCTGACGCTCTACACCTACAAGGGCGGCAACCGCGAGCAGATCGCCGTCGTGCGCTGATCGACCCGGCGCATCCACTGCGCAGCAGGCCAGGGCACCTTCGGGTGCCCTTTTTGCTTTTCAGGGGGCCGCGGGGCGGGGCTTCCTTGACGGCGGGCACGGGGCAGGCCACCCAAGCTGCTACGCTGCGCGCCTTTCAGACGGAGTGTGTTCCCCGATGGCGATGAAGACCCACCAGATCGAAGTGCAGCGACTGAAGTCGGCCACGTCCACGCACCACGGCGAAGTGGTGTTCCGCGTCGACGCGATCGTGTCGGCGCTGCCGGCGCGCGACGAAGGCGAGCCTTCGACCGTGCTGCGCATGGACGAAGCCACCGCGCGCGTGCTTCAGGCGCTGCTGAAGACGCAACTGCTGGAGTTCGACAAGCGCAAGGCCCGCAGCCAGCGCTGATCACGGCAACCGCCGCGTGCCTGCCTCAGGCCGTGGCCGGCATCGAACGGCTGCGCCGCCGAGCATGCACCCAGGCGGTCACGCGGGGGGCAAGGTCGATGAACGGGCGCTCGACCCAGCGGTAGGTTGCATAGCACCACAGCAGCAGCACCGGCGTGAGGGCAGCCGTGGCCAGCCAGTGCTGGCTGGCGTTGAGCGCCGTGGCGCTCGGCAGGCCCAGCTTGAACACGAAGTACAGCGCGACGCCGTGCCAGAGGTACAGGCCGTAGGTCAGCTCGCCCAGCGTGCGCGAGCTCGGCAGCACGAGCAACCCGAAAAGCGTGTTGCCGCACACCGGCGGAATGAAAGCGAGCGTCAGCAAGGCCGCCACCGGCAGGCGGTATGCATTGTCGAAGGCGACGACGGCGACGGCCACCGCGCCCAGCGTCAGTGCGCTGCCGAGCCGGCCGCGCAAGCGTGAGGCGATGGCTTCGCGCTCGACGCACAGCGCGGCGACGATCCCGCCGATGAAGAAGCTCAGCTTGGTCAGGTGAAACATCGGGATCGTGCTGGCCAGTACGCCACAGCCGACGACGCTCGCCACCAGCAGCCACGGCTTGCGTTCGCCGCGCAGCACCAGGGCCAGCAGCGGCAGGGCGATGTAGAAGAGCCACTCGTAGGGCAGGGTCCAGGTCACGCTGGCGACGATCTTCGACGTGCCGGCGAACGCGTTCACGTCGGGGTTGCCGTTGAACGTGAAGAGCAGCCAGCTGGCCAGGTGTGACAACAGATCGCCCAGGGGCTCTTTCAACTGTGCGCCGCCCAGCACCAGCACGGTCAGCAAGGCCACCGCCACGACCAGCAGGTACAGCGGCGACAGGCGCAGCACGCGGCCGATGTACAGGCCCGTCCAATCGACGGGCTGATGCCGGCGCTGCAGGATCTTTCTCGTGAACAGCAGTGCCGTGATCATGAAGAACAGGCCCACCGCGCTTTGCCCGAGGTGGCGAAACAGATTCGACGGCGGCAGGCTCCACTCGCCGGTCCGCGGGTAGTGGTACCAGATCGCTGCGTGCTGGATGAACACCCCCAGCGCCAGAAAGCCGCGCAAACCATCGATGGCGGCGAAGCGGCCGCTCTGCGCCGGGGCGCCGAACACGCGGGCGAGCACCGCGCTGGTGCCCAGGGCGATGGCCAGCATGCCCAGCACGAAGATCGGATTCAGCAGGTCGAGGTGGGGCCAGGTCATCGAAGCGGTGAAAGTTCGGCCCACTGTGCCACGCGGGCCCCAAGCCCAATGCGCATGGGGGATTGCCGCAGCGCAAGCCCGATGCGCGAGCCCGCCACTACCATGACCTTTTCTCGGCACTGCCACCGGTCAGGTGAAGGAGACGCCATGAGCACCGAGCACAGCTTCATCTACAAGGGTTTCTCGCTGCATTGCGACCCGGTGCAGCACACCGACGGCCGTTTCGGCGCCGAGCTGGTGGTCGGCAAAGGCATCGGCTACACGGTGTTCGAGCAGCGCTTTCCGGCGCTTGACCACTTCGGCACCGCACCCGAAGCCGTGCAGCACGCCCGCAAGGTGGGCGAGCGCTGGGTGGACGAGAACGGCTGAAGCCGGGTGCGTCAGTCGGGCGATGACTGCGACAGGGTCGCTTGCAATTGCGCCACGCCCACGGGCTTGGTCAAGTGGGCGTCGAAGCCCGATTCAAGCGTGCTGCGCTGGTCGCCCTGGCGGGCGTAACCGGTCATCGCCACCACCCGAAGCGCCGTACCAAAGCGCGCTCGCAGCTGCTTCATCACCGAGAAGCCGTCCAGCCCGGGCATGTTGAGGTCCAGCAGCACCACGTCGGGTTGGAAGACCTGGGCTGCTGCCAAGCCGTCCTCTCCATTGAATGCCGAGTGCGCCACGTGGCCCAGCAGGCTCAGCATCGTCACGGTGGACTGCGCTGCGTCCTCGTTGTCGTCGATCACCAGCACCCGCCGGCCGCTGACCATCGTCACGCCCTTGTCGGCGTTCGGCTGGGGCGGCATGGCGTCGCGCATCAAGGGCAACAGCATCGAGAAGGTGCTGCCCTGGTCGGGCCCGGGGCTCTCGGCCGTGAGCGTGCCGCCGTGCAACTCGGCCACCCTGCGCGCGAGGCTCAGGCCGATGCCCAGGCCGCTGTCGTTGGGGTGGCGCTCGACCTTTTCTTGCGCGAAGAGGCCGAAGATGCGTTCGAGCGCGTCGGGCGCGATGCCGATGCCCGAGTCTTTCACCGTGAGCAGCGCGGCCGCGCCCTGCACGCCGAGGCTCACGCAGATGTCGCCGCCTGCCGGCGTGTAGCGGGAGGCATTGCTCAGCAGGTTGTGGATGGCCTGCGCGAGCCGGGTCGCATCGCCGCTGGTCGTGACCGGGTTGTCGGGCAGGTCGAGTTGCAGCGCCTGGCCCTTGGCCACGAAAGGCGCGCGGGCGCTGTCCACGCTGGCGCGCACCACCTCTCGCAGGTCGAGCGGCTCGTGCAGCAGCGAGATCTTGCCGGTGGTGATGCGCGCCACGTCGAGCAGGTCGTCCACCAGGCGGGTGAGGTGCCCGACCTGCCGGTCCATCATCGGGCGAATGGCGTCCATGTAAGGCGGCAGGTCGCCTTTCATGGACATGATCTCGACCGCGTTGCGCAGCGGGGCGAGGGGGTTGCGCAGCTCGTGCGCAAGCATCGCGAGGAACTCTTCCATGCGGCGGCTCGATCTCTCGAGCTCCAGCATGCGGCGCTGCTCGGACAGGTCGCGCGTGACCTTGGCGAAGCCTCGCAAATGGCCGGCGCCGTCGAGCACCGGGGTGATGACCGCGCTCGACCAGAACACCTCGCCGCCCTTGCGCACACGCCAGCCCTCGGCTTCGGCGCGGCCACGCGTTCGTGCGACCTGCAACTCGCGCGCCGGTGCGCCGGCGGCCACATCCTCGGCGCAGAAAAACATCGAGAAATGCCGCCCTTGAACCTCTGCGGTGGTGTAGCCGGTGATGCGCTCGGAGCCGGCGTTCCACGTCAGCACGTGGCCGTCGGGGTCGAGCATGAAAAGCGCGTGGTCCTTCACCGCGCCCACGAGCAGGCGCAATTGCTCTTCGCTCTGGCGCAGCGCTTCTTCGTGGGCCCGCCGCTCGGTCAGGTCGCGCGTGACCTTGGCGAAACCGTCGAGCCGCCCGCTCGAATCGCGCAGCGCGGTGATCACCACGCTGGCCCAGAAGCGAGTGCCGTCCTTGCGCAGCCGCCAGCCTTCGTCTTCGACGCGCCCGGTGGCCGTGGCCCGGCGCAGCTCTTCGCGCGGCCAGCCGCTGGCAATGGCCTCGTCTGAGTAGAAAGTCTCGAACGAGCGGCCGATGATCTCGTGCGCCGCGTAGCCCTTCAGCCGCTGCGCGCCAGCGTTCCAGCTCTGCACGATGCCGTTCGCATCGAGCATGAAGATGGCGTAGTCCTGCACGCTTTCGACCAGCAGGCGGAAGCGTTCTTCAGACGCATGCGGATGGGCGGGCTCGGGGCTGTGTGAGGGGCGTGTCATCGCAGGGGCGCGGCCGCGCAAGGCATCGAGGGGGCGCGGCAGTCAGGCATGCGGCAAGTCTACGGGGGGGCGCGTGCCGGTGTCGGCCAGGGGCCTCCGACACGGCCGATGGTCACCGGCGTCCACCCGAAGGCCCGGCACCAACGAAAAACGGGCCGCAAGGGCCCGTCGTTCTTTGGTCTTCGATGATCTGGCGGAGAGGGCGTCGGCGAGATGATCGGCTGCAACCCGCATGAATGCTTGCTGTTGAGGCAGTTTCTCGGTAGCGAGTCCCCCTTCGATTCCCCCAGGCCCTTTCCGCTGCCTCGTTGAGCGCGTCGGGGCGCCAGTTGCCCCGCGCGAGGCGTTGCTGGCTGTCCACAGCGCAGGCGCAAAAAAGCCGCCCGGAGGCGGCTGCGCAGTGTGCGGCGTGCCCTACTTGTCGAGCGTCGCGGTCGCTGCCTGGATGAACGTCTGAAAGCGTTGAACGGTCAGGCGCACCATGCCCTGCGGGGCTTGCTTCGACCATCCGTATTCGAGGCGCTGGCCGTAGACCATGCCGTTCATGATCACGACGCGCTCGCCGGCCTTGACCCGCTCCACGGCGGTGACGGCTGCTGCGATGGCCCTGGCCCCGGTCTTGTCGAGCGCGGCGATCGGTGCGCGGTGAATGATCGGCCCGCTGGTGATCACTTCCCAGTTGCTGCGGAAGCGGCCGGTGTCGACGGGAGAGCGAAGCACCACGCTGCGGAAAACGTCGATCGCCACCTTGCGCAGCACCGTGTCGGCGTTGGCTTCGGCCTTCTTGATGAAGTCGCCCACGGCGAGCGAGAAACGGGCTTGGCTCATGGTCGTGCGTACTCCGCCATGAACACGCGGTAATCGGGGTGCAGCATGCGAACGCGTGCTTCGAGGGCGTCGCACGTTTCAGACGCCTCGCGTGCAACACGTACCGCGGGGCCGGCAGCGCACGAGCCGCTGTTGAACGCGACGAGTTCGCGCGGCGTGCCGTCTTCGGCCGGTTGATCGGGGTCACAGTGCCCGGCATCCATGACGACGATGAAGAGCGTTGGAACAACCTCTTGAACGAGGGTGGCTTCGAGCCCATGCAGGCGGGTGATCAGTGCTTTGGTCGGCATGCTGCTCACTCCCTGCCAGGAACGCACGCGTCGGCGAAGGCCTCGAACGTCAGCACCTCATGCCCAAGCGAGCGCAGGTGCTCGGCTTCCGGCCCGTGCTCTTCGCCTTCCGCCACGATGTGGGGCAGTTCACCAGCTTGTGCCGTCCGCTCCGTAGCGCCAATTTCCGCAAGGCGGCGCTTCCATGCTTCCTTCACCATCTGGCGATCTCCTTCGAGTTGTGGTCGTACAGGACGCCGCTGCCGTCGGGCCTGAGGATGCCCAGCAAGCCGAAGTCCACGCTCTGCGGCAAAACAAGGTACAGGCCGGGCGCTGATGCTGCGGCCACCACCTCGGCGGGCGTCTGGCCGTCTTCGAGATCGAGCACGCCGTGGAATCGGCCGGTGCCGGCTGTCTCCAGTTCTGCAATGCGGCGCTTCAATGCTGCGTTGACCATGGTCGTTTCTCCTTGGGGTTCGACTGCGCGGCTTCGATCGCCGCCAGCCGCTTCTCGAACTCGGCGCCCTCAATGAGCCGCCCGAGAATGGACAGCACGTTGGCGAGCTTCGAGACGTCGTTCACGTCACGACGGCCGGCCTTTCCCTCGCGGTAGAGCTTGGCCATCTCGTTGCGCACGTCGTCGACTGTGTTCAACGGGCAGCGCAGCCGGGGGGGAGGGGTCGCATCTTCCTCAGGCGGGGCGCGCCCTCGCGCGGGTTTTGTGGTGCCTTTTCCTGCCACTTATCACCCCCTGAAGCTGCGCAGCGCCTGCTGCACGTAGGCCTTGTTCGATAGGTCCATTTGTTGAAGGACCGACATGAGTTCGCTGCGCGTGACACCAGCCGCCACGTTGTTGACGATCGACACGCCGCCGCCGAGGCGGTTGTTCGGGGTGACGCTGCCCCCCTGCGCGCCGGTCATCAGGTAGTCTTTGCCGCCGCTGGTCAGCATCTCGGGCCCGCGTTCGTTCACCCGGTAGAGCCGGCCAGCACCGACGGGGCCGCCCATCTCGCGCTTGCCGCCGAAGAGGCCCGCAAGGGCGCCGATCCACCCGCTGGCGGGCGTGCCCGAGCTGGGGCCCGGCGAGCCGACGCCGGTGATCACCTTGAGGATGTCGACGGCCTGCGCCTGGATCTGCATGCGGATGAGGTCTTCGATCACCGAGCGGGCGAAGTCTCCAAACTTCGTCTTCCCGTTGATCGCGAAGTCGGCTAGCCCACCACCGATGCGCGAGAACGTCGCGTCCCAGGTTTGATTCACGCGCTGCGCGTCCTCTTCTGCGGCCTCGGCCTGGTCGCGTCTACCCAGTAGGCCCTGGCGCTCCCGCAGCAGTTCAATCTGGCGTTCCAGCGCGCGTGCCTGCACTGCGGCGGCTTCGCTGCTGCCGAGCGCCGCGAGTTCCTCTTCCTTGAGGGCGATCGCGCCCGAGATGCGGGCTTGAATGATCGCCGTGCGGGCAGACCCTTCTTTGCCGATCAAGTCGATCTCGTCGCGCAGGTAGCCGTTCAAATCTTCCAGGCGAAGCGTTTCCTCGGTGCTCGCTCGGGCCAGGTCAAGCCGGGTGCGGGCCATGAGTTGGCCGGCGCGCTCCTGCTCGCGTAGGGCTTCGGCGTTCGCCTTCGACACGTCGACTTCTTCGGCGGCTGCCAGGATGGCCGTGCGCAGTTGCGGGGTCAGGGTGCCGAGCCGGCCCTTCTGGATGTCGCGCAGGGCCTGCTCGGACGCACTCAGCTGGTCGATGCGCTCGCGCTGCTGCTCCAGGCTTTCGAGGTAGCGGCGGCCCTCGGCCACCGGGTCGGTTTTGGCTCCTGGCTTCTCGGCGAACTTGTCGCGGATCGAAGCGAGCACCGGCGCGCGCTCGTCCGAGGACAGGCCGGCGCGGTCGGCGAGGGCGTTTGCGGCGGCCAATTCCTTGGCCAGCTTCTGCTGGCGCGTGAGGCTGGCTTCGCGCAGCTTGTCGAACTGGATGCGGGCCTGCTGCCCGGCGAGTTGCTTGCTTTGCGCGGCGGCCGACTCTTCCTCGACCTTGCGCTGCGCCTGCAGGGTCTGCAGTTGCTGGCGGAGAAGCGCGGCCTGCGCGGTCGCCTGCGCGCCCATGCCGCGGCCGACACCGGGGTTCGCGGCGGCCATCCTCTCGGCCGCAACGATCTGCGCCTCCAGGGCCTTGATCTGGTCGTTGATGGTGCTGGGCCGGCCGATGCCCATTGCCGCGTCCCAGGCGTCGCTGGCGGCCCGGGTGACCCTTCGCCAGGCGGCTTCGAGAAGCCCGACCTCGTTGGCCGCAGTGCCCACGCGTTCCGAGAGCGCGCGCATGGTGACCACGATGGCCTCTTGCTCGCGGCCCTGTTCTTCGAGGGTGCGGATGTAGGCGAGCTGAGCAGCGGTCAGAAAGTTGTACTGGCGGTTTGTCTGCTCGGCCCACTTGGTGACGCCGTCGGACATGGCCAGGAAGCGCTGCGCCACTTCTTCCGACGCGGTGCCCGTGGCCTTCTGGAAGAGCTGCGCGGCACGTGCGGTTTCCTTGAGCGCGTCGCCGCCGAGCCGGCCGCTTTCGACGAGGGTCAGCAGCGTGGCGCGCGCCGAGGCGACCCCTGCGCCGGTCTCTTCCCCCAGCGTGCGCGCGAGGCCTTCCACCTGCCCGCGCGTCACGCCCGCGGCATTGCCGGTGAGCAGGATCGCCCGCGTCAGGCGAGCCGACTCCTGGTCGCCACGGATGGCAGCCAGCGCCAGCGCGCCGATGCCACCGGCCAGGCCACCGACGATCACGCGGGCGCCGCTGATGAGCGTGCCGAGCGCGCGCACCGAGTTTCCGACGCCGCCGAAAGTGCCCGACAACTGCGACCCCTGCTGCACCAGCGCAACGAACGGGTTCCCGCCGCTCAGCACCTGCACGCCGAAGTCGTTCAACTGGTAGGCGAGCTGCTGCGTTTGGTGTGCGGTCAGCTTTGTGGCCTGCGCCGCCGCCGTGGCGGCCACGCTGTTCCTGCGGAATGCTGCCTCGACGCGGCCGGCGGCCAGCTCGGTCTGCTTGGAACTGGTTGCCAGCTCCTTCAGCTCTTTGGAGGCAGCTCCGGCGTTCGACTCGATGTCGATGCGAAGTCTGGCGATGTCGGTCATGACGGTTGCCTCCTCATGCGCGCGCCGAGGCAGGGCGGCCCAGGTGCTCGTCGACGTAGGCATTCAGCAGCGCCTGCGTGGCTTGGTGGTACCCGTCGAGCAACTTCGCGAGGGCGTCCCGGCTGAAGGGCAGGTCAACGCCCGACCAGTCGGACACGACTTCCGCGAGGGCATCGAGGTCGCTGCGGTCCTTCATCGCCTTGGGATCGAAGAAGGCCTGCATCTCGGTCTTGGTCTTGCGAACGAAGGTAACGCTGATCGGCACGCTCGGGCCACCTGGGACAGGAATGGACACTTGCGCGGTGAAGGTCTTGGGAGGGGTCAGGGTGAGCATGTGCGGCACCTTCGGTTAGGCGCGCAGCTTTGTGCGCTTGAGGTCTTCGATCGTCTTGCGGGCAACTCCAAACAGCGCGTGTTTGCCGTGAGCGGCCTCCGTTGTCGAGGCGAGCAGGGATTCCGCCAGGCCGCGCTCGTCCATCTTCACGACGCGCTTGGTGAGCGCCGCCACGGTCGCGATGCCACGTCGCGCCCAAGCCACCTGTGCGCGGCCCGTCTCAATGGCGAAGGCCTTGCCCGGGTCGCTCAGCCTGGCCAACTGGTTCCACAGTTCGCGCATGAACCTGACCTCATGGTCGAGCTGGGGGATCGGCGAGCGCAGCAGGGCGACCATCAGGCGTTCGTTGCCCGGCTCGGCCTTCATGCGAGTAATGATCTTGCCGCGCTCTTCGACCGACTGCTGGCGCCACCAATCGCGAATCTCGCGGTCTTCGACTGCCGCGACAGTGTTGTTGGGCGCGATGCTCGGAACTTGCAGCAGCTCGACTTCCGCCTTGTCCCAGTGCCGCTCCTCAACATCGACGCTGGAGTCGGCGACCGCGATCCGCTCGACCAGTTGGCGACGCAGCGGCGCCAGCTTTTGCTCTTTGCCGAGCGCGCTGAGCGTCGCGTCCGACTCGATCGCGGCGATTGCGTCGGCAGTGCTTGCCAGGTTTTCCGTTGCGCCCGTAAACATGGTGACGGGAAGCGTTGCCATGTCGAAGCCGGCAGGCTGTGGGAGCTCGAAGATGCCGACGTGGTCGATTTGGTATCGCGTGACGCCAGTGGATGGGTCGACTTCAGTTCTCAGTGCCATGGTGTTCTTTCTCAGCGCAGGATTGACGAAGGGGTTGGTGTGCGGGTGCCCCATTGATCCATTGGCAGGGCCAAGGCGGGGAGTTCAAGCTCGTTCGCGACGCGTGCAAGCTGGCCGTGCAGTTGGTAAAGCTCGGCGTCGGTCATCCCGCTCGCATGCGGTTGAACGCCTGGGATGGGGGTGGTGATCTGGTGGCGGAGGGATGCGCCGTCCGCATTCACCGTGACGGTGACGCAGAAGCGATCGAGGACGATGGTGCGGCTGTCGCCGGGTGTTGCCATGGTGAAACCTTTTGGGAAATGCGCGGCTTTGCCGCTGGTCAGAGAAGCCCCGTTGGGGGCACCGAGTGGGGAACGGGCTGCGGAACTGCTGCCCGAGGTGATGCAGCGACGCGGGTTTGCGCGCCACATAGGAAAGGTGTGGGGGCGGATGACCGTCAGTGCGGTGCGTTGCCGGCCTGGCTTTGCCTTGAAAGCGGGGGCGTTTCGTTTCGCCCGTTTCACCGTTCCATCCATAGAGGATGGGTGGAACGTTTCAGGTGGGAATGCGGGTTGCGTTTCAATACGCGTTTCACTGAAACGCAAGGATTGGCGCGGGGTTGCGGCCATTTCCATGACAAGCGTTTCAGCGAGCGTTTCACTTTTCGCGTGCACCCGCGTTTCAGCCATCGTTTCAGCGTTCATAGCGCCTCGGCCTCCTTGCGGCCCTTGGGCGTGAGGCACCAGACATTCGCGCGCGTCTTCTCCGCGAGGCCCTGTGCTTTGAGCTTGTCCATCGTGCGAGACACGCGCGCCTTGTTGGGCGTGCCGGCGCCGTTGGCCCATCCGCATGCGAGCGATAGCTGCGCGAACGACTCCTTGGGCTTGCGCAGCATGGCGAGCAGAAGGCGGTTCTCGTCGTCGAGTGCCTTGGCCTCGATCTGCTCTGCTCGTTCGTCGGGCACGTGGCGTGCGGCCACGCTGCTGATGGGCCTGCCTCGGCAGTCGTCGTGGCCCAGCTCGTGGGATGCAAGCTCGAAGCGAATCGGATCGAAGCTCTGGCCGCGGATCTTCCCGGCCCAGTGCAGCGTGACGATTCCGCTCTCGTCGCGCCACACGGTGAGGTTGGCATCGACTTCGGCCAGGAAGGCACCGCCGCCGCGTGGCAGCAAGTTGTCTTTGGTCGCGCTCTTGGTCGGGTGGCACAGCACGAACACGGTGGGCTTACCGGGCAGCGTGGTGAGTTCGCGCAGGGCAGAGGCATGCCGGCGCATCGCGACGTTGTCGTTCTCGTCCTCGGCGGCGTAGAAGGCAGCGGAGGTGTCCACGAACACCGCGACCAGGTTTTCGCAAGCGTGGGCGGTTGCCGACTCCATCCAATCGATCTGGTCGAGAAGGTTGAAGGTGCCCGGCACCACCATCAGGTGCGTGTTGCTGCCCAGGCACGAAAGCTCCTGCACCGACGTGTTCGCCTCTTCGAGGTTCGCCATCAAGCGCATGGCGTAGTCGTCAGGGTTCTCGCCGGCCAGCACCAGCACCGAGCCCTTGGTGACCTCGCGGCCGGCGAAGGCTCGGCCCGTGCGCAATGCGATCTGCAGGGCCGCGCAGAGGGTGGTCTTCCCGCTGCCCGTCGCACCCGTGATCGACACCAGCCCACCACGTGGCACTGGCAGGCCATCGATGATCGATTCCAGCGGCTTGAAGTCGGCCAGGAACTTGCGAGCGGTCGCGAGTTGCGGCCTGGGGCGCTCGGGCAAAGCCAGCACCGCGGCCACTCAGGCAACCCCCACCTGTTCCAACACGCGCTCGACCTCCGCCGTGTCGGCCAGTGCGCGGACCATGCCCCAGCGGCCGAGGAAGTAGCGCACAGGGCCGTCGGCCGCGTCGGAGCGCCAGAGCTGCCAGCCACGGAGCGCGGCCTTGGCAACGAGCGTCGTCCAGGCCTTCGAATCGTGCTCGGTGGCCTCGGTGAGTTGGCACCTCATTGCGCACCCCCTGCGCGTTCCAGGCCTTCCTGCAGCGCGGTGCAAAAGCCGTGAATCAGCGCCTCGTCGCGCATCTGCATCACACCCAGCACAGCGATCGTCACGAGGTAGGGCGAGGCGCGGCCCGAGCGGGCGTCGGCGGCCACGGTGCAGCCGTACTCGCGGCCGAGGGTGTAGGTCTTCAGGGGCTGGCCGTCGTCGCCGCGCTCGAAGCGGTCGAGCGACTGGAACCCGTGCATGACCCGCGCCTGGTTGCGCGCGTTGTCGATGAAGTCGCTCATCAGGCGGCCACCTTCACGGCGCCGCGGCCCTTCGCCTCGATCCAGTCGCGCACGTCTTCGGCGCGCCACGCGACCATTCGCGTCCCGAGCTTCACGGGCTGGGGGAAGTTGCCCAACTTGACTTCGGTGTACAGCTTCGTGTTGCCGTAGCCGACGAGGGCGAGGACAGTGGGTTTCCGGATGAAACCCGTTGCCGGTAGGACGGGGACTTGATTCATACCTGACGCTCCTTTGCGTTCGTCGTGCATCGCGTGAATCGCGCTGCACATGGACGAATGCTCAAGGGGTCAGGTCATCTCATGTGGAAGTGAAAAGGCGTTTTCAGTTCCAGCGGCTAGAAGCCGAACTGCTTGCGCGTCCGAGCGGGGAGTTCAGAGGGGAAGAACAAGCGCAGCATCGCGCGCTTCTCTTCATGCGTCCAAGATTTGGCGGCAGTGGCTGTCGCGTCGCGCTCGATGGTGAACTCGTCTTCCCAGCCTGATACAGCCTCCAACAGCCCCTTGCGCCCAATCACAAGGCGTGTGAGCTGATGGGACGATCCGGGGACGAAGAGGTGACCGCCGTCGGGCAACCTGGTCAGCAGCTCTGAGAGAGCTTTGCACGCTTCGCCACGCGTGAGCCCAGCCCCTTCAAGCTTGAACACCATCAGGCAGATGGCGTGGTTGCGGCTCTGCATCGCGATCTCGTCTTGTGGCTGACGACGATTCCCTTTGCCTTGGCCCTGGGATGTCAAGCCGAAGGCTCCCCCCAGTTTCCAATCGTGCGCCTGTGCCCGAATTAGCCCGTCTTGGATCACCTCCAAGACCCACAAGGGCGGGTAGAGCTTTGCGTGCGTGGCATGCATAAACGCCTGCAACGCATAGATGCGGTTGCCGGTGTCGTTGTGGAGTACGGCCAGCACCTCAATCGCCCGCACGGCATCTGCATATTGAGGCTCGACACCCCAGGTAATGGGGGCCCATTCAGCCGTCGTTCCGTCCATCGATTCCTGCGTTCCGGCGGAAACCACAGGCGCGATGATGTGGTCGCCAAATGGCGGGTACGTCACGAAGAACATTGACTGGTGGCCCAGCCCTTCTTCGGTCGTGGAGGGGGAATCAGCGGGGGCATGCCCCGCTGTTGAGGGCGTCGACGGCGAAACCGGCTGAGGCTTCGCGTTGTTCTTCTGCTCGCTCACCCAGCATTCCTATCGCTGGTTCGCCTACGCTGACGACGGGCCCGCGGGATCGGCTGGTCAACGGCGCGCGCGAGGAATGACCGAAACGCTCGATCGGTGCGCAAGTCGTCGGCGTGCTGACACAGCTTCTCGTCGGCCTCATCGAGCAGCTGCAAATGCGCCCGGACTCGCTCGAGGCGAGGCGCTTCCTCGTCAATGTCTCGCAGGCCCATCAACTCGCGGCGCAGGCACACACGCAGGAAGTCGCGCTGCTGCGGGTTGAGCGAGAAGCATGCACGAGTGAACGCTTCGGCGTCGTCAGGCGTCGGAGTGGCTGATCCATGATCAGCCTGACGACTCCCTTTCGCCGCTCGCGAACGCGATTGGATGCGGGCGATGGCCTCGTGCGCATCCAGCTCGGAGATCGCTTCCAGGATAAGCCCGCGTGCGAGAGCTTCTTCCTTGTCGTCTTTGGTGACCATGGGCGAAGCGTTGTTCGAAGCCATGAGGTTCACCCGGAACTCTCGGCGGGCATCTGCTGCGAGGGTGCGTAGCTCATCGCCGGCTTTGCCCAGTTGGCCGACCCTCCCGTGCACGAGCAGTGAGCCGGCGAACAGGCGATCACGCCCGAGGAATGCGGAGCGCTCGAATTCAGCCATGGGACACCTCCCGTGCAACGAAGTCGCTGTAGTCGGGCGGGGCGTTGGGTACAGTGTTGGTAGCCATGGTGCACGTCATTTCAGGGTGGGTGCGTTGTGGTGAGGCCGTTCCTCGGGTTGCCGCCCTTGGTTCGGCCGCTTTGCCTCAGTGCGCTGAGGCGCCGTGTCACTCGTTCGGGTCAGGCTCCTTCGCCTTGTCGATGCGGTCACGCACCCATGCCGCGCCGCCGAGCCGCTGCATCTTGTCGCGCTGCTTGGGCTTCATCTTCAGCGTCACCGGGACCATCGCTTCGCCCTCGGGAAGGGGCTTGCGGCCTTGCCCGCGACCGGGCCCGCCTTGACCTGTTAGCTTCGTCATGGGTGATTATGGTATTCCTAAATTCAAGGATGTCAACACCTGCCACGTTGCCCCGCGGACTGCTGCTCTAAATCAAACACGCTGACGCGTTTTCGGCGGTGGCAGCGTGTGACCGCCGAGAAGAATCGTCCCGTGCGACTTTCCCAATTCGTGCGGTCACGACATCGGATCGCAGCATGCAATGCGACCGAATACAGGCCTCGGATTCGATCAAGATCGAGCGATCGAGGTTGATCGTGTGGCTGGTCTGCGCGTCCGACCAGCTAACCCCCAACTCATGGTGTGAGCAGGTAGCTGGTTCGATGGGCGAACTATCCCAGCGTGGCATTTCTCGCATGGAGCGCGAGCTACTTGCCGCCTTGAGAACCGGAACCAAGGAAGGTGTCCCGCAGGATCTGAAGTCCGTGAAGGCCGGCTTCCGCATGCCTACTGTCTTCCGCCAACAGGCTTGCGCTGACGCTCTCAAGTTCAAGGTGCAGCAGTTCACCCGCCTTGGCGCGGTCTGCCTCTGGCATCGCCTTGAACATGGCCCGAACGATGCCGAAAAGCCCTGCGAGTTGGGCCTCGTTGCGCCAAAGGCGATCCTCCAGCTCCCGCTCTTTGTCCGTCATCAAGCAGCCCTCAGTGGAACCACCTTCGCGCCTTGGCGCAGGGCGTCCAGGTGATCGGCATACCACTGCATCATCTTGCGGCGCTGGGGGACGTAGGTCGCGAAGTTGTAGGCCGCGCTTACGGCGTTGCGCTCCTGGTGCGCAAGCTGCAGTTCGATGTGCATGTGCTCGAAGCCCTGTTCGTGCAGGATGGTCGATGCGATGCCCCGAAAGCCGTGCCCCGTCATGCGGTGCTTGTAGCCCATGCGCTCGATGGCCTTCAGCATCGTGTTGTTCGACATCGGGCGTTCGTGGTCGCGCTCACCGGGGAACAACAAGCCGCTGAGACCGCGCAGTTCATGCAGGTTGCGCAGCACGTCGACGGCCTGGGTCGAGAGCGGCACGATGTGCGGCGTCCGCATCTTCATGCGCTCGGGCGGGATGCGCCATTCGGCAGCGTCGAGGTCGACTTCATCCCAGCGGGCGCCGATCAGCTCGCCGGTGCGAACGAAGGTGAGGGCGATCAGCTTCAGGGCAAACCGGGTGTAAGGCGAGCCGGCGTAACCCTCCATCTTGCGCAGCAGGTCGGGCAGTTCCTTCGCGTCGAGCCGCGCATAGTTCTCCTTGCGCCGCGGCTTGAGTGCATCGCTCGGGCGCACGTCCGCGGCCGGGTTGCGCTCGATGACCCCGTGGGCCACGGCGAAGCGGAAGATCTGGCCGCAGGTCTGCAGCGAGCGCTTGGCAATGTCGAGCGCGCCGCGCGCCTCCACCTTCTTCGCCATGGCCAGCAGTTGCGGCGCCGTGATCTCGGCGATCGGCCGGCGGCCTAGGTCGGGGAACACGTCGGCCTCAAGCCGGCGCATCACGTATTCGGCGTGCCGGTCGGTCTTCGTGCCCTTCCACTGCTCGAACCACTGCCGGGCGACGGCCTCGAACGTGTTGCCCAGCGCGATGCGCTTCGCGGCCTTGGCGTCGTGCTTGACCTGCATGGGGTCGGTGCCCTGCTGCAGCAGCAGACGCGCAGCATCACGGTCGCGCCTGGCCTGAGCGAGAGACACAGCCGGGTAGCTGCCTATCGCGAGTCGCCTTTCCTTCCCAGCGTAGCGGTACTTCCAGCGCCAGTGCTTCGAGCCGTTCGGTTGCACCTCAAGGTAGAGGCCGCCGCTGTCCGGATATCGGGAGCGGGGAAACTTCTGCGCGCTTGGGATGAACTTGGCGTTCCTGCACGCGGTGTCGGTGAGGGGCATGGCGGGGGACTTTCCGGCTTAAGTGGGGGCATCTTTCGCCCCGGTCCCCCAAATGTGCCCCCGGAAAAGTGCGGGTGTCAACGAACGCTAGCGAACGACACCAAACAAAAAGCCCCGGAAACACTGGGTTTGCGGGGCTTGCTGCGACCCTTGGCGGGCCTCTGCGAATGCATCACTGGCGGAGAGGGCGGGATTCGAACCCGCGGGGGGTTATTAGCCCCCACACGCTTTCCAGGCGTGCGACTTAAACCGCTCATCCACCTCTCCGGAAGCCGGCGAGTTTAGCGTACCCGCTGCAGGGCATGCGCACGCAGCACATCGAGCGTCACGAACTCGAGCGCGTTCACGTGGGTGGACTCGAGCACCACCGGTGGCGCGACACCGGCATCGAGCGCTTCTTTCCAGCGCAGTGCGCACAGGCACCAGCGCTCGCCGGGCTGCAGGCCGCGAAAGCGGTATTCGGGGCGTGGGGTGGACAGGTTGTTGCCGCGTGTGAGCGAGAACGCGAGAAAGTCGGCCGTGAGCTTCGCGCAGATCACATGCGTGCCCGGGTCGTCGTCGCCTGTGTGGCAACAGCCGTCGCGGTAGTAGCCGGTCAGCGGGTCGTAAGAGCAGGGCACAAGCTCGGTGCCGAGAACGTTGCGGGCCATGGTCAGGGCGTGGTGCGTGACTTGAGCAGGGTCATGGCGGTGCCGATGAGTGCCGACACCTCGGTCATGTTGCCCGGCACGATCATTGTGTTGTTGGTCTTGGCCAGTTGGGCGTAGGCATCGACGGCCTTCTCGGCCACCTTGAGGTTGACGGCTTCCATGCCGCCCGGCTGTCGAATCGCTTCGGCGATCTTGCGGATGGCGTCAGCCGTGGCGTCGGCCACCGCGACGATGGCTGAGGCCTCGCCCTGGGCCTGGTTGATCTCGGCCTGGCGCTGGCCTTCGGAGCGCGCGATGAAAGCCTCGCGCTCACCGGTGGCGATGTTGATCTGCTCTTGCTTGCGGCCTTCGCTGGCGGCGATGAGGGCACGCTTCTCGCGTTCGGCGGTGATCTGTGCCTGCATCGACCGCAAGATTTCGGCCGGTGGCGTCAGGTCCTTGATCTCGTAGCGCAGCACCTTCACGCCCCAGTTGCTGGCGGCTTCGTCGAGCGCGTTCACCACCGAGGCGTTGATCGCGTCGCGCTCTTCGAAGGTCTTGTCGAGTTCCATCTTGCCGATCACCGAGCGCAGCAGCGTTTGCGCGAGTTGCGTGATGGCGAACACGTAGTTGCTCGAACCATAGCTCGCGCGCATCGGGTCGGTGATCTGGAAGTAGATGATCCCGTCCACCTGCAGCTGCGTGTTGTCGCGGGTGATGCAGACCTGGCTCGGCACGTCGAGCGGCACCTCTTTCAGCGAGTGCTTGTAGGCCACGCGCTCGAAGAAAGGCACGATGAACTTGAGCCCCGGCGTGAGCGTGCGGTCGTACTTGCCCAGCCGCTCGACGACCCAGGCGTTTTGTTGCGGCACGATGTTGACGGCACGCGCGACGAAGATCGCGGCGATGACGAAAAGAATGAGGGCGATTTCCATGGCGGGTCGGCTCCTTCAGGGGGTGAGGGGTGGCGTTGAGAACGGCCGGTGATTCAGTCCAGCGGCGCGACGGGGGACAGCACCAGCCAGTTGCCTTCGACGGCTTGCACGCGGTGCTCGCCGGGCTGGGCGGGCGCCCCGGG
This sequence comes from Piscinibacter sp. PDB5-1, assembly GCF_056676035.1. Taxonomy (NCBI): domain Bacteria; kingdom Pseudomonadati; phylum Pseudomonadota; class Betaproteobacteria; order Burkholderiales; family Sphaerotilaceae; genus Piscinibacter; species Piscinibacter sp. PDB5-1. Next base: position 150,713 of record NZ_JBWVZL010000001.1, on the reverse strand, counting down.
CGACAGGCGTGCCGACCAAGTCGAGCCGCGGTACCTGACGCGCGCCGTGCGGGTGTCGTCCCAGGCGGTGACGACGATGCGCTCGCCGATGTCGAGGTTGGCGTCGCGGTTCTCGCGCACGGGGGCGGACCGCGGCTGGCGCATGCGGCGCCAGTGCCACAGGCCGGTGGCGCCGCCGCCCACGAGGGCGGCCACGGCGACCTGCACGGTGGGGCTCGCGCCCAGGTGCGCGGCGAGTGCGGCAGCGGCCATGCCCAGGGCAATCATCAAGAGATAGAAGGTGCCGGAGGCCAACTCGGCCGCGACGGCAACCCCGGCGGCCACCCACCAGAACGTCGCCAGAGATGGATCCATGGGCACTCCTTGCGAGACGGTGCGGGGCAGTGTACAGAGGGTCATTCGCTGGCCCTACACTCGCGCTTCCTTCGTTCAGCCCCTGCCGACGCCCATGCTGCGCTTTAGCTTTCCCATCGTCATCATCGACGAGGACTTCCGCTCCGAGAACACCTCTGGTCTGGGCATTCGCGCGCTTGCCGCGGCGATCGAAAAAGAGGGCTTCGAGGTGCTCGGTGCCACGAGCTACGGTGACCTGTCGCAGTTCGCTCAGCAGCAAAGCCGTGCGTCGGCGTTCATCTTGTCGATCGACGACGAAGAGTTCATCCAGGGGCCGGGGCTGTCGCCCGCCGTCGTGAACCTGCGCAAGTTCATCGACGAGATCCGCCGCAAGAACGCCGAGATCCCGATCTATCTTTACGGCGAGACGCGCACCTCGCAGCACTTGCCCAACGACATCCTGCGCGAGCTGCACGGCTTCATCCACATGTTCGAAGACACGCCCGAGTTCGTGGCGCGTCACATCATCCGCGAGGCCAAGTCGTACATGGACGGGCTGGCGCCGCCGTTCTTTCGCGCGCTGGTCGATTACGCGCACGACGGCTCGTACTCGTGGCACTGCCCGGGGCACTCGGGCGGCGTGGCCTTCTTGAAGAGCCCGGTGGGGCGCATGTTCCACCAGTTCTTCGGCGAAAACATGCTGCGTGCCGACGTGTGCAACAGCGTCGATGAACTCGGCCAGTTGCTCGACCACACCGGCCCCATCTACGAGAGCGAGCGCAACGCGGCGCGCATCTTCAACGCCGACCATTGCTTCTTTGTCACCAACGGCACCAGCACCAGCAACAAGATGGTGTGGCACCACGCCGTGGCGCCGGGCGATGTGGTCGTGGTCGACCGCAACTGCCACAAGTCGATCCTGCACGCGATCATCATGACCGGCGCGGTGCCGGTGTTCATGCGGCCGACGCGGAACCACTACGGGATCATCGGCCCGATCCCCGAGTCCGAGTTCTCGCCCGCGGCCATCCGCAAGAAGATCGCGGCCAACCCGCTGCTGTCGGGCGTCGATGCCAAGAAGGTCAAACCGCGCATCTTGACGCTCACGCAGAGCACCTACGACGGCGTGCTCTACAACACCGAGACCATCAAGCACTCGCTGGATGGCTACATCGACACGCTGCACTTCGACGAAGCCTGGCTGCCGCACGCGGCCTTCCACGACTTCTATGGCTACTACCACGCCATGGGGCGCAGCCGGCCGCGCCCGAAAGACCAGATCGTCTTCGCCACGCAATCGACGCACAAGCTGCTGGCCGGCCTGAGCCAGGCATCTCAAGTGCTGGTGCAGGACTCGCAGACCCGCAAGCTCGACCGCCACCTCTTCAACGAGGCCTACCTGATGCACTCGTCCACCAGCCCGCAGTACGCGATCATCGCCTCGTGCGACATCGCCGCGGCCATGATGGAAGCGCCCGGCGGCACGGCCCTGGTCGAAGAGAGCATCCTCGAATCGCTCGACTTCCGCCGCGCGATGCGCAAGGTCGCCAAAGAGTACGGCAAGGACTGGTGGTTCAAGGTCTGGGGGCCGGACAAGCTCTCGACCGACGGCATCGGCACGCGCGACGACTGGATGCTCAACGCCAACGAGAAGTGGCACGGCTTCGGCAATTTGGCCGAGGGCTTCAACCTGCTCGACCCGATCAAGAGCACCGTCATCACGCCGGGGCTCGACGTGGCGGGCAAGTTCGCCAAGACCGGCATTCCGGCGAGCATCGTCACCAAGTACCTGGCCGAGCACGGCGTGGTGGTCGAGAAGACGGGGCTGTACTCGTTCTTCATCATGTTCACCATCGGCATCACCAAGGGCCGCTGGAACACCCTCCTCACGGCCTTGCAGCAGTTCAAGGACGACTACGACAAGAACGCGCCGCTGTGGCGCATCCTCCCCGAGTTCGTGGCCTCGCACCCGCGCTACGAGCGCATGGGCCTGCGCGACCTGAGTCAGGCCATCCACGAGGCCTATGCCAAGGGCGACATCGCGCGGCTCACCACCGAGATGTACCTGTCGGACCTGCAGCCTGCCATGAAGCCGAGCGACGCCTTTGCCTGCATCGCCCACCGCGAGACCGAACGTGTCGCCATCGACGACCTCGAAGGCCGCATCACGACCTCGTTGCTGACGCCTTACCCGCCGGGCATCCCGCTGCTCATTCCGGGTGAGCGCTTCAACAAGAAGATCGTCGACTACCTGAAGTTCACGCGCGAATTCAACGCCAAGTTCCCGGGCTTCGACACCGACGTGCACGGTCTGGTCGAAGACGACGGCGACCGCGAGACCCACAGCTACTTCGTGGACTGCGTGCCGCTGGACCGCTGAGCCTGTTGCCGCCGATGAGCGAGGCATCCGCCCCCTGGCCCCGCTGGGTCGCCGACATCGGCGGCACCAACGCCCGCTTTGCCTGGGCCGCCGGCCCGGGCGAGCCGCTCAGCGACGACGCGACCTACCCCTGCGCCGACCACGCCTCGATCGAGGACGCGATGCGGCACTACCTGGCCGAGCACGGCAAGGCGGTGCCGCGCTGGTGCGCCATCGGCATCGCCACGCCGGTGATGGGTGACGCGGTGCGCATGACCAACCACCACTGGGCGTTTTCAGTCGAAGACGTGCGCCAGCGGCTGGGCCTGGAGCGCCTGGTGGTCATCAACGACTTCACGGCTTTGGCGCTTTCGCTGCCGACGCTCTCCGCGAACGAGCTGCGGCAGGTCGGCGGCAAGAGCCCCGCCGATGGCGCCGCGGTCGCTTTGCTGGGGCCGGGTACCGGCCTCGGTGTTTCCGGCCTGTTGCCCATGCCAGGTGGCAAGCGCTGGCTGCCCATCGCCGGCGAGGGCGGCCACGTCACGCTCGGCGGGGCCGATGCCTTCGAAGACCAGGTGATCGAGCGCCTGCGGGCGCGCTTCGGCCACGCCTCGGCCGAGCGCGCGCTGTCGGGCCCCGGCCTGCAGAACCTGCACCGAGCCATCTGCGAGCTGGAAGGCATCGACCCCGGTGAGCCCAGCGCCGCCGACATCGCCGGTCGCGGCGTGGCCGAGGCCGACAGCCCCTGCGGCCGCACGCTGGCGGTGTTCTTCAGCCTGCTCGGCACGGTGGCGGGCAACCTGGCGCTGTCGCTGGGCGCGCGCGGAGGCGTCTACCTGGGCGGTGGCATCGTGCCGCGCCTGGGGGCGGCGATCGACGCATCCCGCTTTCGTGAGCGCTTCGCCGACAAGGGGCGCTACCGCGAGTACCTCGGGCCGATCCCGGTGTGGGTCATCGAAGCGACAACTTCGCCGGCCCTGCGCGGCGCGCTGCGGGCGCTCGACCCGTAGCCCGCGCCAAAAAGCAAAACGGCCCGCCGAAGCGAGCCGTTTGCACAGGGGGCGAAGGTGCCGAGGCTGTCAGCCCGCAGCCGCCTCGGCGCCACCGGCCATGGCGTGGCTGAAGCCGCCGTCCACGTAGGTGATCTCCGACGTGACGCCGGCGGCGAGGTCCGACAGCAGGAAGGCCGCCACGTTGCCCACGTCGTCGATGGTGACGTTGCGGCGCAGCGGCGCGTTCTGCTCGACCACGTCGAGGATCTTGCCGAAGCCCTTGATGCCCGAGGCCGCCAGCGTCTTGATCGGCCCGGCCGAGATGCCGTTCACGCGGATGCCCTTGGCACCCAGGCTGCCGGCGAGGTAACGCACGCTGGCTTCGAGCGAGGCCTTGGCCAGGCCCATGGTGTTGTAGCTGGGCACGATGCGCATGGCGCCGAGGTAGGTCAGCGTCAACAGCGCGGCGTTGGGGCGCAGGTAGGGCAGGGCGGTCTTGGCCAGCGCCGGGAAGCTGTAGCTCGAGATGTCGTGTGCAATGCGGAACGACTCGCGCGACAGGCCATCGAGAAAATCACCGGCGATGGCTTCACGCGGAGCGAACCCGATCGAATGCACGAAGCCGTCGAACTGCGGCCAGACTTCGGCGAGTTGCGTGAACAGCGCGTTGATCTGCGCGTCGTCTCCCACGTCGCAATCGAACACCAGCTTCGAGCCGAACTCGGCGGCGAATTCGGAGACGCGGTCGCGGAAGCGCTCACCCACGTAGCTGAACGCCAGTTCGGCGCCTTCGCGGTGGCAGGCCCGGGCGATGCCGTAGGCGATGGATCGGTTGGACAGCACGCCCGTGATCAGCAGGCGTTTGCCGGCGAGGAAACCCATGTTCTTCTCTCCGAAATAGGAAACGGGGCGGGATTCTCGCACGCAGCTTCGGCCTTCTTTTTCTCTGCGGTAGCGGGGGGCGCACGGGGATGGGGCGAGTGGGGTCTTGGTGAGTCCCCGCGCACTTGACAGTTTTGGGACTTGTGACTAGCCCAACGCCCGGATACAATCCCGTCTTTCGCAAGAAAACTGCAATGGGCGGATTCTTCCAGCCCATTTTTTTTGCTTGATCGGCTTTCGGGCCGACTGAAACGAACAGGGCTGAATAACTTGGCGATGAGTTGGCAAAGTGCCGTTGAACGCACCGTGACCGGTCTGGGTTACGACTTGGTGGACTGCGAACGCAGCGCCAACGGCCTGCTGCGCGTCTACATCGACCGCCTGCCCAACGACCCCGCGGGCGAGTACATCGTGGTCGAAGACTGCGAGAAGGTCACCCGCCAGCTGCAGCACGTGCTTGAGGTCGAGGGTTGCGCCTATGAGCGGCTCGAAGTGTCGTCCCCCGGCCTCGACCGCCCGCTCAAGAAGGCGGCTGACTATGCGCGCTTTTCAGGCCAAGAGATCGAGTTGACCTTGAAGATGCCCTTCCAGGGCCGCAAGAAATACCGCGGCGTGCTCGAAGCCGTCGGTGAAGGCTGGCGCGTCGTGTTCAACGACGGCAAGGTCGATCAGGCCCTGGATTTTTCGCTCGAAGAAGTAAGAGAGGCCCGCTTGGTGCCCGTTTTGGATTTCAAAGGTCGGCGTTTCCAGCCTGCCGACGAGTCCACGGCAGGCACCGACACGACGGCCGAGGAAACTGACGGAGATCGTAAGCAATGAACCGCGAACTGTTGATGCTGGTGGACGCCATCTCGCGCGAGAAGAGCGTGGACCGTGAGGTCGTGTTCGCCGCCGTCGAATCGGCGCTGGCTTCGGCCAGCAAGAAGCTGCATGGCGGCGAGGTGGACATCCGCGTGACCATCGACCGCGAAAGCGGCGACTACGAAACCTTCCGTCGCTGGCACGTCGTGCCCAATGAAGCCGGTCTGCAACTGCCCGACTCGGAAATCCTGCTGTTCGAAGCGCAAGAGCAGATCTCCGACATCGAGGTCGATGATTACATCGAAGAGCCGGTCGAGTCCGTCACCATCGGGCGCATCGGTGCGCAGGCGGCCAAGCAGGTCATCCTGCAGAAGATCCGCGACGCCGAGCGCGAGCAGCTGCTGACCGACTTCTTGTCGCGCGGCGACAAGATCTTCGTCGGCACCGTCAAGCGCCTCGACAAGGGCGACGTCATCGTCGAGTCGGGCCGCGTTGAAGGCCGGCTGCGCCGCAACGAAATGATCCCGAAGGAAAACCTGCGCACCGGCGACCGCGTGCGTGCGTTCATCCTCGAAGTAGATACCACCCTGCGTGGCCCGCAGATCGTGCTGTCGCGCAGCGCACCGGGTTTCATGATCGAGCTCTTCGCGCAAGAAGTGCCCGAGATCGAACAAGGCCTGCTCGAAATCAAGAGCTGCGCCCGCGATGCGGGTTCGCGCGCCAAGATCGCCGTCGTCTCGCACGACAAGCGTGTCGATCCCATCGGCACCTGCGTCGGCGTTCGCGGTTCGCGTGTGAATGCGGTCACCAACGAGTTGGCCGGCGAGCGCGTGGACATCGTGCTGTGGTCCGAAGACCCGGCCCAGTTCGTGATCGGCGCGCTGGCCCCGGCCAACGTGCAATCGATCGTCGTCGATGAAGAGCGCCATGCGATGGACGTGGTGGTGGACGAGGAAAACCTCGCCATCGCCATCGGCCGCGGCGGCCAGAACGTGCGTCTCGCCTCCGAGATGACCGGCTGGCGCATCAACATCATGACGGCCGAAGAATCGCAGGCCAAGCAGACCGAAGAAACCGACGGGCTGCGCAAGCTGTTCGTCGAGAAGCTCGACGTCGATGTGGAAGTCGCCGACATCCTGATCGCCGAAGGCTTCGGCAGCCTGGAAGAAGTGGCTTACGTGCCGATGCAGGAAATGCTCGACATCGAAGGCTTCGACGAAGACACCGTCAACGAGCTGCGCACCCGTGCCAAGGACGCGCTGCTGACGATGGAAATCGCCCAGGAAGAAAAGGTCGAAGACGTGTCGCAGAACCTGCGCGACCTCGACGGCCTGAACACCGACCTGATTGCGAAGCTGGCCGACGCTGGCATCCACACCCGTGACGACCTTGCCGACCTCGCCGTCGATGAGCTGACCGAAATCGCGGGCGTGGACGACGAAAAGGCCAAGGCCTTGATCATGAAGGCACGTGAACATTGGTTCACGACCTGACCTCCCGCACCGCCTCGTTCACACACGCCGCACCGCACGTAGTACGTAGTAGCAAGCAAGGATATTCACAATGGCTGTGACCACCGTCGCCCAGTTGGCCGCCGAGCTGAACCGCTCTGCCGCGGCGCTGCTTGAGCAGCTCAAGTCGGCTGGCGTCGCCAAGGCATCGACCGACGACGCCCTGACCGATTCCGACAAGGAGCGGCTGCTCGACTACCTGCGCACGTCGCATGGCACGGCGGGGGGTGAACGCAAGAAGATCACGCTGACCCGCAAATCGACCAGCGAGATCAAGCAGGCCGATGCCAGCGGCAAGGCCCGCACCATCCAGGTCGAAGTGCGCAAGAAGCGCACCTTCATCAAGCGTGACGACGCGCCGGCGACGCCTGACGCACCGGCCGCTCCGGTGATCGACGAGGCCGAACTGCAGCGCCGCCAAGCCGAGGCCGATGCCCAGGCCGAACTTCTGCGCCGCCAGGAAGAAGAACTGGCCGAGAAGCGCCGCCAGCGCGAGGAGGCCGAACGCCTCGAACGCGAAGCCGCCGAAGCGCGCCAGCGCCAGGCCGCCGAAGAGGCCGCCCGTGCCGCCGCTGAAGCTGCAGCCGCCGCGGCCGAGGCCGCGAAGCAAAGCAAGCCGGCCGAAGCCACGGCAACTGCAGCCGCCGCACCCGCTGTCGCTGCGCCGGTTGCACCGGCCGAGCCGCCCAAGCCCGCCCTGCGCGTCATCAAGGCCGCCGATGTGGTCGATGAAGAGAAGCAGCGCGCCGCCGACCTGGCCAAGCGCCGCAAGGCCGCCGAGGACGAAGCCGCCGCCATCCGCGCGATGATGAACGCGCCGAAGAAGGTGCTGACGGCCAAGAAGCCCGAAGAAGCCCCGAAGCCCGACGCGGCCAAGGAAGGCATCAAAGGCACGATTCACAAGCCCGCCGGTGCGCCGGGTGCTGCCCCGGCTGCCGCTGGCGCGGCCAAGCCGGGTGACAAGAAGGCGCTCAAGTCCGAGAAGCTGTCTTCGAGCTGGGCCGACGATGCCGCCAAGAAGCGCGGCCTCAAGACCATCAATTCCGGGGGCGCGGCGCGACCCGGCTGGCGTGCCCCGCGCAGCGGTCGCCGCGGTGACCGCAACGACGGCCAGTCGTCGAACTTCGTCGCGCCGGTCGAACAGCAGGTGCAGGAAGTGCACGTGCCCGAAACCATCAGTGTGGCCGATCTCGCCCACAAGATGTCGGTGAAGGCCTCCGAGGTCATCAAGCAGTTGATGAAGCTGGGCCAGATGGTCACCATCAACCAGCAGCTCGACCAAGAGACGGCCATGATCCTCGTCGAGGAAATGGGCCACAAGGCGTTCGCGGCCAAGCTGGACGACCCGGAAGCCTTCCTCGAGGAAGCGCCGGACGCGGAAGGCTCGCACGAGCTGCTGCCGCGCGCACCGGTCGTCACAGTCATGGGTCACGTGGACCATGGCAAGACCTCGTTGCTCGACTACATCCGCCGGGCCCGTGTGGCGGCCGGTGAAGCGGGTGGCATCACGCAGCACATCGGCGCGTACCACGTCGACACGCCGCGCGGCATGATCACCTTCCTCGACACCCCGGGTCACGCGGCCTTCACGGCGATGCGCGCACGTGGTGCCAAGGCGACCGACATCGTCATCCTCGTGGTGGCGGCCGACGACGGCGTGATGCCGCAGACGAAGGAAGCCATCCACCATGCGAAGGCAGCGGGCGTGCCCATCGTCGTCGCGATGAACAAGGTGGACAAGCCCGAAGCCAACCTCGAGCGCCTGAAGAGCGAACTGGTGGCCGAGCAGGTCGTGCCGGAAGAATTCGGTGGCGATTCGCCGTTCGTGCCGGTGTCGGCCAAGACCGGCCTTGGGATCGATGACCTGCTTGAACAGGTGCTGTTGCAGGCCGAAGTGCTCGAACTGAAGGCCTCGGTCGATTCGATGGCCAAGGGCCTCGTGATCGAAGCGCAGCTCGACAAGGGCCGCGGCCCGGTGGCGACCGTGCTGGTGCAGTCGGGCACGCTCAAGCGTGGCGACGTGGTGCTGGCCGGTTCGAGCTATGGCCGTGTACGCGCCATGCTCGACGAAAACGGCAAGCCGACGACCGAAGCCGGCCCGTCGCTGCCGGTCGAGATCCAGGGCCTGACCGAAGTGCCCCAAGCCGGTGACGAGTTCATCGTGCTGTCGGACGAGCGCCGTGCCCGTGAAATCGCGACCTTCCGCCAAGGCAAGTACCGCGACGTGAAGCTGGCCAAGCAGCAGGCCGCCAAGCTCGAGAACATGTTCGAGAACATGGGCGAAGGCCAGGCGCAGACGCTGGGGCTCATCATCAAGGCCGACGTGCAGGGTTCGCAGGAAGCGCTGACGCAGTCGCTGCTGAAGCTCTCGACCAGCGAAGTCAAGGTGCAGGTCGTGCACGGCGCGGTCGGTGGCATCAGCGAGTCGGACGTCAACCTGGCGATCGCCTCGAAGGCCGTCATCATCGGCTTCAACACGCGGGCCGATGCCGGCGCGCGCAAGCTGGCCGAGAACAACGGCGTGGACATCCGCTACTACAACATCATCTACGACGCCGTCGATGACGTGAAGGCTGCGATGACCGGCATGCTGGCCCCCGAGCAGCGCGAAGAGGCGCTCGGCACGGCCGAGATCCGCACGGTGTTCGTCGCTTCGAAGATCGGCACGGTCGCCGGTTCGATGGTCACCTCGGGCCTGGTGCGCCGCGGTGCACGCTTCCGCCTGCTGCGAGAGAACGTGGTCATCTACACGGGCGAAGTCGAATCGGTGCGCCGCCTGAAAGACGACGTGCGCGAAGTCGCGGCCGGCTTCGAGTGCGGTATCAAACTGAAGAACTACAACGACATCGCCGAGGGCGATCAGTTGGAATTCTTCGAGGTGAAGGAAGTGGCTCGAACGCTGTAAGGCGGTACTTGATCCCTTCCGACCAAGCCCCGCCATCCAAAAGATGGCGGGGCTTGTCACTTGGAGGCCCACCCAGGAGTCCATCACCATGCGACACAAACGATCCATCCCCAACCGCAGCTACCGCGTGGCCGACCAGATCCAGCGCGATCTGGCCGACCTGATCCGTGAGCTGAAGGACCCGCGCATCGGCATGGTGACCATCAATGCCGTCGAGGTGACGCCCGACTACGCGCACGCGAAGGTGTTCTTCTCGCTGCTGGTGGGCGAGGTCGAGCCGACCACGGCCGCGCTGAACGAAGCGGCGGGTTTCATCCGCAACGGCCTCTTCAAGCGCTTGCAGATCCACACCGTGCCCACGCTGCACTTCGTGTTCGACCGGACCATCGAACGGGCGGCTGAACTGAGCGCGCTCATTCAGCAAGCCAACTCGACGCGAGCGAAGGACGAGTGATGGCTGCGTTGTGCCAAGAGATCTACCGCCAAGACGCCAAGGGCGCCAAGAACGCAAAGGAATACCTGGCTTTCTTGGCTACCTTGGCGCTCTTGGCGTCTTGGCGGTGAAAAGACCGATGCAAACCGCCGCTCGTCCCCGCATCCGCAAGCGCCCGGTCCATGGCGTGTTGTTGCTCGACAAGCCGCTGGGCCTGTCGAGCAACGACGCGTTGCAGAAGGCCAAGCGCCTGTACCGTGCCGAGAAGGCCGGGCACACGGGAACGCTGGACCCGCTGGCCACCGGGCTGCTGCCGCTGTGCTTCGGCGCGGCGACGAAGTTTTCTCAGGTCAGCCTGGACGCCGACAAGCGCTACACCGCGACGCTGAAACTGGGCGAGACCACCACCACGGCCGATGCCGAGGGCGAGGTGTCGCAACGCCGCGAGGTGAACGTGACACGCGAGCAGGTCGAAGCCGCCTGCGCGCGCTTCACCGGCGTCATTCACCAGGTGCCGCCGATGCATTCGGCGCTCAAGCGCGACGGCAAGGCGCTGTACGAATACGCCCGCCAAGGCGTCGAGGTCGAGCGCGAGGCGCGCACGGTGACGATTCACCGCATCGACATCATCGACTGGCAGCATGACCTGCTTGTGATCGACGTGCAGTGCAGCAAAGGCACCTATGTTCGCACCCTGGCCGAAGACATCGGCGAGGCGCTGGGCTGTGGCGCGCACCTGGCAGCGTTGCGCCGCACCGGCAGCGGCCCGCTGACGCTCGATGGTGCCGTGACGCTGGAGCAACTGGCTGCGCTCGACGAACCCGCGCGTGACGCGCTGCTGCAACCGACCGACACCTTGATCGTCGACTGCCCCGTGGTGCGTCTGAACGACGAGGATGCGGGCCGCTTCTTGAGCGGCATGCGCCGCCGCCTGCCGCCGGCCGACGTCGAGCGCATGCGCGGTGCCGAGCGCGTGCGCGTCTACGGACCCCAACCCCAAGCCTTCCTCGGCAGCGGCCACATCGCCGCCGGTGAATTGATTTCAACGCGGCTCCTGAGTCCGCTGGAGGTGCAGGGCCTCCTCAACCCCGCCCCTGTGCAAGAGAGCACCACATGACCCGACAGATCCGCAACATTGCCATCATTGCCCACGTTGACCATGGCAAGACCACCATGGTGGACCAGCTGCTGCGCCAGTCCGGCACCTTCGCCGACCACGAGAAGGTCGTCGACACGGTGATGGACAACAACGCCATCGAACGCGAGCGCGGCATCACCATCCTGGCCAAGAACTGCGCGGTCAGCTGGGAAGGCACGCACATCAACATCGTTGACACCCCGGGCCACGCGGACTTCGGCGGTGAAGTCGAGCGCGCGCTGTCGATGGTCGACGGCGTGGTGCTGCTGATCGACGCGCAGGAAGGCCCGATGCCGCAGACGCGCTTCGTGACCAAGAAGGCGCTGGCCCTGGGCCTGAAGCCCATCGTCGTCGTCAACAAGGTGGACAAGCCGGGCGCCAAGCCCGACGCCGTCATCAACGCCGCCTTCGACCTGTTCGACAAGCTCGGCGCGACCGACGAGCAGCTCGACTTCCCGGTGGTCTACGCCTCGGGCATCAACGGCTGGACCTCGCTCGAAGAGGGCAAGCCCGGTGAGCAATGGGGCCCCGACATGTCGGCCCTGTTCAACACCATCCTGAAGCACGTGCCGCCGAACAGCGGCGACCCGGCCGCCTCGCTGCAACTGCAGATCTCGGCGCTCGACTTCTCGACCTTCGTCGGCCGCATCGGCGTGGGCCGCATCAGCCAAGGCACGATCAAGCCGTCGATGGACGTGCTGGTGATGGAAGGGCCCGAGGGCAAGGCCATCAAGGGCCGCATCAACCAGGTGCTGACCTTCCAGGGCCTCGACCGCGTGCAGGTCACCGAAGCCGGCCCGGGCGACATCGTGTTGATCAACGGCATTGAAGACATCGGCATCGGCGTCACCGTGACCAGCCCCACCGCGCCGGCCCCGCTGCCGATGCTGAAGGTGGACGAGCCCACGCTGACGATGAACTTCTGCGTGAACACCAGCCCGCTGGCCGGCCGCGAAGGCAAGTACGTCACCAGCCGCCAGATCTGGGACCGCCTGCAGAAAGAGCTGCAACACAACGTCGCCCTGCGCGTCAAAGAGACCGACGAAGACGGCATCTTCGAAGTGTCGGGCCGTGGCGAACTGCACCTGACCATCCTCTTGGAAAACATGCGCCGCGAAGGCTACGAGCTGGCCGTGAGCAAGCCGCGCGTGGTGTTCCGCGAGATCAACGGCGAGAAGTGCGAGCCGATCGAACTCGTGACCGCCGACGTCGAAGAAACCCACCAGGGCGGCGTGATGCAGGCGCTGGGCGAGCGCAAGGGCGAAATGGTCAACATGGAGCCGGACGGCCGGGGCCGCGTGCGCCTTGAGTACCGCATTCCGGCGCGTGGCCTGATCGGCTTCAGCAATGAGTTCATGAACCTCACGCGCGGCTCGGGCCTCATCAGCAACATCTTCGACGGCTACGAGCCGCACAAGGGCGAGATCGGCGGCCGCAAGAACGGCGTGCTGATCTCGATGGACGACGGTGAAATCTTCACCTACGCCCTGGGCAAGCTCGACGACCGTGGCCGCATGTTCGTGAAGCCGAACGACCCGGTGTACGAAGGCATGATCGTCGGCATCCACAGCCGCGACAACGACCTCGTGGTCAACGCCACCCGCACCAAGCAGCTCACGAACTTCCGCGTCTCGGGCAAGGAAGACGCGATCAAGATCACGCCGCCGATCGACCTGACGCTCGAATACGGTGTCGAGTTCATCGACGACGACGAACTGGTCGAGATCACGCCGAAGTCGGTGCGCCTGCGCAAGCGCCACCTCAAAGAGCACGACCGCAAGCGCGCATCGCGCGAAGCGGCGTGATGGGCTGCGCCACCGGCGTTGCCACCACAGCGGCCTGAGGGCTGCGCCAAAGAACGGGGCCTGCGGGCCCCGTTTGCATTGGGGGCCTGCCTGGCTTGATGGGGATCATTCCGCGCGCAATTCCGGCCTTGATTGCTTCGGGGTTGGGGGTGCTTCCTGGGACCGCGGCTCCTAGAATTTCTCGCACTCGGTGGGGGTGGGCCGGGTCCACATGTGCCGGCCCATTGCGCCCTGGGCCCTCATGCCACGACAAGACCCATGGGCAGCGGGAGGCGGCTGTGTCCAGCGACTCGACTCGGCCTCGCGCGTCACTGGCCATGCGCGGCTTGATGCTGCTCAACGTATTGGTGGCTGCCTTGGCCGCGGCGATGCTGTGGCATTCGTGGACGCTGGCGGTGCGCGAGGCCGAGTTGCAGGCGGTGGCCTCGGCCCGCCTGCTCGAACGCACGCTCTCTCAGACCTTCGACAAGGTTGCCGTTTCGCTCGAAGGTGTCGCCGAGCAGCTCGAACCACAGCTGGCGGCTGGTGGCATCGTGCGCGAGCGGCTCTGGACGGTGGTGGACGGCGTCACCCGGCGCGTGCCCGAAATCCAGGCCATCGGCGTGTTCGACGCCCGGGGCGACCAGGTGTGCGGCCTGCCGGTGACCGACCGTTGCGGGGCGCTGACCGTGGTCGACCGCGACTACTTCCGCGAGGCGCGGGCATCGCCTTCGAGCGAACCTCGGTTGTACGGCCCGATGCAGAGCCGGCTCGACGGCGGCCCGATGTTGATGCTGGTGCGCCCGCTGCGCGGGGCGCGGGGCGATTTCCAGGGACTGCTGGGTGCCATCGTGCCGCTGGAACGTGTGCAGGCCCTCATCCGCAAGACCGGTGTCGGGGCCTCCAGCGTGGTCAGCGTGCGGCGCCTCGACCTCGGCCTGGTGGCGCGCGAGCCGGCGATGCCCACCGGAACGCGGCCGCCACGCCCCGCGCCCGAATTGGTCCAACAGCTGCGCAGCAAGCCCCTCGCGGGCCAGTTTCGTGCCGACGCGCCGGGCGACGGGCTCCACCGCGTCAACGCCTACCAACGCCTGCAGGGCTGGCCGCTGTATGTGATCGTGGGCAGCGCGCTGCACGATGTGCTGTCGCAGTGGCGCACCTACGCAGCCCTCACGCTGGTCTTCATGGCGGCGTTCGCCTCGGCGTCGTTCGCGTTGCTGAAAGCCTTGCGCCGCGAGCACGCCGAGCACGTGCGCGCGCAAACGCTCTACGAGACGGCGCCTTGCGGCTACCACGCGCTTGACGCGCAAGGGCGCTACCTCAACATCAACGCGACCGAGCTTGAATGGCTGGGCTGCACGCGCGAAGAAGTCATCGGCAAGCTCGGCCCGCGCGACTTTCTCACCAGCGGCGGCAAGGCCACGTTCGACGCCAGCTTTCCTCGGCCCGATCGCGAAGGGCTGCTCGACGGGCTGGAGTTCGACCTTGTGTCGCGCCAGGGCCAGATCCGGCGCGTGCTGGTGAATGCCCGTCCGGTCTTCGACGAGCAGGGGCACGAGGCCGGCTGCAGCGCGGTGATGCATGACATCACGCAGCTGCACGCCGCACGGCAAGAGAGCCGGCAACTCGCCGAAAGCCAGGCACTGATGCTCAACACCGAGCTGGTCGGCATCGCCAAGCTGAAGCGCCGCCGCATCGTGTGGGCCAACCGGGGCATGAGCCGCTTGCTCGGCTACCGCGTCCAGGAGTTCATCGACATGCCCACGCGGCAGCTCTACACCGACGACGAGACCCATCGCCGCATCGGCGACGAGAGCGCGCCGCTGCTGAAGTCGGGTCGGGCCTACCGCACCGAACTGCGCGTGCGTCGCAAGGACGGCTCGCACGTGTGGATGGATGTGGGCGCCGCCCCCCTGGCGGGCGACGCGGACGAGGTCTTGCTGATGCTGGCGGACATCTCGGAAAAGAAGAACGCCGAGGCGGCCCGCCTGCGCGAGGTCGAGCTGAAAGCGCAGAACGACCACCTGCGCGAAACCAACCGCGTCAAGGATGAGTTTCTGGCCAACATGTCGCACGAGCTGCGCACGCCGCTCAACGGCATCCTCGGGTTTGCCGACTTGCTGGTGATGTCCTTGGGCAGCGGCGACCCGGCCCAGCTGGCCCGCTACGCCGAGCAGATCACCAGCAGCGGCGAGCACCTGCTGGCCTTGATCCAGACGCAGCTGGACTTCGCGCAGGTCGAAGCCGGCAAGATGCGCTTCGAGCCGGCCGTGGTGGACGTGCCCGAGGCGCTGGCCGAGGTGGTGGCCCTGCTGCGGCCGCAGGCCGAGGCGTCCGAAGTGCTCGTCACGACCGAGTGCGCACCCGGACTGGGGCAGGTGCGGGTGGACCCGCTGCGCCTGCGCCAACTGCTCGTGCAACTGGTCGACAACGCGGTGAAGTTCTCGCGCCCCGGCGGACGGGTGGCCGTGCGCGCGCTCGCGCTGCCCGACACCCGCTGGGCGGTCGAGGTGGAAGACCACGGCATCGGCATCGCCGAGGGCGACCTCGAACGCATCTTCATGCCGTTTGTGCAGTTGAGCACTGGCCACACCAAGTCGTACAGCGGCACCGGCATGGGCCTGGGACTGGCCCGTCGCTTGGCGCAGGGCATGGGCGGCTCGCTCACGGTGCGCAGCGAGCCGGGGGTGGGGTCCACCTTCTGTCTGAACCTGCCCGTCGAGGCTTGAGACCTCAGGGCTTTCGCGCCCCTTGGGGCGGCGCCTCCCTCTAAGAAAAACGGGGCCCAGCCGGGCCCCGTTTTCTCTCGATGCGACAAGCGTCGCTTTCGCCCTTACTGCATGGCGGCGGCCACCCCCGTGCGCAGGGTCGTCGTCCCGGCCTGGTCGACTTCGAGGTAGGCGTCGTTGGCCGTGGTGTAGGGCGTCCAGGCTTGCCCGGTGAGGCTGGGGTTGCCGGTCTTGGCGAAGTTGGTCCACAGGGTCATGGTGGTGTCCACGGTGGCTACGTCGCCGGCGCCCCACTGCATCGAGGCGTAGACGTCGGCCATGTCGCCTTCGGACCCGGTGCGACCGTTCGCGTTGAGGTCGCCGATGACAGGCGGATTGCCGTTCGGCAGCAGCACGAGGTTGAAGGCGAAGTTGTTCGTCATGCCCATCGGAAAGTTGAACAGGTACGGCAACTCGCAACCGTGGCAGCTGCGCAGGCCCATGGCGTCCCAGCCCACGGGCACGCGGCTGAACTTGTAGACGAACTTGTTCGATGGGTAGGCCGGCGCGAACTGGGTCAGGAAGGTGGGCAGGGCGCTGCGCAGCGTGGTGTAGTCGCCGTTGGTCACACCCACCATCATCGGCACGTTGCTCGGCAGGCCATCGACCAGGTTCTCAGCGTAGGTCTTGGGCAGGTAGTAGTTGTCGGCGTTGGGCCGGTAGGTTTCGCGCGGGATGCTGTTGTTGAGGTCGGCCTGCACGAAGGCCGTCCACGGCAGGGCGCGGGCCTGGGCGAGCGTGGTCACGCCGGTGCGGGTGAAAACGGCCGTGCCGATGGCGTGCCCGGTGTTGAGCGAGGCCGTGCGCGCGGCGGCGCGGGCCTCGGGCGTGGTGGCGCTCAGGGGCACGGCCGCGCTGGCGCCGCTTTGCACGATGGCCTTGTGGAAGAGGCCTTGCGCCTGGGGCGAGTTCATCAGCGAGAAGGTCTTGCCGCCCCCGCCCGATTGGCCGAAGAGGGTGACGTTGCCCGGGTTGCCACCGAACTGCGCGATGTTGTCGCGCACCCATTTGAGCGCCATCACCAGGTCCATCTGCCCGTAGTTGCCCGAGCCGCGGTAGCGGCGTTCGGGGTCTGCTTCGGCCTCTGCCTCCTGGGTGAGCAGCGGGTGCGCCATGTAGCCGAAGATGCCCAGGCGGTGGTTGACGGTGACCAGCACCACGTCTTTGCCGGTCAGGCCGTTGGCGTTGTTGTACTGCTTGGAGTTGGCGGTGAGGATGGCGAACGACCCACCGTGGAACCACACCATCACGGGCAGGTTGCTGGCGTTCTTGGGTGCGGTGATGTTGAGGTAGAGCGAGTCTTCGCTCATGCCGCCTTCGCCGCTGGCCTCCATGCGGAAGTCTTGCGCCGACTGGTCTGACCACGCGACCGCATGGCGCACGCCGCTCCAGGGCTGCGGGGCCACCGGCGGGCGCCAGCGCAGGTCGCCCAGCGGCGGCCGGGCGTAGGGCACCCCCAGGAACTGCCAGGTGCTCGCATTGGCCTCGAAGCCGCTGAGCGCGCCGCCGGTGGTGGTGACCACGTGACGCGGGCTGGTCGAACGTGCGAAGTGTTCCAGCGCGGCGGTGGCGGTTTTCACTGCGCGCGCGCGCGGGTCGGTGTCGCTGAACACGTTTGCGGTGTTCAAGGCGGTCACCAGCGGCGTGAGGCTGGTGCGGAAGCTCGCTGTCGTCTGGTCGAAATTGACCGACGCGGCCTGCGCCGAGACGAGGTCGCGGATGGCCGGGGTGATCTGGATGCCGTTGTTCAGGTCGCCATCGGCGTCGAGCGTTTGCAGCAGGATCAGCTTGTTGTTGACGCGCTGGTCTGCGGCCGACGCTGCATTCGCCGTCACGCTCAGCGGCGTGAGCACCGCCGCGCCGGTGGACGAACCCAGCACCAGGCTGCCGATCGAGAAGGTGATCGTCTCGCCGACCGCGTAGTTGAACTGCCCGGCGGCATTGGTGGTGCTGGCGGCGGTGGTCGTGCCGACGTAGTCGAGCCCGGCGACGGGGCTGTCCACGAAGACGCCGGTCTGCATGGCCGAGACGGTGTCGTCGTCACCCGAGCCGCAGGCGGCCAGGGACAGGAGCGCCGCGAGCGCGGTGGCCAGCAGGCCGGGGCGGGCCCGCGCTTGTGACCGTTCGTGGGCCTGGGGTTTGTGCTTGTCGATGAACATGTTGAATCTCCTCGTTGTGTGCGTGGCGCGTCGCGTCAGGGAAACACCGCCGAAAGACCGGTCCGGATGACAGGGGTGGCGCCCAGTTCGACGTAGGCGTCGCCCGTGGGCGTGTAGGCCGGCCAAACGACCAGGCCGGCGACGCTCGGGTTGCCGGTCTTGGCGAAGTTCGTCCACGCCGTCATCGCCGTGTCGGCCACCGTCGTGTCGGTGGCGTCGAAGCCGGCCGAGGCGAACACGTCGGCCGTGTCGCCATCGGTGCCGCTGGTGCCGTTGGTGTTGAGGTCGCCGACGACCAGGGGCGCGTTGGTGGCGGGGTCGATCACCAGGCGCAGCTGAAAGTGCGAGATCACGCTGTCGAAGTAGTTGAAGACGTAGGTCAGCTCGCCGCCGTGGTAGGTCGTCACGCCCCGCGCGCGCCAGCCCGAAGGCATGTGGCTGAAGAGCGCGGCGTAGTGGTTGGCGCTGCTGTGCGTGGTCATCCACGGCAGCACGTTCTTCACGGTGTTGATCGGGTCCACCGTGTCGTTGGTGTTGACGGTGATGAGGAAGGGCACGTCGTTGTGTGCGCCGCTCTCGAAGCTGACCCGCTCGGTGGTGGGCAGGTAGTGGTTGTCCACGTTGGTGTAGGGTACCAGCGGGGCGGCGGCGGTGACGATCTCGGTCCAGCTGCGGTTGCGCATCTCGGCCAGCGAGGTGGCGCCCAGGCGCGTCTGCAAGGTGGTGCCGATGGCCTCGGCCGCGGCCAGGCTGCGGGTGTCGGGGATCAGCGTGCCGCTCTGGCTGATGGCCTTGTGGAAGAGCCCGCGCGCCTGCGGCGACGCCATCAGCGACAGCACTTTGCGGCCGCCGCCCGACTCGCCGAAGATCGTCACGTTGCCCGGGTCGCCGCCGAACTGGGCGATGTTGGCCTGCACCCACTGAAGCGCCGCGATCAGGTCCATCTGGCCGTAGTTGCCCGAGCCGGTGTAGCCGCGCCCATCGTCGCGGGCCTCTTGGCTGAGCTGCGGGTGTGCGATGTAGCCGAAGGGCCCCAGGCGGTGGTTCACCGACACCATCACCACACCCTTGGTCGTCAGCGAGCGTGGGTTGTTGAAGGGCTTGGTGTTGCTGGTGAGCGAAGTGAAGCCGCCGCCGTGAAACCACACCATCACCGGCAGGTTGGCCGCGTTCTTCGGTGTGGTGACGTTGAGGTACAGGCAATCTTCACTCATGCCGCCTTCGCCGAAGCGCTCGGCCGTGACGCTTTGCGCGGCCTGGTCGGACCAGGCCACGGCATGGCGCACACCCGTCCACGCCTCGGGCGCTTGCGGCGCACGCCAGCGCAGGTTGCCCAGGGGTGGCCGCGCGTAAGGGATGCCAAGAAACTGCCAGGTGTCGGCCGTGGCCTCGTAGCCGCTGAGCCGGCCGTGGGCCACCGTCACCTCGTGGCGCGGGCTGGTGGACCGGGCGAAATGTTCGAGCGCGGCCGCGACGCTCTTGGCCGTGCGGGGGCGCGGGTCGGTGTCGGTGAACACGCTGGCCCCGTTGAGTGCGGTGAGCAGCGGCGCGAGGCTGGTGCGGAACGCCGTCGTGGTCTGGTCGAAGTTGATGCTGGCGGCCTGGGCCGTGACCGCGGCGCGGATGGCCGCGGTGATCTGGATGCCGTTGTTCAGGTTGCCGTCGGCGTCGAGCGTCTGCAGCAGGATCAGCTTGTTGCTGACGCGCGGGTCGGCCGCCGAGGTGGCGCCGGACGTCACGCTCAGCGGCGTGATGACCGTGGCGCCGGTGGACGTGCCCAGCACCACGCTGCCGATCGAGAAGGTGAGGGTCTCACCCGCGACGTAGTTGAACTGACCGGCTGCGTTGGTGGTGCCGGCCGCCGTGCTGGTGCCCACGTAGTCGAGCCCGGCCACGGGGCTGTCCACGAAGGTGCCGGTGTGGGTGGTGGGCGAGATGTCGTCGTCGCCCGAACCGCAGGCCGAAAGCGTCAGCGCGGTGGCTGCCGCCAGCAAAAAGGCCATCGCGCTTTGGCAGCGGCGATGGCCTCGGGGATCTTGCAATCGCTGGGTCACATGCATCACGGGCGTCACGTGTGTCTCCTTGGTTTTTTTGGCAACAGCAATCCACCAGGGGCGCGCCGCACGGGTCGCGCTCTGCAGGGGGCTGGGTGGTGGGTGACGTGCTGGCGGGTCGGTCCGCGCACGACAGGCGGCATTACGCCTGCGCGGCGCGGGGTCGTGGGCAATGCCCACAACCCCGTGCATGCTTTAGCGCGGGATGGCCGCGTTGCGTGCTTGCTCGAGTGCCTTGGCGTGGTCGGCCGGCAGCAGGTAGCCGGCGGCCAGCGCCGCGTCGGCCGCCGTCTTGTACTTGTTGAAGTACGCGGTGCGGTCGGCATACAGCGAGCTCAGCTTGGTCGCGCTGAACATCTCGGTGCTGCCGCTGGTGATGCAGGCGAACAGGTCGAGGAACTCGGTCGAGCCCGTGGTCGAGTTGCTGATGCCGTAGGTGGCGAAGGGCACGTTGATCTCGGGCAGGCGCAGGCCGCCGAGTGCGTTGCCGTTGCTGTCACGCTGGATGCGGCGCAGCAGCGAGCTGCGCGTGATGCGCGGCGCGATGGGCGGCGGCGTGCCGGTCGTGGCCCAGCGCACCAGGTGGCTGTAGACGGCGTTCTGCACGCGATAGAACGGCATGCTGTTGGCCGGCTTCTCGCATGACGCCGGCGGGCGCGTGCTGACCGAGTAGATGCCCTCGAGCATGTACTTGTCCGAGTGCGACGAACCGGCCACTTCCCAGTAGCGGATCTTGTTCGTGTCGATGGCCTTCGAGGTTTCGGACTGCGAGTCCACGTCCATCTCGGACTGCAGCTGGAACACCGGCTCTTGCAGGTCGTTGCGGATCACCGTGCTCGATGGCACGTCGCGGATGTCGCTCGACGACAGCTTGATGCCGCTGTTGCCACGGCCGTGGATCACGAAGCCGTCGATCACGCGGTCGAGCGGGTGGATGGCGTTGACATACGTCGTCAGGCGCAGCGCCGATTGCGAGTGCCCGGTGGCGAACACCTTGCGCGGCACCAGCCCGCCGAGCAGCACGCCGCTCTGGTCGCGCACGGCCTTGGCCGCTTGCGAGAGGATGTCGTACGAGATGTTGTCGTTCGGCAGGTTGCCGGTCGCGTAGCGGCTGGGGTTTTTTTCCTTCAGGCCGTCCATGCCAACCTTCTGGTTGGTCAGGCCGACGTAGGCATAGCCCTGGCGCAGGAATTCTTCCTTGCTCATGGCCCAGTCCACGTCGAGGATGTAGCCCGAGCTGACGTTCAGCCACTCGACGATCACGATGCCGTTGAACTTGGCCGGGTCGGTGGGGCGGCGCACCAGCATCACGGTCTGGTAGGGCGTGTTGCTCGACGCCACGGTGGCGCTCCACTTGCCGTCCGAGCGCAGCGTGGTGGACGCGCGGTAGGTCTTGGCCAGGCCCGAAATCCAGAACTCGCGGTCGGTGTAACCGGCGGTGGCGATCTGGCTGGCGCGCGTCAGGAAGTGATCGCCCGCGGCGGCGGGCTGGATCGCGGCCTGCGACACGGCGGCCCAGGCGGCGACGCTGCCCAGCGCGAGCAGCACGGCCGTGGTGGCGGACTTCAGGTGATGTGCCCAGCGCGGCTGGCGTGCGCCGCTGCCGGTCGAGGAATGGGAAAGGGGGTTCATGTGGTCTCCATGCGTTTTTTTGGGGCCTGATGAAGCCTCGCGAGGCCGAGAAGCACCGAGCGGCGGCCGCGCGGGCTTCATCAGCAAGGGCTCTCGTGCGCGGCCGCAGCAGCTGCGTCTTCCCCGGTGAAGCGCAGGGATTTGCGCCATGGCCGCAGGCATCAGCAACTGAGTACAAAAGTCTAGGCCGGACCCAATCCTGTTTTTCGGCAGGAAGGGTTACTCGCTAGGCACTTGGTTCAAAGCCCGCCAGCCCCGCGAACCCCGTGCGAGCCGCGCGCGCGACGGCGCGACGCCGGGCATCGCCGCAGAATGGCGCCCTTTGTCTTGCGCGCAGCCGGGGGTCCCGCTGCGCGGCCTCATCCATGAAACATTCACAGGCCGTCGCGCTGATGGTTCTGGTGACGCTCTTGTGGAGCATCGCCGGCGTCATCACCCGCCACCTCGACGCGGCGCGCAGCTTCGAGGTCACCTTCTGGCGCAGTGCGTTCAATGCGCTCGCGCTGGTGATCGCCCTGAGCGCCATGCAGGGCCGCGCGCTGTGGCGCGGGCTCGCGCAGGCCTCGTGGCCGCTGTGGGTGTCGGGTCTGTGCTGGTCGGTGATGTTCACCGCCTTCATGGTGGCGATCACGCTCACGACGGTGGCCAATGTGCTGGTCACCATGGCCATCGGCCCGCTGGTGACGGCGCTGTTCTCGCGTCTCTTCTTGCGCCACCCGCTGCCTTTGCGCACCTGGCTGGCCATTGCCGTGGCAGGCGCCGGCATCGTGTGGATGTTCGGGCAAGAGGCCGGTCGCGGTGGCTCGCTTACCGGCACGCTCGTGGCCTTGGCGGTGCCGCTCGCCGCGGCCATCAACTGGACGGTGCTGCAGCACGCGTCGCACGGCGACCCGAATGACATGCCCGACATGTTGCCGGCCGTGATGATCGGCGCCGTGCTCTCGTCGTTGGCCACGCTGCCGCTGGCGTGGCCGTTCCAGGCCACGGCGCACGACCTCGGCTGGCTCGCCGTGCTGGGCGTGGTGCAACTGGCCATCCCCTGCCTGCTCGTCGTGCGGCTGAGCCGCGTGCTGCCGGCGCCCGAGATCGCCTTGCTGGGCTTGCTCGAAGTTGTCTTCGGAGTCGCTTGGGCCTGGCTCGGCGCGGGCGAGCAACCGCCGGGCAGTGCCTTGTTCGGTGGTGTGCTGGTGCTGGGGGCGCTGGTCGCCAATGAAGCCTGGGCGCTGCGCATGCGGCAGCGCAGCGCGGCGCCCAAGGCGGCCGGGTCTGGCGCGCCCTGAGGTCGCCCCGCCACGCGGGGCCGCATGCCCCTGTGGGTGACGCGCGGCTGCCGCTTTGGCAGACTGCAAGCCTGTCGAACGCAAGGAGGCCCGCCATGCAACAACCCGCGAAGTACCTGGTGTTGATCGAGTCGTCGGGGGCCAGCACCGCCTTGTTGTTCACCGCCGAGCGAGAGCAGGTGGCCGAGTTCGACGCTTCGTCCGAAGAGGTGGCCGTGATGACCCGTGGCCTGCAGCACCAGGGCGGCGCCCACCTGCCCGAATGGAACCGCGCGCTCGCCGGCAGCAGCCTCCAAGAGCGCAACGACGCGAGGGTCTACACGCTCGACGTGTGAGCGGCGAATGAACGGCCGGCGAGCGCGATGCACGTGCCTTCGTGCGACGCCCCGGCCGTGCGCCCCCGCAAGCACTGATCTGCATCAACGGGGGCGAGGCGGCCTCGTCGCAGACTGGGTCGAAGCGCAGTTGCGGGGCGCCGTTTCGTTGTGTCATGTCGCATGCGAGGCCCGGTCTTGCCGCAGGTCAAGTCATGCGCTGCGATCCGACAAATCACCAGGCAAACCGCGGGTTTGCGCAGGGCTTGCAATCGGCGGCAAGCGCTCAAGTTGGCAAGAGTCGCCTCCGATAAAGCGCGCACTCGGCTCGTTTTGAACGGCTGTCCGAAAGGCCCGACCGGGCTCCGAACCTCGAACGAAAGGCATGTCATGCAACCCGCGCAAGCTCACGACGAATCGCTGTCCTTCAACCACCTCAAGGCCCCCAGCGCCTTGCTGATGATGCTGGAGGGGCGGGCCCCGATGGAATACGCCGCCATGCTGGCGGCCATGCCCTTGTTGCGCCGCCTGCCGCGCGGCGACGGGCACCCGGTGCTGGTGTTTCCCGGCCTCGGCGCCAACGACTACACCACCGCGCCGCTGCGCCGCTTTCTCGATTCGCTCGGCTACGTCACGCACCCCTGGGGCCAGGGCTTCAACTTCGGCCCGCGTGTGGGCGTGCGTGAGCGGGCCAACGCCGATGTGCGAGCGCTCTTCAAGAGCCATTCGCGCCAGGTCAGCCTGATCGGCTGGAGCCTCGGCGGCATCTACGCCCGTGAGCTGGCCAAAGAGCTGCCTGACCACGTGCGCTGCGTCATCACGCTGGGCACGCCCTTCACCGGGCACCCGCGCGCGACCAACGCCTGGCGCTTCTTTGAATTGGTCAGCGGCCAGTCGTCGCACGACCACGACATGCTCGCGCAGGTGCGCGAGGCGCCGCCCGTGCCGACCACCTCGGTCTACTCGCGCACCGACGGTGTGGTGTCGTGGAAGTGCAGCGTCAACGCGCCCGGCCACGAGGTCGAAAACATCGAGATCGAAGGCAGCCACCTCGGCTTGGCGATGAACCCGCTTGCGCTCTACGTCATCGCCGACCGCCTGCGCCAGCGCCACGGCCACTGGAAGCCCTTCGAGCCCACCGGCGCGAAGCGGCTGCTGTTTCCGCAGTTCAACCCGCTGGTGCACCGGGCCGACGACGCGGTGCACGGCCACCCGGCCGCGCGCTGAAAGCGTCGAGCACGCGCTGAATGAGGATTCGGGCGCAGCCCTGCGCCCGGCGCGGCGGGGCGCTCGCAGTACAGTGCGGCCTCTCCCGCTTTCTTGACCGGTTCCGTCCGGCGCACCCGCGCCCTGCCGGGACCGCCGCGAACCCGTGCCCGACGTTTCGACCCCTGCTGTGCCTAGCCCCTGGCGACTGTCCGTTGCCCCCATGATGGATTGGAGCGAATGGTGAGCATTCATGCGGCTCTGCGCGGGTGCTGTAGCAGTGGCGTAGCACTGGCGCAGAGCGCGGCTGCCTCTTCGCGGCGCTGCTCGATGAGCTTGGCGACGTCGGTGACGTGAGCGAACAGGCCCCCGCCTTCGAGCTTGAATAGCGGCAGGCCCAGCTCCTTGGCGTAGTGCTTGTTTTCGACGGTGCGCTTGTTGAGGCACAGCAGATCGGCCAGCTTGTCGATGCTCATGATCGGGTTGCCCTCGGTGAGCATCAGCAGGTACAGCTCAGTTTTCATGGGTCACCCCTCGGCCTTGCTTGGCCATCAGATTCACTTGCGCTTCTGACCAGTCGGCGGCCGCGATTGCGGTGGCCTGGTCAACCTGCTCGGCAAGCAGGTCCATGACGATGGTTCCGGTCTTGGCGAGCTGGTACTCGGGGCCGGTGAAGAGGATGCGGCCGGTGCGGCCGTAGCGATCGATGAGCTTTGCGACCAGGTCTACCTGGGGCAGCATCTCTGCCTCGCCCACCTCAAGCAGCTGTGCGACGCGCAGCCAGGTGAGCACCCCGCCCATCACCTGCCAGAGCACTTCTTCGCTCGCATCGCCGCACGCGATGGTGTCGAGGTTGCTGATGTGCGCTAGGCCGAGACCGATCACCTGTTGCTTCGACAGCCCGGGGCAGCTGCGCAGCTGTATGCTGTGCGGCCGCTGCTCGCGTTGGCGTTGGTTGTTCTGGCGCGGGGTCATCGGGGGGCTCCCAGGGGCGATGCGTCGGGCTGGGGAGCGAGTGGAGCGGCTGCGCGGTGAATCGTGATGCCGTTGACCTCGCAGAACTTCGTGATGGCGCGTTGCATCCAGGTTTCGATTGCGCTGGTGGATCGGCAGCCACCACAGCAGTCCGACAGCTCCGCAGCCGTCAGCGCCCGCGCCCCCGCCACGCCAACCGATTGCGTGGCGTCCATGACCTTCAGCAGCGCGCTGCGGTACTGCCCCATCGCCTGGAAGCTCGCAGCGTAGGCGTCGTCTGCGATGAGGTCGCGCAATGTCGGGGCTGTCATGCGTCAGCGCTTTCCAGCAGCTCGGCCTGGCCAGCGCTCCCGCCGGCAGCGCCGGCGTCGTCCTTCTGCTCATTGCCGGCGGGAGCCGGCTTCGTCGGACTGGCCTTCTTCCCCTTCCCACCTTTGTTCGCGGCCGGCGCAGCGGGCGTCTCGGCTTTTTTGGCTTTGGGCTTTTTGCCAGCGTCAGCTTCCGCATGTTCTTCGCTACGCGCAGCGGTGGAAGGGGTGGAAGCGGCTACGGCTGTCAGGCTGCCATCAGGGTCGAGCGGGTCAACGCCGTACATCGCGGCCAGCTCAAGCTTCTCGGTGCGATGGTCCTTGTGGCTGCCGGTGGGCACCCGGCCGATGGCCAGCAGCGTGGCGAACTTCGCCAGGTCATCTGCGCACAGGGACGGCAGCTTCTCCCGAGCGAAGTGCTCTTCGTCTTCGAACTCCGACTCGCTGCCCTTGGCTTCTTCTGCGTCGATCTCTTCGCGCCAGCCCATGGCGTTGATCACTGCTTTAGAGAGGTCGTAGCTGCCTTCGAGCAGTGCCCGGCAGATCAGCAGCAAGTCGCCGGTGCTTCGCCGGGCTGTGGTCGCCTTCTCGTACACCACTGATTCGATGGTGCCCCAGTCGGTCTCGACCGCGCGCTCTTGCGGTGACATCGCGGCCAGGCTTTCTTCATACGCGGCGCGTTGACGCTCGAGATACGAATTGACGGTGGGGGGCGAACGCGGCTTCTCGACCCCCAGATCGACCAGCATCTTCTGGGCGGCCTCTTTCGGAAGGGCCTCGATGAGTTGCCCCGGGTTGTGCGGGTCCACGATGTACGCGGTTTTCGGCACTTCTTTGCCCTCGGCTGCCAGCTTGCGGCGGGCATCACCGAAGGTGACCTCTGAGCACTCATCGGCGTCGGCTGTCGTCGGCGGCGACTCGTCGGTGTAGGCGAGGAAGTTCAGAGGCGTGAAGCCAGTGGGGTGGCTGTGCTTGTTCGGCATGAGGGCCTTCGCTTCGTCGCCCTCAATGATCTCGGCCCCCGACTCGCGCAGCGCCTTGAGCTGGTTCGCCAGGTGGGCCGTCGCCTTCTGCTCGAAGCATTCGCGGTCGGTGCAGATCTGCGGGTCGAGCACGCCTTCGAGGTCGGGGTCGTTGCCGGCTCGCCGGTGGCAGTTGCTGCAGGCGCCTGCACGCTTGGCGAGCTGGGCGTCGGTGGGGTCGAACGGCGCGTCTTGCAGGTCGCAGTCGAACATGCCGCGCACCTTTGACTGCACCTGGCGCAGCGGCAGCCAGCCCACGGGTTTCCAGCCGCCATCTAGCCACTCTTGCGCGCGGCAGTCTTTAAGGGCCATGCGCTGAAGGTTGTGGTGCTGGTGGCGGGCGATTTCAAGCGCTCGCTCGGCACCCAGGCCTTCTTCGTCGAGCGCCTTGCGAACCTCGGGCGCGAGCTTGGCGAGCTTGAGCCGGCCGTAGACGTAGCTCTTGCTTTTGTTGATCTCGGCCGCGATCTCGTCGATGGACATCTTGTGCTCGCGGATGAGCCGCGAGTAGCTGTCGGCCTCTTCGAGCGGCGACACGTCTTCGCGCTTGCCGTTCTCGTGGATCTGCGCGACTGCTGCCTGCTGATCGGTCATCTCACGCACGATTGCGGGGATGTATTCCTTGCCGGCCAGGCGCGAGGCGCGCTCGCGGCGGTGGCCGAAGACGATCTCCCACTGCTGCACATGCGGGTCCATGTTGGCCAACCGGGCCACCGGCCGCACCACGATGGGTTGCATGACGCCTTGCGTCTTGATGCTCTCGGCGAGTTCGGCCAACGGGCCCTCGGGGTACGCCTTGCGCGGATTGAACGGGCTCTCGAACAGGTATTCGTTGAGCGGAATGATGGCGATGTTTTCCATGGTGCTGCCCTTGATGGATGGGCTCAGGCGCGGGCCTGGGCGGATTGCTTGAGCCGCAGCCAGGCCTGGCGCGGGGTGATGTCGTAGGCGACGCCGGTTTCGGCTTCGCGCTTGGTCATGGCGCGCTCGACGGCTTGGAGGGGCGCGCTCTTGATGGGGTAGCAGGTGAAGCGGCGGCGGTCGTCGGCGTACCAGGCGACGTCGATCACCTGGTGGCCCCGGCGCTTGTTGAGGCGCAGGCCGGACACGCCGCTGGTGTTGTTGGCGCGCAGCTCGTGGACGCGGGCGCTCATGAGGGCACCTCTTCGCTGGGTAGGGGGTGCGTCTCTTGCCGGGCGAACAGCAGTTCGCTGTAGCGCTCGACGAAGGTGAGGCCCCATTCGCGCGGGGTGACGGACTCGCGGGCGCTGAAGTCCCACTCGATGGGTGGGTGCGAGTCTTCGACCGGCCAACGCGGGCCGCCTACGGGCAGCAACTGCTGGCGCTCGGTGGTGAGCGCTGTCAGGTCGGCCCAGCGGATCACGTCGCGCGCTGCCGTGAACGCGGCGAAGCAGTTGAAGTGCCGCAGCACCGCGTGCTGGGCCTGGGCCTCGACGCGGTGCCACGCCTCACCCAGCACGTCCTTGAGCGGGCTGCTCACGTCGCCCACGTACGCTTCGTGCGCGTCGTGTAGCAGCCCGGCCATGAGGATGTGCGGGCTGACGACGCCGGCACGCTGCATGATCTCGACAACCAGCAGGCTGTGCTCTGCCACGCTGTACGGCCGCGAGCAGGCGCCGTTGAAGCGGTTGATGTGCGCGAGGTGGTGCGCCACGTCCATGACGTTGACGAAGCCGGGCAGCCAGAGCTTCAGGTCTACCGTTGTGCCGCCAGCGGTAAGCATCCAGCTCATGCCGGCACCTCGGCGCTGATGACATGGCCGACCTGGGCGATCTTGGCGAAGGCCTCGGCGGCGGTCTTGAACTTGAGGCGCAGCGTGTAGAAGACGTGGCCTGGCACGTCGCGCTCGGCGGTGGTGAGCAGTTCTGCGGCGAGCGTGGGCACGACGTGGCTCAAGTCGAAGGCGATGAGCACGTCGCCATCGACCCTGGTGGCGCGCTTGAAGAGGGCGGGGCGGCCATGCTCGAAGACGGGTTGCAGCGTGAGGCTGGTGCCGTCTTTGAACATGACCTCTTGGCGCTGGGCGCCGACCTTGAACTGTTGCTCGGGTGGCGGGTGCAGCGTCATGCGTTCTCCGACTTGGGGTTGAGGGTGGCCAGGTCAAATGGCCCGAAGGCGTGGCAGGTCACCATGCGCAGCACGCCGTGACCCCCGTGGTTGGCGAAGGTGATGCCGCGGCCAGACACGACGACGCCGTCGCCGATGGCGAGGCGGTGGGCAAGGCCCGTGTACAGGTCGCGCTGGTCGGCCGGCACGTGGAAGATGGCGAGAAAAGGCACCGCGTCGCGCGGTTGCAGCACCAGCAGGTGGATGTGCACGCTGCCGTCTGTGCTGGTTCGGACTTCGGCCAGCCGCTGCAACTGGCCGGCGACCGCCACGAACATGTCTGAGGCCAGCCTCGCGGAAGGGGCGACCGGCTCGCGGTCGAGCACGGCGCTCACAGCGCCCGCCCCAGGTGAAACGCGGCGTACACCACGAGCATGCCGAGCGGCGCGCCCATGGCCATGCCCCACAAGGCACCCCGGCGAACGCCGCCGCGCCACGCGGCCATGCGCGCTGCGCGCAGTGCGGCCGCATGGCGCCGGTGCAAGTCGTCGGCGCGGTCGGGTGTCGAGGGCCGCACCACGCAGTGCAGCGGGCGCGGCGGTGGCGGCATGACCGGGTCAAGCACTCGATCAACGAGGCTCAACTCGGTGTCGGCAAAGGGGGTGGGCGCGGGACTAGGACGCATGGTCATCGGCTCCTGCTGTGTCGTCGGTGGGTTGCTCGGGGTTGACTTGCTCAGTGCAGGCGCCTGCACAGTCGAGGCTGGTGTCGGGTGGGGCGATCCACCCGCTCAAGCCGAAGGCGAAGAACAGCGCGGCGTAAACCAGCGGCCAGCGCACGCGCGGGTTGCGGTTCGCCCAGCGTTCGAGAGGGAAGGGGTGGAGAGGCGGGGGCTGCTTCACGTCACAGCTCCGTCTCGAGGGCCAGGTGCACGCCGGCAGACGTGCTGGCGTGATGCAGCGCCGGCAGCAGGGCCACGCGCAGCGCGACGCCGGCCGCAAGAGGCACGCGGGCGCTCGGCGTGACCAGCGGCACCAGGCGCCCGCCGTAGCCCGTGACCGCGCCCACCGTCAGCGCCAGGCGCTGGTCTGGCGTTTGCCACGTCCAGCCCGCGTAGACGCTGCTGCGGCCCAGGCTGTTGCGGTAACCGCCCAGCGTCAGGCCTGCCAGCGCCCCGTGCGACCAGCGCAGGTACGCGCCAGGTGTGCTGCTGCGATAGGCGCGCTGCTCGTGGGTGGTGTAGCTACTGCTGCGGCAGCTGGTGCCGTGCGGCAGCTCTTTGCCGCCTGAGTCGGTGCAGGTCGAAAGCGGCCGGACGGTGCTTTCGCTGTGCGTGCCGAAGTGGGCTGTGGTGAGGTGCAGTCCAAGGGTCGCGGCATCGCAAAACGTGGTGGCGGCCGCCATGACGACCAGCACGACGGCCAGCATGAAGTGGCGCAAGTTCATGCGCCGACCTCTGCTTGACTGACTGCGGCGTTCTTCTTGGCCTTCTCTTCTTCGGCTCTCAGCCGGTCGGACTCTGCGGCGAGCGCGAGATATTGGGCTTCGCTGATCAGCTCGCCGTTGACGACTTTAAGTTCGGCGTAGCTGGCGCCGTGGGTGGCTTCGTAGTGCACCTCCCGCCATTTCGGCAACGACACGTACTGGTGGTTGACCGGCTTTGCGCGTTCGAGGATCGCCAAAAGTTGTTCGGCATCGGCTAGCGATGCCAGGGCGTAGTTCGTGCCCCCAAGGTTCGCAATGATCAAGATTCGCTCCCATCAGCCCGGAATGAGCTGGCGGGGCGACTCTAATCCCGAAAACGGGATTGTGCAATCCCGTTAGTGGGATGATGCGGGGCGCATGTCCGCTCCCGGGTGGAGGGCTGGGGCGGGTGCTTGCGCGCATGCTGTCAACCCCAAGAAGGGCGAGGCTGCTGCGCTTGTAGTGAGTGTTCGCAATCCCCTGTCTATGGGGTCGGGGAGCGATACCTGTAAAGGCTTACATGTCGGCAGGGGCGACGTATGTGTGCCAATCGCGGGCCGCAAGCGGCACAGACCGCGACAGGGCGAGCAGGGAGTGCTTCGAGTTATCTGGGGAACGTGTGAGGAATGAGATGAGCCGGCCGGAGGTGGGGGCCGATGCAGTTGACTGCCGTCATGGCGGCGTGGTCACTCAAAGTGCCATGGTCATGGCTGATATTGAGTTGGCGCTTCTTTCATTGACTGAGCGCGCTACCGCCCGCGCGACCCTGCTGCGAGTGCTGGGCGTCGCGTCTTTTGAGCGGATTTCGCCGGCACAGGCGGCGATTGCAATGCTTTGGCTGGAGGGCTTTCGGGCGCTTGAGCGTACTTCGAGAGCTTTGCCGCGAACTTTGTGATGGCGCGCCTGGCGGCCTCTCTCTTTCCGGGGTGAAGAGCGTCGAACGCGGTCTCGAGTTGGATGAGCTTCGCGGGGGGGATGCGCCCTTCGTCGTCCACTACGAGTGCCAGCAGGAAGTTCTCAAGAGCTTCTGCATCGACGCCACTCGGCTGACTCCTTGATGATGCAACGTCTTCGCCGAGATTTGGTGCAATGAGTCGCCATGCGTCGAGGCCGAATGCTTGCCCTAGCAGGTCGAGTTGATCGATCCCGCACGCACTTTCGGCGCGACGAATCCGATCAAGTGTGCCGTTCGTCGGTCCCCCGGCGGCGGTGATCTTTGGGAACTTGTCCCTGTCCGGGCGGCGGCCCATCAGGTCCTTGAGGTTCGCCGCCAGTACGTCTTTGCTTGGGCTGTCCATGGCTGAACTCTGCCCAAGGTCAAATCCCGAATGTGGGACTTGAGCAATCCCGAAAACGGGATTACAGTCCCGCTCATGGAAGACATCCTCATTCAGCTTAAGCGCCGCCTGCGCAACGCAGGGGCTGCTCGGTGGGAAGCCATTGCGAGTGCCACCGGCGTCGCAAAAACGCTCCCTCGAAAGATCGTCTATGGGGATCGAGAGAACCCTCGCGTTCAAACGATCCAGCCGCTGATTTCCTACTTTGACGCAGTTGACCGGGGCGAGCGCAGCCTGCCCGCTGTGGCGAGCGAAGCCCACGCCGACGCGTGAGGGCCATTTGGGGGGCAGGGTTTCCATTGGGCGAATCCTCTCCGATCCGGTACTTGTCAGTCCATCACAACCCGCACCCACTTTTGTGACGCCATGAATGTTCTAAGCGCTCTGTACGACACGGTGCATGACTACGGGGCAGAAGCCATTGCCTCGCTCTTCTCCCCTCGCAAGTCGCTGGTCCAGCTTTGCCACGAGTTGCGGCCACCGAAGGACAACCGGGCCAAGGCTGGCTTGCTCGACGCCGTGAAGATCATGGAGTGGACGGGCGACCACCGCTGTTTGCACGCGATCAACCAGCGGCTGGGCTACGTCGCGTTTCGCATGCCTCAGCTTGACGAAACGGCCCACGGCGACACGTTGGCACAACTGGCCGTGTTGACGAAGGAGTTCAGCGACGTGCTGGGCGAGGTGGCCACAGGCGCCGCCGACCGGGTCATCAACGACAACGAGTTGCGGGCTCTTGAGCGCCAGTGGCAGGAAGTGGTGCAAGCCTTTGCGGTGTTGCACGCAACCTGGGTTGCGAAGAACAAGGCTTGTCAGTCATCGGGAGGGCGCGATGCCGCGTGATGTGCGCCCTTCAAACGCGCCGCAGAACTTCTCCGGTGGCGACAACCACAAGCGTCCCGTCCGTATTGACGTTGACGTTGCCGCCGTTGGCCAACTTGTGGGAGCGCATTCCTTCTTCCCAATGGGGCGGACCAGCAAGCGTGGTCGTTTCGAAGAACTCCGTGAACACAAACACCGTGTTTTGCTGGCCTTGACTGTTGACTGCTTGGTAGCTGCCGGTTTGGCGCGTGATTGTCCGCATGGGGGTTCCTCGTGATTGAAGCTCTGAAGGGACTCGCTGCGGCCAACGCGGCTGCAACTCTCGCAATGATCGCGGGTTCTGCCTTGTGTGTAGATACCCGAGGTGCACCCGGCGTGCCGAGCGGAGCGCTGCAACCGGCCGAGGTGGAGGTGCGCGATGCAGCCTGAACCGAGCAAAGCTGTTCGCGCGTTCGCGTACTCAACTCCGCCAATGCCGGTGACATGCAACGACTTGTCTATGGTGACCATTTGGGTAGAGGTGGGGCCATGAGACCGCGCGGCGAGATTCGCCAGGCGCTGGCAAGCGCAGCCGAGGCGCTGTATGCGCAGCAGTTGCGGGGCGTCCACGTCAATCAGATCGTGCAACACGCGCAGGTCGGGCGGAAGGTCGGCGAGGCCACGGTGAAGAACATGGTGAAAGCCGGTGAGTTGCAGCGCTGCGGCTCGCTCGCGGTGCCGACCTCGCGGCGCCCACTGGCGCTGTATGCCCCGCGCTCGTGGGTAGGCGGAAGCCTCACGAATCTGGATCACGCGCTGCGCAGCTGGTCGCGCGGCTGAACGAACCGGGCAGCCCACCCGAATGGCTGCTACCAGAAGAAGAATCATATGACTCGATGGAGAAGGGGGTCGCGTGGCGGGTGAGCGCGATCTGATCGATTTCGACGCCCTTGCGGCCAAGCTGCTTGACCGCGCACCCGAACTGCTGCCGGCCTGGCTTGATGGCGGCCACCGGGTGGGCAAAGAGTTCGTCTGCGGCAGCTTGAGCGGCGGGGCTGGCTCGAGCTTCAGCTTCAACCTCAAGAACGGCATCTGGAAAGACTTCCAGAGCGGCGAGGCGGGGCAGGGGATGATTCGCCTGTACGCGGCAATTCACGGCCTCGGCCAGGTTGAGGCGGCGCGCGAGTTGCTCCAGTCGGAAGGGGGGGCCGCAACGACGCCTGCTCGCCAGCCACCGGCTCGCCCGCAGTCGAAGCCAGAGCCGCCCGACGAGGGCTGGACGACACAACGGCCGGTGCCGGCGCACGCGCCAAAGCCGACGTATAGGCACCCGCACCGAAAGCCCGAAGACATCGAGCACATTGCGGAATACCGCGTCGGCGATGCGGTTGCCGGGTACGTGGTGCGCTTTCGCACCAGCACGGGTGGCAAGGACACGCTGCCGTACACCTGGTGCGTGAGCGCACGTGATGGCGCGGCACGCTGGGTGTGGCGGCAGTTCGATGAACTGCGGCCGTTGTACTTCCCAGGTCACCGGTTGCCTGACGGGCGCACGGTGGTGGTGGTCGAGGGTGAGAAGAAGGCCGATGTCCTTCAGGTTCTGCTCGACTCTTGCGCGCCTGGCGTCTATTGCGTCGTGAGCTGGGTCGGTGGCTGCAAGGTGTGGGGCAAGTGCGATTGGTCGCCGCTTGCCAACCACACGGTCATCCTGTGGCCCGACTGCGATGCCAAGCACGTTCCCTTGACGCCCGCAGAGCGCAAGGCCAACCCCGACAAGTTGGCTCAGCAGGTGCTGCTGCAAACGAAGCCGCTCCTGGATGCGGTGAAGCAGCCGGGCCTGCAGGCGATGCTGGGAGTGGGCTCGAAGCTGCGTGAGGCGCACGGCTGCACGGTGCAGCTGCTGCCGATACCCGAGCCGGGCAGGGTGATCGATGGGTGGGACTGCGCCAACGCGATCAACGATGACGGCTGGGACTTTGACCGAGTGCTCGGCTTCTTTTCGCAGGCGACTGCACTGCCGGAATGGGCCGCTGCGGGCAAGCCGCCGGCCAGGTCGTCGGAGCCGCCGCCGCCGCCCACCGGCGGCGATTCCACCGCTGCCGCTTCGGAGGGTGACGACGAAGACGACGCGTTCGCTGAACACATCGAATACGTCTGCGAAACGCTGAAATGCAAGCCCTGGGACTTGGGCGTGAACCGCAAGTTGCTGATTGCGGGGCTCAGGAAGGCGCCCGATCTGAAGGGCTGCCTGGGCTTCAACGAGTTGACGAACGCACCTGGCACGGTGAAGGCATGGCCGTGGCGCAAGCAGGCCGGGCCGCTGGCCGAGACCGACGCGCTGCGTTTGGGCGACTGGCTCAGCCAGCAATACAAGCTGAAGGCGGCGAGCAAGGCCGCGTTGGTCGAGGCGATGGACACGGTGGCGGACATGAACCGCTATCACCCCATCAGGGACTGGCTGCATTCGGTCGAATGGGATGGCAAGCCACGGCTCGAGAAGTGGCTCATGCACGTGCTGGGGATGAAGCCCGAAGAACAGTCGCCTCGGCGGCGGCGCTACTTCGAGCTGGTGTCCACCTTCTTGCTGATGGGGCTGGTGGCGCGCGTGATGGAGCCTGGCATCAAGTTCGACTATTCGCCGGTGCTCGAGGGCAAGGGCGGTATCGGCAAGTCCACGTTCGTGGCTGAGCTGGTCGGGAAGGACTACTTCTCGGACACGCACTTCGACATTGGCAACGGCAAGGACGGCATGGAGCAGCTCGAAGGCCTGTGGGCCTATGAGTTGAGCGAAATGACGGCCTTCAAGCGCGCGGACAGCGAGCAGATCAAGCAGTTCTTCAGTTCGACGGTGGACCGCTTTCGTGGGGCCTACGGCCAGTACGTGCAGGCCCACCCACGTCAGTGCGTCATCTTCTGCACGACGAACAAGCGGCAGTACCTGTACGACCTGACGGGCAACAGGCGGTTTTGGCCGATGTGGATCGGCGGGCGCATCAACATCGAATGGCTGCGGAAATGGCGCGCTCAACTCTTTGCCGAGGCGTTTGATGCCTACAAGCGCGGTCAGCGGTTCATTCCGACGCGCGAAGAGGAAGAGCGCTACTTCGTGCCAGAGCAAGAGCTTCGGCTCGTTGAGACGACGGTGCAGAGCAAGTTGTATGAGCTGCTCACGCGAGAGGGGGCGCTTTCGACCGAGGGGCGGTCGACCTCGGGGCTGAACCAGCACACGACGTTTGTCACGCTGCACGAGCTGGTGCATGCGCTGGGCGCGGACGCGGCGAAGTCCACCGGGCTGCTCGAACAGCAGATTCGCGGGTGGTTGGACGCGCAGGGCTGGATGCACATGCGGGAGTCCACAGGGGCGCGCCGTCGAGGCTATGCCAAGCCGGACGTCTGGCCACCGGAATTGCCGGCTGAAACGGATGTAGCGGTGGGCGCGGCGCCCACCGATCAGCAAGAGGGAGGCGAGCGGTCCGCGCGGGTCGCATCGCCTCATGGGATCAGCGATGACGAGCCGTTTTGACCAGCGAGCGCAGCGCGCAGCTGCGGAAAAGGTCAGGGCTCTCGATACGCGACAGCGAGCAACGGGTGCGGGAGGCGCGATTCGCGGCCCTCGTTGCGGCGCTGTGGCGGGTAGGTCGCTGCACGCACCTATGACGTAGACGAAGCCATCACGAGGCGGCTCGGCCGCGTGGACTCGCCGTCCACGCGTCCAGGCTACCCATGGAGCACACGGCACGGCTGCCATTCCGAAAAGGGGCAGTTGAAGCCGCTGCATTGCCCTCGCCCCCTTTGAACCAGCGCCTGAATGCGGGCGCGGGCATCTGGGGGCGCGTGTGCACACGCGCGCGGGCGAGCTTGTGTGTGTGTCATGAGATCAGTAAGAAAGGGTGGACGTATGGACCGGGCAGCAGGTCGGCAGATGGACCGGACGGAAATCGAGGCGGTGGTGCAAGTGATCAAGACCCACATGCCACAGACCTACGCGTCGATTCACGCGAAGGCAAAGCAGATCGGCCGCGAGGCCTACAGCGCAGTGCGCAAGGCCATCGCAGGGGAGCCGAACATGTTCTATGCGGTCGAGGCCGGGCGCGTAGTGGGCACGCCGTTCTCGGTGCGCAACTTCACCGACGAGGTCGCGGGGTGCATGGTGCAGTTCAACTGCAAGTCAGTGGTGCTGTGGGGTGCCGACCAGGCGATCAAGGGAGGGGCCGATGGCGCGCATTGAATGGATCAGGGCGAAGCTCGAGAACTGGGCGCGTTGGGCGTCTGAGCGGGAGTGCGGGGCGACGGGTTTTCCGAGGCAGTCGCCGTTCGCGCGATGGGCAGCGGTCGAAGGGCCGTCCGAGGGGCCCAAGGTGCCGACCGATTCAATTGACGCATCGCGCACGCATGAGGCGGTCGAGTCGATGCGTGTGGTCCGCAGCGACTTGTGGTTGGTCATCCAGTGTCACTACCTCGGTGACCCGCAGGCACGGCAATCGAGGCGCCGGCCGATGTCCACCGAAGAGATCGCGCTTCGCATGGTGATTGGTCGGCGTGCCGTGCAGGTGAGGCTTGAGGCCGCAGACGCAGTGCTGGCGGGGCTGCTGGGGAGGCAGTAGGGCAGGGCGAGGGAGTTTTACTCTTTTCGCCGAATAGGTACATTTCAGGCACGCTGAGCGATTGCTGTGTTCACCCACAGTTGATCGTTCTTACAGCCCCGCTGCGGTCACCCCGGCGGGGCTTTTCATTTGGGGCTTCCGTGTTCGATTCGCACAGCAACATCGGCGATGTGATCAAGGACGCTGACCGGATGCACCCGCAGTTCCAGTTCGCGTGTGCCAAGGCGTTGACGATGACCATGCGACTGGTGCAGAAGGCGATGCCCAGCGAGGTCGAGTCGGTGCTTGATCGGCCCACCTCGTTCACCAAGGCGGGCTTCTACATGACGCCTGCTCGCAAAACCGACCTGTCGGCTTCGGTCGGTGTGAAAGACAAGCAGGCTGAATACCTGGGCTATCAGGTGCATGGTGGGGTGCGGGCACCGAAGCGCGTTGCCCTGCGGCTTCCTGCGGTGGTCGAGCTGAATGAATCGGGCAATCTGCCGGCGGGCGCGATCCGCCGGATGGTTGAGAAGGCGAGGGCAGGAAAGAAGCTGACGAAGGCCCAAGGCCGCCGCTTCGGTGTGAGCAGCAAGGCAGAACTCTTCTACGGCGAGCCGGGGGATGGTCGGCCCGCCGGCATCTACAAGCGTGTGACGGCCGCAGGCCAGCAGCGCCTGGTGCCAGTGGTGTTGTTCCCCCGAACGAACGCCACCTATCAGCGGCGCTTCGACTTCTATGGCATCGCACGTCGGCTGACCGAACGGGAGTTCGAGGGCAACCTCGACCGGGCGTGGGCAGAGGCCATCGCCTCGGCACGGTGACCGAACTGAACGGGTCCCCCCCAGGGGGCCTCGCCACGAGGGTCATTCGCGGCACGTTTTGCGTGTGGTCTGTGGGTTCCAAGTTATAGGGACAGCGGGACACAGGGACAGGGACACGGGACAAGGGCGAGGCGGTGACGAAGAAGCTGAGCATTCGAGCGATGGCACTCGCGCTCGGCGTCTCGAAGAGTCAGGTTGACCGCGACGCCCAGGCCGGCATGCCGATGACGGATGCCGGTGCGGCTCGCGCCTGGCGCTTGGCGAACCTGGACATGGCGCGCGTCAAAGGTGGGCGTATCGACCGTCCGCTGCAGGCGCCTGCAGCAGAGACGGGGCTCGTCGGCGACGAGCCACCTGAGGCAGAGGCGGACCCGAGCGCCGACGAGCACAACGCTGCGTACCGCGAGCATCGCGCGACCCGCGAGCGCATCAACGCGGAGCGAGCGCAACTCGAACTGGATCAACTGCGGGGCCAGCTGGTGGATCGTGATGAGGTGGCGCGCATGCGCTTCACCGAGTTCCGGGCACTGCGGGACTCGCTCGGCAACGTGGGTGCACGGATCAAGCATGCGTGCGCGGCCGAGACCGACGCGCTTCGGATCGAGCAGCTGATCGAGGGTGAGATCTCGGGTGTGCTCCAGACCTTCGCCGACACCGTGCTGACGCGTGGCGTGATGCAGGACGCAGACGATCTCGATGACGACGAAGCCGATTGACCGCGTGCGACTGGCAATTGCCAATGCGCTGCGCCCTGACCGCAAGGTGTGGGTTGATCAGTGGTCCGAAGACAACCGTGTGTTGCCCGAGGACACACCCGAGCCGGGTCCGTACCGGAACGGCCGCACGCCTTACCTGATCGACATCCAGCGCACGATGTCACCAGGGTCGCCGTGGCGCGAGGGCTGGTGGATGAAGCCCCACCAGGTCGGTGGCTCAGTCACCGGCGAAAACCTGATCGGCGCGTGGATCTGCAACGCGGCGGGCTCGCTGCTCGTTGTCTTCCCGACCCTGGCCGATGCCGACCAATGGGAGGCTCAGCGCTTTGAGCCAATGCGCAAGGGGACGCGCGAACTGCGGCGGCGCATCCGGCCGCCAGAAGAGAAAGGAAGTGGCAACACAAAACGACGAAAGAAGTATCCCGGCGGCGTGATGCGCCTCGTCGGTGCGAACCGTGTGGGCGCGCTGAAGTCAGCGACCATTCGCTACATCAAGTTCGAAGAACCCGACGAGTACCCGGACACCCTCGGCCAGCAGGGCCACGTCATCGATCTGACACGCAAGCGTGCCGACAACTTCGGCAATAAAGCGAAGATCTACGGTGACGGCACCTCGACCATCAAAGGTCGCAGCGCCATCGAGCGCGAGGTGCTGCGTGGCGATCAGCGCAAGTGGCATCTCTTCTGCCCGGACTGCGATCACGCGCAGGTGTTGCATCGCACCCAGCTCCGCTGGCCTGACGGTGATCCTGAAGCCGTGCGGCTGGTTTGCGAGTCCTGCGGGGCGCTCAACGACGAGAGCGCCTGGAAGGCACGCAACTACCGCGTGCGCCCGCGCGGCCTGTCAGAGGCCGACGCAAAGGCGCAGGGCTATGCGTACTGGGAAGCGACGGCCGTCGGGGCGCCGGGGGTCGCGAGCTGGCTGAGCTTCAGCGCGCTCGCGGCCCCCTTGGGCTGGCGTCCATGGCCCGAGTTCGTGCGTGAGTGGTTGGCGGCACAGGGCGATGAAGAGAAGCTCAAGACGTTCGTCAACAACTACGACGGCGAACCCTACGAATCGAAGCTGGGCACAGAGGTCGGTGCCGAGCAGCTGCAGCAGCGCGCTGAGCAATACGACCTGATGACCTGTCCGCCCGGTGGCTTGGTGTGCATGGGGGGCGTGGATACGCAAGACAACCGGCTCGCCGTTGTTCTGCGCGCCTTCGGGCGTGCAGAGGAAAGCTGGGGCGTGTGGCACGGCGAGATCTACGGGGACACGCAAGCGCCCGAGACCTGGGCGAAGTTGCGTGAATTGCTCGAGGCCCCAATCCGCCATGCGAGCGGCCAGGTGATGCACGTGGATGCGGTGGCCATCGACGCTGGGGGGCACCGAAGCGAGGATGTGTTCGCCTTCTGCCGTGACGCGCAACTGCGGGGCAAGCACTGGTTTGCGGTGCGCGGCGCCAAGTCATACGAGGCGCCAAAGATCAGCCGACCAAAGAAGTACGAGTTCACCTGGCGTGGCACGCCGGTGCCCGGCGGGGCCGAGCTGCGGTGGCTTGGCACCCAAAGCATCAAGAACCTGATCGACGGGCGCCTCAAGCTGGCGAAGCCAGGCGGTGGGTTCTACCACTTCCCGCTCGGCTTTGAGGCGGATTACTACAAGCAGATGCGCTCCGAGCGCCGCGTTTGGGTACGCGACAAACGCGGCAACAAAGACCTGTGGTGGGTGAAGGGGTCGGAGCGCAACGAGGCGTGGGACTGCGAGGTCTACCTCTATGCCGCGTACCTCTACGCGATGTCGGGGCGCCATGCCGAGGCTGTGTTCCGCGAACGCGAGAAGCTGTACGCATCCGTGCGCCAGCTCGACCTGCTCGAAGGTCCCGCGGCCACCACGACTGAAGCGCGCAACGAGAACGTTGTGCGGCACCGTGAAGACGTCGAAGACAAGCAGCAGGCCGATGCGCCGGCTGCTGAGCCAGCGCGACCAGCGCCGGCT
The DNA here is from genome assembly GCF_056676035.1 of Piscinibacter sp. PDB5-1. NCBI lineage: Bacteria > Pseudomonadati > Pseudomonadota > Betaproteobacteria > Burkholderiales > Sphaerotilaceae > Piscinibacter > Piscinibacter sp. PDB5-1. Next base: position 110,087 of record NZ_JBWVZL010000001.1, on the reverse strand, counting down.
GCTCAACCAAAGAAGCCGAAGCCACGCCGAGGATTTGTGAACGGCTGGCGTCGATAGACAACAAGGATCGAAGAATGAAGAAGTTCCAAGTGCGCGGCCTCGCGGTCGTGCTGCTTTCGCTCGTCTGCTTGGCGGCATCCGCCGAACTGGTTCGCTCCGTTACGCCGAGTGCGTGGGATCTGTATGACGGCACCCGCAAGGTGTCCTCGCATGCCTCCGAGGCGGCGTGCGCCGATGCGGCGGTGGAAGTAGGAGTGCCCGCATCGTATGGATGTCGAACCATCAGCCGCGTCGTTGTGGCTGATGCAGGCGGTCGAGTGCAGGCGCCTGCACCGTACAGCGTGCAGACACAGGTCGAGGCCATCCGTTCCCATCCGGGTTACGGTCACCAGTTCGCCGGCCTCACACTGCCGACCCCACCTCGCGCCGACTGCCTGGCCAACGTGGTCAGCGCGACCAGCCTCGCAGTGTTCAACGCAGAAGCCGCTGGCACGTGCAAGCGCATCGTGCTGACGCCAGGCGCACATATCGGTGTGGCACGCATCACCGGCCAGGACATCGAGGCGGTGTTTGATGGCGTCACGATCACGCCAGCCGACGACTCACACGCCCTGCAGGTCGCGGGCGACGCACGGCGCGTGCGCGTCATCGGCGGCACGTTCAACAACGTGTACATGGTCGGTGGCTACCGGCGCGGTGCGAACGGTGCCGAGCAGAACTTCGTTGAAGACGTCCACCTATTGGGCGGCAGCTTCGTCGGCTTGTACACGCAGGGGCGCAGTACTACCTACTACGGCGACGGCGTCAGCATCTCGGCGAGGCGCCTGCTGGTCGAGCGCGTGTTTGTGCGGTCGGCCAACAGCGGCTTCTTCGTCGAGCCCGGCAGCACGAACCTGATCCTGGCCAACTCGAACATCGTGGTGCCGAAGCTTGCGCGTCACGAGAACCCGGTGCGACTGAACGGGGCCGACCTGGTGGCAGTGCTCGACACGCGCTTGCGCACCGAACTGGGCCCCGGCCAGACCGGACCGATCAAGCACACGTGGCGCATGCATGCCGCCTACGCCGGAACCGGCACGCCAGGAGGCCGGCTCATCCTTCGCAACGTGCAAAGCGAGGGCGGTGGTGCGATGGGTCAGTACCCAGGGGTGGAGGGCCCGCACGCGCAATCGGGCCTGATCGTCTTGCACGGCTGGCGCTACTACCGCGCCGCTGAGGTTGAGGGCAACAGCATCGCTGCGTTCCCACACCGAAACACCTACCCGGGCTCTGTGCACCTCGGGACGGTGATGAACGCGGCCCTGTGGGCTGACGACGTGACGGTGTTTCACGACGGGCCCGCGCCCGGTTCGCCGGTCTTCACGAGCAACACGCCGCCTGGTCATTTGGGCCGAACGGAATTCGCGCGCTACGTCGAGCCGCCCACGTGGGCATTTCGCTGAGACACACACCATGGACATGCTTCGCTTCCTGCTGTCTCGCGTCGATCCTGTCGAGTTCGTGCTCGGTGACAACGCGGGAGACCTGCCCGGGCTGACCCGCTTTTCGTCGATGAACGTCGATGGCGACGTGGATGGCTTCGGCCACATCTCCATCCGCAATGCGGGCACCGTCTCGAACTACCACGGGATTGGCCGCTTCGGCGGCATCGCGACCCAGCTGGCTGGTCGCACGGTGGTTGCGGCGCAGATCGAGGTCGCAGTTGGCAGCTATCGCCAGGTACTCGGCAATGGCGGCGCGCTGACCGTCAACCTGCACCGCTGCCTTTCGCCTTGGATCGCGCGGCAAGAACGCCTGACCGTGGGCGGCAACATCACGTGGACCAGCCGAGGCAACTTCGGCGCAGGCAACGTTCTCTGGAACACGGCGGGTGGGCGTGGCGATGGAATCGACCGTGCTGCGACCCCGACCACGTCCTTCGTGATCCACGACAACCGCACGCGTGGGCATGTCTACGCGATCACCGGCGGAACGCTCGTGGCAGACGTGCAGGACATGATCAACAACCCGTCGTCGAACAACGGGTGGTTCCTCATGGTTGCACCTGAAATGCTGAACGAGGGAACCTCCACGACCTACCAGTTGCTGGCCGAAGAAGCGTCCGCCACCGAAGAGCCCGACGTGCCTAACGCGCAGAACCTGCGCCCGCGCCTGCGCGTCTGGTGTCTGCCCTGAGTCGTTAGCCCCCAACACATGAAAGCCGCCCGCGAGGCGGCTTCTTTCATTCTCTGGAGCCAACCATGTTCCTTCGCGCCAACACGGCCACGACCATCACCGTCGGCCCCTTCATCTCTTCCACCGACCGCATCACGCCGACCACTGGCCTCGCTATTGCTCAGGCCGATGTGCGGTTGCGCAAGGGCTCGGGTGCCTTCGCGCAGAAAAACGATGCGACCGCCGCATCGCACTTGGAATTCGGCTATTTCGATGTCGCTCTGAATGCGACCGACGTAAACACGCCGGGCCGCTTCAAAGTCGGCGTCAACAAGGCTGGCGCTCTCCCGGTGTGGGAAAACTTCATCGTCCTGCCCGAAGCGGTGTTCGACGCACTGGTGGCCGGGTCATCGCAACTGCAGGTGGATGTGACCGGGCTCGCCACCTCGGCAGCGCTGGCGGCCGTCGCTGCACTGCTGGCCGACGTGAACGCAAAGACCGCAGCTCTCCCGGCCGACCCGGCCGACCAGTCGCTGCTGGTCGATGCCACGAGCGCCATCATGGCCCGCCTCGGTGCGCCGTCGCACGGCAGCATCGCAAACGACATCGCCGAGTCTGGTGGCGGCACGAAGGAAGAGATTGCCGCCGCTGTGCTCGATGAGGTCGTCGAAGGAACCACAACCCTGCGGCAGTCGATTCGCCTGTCGAACTCCGTGCTCGGTGCCAAGGCGTCCGGGCTCGAAACATCGACCGCAGTCTTTCGCGACCTGGCCGACTCCAAGGCTCGCGTCACCGCGACGGTTGACAGCCATGGCAACCGCACGGTCGTCGCGCGAGACCTGAGCTGATGTTCGGGCCCCGCTACTTCGGGGCGCGCCATTTCGCGGCGCGCTTCTTCGGTCACGGCACGACCACGGTACCCGTTGTAGGCGAGCCCGTTCGAATGTTCGGTCGCGTCTTCTTTGGTCCGCGCTTCTTCGCACGCCGCTGGTTCGGGGTCACGGCGCTCCCTCTGCCTTCGTGGCCAGCGGGCGGCACCTCGCGCATCGGCCGCACGCCGACTCACCCGCCTCGGTAGGAACTCTCATGCAACAGCAGCTCGTGGCAGGCGACAGCCTGAATTTCTGCACGGCCACGCCGCGCTACCCGGCCGATGCGGGTTGGGTGCTTCGCTTTCGGCTGGTGCCACGCGACCCGGATGGTCGATCGATCAACATCCAGGCACGGGCTGAGGGCGACGCGCACCGCGTTCTGGTCGATTCAGGCACCACGTCGGATTGGCTGCCCGACACCTACTCGTGGACGGCCTGGGTCGAGTGCGACGCTGAAACCTACACGGTGGACAGCGGCCAGATCGTCGTGCTGCCAGATCCGCGCGCAGTCGGGCCCGGCCATGACGGTCGCAGTCTCGCACAGCGCACGCTCGATGACCTCTATGTCGCCAAGGCGCGGTGGGACACCACCCGAGGACAGCAGCGTCGCTACAAGATCGGCCAGCGCGAGATGGAGTTCAACAGCGAGACCGAGATCATCCAGAAGATCAATTTCTGGGAAGCGCAGGTCCAGCGCGAGAAGAACGACCTGAACCTCTCCAAGGGCTTCCGCCCGAAGAACCGAATCCTCACGCGCTTTACGCGCCCACGCTGAAACACCCATGCCACTGATGGACTTTCTTGCCGATCTGGTCGGCAGGCGGGGCACCCCTGCGCGCTCGATTGGCGCAGGGCCTGCCGGCGACTGGCGTCGTGAGCCCACCCTCTCGGTGCTGGCACCCGGCCGCTCCGGGCGTGCGCTGCGCGGCTACATGGCCGCAAGCAACGACCGCCTGGTGGCCGACCTGATGAGCGTCACCGGCTTTGTCTCGGGCAACGCTGAAGTGCGCATGTCGCTGCGCACCATGCGCATGCGGTCTCGCCAATTGGCGAAAGACAACGAGTATGTGAAGCGCTTCCTGCAGCTGCTTCGCAACAACGTGGTCGGTCCGCGTGGCTTCGATCTTCAAATGAAGATCTACAAGACCCGCCGCATCGACGGCTTGGCACAGCTCGACAAAGACGCGAACCAGACCATCGAAGACGCACATGCCGAGCACAGCGAACTCGGCACCTTCAGCGCCTGCGGCATGTACAGCCGCGCTGCGTTCGAGCGCGCCGCGATGCACAACCTCGCGCAAGACGGCGAGGTGATCATCGAAAAGCTTGTGGGCAGGCAGTTCGGTCGCTTCGGCTTGGCCTGGCGCTTGATCGATCCCGACCTGCTCGACGAAAACCTGAACGTGGGTCGCAACGGCGCGTACCCGGGTTACGGCGCGCTCGCCGAGGGCCACACGATTCGCATGGGCGTCGAGCGCAACGCTTACAGCCGACCGGTGGCTTACTGGTTCCACAACGTGCACCCTGGCGACGATGTCATCGGCGTGTCGGTGGTGCGGCATCGTCGGGTCGAGGCGGACCGGATCATCCACCGCTTCTTCGTCGAGGAGATGCGCCCCGACACGGCACGCGGCGTGCCTTGGATTTACGCCGCGCTGCGCCGCATGGCGATGCTCGGCGGGTATGAAGAAGCTGCTCTTGTCAGTGCCCGGCAGGGCGCCAGCAAGATGGGCTTCTACAAGCCGCCGTCGGTCGAAGGCGGCCCGGTGCAGACCGCTGCCGCGGACGGTACGCCCGCCGCAGATGGTGAAGACGCGGAGGGCAACCTCTACCAAGAAGCTGAACCCGGTGCGTTCGGTGTTTTGCCACCGGGTTGGGACTTCGCTACCTACGACCCTGCCTATCCGAACGACGCCATGGAGGGATTCATCCGGGCGATGTTGCGGGCCTTTTGCTCGAGCGTCGGCCTTGCCTACAACGGGCTGACCGGTGATCTCGAGAACGTCAACCTGTCGGCCATGCGCCACGGGGCGAACAGCGACCGCGACACCTACGAGGCGTTGCAGCAGTGGTTCCGCGAACACATCAGCGTGCCGATGTTCAAGCCCTGGCTGCAGCTCGGGCTAGACCTCGGCCAGATCGGGCGGCTGCCTGCCGACGCGTTCGAGCGGCTCAACAAACCACGCTTTGTTGCGCGGCCATTTCGCTCGCCTGACCCGCAGAAAGACATTGCGGCAGGTGCACAGGCCGTCGCTCTCGGCGTGCGAAGCCGCACCCGCATCTGTGCTGAGAACGGCGATGACTTCGAGGAAGTGCTCGACGAGTTGGCCCGCGAAGAGCAGATGGCCCGAGACAAGAAGGTGACCCTCAACACAGCGGCGGCCACTGCTCACAAGAACCCCGCCGTTGATGACGCTGGCAAGCCGGCAAAGCCCGGCGCCGAGTCGGCTGCAAACGCCGGCGGCGAAGAACCAAAAGAGGAAGAGGACGACGATGAAGCTACGTCAGAGTAATCAGTTCTGGTCGCGTGCTGACAGCCCTGCGCGTGTCGAACTGAAGGCGGCGCTCGATGCGTTGCAGGTCGGCCAGCGTGTGCGTATCGCAGACGTGATCTCGCGAGTGCCCGCGCCGGCCACTGATGGTGACCCAAGCGAAGGTGAGCGCACCGACCGTGTTCCCGAACTGGTCGAGTACACGACCGGTGAAATCCGCTCTGGCGAGGTTGACGACGACACGCGCGAAGTCGATCTCTCGTACAGCAGTGAAGCGCCCTATGAGCGCTGGTGGGGGATCGAAATCCTCGGCCACGCCTCGGGCGAGTGCGACATGTCATGGATCGCATCGAGCCGGGCACCCCTGCTCGCCGACCACGATTCATGGACACAGATTGGCGTTGTCCGCAGTGCCTCCATCGGCCGCGACCGGAAAGGTCGCGCGCGCGTTCGCTTCGGTAGGAGCGAACGGGCCGAGCAGGAAATGCAGGACGCCAAAGACGGCGTGCGCGTCAACGTGAGCGTCGGCTACGAAATCCGCGAACTCGAGCTGGTGAAGCAAGAGGGCGACGTGAAGACGTACCGCGTGACCGACTGGAAGCCGCTCGAAGTCAGCCTGGTGTCGATCCCCGCCGACATGAGTGTCGGACTCGGGCGAGGCGCTGAGGACAACCCCACCCCTACGGCCACGGCCGCAACCGTTACCCCACCTGTTTCAAGGACTCACATGACCATCGAAACCCAAGACCTCGACAAGATCCGCGAAGATGCCCGCAAGGCCGAGCAAGAGCGCGCCAAGGGCATCACCGCCCTGGCCACCCGGCACAACCTGCGCCCTCTGGGCGACGCGGCCATCCAGGACGGCACCAGCCTCGAAGCCTTCCGTGGCCAGATGCTCGACGAACTGCACAAGCGCGGCTCCGACAAGCCGCTCGATCAGCGTGCCGACCACCTGGACCTGTCGCAGCGCGACGCTCGCAACTTCTCGGTCGCGCGCTACATGCGCAGCCTGATCGACAAAGACAAAGACGTTGCGCCCTTCGAGCACGAGTGCGCCAAGGCCGTGCGCGATGCGATGGAGAAGGTCGGCTATCACGGTCGCGGCAAGGGCAACTTCCTCCCCTTCGACGTCATGCAGCAACCGCTGCCGGGCGTGCGCGTGGTTGAGGGCCAACTCATGGTGGGCGACCGTGTCGTCACCGGTCAGCGTGACCTGTCCAGCCTCTCGGCGGCTGCCGGCGGCGACCTGGTCGCTACCAACCTGCTGGCCACCGACTTCATCACGCTGCTGCGCAACGCGTCGCTGGTGCGTCGCATGGGTGCCCGTGTGCTGGGCGGCCTGGTCGGCAACATCGAGATTCCGCGTCAAACCGGCGGCGTCACGCCGGGCTGGGTCGCGCAGGGCGCGGCGGGCGCCGAGGGCAACGCGACTTTCGGCAAGGTCACCCTCACGCCGAAGACCGCCCATGCCATCCAAGACGTGACGCGTGACCTGCTGCTGCAGGCGACGCCGGCCGTCGAAGGCCTGGTCCGCGCCGACCTGATCGAAAGCATGGCTTCGCAGCTCGACCTGGTTGCGCTGCACGGCACCGGTGTGGGCGACCAGCCCACCGGCTTGGCCAACACGGTGGGCATCGGCTCGGTGCCGGGCGGCACGAACGGCGCGGCCCCGACCTGGGACCACCTGGTCGAACTCGAATCGCTGGTGGCCAACAACAACGCTGCGTTCGGCTCGATGGGTTACCTGACCAACACCCGCGTGCGGGGGCGCCTCAAGCGCACGCAGAAGTTCAGCGGCACCAACGGCCAAGAGATCTGGCAACCGGCGATGCAGGGTGACGACTCGTCGCTCTTCGGCAGCCTGAATGGCTATCGCGCTGGCGTGAGCAACAACGTGTCGAACACCCTCACCAAGGGCTCGGCTGCGGCGATCTGCTCCGCGATCTTCCACGGCAACTGGTCCGATCTGTTGATCGGTGAGTGGGGTGGTGCCGAACTGCTGCCTGACGAACTGACGCAGGCCGCCAACCGCATCGTGCGCATGCACATCTGGCAAACCATCGACGTGGCCGTGCGCCGCGCCCAGAGCTTCAGCTCGATGCAGGACGCCCTGACGACCTGACCTTCCGTCTCCTAGCAGGCCTTGCAGTCCTGCCATTCACCGGCCCGCCAGGCATGTCCTGCCGGGCCGGTTCTTTTTGCACCGCAAAGGAACACCACCATGAAGAAAGTTGAGATCGTTTCCAACACGTTCATTCCCGGCCTCGAGGGCCAGATGAAACCCGCGTACGTGGGCAGCGTGCTCGAAGTCGATGACAAGGTTGCCGGCGAACTGCTGGCCTCGCAGCGCGCCAAGCTGGCCGACAAGAACGCGCGGGTGGTTGACACCACCAAGAAGCACGAAGAAGAGGCCGACAAGCGCGCCGCCGCGGTCAGCGCGCCCGGCGGCGACCTGGCCACGTTGGTGGCAGCTCTCACCGCCGCCCTGCAAACCCGCCCGGCAGTCTGACCATGGCGCTCAAGAAGTACCGAATCCTCAGTGGCACTTGGCTGCGCGGGCCTGGCGACTACCGGCACGCCGGTGACGAGATCGAACTCGAAGACGACGTGGCGCGCGATCACGCCACCCGTCTTGCACTGGTGCAGGCGCCTGCACAACCCGACCCCGGGGCCGATGGAGCCGGCACTGAAGCGCCGGCCGGCGAAGGCTGATGGCCTTCGATGACGACCTCGCATCGGTCTTCGTCAGTGACTTCGGTCTGCCGTGTCGCGCGGGTGGCGTTGACTTCGTCGGGTTGCTCGACCAGCCCGACGAAGTCTTCGACCTCACGCGTGCCAGCGTGCACAGCAGACAGTACCTGTTGACGTACGCGAGCGACGCGGTGACGTTGCGCCGCGAGCAAGCCGTCACGGTCAACGGCCAGCCTTACGTTGTCCGCGAAGCCCCGCGCCAGGTCGATGACGGCGCCTTCACCGTGGCCACCCTCACACGGACCTGACCCATGCCCAGCAAAGCCGAGCAGATCTGCGAGCGGCTCAAGGTGCTGCTGACATCCGCGACCGACGCCGGCGCGAATGTCTACCGCGACCGAGAGGACGCATTCACGCGTGATGAACCTGTCGCCTTGTTGATTGAGTGCATCGACGAGGACAGCGAGCCCATGGGTGGCCCGGTTGGGCCATTCGTGCCGCTGCACGGCAAAGACCGCGACACCCTGCGCGTTGCGGTCACCGTGCCCGTGCGCGCGTCGAACTGGCAGGGCGTGGCCGACGCGGTGCGTGTGCAGGCGCATGCGCTCATCGCAGCGGACCCGGCGCTCAATGCCATCGCGCCCGCTCGCCGCGACCGCTGCGAGTGGCGACCGGCAAGCGCCGACGTTCCCTTCGGCTACTGCTCGCAGATCTACCGATTCACCTACCTCAGCCGGGCCCACGCCCTCGACGCCAGCACCTGATCTGGCGCCCCCGCTTCACACCTCTTAGGAGACCACCATGTACCTCTTTGGCTCGACCCTCATGTGGGGCACGCAGCAGACCGATGCGACCGGTGCCGCCGTGGCCACGCCGACCTCGTTGCTCTTCGGCACGCTTCAAGACACCGAGATCGACATCAAGTTCGAACTCAAGCAACTGCACGGCGAAAAGCAGTTCGCCGTGGCCGTGGGCCGGGGCAAGGGCCAAATTGCCGGCAAAGCCAAGTTCGCCTCCATCCGCGCCGGCTTCCTCGAAACCATCGTGTTCGGCCAGTCCGGCACCAACGGCCTTGTCTCGATGGTGTACGACACCGTGGGCGTCGCGGTGCCCGCCACCCCGCACCAGGTGACGGTGGCGCCGCCCAGCAGCGGCACCTGGTCGGCTGACCTGGGGGTCATCAGCTCTGTCACCGGTCGGCCGCTGCAGCGTGTTGCAGCGGCGCCGGCCAGCGGCGAATACTCGGCGTCCGCCGGTGTGTACACGTTTGCGGCAGCAGACGTCGGCATCGTGATGTACATCAACTACCGCTACACGGCGGCCAGCACGACGGCGCGGCAGATGAACATCACCAACCTGCCCATGGGCTACGCGCCGACCTTCCGGCTCGACATGTACGGGCCGTACCAGGGGCAGAGCGCCGTCCTCACGCTCAACCGTTGCATCAGCGACGGCGTGAAGATCTCGGCGAAGAACGACGACTTCAGCGTGCCCGAGATGGGGTTTCAGGCGTTCGCCAACGACGCCGGGATCATCGGCACGCTGTGCATCACGGAGTGACGGCCATGAAAGGACTTCCCGTCACCCTCGGCGCCACGGCCTACACCATGCCGTCGCTCAACGCGGCCACCTCGCGCGAGTTCTGGCCTCGCATCCAGGACATGCAGGACGGCAAAGAGGCCGACCCTCTTGGCCTGGTCACGACGCTCGTGTACCGCTGCCTCAAGCGCAACCACCCCGAACTGACCGAAGACCAGGTGGCCGAGCACGTCGATCTGGACAACATGGCCGAGCTGGGCGCCAAGGTGTTCGGCGCCGATTCGTTCCGCCGCTGGGCCGCTGAGCAGGCGCAGCAGCAGGGAAACGTCCCGGCCCCGCAGACGCTGGCGGATGGAACTGGGGCGACATCTACGCCAGCATCGCCACGGCCACGGGGTACACGTTCGCCCAAATCGACGAGCTGACGCTCGACGACATCGCTGACCTCTGGCTCTACTGGCGCAACAGCCCGCCAGTGCACATCAGCCTGATGGCCGCGCTCAACGCATGGGGCGGCAAGGGCCAGTCCACCGGCTCAGGCGCTGCCACGCCTGCAGCCACAGCAAAGACCGAAGAAGGCGCCATGGAGGCCATGGCGTCGATCTTCGGGCCACCCGTTCACAAGTTCCGACCACCTTGCCGAATGTTGCCTGGGCATCCGCCTGGGCTGGCTTGACCACGCCATGACAGACAAGAACATCAAGTACACGGCCACGGCCGACGTGAACCCGTTCGAAGCTGGCATGCGTGCGATTCGGTCGTCGCTTGCCAGCGTCTCGCGGCAATTCACTTCGGTGCAGCAGCAGTTCAAGACGGACGGCAGCGCGATGCGCGGGCACATGAAAGACGTGTCCGACAGCATCCGCTCTGACGTTGCAGGCATGGGCGGGCACTTCAGTGGCCTGCTTGAGTCGCTGGGTGCCACCAAGATCGGCTTCGTGGCACTGGTGGCCGTGGCGGCGGGCATGGCAGCCGTCGCCTCGGCCAACGCCACGGCGAAGATGACCGAAGAGGCGATGGACCTCGCCCGCGCCCTCGGCGAATCGACCAACCAGGCACAGGTCTGGAAGATCGCTCTCGAGGACGTTGGCGCAGAGCAGTCCGACCTCGAGGGCGCGTCCAAGGGCATGACGCGCCAGCTCAAAGAGAACGAAGACAAGATGCAGTCGATGGGTCTCAAGACCCGCGACGCGGCAGGCAACTTGCGGCCGATGAGCGACATGCTCGTCGAGGGCCTCGACATCCTGAACGAATACAAGGAGGGGGCTGACCGCAACCTCGCCAGCCAGGTGCTCTTCGGCAAAGGCGTCGATGCGTCGTCGAAGCTGCTGCTCGTCAACAAGGAAACGCTCGACGACGCGCGCGCCACGATGGCCGATCTCGGCCTCGAGGTGGGCTCGAACGCGGTCGAGGCCTGGAAGCAATACGACGCCGCCGGCGACCGCGCTGGCTTCGGCATGAAGGCCTTGGGTGCCACGGTGGGTCGCATCCTGATGCCGGTCCTCACCGACCTGATCAACATCTTCAACGCCGTGATGCCTGCGGCCATCGTCATCGTGCGCGGTGCGCTCGGTGGCTTGGCGACAGCGTTCCATGCGCTGAAGAACGGCGTGGTGATCGTGTGGGAGGTCATCAACGCCATGGTGGTGTCGGTGGCCGAACCGATCCGCGCTGTGGCCGAGGCCGTGGGCAAAGCGGTTCAGGGCGACTTTGTCGGTGCGGTCGAGTCCGTGCGAAACATCGGCACAGTGATCAGCTCGGCCTGGTCGAACGCCATGGACAACATGGCCGAGTCGTCGCAGAAGACGCGCGACCGCATTGCGGCCATCTGGAGCGCCGACACCGGTGCCGGACAGCCTGAGGGCAAGCGGGGCGAGAAGAACTACGTCGCACCGCCTGAGAAGCCCAAGAAGCAGGCGGTTGACCCGAGCCAGATGTCCTACTACGAGTCGCTTCTCTCGGAAGAGAAGCTGCTTGCAGCCAAGAAGGACGCGCTGCGCGAATACACCAAAGAGCAAGAGGCCGTCTTCTGGCGCAACCTGCTGACCCAGCATGAGGTGAACGGACAAGACCGCGCGCGCATCACCAAAAAGATCGCCGACCTCGAGCTGCAGACGCTGCGCGAGTCGGCCAAACAGATGCAGGCGCTCGACCAAGAGCGGCTGAGCGGCATTCACGACCGCGCGATGGGCGCCATCGAGCAGGCCAGGGCCGACGCCGCGCTGCAGTTCGAGCTGGGCAACATCACGCACGCGCAGTTGCTGGAGCAAGAGCGCCAGTACGAGCTGCAGCGCGTCGAGATCCAGCGTGAGTACCTTGCGCAGCGCCTGGCCATGGTGGACCCGCAGCGCGACCCCGCCGAGTTCGAGCGTCGCAGTCAACAGCTCGAAGAGCTTGAGCGGCAGCACCTGCTGCGCATGAAGCAGCTGCAGACGCAGTCGGCCCGCGAGGCGCAGACCGGCCCGTGGTCAAACGTGTGGCAGTCGGCCGAGCAATCGTTCGCGCGCGCTGCAGAGGGAATCATGAACCGCACACAAACGCTGCGCGGTGGCTTGGCCAGCGTGTGGCAGGGCATCGGCGCAACAGTGAAGGGCGAGCTGGCGAAGATCGTCGCTGCCAAGGTTATGGCCTTCGCCAAGGAACGCGCGCTTGCGTTGGCGGGCATCGGCACCGATGCCGCGCGGGCCGGCGCAGGGGCCGCAGCCTCGCAGGCCTCCATTCCTGTGGCTGGCCCCGTGCTCGCCTTGGCAGCACTGGCAGCCGTCTTCGGCGCAGTGTCGGCCATGGGCGGCGCTGTGCCGAGCGCGCGGGGTGGCTGGGACATCCCCTCGGGCATCAACCCGCTCACGCAACTGCATGAGCGCGAGATGGTGCTGCCGCGCGAGCAGGCCGACGCGGTCCGCGACATGGCGCGCGGTGGCGGTTCTGGCCTGTCCCCCATCGAACTGCGGGGCGTGAGCGTCGGCGACTTCTTGATCGCCAACAAGCGTGACTTCGTGAAATTCCTCGAAACCCTTCGCCGAGATGGCGGCCTGCCCGGAGTGCCCCGATGAGCAACGCAGTTCTACCGGCTCTGCCGGGCTGCTCGTGGGGGCGCAAACGGGCGGTCAAGTGGTCCACGACCGAGAAGGCGGCCGTCAGTGGCCGCACCTATCGGGCGGCCAATTGGAGCTACCCACGCTACACGTGGCAACTCGACTATGAGGTGCTGCGCCAGGTCGATGGCTCGACCGAGGTCGATCAGATGCTCGGCTTTGTCAACGCACGAAACGGCAGCTTCGACACCTTCTTGTTCAACGATCCGTGGGACCGCGTCGCGGTGGCGCAAGTCTTCGGCATCGGTGATGGGGTGACGACCCAGTTCCAGTTGGTGCGTGCGCGAGGTTCATACGTCGAACCCGTGCGCGGCATCGTCGAGGTGCCGCAGATCTTCATCGGCGCCGTTCTGCAGTCCAGCGGTTTCAGCGTGTCAGCGACCGGGCTTGTCAGCTTTGCTGTCGCGCCGGCCAACGGCGCGTCGCTGTCCTGGTCTGGCAACTTTTACTGGCGCTGCTACTTCTTGAAAGACGGCGTCGAGATCAACGAAATGATGTACGGCCTGTTCGACCTCAAGGGGCTGGGCTTCATCACGGAGAAAGCCTGATGCGCACCGCTTCATGGGAAGTCAGCCCCGGTGCTCTTGCTGCCTTGCTCAACGGTGCAGGGGCGACCCAGCTGCGCATGGTTGACCTGTACACCATCACCATGCCGAACGGCACTGTGTACCGGTGGAGTGGTGGCGACGAACCCGTGCGCTTGGGTGCGACGCTCTGGGCCCTGGGGCCCCTGCTTCAGCGCACTCGCACGCGCTCGGGCAGCAAGCTCGAGGTTGATACCTGCGACGTGACGTTCAGCGCACCGCCGGGGTTCACCGTCAATGGTGTGCCGCTCATCACGTTCATCACGGCGGGTGGCTTTGACGATGCTCGCTTGAGGCTGGAACGCGTCTTCAGCGCCGGCCCTGGGCTGCCCTGGCAGGGCGCGCTGTACCTCTTTGATGGTGGCATGGGGGCCGTGCTTGGTGGTCGTCACGAGAAGAAGGTGCAAGCGCGCAGCAGTATCGAGCTGCTCGACGCGCGGATTCCGCGCAACGTGTACCAGCCGTCGTGTCTGAGCAGTGTCTTCGACACGCACTGTGGACTCAGCCGGGCTGCGCACCAGGTCACTGGTGCTGCGACCAGTGCAACCGACGTGCTGCAGACGACGTTCGCGCATGGCATCGCTGGCGTGACGGCAGACCACTGGGCGTTGGGTGAGGTTCTGATGACCAGTGGGCCGAATGAAGGGGTGCGCCGCACGGTGGCCAGCAACACGGCCGGCGCATTGACAGTGATTGAGCCATGGCCTTTTCCGGTTGGGGCTGGTCAGACGTTCACCGCTTGGCCAGGCTGCGATGGTCAGCAAAGCACCTGCACCACGAAGTTCAACAACCGGCCCCGGTATCGCGGGGCGCCGTACATCCCTGTGGCCGAGACCGTTGTATGAGCCTCAGAGAGATCAACGAATTGGCGCAGCGCGCTCGGGTCGCCGAAGAGGCCTTGAGTTGGTTGGGCACCGCGTATCACAACCACGCTCGGGTGAAGGGCGTGGGTGTGGACTGCGCGCACATCCTTTGCGATGTCTACGAGACCACGGGGTGTATCGAGCACGTCGATCCCGGCTTCTACGCCCACGACTGGCATCTGCACCGAGGCGAAGAGGTCTACGAGCGTTGGCTTGACGCTTGTGGCGCGCGGCCTGTGCAGGCGCCTGCAGTGGGCGATGTGGCGTTGTTCCGCTTCGGTCGAACTTTCAGCCACAGCGCCATCGTCGTCGAGGTTCCTTCGGCAGCGCGGCCCGACCAGGTCTTGCTGGTGCATGCGTTTGTGAATCGCGGCGTGATCCTCAGCCGGCTTTGCGAAGAGCCGCTGGCAGGGCGCGAAGTCAAGTTTTGGAGTATCTGGTAATGGGTGGTCAGACCATCGCGACAAGCGAAACCCGCATCGAAGCGGCCAAACTGCAGAGCAGTGCCTATGGCGTCACGATTGCCATCGCCTACGGGCTGACGCGCCTGACGGGCAACTTGCTGTGGTACGGCGGATTTCGGGCCCTGGCTCACACGACCGGAACGTCGGGCAAGGGTGGTGGCGTCAAGACGCAGAACACCACCTACACGTATCGCGCGTCGGTGATGATGGGTATTACCGAAACTCCGGTGCTCGACATTCCGCGCATCTGGCGGGGCAAAGGGCTCAAGGCCGGCGGCTACACACCGACGCAGTTGCACAACGCAACAGAGACCTACGTTGTTCCGCCCGGCGGCGGCTCGTACACCGTGGCCCAGGCGGCGCAGATCGAGCCCTCGGGCGTGAGCCGCATGTCTTACCCCGGTGGCCACAACGGCCGGCCTGCATACGTGAGCGTCGATGAATTCGAAAGCACGCCTGGCACCCTGGTCTTCGGGCCTGTGTGGGCTGGTGCTACGTTCACGATTCGGTACCGCTGGGTTTCGGGGGGGCAGCCTCAGACGGCGATGCAAGAGCTTGGTCTCACGCTCTTTCGCGGCGAGTTGAGCCAGCCTACCTGGAGTTTGCTGACCAGCAGCTACCCTGACCAGGCCGTCCCATATAGCGGTTTGGCGTATGTGGCTGGCGGTGACTACGACCTCGGCACAGGTGCGCAAGTCGAGAACCACCTCTTCGAGGTGATCGCGCCGTTCGCCTACAGCCTCGCCTCCACGGTGCCCGATGCGAACCCGGGTGATTTCCTGCCCGACGCGCTTTGCAATACGCGCTACGGAGCCAGCTTCCCTGGGACCGCGCTCGACATCGAAGATTGGGCCCTCTACTGCCGTGCAGCCGGTCTGCTCATGAGCCCGGCGATCACCGAGCAGATGTCGGCTTCCGAGCTTGTGCTCAAGGCTTGCGAGCTGACGAACAGCATTCCCGTGTGGAGCGGGGGGCGGCTGAAGATCGTCCCGCGAGGCGACAAAGAGATCACCGGTCACGGCGTCACCTGGACGCCGAACCTCACTCCCGTGTATCACCTGACCGAAGACGACTTTCTGCCGATGGCCGATGGCGAGGCGATCCACGTCACGCGTGGCAGTCCAGCCGAGGCATACAACCAAGTGTCGCTGCAGTTTTTGAACCGCGAGCGCCAGTACAACATCGAGTCGGCTGAGGCGAAAGACCGAGCCAACATCCATGCCAAGGGGCTGCGACCCGCGCGGCCTGTTCGTGGCGACTGGATCTGCGATGCGGCTGTCGCGCGGAAGGTGGCTCAGTTGCTGCTGCAGCGCTACACCTACGTTCGCAACACGTACGAATTCCGCCTGCCGTGGACAAAGGCGCTCATCGAGCCCGGCGACCTGCTCGGCATCACCGAGGCGCATCACCTGCCGACAGGGCGCGTGGTGCGCGTGGTTGAGACCGAGGAAGACATCGACGGCGAGATCCGCGTCATTGCCGAAGACAGTCCCATCGGCATCGGCAGCGCGCCGCTGTATCCGTCGCAATCTGGCGCTGGGTATTCCGCGGACTACAACGCCGCGCCAGGCGCGGTCTCTACGCCGTCGTTCTTCGAGCCGCCGGTGAACATGGCCGGTGCCTCGGGCCTCGCGGTGTGGTGCGCTGTCAGCGGTACGGGTGCGAACTGGGGCGGCGCGCGCGTGTGGGTGAGTCTCGACGGCACGCAATACAAGGAAGTCGGCCGCACCTTTGGTGGTGCGCGGTACGGTGTGACCACTGGCGCGCTCGCTGCAGACGCCACGGGGCCGGTCGGCATCTCGCTGGTGGGGAAGGGCGGTCAGTTGCTCAACGCCACCACGGCCGAGGCCGACGCCCTGACAACCTTGTGCATGGTCGATGCCGGGGGCGGCGCCATCGAGTACCTGGCCTACGAAGGTGCCGCGCTGGTGGCTACCAATGCCTACAACCTCAACGGCCTGCGTCGAGGTGCGTACGGTACGGGCGCGGGAGCCAAAGCCGCAGGCTCGAAGTTCGTGCGCATCGACCAGGGCGTGGTGAAGGGTGAGGCGCTCGATGTTGAATACATCGGCCGCACCATCCACTTCAAGTTCACCAGCTTCAATGTTTATGGGGGGGCAGAGGAAGACCTTGCTGATGTCGCGGCGCACAGCTACACCGTCGCGGGAACGATGGCGCAGTTGCAGCCAGGCGTCGCCGGCAAGGGCGTGAGGCTGTCGGCAGACAGCCTCGTCGTGCATGTGCCCAACAGTGGACCCCGCGTGCCGGCAAACATCACGCTGACGGCCGCGCTGCAGGGCCTGCTTCAAGGCACGCCGAGCATCACGGTGCACAGCGGCGCGGCTGGCCTCACGGGCTCTGGCCTCACGCGCACCCTCTCAACGGCGAGCATGCTCACCGACACCGTGGTCGTGCGCGCGCAGCTCAGTGACCCGGTGGCGACCTACACGGACGACGTAACCATCACGCTGGTGCGTGAAGGTGTTCCTGGTACGCCTGGCGTCCCAGGCTCCCCGGGGGCGCCGGGAACGCCTGGGGCTCCAGGAGCGCCAGGAGCGCCAGGCGCGTCTGCGGTTGCGCCGTCGCTCACGCGTGAGGCCGTGGTCTTTCCTGCTGATGCGGCTGGCAACGTCAGCAGCTATGCAGGCAACACCACAACGATGTCTGTGCTGGTCGGCGGGGTGGACGATAGTTCGAACTGGACGTTCAGTCGCGTCAACGGCCCTGGCGTCAGCAGCACGCTCGTTGGACGCACGCTGACGCTCGACAGCATTGCGCCCTCACAGGACGCGAGCTATGTGGACATCAGCGCCACGCGCTCGGGGTTTGCCACCCAGAGCAAGAGCTTCGGCGTGAGCAAAGCAAAGCAAGGTGTTGTCGGCGCACCGGGGGCGCCTGGTGCTCCCGGTGCGCCGGGGGCGCCAGGTACAACGGGGGCCGCTGGCCAGCGCGGCAATGTGCAGTTCAGTCGGCCGATCTCGGGCTCAAGCTGGAGTGACGTTGAAGCGCTTGCTGCGATCACGGGGGCGGGCTTCGCGGGGCCGGTCTTTCAGGATCGGGTGACGCTGGTCGGCACGTCAGGCTACGTCCACACGAAGTTTTGGGACGGTACGGCGTGGCAGACCGCAACGGTGCAGCTCGACGGGAATCTCTTCGTTGACGGGACCATTGCGGGAAGCAAGTTTGTCGCTGACAGCATCGAGACCCATCACCTGAAGGTTGGCGCGGTGACGGCCTTGAACTACTACGGAGGCATCAGCGCGTACTACTTCGTGCCTGTTGGCGTGTCAACGACAAACCAGACAACGAACTACGGATCCGAATTCACGTCAACCGGCGCCCCCGTGACAGTCGTTTCGGACGGTCGCGCTTACATAGAGGTCTACGCATCGACCGCGATCCGGTACTTCAAGTCCACGATCTATCTCCGAATCGATGGTGTCGAGCGGCGGTTCTCGGGGGCGCCGGGGGTCTGTTATCCGGCTGGGTCGAGCAAATACATCGGGCTGCTCCCTGTGCCAATCGTTTGGTCCGGCGCCCTAGCTGCAGGCTCGCACCAATTCAGCATCCGTATGGAGGCAGAGTGGTTTGACGGCAATTGGACTGCGATAAACACGATGAATGGTTCTGGCGGAAACCTCGCCGCGTACTTGGGTTCGGTCATCGCGATTGAGAGCAAGGTGTGATGAGTGTTGTCAGACGGCAAGGGGCCCGCTTCGGCGGGCCTTTTTTATTTCACAAACGATGGAAGGGAGACGATGGCAGACGTGATTGCAACCGCCGGTGCCGGCGCGGCCGCAGGGGCGGTGAGTGCCGCAGTCGGCGGCATGCCGCCGCTCGAGGTAGCCGTGTGGGCGGTGATCGGCGGCTTGACCGCTGTGTGGATGGAGCACGAAGTGCACGCAGAGATGTCGCAGCGATGGCTGCTCGGCATCGTGGTGCAGCTCTTCGTGTGCGCAGCGTCGGGCATTGCACTGAGTGCGGCTCTGCCGGCGCTCGGTGCTGCCTATCCCCTGCTGCAGCCCGTGGCTGCCGTGCCCCGCTGGGTGGCGGCAGCAGTGATCGCCGCCGTCATTCTGCGCGCGGCGCCTTTCTTCTTCGGCTTGTTCAAGCAATGGACCAAGAGAGGGGACAAAGATGCTTCCTGATCTGATCTCGGCCGTGTGCGGCCTGGTGCTCGTCGGCGGTGCTGTGGCTGTCATCAAGGGCAGCAAGCGCTGTGAGCTGTCTGTCAAAGCGCTCGCAGCTGGCCTCATTGGTGTGTGGGGTGCCTCGTTGCTCTTCACGCCGTTTTTGCAGGCGCCTGCGCTCGGCATCGTCGGGCCCTGGGCGAAGGTAATTGGCCCCGCTGGCGTGGCCCTGTGGGTGTTGCGCGCCGTGCACAAGCATCGCGGTCGGCCCATGCGCAGGTGTACCGACTTCGCATGCTTCGACGATTCAGCGAGCGAGCGAGGCCGCACATGAAGCTCCTGCTCAAGCGCGTGGACCTGCAGGCGGTGTGCACCATCGGTCGGTTGTCAGTTGATGGCGAAGAGGCTTGCTGGACGCTCGAAGACCCCGTGCGCAAGGGTCCGAAGGTGCCTGGCCAAACCGCCATTGC
Organism: Piscinibacter sp. PDB5-1; assembly: GCF_056676035.1. Taxonomy (NCBI): domain Bacteria; kingdom Pseudomonadati; phylum Pseudomonadota; class Betaproteobacteria; order Burkholderiales; family Sphaerotilaceae; genus Piscinibacter; species Piscinibacter sp. PDB5-1. The sequence goes on along the minus strand of NZ_JBWVZL010000001.1, from coordinate 90,733 downwards.
ATACGGCGCGTACGGCCTCGACATCACGTGGAGTCCACGCTTTCAGAAGTTCTTGCCGTTGTTGCTCGACGTGCCCAACTTCAGCGGGGTGCGAATCCACCCGGGCAATTACGCGAAAGACACCGAGGGGTGCATCTTGCCGGGCTTCGACCGCTACCAAACCTCGGTCGGCCGTAGCCGGCAAGCATTTGACGAGCTGTTCGGGCGCCTGCGCGATGCAAAGCGGCGTGGTGAATCTCTCTCACTGGAGATCGTGTGATGCCCACCTGGTCAACCGCACTCGGGGGCATGGCCGTGGCCACCCTCGCGGCCGGCCTGGCCGGGCTGTGGGGCGGCATGCGCCACGTCGAGGCGCAGCACGCCGCCAAGCAAACCACGGCGGCACTCACGCGCTCAGAAGCCGCGCGAGATGACGAGCGCCTGGCCAACGCATCACAAGCAAGGATCACCGATGCCCACCACCACCGCCTGCAGGCGAATCAGCGCGCTGCTGCTGGCAGCCTTGAGCGGCTGCGCCAGTTGTCCGCCGACGAGCGAGCCGCCGACCCGACCATCAGCGAGTGCGGCCGCGATGCGCCCGCCACCGCAGTCCTTCGTGACGAGGACCGAAGCGATCTTGTCGCGCTCGCCCAAGAAGCAGATGACCTCATCGCCGCCCTCATCGAGCACCAAGAGCGCGAGCGCGCCCTGACAGGGTGCGTGACTCAAAAGAAAACAGGGAAGGTCGCCCCCTGATTCAAAGGCGACCTCTTTTCAAAGGAAGTAGCAAGTGACCAAGCATGTCCGAATCGAGAACGCCGACACCTCTTCGCACAAGGTGAGCGTGTTCATCGAGCACAAGAACGCCGATGGCCAGTGGGTGCGAAGCGCCGACAGCGCGCCCGTGCAACTCAACCATCCCACGGCGTTGACGGAACAGATGATCCACAGCACGCGCCGCCTGGTGGTCGAAGAGGTCTGACGCAGTCGCGTCCAGCTCGTGCGCCTGGCCGCTGGCCAGGTGCCGGCATCGACACACGCTCATCCCGAGCGTGGCTCGATGCGGGTACCCGCACAAAAAGACAGGGCGACCGCCTGAGGTGCGCTAACACCCCGGACGGACACCGAACCCACAGAACAGACCTGTGAGCCCAGCCAAGGCCCCGCCACCTCCCGGGAGGCGGGTGCGATTCTCAGACACATGGAACCTCACTTTGGTCACACCGATCATTCCGTGGCTTGGCGGCAAGCGCCGCTTGGCCGACACCCTCATTCCCCGCTTTCCGCCGCACAAGTGCTATGTCGAGCTGTTCGCTGGCGGCGCGGCGCTGTACTTCTTGCGGCCGCCGGCCGAAGTGGAGGTCGTCAACGACATCAACGGCGAGCTGGTGAACCTCTATCGGGTCGTTCAAACGCACCTCGAAGAGTTTGTGCGCCAGTTCAAGTGGTCGCTGAGCAGCCGCGAGATCTTCAGGTGGACGCAAGACACGCCGCCTGAAACCCTGACCGACATCCAGCGCGCCGCACGCTTCTTCTATCTGCAGCACCACTGCTTCGGCGGCAAAGTGCAGGGGCAGACCTGGGGCACATGCACGACGGCGCCTCCGCCAAATTTCATGCGCATCGAAGAGCAACTGAGCGCTGCGCACCTGCGCCTGGCTGGCACGTTCATCGAGCGGTTGCACTGGCGCAAGTGCATGGAGCGCTACGACCGACCGCACACGCTGTTCTATCTCGACCCGCCGTACTGGGAGACCGAGGGCTACGGGGTTGATTTCCCGTTCAGCGAGTACGAAGAGATGGCGCGCGCGATGCGTGCCATCGAAGGCAAGGCGCTGCTCAGCATCAACGACCACCCCGACATTCGCCGGTGCTTCGAAGGCTTTCACATGGAGTCGCTCGACATCACCTACACGGTGGGCGGGGGAGGGAAGGGCGCCGCCCGCAAGGAACTGGTGATCTGGTCTTGGGACCAAGCGGCCGAGCCGGCGGGGTTGTTCTGATGAAAAAAGGGGTGCCTCCCGGCACCCCTCGGTAGTGGCTTACTTGCCCTTTTTCGTGGGCGGCGGCGCGGCTGGCCGGCGCACGGTTTCGATCACCGTGGTTTTAGGGTGCGCCCGAGCGTACTCAGGCTTGACGATGCGTCCAGTTACGGCGCTGCGTGCGATGGTTTGAGTTGTGCGTTTGGTCATGATGAGTCAAGTTGCTAGTAGGAAAGAGAGATGAGAGGGGCCCGCGAGGGCCCCAACCTGCTGCGATCAATCTGGCGAAGAGCGCCAGTGCTCGCAGACTCTTTCGCGCCGCCCGAAGCGGGTGCGCTGATACGTCCGCACGCGGACTGTTTTGGGGTCGTTCGAAGTTGACATGAATGTCCTTTGGTTCAACAAAGTGAACGCAACTTCGAGCCACGACGCCAAAGCTGTGTGCTAGCCTTGACTCCTACCTCCAAGTAGGTCGGGGCTCAGGGGGTGCGTTCGTACCCCTTATTCACCTGACGAAGTCCTCTTGCACCCTTGCCCGGGTTCAAGAGGACTTTTTTTTGCGCCTTACGAAATGGATAGCATGAAGATCATTCTAGTCAGGCGGCCTTGGTGATTTCGTGCAAATTTTCACCCCGTTAGCTGCTGCTAATGCTTGTTCGTGGCACTTTGACGACCGAGTGGGGTGCTGGCGGCGCCGGTTATATCCGCAAACTCTCGGTAATGCGCGCCTAGATGCGGTTCTTCGCTATCGAATCCGGCTCAGCCTTCTCTTGACGGTTTGAGCAAGTTCTAGTAGGGGGCTGGCGACAAATAAACCCGAGTTGAGCGAATGGTTTTTACTGGCGCGTGCAGCCTATGGTGCCGGTACCACCTTGCACCACCAGGCCTGCGGGTGGACAGGCTCCCAGTCGTGAGCGCGCTGCGTGCCGTGCAGCAGGATGTTGTCGCCCTCGATCCTGATCTTGACGACGTGTAGCGGCGCTACCGCGTTGCCGATCCTGTGGTCGGGCCCCGAGGTGACCACCGCGTAGTCGGCTTCGAGGTGCAGGTGGCCACGGTAGCGCTCTGCGACTGCCAGTTCATCCCTGGTCAGCTTCATCCCCGACGCTCGCAGTTGCACCAGCTCGACCCACATGGCGCCGTTATACCGGCTGGGCGTCTCGGCCAGGCGCCGTGCGCTGCCGCCGTCGGCATCATCGATGCAGGTCTTTTGCCCGTAGCTGGGTGTAGCGCATCAACTGCTTCGGGTCACGGTGGCCGGTGATCAGCATCATCTCGGGCAGGCTGTACTTGCCTGACTCGACCAGGCGGCTGATGGCCTCGTGGCGCAGGTCGTAGAGCTGCAGGTCTTCGATGCCAAGTTCGCGGCACGCACGCGGGAAGATGCTCGACCAGGTGCTGCCGTTGAAGTCGAAGATGCGGCCGTCGCCCTTCGGCTGGCGGCTGATGATCTCCATGCAGCGGCCGAGCAGCGGCACGATCTGGTCGTTGCCGACCTTCTTGCGTGGGTCTTTGCGGTCTCGAATGCGGATCGTCTTGTCGACCTCGTTGAGGTCTTCCCACATGAGCCGCTCAATCTCTGACGGCGGGCGAAAGCACGAGTCGAGAATGAAGTCGAACAAGTCGGGCGTCAGCGACTCCGAGCGTTCGGCGAACCAGGCGCGCAGCCTGGCCAGCTCGTCGGCGGTGGGGCGCCGGTCGCGCATGTTGCTGCGCTGCAGCTCGCCCATGTACCGCAATATCTCGCGCGCATCGTCCACCACGGCCGGCTGCAGCGGGTATCCCCACAGCGCCCTGGCGATCTTGAGCACGCCCTTCAGGTAGGTGAGGTCGATGGACGCGGTCACGTTGGTGATCTGCCTGTCCTCGCGGATGTACTTCACCACGCGCTCGGCCGTCAGCGCCTGGGCCAGCTCGGCGCCGAGGTGCAGCTTGATCTTCTTGATGACGTCGGCCTTGTTGCGGCCGAACGGCTTCTTGCGGCCCACCTCTTCGGTGTAGCGCTCGATCAGCTTGCTGATCGTCACGCCCGATTTGCTGACCACGCCGGCGCGGCCGGCATCAATCTCGGCCTCGATCTTGCGCGACCACTTCTCCGCGAGAATCTTGGTTGCAAACGTCTGCGTCTGAGGCGGAAAGCCCTTCCTGCGGACCTGTGCCCGCCACTTCCCGCCGACCTGGATGATGGACGCCATTCCCGTAGCACTCCCGTAGCAGCGCGGGAGTGTAGGGCCATGCAAACGGGTGCAAACGACTGGACAGACGTGCTACGGAAGTGCTACGGCCACCATGGTGAACACAGAAGAATCAACGACTTACCACCCATGGAGGCTTGCTATTGCCCCCATGATGGATTGGACGGACCGCCACTGCCGGTACTTCCATCGCCTGCTGACGAAGAACACGCTGCTCTACACCGAGATGGTGACCACGGGCGCGTTGCTGCACGGCGACGTGCCACGCCACCTCGACTTCAACGGCGAAGAACACCCCGTGGCCTTGCAACTCGGCGGCAGCGAGCCCGACGACCTGGCGGCCTGCGCGAAGCTGGCCGAGCGCTGGGGCTACGACGAAGTCAACCTCAACTGCGGCTGCCCGAGCGAACGGGTGCAGCGCGGCGCCTTCGGGGCCTGCCTGATGAACGAGCCGCAGCTCGTGGCCGATTGCGTGAAGGCCATGCGCGACGCGACAAGCCTGCCGTTGACCGTAAAGCACCGCATCGGCATCGACCAGAGCGAGCGCTACGAGTTCGTGCGCGACTTCATAGGCACCGTGGCCGAGGCCGGTTGCACGGTGTTCATCGTGCATGCGCGCAATGCGTGGCTGAAGGGCCTGAGCCCGAAAGAAAACCGCGAAGTGCCGCCGCTGCGCTACGAGGTCGTGCACCGCCTCAAGCGTGAGTTTCCGCAGTTCACCGTCGTGCTGAACGGCGGCGTGACGACGAACGACCAGATCGCCGAGCAACTGCAGCACCTCGACGGTGTGATGCTCGGCCGCGAGGCGTACCACAACCCCTGGTTGATGGCCGACTGGGACGAGCGCTTCTTCGGCGCCGCGCCGAGCGGGCTCACGCGCGAGGCGGTCGAAGATGCGATGGTGGCCTACATGCAGCGGATCGTGGCCACCGGCGAGCCCTGGTCGCGCGTGTCGCGCCACATGCTTGGGCTGTACAACGGCCTGCCCGGCGCGCGCCGCTGGCGGCAGGTGTGGTCAGACCACCACCTCAAGGGGCTCGACCCCGCCGAGGTGTCGGCCCAGGCGCGGCGGCGGCCCACCCCCGTCGTGTGAGCTGCCGCTGCGCTCAGCGCAGCTTGTCGCGCGCCTTCTCGATCAGCACCCGCGCTTCTTCGCGCCGGCCTGCGTCGGCCACCTGGCGGCCCGGCCGGGCCGGGGCCTGCAGTGCGCGCTCGAGGTGGGTGATGGCCTCGGCGGGCTGGCCCGTTTCGAGCAGGTACTCGCCGTAGAAGTAGTTCGGGTCGATGCCCTTGGGGTTGAGCGTCAGTGCGCGTTGCAGCATGTCTTTGGCTTTGGCCTTGTCGCCGAAGCCGAGCGGCCAGCCGGGCACCTTGTAGTACAGAACGCCCAGGCTGTTGTAGGCCGAGCCGTCGAGCACGTTGCCGTCGATCTTGATCGCCGCTTCGTAGAGCGACTTGGCCTGCTTCACCAGGCCCAGCGCGCCGAGCCCGCCCTTGGCGCCGGCCAGCGAGCTGACGATGATGCCTTCCCACACCAGGGGTTCGCTTCGCTGCGGGTTCGACTCGGCCACGCGGTGCGCCTTGGCGGCCAGGGCCTCGAAGCGCTTCTCGCGTTCGCCCGCCGGGGTCTGGTAGTTGATGACTTCCCAGTCGTGTTGCAGCTCGACGACGGCGTCTTCGACCGCGCCGGCGTGGGCGCTGGGCCCGCTCAGCAGCGCGGCCGTGGCCAGGGCGGCAGACAGCAGGGTGGACAGGGTGGGGCGGTGGGTCATGGGTGTCTCCGATCGAATGAATCAGTGAAGCGAAAGCTCAGGGCCGCACGAGCGAGGTCGAGCCTTCGTGGGCCGAGGCCCGTGTGCTGCCGCGCGAGGCGTGGGGCGCGGGCAGGTGCTGGCGGTGCTTGGCGAAGGCGCCATCCATCGCCGCGGGCGCGAGGCCGTTCAGCCGCACGGCCAGCGTTTCGGGGAAGCCGACGAAGCGCTCGGCCTTCTCGCTCTTCAGCAGGTGGATCAAGGCGTCGGCCACGTCTTCGGGCGTGTCCATCACCGTGCCGGTGGCGCGGTTGAAGAGCACCACGCTGTCGTCGTTGAACGCGGTGCGCGTGCTGCGCGGGCCGAGGTACTGCACGCGCACCGGGCCCTTGCCCAGCTCGCGTCGCAGCGCCTCGGTGAAGCCGCGCAGGCCGAACTTGCTCGCAGCGTACACGCTGAACCCGGGCAGGGCGAGGCGGCCGAGCGCCGAGCCGACCTGGATCACCTGGGCGCGGCGCTGTGTCTTCAGCGCCGGCAGCAGCGCCTGCGTGATGCGCATCGGTGCGAGCAGGTTGGTTTCCAGCACCTGGGCCATGTGCTCGGTGCTCAGCGATTCGAGTGCGCCGAAGCTCGCCAACCCGGCGTTGTTGATGAGCACGTTGGCCTGCCAGTCGATGGCGGCCTGCCGCAACTCGGCGGCGGCGTGGGCCTGGGTCACGTCGGTCGCATGCCAGGCGATGCGTGCGGTCAGTGCCGGGCTGGCGCCCAGGTCGCGCGCCAATTCGCGGCTCAACGCGGCCAGGCGGGCCGGCGAGCGCGCCACCAGCATCACGGCGGCGCCTTCTTGCAGCAGCCGGCGGGCCATGGCGCGGCCGATGCCGCCGGTGGCGCCGGTCAGCAGCACGCGGGCGTCGGCGGGCTTCATGCGGTCACCTCGGCACGCGTGGGGGTGGCCGCCGCCACCGGCAAGGGCAGGCTGCGGAACACGTCGCCATACAGCCGGTAGAACGCGCGCGCGGCGTGCACGATGTCGGCCTGGTCTTGCGGGTCGTCGATGGCGTCCATCAGCAACGCGAAGTGGGCGGTGTGCTCCTGGTCGAGCGTGCCGTGCGAGCGCAGGTAGCTGAAGGCCTGGTCGGGCAGGCCCAGGTGCGACTGGATGCGCCCTGCGGCGGCCAGCGCGAGCGCCACGCTCGTGCCTTCGAGCACGTGCACCATGCCGAAGAAGCCCAGCGGGTTGCCGCGCGCGATGGTGTCGTAGGCATAGGCCACCATCACTTCGGTGGCATGGCCGGGGCGGCTGTGGCGCAGCGTGTCGCGGTCTTGGCCGCAGGCGACCAAGTCGTCGAGGATCCACTCGTCGTGGCCGGCCTCTTCGGCCACGTACTCTTCGAGCGCGGGCTTCAGCCACTGGTGCCGCTCGGGCAGCGCCGCGCGGCAGGCCTGCAGCAGCGGCACGGTGTGGCGCACGTGGTGGTAGGCCTCGCGCAAGAAGGCCACGTAGCTCGGCAGCGAGACTTCGCCGCGCGCGAGAACGCCCTGGATGATCGGGATCGCGGTCAGTTGCTGGCGCTCGGGCTCGGTGTCGGCGAGCAGCCGTTGGAAGAAGCTCATGGGGGTCCTCTCGAAGCTCATGCGGATTGCCGTGTGGCCAGGCCCAGCGCCGCGGCGTGCATGCGCTGGATGGCTTCGCGGCGGGGGCGGCCGTTGGTCGTGGCCAGGCCGGTCTCGGGGGTGAAGGCGGCCTGGGCACGCACCCAGCGGCCGATGCGGGCGTAGTCGGGCAGGCCGGCATTGGCGGCATCGACGGCGGTCTGCAGCGCGGGCCCGCTGGCGTCGGGGTGGGTGGGCCACAGCACAGCGCTGAGGCTCGGCTCGCCATCGCCCAGCACCACGGCCTGCATCACGGCGGGTTCGCTGCGCAACGCGGTCTCGACCCACTCGGGCGCGACGTTGCGGCCGAAGGCGGTGATGAGCACGTGCTTCTTGCGGCCCTGCACGTGCACGAAGCCGTCGCGGTCGATGTGGCCCAGGTCGCCGGTGGGCCACCAGTTGTCGGCGCTGGCGCGGGCCTCGCCCACGTAGCCGAGAAACAGGCTGCCGGCGATTTCGATCTCGCCCGCGTCGGTGCAACGCACGCGGGCATGTGGCAGCGGGCGGCCGGCGCTGCCAGGGCGGTCGGCGCTGGGCAGGTTGAGCGTTTGCACCGAGGCGCCTTCCGACAGCCCATAGCCCTCGTAGGCCGGAATGCCGCAGACCCGCGCCGCGAGCAGCGTGCGTTCGCCCACCGCCGCGCCGCCCACGGCCACGAAGCGCAGGCTCTCGGGCGGACGTTGCTGGGTGGCGTGCAGAAACGCGGCCCAGGCCCGCAGCATCTGCGGCAGCAGGATCAGGCTGTTGGGCCGGTGCTGCAGCACCGCGCGTTGAAACGCGGCGGGGTCGAAGCTCGACGAGCCGCGCAGCCCCAGTTCGGCCAGCGCCGGCACGCTGCAGGTCGCCCCGCGCGACAGTGGCGCCATCACGCCCGCGATGTTTTCCAGCAGCACGGGCAGCGGCAGCGCGCACAGGTGGCGTTCGATGTGCAGGGGCGCCAGCGCTTCGGCCACGCCGGCCGCGACGCGCGCCATGGCCTGGCCTCCGAGGCACACGCCCTTGGGCGTGCCGGTGGTGCCCGAGGTGAAGGTGACTTTGGCGGTGCCGTGGGGCAGGCGCACGCCCGGGTGATGCAGGCTCAGCAGGCGGTGTGGCTCGCCGGCGAGGGGCAGGTCGCTGGCGGGGGCCGGGCCATCGAGCGCCTGCAATGGGGTGGTGGCGATGCGCTGCGACGCGAGCAGGGCGTCGCAGCCGGCATGGGCCAGCGCGTGCTGGCATTGCTCACGCGTGAAAAACGCGGGCAGCGGCACGTGCACCACGCCAGCCTGCGCGGCGGCGAGGTCCATCACCACCCAGGCGGGCGAGTTGTCGGCCAGCGTGGCGAGCACACGAACGCCGCGTGAGATGAGCACCGTCGCCAGGCGATCGACTTCATCGGCCAGCTGTGCGTAGGTGAAGGTGTGCACGCCATCGTCGAGCGCGATGGCCTCGCGCGGCGCGTTCGAGATCAAGGACAGCGTCATGGCTCAGCCTCGACTTGCAGCCGGTGCACGCTGCAGCAGGCGCAACGCTTGCGACAGTTGACCGGCCAGCACCACGGGCTGGTGGTCGTAGTAGCTGCCCCAGTCGGCGGCTTCGTCGCCCAGCCGGGCCGGGTCGGCGATGCCCAGCGCGAGCGGCGTGACGCCCATGCGCACGAACAGGTGCCGCAGTTCCTGGGTCAGCGTGCTGACCACCCATTGCACCTGCAGGCCGGTGAGGTGGTGGCCCAGCGCGAAGATCAGCCGCCGGCCCGCGCCCGCCTGCGCGGCGGCCAGGTGGCCGACCTCGACGATGTGCTCGCGCGCCGGGGCCGTGCGGGTGTGGGGTGCGAGCACGGTGTCGATGGGCGCGTCGAGGTAGCGCTCAAGAAACAGCGGGTCGCTGGCGAAGCGGTAGCCCGCGGCCGCGACGAGCCGGCCTTCGTCGCTGAGACTCACGAGCGTGGGCGCGAAGTGGCGCACCGTGGCACCGTGGTGCTGCGCGTAAACGCGGCGGATGAACGCCTCGACCGCCGGGCGGCGCACATCGTCGGGGCCGTGCACCTGCAGGCTGCGCCCGCCGGGGCTGGCGGGGAGCTCGTGGGCGGCACCCGCGGGGTCGCTGGGCACGGGCTCGTCGTCGGGCAGGCGCGATGCGCTGAACATGTCGGGCTCCTGGGTGAGACACCGGGTGGTGTCTTGAGGGGCATGTTCAGCGCGCTGCCTGAAGACAAGCTTAAGACGTGTGCAAGCCCGAGCGCGGGGCTGTGCGGGGGCCAAATGCGTCACGGCAGCGCGAATAATCCGCCGCATGCGAACCCTCATCGTGGAAGACGACCCGCTGCTCGGCGACGCGCTCGCCACCGGCCTGCGCCAGCGCGGCCACGCGGCCGACTGGTTCAGGCGCGGTGACGAGGCCGACGCCGCGCTCGGCAGCGTGGCCTACGACGCCGTGGTGCTCGACCTCGGCCTGCCCGGCGGCGACGGCATGACCTGGCTGGCCCGCTGGCGCGCGGCGGGGCGGGTGCTGCCCGTGCTGATCCTCACCGCACGCGACGGTGTCGAGCAACGCATCGCCGGCCTCGACGCTGGGGCCGACGACTACCTCGTCAAGCCCATCGCCATCGACGAACTCGCCGCGCGGCTGCGCGCCTTGCTGCGCCGCAGCCAGGGGCGCGCGGCCTCGGTGTGGCAGCACGGCGCGCTCGAATACGACCCCGCGCGCAAGCAGGTGCGCTGGCAAGGCGAGCCGGTCGACCTGACCGCGCGCGAGCTGGCCTTGCTCGAAGCTCTGCTCGCGCAACCGCAGCGCGTGCTGTCGAAGGCCCACCTGCAAGAAAAGCTGTACGACTGGAGCAGCAACGAGCCCGAGAGCAACGCGCTCGAAGTGCACGTGCACAACCTGCGCCGCAAGATCGACCCACGCATCGTGCGCACGGTGCGCGGCGTGGGCTACGCGCTCGGCGCGGCGGACGACGCGGCATGAGTGTCGTCACGAGGACTCAGCCCAGCCTGAAGCGCCGCCTGCTGGTGGCTTTGCTCATCGCCGCGCCGCTGGTGTGGGCGGCGGCCCTGCTGCTGTCGGTGCGCAGCGCGCGGCACGAGGTCAACGAGCTGTTCGACACGCAGCTCATCCGCCTGGCCCGCCAGGTGCAGGCCACGCTGCGGCCGGGCTTGATCGACGACGACGTGCCGCCGCTGGCCTCGGTGGCATCGGCACCGGCTGCGACTGCCTCGGCCGCTGCATCGGCCGCGAGCGACGACATGGGCGAGGCCGATGTCGAAGACCTGTCGGTCGCCGTGTGGAACCGCGAGGGCCGCCTGCTGCTGGCCGACCGCGAAGGCGCCAGCCTGCCGCACCGGCCCCAGGCCAGCGGCTTCGTCACCGAGCGCATCGGCGCCGACGAGTGGCGCATCTACTACCTGCAATCCTTCGGCGGCGAGTGGCTGGTGGCGGCGGGGCAGAAGACCTACGAGCGCGACGAGATCGTGTTCGACCTGTCGGTGAGCCAGCTCGTGCCCTGGCTCGTGATGCTGCCGGTGCTGTTGCTCGTCATGGCCTGGGCCGTGCGGCTGGCGCTGCGGCCCGTGCGCGAGCTGGCCGACGAGCTGAGCGGCCGCGGCGCGGGCGATTTGCACCCGGTGCCACTGAGCCACGCGCCCACCGAGCTGGCGCCGATGGTGTTGGCCATGAACGACCTCTTCGCGCGCATCGACACCACCATGGCGCGCGAACGCCAGTTCACCGCCGACGCGGCACACGAGCTGCGCACGCCGCTGGCCGCGCTGCACGCGCAGTGGGACGTGCTGCGCAGCAGCCGCAACGAGGCCGAGCGCGCCGAGGCCGAACGGCGCGTGGGTCGGGGCATCGAGCGGCTCGACCGCCTGGTGACGCAGATGCTGGCGTTGTCGCGCGTCGAGGCGCTCGACGCGGCGGCTGCTTCGACCGACGTGCCCTGGCCGCGCGTGGTCGAACAGGCCATGAGCGACTGCCTGCCGCTGGCCGAGCGCCGCCAGATCGAGCTCGCCTGCGAATGGCCGCCGGCCGGTGACGCGCACCCCTTCCCGGTGCTGGGTGACGAGCACCTGATGACCGTGCTGTTGCGCAACCTGCTCGACAACGCGATCCGCTATGCCCCGGCCGGATCGGCGGTGACCGTGCGCGTCACCCCCGAGCACCTCGAGGTCGAGAACGACGGCGAGCCGCTGGCCGATGCGCTGAAGGCTCGGCTCGGTGAACGCTTCTTTCGCCCCGACGGGCAAGACGAACGCGGCAGCGGGCTGGGCCTGTCGATCGTCAAGCGCATCGCGGCCCTGCACGGGCTGGCCGTGAGCTTCGACGAGCGGGCCGACGGGCGCGGCGTGCGGGTGCGCGTGGGTTTCAGCCCCCGCTGACCCGCACGCCGCGCCTGAGCCCGGTCAGGCCGCGGTCAACTGCAGCTCAGCGTCGCGTAGTTCTTCCCCGCGCCGGCCACCGACTTCAGCCGCTGCTTCACGCAGGCCGGCGTGTGCGGCGCGTAGCTGTAGGGAATGCCCACCGGGAAGTTGGCCGTCGTGCGCCAGTCGGTGGCGTCACGCGAAGGCGACGAGCCGCTGGCGCCCCAGGTGATGCCGTAGGTGGCGAAGTCGGCGGGCGAGCGCACGTTGTTGTTGCGCAGATCCCAGTAGCCGATGGCCGAGCTGTCGCGCGAGGTGACGGGGTTGTGCGCGTTCTCGAAGTAGTTGCTTTCGATCAGCGAATAGCCCCCCATGCGGATGTTGGCGCCCGACGTCTTCACGCCGCTGTAGAGGTTGTTGTACAGGTGCGTGTAGCCCGCGCGCTGCAAGGGCAGGCGCGAGTGCACGTTCTCGTACACGTTGTGGTGGTAGGTGATGTAGCGGTCGCTTGCGTCGCTGTCGCTCGATCCGATCAGCCCGACCTTCTGGTGGTCGCGGATGTGGTTGTACGAGTAGGTGATGTGGTGCGCGCCGGCCTTGTTGTCGATGAGGCCGTCGAACTCCATGTCGCCCGCGCCCGAGCATTCTTTCGTGCTGCTGAAGAGCGTGTTGTGGTGGATCCAGATGTAGCCCGGGAAGCGGCCGCTCAAGCCCTCGATGCCGATGGCGTCGATCGAGCCCGGCAGCAGACCGATGGTCATGTTGCGGATGACGATGTTGCGCGCATTGCCCTTGATCGCCAGCCCGAAGTTGGCCGACGAGCCGTTCGCGCCTTCGATGGTGACGTTGCTCTTGTCTTTGATCTCGACGATGGTGCCCGCCGCCCGTTGCCACTGCGTGCAGGGGTCGGTGATGCTGGCGAAGTTGAAGGTGCCGGTGTAGCGCAGCACCAGGCCGCCGGTGCCGCTGTAGGCGTTGATGGCCGACTGCATCTGCGCGGCGGTGGACACGCTCACAGGCGCGACGTTGCCGCCGCCGGTCACGGTGCCGCCGAAGCCGCCGCTGGCACCGGTGGGCGCTGGCGCTGGCGCAGGGGCTGGTGCAGGTGCAGGTGACGGGCTCGGAGCAGGAGCAGGAGCAGGAGCGGGTGCCGGCGCTGGTGCCGGCGGCGGTGCCGAGGCCACGGGGCCCACGGCGCACTTCTCCAGTCGCAACAGGTTCGGGTTGGCCCCGTCGAAGGTGGCGCGCGTGCAGGGCACGTCACCCGAGAGTGTCTTGAGCACCCAGCGGTCGTTCGCACCGAACGAGACCTGCCGGGGCGTGGCACCCACGCGGCAGGTGCCGCCTTCGTCCGCGCATTTCGAGAAGCCCGAGGGCCAGTCAACGGCCTGGGCCGGAACAGCGGCCCAGGCCGCAGCGAGCGCGCCGAGGCGCAAAAGGGTGATGGGGTTCATTTGTCTCCTGCCTTTTCTGTTGTGCGTTGCCGACCGACCTTGCGCACCCGCGGCAAGGTGACCCGATCGGCAACGCGGGGCAGGTTAGCCACTCGCGCGTGGCGTGCAAAGCCCGGGTATCCGTGAGGTGGGCATGGGGTGGGAGCGGCCGCTGAGGCGCAGCGCCGGGCTGCGCGCCGGCCTCAGTCGGGCACGTAGAGCGTGTCGCCGCTCCAGGTGATGGCCTGAGCGGGCGGCGGTGCCAGCAGGAAGGGCGGCACGTTCGTCTCGGCGAGCGCAGGCGCCGCGCCCGGGGCGCCGCCGCGCGGCACGGTGCGCACCACCTGGCTTGCGGGCAGGGGCGCGCCGTCTTTCAGGTGCGCCCACATCGCGTCCATCGCGCGGATGAGATACAGGTGCAGCGGCACGAAGCGCGTGTCGAAGCCGGGCAGGGCGCTGTTGAAGGCGTCGAAGTGCTGTGCGTTGTCCACCTCGATGTACGACAGCCGGCTGTGCCGGCCCTCGACGCGCTTGTTGAGCGCGGTGTACGGCCGCGAGGTGTGGTTGACCGGGATCAGCGCGTCGTTGCGCCCGTGCACGATGAGCGCCGGCTTGCCGCCCAGGCGACCGCTGCGGCGGGTCTCGTCCACGCCCTGGCGGTAGGTGGCCGACAGCGCGTCGCGCCCGGTGAGCAGCGCGCGGATGCACAGCGCGCCATCGAGGTTGTCGTCTTGCAGCCGGGTCGAGGGCGACACCGACACGCGGCTGCGCAGCGGCCCGCCGACCGACAGGTTGTTGATGAGCTGCACACCGGCCGAAGGCGGCACGCCGTTGCCGGTGGCAAACATGGCCTGGAGTGCCGAAGGGGCGAGCGGCGCCACGGCCCCGGTGGTGTCGATGGCTGCATAGCTGAAGCCGCACAGGTGGTCTTTCACGTGCGAGCGGGTGTAGGCGTTGGCGTAGGTCACCGCGACCGAGCTCGACACTTCGAGCGCGGCGTGCGAGGCGTGCACCGGGTCGGCCTCGGCCTCCCAGCCGTGCGCGCGCAGCTTGTTGAGCGCGTCGTCGGCCTGGTCGGCGAGGGTGCTGCCTTGAATCAGGCCATTGGCCTGCAGCGCGGTGCAGCGGTTGGCGGCAATGGCCGCGGGCACCAGCGCGAGCGCCGGTGCATTGGCGGCACGCGGCGAGAGCGTCGCGCACAGCTGGTAGACGTTGGCGAAGCTGATGAAGTCGGCCAGCGGCTTGCCCACGGTGGGCACGGCCACCGCACCGCGCTGCACCGCGACGCGTGGGCGCTCGGGCATCTGCAGAGAAGGCTCCGACACGGCAATGCCGTCGATGAGGCCGTGCCGGTCGAGCTCGGCCGCCGCGAGCGATGCGCCGCCGCCGTTCGACAGGCTGGAGGCGATCACCACCGTGTTGTCGGGGCGGATGCTCGCCAGCCGCTTGCCCGACGGGCCCACGTCGCCGTGCCGCTCGTTGATCACATAGAACGCGAACTCGATGGCCTGCAGCGTGAAGCGGCCCCAGTCTTTCTCGGGGTTGTCTTGCGAGTGCGCGTGCTTGAAGGCCAGGCGGTTCGGCCACGCGGTGTTGAAGGCCGCGCGCGCGGCGGGCGTGAAGTCGGCCGCGAACAGGGCCTGGGCACCGGCCTGCGTGCGCGGCGTGCGGGTGCCGTCGATCAGGGCCACGGTGTCGCTCGCCAGGTCGTGCGGTGCGGTGCCCGTGCCCTTGTCGGTGTAGGCCACCGCGCAGCCACGCTTGAGCCCCCATTCGCCCACGCTGATGGCGCCGTACACGCCGCGCGAGCCCGACGAGGTGGCCGTCACGATGCAGGGCTGGCGCGGGTCGAAGTGCGCGGGCAACTGCACCATCAGGCTCACGTTGTGGGCGCCGCGCCGGCTGTCGCTGAAGGCCAGCACCTCGGTGCCGGCAATCTTGCCTTCGCTGCCGGTGGGGCGGCCGGCCACGTCCACCCCCGGGCCGTAGAAGCGGCCGTAGCCGCCGTTGGCGCTTATGTCCACCAGGGCGCGGTAGTTGACCCAGATGGCGTGGCGGCGCAATTCGGCGGCGGTGGGTCGCAGCGGGTCGGCGTAGCCCGGTGCCACGGCGCTGGCGAGGCCGGCGGCGCCCAGGCCGGCGGTCAGCAGGTCGTCGGCCACGCCGTCGTAGGCGGTGCTGCGCACGTCGCCGTGGATGAACTTCGGCAACTCGTTCGGGCGCGGGCCCCGGCCATCGGTCGCGCAGGCGCTCAAGGCACTCAACAAGGCCAGGGCCACCAGGCCCAGGGTGTGCTCGCGCATCGGTGTCCTCCCAACGGTGACGCCGGAAGGTTCAAACGACCCCCCAGCGGTAAAACGCTGGGCGGTTCTACAGCGGCGGGCGGGCCTTGCCCAGCGATGACCCCTGGCCCGACACGGGTGCGGTGGGCCGGGTCGCCAAAGCCACGCCCAGCAAGGCGAGCGCAAAGGCGGCGAGTTGCGCCGCGTTGAACCGCTCACCCAGAAAGACCACGCCGACCGCCGCCGCGCTCACCGGCAGCCACACGGTGAACACCCCGGCCGACGAGGCGGGCACCCGCCGCAGCCCGGTCATCCACAGCCACACGGTCACCATGCTGGCGGCCAGCGCATAGAAGACCAGCAGCGTCCACGTGCCGCCGCTCACGGGCGTGAAGTCGAAGCCCTGCACCTGCCACACGGCAAAGGGCGCGATCAGCGCGAGCCCCCACAGGTTGACCAGTGCGCTGATGCGCTTGGCCGACAACTGCTCGGTGAGCCGCTTGCCGATCACCACGTAGCTCGCCTCGCACACCACAGCACCCACCAGCAAGAGGTTGCCGAGCACCGAACTGCCATCGTCCGTCGAGGCTCCGGCCCACGACACCAGCGCGATGCCCGAGACTGCGCACGCGATGCCCATCGCCACCGGCCGCGTGATGCGCTCGCCCAGCCACGCGCGCGACAGCAGCGCCACGGCGGCCGGTATGCCGGCCATGATCACCCCGGCCGCCAAGGCCGAGGTCTGGGCCACGCCATAGAGCATGAACACCGAGAACAGAAAGTTGCCGAGAAAGGCTTCGACGAACAGCAGGCGCTTGCCAGCCGCACCCAGCGGCGCTTCACCCGCGGGCCGGCGCAGCCAGGGCAGCATGGTCACCGCCGAGATCCCGAAGCGCAAGCCCGCCAGCACGAACACCGGAAACACCACCAGCAGCAGCTTCGACAGCGCGACATAGCTGCCCACCAGCACCATGCTCAGCGTGAGGCAGCCGTAGGCGAGCCACGGCCGCAGCGGCGCGCGGGGCGAGGGCTCGGTGCTCATGCTTGGCCTTGCAATGTGCAGGGAGATGGGCCAAGAGAAACGCCGAAGAAAACGTCGGGGTCGATTGCCATGCGGCCATTGTGGATGGCGGCCGAGGGGCCTCGCGCGTGCTGTTTGTGCTGAAACGAGCTCAGATGAGCCTCTTCAGTTGAGGGGGCGCAAGCCCATGCGCCCAGTGGGTGCTCGGTAACACACCCGCTTTGCACGAATGGCGTGAATGAGTGCTGACAACCGCGCATTGAGGGGTAGCATGGCTCGTTCCGCTCTTGCGGAAAGACACTGGATCACACATGCACTCTGGAGCGCGGCGCATCGAGGCGACTCTGGCGCTGTGGGTCGACGAAAGCACCGACGCAGTCACCATCGCCGACTCGGCATGCACGGTCTGGCGACGCATCGCCGCCGCTCTGACCCCCATCATCGGCCAGCGTGGCTTCGGCGCGCTTTACAACCGAAGCCTTCACGTGGCGCAGCGGCAGCATGCCGGGCTGAGCTTCGGTGACTACGACGATGCCCTCGGCATCGACGACTTCCATCCCTTGCACCTGGCCCTGTCGAGCCAGACGACTGCGAACGCGGCCCTGGCGACGCGCGAGTTGCTGCGCGTCTTTCACGAACTGCTCGCCAGTTTGATCGGCGAAACACTCACCGAGCGCTTGCTGCGATCTGCGCTCGGTGCTTCTTCCAATGAAAACGTTTCCCGAGGCACCCCGCCATGAGCACAGGCAAAGCAACGATCCACCGCTTGGCGACCGGCGTGCCAGGGTTGGACGATGTGCTCGGCGGCGGTCTGCCCGAGTTCTCGTTCAACATCATTGCGGGCCCGCCCGGCTGCGGCAAGACGACGCTGTCGCACCAGATGATGTTTGCGCTGGCCACGCCCGAGCGACCCGCGCTGTACTTCACCGTGCTCGGCGAGCCGCCGCTCAAGATGCTGCGCTACATGCAGCAGTTCGACTTCTTCGACAGCGAGAAGGTGGGCCGCTCGATCCACTTCATCAACCTCGCCGAAGAAGCGGCCACGGGCGACCTCGACAAGGTGCTGGCGCGCATCGTGGCGGCGGTCGAGTCGCACGGGCCTTCGCTCGTGTTCGTCGATTCGTTTCGCTCGGTGATGCTGGCCAACCAGGGGGCATCGCATTCGTTCATCACCTTGCAGCAGTTCGTGCAGCAGCTGGGCATGTTGATGACGAGCTGGCAGGCCACCACCTTCCTGATCGGCGAGTACTTCACCGATTCAGACCCCAACCCCGTCTTCACCGTGGCCGACGGCCTGATCTGGCTGCGCCAGAGCACGCAGCGCAACTCGGTCGTGCGCAAGCTCGACGTGACCAAGATGCGCGGCCAGGCGACCCTGCCCGGACTGCACACCTTCCGAATCGGCGCGTCGGGCCTGAAGGTGTTCGCGCCCTCGCTGTTCTGTGCGCACGCGGCGGCACCGCACGCGGCCGGTGGCAGCGAACGGCTCGGCATGGGCGTGCCCGGCCTCGATGCGCTGATGGGCGGCGGGCTGCCGCGCGGCTATTCGCTGCTGGTGGCTGGGCCTTCGGGCTCGGGCAAGACCATCCTCGCGTCGGCCTTTCTCGCCGAGGGCGCGCGCCAGGGCGAAACGAGCGTGATCGCGGCCTTCGAGCGGCGGCCGAACCTGCGGCACGCGAGCGAGGTGGCCGCGCTCATCACGAGCGGAAAAATCAGCCTCGTGGACACCAGCGCCACGAACATCTCGGTCGATGAAGTCGCGATGCTGCTCATCGCCGAGATTCGCCGCCTGGGTGCCACGCGCGTGGTGATCGACTCGCTCTCGGGCTTCGAGCTGGCCTTGGCGCCGACCTTTCGCGACGACTTCCGCGAGTCGCTCGCGCGCATGGTGACGGCGCTGGCGAGCACCGGTGTCACGGTGCTGATGACGTCCGAATTGGAAGACCGCTACGACGACCTGCGCTTCAGCCCTTACGGCACGGCCTTCCTGACCGACGCGATCATCGTGCAGCGCTACATCGAGGTGGACAGCCGCCTGCAGCGCGTGATGGCGGTGGTGAAGGTGCGGGCCAGTGCGCACTCGGGCGAGTTGCGCCTCTTCCGCATCGATGAAGACGGCATCCAGATCGGCGACATGTTGCCCGACCACGAAGGCTTGCTCGGGGGGCGACCGACGCGCCGCCGCGCCGAGCGGCCCGTGCTGGACGACGGCCCGGCGCGTTGAACCCGGATCATCGGCATGGCTGAAGAACCGAGTCCCCTGTTGCCGATGCCCGGCGTGTCGCCGGTGGCGGACCCCACCGAAGCGGAGGTTGCCGAGATGCGTGAGCAGCTGGAGCGTTTGCGCCGTGACCTGGCGCAGATCCAGCAGGAGTACGACGACACCCACGCGGTGCAGTTGCTTCAGGCCAATGAGCAACTGGTGATGGCCGCCATGCGCGCCGAGGCCATCGCCGACACGGCGCTCGCCACCTTGAGCGAGATGACCGAGACCACCCGGCGCGACGCGTTGACCAACATGCCCAACCGGGCGCTGCTGATGGACCGCCTGCAGCAGGCCATCGCCCAGGCCCGGCGCAATGGCACGCGGCTGGCGGTGCTGTTCGTCGATCTCGACCGCTTCAAGGACATCAACGACACCCAGGGCCACGCAGTGGGCGACCAGGTGCTGCAGCAGGTGGCGCGGGGGCTCGAAAGCGTGGTGCGCGACTCCGACACCGTCAGCCGTCACAGCGGCGACGAGTTCGTCGTGCTGCTGCCCGACATTTCGCGGCCCTTCGATGCAGCGCGCATTGCCTCGAAGATGCTCGTGGCGCTGGCCGAGCTGCCGCTCGGCGAATCAGCGGCAGCGCCGTTGAGCGCGAGCATCGGCATCGCGCTGTGGCCCGACGACGGCGAAGACGGGCCGGCGCTCATCGACCGTGCCGACGCTGCGATGTACATCGCCAAGAACGCCGGCGGCGGCGGGTTCAGGTTCAGCGGCGCACCTGCTGAGGCCGACCCTGTGGTCGGTGCCGGGGCCGATCGTTCCCGTGCCTCGGCGGCTGCCGAGCAACTACGCGCCGCCGATGCGAAGCGCGCCCACGACTTGGTCGAAGCCAACGAGCAATTGGTGATGGCCGCGCTCGCGTCGCGCGAGATGCAAGAGCGCACCTTGCTGACGCACCAGCGGCATGCCAAGTTCCTGGCGATGGTGGCGCACGAACTGCGCAACCCGCTCGCGCCTCTGCGCACTGCGGCCGAACTGCTGGGCCGTGCCCGCGCCGATGAAGCGCAGCACGCCCGCCTGCAGGCGACGATCAAGCGTCAGGTGGCGCACATGGCGCGCATCCTCGACGACCTGCTCGACAGCTCGCGGGTCGAGGGCGGGCGGTTTCACCTCGAATGCCAGGCCATTGAGCTGAACGAGGTGCTTCGTGTTGCCATCGAGGCCTGCCGCCCCACGATGGAGGCCCGCCAGCAGCACCTGAGCACCCAGTTGCCCGACAGCCCGCTGCGCGTGTATGGCGACACCGTGCGTCTGGCACAGGTCTTTCGCAACCTGCTCGACAACGCGGCCAAGTACACGCCGCCCCAAGGCGCGATCTCGCTGACGGCTTTCGCGGCCGGTGGCCACGCGGTGGTGACGGTGGCCGACAACGGCATCGGCATGGCGCCCGAGACGGTGCCGCATGTGTTCGACCTCTTTGCGCAAGAGCCGCGCGCGGCCGCCTTCGACCGCAGCGGCCTGGGGATCGGCCTGGCCGTGGTGCGCGAACTGCTGGTGGCGCACGGCGGCAGCATCGTGGCGTCCAGCAGCGGGCAAGACCTGGGCAGCGAGTTCGTGGTGACGCTGCCGCTGCTGCAGCTTGCCGAACCAGTGTCAGAGCCCGCGACCTTGCCCGCCTGAGCCTCCCCGGGGCCCCCGGCTCAGTCGAGCCGCACCCAGGTCGTTTTCAGCTCGGTGTACTTGTCGAAGGCGTGCAGCGACTTGTCGCGCCCGTTGCCGCTTTGCTTGACGCCGCCGAAGGGCACGGTGATGTCGTCTTCGTCGTACTGGTTCACGTGCACCGTGCCTGCATGCAGCGCACGCGCCACGCGATGCGCGCGGTTGAGGCTGTCGCTCCACACGCTGGCCTGCAGGCCGTAGCTCGAATCGTTGGCCATCGCCACGGCTTCTTCTTCGGTCTTGAAGCGGATCACCGACATCACCGGCCCGAAGATTTCTTCGCGCGCGATGCGCATGTCGTTGCGCACGCCCTCGAACACCGTCGGCTCGACGTAGTAGCCGCCGGTCTCGCTGCGCGCCTGCTTGCCGCCGACACGCACCTGCGCGCCTTCGGCATGGCCGGCCTCGATGTAGCCGAGCACGGTCTTGAGCTGGGTGTCGTCCACCAGCGCGCCCATCGGCGTCGATTCGAGCAGCGGGTCGCCGGGTTGGTACTTCGGGGCCTCGGCGGCGACGACGTCGAGAAAGTGGTCCGCGATGCGCTCGTGCACGAACACACGCGAGGGCGCGTTGCACGACTCGCCCTGGTTGTAGAACATGCTGCCGGCCACGGTGCGCGCGGCGCGGTCTACGTCGCCGAAGTCGTCGAACACGACGAAGGCCGACTTGCCGCCCAGCTCGTTGAACACGCGCTTCAGGTTGCTGCGGCCGGCGTATTCGAGCATCTTGCGGCCCACGCGGGTCGAGCCGGTGAAGCCCACCGCGTCCACGTCCATGTGCAGCGCCAGCGCCTCGCCGGCCTCGTGGCCGTAGCCGGGCACGACGTTGAGCACGCCTTCGGGCAGCCCGGCCTGCAAGGCGATCTCGGCCAGGCGCAACGCGGTCAGCGGCGACTTTTCGCTGGGCTTGAGCACCACGGAGTTGCCGGCGGCGAGTGCGGGGCCGATCTTCCAGGCGGTCATCAAGAGCGGGTAGTTCCACGGCACGATGGCACCGACCACGCCGACGGGCTCGCGCGTGATGAGCGCGAGCGCATGCGGGCCGGTCGGGGCGATCTCGTCGTAGACCTTGTCCACCGCTTCGGCGTACCAGGTGATGCAACGGGCCGACGAGGGCACGTCGGTCGAGCGGCTGTCTCGGATGGGTTTGCCCACGTCCAGCGTTTCGAGCAAGGCCAATTCATCGCGCGCAGCCAGCATGCCTTCGGCAAAGCGCTGCAGCACGCGCTTGCGCGCGGCGGGCGACTGGCGCGCCCAGCGGCCGTCGCTGAAGGCCTGGCGGGCCGAGGCCACGGCCGCGTCGATGTCGGCCGTGTGGCCGCGCGCGACCTGCGTGAGCGTGCGGCCGTCGATCGGCGAGATGCAGGCGAAGGTCTCGCCGCTGGCAGCATGCACACGCCGGCCGGCGATGAAGGCGCGGCCATCGAAGGCGAGGGCGGCGGCGCGGGCTTTCCAGTCGGTGGTCATGGGGGCCTCGTATCGGTTGCGCTGGGGCTTGCAGGGGGCTGTATTCCTTGGCGCCTTGGCGTTGAAGAGGGGGGTGATGGGCACAGGCGCCATCGCGTGCGCTCAGAGCCACCCCCGCCCACGCACATCGGCCAGAGTCAGGTCCAGGCACTTGCGGATCAAGCCGACCATTTCATCGACTTGTTCGATCGTCATGCACAGCGGCGGCGCGACGATCATGCGGTCGCCCACCGCACGCATGATGAGCCCGTTGCCGAAGCAGTGGCCGCGGCAGACCATGCCGACTTCGAGGTTGGAATCGAAGGTCGCCAGCGTGGCCTTGTCTTTGACGAGTTGCAGCGCGCCCATCAGGCCGCAGGTCTGGGCCTCGCCGACCAGCGGGTGTTCGGCCAGCGCCGCGAAATGCTTGGCGAGATGCGGCCCGGTGACGTCGTGCACGCGGCCGACCAGCCCGTCGCGCTGGATCAGGCGGATGTTCGCCAGCGCCACCGCGCACGCCGTCGGGTGGCCCGAGTAGGTGTAGCCGTGCGCGAACTCGCCGCCCTGGTCGATCAGCGTGCGCGCGACCCGCTCACCGACCATCACCCCGCCCAGCGGGATGTAGCCCGAGGTCACGCCCTTGGCGAAGGTCATCAGGTCGGGTGTGTAGCCGAAGGTCTCGCAGCCGAACCAGCGGCCGGTGCGGCCGAAGCCGGTGATGACCTCGTCCGACACCAGCAAGATGTCGTACTTCCTGCAGATGCGTTCGATCTCGGGCCAGTAGGTCGAAGGCGGCACGATCACGCCGCCGGCGCCTTGCACCGGCTCGCCGATGAAGGCGGCCACGTTCTCGGGGCCGATGGCGAGGATCTTGTCTTCGAGTTCGCGCGCGGCCTTCAGGCCGAAGTCGTCACGCGAGAGGCGGCGGTCGCTCTCGAACCAGAACGGCTGGCCGATGTGCACGATGCCCGGGATGGGCAGCCCGCCCTGTTCGTGCATGCCGCTCATGCCGCCGAGCGACGCGCCGGCCATCGTTGAGCCGTGGTACGCGTTGTGGCGGCTGATGATGACCTGCCGCTCGGGGCGGCCGAGCACGTCCCAGTAGCGCCGCACGAGGCGCACGATGGTGTCGTTGCCCTCGGAGCCCGAGCCGGTGAAGAACACGTGCTCGAAGCTCGGAGGCGCCACCTGCGCCAGCAACTCGGCCAGCTCGATGGCGGGCGGCGTGGCGGTCTGAAAGAACGAGTTGTAGAAGGGCAGTTGCTTCAACTGCGCCGTGGCCGCGTCGATCAGCTCCTGCCGCCCGTAGCCCACGTTCACGCACCACAGGCCCGACATCGCATCGAGGATCTTCTGGCCCTCGCTGTCCCAGAGGTAGATGTCGTCGGCGCGCGTGATGATGCGCGCGCCCTTGGCGGCCAGCGACTTGTGGTCGGTGAACGGGTGCAGGTAGTGGGCCGCATCGGCGGCCTGCCATTCGCGCGTGGTGCGTGGAGTGCTCATGTCATGTCTTTCGCGTTCGATGCGGAGCGGAGACAGGCGAGGGTCTTCTTACCGCCAAGACGCCAAGACGCCAAGAACGCAAAGAAGACCAAAAGAAATTTCCTTGGCGTTCTTTGCGTTCTTTGCGTCTTGGCGGTGAAAAGGACCGTGGCATGTCTGCGCCGCCGAGAGTCACACGTGCAGCAGCAAGTGCTCCCGCTCCCAGGGCGAGATCACCTTCATGAACTCGTCGTGCTCGATCTCTTTGATCTCGGAGTACACGGTGATGAATTCTTTGCCCAGCACCTCGTGCAGGTCGCTCTCGTCGGCCAGCCAGCCGAGCGCTTCGCTCAGCGAGCGCGGCAACTGGTATTCGGACAGGTAGGCGTCGCCCTTGCACTCGGGGGCGGGCTCGATCTTGTTCTTCAGGCCGAGGTAGCCGCAGGCCAGCGTGGCGGCGAGGGCAACGTACGGGTTCGCGTCGGCGCCGATCACGCGGTTTTCGATGCGCCGGGCGGCGGGCGTGGCCACCGGCGCGCGAATGCCCACGGTGCGGTTGTCCACGCCCCACTGGATGTTGATCGGCGCGGCGGTCGAGCGCGCGAGCCGCCGGTACGAGTTGACGTAGGGCGCAAACAGCGCCATCGCCGCCGGGGTGTATTTCTGCAGCCCGCCGATGTACCAGTAGAACTCTTGCGAGGGCGAGCCGTCTTCGTTGCTGAAGAGGTTCTTTCCCGTCACCTGGTTGATCACGCTCTGGTGCACGTGCATCGCGCTGCCAGGCTCGTGCGACATGGGCTTGGCCATGAAGGTGGCGTACATCTCGTGCCGAAGCGCCGTCTCGCGGATGGTGCGCTTGAAGAAGAACACCTCGTCGGCCAGGCTCAGCGGGTCGGCGTGGAAGAAGTTGATCTCCATCTGCCCGGCGCCGACCTCGTGGATCAGCGTGTCCACGTTCAGCTCCATGTGCTCGCAGTAGGCGTAGATGTCTTCGAACAGCGGGTCGAACTCGTTCACCGCGTCGATCGAGTAGGCCTGGCGCGAGGTCTCGGCGCGGCCGCTGCGGCCCCGGGGTGGCCGCAAGGGCATGTTGGGGTCGGCGCTGCGCTCGATCAGATAGAACTCGAGTTCGGGGGCGACGATCGGGGCCCAGCCCTCGGCGGCGTAGAGGTCGCAAATGCGCCGCAGCACCGAGCGCGGCGCGTACGGAATGATGTTGCCGTAGCGGTCGAAGCAGTCGTGGATGACCTGCGCGGTCGGGTCGGTGGCCCAGGGCACGATGCGCACCGTGCTGGGGTCGGGGCGCAGGTGCATGTCGCGGTCGGTCGCGTGGATGACGTCGTAGTACGGCCCCGTGGCCGGAAACTCACCCGTCACCCCGATGGCGACGATGGCCTCGGGCAGGCGCATGCCGCGGTCTTCGGTGAACTTTTCGCGCGGCAGGATCTTGCCGCGCGCCACGCCCGTGAGGTCGGGCACCAGACATTCGATTTCGGTCACGCGGCGATCGTTGAACCACTGTTCGAGATCGGCAAAGCTGAAGTTTTTCTTTTCCACCATGAGAACACCTTGGGTCGGTTGACTTGCGGTTGATGACGCCGGCTGGCGATGGCAGGTGGTGGTGGCGCTATCGCTCCGGTTCGTGCGGCGGGGTGGCTCGGTGGCGTTGGCGGTACGCGTGGCAGGCGTCGCCGAAGGCATGAAAGAGTTTCAGCGACACCGGGTTGCGCTCGGCCTGCCACTCGGGGTGCCATTGCACGCACAGGTTGAAGCCGGCGGCCGAGGGCATCGTGAAGGCTTCGACCAGCCCGTCGTCGGACGAGCGTGCCTCGACGCGCAGCCCCGGCGCGAGGTCTTTCACGCCTTGGCCGTGCAGCGAGTTCACGCGGAAACGCGGTTCGCCGATCAGGCGGTCGAGCAGGCCGCCGGGCATCACGTCCACGTCGTGGGCGGGGCCGTACTGCACCTCGACGGGGTCGTCGTCGTTGCTGCGGTGGTCGCGGTGCTCTGGAAGCTCTTGCACGGCTTGGTGCAGGCTGCCGCCGAGCGCGACGTTGGCCTCTTGGAAGCCCCGGCAGATGGCGATCAGCGGAATGCCGCGTGCCAGCGCCCGGGGGATCATCGGCAGCGTCCAGTCGTCACGCGAGGGGTCGAGAGGCAGGCTCACGTCGTGCACCTCTTCGCCGAAATGGCTGGGATGCACGTTCGAGGGCGAGCCGGTGAGCAGCACGCCGTCGGCATGGTCGAGCAGTTCGTCGATCTCGCTGGCCTGCACGAAGGGCACGATCAGCGGCAGGCAGCCCGCGAGGCGAACCGCATCGACGTACTTCTTGCCCGCGACGTGAAAGACATGGTGCCCCAGCAGGCGGTTGCAACCGGGAACCAGCACGACGGGGCGAATGGCCGAAGCGGACGGGTGGGCGTTCATCGGACTCGACGGCGCCGCAGTTCTTGGCCGCAGCGCCCATGGGCACGTTGTATACCAATGCTGAGCAATGAGTGTGCCGATGTGAGGGATGAAGTCAAACGCAGTGTGACGAACCCTTCAACCTCGCGTTGATTCGACGTCACTCAGGCGGCCCGCTTCACGGCCTGGGCCACGGTGCTGACGATGCGTTCGATCTGCGCCTCTTCGATGATGAGGGGCGGCGACAGCGCCACCGTGTCGCCCGTGGTGCGGATCAGCACGCCTTGCTCCCAGCAGTCGAGGAAGACCGAGAACGCACGCTTGCCGGGTTCGCCAGGGATGGGTTCGAGCTCGATGCCGGCCACCAGCCCGATGTTGCGGATGTCGATCACATGCGGAAGGTCGCGCAGCGAATGCACGGTGCGCTCGAACGTGGCTTCGAGCTGGGCTGCGCGCGTGAGCAGGCCGTCGTCGGCATAGGTGTCGAGCGCGCCCAGGGCAGCCGCGCAGGCCAGCGGGTGGCCCGAGTAGGTGTAGCCGTGAAAGAACTCGATCAGGTGCTCGGGCCCGGTCATGAAGGTGTCGTGGATGGCCTGCTTCACCACCACCGCACCCATCGGCACGCTGCCGTTGGTGATGCCCTTGGCGAGCGTGATGATGTCGGGCGTGACGCCGAAGCGCGTCGCGGCGAAGGGCGCGCCGGTGCGCCCGAAGCCGGTGATGACCTCGTCGAAGATCAGCAGGATGCCGTGCTTGTCGCAAATGGCGCGCAGGCGTTCGAGATAGCCCTTGGGCGGCAGCAGCACGCCGGTCGATCCGGCCACCGGCTCGACGATGACGGCCGCGATGGTCGAGGCGTCGTGCAGCGCGACCAGGCGCTCCAGGTCGTCGGCCAGCTCGGCGCCGTGCGCGGGCTGCCCCTTCGTGAACTGGTTGCGCGGGTCGTGCGTGTGGCGCAGGTGATCGACCCCCGGCAGCAGCGCGCCGAACATCTTGCGGTTGGCGACCATGCCGCCCACCGAGATGCCGCCGAAGTTGACGCCGTGGTACGCGCGCTCACGGCCGATCAGGCGCGTGCGCTGCCCCTCGCCACGGATGCGGTGGTAGGCCAGCGCCATCTTGAGCGCCGTGTCCACCGCCTCGGAGCCCGAGTTGGTGAAGAACGCGCGGTTCAGGCCCGGCGGGGTGAGGGCGGTGAGCCGCGTCGCCAGTTCGAAGGCCTTGGGGTGGCCCATGTTGAAGGGCGGGGCGAAGTCCATTTCGCCCGCCTGCTGGCGAATCGCCTCGACGATCTTCGGCCGCGCGTGGCCGGCGTTCACGCACCACAGGCCGGCGATGCTGTCGAGGATCTGCCGTCCCTCGGGCGTCCAGAAGTGCATGCCCTCGGCGCGGGTCAGCATGCGCGGCGACTTCTTGAACTGGCGGTTGGCCGTGAACGGCATCCAGTAGGCGTCGAGAGACGGGGCATCGAACTCGGGGCTGTGCATGGTCGGGCTCCTCGCAAAGTCAAGGCCAGTCTAGCCCTGGGCCTGCGGCCGCGTGGGCAAAGGCGCAACACCCGCCGCCGCGCGGGCAGGGCGTCACGCCGCTTTCACATCCAGAAATGTCAATTCCACAATGTGAGATCAACTTTGCTGCACCACGGAATTTTTTTGTGATGACGGAAGGCGGCTGTTTTGCATCGTGAGAGTTCTCACGCAAGTTGTTGATTTGCATGGAAGCCACATTCAGTCTTATATAAGACATAAGTGTTGGCATTTGCCGCCGCGGCCAGTATCCTTTCGCGATTCGGTTGCCTCTCCCTTTGCTTTCTTTCACCTTGGAGTTCACATGACGACGCTCACTCGCGAACAGCAAATCGCCGCCCTCGAAAAAGACTGGGCCGAAAACCCCCGTTGGAAGGGCGTGAAGCGCGGCTACACCGCGGCTGACGTCGTCCGCCTGCGCGGCAGCCTGCAGCCCGACTACACCCTGGCCAAGCGCGGCGCTGAAACGCTGTGGGCCAAGGTCAACGGCGGCGCCAAGAAGGGCTACGTCAACGCCTTCGGTGCCATCACCGCCGGCCAAGCCATGCAGCAAGCCAAGGCCGGTCTCGAAGCCGTCTACCTGTCGGGCTGGCAAGTCGCCGCCGACGGCAACACCTCTGAAACCATGTACCCCGACCAGTCGCTCTACGCGTACGACTCGGTTCCCACCATGGTTCGCCGCATCAACAACACGTTCAAGCGCGCTGACGAAATCCAGTGGTCGCGTGGCGTGGGCCCTGGCGACAAGGACTTCGTTGACTACTTCCTGCCGATCGTCGCCGACGCTGAAGCGGGTTTCGGCGGCGTGCTGAACGCCTTCGAACTGATGAAGAACATGATCGCCGCGGGTGCCGCCGGCGTTCACTTCGAAGACCAACTGGCTGCCGTCAAGAAGTGCGGCCACATGGGCGGCAAGGTGCTCGTGCCGACGCAAGAAGCCTGCGAAAAGCTGATCGCTGCCCGCTTCGCCGCTGACGTCATGGGCGTGCCGACCATCGTTCTGGCCCGTACCGACGCCGAAGCCGCGAACCTGATCACCAGCGACCACGACGCCAACGACAAGCCTTTCCTGACCGGCGAGCGCACGCAAGAAGGCTTCTACCGCGTCAAGAACGGCCTCGAGCAAGCCATCAGCCGCGGCATCGCCTACGCCCCCTACGCCGACCTGGTGTGGTGCGAAACCGGCACGCCCGACATCGGCTTCGCCCGTGAATTCGCGCAAGCCGTGCTGGCCAAGTGCCCGGGCAAGCTGCTGTCGTACAACTGCTCGCCGTCGTTCAACTGGAAGAAGAACCTCGACGACAAGGCGATCGCCGAGTTCCAAGAGAAGCTGTCGGAACTGGGCTACAAGTACCAGTTCATCACGCTGGCTGGCATCCACATCAACTGGTACAACACGTTCCAGTTCGCCCACGCTTACGCCCGCGGCGAAGGCATGAAGCACTACACGAACATGGTGCAAGAACCCGAATTCGCAGCGCGCGACAAGGGCTACACCTTCGTGTCGCACCAGCAAGAAGTCGGCGCTGGTTACTTCGACGACGTGACGACCGTGATCCAAGGCGGTTCGTCGTCGGTGAAGGCCCTGACCGGCTCGACCGAAGAAGAGCAATTCCACTGATCTTCTCGTACTGAATCACGGCCTGCGGCGCCCACTCCTGCCGCAGCACCGTCCGACCCGAAGGCCAAAAGCCTTCGGGTTTTTTACTTTCTGGAGCCGGCGCTTTGCGTCGCACCCTGTCCGCTTGAATGGTTGTCGCTTCGACGATTGCGCTTTCTCGCGGCCGCGGGTCGAATGGCAGACTGCCCACTTCCCGCCTGCCCGCCCATGACGATTGCCCGCCGCACGATCCAGGTCGATGGGGTCGATGTCCACATCGAAGGTGATGGCCCGCAGACCGTGGTGATGATCCATGGCTGGCCCGACACCTGGCGCCTGTGGGATGCGCAGGTCGCGGCCCTGGTCGCCACCGACCGGCGCTGTGTGCGCTTCACGATGCCCGGCTTCGACATCCGCCAGCGCCGGCGTGGGTTGCCGCTCGACGACATGGTGGCGTTCTTCGCGCGCGTGGTCGATGCCGTGTCGCCCGGGCGGCCGGTTGTGTTGATGCTGCACGACTGGGGCTGCGTGTTCGGCCTGCAGTACGCCCTGCGCCACCCGCAGCGTGTGTCGCAGGTGATTGCCGCCGACGTGGGCGACAGCGCCTCGGCCGAGGTCAAGGACACGCAGACGCTGAAGCAGCGCTGGATGGTCGCGCGCTACCAGCTGTGGCTCACCGCTGCCTGGTACTTGGGCGGCTCGCTGGGTGACCGCCTCACACGCCGCATGGCGCGCATGCAGCGCGTGCCGGGCGATGCCACGCTGATCTGCTCGACGATGAACTTCCCGTATGCGATGCGCTGGACGCGCGCGTTCGGGGGCTTCGGCCGCGCGCTGCCGGTGCGGCCGGCGTGGCCCACGCTCTTCGTCTGGGGCACGCGCAAGCCGCTGATGTTTCACTCACCGCAGTGGATCGAGGCGCTGCAAGCGCGGCCCGACTGCCGCATCGTGCCCATCGAGGCCGGGCACTGGATGCTGGTGACGCGCGCCCGCGAGTTCAACGCGGCCGTGCTCGACTGGCTGGGCGAGGTGCCCGCCGTGTCGAGCGACGCGCCGCCTCACATCGAGGCTTCGAGCATCTCGCGGTAGTCGTCGCGCGTGGCGATGCGCGGGTTGGTCTTGTGGCAGTGGTCGAGCATGGCGCCGTCGATCACACGCTCGAACAGCTCGGGCGTGACGCCCAGCGCGGCCAGCCCGCTCGCCAGGCCCAGGCGCGCGTTCAGGTCGCGGATGGCCTCGGCGATCTCGGTGCCCTGGGCATCGCACGAAGGCAGCCCCATCGCGTGCGCCATGCGTTGAAGGCGGCGCTCTTTCACCATCGACTCGGCGCTGGCGTTGAACTTCACCACCGCCGGCAAGAACATCGCATTGAGCGTGCCGTGGTGCAGCTTCGGGTTGACGCCGCCCAGGCTGTGGCTGAGCGAATGCACGCAGCCCAGCCCCTTCTGGAAGGCCATCGCGCCTTGCATGCTCGCGCTCATCATCTGCCAGCGGGCGTCGCGGTCGGCGCCGTTTCTGGTGGCGCGTTCGATGTGCGCCCAGCCGCGCGCCAGCCCGTCGAGGGCGATGCCGTCTGCCGGCGGGTTGACCGCCGGGGCCATGAAGGTTTCGAGGCAATGGGCGATGGCGTCCATGCCGGTCGCGGCGGTCAAGAGCGCGGGCAGACCCAGCGTGAGTTCGGGGTCGCAGATGGCGGCCTTGGGCACGAGGTGCCAGCTGTGGAAGCCGAGCTTGCGGCCGTCATCGACGATCACGATGGCGCCGCGCGCCACTTCGCTGCCGGTGCCGGCCGTGGTGGGCACCGCGATCACCGGCGCGACCGCTTCGGTGATCTTGGGGCTGCCGCCTTCGATGGTCGCGTAGGTCTTCATCGGGCCCGGGTGGGTGGCGGCAATCGCCACGCCCTTGGCGAGGTCGATGCTCGATCCGCCGCCGACCGCGATCAGCCCGTCGCAGCCGTGCGCGCGGTACACCTCGGCTGCCGCGCGCACGGCCGCTTCGGTGGGGTTGAACGGCGTCTGGTCGAACACCGCATGCGGCACCGCGCCGAGGCCGCGCAAGGCCATGTCGAGCACGCCGGCGGCGCGCACGCCGGGGTCGGTCACGACCAGCGGCTTTTTGATGCCGATGCGCTCGCATTCGGCGGGCAGCAACGCGACAGTGCCGAAGTCGAGCTGGATCTGGGTGAGGTAGTTGATGAAGGCCATGGGCGCGCTCCAAGTCGTTCGAGAAGGTGTCTGCCGCTCAGTATGCTCTGGCACACTGACCGCTTCATCGGTGGATGCCATCAGCCCTTCGGCCACGTCCTTGAGCCCATCCCACGCGCCCTACGCCGCCCACGCGAGCAACCTGCTGACCCCCGCCATGCGCGCGCTGCTCGAACGCATGCAGCGCGTGAAGCGCCCGCCGATGCACACGCTGCCGGCCACGCAGGCGCGTGAGGCCTATGCGGCCGGCGCCGAGGTGCTCGACCTGCCACGCGCCGCGCTCGCGCGTGTCGAAGACCTCACCCTCGTCGGCCGGCCCGCGCGTCTGTATGCAGCGTCGAACGCGCGCCTACCGGTGCTGCTGTACTTTCACGGCGGCGGGTTCACCATCGGCAGCATCGAGACGCACGACAGCCTGTGCCGCCAACTGGCCCTGCGCAGCGGCGTGGCCGTCATCTCCTTCGACTACCGGCTCGCGCCCGAGCACCGCTTTCCCACGGCCGTGGACGACAGCTGGGCCGCGCTGCACGAACTGGCCTCGCGCGGTGACGCCTTCGGGCTCGACACGCACCGCCTCGCCGTGGGCGGCGACAGCGCCGGCGGCACGCTCGCGGCCGTCGCCGCGCTGCACGCGCGTGACATCGGCCTGCCGCTGGCGCTGCAATTGCTCATCACGCCCGGCACCGCCGCGCACCAGGACACCGATTCGCACCGCCGCTTCGCCGAGGGCTTCTTGCTCGACAAGCCGCTGGTCGATTGGTTCTTCGACAGCTACATCGACAAGAGCCTGCGCGACGACTGGCGCTTCGCCCCGCTCAACGCGACCGACCACGAAGGTGTTGCGCCGGCCTGCGTGGTGCTCGCCGAGTGCGACCCGCTGGTCGATGAAGGCGTGGCCTATGCCGATGTGCTGCGCGCGGCCGGGGTGCCGGTCGAACTCGACCTCGTGCGCGGCGTGACGCACGACTTCATCAAGATGGGCCGGGCCCTGCGCGAGGCCGACGCCGCGCAGGCCTTCGCGGCCCAAGCCCTTCACAAAGCCTTGGTTCAGGACTGAGAAGGTGCGAACGAATCCGCCATGACCGCTCAACCCGGCCAGACGCCCCCACCCGTCGTTGCAAATGCGCGCCGTAGCCTGAGCTACGGCTGTGCTTTGCGTCTAGATTGGGGCCGTCTGGCCAGTCTGCTCGGCCACGCCGGGTTCATTCACACCTTCTGACATGAAACGAAGCGACTTCCGTTTTCTCGAACGCCTGCGGGTGCGCTGGGCCGAGGTCGATCTGCAAAAGATCGTCTTCAACGGCCACTACCTGATGTACTTCGACACCGCCGTCGGCGGCTACTGGCGCGAACTCGCCATGCCTTACACCGACACCATGCACTACCTCGAAGGCGACCTGTACGTGCGCAAGGCCACCGTCGAATACGAAGGCTCGGCCCGCTACGACGATGTGCTCGACATCGGCGTGCGCTGCGGGCGCATCGGCAACACCTCGATGGTGCTCAACTGCGCCGTCTTTCGCCAAGACCAGCTGCTGGTCAGCGGTGAACTGGTCTATGTGTTCGCCGACCCCGCGACGCAAAAGCCCAAGCCCATTCCGCAAGAGCTGCGCGAGGTGCTGCAGGCCTTCGAGGCCGGCAAGCCGATGGTCAACGTGCGGGTGGGCCCCTGGGCCGAACTCGGGCGCGACGCGCACCCGATCCGCAGCGCGGTGTTCGTGCAAGAGCAGGGCATTCCGGCCGAACGTGAATGGGACGAAGCCGACGGCGACAGCGTGCATGCCGTCGCCTACAACCACTTCGGCGTGCCGCTGGCGACCGGGCGCATGCTCGAACACGTGCCCGGCGTGGCCAAGATCGGCCGCATGGCCGTCAGCCAGGCGATGCGCGGCAGCGGCGTGGGCCGCGCGGTGCTCGAAGCGCTGATGGACGCCGCCCGCGAGCGCGGCTACCGCGAGGCAGTGCTGCACGCACAGACCTCGGCCGCGCCGTTCTACATCCGCGCGGGCTTTGCGACGCGCGGGCCGATGTTCGAAGAGGTCGGCATCCCGCACATCGAGATGACGCGCTCGCTTTGAGGCGGGCGCCTCGTCCGAATCAGGCCGCGTTGGCGGTGGGCGGTGGCCGGCGGCGCTTGGGCACCTGCGGCTTGAGCAGGCTGCGCACACGGGTCTTGCGCGCGGCCGGCAGGTGTTCGCCTTCGGGGGCGAGTTCGCTCTCGAGCACGGCCTCTTGCTCGGCGGCCTCGGCCGGTGCCGTGTCGCTGTAGCGCGGCGGCCAGTTCTTCAGCGCCACGCGGCGCAGCAGGGCCATGCCGCCGATGGGGCTGAAGGTGCGTTCGAGCACGTGCGTCACGAGGCGCTTGTTGACGCGCTCGGTGATGACGAGCGTCGAGCAGCGCGTGCCGTAGTTGTTGTCGGGCGAGCGGATGAAGGCCGACGACAGCACGCGTTCCCACTCGTGCGAGACGCCGGTGCTGGGCAGGCGGTCGTCGCTCGCGGGCGTGCGGTCGGCCAGGGCCTCGAACAAGCGCGCGGCCAGGCCATCGACCGTGTCGGTGTCGGCCATCGCATCGCGCACGCGGTCTTTCAGGGCGCTGACCTTGGGCCAGTCGGTGTCGAGCGATGCGTTCGACAGGCCGTAGAGGCCGCGCTCCAGCCGCAGCGGGTGGGCGTCGTGGTTCGAGCCCCAGAAGCATTCGCCGGATTGGAAATCGGCCGCCACGAGGTTGAAGCCGTTGTAGCCGGCGAGCGAGGTGCGCATCCAGAAGCGGTCGGTGGTGGTGTCACCGGCCAGCCAGCGCGTGACGATCTCGCCGCGCGACGGCGCGGCCGGGTCCATGCGACCGGGCGCACGCACGTTGGTCAAGAGCGCGAGCCGGCCCTGGGCGGTGAGGCCCAGCCAGGTGCCGCCGGCTTCGAGGTCGCGCCCGCTCAAGATGTCGGGCAGACCGGGGCCGGGCGACCACCAGCCCAGGCGCGTGGCCTGGCGCTTGAAGAATTCGTCTCGATTCGTCGCGATCACGAGCGGAAAGCGGCGGGACTGGTCGATGGCCAGAGCTACGAGGCACATGCGTCGAACACCTCCACGTGCCGCTCGCCGACGATCCAGCCCGAGAGGGCGGCCCGGGCTTCGTGCTCGATCTGCGTGCGCAAGGCATCGCCGATTCCGTTCGAAGCCGCGCCGTTCGCGGGCAAGGGGGGCAGGGCGTAGGTTTCCATCCAGGTGTGCATTCCATCCACCACATCGGGCCGGCGCAACAAGCGCGCCTGAAGACCGACGAAGCGACTCTGCAAACGGTGTTGCAGCGCGGTCGCGGCGGCCTGCAAAGCAGGCGCGTCCACGACCTTCGCTCGATAGTAGATGAACAACTCACGCACTGGGATGCCGCCGGCGGGGTGGTGTGAACTGTTGCCGTGACGGGCGACGCTTACTTCGTGGCGGCGTGCGCGGCGGGTGGTTTTCTCGCGCCCGCGGGGGTCATGCAGAGACTTCCGTCGGCACCTCGTAAGGCAGATCGACCTGCCTGAGCACGGGCCCGTCGGCCGCGCCCAGGTGCAGGCTGCCCTCGTGCAGCGCCGCGAGCTTCACCTCGACCAGCAGCGCGCAGCCTGCAGGGCCGAGGCTCGGTGCGGCGTTGGCCACGAGGCCGGCGGGCTGGCCCGGGTCACCGCTGTGGAAGACCTCTTGCCCGGCCTGCGCCGGCACGCCGCTCTCGAACAGGAACACGCGCCGCTTCGTCGTGCCCCGGTACTGGCTGCGGGCGACGATTTCCTGGCCGGGGTAGCAGCCCTTCTTGAAGTCCACGCCGCCGATCAGCTCGTAATTCACCATCTGAGGCACAAACTGGTCGGCCGTGGCCGCTTCGATGCTGACCACGCCGCTGTGCACTTCGCCCCACTGCCAGGCCTCGGGCGACAGCGCCTGGATGGGCGGCGCGGCGACCGAGGCATCGGCCAGCCACAGGTAGCGCTGGGTGCCGGCCGCGTCGGGCAGGCGGACCACGGTGGCCTCGCCCAGCTCGGTCTTGCCCCACACCGAGAGTTCGTCGGCCAGGTGGCCCAAGAGGCCGCGGGCCGAGGCGCCGGCCAGGCCGTAGAGGCGCACTTCGCCGCTCGCGTCGCTCAGCTTGCACTTGGCGCGCAGCACGAACATCGACAGGCGCTTCAATGTTGCTGCCAGCACGTCGCTGCGGCAGGCAAGCAGCACTTCTTCGGCGCCTCGCTTGCAGCCGATGAAGCTCGCGAGCAATCGGCCCTTGGGTGAGCAGTAGCCGGCCAGCCGCGCGCGGTCGGTGCCGAGCAGGGCGAAGTCGTTGGTGAGCTGGCCGTGAAGGAAGGCCGCGGCGTCTGCGCCTTGTGCGCGAATCACGCCCCAGTGAGGCAGCGCCACGGCGCCGTCGAGCAGGTTTTGCGTCGTCATGCGGCGATTATCATCAGCGCCCATGTTCGCGTTCACCCCAGGGGCGTTGCCGCACCCGCTCAACCCGTGAGAGCCCTGCGCCGCCTGATCCTGCTGGCCGTGCTGGTGCTGGCGGCGCTGGCCGGCGCCACGGCCTGGTGGTTGCAACGGCCGCTGCCGCTGGCGGCTACCTCGGTCGAAGTCTCGATCGAAGCCGGCGCCACGCCACGCGATGTCGCGCTGCTGTGGACGCAGGCCGGTGTGCAGACCCACCCGCGCCTGCTGTTCGAGTGGTTTCGCTGGTCGGGCCAGGACCGAAAGATTCGCGCCGGCAGCTACCAGATCGGCCAGGGCGCCACACCGCGTGACCTGCTCGACAAAATGGTGCGCGGCGATGCCCTCATGGCCCGCGTGCAACTCATCGAAGGCTGGACCTTCCGGCAGTTTCGCGCCGCACTCGCCAACGCCGACAGCCTGAAGCAGACCACCGCCGCTTTGAGCGATGCCGAGTTGATGGCCGCCATCGGCGCGCAGGGCCTGTCGCCCGAGGGGCGCTTCTTCCCCGACACCTACGCCTACAGCAAGGGCGCGAGCGACCTGGTTGTGCTCAAGCGCGCCTTCCACACCATGCAGCGTCAGCTCGAAGACGCCTGGGCGCAGCGCGCGCGAGACCTGCCGCTCAAGTCGCCCGACGAGGCCTTGATCCTGGCGTCCATCGTCGAGAAGGAAACCGGCACGCCGAGCGACCGCGCCATGATCGCCGGCGTGTTCATCAACCGCCTGCGCATCGGCATGCCCTTGCAGACCGACCCGACGGTCATCTATGGCCTGGGCACGGCCTTCGACGGCAACCTGCGCAAGCGCGACCTGCAAACCGACGGCCCCTACAACACCTACACCCGGGGCGGGCTGCCGCCCACGCCGATTGCGATGCCCGGAAAGGCCGCGCTGCGGGCCGCGGTGCAGCCGCAAGCCACGCGGGCGCTGTACTTCGTGGCGCGGGGCGACGGCAGCAGCCAGTTCAGCGACACGCTGGACCAGCACAACCGTGCGGTCAACCAATACCAGCGCTGAATGGCAATGAGCGGACGTTTCATCAGCTTCGAAGGCATCGACGGCGCCGGCAAGTCCACGCACATCGAGGCGCTGGTCGAACGGCTGCGCCAGCGCGGGGCCGAGGTCGTGTCCACCCGCGAGCCGGGCGGCACGCCGCTGGCCGAGTCGCTGCGCGAGCTGGTGCTGCACCGGCCCATGGACGCGCTGACCGAGGCGCTGCTGGTCTTTGCCGCACGGCGCGACCACATCCAGGCCGTGATTGCGCCAGCGCTGGCGCGCGGGGCGACGGTCGTGTCTGACCGCTTCACCGATGCCAGCTTCGCCTACCAGGGCGGGGGCCGGGGCTTCGATGCCCAGGTGCTGGGCACGCTCGAAACCTGGGTGCAGGCCGGCCTGCAGCCGCACCTGACCTTCTGGTTCGACCTGCCCGCCGAGGTGGCGGCCGAGCGCCGCGCCGCCGTGCGTGCGCCCGACCGCTTCGAGCAGCAAGACACCGCCTTCTTCGAGCGCGTGCGCGCCGGCTACCAGGCGCGTTGCGACGCCGCCCCGCAGCGCTTCGCGCGCATCGACGCCCTTCAAGCGCGCGAGGCCGTGTGGGCCCAGGTGCTGGCCGTGCTGGAGCAGCGCGGGTGGTAGCCGTGCCAGGCGTGGTCCACGCCGACGGCCAATTGCCGCTGCCCTGGCTCGCCGAGCCGCTGGCGCGTGCGCTGCACACGCAGCGTGGCCATGCGCTGCTGGTGCACGGGCCGCAAGGCATCGGCCAATTCGAGCTGGCGCTGACGCTCGCGCAAGCCTGGCTGTGCGAAACCCAGGCTGAAACCCAGGCGAGCCGACAGCCCTGCGGCCAGTGCGCGAGCTGCAAGCTGGTACAGGCCCGCTCGCACCCCGACCTGCTGGTGCTGCTGCCCGAGGCCTTGCGCGCGACGCTGGGCTGGGGCGAAGAAGCCGAAGCCAGCAGTGACGGCGAAGGCAAGTCGAGCAAGGCCAAGCCCAGCAAAGAGATCAAGGTCGAGGCCGTGCGCGCGGCCGTGCTGTTTGCGCAGACGACCTCGGCGCGTGGGCGCGGCAAGGTGGTGTTGATCCACCCGGCCGAGCGCATGAACGCCATCGCCGCCAACACCTTGCTGAAGACGCTCGAGGAGCCGCCCGGCGAAGCCCGCTTCGTGCTCAGCTGCGGCGCACCCGATGGCCTGCTGCCGACCATCCGCAGCCGTTGCCAGGCCGTTCCGCTGGGCCTGCCGCCGGTCGAGGCCGCCACGGCGTGGCTCGCCTCGCACCAGGTGGCACAGCCCGAGGTGATGCTGGCCGCAGCCGGCGGGCAGCCGCTCGATGCACTCGACTGCGTGCAAGAGGGCATCGACGCGGTGGCATGGTTGCGCTTTCCGAAGCAGGTGGCGGCCGGTGACGCCAGCGGGCTGGCGGCCTGGGCCTTGCCGCGCCTGCTCGATGCCTTGCACAAGCTCTGCCACGACGCGATGTGCGTGGCCTGCGGGGCGGCGCCGCGCTACTTTCCGGCGACGGTTGTGCCCACCGGCGCGTCGCTGGCCGATCTGAACAACTGGGCCCGGGCGCTCGCGCGCACCAGCCGCCACGCCGAGCACTCGTGGAATCTGCCGTTGATGGCCGAGTCGCTGGTGCAGCAGGCGCGCGCAGCGTTGAATCCTCCTCGTCAACCCGGGTCTTTGGGCAAAAGGCTGCCGGTACACTCGCGCGAATGAGCGAACCCACGGCACCCAGTACGCGGACACCGAGCCTGACCCCCGCCGCTTCGACGCCCCGGCCCAGCGTCATCCAACTGGTGTTTCGTGAGAAGGGGGCGCTCTACGCGGCCTACATCCCGCTCTTCTCCGACGGTGGCCTGTTCGTGCCGACCACGCGCGAATACCGGCTGGGCGAAGACATCTACCTGCTGCTTTCGCTGCCCGAAGACCCGCAGCGTTACCCCGTGGCCGGCAAGGTCGCGTGGATCACCCCGGTGAACGCCTCGGGCGGCCGCACGCAGGGCGTCGGGGTGCGCTTTCCGGCCGACGAGAAGACCCGGCTGCTGAAGATCCGCATCGAAGAAATCTTGGGCACGTCGATCTCGTCGTCCAAGCCCACGCAAACGATCTGAGCTGATCACTTCGATCGCTGTTCGATCACCACCGGCAACTTGGCCGGTGAGGCCTGGGCCGGCACGGCCCTTGATACGCTGCTTTCCATGTACGTCGATTCGCATTGCCACCTGAGCTTTCCTGAACTGCGCGCGCGCCTGAGCGAGATCCGCGCCGACATGGCCGCTGCCAAGGTGGACCGCGCGCTGTGCATCTGCACCACGCTCGAAGAGTTCGACGACGTGCATGGGCTCGCGATGGCGCACGACAACTTATGGGCCAGCGTGGGCGTGCACCCCGACAACGAAGGCGTGCGCGAGCCCGGCGAAGACGAACTGGTGGCGCTCTCGCAGCGCCCGCGCGTGGTGGCCCTGGGCGAGACCGGGCTCGACTACTACCGGCTCAACGGCCGCACGGTGGCCGACATGGAATGGCAGCGCGAGCGCTTCCGGGTGCACATTCGCGCAGCGCGGCGCACCGGGCTGCCGTTGGTGATCCACACCCGCAGCGCGTCGGGCGACACAGTGGGCATCTTGCGCGACGAAGGGCAGGGCCGCGTGGGCGGTGTCTTCCACTGCTTCACCGAAACCATGGACGTCGCGCGCCAGGCGCTCGACCTGGGCTTCTACATCTCGTTCTCGGGCATCCTGACCTTCAAGAACGCAGCCGACCTGCGCGAGGTCGCGCGCTTCGTGCCACTCGACCGTTGCCTGATCGAGACCGACAGCCCCTACCTCGCGCCCGTGCCCTATCGCGGCAAGACCAACAACCCTTCGTACGTGCCCTTCGTGGCCAAGCAGATCGCCGAGCTGAAGGGCTGCGAGGTCGAGGCCGTGGCCCGCCACACCAGCGACAACTTCGAGCGCTTGTTCGCCCGCGTGCTGGCGGCTTGAACTCGCGGTCGGGCGTAAAAAGCGCGGCCTCAGGGTTCACCCGAAAGGCGTGAGCAAAGGTGTCCCGGGGATGACATCCTGACCTGTGGCGACGGGCACAAACGCGGGCAAACCTCACGAACCGCGCGTTTTGTCCGACAGTCGTGTCAGTGAACTTCTGATGCCGCTTATGGCGCGGCCCCGACTGTCGGCCTTGAAGGTCGGCTCCTACAGTGCAACGCATCGACAGCTTCTTCTGGAGACCGACATGCAAAGCACCGAGACCGTCGTCAACAACCCGTTTGCGTTGATGCTGAACCCGGACCAGGTCTTCCAGGCCATCGGGCGTTCTGAGCGCCTGGAGCGTCTGCAGCGCCGCGTGTGCCGCCCGCTCGACAAGCCGGTGCTGCCGCGTACGCCGGCCGACCTGAGTGACTTCGACAAGGCGCTCGACGGCGAAGCCGACTCGCTCGAATAAGACATCGCAGAAGCCTTCGGCTTCTGAGCGACCGGCCCCCTCGGCTCGTCGCTACTTCAAGCCTTCTCTCACCCGCACCCGCAAGGGCGCCGCAATGGCGCCTTCGTCCGCGGGGGTATTCACCGGGGCAGCGGTCGGTCTCACCGAGACACCGCCTGCCGCAGGTGCCGCGCCGCCACCGTTCGATGTGGCCAGGCGCTCCAGCAAACGATCGAGTTCCACGCGTGCCTGCGCTTGCGCCGGATCGGTGGGCCCTTGCGCCATCTCCATCGGGTCGGTCGTGTCGACGGGCTCGTCGCTAGGCACGGCGTTCGGCGGTTCTTGCGGCAGGGGCCGTTCGTCGGCTGTGTCTTCATCGACCCAATCTTGGGGAGGCGGTGCATCGAAGCGCCGCGTGGGCGACAGGGCCGACTGCGGGAAGCTCGCATTGGCATCGACCGCCTTCGACTTGAGCGCGTCGCGGAAGAAGTCGCCCACCAGCAGCACTGCGTTGTGCCCGCCCTGGCCCCAGTGGTTGCTGCGCATCGTGACGCGCGAGTCGTTGAAGCCCACCCACGCGCCCACCACCAGTTGTGGGTGCATCAGGATGAACCACCCATCGGTGTTGTTTTGCGTGGTGCCGGTCTTGCCGGCGATGTCGGCCACGATGCCGAAGCGCGAGCGCACCTGCGCGCCGGTGCCGCGCTGAACCACGCCTCGCATCATGTCGGTCAGCTCGATGGCCGAGCCGGGTGACAGGGCCCGCTGGCTCTTACCGCCGAAGACCGCGAGCGCATGGCCGTGGCGGTCGCTGATCTTGTTGACGAAGATCGGGGGGTGGTAGGTGCCTTGCCGCGCGATGGTGGCGTAGCTGCTGGTCATCTCGAGCAGGGTGACGGGGCTGGTGCCCAGCGCGAGCGAGGGCACGGGGTCGAGCTTGCTGAGGTTCACACCCATCGCCTGCGCGAGCGTGGCGACGCGGTGGATGCCCACCTCTTGCATCACCTGCGCGGTGATGGTGTTCTTTGAATGCACGAGCCCGTCCCGCAGGCTCATGGGCTGGCCACTGAAGCCCTGCATGTCGGTCGGCTTCCAGGTCTTCCCGCCGCCCAGGGCCACCTCGACCGGTTCATCGACGTAGGTGCGCAGGGGCCCGATGCCCGCTTCGAGCGCGGCGCCATAGACGAAGGGCTTGAAGGTCGAGCCCGGCTGGCGCTGGGCGCGGGCCACGTGGTCGTACTGGCCTTGCGCGAAGTCGCGGCTGCCCACCCACACGCGCACTTCGCCGGTGGCGGGGTCGATGGCCACGAGTCCGGCTTCGAGCCGCGTCTTGCGGGCCTTGGCCGCGGCCAGCGATTCGGGCTGTGCGGCCACCTGGCGCAGGGCGTCGTCCGGTGCCGTGCCTTGTTCGACGAGCTGGCGGTAAGGCGTGCTGTCGCGCAGTGCGGCTTCGAGCAGCCGGGGCCGCTGCCGCCACCAGTGGGCAAAGGGCTCGATGCGCGGATGTGCCGCCGCGTACGCCGCGATCGAGCGGCTGGCCACGGGCATCGACGCGGCACTCCATTCCACGTCGGCCACGCGCTGCAGTGCGAGCGTCTGTTCTTCGACCGCGCGCGTGGCGGCCTGCTGCAGGCCGGCATCGAGCGTCGTGTGGATCACCAGACCGTCGGCGTAGAGGTCGTGGCCGTGGGCCTCGGCCCAGTCGATGAGCCAGCGCCGCGCGTGGGCCGCGAAGTGCGGCGCCATGCCCAGACTCTCGCTCTCGCGGTTGAACTGCACGCGCAGCGGCGTTTGCGACAGGCGCTCGACCTCGTCGCGCGTGAGCAGGTCTTGTTTGGCCATCTGCGCGAGCACCACATTGCGCCGCTCGCGCGCCCGCTCGGGAAAGCGCACCGGGTTGTAGTAGTGCGTGCCCTTGAGCATGCCCACGAGCGTGGCCGCTTCCAGCGTGTCCAGTTCGGCCGCGCTCTTGTCGCAGTAGGTCCGTGCGGCCATCTCGATGCCCACCACGTTGTAGAGGAAGGGCACGGTGTTGAGGTAGGTTTCGACGATCTGCTGCTTGCTGTAGACGCGCTCAATGCGCATCGCCGTGAACAGCTCTTTCAGCTTGCGGTGCACCGAGCGCGCGCGGCCGATCTCTTCAGGAAAGAGGTTGCGCGCGAGTTGCTGTGTGATCGTCGAGCCGCCTTGCGTGTTGCCCTGCAAGGTGTGCACGACCGCACCCAGCGTGCGGTAGACGTCCACGCCCTTGTGCTCGAAGAAGCGGTGGTCTTCGGTGGCGATCAGCGCTTCGACCACGCGCGGCGAGATGCGGTCGAGCGGCACAGGCTCTTGCTGGTCGCGGCGAAAGGTGGTGAGCGTCTGGCCGTCGCGCGAGAGCATCACGCTCGGCTGCGCCGATTGCATGGCGCGCAGTTCGCCAAGGCTCGGCGTTTGCAGGTAGACGGTGCCCACATAGCCCGCAAGCCCCAGCACCCCGAGCACGCTGGCGCCCAGCAGCCACAACAAAGCGCGCCGCAGGCGCCAGCGCCTGGGGCTGGGTGGCACGGCCGGCTCAGCCACCGAAGCCGTCGTTGCGCTTGACCACCCACTCGTTGCCGACCTCGGCCTGCACTTCGAGCACCAGGTCTTCGATCACCTCTGGCGGCACGCAGCCCGCGAAGCGCTCGGCGAGGATGTGATCGGCCAGGCAGGGCCCGTCCTCGGGGAAGAGGTAGTTGCCTTCGTCGTCGTGCGGGACCAGGTCTTCGGGATCGGCATAACGCGTGGCGAACCACCGCCACATGGCGAGCTTTTGCAGGCGCGGCGCCGCCGTGCGCAGCCAGCGCTCGTTGGGCTCGAAGCGCGGGGCGTTGACGTCGCCGGCCTCGGCAGGCAGGGGCACGAGCTTTCCATCGGTGATGCGATCGGCCACGGTCATGACAGCCTCCTGGTGGGGTGGTCGTGTCTCTGGCAAGCGGCGTGCCCTGGTGCCCCAGCCGACACGCCCGTCCGGCCCGACCTTCTTGCAGCAAAAACTACCTGTCGTGAAGGGTTATTGGCGGGCCGCAGTGCGCGCGCCCGGCGGCGCCTGCGCGGGCTTGGGCACGGCGATTGCCACCCCAGTGGGGCTGTCGCCGGCACCCGGAGTACGTACCAATGACGAACCGCAGGATGAGTTGGGGAACGATGTGCGTGCGGCCTTGAGCACCGGTGCGATGGGCGCCGTGTCTTGGCGAGAACTCGCGGTGCACGACCCGCACCGCGTGGTGGACGCTGCCACGGGCTGCACCCGCGACGATTTGCGCCATTTCGCTGAGCTGGCCGCCCCCTGGTTGATGCCTCAACTGGCCGGGCGCGCACTCGCCCTGGTGCGCGCGCCGGGCTCACCTCTGGGCCCGGCCACCGAAGTGCACACGGCGTGGTCCGGCGAACTGCTCGGGGTGCGACGCCGCCCGGGGCCCGGCGTAGGGCTCGAGATCGACGCCGAAGAAGGCCTGCTGCATGCACTGTTCAACGACTTCGTCGAATTTCGAACCGGCCACGGCCTGCCCGACCCGGAGGCGCGCGCAGCCGGCGAGGCCCAGCCCGACCGCATGGTCTTGAGCCTGGCGCCCGGTGCACGTGGCGGCTGGGACGACGTCGCCGAGGCGGCGTTGCTTGCGCGCCAGGCCTTGCTCGACCTGGGGCTGGCGTGCCACGCCAAGACCAGCGGCGCCGAGGGTCTGCACCTGCAACTGCCCCTCTTGCCGCGCTGGCCTTGGCCGGTGGTGCACGCCGCCGCCGAAGCGCTGGCGGCGCACCTGTGCCGGCAAGGGGCAGGGCGGCTCGGCTTGCACGCCGATGCGCCGGGGGTGCGTGTGGACTGGCGCGCCAATGGTCGCGGGTCACGCCTCACGGCTGCGTACTCACCCTGTGCGCAGCCCGGTCTGGGCGTGTCAGTGCCGATCGCTTGGTCTGAGCTGGCGCACCTCAACGGCGGTGACCACTGGAACGTGTTTTCCCTCGCGCATCGACTGACCGCGCTCGAGGGGGCGGACCCGTGGGCCGCGCCGGCCTTGGCGGGGCAGCGGCTCGACGACGCGCTGCGGGCCTTGGGCTTTCCGCTGCCCTGCGCGGGCTGACACGCCGCTGCGCAGGCGGCGCGGCCTCGGGGCTTCAGGCCGCCCGGCGGCGGGCGCCTTTGGGGCTGGCCGGTGCTTTGGTCGTGGCCTTGGCGGACGGCTTGCTGCTGCCCTTGCGCGAGGCTGGCGGGGCATTGCCGCGGGCAACGCGCGGCTCGGTCGCTGCTGCTGCGCGCGAGTCCGAGGCCTGGCCTTTGACGCGGGCGGTCGCACCGCGCGGACGATCGGCGCTGCCGCGGTCGGCGACCTCGTTGGCGGCCGCACCGGTGCGGCCCTTGCCCTTGAGGCTACGGCGCAGCAGGTCGGTCAGGTCCACGATCTCGGCGCTTTGGGGGGCGTCTTGCGGGGTCGTCGTGACGTTGAGTGTCTGCGTCTCGCCCGCTTCGATCTTGTGTTTCGCCAGCGCCATGATCTCGTCGCGGAACGAGTCTCGGTGCTCATCGGGCTTCCAGTCGCTGCGCATGTCGGCCACCAGCTCGGCGGCCATATGGCGTTCTTTGGCCGACAGCTTGGTGCCGCTGGGCAGGCTCAGC
The DNA here is from genome assembly GCF_056676035.1 of Piscinibacter sp. PDB5-1. NCBI lineage: Bacteria > Pseudomonadati > Pseudomonadota > Betaproteobacteria > Burkholderiales > Sphaerotilaceae > Piscinibacter > Piscinibacter sp. PDB5-1. Next base: position 45,990 of record NZ_JBWVZL010000001.1, on the reverse strand, counting down.
TCGTCGGGCGAGCGGATCTCATTCGCCCAGCGCAAGGTGTTGACCATCAACATCGGCCCCACGGGAACGAGCGCCGCGAGGTGTTGCTTGGTCTGGATCACGAGCTTGGCCACACCCACCACGCCGGCTTCGACGAGCGTGTCGCGCAGGAGCGCGTAGACCTTCTGGCCTCGGCCCACCGGGGCCAGAAAGTAGGGCGTGTCGAAATAGAAGAACGGGATCTGGTCTGCCGGCACGAAGCTCTCGATCTCGAGGGTCTGCGTGCTCTTGGGCAGTGAGGCCTTGATCTCGTCCTCGCTCAGCAGAACGTAGGTGTCGTCTTCGCCCTTGATGCCCTTGACGATGTTGTCCTGGTTGATGGCTTTGCCGGTCTCTTTGTTGATGCGGCGGTAGCCGACCGGTTGCATCGACCGCTTGTCGAGCCAGTCGAAGTCGATGTGGTCCTGCCGCGCGGCGGGGTACAGCGCCACGGGAATGTGCACCAGCCCGAAGCTGATGGCGCCTTTCCAGAGGGCTCGCGGTGTGGCCATGGCGGCCGTTTGGCAAGTGACGTGCCGGCCCGGCTCAATCGCGCTAGACCATGTCGCCCGGCCGCACCCAGCGGTCGAAGTCGTCGCCGCTCACGTGGCCGAGCGCGAGCGCCGCTTCGCGCAGCGAGCTGCCCTCGGCATGGGCCTTCAGCGCGATCTTGGCCGCCTTGTCGTAGCCGATGTGCGGCGCCAGCGCGGTCACCAGCATCAGCGAGCGCTCGACCAGCTCGCCGATGCGCGCGGCATTGGCCGTCATGCCGCGCACACAGTGCTCGTCGAAGCTCATGGCGGCATCGGCCAGCAGGCGGATGCTCTGCAGCAGGTTGTGCGCGATCAGCGGCTTGAACACGTTCAGCTCGAAGTGCCCCTGCGCTGCGCCCATGGTCACCGCCACGTCGTTGCCGATGACCTGGCAGCACGCCATGGTGAGCGCTTCGCTCTGTGTCGGGTTGACCTTGCCCGGCATGATCGAACTGCCCGGCTCGTTGGCCGGCAGCGTCAGCTCGCCCAGGCCGCTGCGCGGCCCCGAGGCCAGCCAGCGGATGTCGTTGCCGATCTTCATCAGCCCGACCGCGGCCGACTTGATCGCCCCATGCAGCGTGACCAGCACGTCGTGCGCGGCGAGTGCCGCGAACTTGTTGGCCGCGCTCGTGAAGGGCAGACCGAGTTGCTGCGCCAGCGCCGCCGCCGCGCGCGCGCCGAACTCGGGGTGGGTGTTGAGCCCGGTGCCCACCGCCGTGCCGCCCACGGCCAGCTCGAACACCGGCTGGCGTGCAGCCTCGATGGCGTGCTCGGCCTGCGACAGCTGCGCGACGTAGCCCGACAGCTCTTGCCCCAGGGTTAGCGGCGTGGCGTCTTGCAAGTGGGTGCGGCCGATCTTCACGAGCTGCGCGTACTCGGCCGACTTGGCCGCCAGCGACTCGCGCAACGCGGCCAGCGCGGGCAGCAGCCGCGTGCTCACCGCCACGGCCGCGGCCACGTGCATCGCGGTCGGAAAGATGTCGTTCGACGACTGCCCGAGGTTCACGTGGTCGTTCGGGTGCACGCGCCGCGCCATGCCGCGTGCGCCGCCCAGGCGTTCAGACGCCAGGTTGGCCAGCACTTCGTTCATGTTCATGTTCGTCTGCGTGCCCGAGCCGGTCTGCCACACCGACAGCGGAAAGTGCTCGGCCCATTCGCCTGCCGCAATTTCAGCAGCGCACTGCGCAATGGCCTGGCCCACGTCGGCCGGCAGCAGCCCGAGCGCCACGTTGACCTCGGCGCACGCACGCTTCACGCTGGCCAGCGCGCGGATCAGCTCGGCCGGCATGCGCTCGGTCGAGATGCGAAAGTGCGCCAGCGAGCGCTGTGTCTGCGCGCCCCAGAGCCGGTCGTCGGCGACCTGCACGGCGCCCATCGAATCGCGCTCTTCGCGGCTGCCTGCGGCGGGTGTAACGGGTGCGAGGGTCACGGTGCCGTCCTTTCGAGCTGTGGTGTCGGGCGCTGTTTTTTTGCAAGTGGTGCCGGGTTCATTTGTAAAACTTGCCGACCAGATGAGCCTTGAGGCGGCCGAAAGGCGCAAAAAGTCCTGGCGAGCCCCGTGCCTGAAGGGGCGTTCGATCGCGGGCCTGGGCATGCCGATTGCCCGAATTCGAGATCGGAGCTTTGCACGCACACACCATGACTGCCTCGGCCGCCCCACTCGACCCGCACCCCATGCGCGTGTTGTACGTCGAAGACCAGGAAATCAACATCCTCGTCATGCAAGCCCTTGTCGCGATGCGGCCCGGCGTCGAATTGCGCATCGCCATGAACGGCGAGGAGGGCCTGCGCGTGGCGGCCGATGGCAGCTATCGCCTGCTGCTGCTGGACCTGCGCCTGCCCGATTGCCACGGCACCGACTTGCTGTCGCGGCTGCGTGCGCTGCCCGCGTTGGCGCACGTGCCGGCCGTGGCGGTGACGGCCGACGTCTCGACCGACATCGCGGGCTCAGGCTTCGTCGAGCTGTGGCCCAAGCCGCTGCATGTGCCTGACACGCTGCGTGCCCTCGACCGGCTGCTGAGCGGTCCGCCCGGGGCGACGACCTGCGAGCCCGGTGGTTCCTTGCGCGAGACCGACACCGACTTCGGCCACTTCCCGGGGGCGAGCTCGTTGCGGCGGTCTTTGGCGCGAGGCGCCTCGATGTCGATCGCTCAGATCGCCTGACACGCCAGGCCCGAGACGCTGCCTGAGCCAACGCCTCCGACATGACTTGAACCGCGCAGACCTGCTGCCGCGCAACGCGACCGCCATGCCCGTCATCTTCGATATCACCCACACCACGCATTACCGCTACGCCACGCCCGTCCAACTGGGCGAACACACCTTGCTGTTTCGACCGCGGGGCAGCCACGACCTGCGGGTGCTCGCCAGCGACCTGCAAGTCACCCCGCCTGCGCAGGACATCCGGCTCATCCAGGACGTGTACTCGAACTCGGTCGCCATCGTGCGCCCGCAGCCCGAAGCGAGCGAACTCAAGTTCGTTGCCAGCTTCACCGTCGAGCACACCGGCACGCGGGCGCTCGACCTGCCGCTCGATGCCGCGGCCGAGAAGTACCCGTTCGACTATTCCCCCGAAGACCGCATCGCGCTGCAGCACTACCTCATGCCGTTCTACGACGACCCGCAAGGGCGACTGGCCGAATGGGCGCAGCAGTTCATGTCGGCACCCGGCGAGACCGGCAGCCGCGACCTGCTGGTGAAGATGAACGCCTTCATTCGCGACACGATGCGCTACGAGGTGCGCAACCAAGAGGGCGTGCAGACGCCCTACGAAACGCTCGACCGCCAATGCGGCTCGTGCCGCGACTACGCGACGCTGATGATCGAAGCGGCACGCTGCCTGGGCTACGCCGCGCGTTTCGTCTCGGGCTATGTGCACACCCCGTGGCTCGATGACGACAACGCGCCGGGCGCAGGGGCCACCCATGCCTGGCTGCAGGTGTACCTCCCGGGGGCCGGGTGGATTCCCTTCGACCCCACCAACAACCTCGTCGGTGGCACCGACCTCATCCGTGTCGGCGTGGCTCGGCATGCGAGCCTCGCGTCACCGGTCACCGGCACTTGGACGGGGCGGCCCGGGGATTTTTTGGGGATGGAGGTGGATGTGCAGGTGAGGAAGACCTGAGGCTCGCGCGCCCCAATCCGTTCACCTTGTGGCGCTCACCCGCTCCTCAGGGGGCACACGTGGGTTCGTTCTTCGCCTCACGGGAGTCGGCGCCGGGTGTGCGCCCGGCCGCGCACCTGAATGCGGATGGGGCTTTGCCCCTTGCCCCCAAGTTGCGCGGACTCGATCAGCCCACCAGACGCGCGAGCCGCTGCTGAATGATCCCGTGCGCTTCGGCCATGATCCGGTCGATCAGTTCCTTCACCGTCGGCACGTCGTGGATCAAGCCCGCGACCATGCCGCACGACCAGGCGCCGGCGTCCATGGCGCCTTCTTTCATGATCTTCGGGTAGACGCCGGCGACCTCGGGGAGGATGTCTTCGAACTTGATGTTCGCGCCCAAGGCCTTCTCTTTTTCGAGCAGGCGCTCGACGGCCGCGTTGGTCAGCACGCGTTCGGTGTTGCGCAGCGGGCGCATCACGAGGCGGGTGTCGAGTTCGCTGGCGGCGACGATGGCGTCTTTCACGTTCTGGTGAACGGGCGCTTCTTGGGTGGCGATGAAGCGCGTGCCCATGTTCATGCCGTCGGCGCCCAGCGCGAGCGCGGCGACGAGCGAGCGGCCGTCGGCCATGCCGCCCGAGGCCACGAACGGGATCTTCAGCTCTTCGGCCGCGCGCGGCAGCAAGATGAAGTTGGGCACATCGTCTTCACCGGGGTGGCCGCCGCACTCGAAGCCGTCTACGCTGACCGCGTCGCAGCCGATGGCTTCGGCCTTCAGTGCGTGGCGCACCGAGGTGCATTTGTGGATGACCTTGATGCCGGCTTCTTTCAGCGCGGGCATCCACTTCTGCGGGTTGTTGCCGGCGGTCTCGACCGCCTTCACGCCGCCGTCGATGATGGCTTTCACATAGCCGGGGTAGTCGGGCGGCGTCACCGAGGGCAGGAAAGTCAGGTTCACGCCGAAGGGCTTGTCGGTCATCTCGCGGCAGCGGGCGATCTCTTGGGCCAGCAACTCGGGCGTGCGCTGCGTGAGGCCGGTGATGATGCCCAGGCCCCCGGCGTTCGACACGGCGGCGGCCAGCTCGGCGAAGCCGACGAAGTGCATGCCGCCTTGGATGATGGGGTGCTCGATGCCGAAGAGTTCGGTGATGCGGGTCTTCATGGGGTGGGTCCTGTTTCGACTGTTGGAATGAGAGCGGTTGCAAGGTGATGAAGGGCGGGTATGGCAGGCCATCGCACACCCTCATCCGGTCCTCGGTCCACAAGGCGCGAGGGCGGGTTGGCTTCGGTTGGCTGGGGTCAGGCCGGTGGCTTCATCGCCGCCACGGCCGCGGCGCGAATCTGCCGCTTGAATATCTTGCCCGATGGCGTGCGCGGCAGGGGCGCGTCGGCCTTCACCAGGTAGCGTGGCATCTCGAAGCGTGCGAGGTGGCCCTCGAGAAAGCGGCGCAGCTCGTCGAGGTCGAGCGTGGGGCTGCCGTGCACGGTGGCGCCGACCTCTTCGCCCAGGCGCTCGTCGGGCACGGCGTAGACCGCGGCCTCGTGCACGTCGGGGTGCAGCAGCAGGGCGGCTTCGACCTGGCCGCAGCCGATGTTCTCGCCGCCGCGAATGATGATGTCCTTGAGGCGGTCGACGATGTACACGTAGCCCTCGGCGTCGATGATGGCCCCGTCGCCCGTGCGAAACCAGTCGCCGTCGAAGACCTGGGCGTTGGCTTCGGGCTGGTTCCAGTAGCCGGTGAACACCGCGGTGCCGCGGACCCACAACTCGCCTTGTTCGCCCGGGGGCAGGGTTCGGCCGCGCTCGTCGGTGACCTTCAGTTCGAGCACCTGCGAGCAGCGGCCTGAGCTGGTGGGGTGGGCCAGGTAGTCGGGACCGGCAATGCCGGTGCCGATGGCGTTGGTCTCGGTCATGCCCCACCCAATGTTGGGCGCGGCCTGCGGGAAGCTGGCGTCGATTTGGCGCACCTGCTCGGGCGCGCGCGGGGCCCCGCCGCCGCCCACGATGAGCAGTGTGGCGAGGCTGTACTTGCCCGACTGCGCCACGCGCACCAGGTCGCCCGTCACCGCGGCCGGGCCCGCCACCGAGGTGAGGCGTTGCCGGTCGATCAGCTCGGCGGCGCGCTCGGCGTCCCAGCGGTACATGCTCACCAGGCGGCGCTGCCCACGGTAGCTCGCGAGGTACGAGTTGTGCAGCCCGGTCACGTGAAAGAGCGGCACGGCGAGCAAGGTGCCGGGTTGCTCGGCCGGCACCGGCGGTGTGGTGCCATCGACGGTGTTGCGGATGGTGATGTCGAGTTCCCACGAGAGCAGGGCCGACAGCACCATGCGGTGCGTCGAAGGCACGCCCTTGGGCCGGCCGCTGGAGCCCGAGGTGTACAGCATGATGGCCAGATCGTCGGGGGCGATGCCGACCGGCGGCATGGGCACGTCGCCGATGGCGTCGGTCAATGCACGCAGCGACCGTGCGCCCTCGGGCAGCTTGTCTGCGCGCACCGCCAGCACCTGCAGGCCTTCGATCGGCGGGCGCTGCGTCAGGCGGTCGAGCCGTTCGGCGTCGGCGATCAGCACTTTCGCGCCGCAGTCGGCCAGGCCGTGGGCCATCTCGTCGGCTTGCCAGTGCGCGTTCATCGCGACGGCGACGGCGCCGACCGAGGTGGCCGCGCAGAACGACAGCATCCACTCGGGGTAGTTGCGCATGGCGATGGCCACGCGGTCGCCGGGGCGCACGCCGCAGTCGTGCACCAGCACATGGCCGATACGCGAGGCCGCCTGCCACGCCTGCCGGTAGGTGTAGCGCGTGTCGTCCTCGCTGTAGGCGAGGAAGGGCAGGTCGCTCAGCGTCGATTCGAACAGCCCACGCAGCGAGGCCGGCGCGTTCTTGAAGGCGCGCAGGCGGCGGCCTTGCACCACCACGTCTTCCAGCTCGAAGGGCTGGCCGGGGGCGGTGAGGAGGGCAACCGCCTCGGGTCGGGTCATGGCTTGCATCGGCGCCTCGGCGTGGGTGAACGGGACGGTCGGCGGCTGGGGCGGGGCGCTTCAGCGGCCGGTGAACACCGGCTCGCGCTTCTCGACGAAGGCGCGCGCGGCGTTGCGGTGGTCTTCGGTCTGCGCGCAATGGATGTGGTGCGTGGCTTCGAGGTCGAGGCACTCGTCCACCCCGCCGGCCATCGCGCGGTTGAGGTTTTCTTTCATGTAGCGGTAGGCCACGGCCGCGCCCTTGGCCAGGCGCTGGGTGATTTCGCACGTGCGCTCGGCCAGTTGCTCGGGCTCGGCCACCCAGTTGGTCAGGCCCAGGCGCAGGGCTTCGTCGGCGCTGACGCGGTCGCTCAGCATGTACAGCTCGCGGGCCTTGGCGGCGCCGATGAGTTGCGTCATGAAGTAGGTGCCGCCGTAGTCGCCCGCGAAGCCGACCTTGGCGAAGGCCGTGGTCAGGATGGCGCTGCTGGCCATCAGCCGCAGGTCGCAGGCCATGGCGAGCGACAGGCCCGCACCCGCCGCCGGGCCGGGAATGACGGCCACGGTGGGCTTGGGCATCTTGAAGAGGCGGCCCGCCGTTTCGCGCTGGCTGTGGCGCTGCTGGTGGATGGCTTCGTCGATGGTGCGGTTGCTGGCTGCGCCGCCGGCCATCGCCTTCACGTCGCCGCCGGCGCAGAAGGCCTTGCCGGTGCCGGTGAGCACGATGCAGCGCACGGCCGGGTCGAACTCGGCTTCGACCAGTTGCTTCTGCATGGCCTGCAGCATGGGCCGCGACAGCGCATTGCGTGCCTCGGGGCGGTTCATCGTGAGCGTGAGCACGCCGTCTTCAAGCGAGGCGAGCAGGTCAGGGGTGCCGGTGTCGAGGGGGGTCATGGGTGAGTCTCTTGAGAAATTGGATTCGTGGGGCTGCGTCGATGGGGAAGGTGACCGCACCCGGTTTGGGCCGGCGTCGCCGCCACCGGTGGCGCAGCTCAGGCGAGCAAGCCCAGCTCGCGTGCTTCTTTTTCGTAGTGGGCGTACGAGTTCTTCAGCGTCGCGCCGTTCAGGATCATTTCGGCCGCCAGCGTCTTCGTGCCCGCTTCATAAACCCGCGTGCGCACCCAGACCGACTCGGTGCGGGCGCTTTCGCTCAGCGCGACGATTTCGCGTTCAAGGTCGTAGCTCTGGCCGACGAAGAGCGGGCCCTTCACCAAGCGGATCTGCTGCCCCGCGAACAGGCCCACGGCCGGTCCGCGGCCTTTGAGCGCCGCGCGGTTGACGGTGCTGCCGAGCAGCACGCTGATCATCTCGATCGGGATGATCGCGCGGCCCCAGGGCGACGAGGCACCGCCTTCGGGCGTGTACCAGGGCGAGGGCTCGGTGATCACCTTCAGCTTCGAACCCAGCGTGAACGGGTAATAGTCGCCCATGTGCTGCTCGTGGCCCATCGAAATGGTCTCGGGCGCGGCGCCGCGCTGGCCGACCTTGAGGTCGCGGTTGATCACGAGGCCGGTGGTCGGGCGCAGCTTGGCGATGCGTTGCGGAATCTCATGCGCCGAGTCGGGCACGTCGCCCACCGACGCGGTACCGGTCAATACCGGCGTGCCGTCGCGCTTTTCAGCCCAGATTCGCACCACGCGTTGGCCGTTGGCAGGCGGCTGCACGAAGGCCCGCACCTCTTCGCCTTCGACCACCATGTTCTGGTAGTGCGCGCTGATGCAGCCGGTCTCGAACCAGTCTTTCCCGAAGAGCTTGAACAGCAGCGGGTCGAACTGGCTGAAGTGCGTGGGGCCTTCGATGGGGCCGGCCTTCAGGCCCAGCTCTCCGGCGGTCTTGTCGTCGTGGATCGACAGGTGGCCGTCGTAGGTCTGCTCGGCCAGCATCTGGCGCGGCTGGCGCAGCGGGCCACAGAGCGCCGGGACGGGAAAGTCGGGAAACGCAACGGTCATCAAGGGCCTTTCGGTCGAAGAACGGGCGAACACAGCGCCCGGCGAGAGGCAAGGCACGGGCGACAGTGGAGCGGCAGCATAGCCCCGAGTCCCGGGTGACGCAGTCGCGTTGGGGGCAGCATTTCGTGGCGCGCTGAGAGATGATCCGCAGTGGTTCGGCCGGCACATTCGCCACCCGGCTTCTTCACATCCACACGACGCACAAGACCATGCAAATCAACGTCACCACGCCCCCGCCCGAAGGTTGCATCGAGACGCAAGTCGTCGGCCACGTGCTGCTGATCGGCCTCAACCGACCCGCCAAGCGCAACGGCTGGACGCCGCAGATGTTTTTGCAACTCGCCGAGGCCTACACCCGCCTCGAAGACGACCCCGAACTGCGCGTGGGCGTGCTGCATGCCTTCGGCGACCACTTCACCGCCGGCCTCGACATGCCCTCGGTGCAGGCGCACCTGGAAAAGGGCCTGAAGATGATCCCCGAGGGCCTGGTCGAGCCGCACGACTTCGGCAAGCCCGGCTACCGCCGCCGCAGCAAGCCCGTGGTCGCCGCGGTCAAGGGCATCTGCTTCACGGTCGGCATCGAGCTGATGCTCGGCGCCGACATCGTGGTCGCGGGTGAAGACTGCCGCTTCAGCCAGAAAGAGGTGCAACGCGGCCTGATGCCCGGTGGCGGTGCCACGCTGCGCATGTCCGAGCGCGCGGGCCTGGGCAACGCGATGCTGCTGCTGCTGACCGGCGACGAGTTCGACGCACCCACGGCCTATCGCCTCAACTTCGTGCAAAAGCTCGTGCCCAACGCCCAGGTGCTCGACGAGGCCCTGGCCATCGCGCAGCGCATCGCCGAGCAGGCCCCGCTGGCCGTGACGGCCACGCGCCTGAACGCGATCAAGGCCGTCGAAGAAGGCCCGGCCGCGGCGGTGGCCGATTTCGCCGCCATTCAAAAGAAGATCTACGCCAGCGAAGACTGGGCCGAAGGCGTGCGCTCGTTCGTCGAGAAGCGCGCGGCGGTGTTCAAGGGCCGCTGAGCGGGCCCCGGGCGGGTGGAGCGCGAGGGCCGGGAGGTTACTTGCGCGCCCGCACCACGTTTCGCGCCTGCACGAACTCGAACGCGTACTTGACCGCCTGCGCGAGCTGAACGGTGTTCACCTCGCGCTCTTGTTCGGTCAGGTAGAAGGCGTAATCGACCTCGTGGCGGATGTACCTCGGCGGCAGCCGGTTCAAGGCCACGCAGGCCACGTCGGCCAGCAGGTCGGTGGGCACGCTCGGGTAGTCGGCCCGCGCGGCGAGCACGGCTTCGAAGACCGCCCGCTCGTGGTGGTTGTGGATGGTTTCGAACTCGGCACTCATGGGTGGGCTCCCGCACTGACGCGTGCCCTGCCACTTTAGGCTTCTGCCGCTGCGGCGGGGCGTGCGAATTTCGCACCCCACCACGCCGCGTTCACGTTCAGTCCTCGATCAGGGCCCCATCGTACATCTCGACGGCGTGGCTGACCATCTTGAAGACATCGGCGTTTTCGAGGCTCAGGTACAGCATGATGCTGATGCGGTCTTGCGTGCTCGGGTTGAACACGTTGTGAAAGTGGTAGCTGTTGAAGCACGTCGCCCGACCGACTGGGTAATGCAGGATGTGCTGGTCGCTCGCCTTGGGCTCATAGCCGTTCAGCAGGTCGGGGTGCACCACGTTGTAGGTGAAGCCTGGCGGCATCACGATCGGCACGTGCACCGTCAACACGTGCTTGGGCTGGTGGTGCTGCCGCACGTGCGAGTGCCAGATCAGCGACTTGCCACCCTTGATGCGCATCACGCGGGCGCGGTGGTTGCTGCCGCGCAGGGCCTTGACCGTGTCGAGGATGTACGGGCACTGCTCGCCCAGTTCGGTGGGCACGATCTGCCGCTTCTCTGCGCGGATCATCTGCTCGTACTCGCGGGTGTGCTCGTGCATGCCCTCACGGCTGTCCGTCCCGTAGCCCAGCAGGGCGCGCCCGCCCCAGGCTTCGGCGTAGCGGCGGCGCACCTCGCCATCGGCGTACTTGGTCTGGTAGGGCTCGAAGTCGGTGATCAGCCCGGCCTCGGCACGGAGTCGTTCGATGTCGAAGCCCATCTGCAGGTCGAGGTGCGGGATCTGCAACACGCGTTGCATCAGGGCGTCGTAGCTGGTGGTCATGGCGGGCGTTGCGTGGTGCGAAATCAGAAGCAGGTGTCGGGGCCGGTGGGCGTCAGTTCAGAGCCGCTCGAGCACCCGCATCGAGTAGTCCACGGCCTTCACGTCCTTGGTGAGCCGGCCGATCGAGATGCGGTCCACGCCAGTGGCCGCGATGGTTTGAATCTGGTCGAGCTTCACGTTGCCCGAGACCTCCAGCAGCGCACGGCCCTGCGTCACGGCGACGGCCTCGCGCATCAGCGGGGGTGTGAAGTTGTCGAGCAGCACGCTCTTGGCGCCGGCCCCGAGGGCTTCTTTCAGTTGCTCGATGGTTTCGACCTCGATCTGGATGTCCACGCCCGCATTCAAGGCTTGGGCGTTGCGCAGCGCTTGGGCCACGCCCCCCGCGGCGGCGATGTGGTTCTCTTTGATGAGGATGCCGTCCCACAGCGCCATGCGCTGGTTCTTGCCGCCGCCCACGCGCACGGCGTACTTCTGCGCCTGGCGCAGGCCGGGGATGGTCTTGCGCGTGTCGAGCACGGCGCAGCCGTTCGGATTGGGTGATGCGCCACCGATCGCATCGACGTGCCGGCGTGTGAGGGTGGCGGTGGCCGACAGCAACTGCAGGTAGTTGAGCGCCGGGCGCTCGGCCGAGAGCAGGGCGCGGGCGTTGGCTTCGATGTGGCACACCAGGGTGTCGGGGGCCATCTTCGCGCCTTCGTCCACATGCCAGTCGATGCGGGCGCTGGCGTCGAGCGCGCGGATGCAGCCGTCGAACCACTCGCGCCCGCACAGCACGGCCTCTTCGCGCACCAGCACGCGGGCTTTGACGCGCTGTTCGCCGGGCACCAGCAGGGCCGTCCAGTCGGCGCGGCCGATGTCTTCCATCAGCGCGTCGCGGATGTTGCGTTCGCGGGCTTGGGCGAGGGTTTCGTTGTACTCGTACATGGCGTCGGTGGGCAGCAAGGCGGGTCGATCGGGCCCGCGATTGTCGCGCCACCGGCTGGGGCGGTTCAGCGCGGCTTCACCTGGTATGTCGCCCGGGCCTCACTTGGGCATCCACACCCGGCACAGCGAGACCAGCTTGTCGATGTCGATGGGCTTCGCGACGTAGTCGTTCGCGCCGGCTTCGAGGCAGCGCGAGCGGTCGTCGGACATCGCCTTGGCGGTGAGGGCGATGATGGGCAGCGCGCTCCAGTGGGGCTTCTCGCGGATGCGCTGCATCGCGGTGATGCCGTCCATCTCCGGCATCATGATGTCCATCAGCACGAGGTCGATGTTGGCAGTCTGGTCGAGCCGTTCGAGCGCTTCGCGGCCGTTGCGCGCGATCTCGAGCTTGGCGCCCAACGGCTCGAACACGCTGCTGAGCGCGAAGATGTTGCGCACGTCGTCTTCGACCAGCAGGATGCGGCGCCCGTCGAGCACCGCGTCGCGCTGGCGGCCTTGCAACAGCAGGCGCTGCTGCTCGGGCGGCAGGCTCGATTCGACGCTGTGCAAGAAGAGCGTCACCTCGTCGAGCAGGCGTTCGGGCGAGCGTGCACCCTTGACGATGATCGACTTCGAATAGCGCCGCAGCCGGTGCTCTTCGTCGCGCGTCAGCGCACGGCCGGTGTACACCACCACCGGTGGGAAGGCGTACTGCTCATTGGCCGACATCTTCTCCAGCAGCTCGTAGCCCGAGCCGTCCGAGAGCGACAGGTCCATCACCATGCAGTCGAAGGTGTGGGTGGCCAGGCACTCCAGCGCCTCGGCCACACCGCCCACGGCATCGATCGCGACATGCTCGCCCTTGAGCAGCAGCACGAGGTTCTGGCGCAGGGCTTCGTCGTCTTCGACCACCAGCACGCGGCGCATTTCGCGCTGCAGCCTGTCTTGCAGGCGCTCGATGGCGGCGACCAGCTCTTCGCGCGCGGCCGGCTTGAGCACATAGCCCACCGCGCCGAGTTCGAGTGCCGTCTGCGTGCGTTCGTGCGCCGACATCATGTGCACGGGGATGTGCCGCGTCTCGGGATCGCGCTTGAGGCGTTCGAGCACCGTGAGGCCCGACTGGTCGGGCAGCCCCACGTCGAGGAGGATGCCGTTCGGCCGCAGTTCTCGCGCGAGCTGCAGCGCTTCGGCGCCCGAGCTTGCGATCGCGCAGTCGAAGCCCAGCTCGTCAGCCAGGTCGCACAGCACCTTGGCGAAACGGGTGTCGTCTTCGACGGCGAGGATCAAGCGCCCCGGGTAGCGGCCCGAGGGGCGGGCGGGCGGTGGGGCTGCGGCCGGTTCGCCTGCAACGGGGGCCGGTGCCGCTGCCGGCATGGCCCGTGCGGGTGTGGCGTGCACGCTCGCCGGCGGCGCGACCGGCGCCTGCGGCAACTGGGCCGGGTCCAGCTCGGTGGGCAGCTCGACGGTGAAGGTGCTGCCGCGGCCGGGCTCGCTGTCCACGCGAATTTCACCGCCCAGGCGGTGTGTCAGCTCGCGCGAGATCGACAGCCCCAGGCCTGTGCCGCCGAAGCGCCGGCTGGTGCTGCCATCGGCCTGGCGAAACGCCTCGAAGATGACCTCTTGCTGGTGCTGCGGAATGCCCACGCCACTGTCGATCACCTCGAACAGCACCCGGCCGCGTGCGCCGGGGCGGATGCGCAACTGCACGCTGCCGCGCTCGGTGAACTTCACCGCATTGGCCAGCAAGTTCTTCAGCACCTGCTGCAGGCGCTGCGCGTCGGTGCCCAGGTGCGCGGGCACGGCCTCATCGACGACGATGTCGAAGGCGAGGGCCTTGTGTTTCGCCAGCGGCTCGAAGGTCGCGCGCAGGCGCTCGACCACCTCGTGCAGCGCCACCGGCTCGATGTGCAAATCCACATGGCCAGCCTCGATCTTCGACAGGTCGAGGATGTCGTTGATGAGTGTCAGCAGGTCGTTGTTCGAGGCCTGGATCGCCATCGCGTACTTGACCTGCTCGCCGTTCAGGTTGCCCTCGCGGTTGTCGGCCAGCAGCTTCGACAGGATCAACGAGCTGTTCAGCGGCGTGCGCAGCTCGTGCGACATGTTGGCGAGAAATTCCGACTTGTAGCGGCTCGCGGTCTCGAGCCGGTCGGCGTTGTCCTTGAGTGCCTGCTGGGCGGCGAGCAGGTCGAGCTTTTGCCGCTCCAGCGTCTGCGTCTGCTCTTCGAGGCGCACGTTGGTCTGTTCCAGCTCGACCTGCTGCGTTTCGAGTCGGGCCTGCGATTCACGCAGCACACGGCTTTGTTCTTCGAGTTCTTCGTTCGACACGCGCAGCTCTTCTTGCTGCTGCTGAAGCACCTCGCTTTGCTGCTGCGTCTCTTCGAGCAACTGCTGCAGCCGCTCGCGGTACAGCGCCGCGCGCAGCGCCACGCCGATGCTTTCGTTGACGAGCTCGAGCAAGGCCAACAGTTGCTCGAAATCGGCCTCGGTGCCCAGAAAGCCCAGTTCGACGACGCCGGCCACGGTGCCGTCGATGCGCAGCGGCGCCACCACCACGTGCCGGGACGCGCTGCCGCCAAGCGCAGAGCGCACGGGAAGGTGCGCTGCGTCCACGCCGCTCAGCACCTGCGCCTTGCCATCGCGCGCCACCTGGCCCGCCACGCCGTGGCGCAAGGCAATGCGCGCCGGCGACGCCTCGGGGTCGAAGGCGTAGCCGCCATCGCGCACCAGCTCGTCGCGTTCGAGCCGATAGATCACGGCCACTTGTGCGCCGACGAACTCACACAAGGCGTGCGCCGCGTTGCCGGCGATCTCGACCAGCGATTGCTCGCCCAGCAGCCGCTGCGCCACGGCCGATTCACCGCGCTGCAGCCACAGCACGCCGTGCAGGTGCCCGCGCGTGGCCAGCACCTGGCGAATCACCGCCGCCAGCACCCAGACCGAAACCGCGCCGGTCGAGCGGTTGAGCGCGGCGATGGCCGGTGTGATGCCTGGGGGTGACAGCAGGTGCCCGAAGACGGTCAGCACCGTCGCGATCGCGGCCACCGCCACCGGCACCCAAGGCCGAGTCTGAAACAGGCCCAGCGCCACCGGCACCAGGTACAGCGCCCACTCGGCGTAGCCCAGCGGCGTCTGGATGTCGATCAGAAAGATCAGCGCCAGCAGCGACAGGCTGGCAAACAGCATGGAAAGCTCGCGCGGTTCGCGGGGAATGACGTTCTGCATGGGCAGTGATGAGGCGCAACAGGCCACTGCAGCTCACCGAACGGTGCGGCGGCTCGTGGACCGGGGACATGCGGCGATGGCTCGACGCGACGGGCCGCGAATGGTAGTGGCCCCCGGCCCAGGACGGCGGATAGCACGGGAACAGGCCCGGCGCTTGTGCGGGAAGGGTGCGTGCATTCCCTCTTCGAAGGGGGCTCGTTCCGTCGGCAGACTTCGCCCGCACGCCGTGCTCGTCGTTGCCTTCAGCGCCGCCGGGCAGCCGTGCGACATAAACCTGGAGACAAACATGGACATCCGCAGCTTGACCTGCACCTCGATTCGAACCCTCGCCGCCTGCCTGGCCTTGGCAGGAGCCTTTGGCACGGCACAGGCGCAGCTCGCCGCGGGCAAGCCGAAGTTCCTGGGCAACATCATCGCGGGCAGCGTGCCCTCGAACTTCAGCGCCTATTGGAACCAGGTCACGCCTGAGAACTCGGGCAAATGGGGCTCGGTCGAGTCCACGCGCAACCAGATGAACTGGAGCCAGCTCGACACGGCCTACAACTACGCGCGGGCCAACGGCTTCCCGTTCAAGCAGCACACCTTCGTGTGGGGCGCGCAAGAGCCGGGGTGGATCGGCTCGCTCAGCAGCTCGCAACAAGCCTACGAGGTCGAGGAGTTCATTCGCCTGTACTGCCAGCGTTACCCGCAGACGCAGTACATCGATGTGGTCAACGAACCGCTGAGCCAGCCCGCGAGCTTCCGCAACGCGCTGGGCGGATCGGGCTCGACCGGCTGGGACTGGATCGTCTGGTCGTTCCAGAAGGCGCGCCAGCACTGTCCCAGCTCGAAGCTGCTGCTCAACGAGTACGGAATCATCAACGACATCAACAAGCTCAACCGCTACAAGGGCATCGTCAACATCCTCAAGGCCCGCGGGCTGATCGACGGCGTGGGCATCCAGGCCCACCACTTCAGCATGGACAACCTGTCGGCTGCCACGATGAAGTCGAACCTCGACGCGCTGGCGCAGACGGGTGTGCCGATCTACGTGTCCGAGCTCGACATGACCGGCGACGACTCGACCCAGCTCGCGCGCTACCAGCGCCTGTTCCCGGGCCTGTGGACGCACCCTGGCGTGGCCCACGTCACCCTGTGGGGCTACATCGAGGGCCAGACCTGGGTCAACAACACCCACCTGGTGCGGCGCGACGGCAGCGAGCGCCCGGCGATGACCTGGCTGAAGACCTACGTGCGCAACACGCAGCTCGGCGGCGGCACCGGCACCAGCAAGAACATCGTCGTGCGCGCCCGCGGCACCACCGGCCAAGAGAGCGTCACGCTGCGCATCGGCAACACCACCGTGCGCACGTGGACGCTGAGCACCACGATGACCAACTACACGATCAGCACCACCGCTGCGGGCGGGGCCACCGTGTCGTTCACGAACGACGCCACCGGCCGCGACGTGCAGATCGACTACTTGAGCGTCAACGGCTCGGTGCGCCAGGCCGAAGCCCAGGCCTACAACACCGGCGTCTGGCAGAACAGCGCCTGCGGCGGCGGCAGCGGTCTGAGCGAATGGCTGCACTGCAACGGCGCCATCGGCTTCGGCGACCTGTGACCGCCCAGAGGTGAAGGAACCCACATGAACACCACCCTCTGGCTGCGCCGCGCGATCTCGGCGCTGGCGACCCTGGCCCTCGCCCTCGGCGCCCTCACGACGGTTGGCGTGCGCTCGGCGCACGCGGCCATCACCATCGACACCAACGCCTGGTACGTCCTCGTCAACGCCAACAGCGGCAAGGCGCTCGACCTGTACAACTGGGTCACCACCGATGGCGGGGAATTCCGCCAATGGACCCGCGCCGACGGCAACAACCAGCAGTTCCAGTTCGTGGCCTCGGGCAACGGCTACTACCGGCTGAAGAACCGCCATTCGGGCAAGGTGGCGGGCGTGGCCAACGCGTCGACCGCCAACGGCGCGGCCATCAACCAGTACACCGACCAGAACACGAGCAGTCAGCAGTTTCGCCTGGTCGGCAACGACAACAGCGCGGTGCGCGTCGTCAATGCCAACTCGGGCAAGGCGCTCGACGTGGTGGGAGCGTCCACGGCCGACGGCGGCGACATCCAGCAATACACCGATTGGGCGGGCAGCAACCAGACCTGGCGGCTGGTGCCGGTGACCACCACCTCCACGCCGCCGCCCACCGGCACGGTGCGGCTGCCCACCAGCTTCCGCTGGACATCGAGCGCCCCGCTGATGGTCGCCAAGCCCTCGACGCAGTATCCCGAGGTGGCCATCAAAGACCCGACGGTGGTGTTCCACAACGGCCGCTGGCATGTCTTCTCGACGCAGGCCAAGGGCAACGGCTGGGGTCTCGAATACCGCTCGTTCACCGACTGGTCGAACGCCGGCTCGGCCAACCCGTACTTCCTCGACTCGACCCGGATCGGCGCGGGTTACCGGGCGGCGCCGTTCGTCTTCTTCCACACGCCTTCGCAGCTCTGGTACCTCGTGTTCCAGAACGGCAACGCGGCCTACTCGACCAACCCCGACATCAGCAACCCCGGCGGCTGGAGCGCGGTGAAGACGTTCTACAGCAGCGTGCCGAGCAACATCCAGGCGGACATCCGCGCGGGCGCCAACTGGCTCGACTTCGCGGTCGCGTGCGACACGGTGAACTGCCACCTGTACTCGGCCGGAGACAACGGCAAGATCTACCGCTCGCAGACCACGCTGGCGAACTTCCCGAACGGTTTCGGCAGCACGGTGGTGATGCTTCAGGACTCGAACCGCAACAACCTCTTCGAGGCGCCGCAGGTCTACAAGGTGCGCGAGACGGGTCAGTACCTGATGATCGTCGAGGCCATCGGCAGCAGCGGGCGCTACTTCCGCTCGTTCACGTCGAGCAGCCTCAGCGGCCCGTGGACGGTCAACGCCGGCACCGAGAGCAACCCCTTCGCGGGCGACGCCAACGTCACCTTCCCGACCGGCAAGTGGAGCCAGGGCATCAGCCACGGCGAGATCCTGCGCACCGGCTACGACCAGAACCTCGAGATCAGCGCCTGCAACATGCGCCTGCTGTACCAGGGGTTGACGCCCGGAGCCAGCGGCAGCTACGACCGGCTGCCGTATCGGCTGGGCCTGCTGACGCAGACCAACTCGCCCTGCTGAGCGGTCCCTGCCGCACGGGCCGTCTGCGCCCGTGCGGCCCAAGGTTGGGGGCCGGATAGCGACCGCTGCGCGCACCGCAGCGGTCGATGCACGCCCGCACCTCACGACTGAGGCGCGGGCGTTCGCCGTACGTCGGCAAATTCCGACAACACGACGAGACAGGCGATGCTGGTGTTTGCGTCGCCGACCTGCCAGTATTGCTGCGCCGCAACAACGGAGGCCGCAATGCTCCCCAAACCCACTGAGCTTTCCGCGCTGCCCCTGGTGAGCGAACGCGCGGGCGCGCCGGCGTGGTCGCTGCTCGGCGTCGAGCCGATGCGTGCGGCGATGGAATACGCCAGCATGAAGCTGATGGACAGCGACGCGCTGCCCCGCGGCGACGGCCACCCGGTGGTGATCTTCCCGGGCCTGGCCACCGACAAGGCCAGCATCCGCCCGCTCAAGGGCCTGTGCCGCCGCCTTGGCTACCGCGCCACCGACTGGGGCCGGGGCCTCAACACCGGCCCCACGGGCGACGTCGATGCCTGGCTGGCCGAACTGGCCGAGCACGTGCACCAACGCACCCGCCACCACCGCCGCCCGGTCAGCCTGGTAGGTTGGAGCCTCGGCGGCATCTACGCCCGTGAACTGGCGCGTCTGATGCCCGAAGGTGTGCGGCAGGTCATCACGATCGGCACGCCCTTTGCAAGCCAGGGCGACGACACGAACGCCGCGTGGCTGTTTCGCTGGCTCAATGGCGGCGAGCCGGTGGTCGATGAGGCGCTGGCCTCGCGGCTGCGCGAAACGCCGCCGGTGCCCACCACGTCGATCTACAGCCGAAGCGACGGCGTCGTGGCCTGGCGGGCCTGCCAGGAGCGCGGAGATTGCGCGCACGCCGAAAACGTCGAAGTCGAAGGCAGCCACATGGGCCTGGTCTGGAACCCCATGGTGATGGCCGTCGTGGCCGATCGATTGGCCCAGCCCGAGCGGGGCTGGCGACCGTTCAGCCCGAAGCAGCCCCAGGACGGCTGGTTCGGCACCGCCCGCTGGGCGGCTTGATGGCTGCCTGCGGCCACGCCCGGCAGTCCCAATTCATTTCTTGCACAGGAGCGAGCAGACCATGACTTCACCGAACGAACATGCAGTCGATGTCGAATCGGCCGGCCCGTCCGCGGCACGCGAGTCCAGCGGCGACCAGCCCGCCTCGCAACCGGCCCCCCGTGCGGGCGACTACTGGACGCGCACCTGCGGCGTGCCCTGGGAGCGCATCTCGAAGGCCGTGCAGGCTGTGGGAAAGCGCAACCTCAGAACGCCCCGCGACGGGGCCTCTTGAAGGGGCGATCCGAGGGGCGAGCCCCAGGGTGAACCGCGGCTCGTGCTTTCAGGTGCCTGGTCAGCGCAGCCGGCGCTGAGAAGAGGGTAGGCTCCACGCGGCTTTGACGGCGTGGTGCGTCACGCTGCGCGCCGCGCGCACGGCGGCGCTCGGGTCGGCCGTTTCGCGCGCGATCTGGTAGATCCACTCGGCCAGCAGCGGGTTGCGATGCGCCAGGGCGTCCCAGCTCGTGCGCCAGCAACGCGTGAGGTCGGCGTAGGGCAGCAGTTGCGGGCGGGTGCCGCGCGGGCGGTCTTTGCCGCTGCGCGGCGAATACACCTTGCCCATGTCGAACAGAAAGGCCACGGCGGAGCAGACCTGCTGCAACTCGTCCACACGCCGCGGCAGCGGCTCGAACGCGTGCGCGTCGTGGTCGGCGTCGAGCGCCAACTCGGCGGCGGTGATGCTCGCTTCGAGCAGGCCGTGGGCGTGGTTGTGGTGGTCGGACGCCGCGGGCTGCGTCAGGAAGTGGTCGAGGTTGTGGGTGCGCTCCAGCGCCTGCGCCACGAACATCTGCAGGTCGGGCGACCACCGGCTGCACAGCACCGCCCAGCGGTACACGAGCGGTGAAGGCACCTTCAGGTGCGCGAGGTTGCCGCCATTCACCCGGGCGATCAGGTCGGTGAGCAGATCGCGGGCGTAGCGCCCGCGCCCCATGAAGCCCTTGGTCGGCAGTTGCGCGGCCGGCACGGCACGGCGGAAACGGTCGGTCGAGTCAGAGTTCACGGCGGTCTCGCATCCAGGCATGAGGGGCCCGGTCGAATCCATTCTGCGAGCACAGGGTTGCGCCCAATGCCCGGAAAAACGCTTCCAATGGCCTGCCAGTTCGATGGATCGAGGCATCCGTCACGATTTGCAGCCTGCCTTGACTTTGCCTCGAGGGGCGTCGGAGATGTCCGACCGTCGATCCGGCCATTGGCTGCTTCACCGACGATCGGGTGCGTGTGACGCTCCCGGGCATCGACGCATGGAGGATTGCTATGAGCAAGCGAATGACCAAGGCCGATCTGCCCACCTCGCTGGGTGCCTTCAAGCCGGTGGACCACGTGATGCTGGCGGTGGCCGACGACCAGCAGGCCGAGCAGACCGTGCGGGCGTTGCACGAAGCAGGCTTCCGCGAGGCCGACGTGCTGCGATTCAGCCCCAACGAGGGCGGGTCCGAGATGGCCCACATGATCGAGCGCAGCAGCGAGTTCGCTGGCTTCGGCTACGAGATCACGCTGATGCGGCGTTACCTCGACCTCGCGCGCCAGGGCTACCAGTGGGTGCTGGTCTATGCACCCGACGACACCCGCGCGACCCGCGTGCGCGAAGTGGCCGAGCAGATCGGCCTGCCGATGGCCGTGCGCTACCACCTGCTGGCGGTCGAAGACCTGGTGTGAGCGCCCGGCCGGCGGCCCTGTGGCGCCGCCGCGCGCTGCGTGATCTGGCGGTGTACGCGGATTTGTTCGCGCTCTTCGTGCGATGAAGCGGCGGCATCCCCGATCCAATCGGGGGCATGTGGAAAGCATTGCCTGGGTCTTCGGCGTGCGTCGGCGTGGCGCTCGTCACCGCCGCGTGTTCGGCTCTTGCCGATGGGGGGCTCACGCCGCTTGAAAACCAGTGGCTGCAGGCCGGCTCGCCGGTCATCCACTACGCACGCCTGCAGAAATTGCCGCTCGATGTGGTCGTGCAGCCCACCGACCAGCCCGGCCGCGCGCCCCTGGCCATGGCTTACGTCGAGGGGCGCTGCAAGCTGGTCTTCTCGATGCGCGGCAACCCCCAGGCCGAGACCACCTTGAGTGGCGTGCCGCCCGAGTTGGTTCAGCCGGTGATCGAGGCGGTGACCGCACACGAAATCGGCCACTGCTGGCGCTACGTGCAAGGCGCCTGGCACCGGTTGCCCTCGGGCGTCAGCGAAGCGGCGTTCGCTGCCAGCGGCGACCGCGAGCTGGACGACGCGCAGCGCAGCATGCGCGACACCCGGCATGAAGAAGGCTTCGCCGACCTCGTGGGCCTTGCCTGGGCGCTGAACCGCCACCCGGCGCACTACGCGCGCGTGCACGCCTGGTTCACCCAGGTGCGCGACGACCCGCACGGCAACGGCCACCACGACACCCGGGTGTGGCTGCGCCTGGTGCGCGACCCGTCCGCTTTTGCCGAGGGCGCCACGCCCTTCGAACAGGTCATCGCGCTGTGGCAGCGCGGGCTCGCCGCCAGCGCGCGTCACACCGAGCCCTGATGGCGCCGCCGGCCCGAGCGCCGGCGAGCATCTCAACCGCGCCATGGGAACGCGGCTTGCCGGTTTCGACCACCAGTCGAACCGCGTGTGAGCAACCCATTTGGCGAGGTGGCCATGACCAAACCCGAAAGCAAGAACCCACGCCGCGCGGCCGATTCGGCGACCGGCGAGCGCACCGCCGAGAAGCACCGCAGCCTTCAGCGCGAGCAGGACGCCCGCGACGCGCAACGGCCCGCGCCTGCGGCCGGCGAATCCCGCACCGCGGTGCAGGCCGGGGCGCGCCCGCAGCCGAGCGAGTTGCCCGCCCAGCACATTGAAAAGCCGGGCTTCGAGCACGTGCTCGACCTCGAACCCCGCTTCATGGCGCCCGACTACCGGGGCAGCGGCAAGTTGGACGGCATGAGCGCGCTGATCACCGGTGGCGACTCGGGCATCGGCCGGGCGGTCGCGGTGCTCTATGCGCGCGAAGGCGCCGACGTGGCCATCGTCTACCTCAGCGAGCACGAAGACGCACAAGCCACCCAGCGCTGCGTCGAGGCCGAGGGCCGGCGCTGCGAGCTCATCCCCGGCGATGTGAAGGACAGCGCCTTCTGCAAGCAGGCGGTCGAGCAGACGGTGAATGCCTTCGGCCGGCTCGACATCCTCGTCAACAACGCCGCCTTCCAGGAGCACGTGGCCTCGCTCGAAGACGTCTCGGACGAGCGCTTTGACGAGACCTTTCGCACCAACGTCTACGGCTATTTCCACATGGCGCGCGCGGCCCTGCCGCACCTGAAGCCGGGCGGCTCGATCATCAACACCGGCTCGGTGGTGGGCCTGCAGGGCAGCCCGCAACTGCTCGACTACTCGACCACCAAGGGTGCGATCCACGCCTTCACCAAGTCGCTTGCGCACAACCTCATCGACAAGGGCATCCGCGTCAACGCGGTCGCGCCCGGGCCGGTGTGGACGCCCCTCAACCCGGCCGACGCGCCGGCCGAGAAGGTTGCCGAGTTCGGCAAGAAGACCCACATGAAGCGCGCCGCCCAGCCCGAAGAGCTGTCGCCGGCGTATGTGTTTCTCGCCGCGCCGAGCTGCGCGGGCTACATCACAGGCATCGTGCTGCCGGTCACCGGCAGCGTGGGTGCGATCTGATTGAAAGGGACATCGACATGAGGACCGACACCCACCACCCGGCTGCCCGGGCCCAAGCGATCGAAGACGTCTACCGCCAACTTGTGAAGGGCCTCGGGCACGAGCACGTCAACGACGACAACGTGTCCGAACTGATCCGCAGGGCCGAGATGGATGGCCACACCGTGCTCGCACAAGAGCTGCGCGAGTGGCAGGCGTCCTGCGGCGCCGAAGCCCCCAGCACCATCGCCCCCACGCCGGGCTTTAACCGAGGCAACGTCAAGCACCGCTGAGCCATCCCGACATGCGGGGTGAGTGATCGGCGCCGGTGACGATTGGCAGTTCAGCCCGCGAACAGCTTCGCGGTGATCTGCGCCACCCGCCGGCCCTGCACGCGTGCGATGCCCAGCTCGGCGCTGCTCGGCTGGCGTTTGCCGTCGCCGCCGGCAATGGTGGTCGCCCCGTAGGGCGTGCCGCCCATCACTTCGGAGATGTCGTTCAGGCGCTGCTCCGAGTAGGGCACCCCGACGATGACCATGCCGAAGTGCAGCAGCGTGGTGTGAAAGCTCGTGATCGTGGTTTCCTGCCCGCCGTGCTGGGTGGCCGTGCTGACGAACACGCTGCCCACCTTGCCTTCGAGGGCACCCTTGGCCCACAGGCCGCCGGTCTGGTCGAGGAAGTTGCGCATCTGCGAGGCCATGTTGCCGTAGCGTGTGGGCGTGCCGAAGATGATCGCGTCGTAGTTCACCAGTTCGGCCACGGTGGCCACCGGTGCTGGCTGGTCGAGCTTGTAGTGCGACTTGCGCGCCACCTCGTCGGGCACGAGTTCGGGCACGCGTTTGATGTCCACCGTGGCGCCGGTTTCACGCGCACCTTCGGCAACCGCCTGCGCCATCTGCTCGACGTGGCCGTAGGTCGAGTAGTAGAGAACCAGAACTTTTGCCATGTGTCGCTCCTGTGTGGACGGGAGTTCGCAGAAGCAGGCATTGTTCGGCGGCTCGCCGGCCTTGCCCGGGCGGGGCCATTCGCCCCTGCACCGATCAGGGTGTCATGGTCGTGCGCGTGGCGCGGCCGGGGTCGGACGGCGCGACCCCGTGGCTGGCCATCGATTCGCCCAGCCGCACGCCGAGCTCGGCACGCCACGACGGGTTGAAACGCAGGTCGCCCTTCGGAAAGAGCATCACCACGGTCGAGCCGAGCAGAAAGCGGCCCATCTCGTCACCCTGCTTCAGCTGCACGGGCGAGTCGGCGTATGTCCATTCGCGCAGCGTGCCCGGGCGCGGCGGGTTGACGACGCCATGCCACACAGTGGCCATGCTGCCGACGATGGTTGCGCCGACCAGCGCCAGCACGAAAGGTCCGCTCGGCCCGTCGAACACGCAGACGACCCGCTCGTTGCGCGCAAACAGACCCGGCACGCCGCGCGCGGTGGTCGGGTTCACCGAGAACAGCGCGCCTGGCACGTGGATCATCCGCCGCAGCCGGCCGTCGCAGGGCATGTGGATGCGGTGGTAATCGCGCGGGCTGAGGTAGATGGTGGCGAAGTGGCCGTCGTCGAATTGCTTGGCGAGTTGGGCGTCGCCGCCGACCAGGGCGGTGGTCGAGTAGTGGTGGCCCTTGGCCTGGAAGATCTGGTCGCGCTCGATGCGGCCGAACTGGCTGATCGCGCCATCGACCGGGCACACCAGGTCGGCTTGCGCCAGCGGCCGCAAGCCGGCGCGCAGCGGGCGCGTGAAGAACTCGTTGAAGCTCTTGTAGGCCGTGATGTCGGGGTTGGCCGCTTCGTCCATCGCCACGCGATAGCGCTTGACGAAGGCGCGGATGACGCTCGTCGTGAGTGCACCGCCTTCGAGCGATGCAGCCCAGCCCGCAAGTTGCGTCAGCGCCTGCTTGGGCAAGAGGTATTGGGGCAGGACGGCAAGGCGCGACACGGCAGGGCAGGGGAGTCCAAAGGGCCGTGAGTGTAGCCAGCGGGCTTTGCCCGCCGAAGCGGCTGCGGATTTCACGCCAGCGCGTCGGGCAGAATCCCGACCCTCATGTTGACCCTCCACGAGCTCGCCTGCATGAAAGGTGAGCGGCTCCTCTTTCGCGGCGTGCAATGCACCTTGGACCGTGGCGCCTGGCTGCACGTCACGGGTGCCAACGGCCGGGGCAAGACGAGCCTGCTGCGCATCGTCTGCGGCCTGTCCCCCGCGGCGTCGGGCGAGGTGCGCTGGGGGGGCGAGCCGATCCAGCGCTTGCGTGAGGCCTACCGCCGCGAGCTGCTGTACGTCGGTCACGACAGCGGCCTGCAGGCCATGCTGAGTGCGCGTGAAAACCTTGCCACGGCCGCCGCGCTGTCGGGCGTTCGCCTGTCGCCCGAGGCCATCGACGACGCGCTGGGCCAGATGGGCCTCGCGGGCCGCGAAGACCTGCCCACGCGCTACCTCTCGCAAGGCCAGAAGCGCCGCGTCGCGTTGGCCCGGCTGGTGTTCAGCCCGGCCGCGCTGTGGGTGCTCGATGAACCCTTCGTCGCCATGGACGCCCATGCGCTGGGCGTCTTGTCGGGCCTGATCGCCGCGCACCTGGCGCGGGGCGGCCTGGCCGTGATGACCAGCCACCAGGCGGTGGACATCGGCGGCATCGCGCCGCGCACGCTGGAGTTGGGTGCATGAATTCGCCCACCTCGCTTGCCGCAAGTGCCGCGCCTGCTATCGGCGCACAGCCGGCCGTCGGTGACTGGGCGGTGTTCGTCGCCGTGCTGCGCCGCGACCTGCGCGTGGCCATGCGCCAGAAGAGCGAGGTGCTGCTGTCGCTGGTGTTCTTCGTGATCGTCGCGGCGCTCTTTCCGCTGGGCATCGGCCCCGAGTCGGCTTTGTTGCAGCGCATCGCGCCGGGCATCCTGTGGGTGGGGGCCCTCCTGGCGGCGGTGTTGTCACTGCAGCGCATGTTCGCCACCGACCACGCCGACGGCAGCCTGGAGCAGATGATCCTGTCGCCCGCACCGCTGTGGGTGTCGGTCGCCGCCAAGGTGCTCGCGCACTGGCTGCTGACCGGCCTGCCGCTGGTGCTGGTGGCGCCGCTCCTGGGGCTGCAGTTTCACCTCGATGGACGCGCGCTGGCGATCCTGTGCGGCTCGCTGCTGCTGGGCACGCCGGTGCTCAGCCTCATCGGTGCCATCGGCGCGGCACTCACGCTGGGCGTGCGCGGCGCGGGGGTGCTGATGTCGCTGCTGGTGCTGCCGCTGTACGTGCCGGTGCTGATCTTCGGCGCCGGGGCGGTCGAGGCCGACGGGGCGGGGCTCGACCCCTCGGGGCACCTGTCGCTGCTGGGGGCCATGCTGGCCGTGTCGCTGGTGTTCGCGCCCTGGTCCACGACGGCTGCGCTGCGGATTTCGGTCGAGTAAGCCGGCCGCGCAGCACTGTTACGGCCTGACAAACCTATGGCGTTTCCACCCAGATTCGCCCCTTCCCGGTGCTTGTACAGTGCCGGGTTGGCCTTTTTGCACGCAAGTGCGTCGAGCCGAACGGCCCGTTTCACGCAATCCGCATGACCTCCCGCTCGATCAACTGGTTCAAGTTCGCGTCGCCCCAGACCTTCTACCCGCTCGCGGGCAGGCTGTGGCCGCTGTTCGCCGTGCTGGCGCTCGCGCTCACGCTCGTCGGTCTGTGGATCGGCTTCTTCGTCGCGCCCACCGACGCGCAGCAGGGCGAGGGCTACCGCATCATCTTCGTGCACGTGCCGGCAGCGTGGATGGCGATGTTCATCTACGTCGTGATGGCCTTCTGGGCCGGCATTGGCCTCGTCTTCAACAGCCGGCTGTCGGGCATGATGGCCTCGGCCCTGGCGCCGACCGGTGCGATGTTCGCCTTCTTGTCGCTGTGGACCGGCGCGCTGTGGGGCAAGCCGATGTGGGGCGCCTGGTGGGTGTGGGACGCACGGCTCACCTCCACGCTGATCCTCTTCTTCCTGTACCTCGGCTTCATGGCCTTGCAGGCGGCCATCGACGACCCGCGCCGCGCTGACCGCGCCGGTGCCGTGCTGGCGCTGGTGGGCGTGATCAACGTGCCGATCATCTATTTTTCGGTCAAGTGGTGGAACACATTGCACCAAGGCGCCTCTGTGTCTCTGACCAAGTCGCCTTCGATGGCGACGACCATGCTCTGGGGCATGCTGATCATGGCGCTGGCGTTCTGGATGTACGCCATCGCCGCCGCGTTCTCGCGCGTGCGCAGCATCATCCTCGAGCGCGAACGACACACCGAATGGGTTCGACATGCAGTGGCACAGTCTCAATGATTTCTTGGCGATGGGCGGCTACGGCGGCTACGTCTGGGGCAGTTTCGGCGTGACCGCCGTGGCGATGGCCGGTGAAGCCTGGCTGTTGCGGCGCCGCCGCGCGCAGGCGCTGGCGCAGGTTCGCCGGCAGGCGCTGATCGACGGGCGCGATGAAGTGCGCGGGGTGCAGGCATGAAGCCGCGTCACAAACGGCTGGCGATCATCGTCGGCGGCGTCGCCGCGCTGGGCGTCGCCGCGGCCCTGGTGCTCAATGCCTTCCAGAGCAACCTCGTCTTCTTCTTCACGCCCTCGCAGATCGTCGCCGGCGAGGCGCCGAAGGACCGCACCTTCCGCATCGGCGGCATGGTGAAAGAGGGCAGCGTCAAGCGCCACGACATGACTGTGAGCTTTGTCGTCACCGACACGGCGCGCGAGATCCCGGTGTCGTACACGGGCATCCTGCCCGACCTGTTTCGTGAAGCGAAAGGCGTGGTCGCGCAGGGCAAGCTCGACGCGCGCGGGCATTTCCAGGCCACCGAGGTGCTCGCCAAGCACGACGAAAACTATATGCCGCCCGAGGCGCAGCATGCGGTGGACCAGGCCAAGGCGGCTGCACAAGCTGCCAAGACACTCAAGCAGCCTTGACGCGATAGGGGCGACACATGATTCCTGAGCTGGGCCACTTTGCCCTCATCCTCGCCCTGTGCGTGTCGATTGCGCAAGGCTTTCTGCCGCTGATCGGGGCACACCGCGGCCACGGCGACTGGATGCGCCTGGCGCGTCCGTCGGCGCAGGTCTTCTTCCTGCTGATCGTGGTGTCGTTCGCTTGCCTGGCTTATGCCTTCATGGCCAACGACTTCTCGGTGCTCTACGTGGCGCAGCACTCGAACTCGCAACTGCCCGACCTGTACCGCTTTGCCGCGGTGTGGGGCGGCCACGAAGGTTCGTTGCTGCTGTGGGCGTTGATGGCGGCCACGTGGGGCCTGGGCGTGGCGCTGTTCTCGCGCCAGTTGCCGCTCGACATGGTGTCGCGCGTGCTCGGCGTGCTGGGGCTCTTGAACATCGGCTTCTTGCTGTTCATGCTGACCACCTCGAACCCGTTTGAGCGCCTGCTGCCCGCCGCCGCCGACGGCAAAGACCTGAACCCGCTGCTGCAAGACCCGGGGCTCGTGTTCCACCCGCCGATGCTCTACATGGGCTATGTGGGCTTCTCGGTGGCGTTCTCGTTCGCCATTTCGGCGCTGCTGTCGGGCCGGCTCGATGCCGCCTGGGCGCGCTGGTCGCGCCCGTGGACGACCGCGGCGTGGATCTTCCTCACGCTGGGCATCGCCCTCGGTTCGTGGTGGGCCTATTACGAACTCGGCTGGGGCGGCTGGTGGTTCTGGGACCCGGTCGAGAACGCGTCCTTCATGCCCTGGCTCGTGGGCACGGCGCTGATCCACTCGCTGGCCGTGACCGAGAAGCGCGGCAGCTTCAAGAACTGGACGATCATGCTGGCGATCAGCGCCTTCTCGCTGTCGCTGCTGGGCACCTTCCTCGTGCGCTCGGGCGTGCTGACCTCCGTGCATGCCTTCGCCACCGACCCGAAGCGCGGCATCTTCATCCTCGCGTTCATGTGCGTGGTGGTGGGCGGCTCGCTCGCGCTCTTCGCCTGGCGCGCGCCCAAGGTGCATCGTGGCGGGCAGTTCGCGCTCGTGTCGCGCGAAACGCTGCTGCTGCTGAACAACATCGGCCTCATCACCGCGGCAGCGTGCGTGCTGCTCGGCACGCTGTACCCGCTGGTGGTGGACACCCTCGGCCTGGGCAAGATTTCCGTCGGCCCGCCTTACTTCAACGCTGTGTTCGCACCCTTGATGGTGCCGCTGCTGATGCTGATGCCCTTCGGCCCGATGGCGCGGTGGAAAGAAAGCACCGTCAAAGAGCTGCTCGGCCGCCTGAGCCCGGCCCTCGTCGGCGCCGTGCTCGTCGGTGTGGCCGTGCCCTTCGCGCTGGGCCGCTTCGCGCCGCTGGCGGCGTTGGGCGTGGCGCTGGCCGCGTGGATCTTCTTCTCGGCCCTGCTGCACATCTGGCGCCAGACGCGCGCCGGCAAGGTGTCGGCCCCGCGTTCGTTCTGGGGCATGCACCTCGCGCACATCGGCATCGCGGTGTTCGTGGTCGGCGTGACGCTGGTGAACACCTACGAAACCGAACGCGACGTGCGCATGGCCCAGGGCGACACCGTGGCGATGGGCGGCTACACCTTCCGCTTTCTCGGCGTGAACGAGGTCGCCGGCCCGAACTACCGCGCCCAGCGGGGCGACGTCGAAGTGTTGCGCGACGGCCAGGTGATCGAGACCATGCACCCGGAGAAGCGCCACTACCAGTCGTCGCAGATGCCGATGACCGAAGCCGCCATCGACGCCGGGGTCACGCGTGACCTGTACGTCGCCCTGGGCGAGCCGCTCGATGGCATCGGCTCGACCGCGTCGTGGAGCGTGCGCGTCTATCACAAGCCGTTCGTCGATTGGATCTGGTTCGGCTGCCTGCTGATGGCCCTGGGCGGCCTGCTGGCCGCAGCCGACAAGCGCTACCGCCTGCGGCGCGAAGCCGCCACGCAAGCGGCAGTGCAGGGGGCTGCGGCATGAAGAAGTTCGTCTGGCCGCTGGTCGTCTTTCTGGCGATCGTCGTGGTGCTCGGCGTGGGCCTCACGCGCAACCCGCGCGAGGTGCCGTCACCGCTGATCGGCAAACCCGCGCCCGCGTTCGAGCTCTCGCGCCTGGTGGGCAACCAGGCGGTCGCGCAGACCTTCACGCCGAAAGAAATGCTTGGCAAGGTCTGGCTGCTCAACGTGTGGGCCTCGTGGTGCGTATCGTGCAAGTACGAGCACCCGCTGATGGTCGAACTGGCCAAGAGCAACATCGCTCCCATCGTCGGCCTCAACTACAAGGACCAACCCACCGACGCCGGCGACTGGCTCAAGCGCAACGGCGACCCTTACCTGCTGTCGGTGGTGGACATCGATGGCCGCGTCGGCATCGACTGGGGCGTCTACGGCGCGCCTGAAACCTACGTGATCGACAAGGCGGGGGTCATCCGCTTCAAGCAGATCGGCCCGGTGACCCGCGAGGTGCTCGACCAGAAGATGCTGCCCCTGATCAAGGAACTGCAGCAATGAAGCGCTTCCTGTTGTTCCTGATGGTTGCCTGGCTGGCCGCTTGGGTTCAGGCCAAGGAAGCCGTGCCCATGGCCGACGACCCGGTGGTCGAGCAGCGCCTGATCGACATCTCGGAAGAAGTGCGCTGCCTGGTGTGCCAGAACGAATCGCTCGCCGGCTCGCGCGCCGGCCTGGCGGACGACCTGCGCCGCGAGATCCGCAACCAGATCAAGGCCGGCAAGACCGACGCCGAGATCACCACCTTCCTGGTCGATCGCTACGGCGACTTCGTGCTCTACCGTCCGCCGGTCAAGCCCGTCACCTGGGCGCTGTGGTTCGGGCCTTTTGCGCTGCTGGTGCTGGGCGTGATCTTCCTCGTGCGCTTCCTGCGCCGTCGCCCGAAGGCCGACGCCACGCCACTCACCGACGCCGAGCGCCAGCGGGCGCAATCCCTCATCGACGACGCCAACGGCGCACGACCATGACCGCCTTTCTCCTTGCCGCCGCCACACTCACCACCGTGGTGTTGGTGCGCCTGCTCTTGCCCCTGGTGCGCTCGGCGCGCCAGCGATCGACGCTGTCGCTGCAGCAACTCAACGCTGCCGTGTACCGCGAGCAACTGAAAGAGCTCGAACGAGACCTCGCCAACGGCCAGCTCTCGCAAGACCACTACGAGGAAGCGCGCGACGAACTGCAGCGCCGCTTGTTGCAAGACGTCGTCGAGTCGGGCGGGCCGGTGGCCGCTGTGGCCGCACCGGGCGGTGGCCGACGCAGCATGGCCACGCTGGTCGTGCTGGCGCTGACCCTGCCGCTGGGGGCCGGGGGGTTGTACGCCGCCCTGGGCAACGCCCAGGCCATCAATTACCAGCCGCCCGAAGACTCACCTCAGCAACAAGCGCAGCGTGCGATCGAAGAGCTGGGCGCTGCTCTGAAGAAGCCCCCCACCTCGCCCGATGAATGGCTGCGCGTGGGTCGGGCCTTTGCTCGCGTGGGCCGCTTCAACGAAGCGGTGCGCGCATTCGGCCAAGCGCAAGAGGTCATCGACAAAGACCCCGACTTGCTGATCGAGCTGGCCGACCTGATGTCGGTTGCCGCCAACGACAACCTCGAGGGCCGCCCGATGCAACTGGTGCAACAGGCGCTCGCCCTGAACCCGAAGCACCCGATGGGCTTGATGCTGCTGGGCACCTCGGCCTACCGCAAGGGCGACCACGCGACGGCGATCGCCGAGTGGGAAAAGCTGCTGACGGTGCTGCAACCCGGCAGCCGTGACTTCCAGCTCGTGCAGTCGCACATCGAGCAGTCTCGCCAGCAGATGGGCAGACCCGCTGTGGCCGCGACCACGCCCTCGGCGCAGGGCGATGGGGCTTCGTCCACGACCGCCGCAGCCGCATCCACGCCCGCGCCCACCGCGCCGGCGGCAGGTGCCGTCAGCGGCGAGGTGGTGATCTCGGCAGCGCTCGCCTCGAGTGTCGGCCCTGGCGACACGCTGTTCATCATTGCCCGGGCCGACGACGGCTCGCGCATTCCCATCGCCGTGCTGCGCCGCAGCGCGAGTGAACTGCCGCTGAAGTTCGTGCTGGACGACAGCATGGCCATGGTCCCCCAACGCACCATCTCGAAAGCCCAGTCGGTGGTGCTGCTTGCACGCGTGTCCAAGTCTGGGCAGGCCGTCGCTCAGCCCGGTGATCTTGTCAGCGAAACCGGCACACCGGTCAAGCCGGGAAGCACCGGTTTGCGCCTCGTCATCGACCGCCAACTCTGACGACGCTAATCTTCTTTTTGCGCTGTCAAGGGACGCCGGGCGTCCCCTTCGTGACAGCTAGCACAAACGAACGGGGCTCGATAGATCAGAGCGACCGGGGAAAGTGCGGATCGCAATATTTGGACGCCAGTCCAAATATAGGAAGGTGGGCGAGCCCCCCCCGGAATCTGCTGTGTTGGCGGCTTCCAGGGACTCATACCCCGACCGATTCAAGTCTTGCCTGACCGCGTTACCGACGCTCGAGGGTGCGGCCTGTACGGTGCCGCGCGCCTCGGGGCAACCTGGGTGCCGGCTTTCGCGAGCACTCTCAGGAAGACGTGGACCCCCGCCCACGCGTTCATGACCCTCGATGGGTCCGGTGCCAAGCATCGGACATGAGTCGCTCGCACGAGTTCAACACAAACGTTGCACGACAACGAGGAGACGCCAATGAAGAGATCCATCCGAGAGGCGGTGTTCAGGCACCTGCCCAGCGCCGCGACGGCGCTGTGCATGAGTGTCTGTGCGCTGTCTGCGTCCGCACAGACGACCACCACCGTCCTTCAACAGAACTTCGCCAGCGGCCTGGGCACCTTCGTGTCGGCCGGCACGGTCGCCACCAGCAGCGCTGGCGCGCGCATGACCGCCGCCCTGTTGAGCACCGACGGCAACATCACCTCGCCGGTGTTCAGCACCACGGGCCTGAGCAACCTGAGCCTGACCTTCACGCGCGTGACGGCCGGCCTCGACTCGGGTGAAGCCGGCATCGCCGAAATCTCGGTGAACGGCGGCACCAGCTACACCGCGATCGACTCGACCACCGTCACCAGCAGCAGTGCCGTGACCGTGGCCCTGCCGGCCTCGGCCGCCAACCAGGCCAGCGTGCGCCTGCGCTTCCGTGTCAACGCCAACAGCTCGACCGAGACCTACACGGTCAGCTCGTTCACGCTGACGGGCACCACCGGCGGCGGCGGCGATCCGGGCTGCACGACCAACTGCAATGCGTCCGTCCCGGCGCGCGGTAGCTTCACCACGTTTGAGAGCGGCCATGTCCGCCCGATGGCGCTGTCGAGCAACGGCCTGCGCCTGTTCGTGGTCAACACGCCCGACAACCGCGTCGAGGTCTACAACACCCAATCCGGCACGCCGGTGCTGACCGAGTCGATCCCGGTCGGCCTCGAGCCCGTCGCCGTGGCGCTGGCCTCCGACGGCCAGTTGTGGGTGGTCAACCACCTGTCCGACAGCGTCAGCATCGTCGACGTGTCCGTCTCGCCCGCCCGCGTGGTCAACACGCTGCTGGTCGGTGACGAGCCGCGCGACATCCTGTTCGCAGGCACGGGCAACAAGTGGGCGTTCATCACCACGGCACACCGTGGCCAGAACACCGGCTTCGACCCGCGCCTGACGACCCCTGGCATCGGCCGCGCCGACGTGTGGGTGTTCGACCGCAACAACCTGGGCACCCGCCTGGGCGGTCAGGCCGCGACGCGCCTGAACATGTTCGGCGACACGCCGCGCGCGCTCGCCAAGAACGCTGCCGGTACCCGCGTCTATGCCGCGATCTTCCACTCGGGCAACAAGACCTCGGTCCTGACCGACGACATGGAAGAAGGTGGCATCGCCAAGGCGCCGCCGACCACCGACGCCGGTGGCATCACCCAGCCGCAAACCGGCCTGATCGTGCAGAAGAACGCAGCCGGCCGCTGGATGGACAGCGGCGACTCGTTCAACGGCACCGCGCCGCGCGACTGGACCAGCCGCATGCGCCTGAACCTGCCCGACTACGACGTGTTCACCATCGACACCACCGGCACCCTGCCGACGTTGACGACGCGCACCTCGGGCGTGGGCACGACGCTGTTCAACATGGCGGTCAACCCCTCGTCGGGCAAGATTTACGTCAGCAACCAGGAAGCGCTGAACGTGAACCGCTTCGAAGGTCCGGGCAACCGCTCGAACACCGTTCGCGGCCACTTCATCGAGCAGCGCATCACGGTGATCGACGGCACCAGCGTGCTGCCCCGCCACCTGAACAAGCACATCACCAGCTACTCGGCTGCCACCGGCACCGCCGCTGAAAAGGCCGCCGCCCTGGCGACCCCGCTGGAAATGGCTGTGTCGCCGGACGGCTCGATGCTGTACGTGGCGGCGATGGGTTCGAACAAGCTGGCTCGCATCCCGACCGCCCAGCTCGAAGCCAACACCTTCACGCCTTCGGCCAGCAACCACCTCACGCTGACCGGCGGTCTGCCGACCGGCGTGGTGCTCGACCCTGCCCGCAACCTGGCCTTCGTCACCACCCGTGGCGACAACGGCATCTCGGTGGTCAACACCTCGACGTGGCAGCAGACCGCGCACGTCACGATGTTCAACCCCGAACCCGCCATCGTGAAGAACGGCCGCCGTTTCATGTACGACGCCGACTACACGTCGAGCCGCGGCGATTCGTCGTGCTCGGGCTGCCACATCTTCGGTGACGTGGACCACCTGGCCTGGGACCTGGGCAACCCGAGCGAGCGCCGTGTGTCCAGCCCCAACACCTACAACGCGGCGGTTCCGCGCCTGATCCGTCAGGCCACGTTCCACCCGATGAAGGGGCCGATGACGACCCAGAGCTTCCGCGGCATGAAGGGCCAGGGCCCGCTGCACTGGCGTGGTGACCGCACGGGCCAATCGCGCTCGACGGGCGAAACGCTGGAGCACCAGGCCTTCGAAGACTTCAACGTCGCGTTCACGGGCCTGCTCGGCCGTGGCAGCCAGTTGACGGCTTCGGAAATGGCGGCTTTCGCCGATTTCGCGCTCGAAATCGTGTACCCGCCCAGCCCCATCGGCAACCTGGACGGAAGCTTCACCTCGGCGCAATCGGCCGCGTTGACGCTGTACAACAACACGACCTCGGACACGATCTCGACCTGCAACGGCTGCCACCGGTTCGCTCCGGCTGAAGGCCGCTTCGGCACCGACGGCACCATGTCGGCCGAAGGCAATGGCACCGACGAGGACTTCAAGATCCCGCACCTGCGCAACATGTACACGAAGGTGGGCATGTTCGGCGAGAACACGCAAGTGACCTCGCAGCCGAATGTCGGTGACCAGATCCGTGGTTTCGGCTTCGACAACGCCGGTGCTTCGGGCACGGTCGACGAGTTCCTGAGCGCCCCGGTGTTCACGTTCTCGGCGGCCCAGCGCGCCCAGGTCGAGCAGTTCGTGTTGGCCATGCCGTCAGAAATGGCCAACATCGTCGGCCAGCAGGTCACGGTGACGCCGACCAACTCGGCCCAAAGCGACATCACGACCCGCCTGAACCTGCTGACGGCGCGTGCCCGTGTGACCAGCCCCCGCAAGGAATGCGAAGTGGTGGCCAAGTCCGTGTTCGGTACCACCGCACGCGGCTGGGTCTACAACGGTTCGCTGTTCGTGCCGGACAAGGCCGGTGAAGCCGCTGTGTCGCAAGCCGACCTGATCAGCCAGGCGGTTGCCGCCAGCGCGCCGATCACGTTCACTTGCGTGCCCCCGGGCAACGGCACCCGCATCGGCGTGGACCGCGACGGCAACGGCACGCTGGATCGCACCTGATCAAGACCCCGGGCCTCGGATTCGTCTGAGGCCTGGTTGAAAGCAAAGCCCACGTGGCCGCGCAAGCGGTGCACGTGGGCTTTTTTCATGGGCGGGTGAAAACGTGCCCCGCTGCCGCTGTCAGTGCGGGGTGGGTGGGCGAGGCGCCCGCCCGAGCGGACGGAAGAGGGCGGCGCGGCGGCCGGGCCGGGTCAGGGCGCGATGGCGTCGAGCAGTTCGCTCTCGATCTCGATCTGCGTCTTGTTCTGCTGCAGCGCCGAGCCGTCGATCAGGAAGGTGTCTTCCACCCGCTCGCCGAGCGTCGTGATCTTGGCGAGTTGCAGGTTGATGTGGTGGCGCGCCAGTACGCGGGCGATGGCGTACAGCAGGCCCGAGCGGTCACTGGCCGAGATGCCCAGCAACCAGCGCTGCGCGCGTTCGTCGGGCCGCAGCGTGACGCGCGGCGTGACCGGGAACGACTTCACCCGCCGCGAGATGCGGCCGCGGCTGGGTTGTGGCAGCGGCCCATCGGCCTTCAGCGCGAGCGAGGCCTGGGTTTCGACCAGCGAGATCAGGTCCCGGTAGTGGTGGTCGTGCTGCGGGCTGATGACCTGGAAGGTGTCGAGCGCATAGCCGGCCTTGGTCGTGTGGATCTTCGCGTCGAGGATGTTGAACCCCGCGCCGTCGAAGTAGCCGCAGATGCGCGCGAAGAGGTCGGGCCGGTCGGGTGCGTACACCAGCACCTGCAGCCCTTCGCCGATCGACGACAGCCGCGCGCGCACGATGGGCTCGGTGCTCGTGACATGGCGGAACAGCGAGCGCGCATGCCAGGCGATGTCGGCCGCGTCGTGTCGCGCGAAGTAGCTCAGTTCGAGCGTCTTCCACAGCTCGGTTTCGGTGCCGGGCAGCAGCGAATAGAGGTTGAGCGTGTGCCGCGCCTCTTGCTTGCGTGCTTCGATGTCGGCATCGACGTTCGGCTTGGCGCCGCCCAGTGCCCGCAGCGTCAGGCGGTACAGGTCTTCCAGCAGCTTGCCCTTCCAGGCATTCCAGACCTTGGGGCTGGTGCCGCGGATGTCGGCCACGGTCAGCAGGTACAGCGCGGTCAAGCGGCGTTCGGTGCCCAGCAGCTTGGCGAAGTTTTCGATGACCTCGGGGTCGCTCAGGTCTTCTTTCTGGGCGATGCGCGACATGGTCAGGTGCCCCTTGACCAGAAACTCGATCAGCGAGGTGTCTTCTTTCTCGATGCCGTGCTCGCGGCAGAAGCGCCGCACCTCGACCGCCCCCAGGTCGGAGTGGTCGCCACCACGGCCCTTGGCCACGTCGTGGAAGAGCGCCGCGATGCACAGGATCCACGGCTTGTCGAAGGTCGAGGCCAACTGCGAGCAGAACGGGTACTCGTGCGCATGCTCGGGGATGAAGAATCGCCGCACGTTGCGCAGCACCATCAGGATGTGCTGGTCCACCGTGTACACGTGGAACAGGTCGTGCTGCATCTGCCCCACGATGCGGCGGAACACCCACAGGTAGCGCCCCAGCACGCTGGTCTGGTTCATCAGCCGCAGCGCGCGAGTCTGCCCTTCGGGCTCTTGCAGGATGCGCATGAACATCGCGCGGTTCGCCGGGTCGCGGCGGAAGTCGCTGTCCATCACCTCGCGGGCGTTGTAGAGCGCGCGCAGCGTGCGCGCCGACAGGCCCTCGATGCCCGGCGTGCGCTGGAAGACCCAGAAGGTTTCAAGGATGGCGTGCGGCTCGCGCACGTAGAGGTCGTCGCTCGCCACTTCGAGCATGCCGCCCCGGTCGAAGAACCGGTCGTCGAT
Organism: Piscinibacter sp. PDB5-1; assembly: GCF_056676035.1. NCBI lineage: Bacteria > Pseudomonadati > Pseudomonadota > Betaproteobacteria > Burkholderiales > Sphaerotilaceae > Piscinibacter > Piscinibacter sp. PDB5-1. The sequence continues at coordinate 8,786 of NZ_JBWVZL010000001.1, read as the reverse complement.
GGGTTGCATCGGCGCGTCTTGCGAGCCGTTGACCCGTTCGCCGATGTTGAGTACCAGGATCTGGTTCAACTGCGCCACCGCCTTGGCCGCCCAGTAGTAGCGCTTCATCAGCACTTCGGACGCGCGCTGCGCCTTGGTGGCCTGGTAGCCGAAGCTTTCGGCCACCGCGGTCTGCAGGTCGAACACCAGCCGGTCTTCGCGGCGGCCCGCCACCATGTGCAAGCGGGCGCGGATCAAGCGCAGCAGCCCTTCGTTGCGCTGCAGCTGCTTGACCTCGAAGGGCGTGATGAGCCCCTTGGCGGCGAGCTCGCTCCAGTTCTTGCCCAGGCCGGCGGCACGCGCCACCCAGATCACCATCTGCAGGTCGCGCAGGCCGCCGGGGCTCTCTTTGCAGTTGGGTTCGAGCGAGTAGGGCGTGTCTTCGTACTTCTGGTGGCGCTGGCGCATCTCGAGCGTCTTGGCGCGGAAGAAGGCCACCGGGTCCATCGCGCCTTGGTTGGCGCGCTTGAAGCTGTTGAACACACGCTTCGAGCCGGTCAGGTAGCGCGATTCGAGCAGGGCGGTCTGCACCGTCACGTCGCGCTCGGCCTCGGCCACGCATTCATCGACGGTGCGCACGCTGGAGCCGATCTCCAGGCCGATGTCCCAGCAGGCGGTGATGAAGCCTTCGACCGACGAGCGCAGCGCGTCGTTGGCCGTGCCCTCGGCCACCGTGGCCGACGGGGTACCCCGCGCCGGGTTGGGCAGCAGCACCAGCACGTCCACGTCGGAGTGCGGGTACAGCTCGCCGCGCCCGTAGCCGCCCACGGCCACCAGGGTGGCGCCGGGCGGCATCATCGCGTGGGCCCAGAGTTCGCTGAGGGTGTGGTCCACGTGGCGCGCGAGCGCGCGAACCAGCTGGGTCGCGGCCGGCGCCGTGGCGCGCGACTGCCGGAAGGACTCCAGCAGCGCCGCCTTGCCTTCACGAAAGCGAGCGCGCAGCTCGCCGATGTTGCGGGCGGGTGCGTTCAGGGTCTCAGGGACGGCCGCCACGGCAGGTCAAGCCGCCGACACCGCGGCACCCACGGTCACGAAGGCCGGCGGCGGGGGGCTGCCGGCCGACACGGTCAGCACCTCGTAGCCGGTCTCGGTGACGAGCACGGTGTGCTCCCACTGGGCCGACAGCGAGCGGTCTTTGGTGACGATGGTCCAGCCGTCGCCTGTCTCTTTGATGTGGCGGGCGCCGGCGTTGATCATCGGCTCGATGGTGAACACCATGCCCGGCACCAGCTCTTCGAGGGTGCCCGGGCGGCCGTAGTGCAGCACCTGGGGTTCTTCGTGGAATTTCTTGCCGATGCCGTGGCCGCAGAACTCGCGCACGATCGAGAAACCCGCGTTCTCGCCGAAGGTTTGAATGGCATGGCCGATGTCGCCCAGCCGCGCGCCGGGCTTGACCTTCACGATGCCCTTCCACATGGCCTCGTAGGTGAAGCTGCACAGGCGCCGCGCGGCGATCGAGCCTTCGCCGACCACGAACATGCGGCTCGTGTCACCGTGCCAGCCGTCCTTGATGACGGTGACGTCGATGTTGACGATGTCGCCGTTTTTCAGCGGCCGGTCGTTCGGGATGCCGTGGCACACCTGATGGTTGATCGAGGTGCAGATCGACTTGGGGTAGGGCGTGTAGCCGGCCGGCTGGTAGTGCAGCGGCGCGGGGATGGCCTGCTGCACGTTCACGATGTGGTCGTGGGCCAGTTTGTCGAGTTGCTCGGTGCTGATGCCCGCCTTCACGTGGGGGGTCAGCATGTCCAGCACTTCAGAGGCCAGGCGGCCGGCGACGCGCATGCCTGCAACGTCTTCGGCGGTTTTGATCGTGATCGTCATGGGGCGGAATTATCGAGGGCGCGGCGGCTGTCCCGTCACGGGCGGCGCGGCAAAGGCGGGATTCTCTCACTCGACCTCTAAAATTGCTGGTTTCCGCCGGGCTGCCCCCGCCCCGGTGTCCCCGACTCCCACCGACCGGCCCCCTGGGCTTTTTCAGCGTGACTTCCACTCCCAAGCATCTGCTGCATTTCGAGGGCGGCAACGCCTTGTCGGCCTTCCGTGCGCAAGCCCTGCTGCCGAAACTCCAGGCGGTCAGCCCGCGCATCACTGGCGTGCACGCACGCCACGTGCACTGGGTGTGGAGCGAAACCCCGCTGGCCGAGGGCGCGAAAAACACCCTCGAAGCGCTGCTGCGCTATGGCGACCCGTACAGCGGCCCGGCCGCCGAGGGCGCGCTGATCGTCGTGGCGCCGCGCCTGGGCACCGTGTCGCCCTGGGCCTCGAAGGCGACCGACATCGCCCACAACTGCGGCCTGGCGATCAAGCGCGTCGAGCGCGTCACCGAATTCCGCCTCGTGCTCAAGAGCGGCCTGCTGGGCGGCCTGACCGGTGGTGCGAAGCCACTCGACGCCGCCGAGCTGCAGGCCGCCGCCGCGCTGCTGCACGACCGCATGACCGAAAGCGTGCTGCTGGCCCGCGACGAGGCCGCGCACCTGTTCGACGAGCAGCCCGCCAAGGCGATGGAACACGTAGACGTGCTGGGCCACGGCCGCGCCGCACTCGAATCCGCCAACAAGACCTTCGGTCTGGCCCTCAGCGACGACGAGATCGATTACCTGGTCAACGCCTTCACGGGCCTGAAGCGCAACCCGACCGACGTCGAGCTGATGATGTTCGCCCAGGCCAACAGCGAGCACTGCCGGCACAAGATCTTCAACGCGCAGTTCACCATCGACGGCGTGGCGCAAGAGAAGTCGATGTTCGGGATGATCCGCAACACGCACCAGCTCGCGCCACAGCATACCGTGATCGCCTACAGCGACAACGCCTCGGTGATGGAAGGCGGTGAGACGGAGCGCTGGCTGCCGCAGGGCTACACCAACGCGCCGCAATACGGCGCGAAGCGCGAGACGGTGCATGTGCTGATGAAGGTCGAGACGCACAACCACCCGACGGCGATCTCGCCGTTCCCGGGTGCCTCGACCGGCGCGGGCGGTGAGATCCGCGACGAAGGCGCCACCGGCCGGGGCTCGAAGCCGAAGTCGGGCCTGACGGGCTTCAGCGTGTCGAACCTGCACCTGCCCGGCACCAATGAGCCGTGGGAGCAATCGCCCATCGGCAAGCCCGAGCACATCGCGAGCCCCTTGCAGATCATGGTCGAGGGCCCGCTGGGCGGCGCGGCCTTCAACAACGAGTTCGGGCGGTCCAACCTGGGCGGCTACTTCCGCGTCTACGAGCAGCAGGTCGGCGAGGTGGTCCGCGGGTACCACAAGCCCATCATGATCGCGGGCGGCCTGGGCACGATCAGCGACAGCCAGACGCAGAAGGTGCAGTTCCCGGCCGGCACGCTGCTCATCCAGCTGGGTGGCCCCGGCATGCGCATCGGCATGGGCGGCAGCGCGGCCTCGTCGATGGCCGCCGGCGCGAACGCGGCCGAGCTCGACTTCGACTCGGTGCAGCGCGGCAACCCCGAAATCCAGCGCCGCGCGCAAGAGGTCATCAACCACTGCTGGTCGCTGGGTGAATCGAACCCGATCCTGGCGATTCACGACGTGGGCGCGGGCGGCATTTCGAACGCCTTCCCCGAGCTGGTCGATGGCGCGGGGCAGGGCGCCCGCTTCGACCTGTCGAAGGTGCCGCTCGAAGAAAGCGGCCTGGCGCCGAAAGAAATCTGGTGCAACGAAAGCCAGGAGCGGTATGTGCTGGCGATCTCGCCCGACACGCTGCCGATCTTCGAAGCGATGTGCACGCGCGAGCGCTGCCCCTTCGCCGTGATCGGCCAAGCGGCGGGCGACAAGCACCTCGTGCTCGAAGACGGCGGGGCAGGCGAGCGCGCCATCGACATGCCGATGGACGTGCTGCTCGGCAAGCCGCCCAAGATGCACCGCGACGTGAAGCGCGTGGCCCGTGCGTTCGAGCCGCTGAAGCTCGACGACGTGTCGCTCGACAAGGTCGCCTTCGACGTGCTGCGCCACCCGACGGTCGCCAGCAAGCGGTTCCTCATCACCATCGGCGACCGCACCGTGGGCGGCTTGAACAGCCGCGACCAGATGGTCGGCCCCTGGCAGGTGCCGGTCGCCGACTGCGCCGTGACGCTGGCCGACTACAGCGGCTTCCGCGGCGAGGCCATGAGCATGGGCGAGCGCACGCCGCTGGCCGCACTCGACGCGCCGGCCTCGGGCCGCATGGCGGTCGGTGAGGCCATCACCAACCTGCTGGCCGCGCCCATCGAGCTGCCGCGCGTCAAGCTCAGCTGCAACTGGATGGCCGCGTGCGGCGAGCCCGGTGAAGACGCCGCGCTGTACGACACCGTCAAGGCCGTCGGCATGGACCTGTGCCCGGCGCTGGGCATCAGCGTGCCCGTCGGCAAAGACAGCCTCTCGATGCGCACGCGCTGGTCCGACCAGGGCGAGGCGAAGCAGGTCACCGCGCCGGTCAGCCTGATCGTCAGCGCCTTCGTGACGCTGGCCGATGTGCGCCCGACGCTCACGCCACAACTGCAAGCCGGCGACACCACGCTCGTGTTGATCGATCTCGGCAACGGCAAGAACCGCATGGGCGGCTCGATGCTCGCGCAGGTGCTGAACCAGTTCGGCCACGAAGTGCCCGATGTCGATGACGCGCAGCAGCTCAAGTCGCTGGTCGCGGCGATCAACCAGCTGCGCACTGAGGGCAAGCTGCTCGCGTACCACGACCGCAGCGACGGCGGCCTGTGGGCCAGCGTCTGCGAGATGGCTTTCGCCGGCCACTTGGGCGTGAGCCTCAACGTGGACATGCTCGTCACCGAAGGCGACGGCATCAGCGACAGCCGCGCCGAGTACGGCGACTCGAAGAACTGGGCCACGCAGGTCAGCGCGCGTCGCCACGAGCTGACGCTCAAGGCGTTGTTCAACGAAGAGCTGGGCGTCGTCATCCAGGTGCCCACCGCCGTGCGCAACGAGGTGATGCAGACCCTGCGCCAGCACGGCCTGAGCAAGCACAGCCACTTCATCGGCAAGACCAACGAGCGCGGCGTGGTCGAGGTCTGGCGCGATACCAAGACCGTGTTGGCGGCCCCGCTGCGCGACCTGCACCAGGCCTGGGACGACGTGAGCTGGCGCATCGCCCGCCTGCGCGACAACCCGGCCTGCGCCGACGCCGAGCACGACGCCGTGGGCCGCGAAGACGACACCGGCCTGCACGTGCACCTCACGTTCACGCCCGAAGCGCCGGCCGTTCACACCTCGCGGCCCAAGATGGCCATCCTGCGCGAGCAGGGCGTCAACAGCCACGTCGAGATGAGCTACGCGATGGCGCAGGCCGGCTTCGACACCTTCGACGTGCACATGAGCGACCTGCAATCAGGCCGCGCGCGGCTCGACCAGTTCCAGGGCTTCGTCGCCTGCGGTGGCTTCAGCTACGGCGACACGCTGGGCGCCGGCGAGGGCTGGGCGCGCTCGGTGATGTTCAACCCGAAGCTCGCCGAGCAGTTCGCGGCCTTCTTCGCACGCCAGGACACGCTGGCCCTGGGCGTGTGCAATGGCTGCCAGATGATGGCGGCGCTGGCGCCGATCATCCCGGGTGCGCAGGCTTGGCCGAAGTTCACGCGCAACAAGAGCGAGCAGTTCGAGGCGCGGCTGAGCCTGGTCGAGGTGCTGGAGAGCCCGTCGGTCTTCTTCACCGGCATGGCCGGCAGCCGCCTGCCGATCGCGGTGGCGCACGGCGAAGGTTTCGCCGACTTCTCGCAGCGCGGCGACGCCAAGCAGGTTCAGCGGGCAATGCGTTTCGTTGATTCGAAGGGCCAGCCTACCGAGGCTTACCCGGCCAACCCGAACGGCAGCCCCGACGGCCTGACCTCGGTGACCACCGCCGATGGCCGCTTCACCGTGCTGATGCCGCACCCGGAGCGCGTCTTCCGCAACATCCAGACGAGCTGGACCTCGCTCGACAAGAGCGCGCAAAGCCCGTGGATGCAGATGTTCATCAACGCACGGCGTTGGGTGCGTTGACCGTTCGCGTGATGCGAACACCAACGCGGACCTCGGTCCGCGGTGTCGAAGCCTGAGAATCCAGGCGCGGCCTGGGTGGTGAAATCGGTAGACACAGCGGACTTAAACTCCGCCGCTCGCTGAGAGGCAGCGTACGGGTTCGAGTCCCGTCCCAGGCACCAACCGAGCCATGGCACCGCCCTGGCGCATCGTGATCTTCACAGGCAGTGCACTCTGGCCTGAACAGGGCGCGGCAACGTCTGCTGCGCCGGGCGGCTTGCCTGAGCCGGGCACCGGTCAAACCCTCTGACCTGGATGCGCCGGCCCAGGCACCGGGCGAGTCGAGCTGCATTCGGTGCTCGTGTCGAGCCTGGCACCGTTCACTTCTCTTCGATGGCGACGTGTCGCAAGGCGACCGTGCCGTTCTTGCTGCTGTTGTCTCCTCCAGCCCCTCTCGCATTCCGCTTGTTCGCAAGGTATCGCGACCCGCTGCGCAGCCGCTACCCCGTGAGCTGGCGGCCGGGAAAACACGAGTCCACCGAGGGGGCATCGCACACAAATGCCCCGACCGTGACCTGCGTCACATGCATACAAGGGGGCGTCCCGCAGTCGCGGGGTTCTTGCCGGGGCCCAGGCTTCGTACAACCCTACCTCATACAAATCGTCACAGGTCGGGGTCGCCATGAAGTCTCTTGTTCTCGCGCTTGCTTTGCTCGTTCCTGCCTGGGCAAACGCCCAGAACCTTGTCCGCAATGGCAGCTTCGAAGACACGAACCAGCCCAGCGGCACATGGAACGTCTACTCCAGCGTCAACGGCTGGAACACGCTGCAAGGCGCCGGGCTCGAGATCCGCGACAACGTCGCCGGCCAGGCCTACGACGGCAGCAATTTCGTCGAGCTCGACTCGCACAACAACAGCTGGATCGGGCAGACCGTGGCGACCACCAGCGGGCTCGACTACATCCTCTCGTTCTTCTACGCGCCCCGCGCCGGTGTGACCGCCGAGTCGAACGCCATCAATGTCTACTGGGGCGGCTCCCTGCTCAACCCGGCGCCCATCACGGCCAGCGGCCTGGGCCTGTCGTCCAACCTCTGGACGCGCTACAGCTACACCGTCCGGGGCACAGGCAGTGACCTGCTGAGCTTCCGCGGCGTGGGCACGAACGACAGCTACGGCGGTGGCATCGACGCCGTTCACCTGGTGGCGGCACCCGTGCCCGAGCCCGAGACCTACGCGATGCTGTTCGCGGGCCTGCTGTTCATCGGCTTCGTGATGCGCCGTCGCCCGGTCTGAGCGATCGGCGACCCGGGGCGGGGTGGCTCAAAGCCCGGGACGGGCTTCCACCTCGCAGGCGAAGGGCAGCCAGCGTGCGGCGAGTCGCCGCAAAGAATCTTCGTCACCCGTCGTGACCAGCCGCACCCGCGGCGCCTCGGCCGAGGGTGAGCCCGCGAACAGGCGCGCAGCCTGGCGCGCCACCGCATCGGCGGTGTCGATCAACAGCACCTCCGGCCCCAGCGCCTGCTGGATCAGCTCGCGCACGAAGGGGTAGTGCGTGCAGCCAAGCACCACGGTGTCCACGCCGGCGTCTTTCAGCGGCTGGCAATATGTGCGAATCAGCGACAGCAGTTCCGGGTCGTCCAGGGCGCCACGCTCGATCACGCCCGCCAGGCCAGCGCAGGGCTGTGGCAGCACGGTGGTGTCGGCCGAATGGGCTTCGAGCAAGTGCTTGAACTTGTCGCTGCGCAAGGTCATCGGCGTGGCCATGACGCCCACGCGGTGGTTGCGCGAGGCCTTGACCGCCGGCTTCACACCCGGTTCGACGCCGACCACCGGCACCTCGGGCCACCGGGCGCGCACCGCGGCCACCGCCACCGCCGTGGCGGTGTTGCAGGCGACGACCAGCATCTGCGCGCCCTCGTTCAACAAATATTCCGCGATCCGCAGGGTGCGACCGGCCACGTAGTCATCGCTGCGTTCGCCGTAGGGCGCGTGCGCCGAGTCGGCGACGTACAGCAATTCGGAGCCGGGCAGGGCGCTGTGCAGGGCCTTCAGCACCGAGAGCCCTCCCACGCCGGAGTCGAACACGCCCACCACGGGGACGCGTTGCGGCGCAGGGATGGATGGGAGTGCGGCGTGCCCGTCGGTCATGGCGGCGGCAGTCTAGCAGTGGCCTTTTTGGCGCTCGGGGCTGCTCGAAACCCTTGCGCCGCGAAACGATCGTTCTACAATCGCCGCCGAAAAGCGAACGATCGTTCGTTTTATTTCGCCCCGTGTCGCCGGCCCGCCGGACACGCCCCCGCATCCAAACCCAGCAGTCGCGCAGACCGACTCCAGGAGATTCCGCATGAAAGTTCTCGTACCCGTCAAACGCGTGGTGGACTACAACGTCAAGGTTCGTGTGAAGAGCGACGGCTCGGGCGTGGACATTGCGAACGTGAAGATGAGCATGAACCCCTTCGACGAGATTGCCGTCGAAGAGGCGGTTCGCCTCAAAGAGAAGGGCCTGGTGACCGAAGTGATCGCTGTCTCGGCCGGCCCCACGCAGTGCCAGGAGACCCTGCGCACCGCGATGGCCATCGGCGCCGACCGCGGCATCCTCATCGAATGCACCGACGAACTGCAGCCCCTGGCCGTGGCCAAGCTGCTCAAGGCCCTGGTCGATAAAGAAGGCCCGTCGCTCATCATCCTCGGCAAACAGGCCATCGACGACGACTGCAACCAGACCGGCCAGATGCTCGCGGCCTTGGCCAACCTGCCCCAGGCCACCTTCGCCAGCAAGGTCGAACTGACCGCTG